>CAKTIO010000004.1 GCA_934565855.1 uncultured Dysosmobacter sp.
AGCAAAGACAATTATGGTTTTACTTAGTAAAACCATAATTGTGCTTCTGGTACATTTCCTTGGCAACGAAGGTACACCTTACTTACCGCTGAAAATTTTATAAAGTCAGTTGAAAAGTCGTCTAAATTCGTTGAATTTGGGCGGCTTTTTGCTGTTTGTTATTCTATCACAGCAAATATGAAATTGCAACCTACCCTGGTAATTGAAGTGTACCTTACTTACCAAGGCACATTATGTGAGGGGAGGATGGCAATGATCGGGCTATATGCGCACAACCGGGCAGCATATGAGGCGGCAGCCGCTATGCTGGACGAGACCGGAAAGGCTGCGGTCATCCATCCCACCGGCACAGGAAAGTCCTTCATTGCCTTTAAGCTTTGCGAGGACCACCCGGACAAGACGGTGTGCTGGCTGTCTCCCTCCGAGTATATTTTCCAGACACAGCGGGAAAATCTGGCGGTGACTGGCGCTCCGGTTCCTCAGAATATCTGCTTTTACACCTATGCCAAATTGATGAAAATGAGCGAAGCGGAGCTCTCTGGACTTCATGCAGATTATGTGATCCTGGATGAGTTCCACCGCTGCGGCGCGGAGATGTGGGGACTGGGTGTAAAGCGGCTGCTGAAATGCTATCCCAAGGCTCCCGTGCTGGGGCTGTCAGCGACTAACGTCCGGTATCTGGATAATCAGCGGGATATGGCGGCGGAGCTGTTTGACGGGAATGTGGCGTCTGAGATCTCCCTGGGCGAGGCGATCGTCCGGGGAATTCTTCATGCCCCGCGGTATGTGCTGTCCATCTATTCCTATCAAAAGGACCTGCTCTCTTATGAGCGGAGGGTCCGGAACGCCAAAAATCCGGCAGTACGGGAAAAAGCGGAGCAGTATCTAGAAGCACTGCGCCGGGCGCTGCAGCAGGCAGAGGGCTTGGACGAGGTATTTGACAGACAGATGCAGGACCGGTACGGAAAGTACATCGTGTTCTGCTCCAATGCGGAGCATATGGCGCAAATGCAGGAGAAGGTGCCGGAGTGGTTTTCCAGGGTGGATGAGGACCCGCATGTCTATTCCGCCTATTCCAGCGATCCGGAGACCAGCGAGGCGTTTGCTCAGTTCAAAAAGGACCGGAGCCATCATCTGAAGCTGCTGTTCTGCATCGACATGCTGAATGAGGGGATCCATCTGGACGATATCAGCGGCGTCATTCTGCTACGCCCCACGGTGTCCCCCATTATCTATAAGCAGCAGATCGGACGGGCGCTGGCTGCAAACCGGAAGCGGGATACCGTGATCTTCGACGTGGTGCTGAATATCGAAAACCTGTATAGCATCGGCGCGGTGGAAGAGGAAATGCAGCTGGCAATGACCTATTACCGGTCACAGGGTCGGGAGGACCTGATCCAGCAGGAGCATTTTCAGATCATTGATGAGGTGCGGGACTGCCGGGAGCTGTTTGCGGCGCTGAACGATACGCTGACAGCCTCCTGGGACCTGATGTACCAGAAGGCGGAGGAATATTACGAAGCGAACCACCATCTGGAGATCCCCAAGCGCTACCGGACGGCAGAGGGCTACTCTCTGGGACAGTGGCTGCTGACGCAGCGGAAGGTGCGGGCAGGAGAGGTTTACGGAAGGCTGGGCGCGGAACGGATCGCCAAGCTGGATGCCATCGGCATGGTGTGGGACAGCTATCGGGACCTCTCCTGGAACCGGAATTATCAAGCCGCGCAGAAGTATTTTGAGATCCACGGAAATTTGAATGTTCCCGCCGGTTATGAAACCGCAGACGGGGTGCGGCTGGGGAGATGGATCTCCAACCTCCGGACATACCGGAAGAATCAGGCGCAGCAGCACTACCTGTCCCAAGAACGCATCCGCGCATTAGATGCCATCGGCATGACGTGGAATGTTTCGGACCAGCTGTGGCAGCAGTATTACGCCGCGTGTCTGGAATACTTCCGGGAGCATCATGATCTGGAGGTCCCGCTGTCGTATGTGACAGAGAGCGGCGTTCGTCTGGGAACGTGGCTCCATGCGGTACGGAGCGCCTGCCGCAACCCGGAAAAGAGAAAGCAGCTTTCAGAGGAGCAGATCCAGGCGCTGAATGAGCTGGGCATGACCTGGCGAAAGAGGTCTGACACGCAGTGGGAGCGCGGCTATGCCGCGGCAGCTGCGTACCATAAGACCTTTGGAGATTTGAATGTGCCGACCACCTACCAGACACCGGATGGCTTCCGGCTGGGACGGTGGCTGTGCCGCCAGCGGGAGCGGCAGGATATGCCGGCTGCCCAGCAGGCAAAGCTGGACCGCTTGGGAATGACCTGGAAAAAGGTAGATTCCTGGGAAGAACGGCTGACGCTGGCACAGTCCTATTACCATAGGTATGGCAACTTGGATGTCCCGGCAGATTACGTGGAAAACGGTATCTGGCTGGGGAAATGGCTGGATCAGCAGCGGCAGGTCTATCTGGGCAAGCAGAGCGGAAAGACCTTGTCCAAGGAGCAGATCCGGGCGCTGGAGCAGATCGGAATGTGCTGGACCGGAAAGCAGGAACGAGTATGGCAGGAGCAGTACGCACAGGCACGGCAGTATTTTGAAACATATGGTTCTTTGCGAATCCCGGCAAATTATGTGGCTTCCAATGGAAAGCGGCTGGACCTGTGGGTCCGGAAACAGAAAAAGGCACAGAAGGATGGAAAGCTGTCTTCGGAACAGGTGCGGAGCCTGAAACAGATCGGCTTTTAAACATGGAGGGAGGCGTCTGCCGTATGAACCAAAAGCTCCTGATCCTTGGCGTGGGGCGATGCGGACAGATGGCGAGAGAAATTGCGGAGGCAATGGGATGCTTCCCGCAGATCGATTTTCTGGATGACCAGGCGTCCGGAGCGGTGGGGAAGCTGCTGGACTATGAGCGGTTTTCCACAGAATATGCCTATGCCATCCCGGCGATGGAAAGTGGGATACAGCGGCTAAAGTGGATCCGGAAGCTGGAGGAGAGCTGCTACAAGATCCCTGTTTTGCTCCATCCCCGGGCGTATGTCTCTCCGTCGGCACAGCTGATGAAAGGGACCATTGTGGAACCGATGGCGGTGGTGCAGACGAATACCACGGTCGCCATCGGCTGTTTGCTTTCAGCAGGCGCGGTGGTGGAACAGAATTGCTTCATTGGCGATGGCTGTCATATCGGCTGCAATGCGTCTGTGCCGGCAGGGACCATTCTCCCGGCACAGACGAAGGTGATTTGCAGCTGTCTGTACCAGCCACTGTCTCTGCAGGAAGATGCGTAAATTGTATGTATAAACACTTTTTTAAACGATTCATCGATATTGTCCTGTCTTTGATCGGATTGCTGCTGCTTGCCATCCCCATGCTTGTGGTGGCGGTGATTATCAAGCTGGATTCTCCGGGACCGGTGTTTTTCAAGCAGAAACGGGTAGGACGTGGAAAGACCTATTTCATGATCTGGAAATTCCGCTCCATGCCTGTCCAGGCGCCTCACGATATGCCTACACACCTGCTGCAAAACGCAGATGCCATGCTGAGCAAATGGCAGCGCTTTGAACGGCAGGCGTCCATAGACGAATTGCCGCAGCTATTCAATATTTTGAAGGGTGATATGTCTATCATTGGTCCCCGCCCAGCACTGTGGAACCAGGAGGACCTGATCGCCCTGCGGGATACATACGGCGCCAATGACGTCCGCCCGGGCTTGACCGGGTGGGCGCAGATCAACGGACGGGATGAACTAACACTGGAAGAAAAAGCCCGTCTGGATGGAGAGTATGTCCAGCATATGAGCTTTGCTTTTGACTGCAGGTGCTTTTTCGGCACTATTGGCAAGGTCCTCCGGCATGAAGGAGTCGTAGAGGGCGCACAGGACGGAAAAAAGGAAAAGACCAACGTATGAGGATCTTGATCACCGGAGTTCACAGCTATATCGGCACTTCCTTTCAGACATATATGGCGTCCCGCCAGCCGGATTGGCAGATAGATACGGTCAGCCTGCGGGATGAACAGTGGCGGGAGATATGCTTTTCCCACTATGACACAGTGCTTCACGCTGCTGGAATCGCCCATGCGGACCGGGGAAAAATCAGCCGGGAACGGGAGCGCCTTTACTATCAGGTCAATACGGAGCTGACAGTGGAGACCGCTGAAAAAGCAAAGGCGGATGGTGCGGGGCAATTTCTTTATCTGAGCAGCGCCATCATTTACGGGGACAGCGCGCCAATCGGAAAGGCGAAGATCATCACGGCGGAAACTCCGCCCGCTCCCCAAAGCTGTTACGGAGACAGTAAGCTGCAGGCAGAGCTGCGGCTGCGTCCGCTGGATTCTCCGGACTTTCACGTTGCCATTCTCCGTCTGCCGATGGTTTATGGACCGGGCAGCAGGGGAAATTATCCGCGGCTGGCAAAAGCAGCGGTCCGGCTTCCTGTGTTTCCAATGATCCGGAACCAACGGTCCATGCTGTATGTGGAAAATCTATGTGAGTTTCTCCGTCTGGTGATAAAGAACTGGGAATCCGGCACGTTTTACCCGCAGAACGGGGAATATGTATGTACGTCAGAGATGGTAAGAGAAATTGCGAAGGCACACAGTCACAGGCTTTGGCTGGTAAAGGGATTTCAACCCATGCTGCAGCTGGCGGAGCATGGCTCCGGGCTGGTGACCAAGGTGTTTGGAAATCTTGCATATGCACAGGAGCTGAGCCAATATCCGGAGAACTACCGGGTATGTTCCTTTGCAGAATCCATCCGGCGAACAGAGCAGAAATGAGGACACAGGCTTGAATATTACGATCGTCAACTGTTTTGACACTTACGAACACCGGGTAGAGCTGCTGAAGCGGACGCTGGAGGCGGAAGGACACCTGGTATCGGTGGTGACCTCGAACTTCCGGCACATGAAAAAGTGCCTGCGGACGGAATGTCCGCCAGACTTTGAGCTGGTGAAGGCTCGTCCATATTATAAAAATCTGTCAGTTGCCAGACTGCGTTCCCATGCCGCATTCGCAAAAGCCGCCCTTGCCTGTGCGGCGGAGAAGGAACCGGAATTGCTGTGGGTGCTGGTCCCGCCCAATTCCCTTGTGAAGCGGGCGGCGGTTTACAAGAAGAAGCACCCGGATAAAAAGCTGGTTCTGGACTTTATTGACATGTGGCCGGAGAGTATGCCCATTACCCGTTTTAAAGATTTGCCGCCGTTTACTGCATGGCGTGATCTGCGGGACCGGTATGTAAACGAGGCGGATATGGTGGTCACAGAGTGCAGCCTGTTCTGGGAGACGCTGGAGAAGAGCTGCCCCAGAGAAAAACTGCAGACACTGTATCTGGCACGGGATTTCCAGCTATACCGCTTCGTGAATACACCGCCGAAGGATAAGATTGCCCTGTGCTATCTGGGGTCTATCAATAACATCATTGATATTCCCTGCATTGGAGAGATCATCCGGAAATTTGATTTGCCGGTAGAGCTGCACATTATTGGAGACGGCGAAAAACGGGAGGAATTGTGCGAAACGGCGCGAGATGCCGGGGCGGAAGTGGTTTTTCACGGGATCATCTACGACCCAAAAAAGAAGCAGGCAATTTTTGACCGCTGCCACGCGGGACTGAACATTATGAAGAGCAGCGTCTATGTAGGCTTGACCATGAAAAGCATGGACTATTTTGCCGCATCGCTGCCGGTCATCAACAATATTCAGGGAGACACCTGGGATTTCATTGAGCAGCATCCCATTGGCATCAACTATTCGCCGGAGACCAGACTGTCCGGCGCAAAGCTTCAGATTCTGCAAAGCCGGAGAGAGCAGGTCCGCGCCTTTTACGACACTTACTTCTCAGAAAGGGTATTTGCCATTCGGGTGCGGGAGATCCTGAAAGCGCTTTTCCCGGGAGAGACAACATAAAACAGCAATGACATATCAGAAAGGGACTACATAGCATGAAAGGTATTATTCTGGCTGGCGGCAGCGGAACGAGACTGTACCCGCTGACGATGGTCACCTCCAAGCAGCTGCTTCCCATTTACGACAAGCCCATGATCTATTATCCGCTGTCCACACTGATGCTGGCGGGGATCCGGGATATTCTCATCATTTCCACACCGCATGACCTGCCCAATTTTGAACGGCTGCTGGGAGATGGCAGCCAGTTTGGTATTCGGCTTTTCTACAAGGTTCAGCCCTCTCCGGATGGTCTGGCGCAGGCGTTTATTCTGGGCGAGGAATTTGTTGGCGATGACCGCTGCGCCATGATTTTGGGTGACAACATCTTTTACGGCGCGGGAGTGACGCAGCATCTGAAGCAGGCAGTGGCACAGGAGAGCGGTGCAACGGTATTCGGCTATTATGTGGACGATCCGGAGCGCTTTGGTGTGGTAGAGTTCGATGAAAACGGAAGGGCGGTCTCTGTGGAGGAAAAACCCGCTGAACCAAAGAGCAACTATGCCATTACCGGACTGTATTTTTATGATAAAAAGGTTTGCCAGCGGGCAAAGGCACTGAAGCCCTCCGCCCGGGGAGAATTGGAGATTACCGATTTGAACCGGATCTATCTGGAGGAGGGCAGTCTGAACGTCATTACACTGGGACGCGGCTATGCCTGGCTGGATACCGGAACGGTGGACTCTCTGTCGGAGGCATCGGAGTTTGTCCGGGTCATTGAGACCCGGGAGGGCGTGCAGATCTCCGCTCCGGAGGAAATTGCTTTCCGCAATGGCTGGATCACGAAGGAAAAGCTGGAGGAGTCGGCGGACCTGTATGGAAAATCTCCTTACGGCAAGCATCTGCGGAATGTGGCGCAGGGGAAGTATATGTATTGAGGTGCGGCATGGACTTTATCAAAACAAAGATCGACGGCGTTGTAATTGTGGAGCCGAAGGTATTCGGCGACCACCGCGGCTTTTTCATGGAGAGCTATTCCAGGCGGGAATTTGAAAAGGCAGGACTTTTTTACGATTTTGTGCAGGACAACCACTCCCTGTCCACTGTAAAAGGAACGCTGCGCGGCATCCACTTCCAGCGGGGTGAAAAGGCACAGGCGAAGCTGGTGCGCTGCGTACGCGGAGGCGTGCTGGATGTGGCGGTGGACTTGCGCCCCAGCAGTCCGACCTATAAGCAGTGGGTGGCAGTAGAGCTGACGGAAGAAAACAAGCGTCAGCTGCTGATTCCCCGGGGCTTTGGTCACGGCTTTGTGACCCTGACGGACCATGTGGAATTTCTCTACAAGGCAGATAACTACTATGCGCCCGAGGCAGATGGCGGTATTCGCTGGAACGATCCAGAGCTGGCGGTGGATTGGGGCGTGGAGCATCCTATTCTCAGCCAGAAGGACGAGAACAATCCCTGGCTGAAAGACGCTGTAACAGGGTTTTAAGGAGAGAGACAGATGACAGTGATCGTAACAGGCGGCGCCGGCTTCATCGGCGGCAATTTCATTTACTATATGCTGAAAAACCACCCGGAGGACCGGGTGGTCTGCGTGGACTGCCTGACCTATGCGGGCAATCTCTCTACCCTGAAAGTGGCAATGGAGCATCCCAATTTCCGGTTTTGCAGGATCAATATCTGCGACCGGGAGGCAGTGTACCGGCTGTTTGAAGAGGAGCATCCGGATGTGGTCATCAACTTCGCGGCAGAGAGCCATGTAGACCGTTCCATTGAAAATCCGGAGGTGTTCCTCCAGACAAACATTTTAGGGACCGCGGTGATGATGGATGCCTGCCGGAAATACGGGATTCAGCGGTATCATCAGGTTTCCACGGACGAGGTTTATGGAGATTTGCCTCTGGACCGCCCGGACCTGTTTTTTACCGAGGAGACGCCCATTCACACCAGCTCTCCTTACAGCAGCTCCAAGGCGGGAGCGGACCTGCTGGTGCTGGCGTACCACCGTACCTACGGCTTGCCGGTCACGGTTTCCCGCTGCTCTAACAACTATGGACCGTATCACTTCCCGGAGAAGCTGATTCCCCTGATGATCGCCAACGCCTTGGCGGATAAGCCGCTGCCTGTATATGGCGAGGGATTGAACGTGCGGGATTGGCTGTATGTGGAGGATCACTGCCGCGCCATTGACCTGATCGTCCGGAAGGGACGCGTGGGTGAGGTCTACAATGTGGGCGGACACAACGAGATGCGGAACATTGACATTGTAAAGCTGATCTGCAGGGAGTTGGGTAAGCCGGAGAGCCTGATCACCCATGTCACGGACCGCAAGGGACACGATATGCGCTATGCCATCGACCCAACGAAGATCCACAGAGAACTGGGCTGGCTGCCGGAGACCAGGTTCGCGGACGGCATCAAAAAGACCATCCAGTGGTATTTGGATAACCGGGAGTGGTGGGAGAATATCATCAACGGAGAGTACCAGAATTACTATGAGCGGATGTACGGAAACCGGTAAACCCCGCATTGCCATTTTGATGGCGGTATATGACCCAAGAATGGACTGGCTGCGGGAGCAGCTGCTGAGCTTGAATGCACAGACCTATCCGAATCTGATGCTGTATGTCCGGGACGACTGTTCCCCAACCGTGCCGTATGGGGATATTCAGCAATGCGTCAGGGAATGTATTACCAATTTCCCTTATATGATGACCAGAAATGAAAGAAACCTTGGTTCCAACCTGACCTTTCAGCAGTTGACGCAGGAGGCGGAGGGGGCATACTTCGCCTATTGCGATCAGGATGATATCTGGCTGCCGGAAAAGCTGACCGTTTTGGAAGAAGAGATCAGTAAAAGCGGCGCGCTGCTGGTTTGCTCGGATATGTATGTCATTGACGGGGAGGGAAAACAGGTCGCGGACCATATCAATGCGGTGCGCCATCAAAAATTTCAATCGGGAACAGGTCTTGCAAAGGATCTGCTGTTTCGTAATTTTGTAACTGGATGCACAATGCTGGTGAAGTCCCGACTGGCAAAAGAAGCTGTTCCTTTCTGCCCCTATCTGGTTCATGACCAATATATTGCTTTATGCGCTGCCCGGTACGGAAAAATATTATCGCTGCAGGTACCCCTGATTCGGTATCGGATTCATGGAGGAAACCAGACAGGTATACTGGCTGGCGTTACAGATAAGAAGAGTTATTATCAGATTCGTATCATTGGCACCATTCAGAGAATGGAATGGTTAAATGACCACATAAGCGGAACAGATGAAATGACCGCAGGAAAACTTCAAGACGGACTGAAGTGGGCAAAAGCGAGAAAGCAGCACTGGAATCATCAGGGCAGACTATTTACCATTTGCAGATTATACCGATTCGGACCGTTGACAACGCTGTTTGAAATTGTGGCACCCTATTTGCCAAATTGGGCTTTCCAATGGATTATCCGAATACGAAAAAGAACAAGTATGTAAAGAGGATACGATGAAAATTTTAGTAACTGGTGCCAGTGGTCAACTGGGTTATGACGTATGTGAGGAATTAAAACGGCGTAAGGTGGACTATATCGGCACGTCTTCCAGAGAACTGGATATAACAGATTCAGTAGCGGTGGAACAGATGCTTCAGGAACTTCGTCCGGATGCGGTGATTCACTGCGCTGCTTATACAAAGGTAGATCAGGCGGAGGACGAACCAGAGCAGTGCTGGGCGGTCAATGCAGAGGGCACAAAAAACCTCGCGGCTGCCTGCCGGAGGATCCATGCAAAAATGCTGTATATCTCCACGGACTATGTATTCCCCGGAACGGGGGAGCGGTTCTACGAACCGGCGGACCCGGTGGGACCGGTAAACACCTACGGCAGAAGCAAATTGGCTGGAGAACTGGCGGTACAGAGTTTGCTGGACCGGTACTTTATCGTTCGGATCTCTTGGGTGTTTGGGAAAAATGGAAATAATTTTGTAAAAACAATGCTCCGTTTGGCAGAGACCAAAACGGAGCTGAATGTGGTGTGTGACCAGATTGGAAGTCCGACCTACACAGCGGATCTGGCGCCGCTGCTGTGCGATATGGTGCAGACCGAGAAATACGGTGTTTACCATGCCACCAATGAAGGAACCTGCTCATGGGCAGAATTTGCGGAGAGTATTTTTGAGTTGGCTGGAAAGGCAGTGACCGTACACCCGATTCCAACCAGCGAGTATCCTACCAAAGCCACGCGTCCGTTAAATTCCCGGATGAGTAAAGGTAAATTGAAGCAATCAGGTTTTTTTAATTTACCGGATTGGAAAGATGCATTGTCACGGTATGAATGTAAAATAAAAATTTAAAAATATATAAATATCATTAAGTCTGTTTAGGTAAGAGAGGGAAGACTTTGAATATAGTGAGAATTGGAATAAAGCAGAGAAGAGTGTTATGGGAATTAGCATTAAATGATGTTAGAGCACGGTTCTCATCATCTGTGTTGGGTGCAGCGTGGACAATATTACAACCATTGGTAAATATGATAGTTATATGGGGTGTTTTTCAATTAGGTTTTAAAACTGCAAATCTAAATGGAGATATTCCATTTATAGTTTGGTATATGCCGGCATTCCTTATTTGGAATTATTTTCAAGAGGCATTCAGTCAGTCGGCTAATAGTGTGATTGAATATAGTTATTTAGTTAAAAAGGTGAATTTCTCCGTGGAAATTATACCTATGATAAAAGTACTGTCTAATGCCATAATACATGTCTTTTTTATAGGATTTATTGTTGTTGTGAATTTGTGTTATGGACGATATCCGAACTTATATAATTTACAATGTATTTATTACTTTATCTGTATATCTACATTAACGCTTGGATTAGGATTTTTAACAGCTGGCATAACACCTTTTGTAACAGATGTAGGAAACTTGGTAGCAATTATACTGCAAACAGGATTTTGGGCAACCCCTATTTTTTGGGACCCATCATCACTTACAGATACAGCAATGCGCTTTATGCGATTAAATCCTATGTTTTATATTTGCACAGGATATCGTAATTGCTTTGTATATGGAGTTCCATTTTATAAAGATATGGGTGGGATGGTTTACTTTTGGTTGCTTACAATTTTTGTTTGGATTATTGGGACAAAAGTTTTTAGAAAGTCAAAACAACAGTTTGATGATGTACTTTAAGAAATACGTTGGAGAAATATATGCAATCAACAAAGTGTGCTTTAATCAAAGTAGAACATGTGACAAAGAAGTACAATATTTACGATACTTCATCTGATCGAATTAGAGAAATGTTTGATTTTCGTGGGAAAAGTCATCATAGTGAATACATTGCTTTAAACGACATTTCTTTTAGCGTAGATAAAGGAGAAACTTTTGGTGTAATTGGAACCAATGGGGCAGGAAAGTCCACATTATTGAAAATTATAACAGGAGTAGCAAATCCAAGTAATGGTACAGTTGAAGTAAATGGGCGTATATCTGCACTATTGGAACTTGGGGCAGGATTTAATAGAAATTATACTGGTATCGAGAATATTTATTTGAATGGAACAATGATGGGATTTAGCCGACAAGAGATGGATTCCAAAATTCAAGCTATTATTGAATTTGCAGATATTGGGGAATTTATAAACCAACCAGTTAGAACATACTCTAGTGGTATGTTTGCAAGACTTGCATTTGCAGTAGCGATAAGTATTGAACCAGATATTTTGATAGTCGATGAGGCATTATCAGTTGGTGATGTATTTTTCCAGAACAAGTGTTATAGAAAATTTGAGGAATTACGTTCTAAAGGAATCACAATACTATTTGTGTCTCATGATATTGGAACAGTTAAACAACTATGTTCAAGGGTTTTGTGGTTAGATAATGGTAATTGCAAAATGATAGGTGAAAGCGTTGAAGTTTGCAATGAATATTTAAATCATATTTTAAGAAAACGTAACATTGAGTATGATCACGAAATACATGATAGGGAAGTAATACAGGAAAAGCAGAGACGGACATTTGATTTAGAGAATTTTCCAAAGATACAATATACAAATGAAAGTATACTAAATAATGAAGTAGAGATACTTTCAGCTTTTGTTACAGACTGTTTCGGAAAACGAGTAGCCGCTTGTGAAGCTGAGAAAAAATATGTACTTTCAATTATTTTTAAATCTGAAATTGAAATTCAGCACTGTATTGCTGGATTCGTTATGGAAACAGTAAAAGGACTTTGGGTCATAAATTGTAATAGTATTAGCTCTGGAAAGGAACAGCCTTTTCATGTCAATGCAGGGAGTTTAAACCGTATCGATTTTGAGTTTGAAATGCCAAAGATAGTGAATGGCGACTATGTGATTGGTGTTGCGGTATCTGAAGGGGATGAAACAAACTTTAAGGTTTTAACATGGCTGTATGGAGTACTATATATTCAAATTACTAACGTAGGGAACAATGATGGGATTTTGCACTTAGATGCGGATGTCTCTATATACGAACGTGAGGAAGAGTATGAGTAAGTATGATTTCGGCTATGAAATTGATAAGAATAGGACAAATGAATGGGCATTTGAAAATGTAATAGAGAAAACACATGTCTTAGAATTAGGAGCATCGAATGGAGCATTGGCCAGACACTTGAAAGAAGATAAGCAATGCAAGGTAGATATAGTAGAAATTGATGCAGAGATGGGTAGGAAAGCATCAAAATATGCCAATATTTCAGTAGTCGGCATGGCAGGGAATTTGGATGATAGAGTGTGGTACGAATATATAAAGGATGAGAAGTACGACTATATAATTATTCTTGACGTATTGGAACATCTAAGATTCCCAGAGATTACGCTAAGTACTGCGAAAAAATGTCTAAAGGAAGACGGAAAAATACTTTTATCAGTTCCGAATTTAGCACATAATGCTGTATTAGTACAACTATTAAACGATAATTTTCCTTATACGGAGTTAGGCTTGCTGGATAATACGCATATACATTTTTTCACATATAAAACTTTGCATGAAATGTTAAAAAATCTATCACTTAGAATAGATAAATGGGAGGTAGTCGAAAAAGCTATTTCAGATACGGAAATACCAGTAAGCTATACTGATGTATCTGAAATGCAAGCATATTTGCTAAAAAAACGTGAATATGGGATAGCGTATCAATATTTGTTAACGGTGTCCATAAATAAAACTGGAGAAGCAGAAGAAAATATTCCCCCCTGTCAGCGCGATGATATGTATAAGGCTAAGATCCTGATAAATGGATTGTCAAAAAATTTAGTGGAAAAAGAAGTATCATTTGAAAACTGTTCGATGGAAGTAGATTTAGAGAAATATGAAAACGTGCAGAGTGTTCGTTTTGTTCCATATTCAGGAGATGCGTTGATCACAGGTTTGAATGCAAAATTGATTACAGAAAATATAAGTGTGCCAGTTAACTATAATTGGACAACGGGAGTAGAGATGGGGGAAAATAGCATACTTTTCCATAGAACTGCCTCATTTGAAATTAACTATTTGCTAACGGGAAAGTATAAAAAATTTCGTATTGAGTGGAACTGTATCCCAATATTAGAACCGATAGGCAGCAAAATTGCGGACGAAGTGCTACGCAGTTTAAAAGAAAAACAGGATAAAATTCAAAACGAAATAGAAATGACAAGGAAAGCATATGAGCTGAGTGATAGGTTGAATCAAGAACGGAATAGTGCATTAGAAAAAAATGCATGGTTAGACCAACAAAATAATTTATTAAGTGGAAAAATAGAACAAAACCGAAAAGCCATCAAGGTATCAGAAGAAAGAAATAAGGAGTTAAGTATTCAACTTGACTCTGTTCGTGCCGAATTAGAAAAAAATTATCGAATTATTAAGGCGTTTAAAAGTAAAATTGCGGGCTTGTATGAGGAAAATAACATATTAGATGGCAAAGTTAATCGGTATCAACAGCTCCTTGATGAAGAGAAAGCAAAATCTCAGTTCTTACAAGAACAGTTCGAATTGATAACAGGAAGTATACTAAATTGGGCAAAATATAAATTGAATAAATTGCCAGAAAGACATAAAAAAAATAATATGGAGAGGTAACAGGGATTATATGAATCAACATAAAGTGAGCGTGATAATGCCGTGCTTCAATGATGGAAAGTATATTATGGAGGCAATACAGTCATTGGAGCAGCAGACGTATCGAAATTTTGAACTGATTATCATTGATGATGGTTCAGATGATCCCCAGACAGTGCAGGTACTGGCGAATTTGAATAAAAGCTACATAAAATTACTTAGGACTAATCATTTACGCCCAGCTGGTGCAAGAAATTATGGTATTGAAAATGCTGATGGTGAATATATTTTGCCTTTAGACTCAGATGATAAAATAGAACCGACTTATATTGAACAAGCTGTAAATGTTCTTGAAACAAATGAGAACATCGGCGTTGTGTATTGTCACGCGGATTTGTTTGGAGAGCAAACGGGTGTTTGGGAACTTCCTGATTATAACCATAGTAAAATGCTCCTGGATAATATTGTATTTGTAACTGCTTTGTTTCGAAAAACTGATTGGATAACAGTTGGCGGCTTTCGGACAACTATGAAAGATGGAATGGAAGACTATGATTTTTGGTTGTCCATTCTGGAACTCGGGAAGGAAATTTATCAATTGCCAGAAATCCTGTTTCATTATCGAATCAAACCTAAATCACGTACATCTCGATTTCAAGAAGATGTTGTGGTTGTTCAACAGACATATCAAATGATTTATCAGAATCATCCAAAGTTATACGATCAATATCGTGATGAGTATGCAATTATTCTAAGGAATGCATTAATCGAGCAAATTTTTATAAACAGGGCGTATCAGAAAAGTTTAGGAGTCTTAGAAAATTTGAAAAGATTACCGATTTTAAAAAACCTGATAAAGAAATTATTAATGGATTAAGGGACGTATATGATTATATTTACATCTATTTGTGCGAATTATGTACATAAAGCACGAACATTGGCACAGTCGGTTAAAAAGAATATTCCGGATGCAAAAATGATTCTTTGCTTAGTTGAAAGAGAGGTTGATAGTAGAATACCAGATGAATGTTTTGACGAAATTATATTAGCTAAAGATGCATGGGAGGGAAATTTTGACCGATTTATATTTAAGCATACTATTGTGGAGGCATCTACAGCTGTAAAAGGACAATTTTTCCGTTATTTAATGGACCGTTACCGGGATGAAGATAAATTTGTTTATTTGGACCCTGATGTTTATGTATATAGCGATTTTGCAGAACTTAGAGAAGAACTAAATAAATATTCGATTGTACTTTGTCCACATTTACTAAAACCGGGAAATATTGACATGGAACTTTCCAGTACCGCTCATGGTGTCTATAATTTAGGGTTCCTCGGAATTTCACGCAGCGATGAAGGAAGAAAATGTATTGACTGGTGGGCTGAAAGATTATACTTATTTTGTTATGATGATATCCAGAATGGCATTTTTACCGATCAGAAGTGGTTTGACTTAGCTCCGTGTTTTTTTGACGTCAAAATATTTAAACATAACGGATATGATTTAGCTCCATGGTCTTTGTTAAACTGCAATATGGAAAAAAAGCAGAACGGATGTTATGTTGAAGGATATCCTCTAAGGTTTATTCATTTTTCAGGACTGGGGGCTACCGCAGAAAAATGTATGAGAGAATGGCTGCCTCAGGGGAAACACCCCTTCAAGGAATTGTATGCCGAATATAAGGAAATTCATGATAAGAATAACGCAGACCGTATTAGTGAAACGGAGTGGAGTTATGGGTGTTTTACATCTGGGGAAAAAGTAAAAAATTCGGTGCGCAGTGGATATCGTAGTAACTATGATGTAATGTTTATGGAGGAAAATCCTTTTTCCAAATCGAATAATTTTTATGAAGATTTGATACGGATTAAAACACCAGGCGGGCAAAAAAAAATCTATCAAAGAGCGTTTTGGATTTTAAAAAATGAAGGATTTATAGTGCTGTTGAAAAAAATTGGAAGAAAATTGATTAGGACTTAAGCTAACTGATTTTTTATGGTATAGACTGACTTTGATAAGGATAGACTTGTGAATTTCTATTATGCATGGGAGAGGATAGACCGTACCGGTGAAAAATTTCCTCGACATAGTTATACTAATAGTATGTGGAAAGGAAAGGTAACAACAGCATGGTTTTTAGCTCGGCAATCTTCTTATTACTCTTTCTTCCTGCAACATTTATAACAAATTATTTGATTCGACCTCAGTATTCCAATGCACTCCTTTTGATTGCAAGTTTGATTTTTTATGCATGGGGTGAACCAGTTTTGGTTTTCCTGATGATATTTTCTATTGCATTTAATTGGTTTGTTGGAGTAACGATTGATGGATTTGCAGCAGGTGATAAGCGCAAAAAATGGCTTTTTGCAGTAGGTATCGTGGTAGATTTATCTTTTCTAATACACTATAAATATGCAGGATTTTTAGTTAGTACGTTAAATTCGGCGTGTGGTAGAGAAGTCATTCCGGTTCCACAGATTACTCTGCCAATTGGGATTTCATTTTTTACATTTCAGGCGATTTCTTATATTATTGATGTTTATCGTGGTGATACAAAAGCGTCAAAAAATATAATAAATGTAGCATTATACATTGCTTTTTTCCCGCAGTTAATTGCAGGTCCAATTGTTAAGTATCGTGACATCAATAAACAGATTGAAAACCGACAGATTACATGGGATAATGTAGCACTTGGATTCAGACGTTTTATTTACGGATTGGCTAAGAAAATACTGATTGCCAACATATTAGGCTTATGTGCGGATACAGTCTATAGTTTTTCATTAGAAGAGTTAGACCCTCGAACGGCATGGATTGGTGCACTTGCCTATACTCTTCAAATCTATTATGACTTTTCTGGTTATTCTGATATGGCTATTGGTTTAGGAAAGATGTTCGGATTCTCTATTCAGGAAAATTTTAACTATCCATATATCTCTGCTTCTATTGCAGAATTTTGGCGTCGTTGGCATATCTCGCTGGGGTCCTGGTTTCGAGAGTATGTATATATTCCGCTTGGAGGAAACCGTAAAGGTGAACGACGTACATTTGTAAATCTAATTATTGTATTTTTCCTAACAGGACTTTGGCATGGTGCGGATATCTCTTTTATTTTATGGGGACTTTATCATGGCACTTTTCAGTTAGTGGAGCGATTGGGTCTAAAAAAGTATCTTGACCGGCATAGAGTGTTTGGAAGAATCTATTGTTTTTTTGTGGTAAATGCAGGATGGGTTCTTTTTCGTTCAAGTCATACTATGGAGGCAGTACGCTATTTGGTTAGAATGATGATGCCGTGGCGATATCGAATCACAACAATCCCACTGTGGAAATTTGCGGATAAAAGAACTTGGTTTATTGGTATATGTGCAGTGTTTGGTATGGGAATTTTACAAAAGTGCGTACCTAAAAAACTTAAAGAGCTTTGGACAGAATCTGCGTTAGAAGCAGTTTGGTGCGCATTCTTGTTGGTTTTGTGTCTGGCATCAACGGCAAGTAATACATATAGCCCGTTCATTTACTTCCAATTTTGAAGGTGAAATATGATGAAAAATAGATTATGGGGAAAGCGAATCCTACTTATAACTTTCTTTGTATTGATTTGTTTTTTGTGGTTATTATGGTTTTTTGCCTCATCACTGTTAGAAACGACAAACTATGAAAATCGTACAATGGCAACAATGCCGACTTTAAAATTACAGACCTATAAAACATTTGCTAAAGATTTTGAAGATTATTTTAATGATAATTTGCCATTTCGCAGCCAATTGATTACATTAAACTCTACATTAGAATTAGATTTATTTGGACGTGCTTCGGATGATCGAGTAATTATTGGTAAAAATCATTGGCTGTTTTATAACGACCCGGCGGATGGTAGCGATCTTGATAGCTATTTGGGGGACGACTTATTTACCCAACCAGAACTGGAATATTTTTCTCAGCAGTGCGAATCAGTACAGCAGGAACTTGCTGCTCGTGGTATAGAATTTGTTTTGTTCATTGCACCGAATAAGGAGCGCATTTACAGTGAAAATATGCCGGATTGTTATGGAAATCCTGCAGAAAATTACCGTGTATTGCAAGTAATTCAATACCTACGACAGCATACGAGCGTTCGAGTTGTATATCCGTATGAGGAAATTATGCAAAAGAAGGCAGTTTTACAGGAAAATCTTTATCAAAAAACAGATACACACTGGAATGCAATAGGTGGTTATGTCGGAACCTGCGCGCTGTTGAAAGAATTAGGTGTGGATTTTCCGGATATAACATCTAACGGAATTACCATTCGGAAAGGAGATCAAACAGCAGGAGATCTTGCTGGTATGCTGAATTTAACGGACTGCATGCGGAAGTACGACTTTGAATATACAGTCACAGGATACGATGTACACAATATGCAAAATACAGCTTATGATTTCAACGAGGTAATAAGCTATACGGCACAGGGTGCGGATCCTCGACGTGTTTATATTTATCGTGATTCTTTTGCATCAGCTATGGCACCATATATCGGAAGTCAGTTTGATGAGGTATGGATGCGGAAAGCAAATTCTTATAGTTATGAGGATTTTGACGCATTTGCCCCGGATGTATTTGTGTATGAAGTAGTGGAACGATCACTGGTCTTGGTTCCCTTTTTTACTCTGCATACTGAATGAAAGAAGTTTTAAACAAAATTTTGACAGTACCAAGCATAACGGTAGAAATAGACTGTATAGGGATAGTATTTATCTTTTAGAAATGCAATGAATACAATTGCAAAATCTTTAAATGAACCGTGATTCATAACAGGTTTTGCTGTACGCCTATATTTTATTTTCCAATTTTACTTACCCAAATGACGTACCTAATCTTCTTGGCGGCTTCTTTCAGTTTCGTCGTTCTTAATTTGACCGCAACAGTTTTCGTCTTCTCATGGCACACATGCAACTATGCCCGATAGAAGAGGCAGGAGCCAGGCTTTTGGACACGCTCTGAAAATTTGGTTGACAGAACGATAAAAACACCCGTTTCTTCGTGAAACGGGTGTTTTTATTTACACCAAAAAAGTTCTTGCTTTTGCTGTTTTCAGCAGTTTTCTATTACTTCTTGCTCTCAGCCACGGCAACAGCCACAGCTACGGTGGCGCCGACCATGGGGTTGTTGCCCATACCCAGGAAGCCCATCATTTCCACATGGGCAGGTACGGAAGAGGAGCCTGCAAACTGGGCGTCAGAGTGCATCCGTCCCATGGTATCGGTCATGCCGTAGGAAGCGGGACCTGCCGCCATGTTGTCCGGATGCAGGGTGCGTCCTGTACCGCCGCCGGATGCCACAGAGAAGTATTTCTTGCCCTGCTCAATGCACTCCTTTTTATAGGTGCCAGCCACCGGGTGCTGGAACCGGGTGGGGTTGGTGGAGTTGCCAGTGATAGATACATCCACACCCTCGTGGTGCATGATGGCGACGCCCTCCCGGACATCGTCCGCGCCGAAGCAGCGGACATCGGCACGCTCACCCTCGGAATAGCGGATCTCACGGACGATTTTCAGCTCGCCGGTATAGTAGTCAAACTGGGTCTGTACATAGGTGAAGCCATTGATGCGGCTGATGATCTGGGCGGCGTCCTTGCCCAGACCGTTGAGGATGACCCGCAGAGGCTCCCTGCGTGCCTTGTTGGCGTTGCGGACGATACCGATGGCGCCCTCGGCGGCGGCGAAGGATTCATGACCTGCCAGGAAGGCAAAGCACTTGGTTTCATCCCGCAACAGCATGGCACCCAGATTGCCGTGTCCCAGACCGACCTTGCGGTCCTCTGCCACGGAGCCGGGAATGCAGAAAGACTGCAAGCCGATGCCGATGGCTTCCGCAGCCTCAGCGGCGGTTTTCACGCCCTTTTTCAGGGCGATGGCAGCACCCACACAGTATGCCCAGCAGGCATTTTCAAAGCAGATGGGCTGAATGCCCTTGACGATGTCATAGGGGTCGAAGCCGGCAGCCTTGCAGATTTCCCGGCACTCCTCCACGCTGGAAATTCCGTACTGGGCCAGAACGGAATTGATCTTATCGATTCTTCTCTCGTAGCTTTCAAACAGAGCCATGATGTCAATTCCTTCCTTTCTCAGTTCTGCCGGGGGTCAATATACTCGGCGGCGTTGTCAAACTGACCGTAGTGTCCCTTGGCTTTTTCCAGAGCCTCGTTGGCATCCACGCCCTTTTTGATGCTCTCCATCATCTTGCCCAGGTTCACAAATTCGTAGCCCACGATCTCGCGGTCACGGTTCAGCGCCACACGGGTGACATAGCCCTCTGCCATTTCCAGATAGCGGGGACCCTTTGCCTTGGTTGCCATCATGGTGCCTACCTGAGAACGCAGACCCTTGCCCAGATCCTCCAGAGAAGCGCCGATGGGCAGACCGCCCTCGGAAAACGCCGTCTGGGTGCGACCGTAGACGATCTGCAAAAACAGCTCCCGCATGGCGGTGTTGATGGCGTCGCATACCAGATCGGTGTTCAGCGCCTCCAGAATGGTTTTGCCCACCAGGATCTCAGACGCCATTGCGGCGGAGTGGGTCATGCCGGAGCAGCCGATGGTTTCCACCAGCGCCTCTTCGATGATGCCGTTTTTAACGTTCAGCGTCAGCTTGCAGGCGCCCTGCTGCGGGGCACACCAGCCAATGCCGTGGGTCAGTCCGGAGATATCGCCGATCTCCTTTGCCTGCACCCATTTTCCCTCTTCCGGAATGGGAGCGGGACCATGATACGCACCCTTTGCCACGGGACACATATGCTCAACTTCTGCGGAGTAGATCATGGTGTGTTCTTCCTTTCTGTCTATGTTTACAAAGAAATTGGGTTCTTTTGTGGTCACTGCCATCAATTATACTGTTCCCCCAGAAGCCTGTCAAGAAAGAACTCACTCATGGAATATCCTGATTTTTCCAGATACTCCGGGCGCTCGGCATCCGGAATATCCGCATTGCAAACCCTTCTCTGCCGTGCTACAGTAGGGGCGGACAGAAAAAACTCCTGCGAGGAAAGGAAAACGGATCATGCTGGATTATCTTATCACAGATGCGGAAATTTTAGACGGCAGCGGGGCAGAGGCATTCCGCGGTGACGTAGGCGTGCAGGGCGGTACGATCACAGCAGTAGGACGGCTGGCGGACCGCCCAGCCCACAACCGGATTGCTGCCAACGGCAGAACGCTGACACCGGGTTTTCTGGACATTCACCGCCACGGCGATGGGGCGCTGTTTCGTCCGGATTACGGAAAGGCGGAGCTGAAGCAGGGGCTGACCAGCGTCATCAATGGCAACTGCGGTCTTTCTGCCGCCCCGCTGGATCCGGCGTACCGGATGGAGACAATCCAGTATCTGACACCGATCTTGGGAGAGCTGCTCTCCGGTGCGGAATGGGACAGTCTGGCGGCATATTTTCGGGATGCAGCGGCGGCACCCCGGCGGATACATACCGGAATGCTGGTAGGAGGCGGGACGTTGCGGACCAATGTTGCCGGATACGCGGACGGTCCCCTCTCTGCCGGGCAGCTGCGGCAGCTGCATACGCTGATGGAGCGCGCCCTGTCGGACGGGGCGCTGGGGGTTTCTCTGGGGCTGGGCTATGCGCCGGAGTGCTTTTACTCCACGGATGAGCTAATGCAGGCGCTGGAACCGTTGAAGGATTCCGGCGTAGTGGTCACTGTGCATATGCGGCAGGAGGGCGACGGTGTGGTGCAGGCATTGGCGGAGATGCTTCAGGTTGCCCGGCGGCTGCGGACACCGGTGGAGATCAGCCACCTGAAAGCCATCGGGCGGCGGAATTGGCGCAGCAGCGTGCCGGAAATGCTGCGGATGATGGATGCGGCGCGGCAGGAGGGGGTGGACGTTACCTGCGATGTATACCCCTATCCAGCCGGCTCCACCCAACTGATTCATGTGCTGCCGCCGGAGGTGCAGACTGGAGGCTTGGAGGCGCTGACAGCACGGCTGCGGACTCCCGCCTGCCGGAGGGAGCTGCGCCGCCGGATGGAAACCGGACAGGATTTTGAGAATATCACGGCATTGGTGGGCTTTGAAAACGTGGTGGCAACCAGTCTGCGGAAGCCGGAGAACCGCTGCTGGGAGGGAAAGACGCTGGCGGAGATCGCCGCGGCGCAGGGAAAGGATCCCTTTGACGCGCTGTTTGACCTGCTGGCGGCGGAGCGTTGCACCGTTTCCATGATCGACTTTATCGCGGCGGAAGAGGACCTGACCGCTATTTTGCAGGACCCTCATGCTGCGGTGATCTCGGATGCCACCTACCCCACCACGGGAACGCTGCATCCCCGGGTGTACGGTATGACGGCGCATCTGCTGGAGCATTATGTGCGCCAGATCCGCACCCTCTCCCTGCCGGAGGCAGTGCGGCGGCTGACACGTCTTCCGGCGGACCGGTTCGGGCTGCGGAAGAAGGGCAGGATTGAGGTGGGCGCAGACGCGGATCTGTGCCTGTTTGATCCGTCCGCCATCCATGAAGCTGGGACCTATGCCCAGCCGCGGCAGTATGCGCAGGGCATGGACTATGTTTTTGTAGGCGGTGTCCCCGCCATTGCGGATGGAGAGTTTACCGGCCACTGCGGCGGCTGCCTGCTGCGCCGCGAATGATTTCCGGAAGCGCATAAGAGTGCAGAACTGGATTGGAAAATATCGGAGGAGTCAGAAAGCTGGATGCAGATTTGGCGCAAGGCTGAAATGGTTCAATATAGTCGGGTCCAAAGAGTGCTGATATGCAGAATCAGCACTCTTTTTCTGTTTTTCTATTTTGCGAATGGGGAGCGTTTAGGGGCGAAATATGCCTGCGGTTTAACTTGACTTTTCACAAATCGTTACTATAATAGTATTTACAAATACTAAATGTGAGGAAAATAACATGACAGATGCAAAGAAAATATGGGAGACGTGGGGGCGGGCGAACGCCCTCTATACGACATGGGCTGCGGAGAGGAGCATCAATCCATATCAGCTCTTTGTCCTGTACGCGATTGACGGTCACGACGGAATTACCCAGAAGAACATTGCTGCGTTTACGGGGCTTTCCAAGCAAACCGTTAATACCGTCATTCGCGCCTTGAAAGAAGAAAGATATCTTGAGCTTTTGGCAGGCAGCGGAGACCGAAGGGAAAAAATCGTAAGGCTGACACCCGCAGGTCAAGCATATTCTTCAGAAATTTTGGCACCGCTGTATGAGCTGGAGGCTGACGTGATCGAAATGATCGGGGCAGACCGTATCCATGAAATGATGAACGCTATCAAGCTGTTTACGACTGTTTTCGGAAAGGAAATGGGAAAATAATCTTATGAATACGGCAAATATGAAGACCTTTTTCTCGTATGTTATTCCGTCCGTTCTTGCCTTTGCGCTGTCGGGTGTTTATACGATTGTAGATGGTTTTTTTATCGGGCAGAGTCTTGGCGATGTTGGCTTGGCGTCCATTACACTGGGCTACCCTGTCTCGGCTTTGGTTGGAGCAGTCGGTACAGGCATTGGTCTTTCAGGAGCCATTCGTTTTACGATTTTGAACGCACAGGGGGAAATCAAAAAGCGGCAGGAGTGTTTCACTGGCACAGTGCTGCTCATGCTGCTGGTGAGCATTCTGGTGACCGTGTTCCTTTTTGGATTGAAACAGCCGATTATGCGTTTCCTTGGCGCGCGGGGAGAAATTCTTGTACTTTCCATTGAGTATGTCCGAATCATTGCCCTCGGTGCAATTTTTCAACTGCTTGCCACGGGATCTGTTCCCTTCATCCGAAACATGGGCGGTGCGTCCTATGCAATGGTCGCTATGATTCTGGGCTTTGTGACCAATATTGTTTTGGATTATGCGCTCGTGTGGGTCATTGGCTGGTGGATGACAGGCGCGGCGCTGGCAACAATGGTCGGTCAGGCGGTAACACTGATAGCTTCGCTCATTTTTTTCACAGTTCAGAAATGCAGATGGCTGCTCCCTCCATTCAATGGACTGTGTATTCTCTGGAGACAGGTGCTGAAGGTAGCAATTTCTCCCTTCGGACTGACATTTTCTCCCATCATCACCATGCTCCTTATGAACCGATTCCTGCTTCTCTACGGAAATGAAAGGTCTGTTGCGGTGTACGGCTGCATCGGCTATATCACATCCATTATTTATTTGCTGCTGCAGGGCGTGGGTGACGGCAGCCAGCCGCTTATCAGCCAGTATTATGGGAGGAACGAGCAGACCTCGGTCCGGTATACACGCAAATTGGCATATGGAACTGCCTTTGTGATCACAGTGGTCTGTATGGCTGGTGTTTATTTTGCAAGGGAAAAGGTTGGTATCCTGTTCGGCGCTTCGATGGAAGCCAATACCGGAGTTGTCCAGTATCTTCCCTTTTTCCTTGCAACGCTGCTGTTTTTAGCGTTTGTCCGCATTACAACGTCTTACCTTTATGCGACGGAAAAGACCGTGCTTTCCTATATACTGGTCTATGCGGAGCCGGTTTGCACTCTGTTGGTGCTGCTGTTGCTGCCTCCTGTGTTGAAGCTGACAGGTGTTTGGCTGGCGGTGCCGTTAGCACAGGTTGTTACCTTTGTGATTGCGTGGGGCACAGAGAGACATGTAGATAACGGCGGGGAAATGGCATAGAGAGGTTGTTAGTAGGAGCAGATCAAATGAACAGAGCCAATAAACCGCTGTCTGTAGGCGTGTGGTTTATCGGCTCTGTTTGCAATAAAGATTACTTGCTGTCTTGTGACCAGATCAGTTTACTTACGAGTGAACCGCTTTAAGCGGACTGATTTTAGAAAGCGCGCAGCAGCTCCAGCCAGCAGTCCTCCGGCTGCGTCTGGGTCAGGGACAGGGAGTATGCATAGGTTCCATCCGTCCAAACAGCGAGAACGTAACCGTTCTCATTTCCCTTTAGCGTGACAGACGTGCCGCTTTCTGTGGAGGCTTCCGTAATATTGGAGTAGCTGTTGTAGTCACCGGAGACGTCCTCTGTCCCCTGCTCCATCCGGAAGGTGGCGGAGTCCGTTTCTCCGGTGTAGGTGATCTCCGCCAGGCTTTTCCAGTAAGCAGTATAATGCACATCCTGCACCTGGAAGGGGAGCTGTACGGCATCCTCCACCGGGAACCCCACCGCGTCGGACAGGGCGGACAGTGAGGAGACCTCCTGAATGTCCGGGATAGAAAGTACGCCGCTGCCGGAGGAACCGGGCTCCACCGGACCTGCCCGGACTGGCTTGATGGACAGCACACCCACCAGAAAAACGGCGGCAAAGCACGCTGCCACAGGCAGATACCGCCGCAGCCGCGGGAAGCGGGTGACCTTGGAGGACCGGGAGCTCAGGGGAGCGGTCTCAATGTTTTTCAGAATGCGGCGGCGCATTTCATCCGTGACAGTGATGTGCGCCATTACCTCGTCATACCGTTTCTTCAAAGTCGTACGCCTCCTTCAGAATATTTTTCAGCTGCTGCCTGCCCCGGTGCAGATCGGAGCGGACAGTCACCTCCCGGCGGTTCAGCAGGGCGGCAATCTCACGGGTGGAGTAGCCCTCGTAGTAAAACAGGTGGACCACCTCCCGGTATTTGTCCGGAAGGGCGCGCACGGCGTCCCAAAGGAAGGACAGGTCCTCCCGGTTTTCCGCGGCAAGCTCCTCCTGTAATTCGTCCGTTTTCCGAATGCTATTGTATTGAATGCGGCTTTTGCTGAGATTTCCGGCGACCCGCAGCAGCCATGCCTTTTCGTGGGCGGCGTTTTCAAATACCGGTGCGGTTTTCAGAAATTGCAGCAGCGTGTCCTGTAAAACCTCCTCCGCGTCGCTTTGATTGTGGAGGTAGGTGTAGGCATAGCGCAGGATATGGTCGCCGTAGGTGTCCAAAATGTGTTCCGCCTGACGGTTCAATACCTCCCGGCTGACCTCCTGCCGGACAGCCTCCTCTTGCCTTACCGCGGCAAGCTGCATCGTTATCTCCTGAACAGCAGTCCGGACAAATGCCGTGATCCGCCGCCACAGGGAAAGACTGCCGGAAACAGCCAGACAGCTTTCCAAATATATCCCTTCCTTCTCTGTGCCCCGGCAGACTTTTCCGGGGCGCGGTGTATTTCTGTGCTTAAAAAGTCTCAGGCGACCTCGTTCACCAGAGCCAGCATCTCCTCGCTGGAAATACCGGAAATAGTGCCGCTGTCATCATAGGCTCCGATGGAGTAATGATATCCGTTTTCCGCCCAGACTGCAAGAGAGACCCGGCCGCTGTTTCCCTTCAGCGTGACCGTGCGGTCCCCAACAGCAGAAGAGCTTTCCTGCTCATAGGTGTTGTAATCTCCGCTGGGGTCCATAGCTCCGTCGGTTTTGCGGATGCAGATCTCCTGTCCGTCGTCGTTTAGATACCGGACCTCCAGTGTTGCGTCCTCGCCGGTCAACGCCTGAATGAACCGCTGAGGATAGCCCTCTACGGTATCCGGAACCGACAGGGGAATGCCGGATGCCTGCACGGCTTCAGCAAGGTCGGTGTATTCTGTCCAGGGATTGGGAATCTGGGTGGTGCTGCCGGAATCCTCAGACACCGCAGAAGAGCTGGACTGGCTGGAAGCTGCGGGCTTTTCGCTGCCGCAGGCGGCAAGGGACAGCGCCATCACGGCGCTCATGGTCAGGGCAATCAGCTGCTTTTTGTTCATGGGAAATGATCCTTTCCGATTTCAAATGATTTCAGAACAGTGGTTCGGACCGTTCTGCCATAAATACAAACGGGAGGGAGAAAAGGTTGCGGTTCGGAGTGATTTTTATCAAAATTTTTCCGTTCGGCTTTATTTTCTGAAAAGGATCTGCGCAGACGGTCCGCCGGGAGCATGACAGAAGGCAGGAACCGCTTCCGGTTCCTGCCCATTCTTATATGATATCCCAAATGAAAAATCGGAGAGGTGCCGCGGATGGTTACCGGACCTGGCAGCCGCCCCATTCCACCACGGTGAAACCGCTGCGTTCCGGCGCGGTAAGCGTCTGGGCGGGGACATCCACGGCACTGTCCAACGGTTTCCATGCCATGAATACCCGCAGCAGCGTATCCGGAGCGGGATCAATGGACAGCTGTGCCGCCTGCGTGTAGGCGTCGGACTGGAAGGAGATGAGATTATAGGGATTCTCCTGCATCAGCGGCAGCCAGTAAACGATAAATTCATTGGCTTCCCGACGGGTGAGACCGAGCTGATTCAGGGCATCCTCCAGAAAAGAGGCTGTATCGCTTCCGGCAACACACCAGCCCTCGGAAAAATCATAATTTACATGGTCCGTACCTTCCCAATAGAGGTAATAATAGGCTTGCCCTGCCTGATCCGTTAATGTGCCGTCCGGATGGGCGGTAACGGTCCAGCCATCGTCATAGGATGGATATGTGCAGGTCAGCGTGCCGGCATAATCCAGCTTTACCGTGATCTCTGTTTCCTCCTCCGGGTAGAGGTAAATGACGGGCTTGGCTGAGGTCTGCTGGTGGCAGGCAGTCAGACAGCATATGCAAAGCAGCATTGTCAGGACCGTAAAAAACCGTTTGAAACTGGATGCTCTCATGGACTTCTCCTCCTTTGAATGGCTAAATCACGGGATATAGATTTAGACTGAAAAATCTGGAAAAGGTTCCCGTTTTTTGAAGAAAAACGCCGGGATATTTGCGGATCTTGGAGGAGTACGAAAGTGGGTCAGGACCCGCTCAGAATGGTGTCATTTTGGCGTCAGGCGTTCCTTTGGTGGATTTGTATTGGCGTTCAAACGGTGAAAACAGATGGCTTTTCTGAAAAATCGTATATTTTGTGAACAAACTGATGTACTTTTATGAACATTAGCACTCTCCTCTTGACAGTGCTAAAAATGGTGCTATGATAAAGGCGAACAAAGAGAGAGGGATAAAAAGAGTCCCCTCGGAGTTCCTGAATTTTGTAATACAAAAGGTAACAGAGCGCCGCCCCATGCCGGATACTCCGGTAGGACAGCAGAGTTTGAATGGAGGAATGACTAATGTTACCCAGCATTTTTGGTGAAAACCTGTTTGATGATTTCTTTAACGATCCGTTTGCCATGATGGTCCCCCAGGGTCGGGATCCCCTGTATGGCAAGCATGCCAAGAACCTGATGAAGACCGATGTGAGAGAAACTGAGGACTCCTATGAGTTGGATGTGGATCTGCCGGGCTTCAAGAAGGATGAAGTGAATCTGGAGCTGAAGGAGGGCTACCTGACCATCAGTGCCGCCAAGGGTCTGGATAAGAACGAGAGCGACAAGAAGGGCAAGTACATCCGTCAGGAACGCTACGCCGGCGCTTGCAGCCGCAGCTTCTATGTGGGCAAGAATGTGGAGCCGGATGAAGTCAGCGCCAAGTTTGAGGACGGTATCCTTCAGATCTCCGTTCCCAAGGAGCCGAGAAAGCAGTTGCCCAAGAGTACCTCTGTGGCGATTCAGTAAAAAGTAAGAAAAAGGACCTCTCCAACAGGAGAGGTCCTTTTTTGCTGTTATTTACCCAGTCCGATGGTTTTTTCATAGGCGGCGATGACAGCGTTCATGGCGGCGGCACGGAAGCCCTGCGCTTCCAGCGTCCGGACACCCTGAATGGTGGTGCCGCCGGGAGAGCAGACCGCGTCCTTCATGTCGCCGGGGTGAATGCCGTTTTCCAGCATCAGCGCGGCGGAGCCCTTCATAGTCTGGGCGGCGTATGCCTGCGCCTTGGCGCGGGGCAGACCGCAGGCAACAGCGCCGTCCGCCAGTGCTTCCGCCATCACGGCAAAGAAGGCGGGACCGCAGCCGGACAGGGCGCTGGCGGCGTCACAAAGGTTTTCGGGGATCTCGTCCACCAGTCCGGCGGAGGACATCAGCGCCTGAAAGTCTGCCAGCTCTGCCGGAGTGGTGTCCAGACCGCAGAACTGGATCACGCCTGCGCCCACGGCGACCGGAGTGTTGGGCATGATCCGGATCACCGGATAGGCGCCGCCTGCCATATCCTGAATGACCTTGGCAGACAGTCCGGCAGCCATGGAGACGAGGACAAAGCGGTCTGTCCGGGCGCGGAGAGCGGGCGCGAGGTCCGCCAGCAGCGCAGCCATGAACTGCGGCTTGACGCCCAGAAAGATCAGCTGGCAATGCTCTGCGATAAAGGCGTTGGACTGGTACTGGCAGCCTAACTCCTCCGCCAGCCTCCGCGCCTTTTCCGGCGTGCGGTTGGCAAGATAAACCGGCGCGCCGTGCGCTTCCTTGACAGCGGCGCGTGCCAGTGCGCCGCCCATGTTTCCCGTTCCGATAAATCCGATGGATTGATACATGAAAACACCCCTCTGCATGGAATATTGAAATATTGAAGAAGTAAATGAATACAAAAACTAGCACGAACACAGCCGTACCGTTTTATGACTGCGGAGACAGGCTTCAAACGATATCTCCAGACGATGTGTTTAAAAATATATGCTGATACAATTTTACAACGCGGAACAGGGTATTGCAATGACTGACCTTTTATTTTTAGTGTGCTATCATATTTCTGTAGATTTCAGGCGGAGCAAAGAAGATCGTTTTGCGGTTCGCTGATTGTTACAAATAGTTCATACAGAATGTTATAAACTGTGCTATTAATATTTCTATTATGAAGATTGTTTACAAAAGAATGGGGGAATGCAGAATGAAAAGATATCATGCTTTACTGTTGTTTTTTGCATTAATTATAATATCTGCATTGATTTTTTATTGCCAATATAAATTTGAAACTCCAAATTCTGGTTATCCAGAGTATGACCAGCTAATATTATCGGTAAAAAAATCCAGAAAATCTGGTGAACTTCCATCCGGGGTGAGCACAGACTTGATTCGTGAAAATCCTGGATGGGTCTTGAAAGATATTGATAATAATGGGCAGGTTGAGTTAATCTTTGGGAGAAACTCAAACAAAGAAAATTATGTTTATAATATTTATACATTACTCAACGATGAAGTCGTTCAGGTAGCAGAAGGCTGGAATAGAAATATTTATATGCTTTGTGCAGATGGGACAATTGCAAATTATTGGTCCGGCAGTTCCTCAGAATATGGAAGTAATTATTATCAATATAAGGATTGTGAATTGCAGCTTGTAGAATCTTTAGCTTTTTTAGATTGGTCTACTCCGAATCATGAATATACGCAATGGTATTATTCCGACCAATTCTCTTCACAATCTCTCCTAATTCCAAATCAAAGCGGCACATATTTTGATTTAAACCCTCAATTTACTCCCATTAGTCATGAAGCAGCTGAAGCAATTATGGAAAATAGAACTTGTGATTTGCTTGATTTTACACCTTTTTTTCATTTCTAAAAGAGTTGACAAAACTGAAGTTGATAACGATGGAATCATTATTTTCGTTTATATACAACATTTCCAGATTCAACGTTGATAAATAGCAATACAAACGTCAGGATAAGTGTATCTTTTTGCATTTGTTATTGCCTATAGAATTCGGGAACTGTTTCATTTTAGACGGTTTGATGTGAATGTGATTTCTAATATACTGCAACCGGATTTGTGGCTGCTGTTTTGCTGGACCGTATTGTCTGGAGAATCAAGGCGAGAGAGTAAGAAAAACACCGCATTTCAAACGAAATACGGTGTTTTTATGGTGCGAGTGGTGATACAGAACTTTTTGAAAAAGCCAGTAATATCAACGGTTTTCAAGGCGGACGAGTAGCAAATAACTTGTATATATCCCCTTTTCGGGCGACTGTTTTTCAGACAGCCGCCCTTTTTCTATACCTAAATTCAAGTGTTGTGATTAGGGTGGAAAATCTGCGTTTTCTTTCGCTGTGGCTTGCGTTCTGAACAGGGCGCGGGTGTTTTCCCATGTGGGAGGCAGCGGAAGCGTGCAGACGGACAAACCGCCCAAAATCAACACTTTTCATTTTCACAGGAAGGAGGTGCGAAAATGGCTGTATTCCGTATCGAAAAGACCAGAGATTACACGGTCATGTCAAACTATCATCTGCGGGATATGTCGCTGTCGCTGAAAGCGAAGGGACTTCTATCCCTCATGCTGTCCCTGCCGGAAAACTGGGACTACACCATGAAGGGCCTTGCCCGTATCTGCAAGGACGGCATTGACAGCATCAGCGGCGGCATCCGGGAGCTGGAGGCTCACGGCTACCTGATCCGTGCGCGTGTCCGTGGCGCAAACGGTCAGCTCGGCTCAATCGAGTACACCATTCTGGAACAGCCTAAAGCGCCATCACCTACACAGGAAAAACCTATACGGGAAAATCCCGTACAGGCAAATCCAATATTGGACGCTCCAATTCAGGAGAACCCCGCCCAATTAAATAAAGAAGAATCAAGTAACTATCCATCAAAGACTGATCTATCAATTACGCAAGAATCAAGTCCTATCCTATCAAGTCCCCCAGCCCCTAGGGAGCGGACAGGACAGGATGGGATGCGAAAGCGAGAAAGCTATCGGGCATTGATTTTGGAGAACATCGAATATGACGTTCTCTCGCAGAACGCCCAGCTTGACAAAGACCGGCTGGATGAACTGGTGGAGCTCATGGTGGATACCGTCTGTTCCAACCGGGAGATGATCCGTGTTGCCGGGGACGATTACCCGGCCGAGGTCGTCCGGTCACGGTTCCTGAAGCTGAACGCCTCGCACATCGAGTATGTCCTTGACCGGATGCGGGAAAACACCACCTATGTCCGAAATATCAAGAAATATCTGCTGGCGGCGCTGTATAACGCCCCGGTCACGATGGACAGCTATTACACATCCCTTGTCAGCCATGACCTGTACGGCAGCGGAGATCGGAGGTGAACGCCTTGCAGGAAGAAATCACGCAGAAAACCCTTGCGCTTTGTGTGGAGACCAGTAAAATGACCGCCCAGCTCTTGCAGCAGGCCATGAAGAAGGTGCTGGCGGATATGGAGAAGCACAAGAAAAATCCGCAGCTCCGGCACGGCAAGCAGACGCTCCGGCAGCTTATGAAGCACAACACCGGCGTTTCCAACATCGAGATCACGGATCAGAATATCCGGGCCTTTTCTTCCACGGCGAAGAAGTACGGCCTGGATTTTGCTTTGAAGAAGGACACCTCCGGCGAGCATACCCGTTACCTGGTGTTCTTCAAGGGCCGGGACGCCGATGTGATCACGGCGGCCTTCCGGGAGTTTTCCGCTAAAAACCTGAGCCGCGAGAAAGCCCCTTCTATTCGCCGCAAGCTGGAAAAGGCGCAGGAGCAGTCCAAAACGCAGCACAAGGAGCAGGAGCGCGGCGAAAAGGTCAAGACCAGAGAACGGAGCGTGGAACGATGAAGGATAAGCTCAGGAAATATCTTCTTCCGAACCTGCCGTACCTGTTCTTTGTGTATCTCTTTGATAAGCTCTGCCAGGCGGTGCGGTTGGTGCCGGGGCTTGACGCCTCGGAAAAGCTGCTGCATATCGGGCAGGGCTTTCAGACGGCCTTTGCCAGCTCCGCGCCCAGCTTTCATGCGCTGGATATCTGCGTCGGCATCCTCGGCGCGGTTCTCGTCCGGCTGGCTGTGTATGTCAAGGGCAAGAACGCGAAGAAGTACCGCAAGGGCATCGAATACGGCTCTGCCCGCTGGGGAACGGCGGCGGATATCGCTCCCTACATAGACCCCGTTCCCGATTGGAACATCCCTCTGACCCGGACAGAAAGCCTCACCATGACCAGCCGGCCGAAGCAGCCAAAGTATGCGAGAAACAAAAATATTCTCGTCATCGGCGGCTCCGGCAGCGGCAAGACGCGGTTCTTTGTCAAACCGTCTATCATGCAGATGCACAGTTCCTATGTCATCACCGATCCGAAAGGGCAGCTTTTGACGGAAACAGGGAAAATGCTCCTGCACGGCGCGCCGAAGCTGGATGAGAACGGAAAGCCGGTGCGGGACGGTCACGGCAAGGTCATCTATGAGCCATACCGTATCAAGGTCCTGAACACCATCAACTTTTCCAAGAGCATGAAGTATAACCCGCTGGCCTATGTGCGCTCCGAGAAGGATATCCTGAAATTGGTCAATGTCATCATTGCCAACACGAAGGGCGATGGCGAAAAATCCTCCGAAGATTTTTGGGTCAAAGCCGAGCGCCTGTTATACTGCGCCCTGATCGGCTACATCTGGTATGAGGCAGAGCCGGAGGAACGGAACTTCATCACGCTTCTGGACCTGCTGAACGCCTGCGAAGCCAGAGAGGACGACGAGACCTATAAAAGTCCCGTGGATATCCTTTTCGACGATCTGGCGAAAAAGCAGCCGGATCACTTCGCCGTCAAGCAATATGTCAAATTCAAAATGGCGGCAGGCAAAACCCTCAAAAGCATTTTGGTGAGCTGCGGCGCCCGCCTCGCCCCCTTCGATATCAAAGAGCTGCGGGACATTATGACGGAGGATGAATTGGAGCTGGACACGATGGGCGACCGGAAAACGGCGCTGTTCCTCATTATGAGCGATACGGATACCACCTTCAATTTCGTCATTGCCATGCTGCAAAGCCAGCTTTTCAACCTGCTCTGCGACAAGGCGGACGATTTCTATAACGGGCGGCTGCCTGTTCATGTGCGGTGTCTTTTAGATGAATTTGCCAACGTCGGCCAGATACCCAACTTTGATAAGTTGATTGCCACCATCCGAAGCCGTGAGATATCGGCTTCTATTATTTTGCAGTCGCAAAGCCAGCTAAAGACCATTTACAAGGACGCGGCAGATACCATCGTCGGCAACTGCGACAGCACCTTGTTTTTGGGAGGCAAGGAGAAAGGGACGTTAAAAGAGATTTCGGAGCTGCTGGGCAAGGAGACCATCGACAGCCTGAGCCAGTCCGAAAATCGCGGCGCGCAGACTTCTCACGGCCTCAGTTATCAGAAATTAGGAAAGGAGTTGATGACCCAGGACGAAATTGCAGTCATGGACGGCGGCAAGTGTATTTTGCAGCTTCGAGGGGTGCGCCCGTTTTTCAGCGACAAGTTTGATATCACGAAGCATCCCCGCTACCAATACCTGTCCGACGCCGACAAGAAGAACGTCTTTGACGTAGAACGGTACATGAAACGCAGACCGGCCATTGTGAAGCCGGACGAGCCTTTCGATATGTACGAATTGAACGCATCCAATCTGGAACCCGACAACAACAATTCTACAAAACGAAAGGAAAAATGATTTATGGATTTCTTCAACAGTGCTATTGACGTATTGCAGACTCTCGTGATCGCCCTGGGCGGCGGCCTGTGCGTGTGGGGCGGCATCAACCTTCTGGAAGGTTACGGCCAGGACAACCCTGCGGCCAAAAGCCAGGGGGTCAAGCAGCTCGTCGCGGGCGGCGGCGTGGCGCTGATCGGCGTGACCCTGATCCCTCTGCTGTCCGGTCTGCTGGGCTGAGTCCTATCAAAATCTCAGGGGCGGCTCCCGTTTCACGGCGGGAGCCGCCTCCAAGGAGGTGATCTCCCGTGATAATCGACACGATCCAGGAATGGTTCAGGGAGGTGCTGATCGACGGCATCATCTCAAACCTTTCCGGGACCTTTGATACCGTGAATACGAAGGTGGCCGAGATCGCAGGCGAGGTCGGCATGACGCCATCCGGCTGGAACGGCGGCATCTTCAACATGATCCGCAGCCTGTCCGAAACGGTCATTGTCCCCATTGCAGGCATCATCCTCACCTTCGTCATGTGCTATGAGCTGATCCAGTTGATCGTCGAGAAAAATAATCTCCATGATTTTGACACCTGGCTTTTCTGGAAGTGGATTTTCAAAACCTTCTGCGCGGTGCTGATCGTCACGAACACCTGGAATATCGTTATGGCGGTGTTCGACGTGGCGCAGAGCGTGGTCGATCAGAGCGCAGGCGTCATCATCTCCGACGCGGGGATCGACATTTCCGGCGTCGTGGGTGATCTGGAAACGACGCTGGCAGACTGGAGTATCGGTTCTCTGCTGGGACTGTGGTTTCAGAGCGTCTTTGTGGGCCTCTGCTCCCATATCCTCACCATTGCCATCTTCCTTGTGATCTACGGAAGAATGATCGAGGTGTATTTGACCGTGTCCGTGGGTCCGATCCCGTTTGCCACGATGGTCAACCGGGAATGGGGCCATACGGGGCAGAATTACTTGAAGTCCCTGCTGGCGCTGGGCTTTCAGGCATTTCTTATCATGGTCTGCGTCGGCATCTACGCGGTGCTGGTGCAGAATATCGCCGTGGGGGATGATATCACCGTGGCGATCTGGGAGTGCATGGGCTACACGGTGCTGCTGTGCTACACCCTGTTCAAGACCGGCAGCCTTGCAAAAAGCCTGTTCGGGGCGCATTAAAGGAGGTATCGATTTTGGCATACGTAACGGTCCCGAAGGACCTGACAAAAATCAAAAGCAAGATGCTGTTCGGCCTGACGAAGCGGCAGCTTGTGTGTTTCGGGTCGGCGGCGCTTGTGGGAGTGCCGCTTTTCTTTTTGAGCAAAGGCAGTATGGGTACGACCTCGGCGGCGCTGTGCATGATCCTTGTCATGCTCCCGTTCTTCCTGTTTGCCCTCTATGAGAAAAACGGGCAAACGCTGGAAGTGATCCTGGGGCACCTGATCCAATGCAAATTCATCCGTCCGAAGCGGCGCATCTATCAGACCAACAATGCCTATTCCGCCCTGGTGCGGCAGGCAAAACTGGAAAAGGAGGTACGGGCGATTGCTGAAAAAAGCGGCAAAACCGGAAAACGCGCAGCCCGCCGCAAAGCGTAAGCTCACGCGGGCAGAGCGAAAACAAATTGAAGCCATCATCCGGCAGGCGAAGGGCGACGGCAAGCCCCATACCGTGCAGGACAGCATCCCGTTTCGGAACCTGTACCCGGACGGCCTGTGCAGGCTGGACGACCGGCTTTTCTCCAAGACCATAGCCTATGAGGACGTCAACTACCGTCTGGCGGGGCCGGACGATCAGCGGGATATCTTTGAACGCCTCTGCGATTTTTATAACGGCTATGATCCCTCTATCGGCGTGCAAATGACCCTGAGCAGCCGCCATGAGGATAAGAACGGGAACCTGTTCGGCATGGACGCCCAGGGCGACGCGCTGGACGATATGCGCGTGGAGGCCTCCGGCATCCTGCAAATGCAGTATGAGCGAGGCAACAACGGATTTGTGAAACGCAAATATGTCACGCTGACCATCGAGGCGGAAAATCTTCCGGCAGCGCGGGCACGGTTTTCCCGGATCGAGGCGGACACCCTGAACCGCTTCAAGGTCATGGGCGCGGGCGCAAGGGTGCTGGACGGCAAGGAGCGGCTGGCGCTGCTGCATGGCCTTCTCCACCCGGAGGGCGGACGATTCGCCTTTGAATGGGACTGGCTCCCGGCAAGCGGCCTGTCCGTCAAGGACTTTATCGCGCCTTCTTCTTTCGAATTTGGGGAGACGCGGCGTTTCCGCATAGGAGAAATGTACGGCGCGGTGTCCTTCCTGCAGATATTGGCCCCGGAGATTCAGGATCGCATCCTCACGGATTTTATGGATGTGGAGGGAAACCTTCTCATCACCATGCACATCCGCGGCATCAACCAGAACGAGGCGATCAAGATGGTCAAGCGCAAGATCACTGATCTGGACGCCATGAAGATACAGGAGCAGAAGAAGGCCGCCCGCAGCGGCTACGATCTGGATATCCTTCCGTCCGACCTCTCCACCTACGGCGGCGCGGCGAAAAATCTCTTGCAGGATTTGCAGAGCCGCAACGAGAGAATGTTCAATATGACCTTCCTCATGCTGCATCTGGCGCCCACGAAGCAAAAGCTGGAGATCGCCGTTTCGCAGTCGGCCAGCGTCGCCCAGACCCACAACTGTATCCTGACCCGGCTGGACTTCCAGCAGGAGGACGGGCTTATGTCCTCGCTGCCGCTGGGTCTCAACCGTATCAAGATTGAACGGAGCCTCACTACTTCGGCGCTGGCGGTGTTCATCCCCTTCGTGACCCAGGAGCTTTTTATGGGCGGCAACGCCATGTATTACGGGCTCAACGCCCTCTCCAACAATATGATCCTGCTGGACCGCAAGCAGTCCCGTTGTCCCAATGGTCTTGTGTTCGGCACGCCGGGCAGCGGCAAGTCCATGAGCTGCAAGCGGGAGATCACCTATGTCATGCTGACCACGAAGGATAACGTCATCATCTGCGACCCGGAGGATGAATATTCCCCGCTGGTAAATCGGCTGGGTGGTCAGGTGATCCGGCTCTCTCCCAACAGCCGCGACTATGTAAATCCGCTGGATATCAACCTCAATTACAGCGAGGAAGAAAACCCGCTGGCGCTGAAAAGCGATTTCGTGCTGTCCTTCTGTGAGCTTATCATGGGCAGCAAGACGGGGCTGGAGGCTATCGAGAAAACCGTCATCGACCGTGCCGTGCAAATGATCTATCAGCCGTACTTTGCGGACCCGCAGCCGGAGAATATGCCTGTGCTGGGCGATCTGCTGGACGCGCTCATGGCGCAGGGCATCCCGGAGGCGGAGCGTGTGGCCCAGGCGCTTGACCTGTATGTAAACGGCTCTCTCAACTTCTTCAACCATCGTACCACCGTGGATATCCGAAACCGTCTTGTCTGCTTCGATATCAAGGGCCTCGGCAAGAACCTGAAAAAGCCGGGGATGCTCATTGTCCAGGACGCGGTGTGGAACACCGTCACGGTGAACCGTTCCATTGGACGGGCCACCTGGTATTTCGTGGACGAATTTCATCTGCTCTTGAAAGAGGAACAGACGGCGGCATACAGCGCCGAGATTTGGAAGCGTTTCAGAAAATGGGGCGGCGTCCCGACCGGGGCGACGCAGAACCCAAAAGACCTGCTTTCCTCGCCGGAGATCGAAAACATTCTGGAAAACAGCGATTTCATTTACCTGCTGAACCTCTCCGCGGGCGACCGCAAGCTGATGACAGAGCGGCTGAACATCTCCGCCGAGCAGCTTGCCTATGTGACCAACGCGGACCCCGGCAGCGGCCTTTTGTTCTTCCAGAATGTGATCCTTCCGTTCCGGGACGAGTTTCCGAAGGATACGGAGCTGTATAAACTTCTCACGACCAAACCCAGCGAGGTCGCCCACGACGGAGAAAGCGAATAAGGAAAGGATGGGGCAAGATATGAAATATGTGATCGACAGCGAAACCTATGAAAAGCATATCCGTGACGAGGTACATCTTTACGGTCTGCTGCATCAGCTCGCGTTCCTCGCCGGGAAGGTGAAGGACGCGGAGGACATGGCAAACCTGGTCGAGACGGCAAGGCACTACGGCGAGATCGCGGAGGAAAAGTTTGATGACTGGCTCATTCCCGGCCGCTATCTGGTGTTTGGGGACCGGAATGATCTTGCCGAGCTGAAGGAGGCGGAGCTTACGCCGCTGACCGCCGTGCTGAAAGAGCATGATGAAAAAAATAAGGAAAAGCAGCGTGTCACCGCTCACGATCCCGCCTACATCATTTCCGGCAGCGCTTTCCGTATGCTGGTGGGCAATCTCTTTGACCTGCTGGCGCAGTATGGCTTCCTCCGTAACCGTGTTCTGGATGTAAAAACGGAGCGGCAGCTTGCGCGGCTGCAAAAGAATCTCTCCGGCGAGCATCCGGCGATCCGCAGGATGTACCGCAGGTGGGGCATCCCGGACAGCACAGGCGTCACGGGCTTCGATATGCTGGAAAGCGCCATTCGCAGGACGCACCTGACGCCGTATGACCCGGAGGAAACAGCGGATGACGGTATTGGCTGCGGCCGCTGCTGCGGTCGCTGCTGTGCCCTTTGCGGAGATCATTCCTGCGAGGACGACTATGACTGCTGAGCTGACCCATGTGAGCCTGTTTTCCGGCATTGGCGGGCTTGATCTGGCGGCGGAGGCGGCGGGCTTCCGTACCGTCTGTCAATGCGAGTGGGCGGACTATCCCTATTCCGTTCTGGAAAAGCACTGGCCGGAGGTGCCGAGATTCCGGGATATCACGACTTTTACGAAGGAGGCGTTTTTTGAAAAAACAGGACTTGAAACCGTTACCGTCCTCTCCGGCGGATTTCCCTGCCAGCCATTCTCCACCGCAGGACAGCGAAGGGGCTTTGCGGATGAACGCTACCTGTGGCCGGAAATGTGCCGCGTTATTACCGAGCTGCGGCCCCGTTGGGTGCTTGGGGAAAATGTTGCTGGCTTCATCAATATGGGGCTCGACAAAACGATCTTTGACCTGGCAAAAGCGGGATACGCTGTTCTCCCATTCGTATTTCCGGCTTGCGGCGTCGGCGCATGGCATGAGCGCCAGCGAACTTTTATCGTCGCGGCTGATGTTTCCCACGCCCCTTGCCTCCGACAAGAACACCTGCAGGGACGCGGCCAACCTGGATGTGTACCTCTCCGACAACGGAATATTCCGCAAGGTGAACAAAAGCGGCGCGATCTGGAGCCTGAGCCTGTCGGCGGCGGTGTTCTATCTGACCCCGGCAGCGTCGGAGGGCTACCGCTCCACGCTGAAACCGGCTGCGTTTCGGAACAGCGCCCCGTCTGCCAACCTGTCGGCGCAGGTGATCCGGCGGGAGCGTCCGGTATCCGAGACGGCGGCGCTGAACCCGGATTGGGTGGAATGGCTCATGGGCTTCCCCCAGAAATGGACGGACGTATCCTCTGGGCCACCGAGCCGGAAGGAGTCCCCCGTATCACCGAAAACACCGCGGACCGCGCGCTCCGGCTGAAAACCCTGGGCAACGCGGTCTGCCCGCCCCAGGCATATCCTATTTTCAAGTATATCTCTATGATCGAGACGGGCGAGTGTGTGAGCATTTGCCCCTACGGAAAGGCAGGTGGTGAAGCGTGAAGGAATGGAAAGCCGCTGAGAAGGAAACGCAGAAGATGACCCGTGACGGGGCCATTTCCGTCAACATGGTCACAGGCGAGGCCAGCCGGGTATCCGACTGTGCGCCGGAGCAGGACTATTCTCCCTCCGGCAATTCCGCGGCGTTCGTTCACAGCGCGGCGGAGCGGCTGGACGACCGGCGTATCCACAAAAGCGAAAAGAAAAAGCGCCGAAAACGGCGCAGGTCCTACCGGGAGGGTATGGCGGCCAACGACCGCCCATCCTCCCGTTTACAGTTTACAGACGAGGAACGCGCCGCGCCGGAGCCGCAAAAGGCGATCCGAAAATCTGACAAGACAGCGGATAAGCTGGATGCGGCACGGGCCGCCGTTCCCGAAAAGCAACCCTCTTTCCATCAGCCGGTGAATCCGCTGGCGCGGCCGCTGCAGGAGATCGGTCACGCCGCCCATGCAAAGGTGCATGAGGTAGAACAGGAAAATGTCGGTGTGGAGGCGGGGCACCTGACGGAGCGCGGCATGGAAAAGGCTGTCCGCTACGGAAACCGCAAGCTTCAAAACTGGCAGGCGGACCGCAAGCTGAAACCCTGGCGGGAGGTATCCAGCGCGGAGCAGGCGGCGGTTCAGGCCAATGCGGAGGCACTGTACCAAAAGGCGCTGCGGGAGAATCCGCAGCTTGCAGCCAGTAATCCCATTTCCCGGATGTGGCAGAAAAAGAAGCTGCAAAAGCAGTATGCCGCTGCATACCGGGCGGCGCACAGCACCGAGGGCGCGGCGGCAGCGGCGCAGGCAGCATCGAAGGGCGCGGGGAAAAGTGCGGATGCGGCGAAGAAGGCCGGAGAGTTTGTTTCCAAACACAAAAAGGCGTTTCTGCTTGTGGGCGGGATCGGCCTGCTGCTGGTCATGCTGCTGGGGCTGCTGCAATCCTGTTCCTCCATCTTCGGCGGAGGCGTGTCCAACATCGTTGCGTCCTCCTATCTCTCCGAGGATCAAGACCTGCTGGCGGCGGAGGCCGCCTACTGCGCGATGGAGGATGATTTGCGGGAGTATCTGGACACCTATGAGCAGACCCACGACTATGACGAGTATCATTTTGATCTGGACGAGATCAAGCACGATCCCTATGTGCTGCTGTCTATACTGTCGGCGCTCCATGAGGGCCAGTTCACCATTGACCAGATACAGGACGATCTTCAAATGCTGTTCGACAAGCAATATATCCTTACCGAGACGGTCACCACGGAAACCCGCTACCGCACGGAAACGAGAACAGACAGTGAGGGCAACGAGTATGAAGTGGACGTTCCGTACACGTATTACATCTGCACCGTGGAGCTTGAAAACTTCGATTTGAGCCACGTCCCCGTTTACATCATGGATACGGAGACGCTTTCCATGTATGCCGTGTATATGTCCACGCTGGGGAACCGCTCTGACCTGTTCCCGTCCTCCGGGTATGTGAACAAATACATCACGAACCCGCCAGCGGAATACGAAGTCCCAGCGGAATATCTCTCCGATGAACGCTTTGCGGCGCTTATCTCGGAGGCGGAAAAATACCTGGGATATCCCTACGTCTGGGGCGGCAGCAGTCCTTCCACCTCTTTTGACTGCTCCGGCTTTGTCAGCTATGTTCTGACCAACAGCGGTTTATGCAATACCGGGCGGCTGGGAGCACAGGGCCTCTACAACATTTCCACGCGGGTATCCGATCCTCAGCCGGGCGACCTGGTGTTTTTCGTTGGGACCTACGATACCGCAGGCATCTCCCATGTTGGCTTTTATGTGGGACCGGATGAAGCGGGCAACCCCATGTTTCTGCATTGCGGCGACCCGATCCAGTACGCAAGGCTCAATACAAGCTACTGGCAGCAGCACTTTTACGCCTACGGCAGACCGCCGTATGATTGATGGAGGTGGTGCCGATGCTTGAATTGATGCCGATATCGCTTGCCAATGCGAACGACTTTGTCGCAGAGCACCACCGTCATCATAAGCCGGTCCGAGGTCACAAGTTTTCGCTGGGCTGCATGACGGATGGCCAACTTGTGGGCGTCGCCATTGTCGGTCGGCCAGTCAGCCGATACCTGGATGATGGACTGACCCTGGAGGTCAACCGCCTCTGCACAGATGGCACGAAGAACGCTTGCAGCTTTCTCTATGGAGCAGCGGCACGGGCCGCAAAGGTCATGGGCTACCGGAAGATCATCACCTATATTCTGGACACGGAGAGCGGGACCAGCCTCCGGGCCTCCGGCTGGCAATGCGCGGGACTGGCTGGCGGACGGGAATGGACCGGCAAGCGCCGCCCACCCGAACCGCTGTATCCGGCACAAATGAAGTACCGATATGAAAAAATCTTATCACCGAAAGGAGTTTGGTAAACATGGCAACTACTGAGAAGATCCGTCGTGACATTGAGAAGGTCCGGGAGAAGATCACGGAGCAACAGAAGCGCCTTCGCGCGCTGGAGGCGCAGCTTGCGGAGGAAGAAAATCTGGAAATTGTCCGCATGGTGAAGGCTGTCCACATGGACAACAAGGAGCTGACCGCCTTCCTGCGTGCCTACGCCAGCGGCATGATCTCCATGCCGGAAGGGATGATGGAAATGGAGACCGCCGCTGATCCCGACATGATGGAGGGCGCCGACGATGAAGAATAAGCACATGATCCGCACGTTTGCGGTGCTGCTGGCCGTTATGCTCTGCATGACGGCCTTTTCTACGGTCGCTTTTGCAAGCGACGGGGATGCAGCGTCTACCTCTGAGACGCAAACGGAACCGACTGACAGCGCGGATATCACCGGGGACGATCTCTCCGAACTGATCTCCGCGCTGTTTGGCCCTATCGGCGCAGAGAAATCCGGCAAGACCGGAACCGTCACCACCAACGGCGGCAAGCTGAATGTCCGCACGGGCGCTGGGCTGGATAACTATGCTTTCACGCAGCTTCCCAACGGGACGGTGGTAGAAGTCGTAGGCACGGACGGCGACTGGTATATGGTCCGGCTACCGGAGAAGATCGGCTATGTCTATTCCGGCTATATGACGCTCAGCGACGTGGGCGGCGAAAATGACAGTAATTTTTCCTTCTCCCTTGACCCCGATAAATTGAGCGAGCTGTTTGCACAGCTTATGGGCGGCAGCGGAGGCACCGCCCTGACGCCAGACGGGAACCTGTCTCTGATCGACGATATCGGCAGCAGCACCCGGAGCGGTAAGCAGTTTATCACGGTGGAAACAAAAAACGGCAATGTGTTCTATCTCATTATTGACCGTGACGACGAGGGCGAGGAAACCGTGCATTTTCTGAACCAGGTGGACGAGGCTGACCTTCTGACGCTCATGGGCGACGATGCTCCCGCAACAGAAACGCCTGCTGTCTGCAACTGCAAGGAAAAGTGTGCGGCTGGCGCGGTGAATACAAATTGCCCTGTCTGCAAAAATAACCTCTCCGAGTGCAGCGGCAAGGAGGCCGTGGCGGAGCCTGAGCCTGAACCGGAGCAGCCGGAGAAAAAGAGCAGCGGCGGTCTGCTGGTCATCGTCCTGCTGCTGGTGCTGGCAGGCGGCGGAGCCTTTGCCTATGTGAAGTTTATCAAGCCGAAGCAGGGCGTGAAGGTCAGTGCCGATCCCGACGATTACGATTTTGAGGATGAAGAAATGGTCAATGAGGACGAGCAGGAGGATATGGAATGAAACTGATTATCGCAGAAAAACCGAGCGTAGCAAAATCTATCGCATCGGCCCTGGGTGCTTCATCCAGGGCCGATGGCTTTTATGAGGGCAATGAGCTTCTTGTATCCTGGTGCGTGGGGCACCTGGTATCCCCAATGGATGCAGGCGGCTATGACGAGCGATTCAAGAAATGGCGTTATGACGATCTTCCTATTCTGCCTGAGCCGTTCCGCTATGTGCTGGCACCGGGCAAGGAGGACGCTTTTGAAAATCTCCGCGCCTTGATGGACCGCCCCGATGTGGATACCATCGTCAATTCTTGTGACGCCGGGCGTGAAGGTGAGCTGATCTTCCGTCTGGTGTATGAAATGGCTGGCTGCCGCAAGCCGGTCCTCCGCCTCTGGATTTCCTCGATGGAGGATAGCGCCATCCGGGAGGGCTTTTCTGATCTGCGCCCCGGCGCCGATTATGAAGCCCTGTATCAATCCGCCCTCTGCCGCCAGAAAGCGGATTGGCTGGTGGGGATCAATGCCACGCGCCTTTTCTCCGTTCTCTATCACCGCACTTTGAATGTGGGCCGTGTGCAGACACCCACGCTGGCAATGCTGGCGGAGCGTGACGCGAATATTACGCTGTTCCACAAGGAAAAATATCATCTGCTGCGTCTGATGCTGAATGGAGCCGAGGCAGTGTCGGAGAAGTTCACCGATTCGGCAGCGGCGGAACAGGCAGCGGCCATGTGCAAGGGCGCGGTCGTCACCTGTACCTCTGTCACGAAGGAGCAGAAGAAGGAACAGCCTCCGAAGCTCTATGATCTCACCGCCCTGCAGCGTGAGGCAAACCGCCTGTTTGGATACACGGCGAAGCAGACCCTTGACTACGCCCAGAGCCTCTACGAAAAGAAGCTGCTGACCTATCCCCGCACGGACAGCCGCTATCTGACCTCCGACATGGCGGAAACGGTCTCCTGTGTGATCCACCTGGCGGCAAAGCTGCCGCCTTTTGATGGCTGCGGCAACTTCTTTCCGCTGGTGGAGGCCATGATCTCCGATAAGGATGTATCCGACCACCACGCCATTATCCCTACAATGGAGGTTGAGAAAGCAGATATCAAGACTCTGCCATTGGGCGAGCGCAATTTATTTCTGCTGGTCTGCTGCAAGCTGCTGTGTGCATCGGCGGAACCGTATGTGTATGAGGCGGTCACGGCAACTTTCGACTGCGGCGGCCATTCCTTCACCGCAAAGGGCAAGCGCATCCTCTCCGAAGGCTGGCGGGAGATCGACCGCATTTTCCGTACCTCCCTGAAAGAAAAGCCTGTGGATGGGGACGGCGGTACGCTCCCGGACTTCACCGAAGGACGGACTTTTGACGGTGTGGAGGTTGTTGTTACCGAGCATTTCACCCAGCCGCCGAAGCCCTACACCGAAGATACCCTTCTGTCCGCTATGGAGAATGCGGGCAAGGACGATATTCCCGACGAGGCGGAGCGAAAAGGTCTTGGCACGCCTGCGACCAGGGCGGCAATCATCGAAAAACTGGTAACAGCCGGATTTGTGGAGCGCAAGGGCAAGAGCCTGATCCCCACAAAAGCAGGTATCAACCTTGTCACGGTTCTGCCGGAGCCGCTGACCTCCCCCATGCTGACGGCGGAATGGGAACAGAAATTGACGGAGATCGCAAAAGGCGGTGCTGACCCGGATACCTTCATGGACGGTATCCGCACGATGGTCCAGGAGATTGTTTCTACCTATTCCTGTATTTCTGAGGACGGCAAAAAGCTGTTTGCCCCGGAGAAGGAAGTGATCGGCACCTGTCCCCGCTGCGGACAGCCGGTCTATGAGGGAAAGAAAAACTTTGCGTGTTCGGATCGATCCTGCGGTTTCGTCCTCTGGAAAAATGACCGCTTCTGGACGAGCCGTAAGAAAGAGCTGACAAAGAAGATGGCGGCGGACCTTCTGAAAAAGGGCCGTACCAATGTAAAGGGAATGTGGTCTGAAAAGAAACAGGCCACTTATGACGCTGCTGTGATCCTGGATGACACGGGCGGCAAGTACATCAATTTCAAGCTGGAATTTTCCAAAAATAAGCGAAGCTGAAGGAGGAACGTATATGCCGGTTTACAGTTACGATAAGGATTATCCCTTTGCCGCCTTTATCACCAATCTTGGAAAGTACAACGAGGGCGAGCTTGTGGGCGAATGGGTGAAGTTTCCCACCACCGCCGAGGAATTGAAGGAAGTGTTTAAGCGGATCGGGATCGGCCAGAAGGATGACTTCGGCCAGCCCTATGAGGAATGGTTCATCACGGACTATGACTGCTATGTGGACGGTCTTTACAGTAAGCTGGGTGAATATGAAAATCTGGACGAGCTGAATTATCTGGCATCGAAGCTGGATGAAATGAGCGAAAGCGAATACGCACAGTTTCAGGCCGGTATGGAAATGGGCGACCATTGCGGCAGCCTGCAGGAGATCATCAACCTCACCGAGAATCTGGATTGCTATGAGGTTTACCCCGATATCCATGACTATGACGATCTGGGCCGCTATTACATCGAAGAACTGGACGTTATGCAGGTGCCAGAGCATTTGCAGAATTACATCGACTATGAGGCCTACGGCCGGGACGTTGCGTTGGAGGAAAACGGCACCTTCACGGATCAGGGCTATGTGCGTGATACGGGTGACAGTTTCCATGAGTATTACGACGGTGAGCGCGGCAGTATCCCCGACGAATACCGGGTGATGACCTTCCAGGACAATCTTCCCGAAGAAGAAAAATCCGAGTGGGCTATGGATATCGCCTTTGACATGGACGAATTTTTCCGCCAAAACGATCCGCAGTATGCGGCGGAGCACCCGGAGGCACACGCCGCAAAGGAAGAACTTTACGAAAGCCTGATGGCTGGGCGCATTTCCGCTCTGGATGAAAAGCTGGCGGCGCTTGGGCAGACGCAGGAGGACTATCTTCCTTCGGAAATTGAAAAATTCAAGGATGCCACGGGCTATGAGGAGTTTCTTGATTTCGATCCGGCGGAGGTCAAGGCCGCTTTGGAGGACCCGGCTAAATCCCGTGTGGATGAAATGCTGACCGCTGCGGAAAGAGCGGAACGGGAGTATGCGGCGGCAGCCGCCTATGTGCAGACTCCGGCGGATATCGTGGCACAGGCGCAGGCTGTTCAGAATCAGGCTGCGGAAAACAGCTTTTCCATTTATCAGCTCAAGGGCGGCAATGAAACGCTGGACTATCGTTTCGAGCCGCTGGACAGTATCCACAGCAACGGCCTTTCCGTCAAGCCGGAAAATTATGAGCTGGTCTATACGGCACCGCTGACGGAGAAGGATAACCTTGAAAGCATTTATACCCGGTTCAATGTAGATCGTCCGGCAGACTTCACCGGGCACTCCCTGTCCGTATCGGATATCGTGGTGCTGCATCAGGACGGAAAGGACACCGCCCATTATTGCGATAGGGTGGGCTTTACCGAAGTGCCGGAGTTTTTGCAGGAACGGCAGCCGGAGCTTACCCCGGACGATCTGGAAACCGGCGAGCGCATCCGGACGCCCAGGGGCAGCTTCTATGTGACCGCCATGAGCCGGGAGCAGATGGAGGCGGTCGGTTACGGTGTTCACCATATTTCCGATGATGGAAAATATCTTATCATGGGAAACGGCACACGGGCCTTTGCCGTGGCAGCGGAGCAGCCGGAGAAGGACAATCCCCTCCGCACGGCGGAAATGACGCTGGAGGATGACTACGGCATGATCGACGGCGTTATCAACAACGGCAGACGCGGTGAGGAACTGGAAAAGGCAAAAGAACACGCGGATCGTCCGCAGCCTGAGAAAAAGCCCTCCATCCGGGATCGGCTGGAGGCGGCAAAGCAGGAGTGCGCGAAACAGCAGCCCAAATCTGCCCCGGCAAAGAAGCCTCCGGAGCTGGGGGAACGATGAGCCGGAGCATGAAGTGGCGGCTGGAGTGGGCATTCTTCCTGGGCGAGAACGGCAGGCGGCAGTACAACCGGCTCTGCAAGGGCTGCGTTCATCCCTGCAAGCAGAGCTTCCGGGCGGCAGTGGTGGACTGCCCCCACTTCCAATCTCAGCGTGCAAAAAAATGTGCGGATAAGGGTGGGAAACGGGTAAAATAGTCCACCGTGGCGGCGTTTTCAGACCCAGCCCTTACGATTTCCCATCCACTCTTTTCTCCGTACTCCTGCGGCGAAAAACTGCGGTTTTCAACACTTTCCAATATGTGCCCATAGAAAAAGCGGGGACGCGGCCTTCGGTATATCCGTTGGCTGCGTCCCCGCTTCTTTTTTGCTTATGTATCGTCCTCTTTGGGCTTGTCCGCTTCCGCCACGCCCTCGATCATATCCGTCACCACGGCATTGAGCTGGGCGGCGTTCTGCGATGTGATGACTGGTTCGCCGGTTTCCGTTTCCAGCGCCGTTCTCGCAATGCTGGCGACCTTTCCGCCTCTGCGGGCAACCTTCATACTTTCAGAAAACCCCTCCGGCTGCTCCTTTTTTGAGATATCCTTGGTGGAGGTCTCTGCCAGCATATTCAGAATGATTTCCGTGGTGCTCATGTTGTCCCGGAGATTTTCCTTTTTGAGACCTTTCAGATTTTTATATTGCCGGGTGGTCATGCCGGACCATGCCTTCGTGATCTCATCGGTGAGAATGGCATACTCTTTGCCTTGCTGTACGCCGCGCGCCTGCCATTCGGCGGTAAGCTCGTTGCGGACACGGATAGAGAGGATGCGCTGATGAATCCAATCGGCGTCATAGCCCTTCTTCTGATAGGTCTCCAACGCCCGATCAATGGCCTGTTCCGGGTCAATGGTCTCCTCAATGCGCTCACGGCCGACCTGTGCCAGCCAGAGCTTAAAGGGTTCGGCTTTAGGCGACGGAATGGACTGGATGATGCGCAGGATACCTTCCGTATTGGCAGCCTGCACCTTTCTTCGCTTGCCGTCTGCGGCAATCATTTCAACTGGGGTACAAATTGTACCCCAGTTGGCCGATAACTGCGGATCACGGGTGCGCATCTTCTTGATATACTGCTTGGGGTCGGCGCTTTCCGCCAGGACCGCCACAACATCCTGAACGGAAAAATACCATTCCTCCCGTTCTTCGTCCCAGGCTGTGCGTATTTTTCTATCTTCAAAAAGCTGGATGGAATTATTTTCGTCCATGTGCTTTTCCTCCTTCAACGAATTATATCTATATTACCATAAAATAATGATTATTTCTATAAAGGAACACGATTTTTACGGCAGTAGCCGTAGGCGTTGTGGGAATGTGCGTAAACTGCCAGGATTGCGAGACTGTGGGAAAGCTGTTTGCAGACCTGTGGGAAAAGGCTTGTCTTTTTCCATCAGGTTGTGAATGGCTTTTCCATCGGCACGAGCGGCAGTTTTCCATATTTCCACGACGCAGGAAAATCAACCAACGATCAGCCGGTACACCGTCAGCGGCACATACCACACCGCCACGATTAACCGCCAGACCAGGACGAAACCGCCGATGATCCCAGCCAGAATGAAGTTCAGCGCGAACAGGGCGATCCCGCCGCCCAGGGAGCCGCCGCCCGGTATGATCCAGAGGCGGAGCCGCCAGATGCCGAACGGCAGCCCACAGAGTATCCAGAGCCAGAGATAGTCCAGTTCTCCGTCATTCACGCAGGCGGACCGGAAAATGCAGTACAGCAGCGCGGCGACCGCCACGGGCAGGATCGTCTTGCAAAAGAAATCCTTTATTGCTTCGCCTCTCGTCATAGGCTCGCCTCCTTCAAAATCATTTGTATCTTTTTTATTATACCGGATGCTTTGGCAAAAGCCCAGGGTAAAATGCAAGGATCACTTAAAAAGCGTTTTCTCCGTTCAACTTTGCCTTCACCGTCTCCCAGCCCTTTGAACCGTCCTCACAAATGGCGCTGATGTGTTCACGGTCAATCTCGTCCTCTCCCTGGCAGAGCATATAGACCGTATAGACCTTTTCAGCAGCCGCCCAGATCAGCTCATCGATGTACTGCAATCCCAGTCCCGGCTTTTCGGCAAACTGCGGGAAATTCTCCGGGTGATGGAGCAGCCAGGAAAGGATAGATAGCTGCGCCAGGGCATCGCTTGTCTTCTCTGAAAACCATGCCTGCATATCGTGGTCCCTGGTGCTGATGCGGATAATGGGTTTGTTGTTCATGGTGGTACCTCCATAAATTTATATGTGTTCCGCTCCGTGCGGGTCATTCCAATTCCATATTCTTTTTATGCTCCTGCTCCGGCTGCGGCGGGGAAAGAAAATCCTCCACATTCTGACGCATGGCAGCATAGTCCCGTTCTTCCCGCTGGGTTTTTTGTAATTCAGCTTTCAGCGCAGCCTTCCTTGCGTTGAGCTCGTCCATTTCAGCCTGCATCCGCTCCGTGGCAGGCAGCGGCACAGCACCCAGCCGCTTACACTCCCTGGCGGCGGCTTCAAAAAGGATGATCTCGCTCTCATGTCCCCGCAGAAACTTTTCCTTATCTCTGGACGCCTTATAGCGGTCATAGATCGGTTTGAGCTGGCGGTAGGTGGCGACATGCTTCATCTTCAAGGCCAGCTCGTCTATCTTCGCCCCAGTATCCCGTAGGTCCGCTTTGAGACGGGCAGCGGAGGCGGACGCCGTCTCGCACCGATCCAACAATTCCTCATAGCTGCCGATACCATGCTCTGTCAAAAAGTTGGAGGTATCTGCGATCCGTTTCAGATTTTCGATGGTCGCCCAGCGGCGATAGCCTGCGCTCTGCTGTGCCTTGATGTTGTTCTGGATATCAATGAGCAGGCTGATCTTTCCGCTCCGCTGTTTCGGCTGGCGGGGAGGTCTGGCGCATCCGGCGATCCGGGCGGCAAGGGCTTCTTCGGTGTAGTCCACACCCAGGGTTTTCAGACGGGTGAACCGTTCCTGATCCGGCGCTCTGACGGAGATATATTTGCCCCGCTTGATCTCATAACCTTCTCTTTGCAGGCGGCGAAGCAGTTCTTCCAGATCGGAACAGGCTGGCAGAAGCCGGTCGATGGCAGCTTTCAGCTTCGCCTTATAGCTGGTGCCGTTCTGCGTGGCCTGATGTTCAATATAGCTTTTGCCCTTGTCCTGTCCGGGGATGATGACGGACAGACCGTGTTCCTTGCAAAGCCGGTCCGAAGTGCGGCGGATATAGTGATAGCTCCGCTTGTTGGAATGATAGTGCTTATGATCCGCAAAGCTGACCGCATTGAAAATCAGGTGGTTATGAACATGATCCTTGTCTATGTGAGTGGTAAGTACAAACTCGTACTTACCGCCCAGGATTTCTTTTGCAAGCTCCATGCCGATCTCATGGGCCTGTTCCGGCGTGACCTCCCCAGGCTGAAAGGCTTGGATCAGGTGACGGCCCAGGTTCGTTCCCTTGTCGATGGCATGGCGGCGGGTCCAGGCAAATTCGATATCCGCAGTTTCGGCGGCGCAGCCATAGGAAGAAACAAGCAGCTTTCCGTCCGTCTTTTCCGGGTTGCAGATATAGTCAATGGCCGCTTTCAGCGTTGACTTGATAGGATGTGTCTTTGTAACTGCCATATCTCGTCCAGCCTTTCCCGTATCTCGTCCATGTCGGCTTGATACGCAGGGTCTCCGGCGTTGATCCGCTTGGCGATCTGGTTGATATTCCGGCCGATGGCGGAAAGCTCTTTGGTGAACGCCTTGATATCTGCGGTATCCGTATAGATGATATACCCGTCAATCGCCATCTTGCGAAGGTAGGCGCCATATCTGCGTGTAGGTAACTGGCTCATTTTTTCGTCTATGAGCCGTTTTTCGTCCTCCGTAACATAGAATTTCATTTGGATATTCCGCTTTCGGTTTGCCATGCGCCGCCTCCGTTCTTCATAAGGGTTTGGGACTATCCCAACAAGCAATTTTGAATTTTCGGGCAAGGGACCTGAAAATCTCAAAATTCGCAAGCGGGTACTCGCTTGCTGTGCTTGCTACCGTAACCCTTCCGTACCTTAGTAATACGGAAACGGAGAATTTGGCTACCTTCTGAAAAAGAAAAAACGCTACAAACTTTCTCCGTTCATAGCGTCTTTCATACCCTGTTCAGTTGTACCGGGAACACGGCTATTCCCCCTTCTCTCTGGCGTCCAGAAGGGCCCGCGCTGTTGCTATAATGATTCCGATTTCCGTATCATTCAGGTCATCGGCCAGGGCGTCAAGCTGGCGGCGTGCCGTGGTCTTGCCGTCCGCTGTTTCCCCGAAAAGGATTTGATCCACGGAAACATGGTAGCGCGTCATAAGTTCCAAAAAGATTTGAACGCTTGGGTGCTGCCCTTTGTTCTCTATGTTTGCCAGGTATCGGGGAGAGAGAAACATCTCGTTTCCCACCTTGTTGCGGGATTCCTTGCGCCCGGTTCTTGCTTTTTTGATTGCCGCCCCATACGGGCGGAAGTCGATTTTCTTTACTGGTCTCTTTGACATATTCATTCACCCAGTTATATTGTACTGTTCCTTTTTTGCACTGAATATGTCTATATAATTCCTCTATATAGCCAATATAATTCATATTTTTGGGGGCTGTCAGAATTGCGTATGTGGTATATAATTGTAATAGAGAACAAACTTGACCAAATATAGACTTTTCCCTATTATGATACCAGCGAGCGAGGTGAAACCATGAGTTATACGATTATGATCATAGATGATGAACAGATGATTTTAGATATGCTTCGGGATCAGTTTGAAATAGAGCAATATCAAGTAATCACCGCAAAGAGTGGCGAGGAGGCCCTGCAAAAGCTGACCCAGCAGCCGGATATTATTCTGCTGGACATCAATATGCCGGGGATGGATGGCCTTGAGCTGTGCCGGGCGATCCGTGACCATGTGGCCTGCCCCATCTTATTCTTAACCGCCCGGATTGAGGAGGCGGACCGTGTAGCCGGTCTGCGGGCCGGCGGTGATGATTACATTTTGAAACCGTTTAGTCTGGCCGAACTGACTGCCCGGGTGGAGGCCCACCTGCGCAGAGAGAGCCGTATCCAGCAAAAAATCAGTGTCCGGGGCTTTGGAGACATTGTGGTGGACTACGCCGCAAGGACTGTCTCGCGAAATGGCCAGCCCATAGAACTTTCCAAGGTGGAATTTGATATAGTGGAACTGCTTTCCCTCCACCCTGGACAGGTATTCAGCCGGGAGACCATTTATGAACAGGTGCGGGGTTTTGACGGCACCGCTGACAATGCTGTGGTGAAGGAACACATCCGCCGCATCCGAAACAAGCTGGGGGCGCAGTATATTGAAACAGTCTGGGGGTGCGGTTATAAATGGGTAAAATAAAGCACTGGCTTCGCTCCATGCCTCTCAGCCGGGCTTTTGTATCACTTGTCCTTGTTATGGCGGTGCTTGTAGCTGGTATTTCAGCAGTAACCATTTTTACCTGTGTCAACGTGCAAAATCACATCTTGGAAAGTATAACGGACTATCAGGTGCTGCCTCCCCAGGAAACTGAGGGTGAATATAACTTGGTGATTGCGGATGATAAACAAATTGTCCCAGGGGAAAACGGACAGCTTGTGATTTTATCCACCGAGTACAAAATCGCCAATCTGAGCGATACCCAGCGGGTGGCCTACTATGCGGCAAAAGCAGCCGTAGTCCTGGTGCCGACCTTGCTTTTCGTGCTTGGTACGATTTTCTGCGCCTGGATGTTCTATTCCATCAAGCTGAAACAGCCGCTATCGTTACTCTTACAGAGCGCCGACCGCATATCACAAAGCGACCTGGATTTTTGTTTGGATTATCCCGCTTCGGACGAAATGGGTGAACTCTGCCGGGCGATGGACACCATGCGGGCCGCCCTCCTAAAAAATAATCAAGAGACTTGGGCTATGATGGAGGAGCGGCGCAAACTCAGCGCCTCCATCGCCCATGACCTCCGTACCCCCATCACCGTGATGAAGGGCTACACAGAATATCTCTCGCATAATGTCCCGCTTGGACGCATCAGCGAGGACAAACTGATGGACACGATCCACAATCTTTCTTTGGCAACAGACCGACTGGAACAGTATGCAAACCAGGTGCGCGAGATACAGGCGATGGACGCCATCCCAGTGAAGCCAACAGATTGCTCTTTGCGGAAATTTTTTGAGGAACAGGAGGACGAATACACCGTTTTGGCGCAGCGGCACCAGCTTCAATTCTCTATGGATATTAGTGGGGTTCCGGATTTTCAGGTCATGCTGGATGGGACCTTGGTACATCGCATGATCGACAATGTGATTTCTAATGCCCTGCGTTTCGCCCACCATGAGATTGCTTTGAAGGCCGGATGGCAAGAAGGAGTGCTTACCATCCAGGTATATGATGATGGGGCAGGCTTTTCAGAAGAATCCCTCCGCTCCGCCACAAGACCGTTTTACAAAGAGAATACGGAAAATGACCACTTCGGGCTGGGCCTCTCGATCTGTAACACCCTTTGCCAGAAACAGGGTGGAACGCTCTCTCTGAGCAATCGCAATGGGGCCTGCGTGGAAATGCAAATACAAGCAGAAAAAATAAATGCCGATTGACCAATCATAGACCTTTTCCCATTATACTCTCCTTATCCTACCGATAAGGAGAGTATTTTTTATGCACAGACTTCTTTTTTTCTCTTTGGCGCTTGTATGTTTGCTGGCTGGGTGCAGCGCACCGCAGGCCAGCGACCCGGCCCCGGACGCATCAAATGACTTGGACGCTTATTTTGAGGAGAAGCCGGCGGTCAATGAGGTGGGCTCTGCGGAATTTGGCCTGCAAGACCCGATAGACACGGTTTATACCTACGATGGCGAGCCCTTGGAAATTCCCTTCTCCATAACTGGCGCATCTTCTGGAAAGGCCACGGAGATCGGCGTCCTCCTATTTGTGGATGGGGTGGCCCAGCCCTATTCCGCAGTCTATGAGGATGGTACAGAGCTTGAGGAAAGCTATATGCAGGTCTTTAACCTGGACTATGAACAGCAGGAGAATTTCAACATGGTATTCCAGCCCGTGACAGGCAAAGCGGGAGAAACCGTCCCTGTTATGGCTGTCACCATTCTGGAACCCAGTTTTGTAGCAGAGGGGCCGGATAATCCGCGCTATGGCTTCCACCACCAGGAATCTGCAACCACACCCCGCCAGATTTCTTTTGCAGCAGACGCACCCGCACAGACATTGGCGGCAGCCGGTACGGACTACAATGTGGTGGATCTGCCGCAGGACATATTGGATACCCTGGCCGCATGGGGCGCGACCGATATCCTGGACATGACGGCAACCTTGTCACTGGATGTAGAAGATGGAAATTATATTCAGGCAGATGGGAAAACAGCGACAATCACTGTACGGCTCTACGGCGGGCCAGAGGCGGAGTTCAATATCACTCTGTTTATCAACCATCAGCCTGTCCAACTCAATGGAGCGGACTATCTCTCTGTTCGGACGGTGAAAAACCAGATGGTAGAAGCCACATTCCAAATTGATACCTCTACACTTGGTGCGCTGAACACGGTCTATGCCATTGCCGTTACCCCGGAAGATGGGGAGCTTGAAATCAACAATCCAGTTAAGACAGCATCTGTACTTTTAGTAAACAGGGAGGTTTGACGAACATGAAAAGAATCAGTATTTTGCTTGCACTTGTACTCAGTCTTTCTCTGCTTTCCGCCTGCGGAGGCAACGAACCGGCGGCTAACACCGGAAATTCGTCCAGCAATCCCTCAGCGGACTCCCAGCAGGCTCCTGACGAATCGGCGGAACAGACAGCCGGCAGTGGAGCCAATTTTCTCTCGCCGGAGTACGATTATACCACCAATGAGCTGAAACTGACCGATTTATCTACCGGCGAAGTAACAGCCACCTATGCTTTTGACACCGCCCAAACACCCCTACTGACAGATAAGACCAGCCAGGGAGTCATCGTCATGCTGTTCAGTCAGGCAGCGGCGGATGTGCAGGACACCGGCGGGGTCACGGTGATCTCCGGCGACAGTTCTGTGGAGACGCTGTATTACTGGCTATTCGATCAGAGCCTTAATCTGGTGGGCACCTACGAATTGACAGGCGAAGCATTGGTAAATGGTCTTTGGGGCTCTGTCTTTGCTGCTGCGCCGGATGGGAAAACCCTTGTATATGCGGAAGGCCCCAGTCTCTATCAATATATCTTTGACACGCAGGAATTGACCAAAATAACTCCCCCCATGAGTAAGACTGTTTATTTCGAGGCGGTCGGGTACAGTGACAGCGGGAGCTACTTGGCCTATTTTGGAAGTCTGGACGGGCAGGAAAACGCCACGGCCTACGGCTCGATTGATCTGAGCAACAACACAGCAACCATCTTTACTGCCGAAGGCTTTTCCGGTTCCATGCTCTCTGTAAACGGAGAATATGCCGCTGTTTCCGATACGATTCTGCCCGCCAGCATGGGAGGCGCAAAGCAGAGCGGCTCCGTCCTCTTTTTGGACTTGGCCCAGCAGCAGGGAAAAGCAATCAGTGTGGAGAGCGGAGATGAAAGCGGGATCGCCGCCGTATCCGCAGACGGCCAGTATATTGTGACCTGTGCGGGTGGGGACAGCCCAAGCGGCACTCTGCGGGCCTATCAGGTCAGCGATGGCACGAAAGTTGCGGATGAAACCTATACGATGGATGCAAACTGCAAGCCCTATGAGCTTTGGGTCATCGGCCATTCCGCCTATGCAGCCCTGGGCACGGATGACGGCTATGCTCTCTCTCAGGCAGTGGAACTTCCGTGAGGAATACATGATGAAACTGGAACTTGAGCAAATCACAAAATACTATGGAAAATATCCCGCGCTCCAAAATGTTTCTGCTACTCTGACAGAAGGCGTTTACGGTCTGCTGGGGCCAAATGGAGCCGGCAAAACGACACTGATCAACATTTTGATTGGAATACTGCCTGCCAGCAGCGGTGTGATCCATCTGGACGGTGAAAACACCGTCCAGATGGGCGGGCGCTACTTCGACCAGATTGGTTATATGCCCCAGTACCCTCAGTTCTATGCAAATTTTACCGTACAGGAATTCTTGGACTATATGTGTCAAGTAAAAGGGGTAGCGAACGCAAAAGAGAGCATCGACGCGGCTCTGGTTTTCGTCAACCTGGAGGAACACCGCAGCAAGCGGATCGGGGCGCTGTCCGGTGGGATGCGGCAGCGGCTGGGGATTGCCCAGGCCATTCTGAACGACCCCAAACTGCTGGTGCTGGACGAGCCAACAGCGGGCCTTGACCCTGGTGAGCGGATTCGCTTCCGCAATCTCATTTCCCGTCTGGCCAAAGGACGTATTATCCTTTTAGCTACCCATATTGTCTCCGATGTGGAATATATCGCCAAAGAAATCCTCCTGCTTCGGAGGGGTACATTGGTCATGCAGGGTACGCCCAGGGAACTGGAACAGAGCATCCAGGGAAAGGTATGGGAGGTGTCGGTCAATGAGGCGGATATGGCTCTGATGGTGGACACCTACTGCGTGAGTAATATCAAGCAGCAGGACGGCTCCTATCTGCTGCGCATTGTAGATGACGGGAAACCGCTCCGGGGCGCAAGGCCGGTGCCCCCCAATCTGGACGACCTGTTCCTGCATACTTTCTTCCAGCCAAGTGAGGGACAGATATGAGCTTTCTCTATTTGGAGGCAAGGAAAGGCATCCTGCGGCGTTATACACTGATCGCGCTGGCGCTGTTCCTGTGCCTGAATACGGTCAAAATCATCGCAGACTATCGCGCCGGCGAGATACGGCCTGTTGCGGCCAATACAAGTGGGATGCAGACAGGCTATAACACCATCTATGAGCGGATCAAAGGCCCCATTACAGAGGAAACCGTGCGCTTCCTCACGTCAGAGTACCAGCGGCTGGACGATTTGACGGCAGATGGCACATATAGCCGGGAACCGCAGGAGGGGACGTACAGCGGCTATATCTTTGGCGACTACTATCTACTCCACAGCTATTTCTATCCCCACATGGAGTACAGTGTCAAATATTCCTCTGATATGGAGGAAATTCTGGCCCAGGCAAAAGAAAACGTGGCCTTCTATCAGGAGAGCGGAAATGTAGCGGGAGCGGCAGAAAATGCCTATATTCTCCAGCACTATGCAGACCGAGCGATCCCTGCGTTTTATCTGTATGACGGCTGGGAGGCCCTGCTGTCCTATGACTTTTCCGATCTGCTGATCCTGCTTTTACTCATTTTGGCGGTAGCGCCCACATTCACGCGGGAGAGAGAAAATGGGATGACCCTGATCCTATCCTCCTGCAAGCGAGGCAGATGGCCTCTGCTCTTTTCCAAATGCGGCGCTGGCGTGATGTTTGCCTGGATACTGACGATTCTGTTCACCCTGTCAAACCTGCTGGTATTTGGGCTTTTGTGCGGCTTTGAAGGCTGGTCCAGCCCGCTCTATGCCATCGAGAGTTATCAGTACACGCCATTCTCCGGCTCCATTTTGCTGTTCTATGGATTGATGAGTGGGATGAAAGCCATCGGTTTCAGTGTGACAGCACTTTTGCTGATTTTCCTGTCCGCCTGTTTCCAAAAATCACTCTATCCCTGTCTGATTGGATTGGGGCTCGGTGCGGCATTGAACTACTGCGCTGGCTGGGCGCTCTCCTCTGTGTGGTGGAAACAGGCTCTCTCCTGCATCAGCCCATTCACCTTGACCAGCGGCAGTAAGTTGCTGGAAAGCCTGTCCGGGGTGAGCATCGGCGGGGTATATCTGATTTGGGTTTTTGTGGCTTTAATTGTTCAAGTTGTAATCGCGTGTCTGCTGGTCATAGCAATCAGGAGGAAATCATGCTGCAAGTAGAATTAAAGAAGATATTATTTCATCATAAAGGGCTTTTACTTCTTCTGATTGCTCTGGCGGCTTATGCAGTCTTTTGCGTCGGCAGCGGCTACGACAGCAGTTATGTGATTGATCGGAACGAAGATACCTACCTGACCTACATGGAACGCTGGCAAGGTGAGATCACAGAGGAGAAGGCGCAGGAGATGGAGGCGGAGTACGCAGAAGCCACCCGCTCCGATGATGGCAGGAAGGCCGCCTTTTTAACCATCTACAACCAGTATTACTACGCAAAAGAGGACCCCGCTCATCGTTTTCTCATGGATGAGAGGGGATGGGACACATTGCTGACCCACGATGGCGTGAATGTAATCCTGTTACTATTTCTGCTGGCGCTCTGTGTTCCGGTGTTCTGCGGGGAGTACCAGTGCGGGATGGCGCAGATTCTCCGCTCTTGCAGAAACGGCCGGGGGCGGTTGGCTGGGATCAAATTGGGCTCATTGGCGGCTCTGGCAATTCTGGCAACGGCTTTGTTCCAGTTGGTACAGTTTGTCGTTGTCGCCTTGTCGGTCGGTCTGGATGGAGCATCCTATCCGCTGCGAAGCCTGTCCTTTTTTGAAAATTCTCCCTACTATATTTCCGTTGGGCAGGCGTATGGGATTGTAGTCTTGTCCAGGTGCTTGGGGGCTGCTTGGTTTGCTATCCTGATTGCCCTTTTCTCCATCCTGTTCCGGCAGACGGTGCTGACTACATTTTCCGGCATCGCAGTTTCTATTCTGCCACATTTGATTGGCGGCAGCTTTCTCAAATATGTCCTTCCGCTCCCGGCGGGTCTACTGGCCGGAACCGGCTATGTGTGGGGGACACTTACAGAAGTTGGATATGACGAGGACTGGAACTTGATTGATATAGTGACCTTTCCGGGTATCACGCCGGAGCAGTTTGGACTTTTGGCGATTCTGTCCTTGGCTATCGTCTGTCTGCTGATTTGGCTCTGTCTCGGGTTTTATGTCGGTAGGCGGAAGGCCATTTCTACTCGCCCTCTCCTGACAGCGGTATTGATACTCTGTATGACCGTTTCATTGAGTGGCTGCGGGCAAAGCAATTCTGCTGAGATTACGCATGATTTTCTGGCCGATGCGTCCAAGGGAGAAAACAGCACCTATACAGTAGAGCTTGATATGGTGGAGAACACCATCACCGCGACCAGCAAGGCCACAGGTGAGGCCATCCTGCTGACCCGTGATCCCTTTGGACAATCCGGGGCGATCTCCAGCATCTATGTTGACGAGGACGCTTGTTACTACGCTTCCAGCGGCGAGGTGGGCAATGGTTTTCAGATTTACCGGGTTGACTTAAAGGATTTCTCCACACGGCTTTACTTCAGCACCGGCTCTGATAACACGGCAACCTTTTGGGGGCTGCTTGACCATGAACCGACGGTGGACGAACTGCTGGCAGATGTGGGCTCCATTACATCCTTTGTCGTAGATGGGAATTACATCTACTATCTGCAAGGCGGACGGCTCTATAAGGTGTTCCGCTGGACGGGATGGGAGACAGTGGTTGTCCCAAACGTAGAAGGAATGCACAGCTTGGAGTATATGAGTGTTATCTGATACTAATTAACTTATATCCCAAATATAAAAAATCTGCCGGCGGCAGAAAAGAAAAAAACCGTTGCTTGGCAGACTATTTTCTATGCCCATTTTATGTCTAACAGATGGCGGTTTTGAATACATCAAGGCCGCCGTTTTCAAAAAATGAGAATACGGGTGGTGTATTAAAGTCGCCCCTTTTTAAGGATACGGCGGTGTCCAGGAGGTATCGCCGTGTCCTTTTTTCTTTTCCATCCCCCTAACTTTTCAAAAAAAGCCCGGTCACCACCGGGGCACATTTTGCTCATGAGTATGAACTGTATGATTATATAAAAGCGTTTAATAGTTCATTTGCGCCTGTCTGCGTTTTGCAGACAGGCGCTTTTTGTTGTTTATGCGAGCCTCCGCCATACTGCGGAGCCTTTCATAAAAATTTTCTTCCTTTCGCGGTTGTCAAAATCGCAAACCTTGCATTACTGAGGCGAAAGGGAGGAGATCACCACCCCGCACCCGTGCGGCGCGAAGGGAGGTGAGAAAATGAAAGACTCCTATGAGCAGCGTATTCAAAATCAGTTTGGCGCTTTCTGTGTCAGGGTTTTGAAGAATGAGGCCCGGTACATCCAGCGCGAGCTTGCCAGTCTCCAATCTCAGGAAAAATCCTTTGGAGAGCTGACCGCCTCTGAGCTGGAGCAGACCGCCGTGTGGGACAAGCACTTTATGGGCGAGCATGTCTTTGAAGTGCTGGGACTTCCAGTAGTCGTGGCCGGCAATCTTCTGGCTGAAGCCCTGGCGCAGCTGCCGGAGGGCAAGCGGGATGTGATCCTGCTGTCCTACTTCCTGGGCATGACGGACCGTGAGATCAGCGAGAAGCTGAACATCGTCCATCAGACCGTATCCAAACGGCGGCTCGTTACACTGAGAGAATTGCGCGAGTATCTGATGAAGGAGGGATTTGAATGGCCGGACAAGTGAAGCCAATCCCGGTGCCGGTGATCCTGGCAGCCGTGAACGGCGACGAGAACGCCCTTGCCGCCGTGGTCGCTCACTATCAGAAGTACATCCGGGCTCTTGCCACCAGACCTGTGAAGGACGAGTATGGGAACGAGTATCTGTCTGTATGTGGATGAAGATATGCGGCTCAGGCTGGAAACAAAGCTGATCCATAGCATCGTAACAGGTTTCAAGGTACTGCCGGTCTAAAATCGTCCGGGGCAAGTTTCACGGCTCCCTTTCCTTGCCCCGGCGATCCGACAGCCAAAACGAAAGTTCCTTGACAAAGAAAGCCCGTTGGGAGACCAGCGCCGCAGTATAAGGCAAACGGATACATTCCTGTTTGTGCCGAGCCATACGGCCGGTGCGCCATGACCTCGTTTCAAGTCCGCAGGACGGGACCACTGCAACGGGCGAGCGAACAGCACCAGGCCGCAAAGCAAGCGTGGCAGCTTGCGGGCGACGACGCACAGGCAGGGTCAAAGATACTCGCGCATTGAACGCCCGCAAAGCATTGTGCGCCGCACCCATCAGTATGGGCCGGGGTGAGATTCCCGTGGAGCTGTGCCAGCAGCCGTCCGTTTTGCCTCTTTCATTGCTATCTTTATGAAAGGGGATTTTATCATGCAAGATAAAGCTACAAATCCCGGCAAGATCGACAGGCCAGAGAAAAATCCTCTGGATGCAAAAACGACCTATCACATTGGTAATCGGTCGTTCGTCGTTGAGCCGGTTTTCAAAAAGGAAAGCCCGGATACCCTGGGCAGCGTTCTCCTTCGCTTGATGAAGTCCGAGAGTGAAAAGCTGTAAATAGCTTTCAAACCCGGCTGACAGAGGCAGCAAATGGCGGTATAATGTGTTCGTACAAGTATATTTGCTATTCGACTGCCTTGACGGAAGGAGGACTTATGAAACAGTCGAATAACAAAAAATCCCGTGACGTGACCGCCTTTCTTTATGAAAGACTTTCCCGTGACGATAACCTTGAAGGCGAAAGCTACAGCATCGGCAATCAAAAGAAGCTGCTTGCCAAAGTCGCAAAGGAAAAGGGCTACACAAACCTTGTTCATTTTCTGGATGACGGCATTTCCGGCGTGACGATGGATCGCCCCGGCTTCGTGGAAATGATCCACCAGTTGGAGCAGGGAAAAGCCGCCGCTGTCTTTGTCAAAGACCTCTCGCGCCTGGGGCGTAACTATATTGAGGTTGGACGGCTGACAGAGGAATTTTTCCCGGATCACGATATCCGTCTGGTGGCCGTTTCGGATAACATCGACACGGCGGAGGGTGAAAATGAGCTTGCCCCGATCCGTAACCTGTTCAACGAGTGGTACGCCCGCGATATCAGCAAGAAACGGCGCATCAGCAACAAGATCAAGGGCAACGCCGGTGAGCCGATGGGTCAGCCGCCCTATGGGTACATCAAAGACCCGAATGATCCGAAGCATTGGATCGTGGATGACGAGGCAGCCCAGGTCGTGCGCCGCGTTTACAGCATGACTTTGGAGGGCTTCGGAACAGAGCAGATCGCTACCCAGCTTGAAAAGGATGGTGTCCTGACCCCGCGGGCCTACTGGCTCACGAAGGGTATCAAACGCCCCGGCAAGGGCAAACAGCAGCCGCCTACCAAGTGGAACAGCTCCACCATCACCAAAATTCTCTCCCTGCAGGAATACTGTGGTGACATTCTCAATTTCAAAACTTATTCCAAGTCCTACAAAAACAAGAAGCGGATCGACAATGACCGTGAGAATTGGGTGGTGTTCCAGGACGTCCATGAGGCGATCATCGAGCGTGCTGTGTATGAGCAGGTGCAGCAGAAACGGGGCAAAATCCGCAAGCGCCGCACCAACAACGGAGAACACAACATGTTTTCCGGCCTGCTGGTCTGCGCCGATTGCGGCAGCAACCTTCACTTTCACTTCAATCAGGGTAATCCGGAGATCAAGTATTTCAACTGCTCCAACTACAAGGGCAACCGCGGCACCTGCACCTCTACCCATTATGTCCGGGTGGACTTCCTGGAGGAAGTGGTGCTGGGAGAGATACGGCGCTTAACGAAATTCGCCAGCCTCTATGAGGACGAATTTGTAAAAGCGGTGATCGGTCATTCCCAGCAGGCGGAGCAGACAGACCGCAAGCTGAAGGAAAAAGAGCTGAAAACGCTCCTTGCCCGTGACGAAGAATTGGACGGTCTCTTTGAGCGCATCTATGAGGACAATGTTTCCGGCAAACTCTCTGATGACCGCTTCGCAAAAATGTCCCGGCGGTATGAGGACGAGCAGAAGGAACTTTCGGAGAAAATAAAAAAGCTCCGCTCCGAGATAGAGAAGCAGAGCAGCCGTTCCATGACGACGGATATGTTTATCGGTCTTGTTCGCAAGTACACCAGAGCGCGGAAACTGACGCCCCGGATGCTGAACGAACTGATTGAGAAGATCGAAGTGTTCAATGCTGAGAAGATCGACGGCGTTTGGGAGCAGCGGCTTCGCATCCACTATAACTGCGTCGGAACGATTGAGATTCCAACGGTACTGCCCCTGCCGATCCCGGAAGTGTCCGTAAATACAAGAAAAGGCGTAGTCGTCAACTACGCCCCCTGTGAACTCGCTGTATAAAAAGCGAGTGTTCTTACAGCCTTTCAAATGCTATAAGAACACTCGCCATGGTTGCGGAGGCAGGACTCGAACCTACGACCTCCGGGTTATGAGGCAGTCTCAAGCACAAATCGGAGTTGTTTCGGCTCCAATTTGTGCTTTTTACCGCCATTTGTTCGGCAGATTTTCCGTTGTTTCCGTCCAGACCTGTCCGCTCCAATCCTATTCTGGGTCAAAAGTGGGTCAAGGTCATAGATTTTGATTGTGCAGACGATTAAGTGGTTGAACACATTTGGGGGAGCGTCGGATTTAGCAAGTAACGCATTTCATAAAATGCCATGATTTCACTCTGCTGGGGGCCTTTACCGTTTAATCACGCTGACCGGTGTATCTGCATACTGCTCTGTTAGCGCAAAGCGGTCTTGCAGTCCCTCTGTAATGTATACCTCGCCGGATGCTGTCACGAACACAGCCTCGAAATCATGGCTCTGCGCCCAGAGGTCAGCCGCTTTTTCCGGCCCCATAACAAACAGCGAGGTGGAAAGCCCGTCACAAATAGCGCCTTGATCTCCTACGATGGTAACGGATATCAGTCCGCTGTCAGCCGGGTGGCCGGTAGACGGGTCCATGATATGCCAATAGGTCTGCCCGTCCTGTTCAAAGTACCGCTCATATCCGCCGGATGTGACCACGGCCTGATCTTCCACAGAGAGTACCATCATGGCATCCTCACCCTGCGGGTCCTTAATACCGATCTGCCACGGGGAACCATCCGGCTTTGCCCCCACTGTCTGCACATTGCCGCCAAGATTTAGCAGAGCGGACTGCACACCGCGCTCCCGTAGCATTTGTGCCGCCAACTGACCGGCATAGCCTTTGGCAATGCTGCCAAGGTCAATCTCCATTCCTTCTGGGAGCGCAACAGTACCGGTAGAAGTATCATATTGAATTTTGGTATAGTCTACCAGCGGCAGCAGGCTTTGAATGGTTTCCTCATCAGGGACCTGATAATTTCCGGTGGTAAAGCCCCATGCCCTGACGATAGGGTAGACGGAAATATCCAGGGCCCCATTCGTGCGGCGGCAAAGCTCCAGTGCCTGTTCCATCAGTTCGGCGGAATTCCCAGATAATTTGCCAGCCCCGGTATGGTTGATGGTGTAAATATCGCTGTGTTCGTCGGTGACAGATACACGTTCCTCCAGAGAGCTGATCAGGGCCTTGGCTTCGTCTAATAAACTGGCATCACCGTATACTGTAAAATCCATTGCTGTGTCCATGGCAAAGAACGTGGCGGTTTCCGGCTCCTGAGCGGGAGCGCCGGAGCAGCCAGTCAGCAGAAACGCCGCGGAGAGAAGCGCGGCAGACAACCAATTTTTCATACAATTCTCCTTGCGTATTATGATGAAATAACGAATCGCGAAAATGTCTATTTTGGGATTGACGGACCGGATAAACCGTGATAAAATTCACATGCTTTAGTTAGACGGCTTTAACTAAAGCTGGAAAGCCATGCAAGAGTGGTTTTGTTTTTTAAAACGCAGTTAGAGCAGACTAACTCTACTGCATAAAATACTAGTGGGATTATACCACGGAAAGGAGGGCATTTTCAAGACATACGATGCGGTTTGGTGATTTCTGTATGTCATCTGAAAAATGAACGTAAATACAGAGGGCGCGCCCTCTGTTCTCTCGCCTGTGGCGAGAGAACAATAAGGCTCTGAAAACAAGGAGGAATCTATGAAACGGATGAAAAAGCGGCTGGGCTCGCTGTGCATGGCGGTCGTGATGCTGCTGTCTATGGCGGTCACCCCGGCCATGGCGGCGGATACGCAAGACCCGCCGACGGAAGTGACGAACTGCGAAGTGAGCGGATTCATGCCGGAAACGCTGAATCTTAATCTCAATGATGAGACGTGGCTCAATGCAATCACAAAAGTTGTTGTGAACGATGCTCAGTATGAGAAGGCAGAGCTATCATGGACGAATGATGGAAACATCTGGAACATTGGCAGTGTGACCGGTTCTTATGGAAGCTATCAAGCGCTAAAAATTGTGACAAAATTCAGCTTTCCTGCAACCATTATGATTTCCGCCACCGGTTATAAGGATTTGAAGGTTCAGGTTACGAAAGATGCAAGTACCTATCCTTATGTTTACACTGCGGCGGCGGAGATTGTCGGCGGTTCTGATTCTGGCGACTCCGGAAACGGTGGCTCTGGCGGCGAAACGCCGGACACCCCGGAGAACGGCACGGTTGACCTGAACAAGGTCAGTATTGCAAGTAGCTCGGACGGAAATGAATGGCAGATTTCCATTGACAAAACCGGTTATGCAGACAAAATCACTGGAGTTTTGGTAAATGGTACAGCGTGGGAATCCACTTCTTTTCTCACCAGAGGCAGTCAGTACAAAATTTCCGATGGCAAGCTCGTAATTGCACGGAACAGCTATAGCATCGACTATCCCGCAATCGCGAACGGCGATGTTGTCACCCTCACGGCAACGGGCTACGATGACCTGACTTTCAAGTTCGTGCTGGATGGTAACGGCAAAGCTTCCGTTGAGGCGGTCGGCGGCACGAGCAGCGGCGAAACCCCGGAGCAGCCGGACACCCCGGAAAATGGCACGGTCGATCTGAGCAAGGTCAGCATTGCAAGTAGTTTTAGCGGCAGCGATTGGGAGGTCTCCATTGCAGAAACTGATTATGTAAGCAAAATCACCGGAGTTTCGGTGAATGGTACAGCGTGGGAATCTACTTCTTTTCTCACCAGAGGCAGTCAGTACAAAATTTCCGATGGCAAGCTCGTGATTGCACGGAACAGCTATAGCATCGACTATCCCGCAATCGCGAACGGCGATGTTGTCACCCTCACGGCAACGGGCTACGATGACCTGACTTTCAAGTTTGTGCTGGACGGTAACGGCAAAGCTTCCGTTGAGGCGGTCGGCGGAACGGGCGGCGGCGAGACCCCGGAGCAGCCGGACACCCCGGAAAATGGCACGGTTGATTTGAGCAAGGTCAGTATTGCAAGCAGCTCGGACGGAAATGAATGGCAGATTTCTATTGACGAAAACGGTTATGCAGACAAAATCACCGGAGTTTCGGTGAATGATACTGCTTGGTATACTGCAATCATTGTTTCCAGCGGTGGTCAGTATAAAATTTCTGATGGTAAGTTGCTGATTGCACGAAACAGCTTTAGCTCCACAAATCCCGCAATCAAGAGCGGTGACGTCATTACCATCACGGCGGACGGCTACAAGAATCTGACCATGAAGTTTGTGGTGGATGCAGAGGGCAACGCCTCTCTGGTTGCGGATGACGGTCAGGGTGACCCTTATGAACTGCATGTGAAGATTGAAGGCAGCTTCGAGGCGGCCATCGTCGGGCAGAAGGATTACGACGGCGTTTCCAGCGCCAGCACCGGCGGCGCTTCCAGCAACAAGAACAGCGCGGTCACGGTTTACGGCGCACTGGTAGCAAAAGACACGGAGCCGACCGACACTGATTGGGAGAAGCTGGAGTCCTATTCTTCAAAAATCAATCTGGTTGGCAGCAAATGCAAGGTCAACATTGTCCCGGACACGGGAACGCCTGCCGACTCCGACAGCGGCATGGAAGGTGTCTACATGACCATCAGCAGCGACCTGACGCTGAACGGCACACCCAAGGATGCAGGCAGCTATCTGATCTCCATTCATGTAGAGGACAACCAGGGACGCGCTGCGGACAGCAACTCCCTGCCCTTCCGTATCTATACCGGCGAAGAAACGCTGGCCGAGCAGATCAAAACCGGAAATTTGAAGCAGTACGCGAACGGTCTGTACGCATGGGACATCATGGAACCGTGGGCGATTGCGAACTTCGGCAGCAACGTAGACGGTGAAACCGAAAGCGTCCGCGTGCCGGAGAAGCTGGAGGTCTGGTACGGCTCGCACCAGAGCGGTACTTATGGCTACCTGGGCTATGACCTGGCTTGGGACAAGGTTCTGGCTGGAGAAATTCCCCAGACGCTGTATATCCCGGCGGGCTGCAATCTGACGCTTGTCAATATGGAGATTCTCAGCAGCGTGCGCATCGTGGTTGAGAACGGCGGCAAGCTGACGCTAAGCGATTCCGTGGTGCAGGGCATCATCGATGTGGAGAACGGCGGTACCTTCTCCATGAACTATGACGCGTACAACCAGGAATTCACCACCGGCGCTTCCGTTTGCGGTCAGATCCGTCTGGCGGATGGCGCAATTCTGGAAAATGCCGCCATTTACTCCCACGCTAACTATCTCGCCAACGGCGATTTGACCGACCGCACGACCTACGAGCCGGTCGTTACCACCACCGGCAATGTGACCGTCAGGGGTCAAGTGTTCATCAGTGGTGACGCGGGTGGTCGGGACTACGGTCAGACTGGCCTGCGCGTCAAGGGTACGCTGACGCTGGAGGACAACGCGGTGCTGGCGGTTTATGGCGGCGAAGGCGATGTGGTCAATACCAAGGGCGGTACGGCAATCGAACTGAACGACGGCACGATCACCGGCAGCGGCAAGGTCATCGCCATTGGCGGCAAGGTGCTCTGGGAGAAGGGCGGCGACGCCGTGACCGGCACCGGCACGATCTCCACCAGCGAAGCGTTCCTGCAGGGCGCGACTGCGTCGGAGGCGTGGGACGCGGAGCCGGGCAAGGCAATTTCCGGAAACGTGAAACTGACCAGCGCATCGCAGTATGTGCAGGACGGCACGATGAAGGAAACTACCGCGAATGACCCGCTGGCAGACCTGTACTGGAAAACCGGTATTGATGCGGTTCCTGACTTGAGCAACTATACGATTACTCCGCAGCCCGGCTTTGTGCTGATGAACATTCCGTATAGCGCGTTCTACGCGGCGGAAAAGGGCACTGGCGATACGGCGGCACAGGTGGACGCGGTTTCCTCCGCAACCAAGAGCAAGCCGCTGAGCAGCCTCGCGGCAAACTCCTATCACAACAACAGCGATGGCTCGGATATTTCCGGCATTACCTATCCGGTGCATGTGTCTGACCTCTCCGCACTGCGCGGCTACAAGAAGATCACGGATGCGGATAAACTGACTATCACCGTGACGCTGCGCGGTCAGGAAACTACTACGGAATATGTCGGCAAGGATGCACTGTTTGGCGCACCGGACTATGCGTACTATGTGCTTTCTGAAACTCCGGCGTCCTATAAGGAGTTGACGGTGTCGAATGGTACATTGACCTTCGGCAAAGCGACTGCGGCCGCAACGGCAGCCACCGCAACCGTCACGCTGACAACGAATGGCAGCCATACCTACTATGAGATGAAGGTGGAGGGCCTTGCGGACAATATTGCAACCAAGGTTTCCGCTGTCACACTGCATACCACCGACAACCAGGTTTACGGCCTGCGCCATGTAGTGGAGATCTGGCGTGGTACGGAGCTGGGTTTCGGTGTTGACAGCGGCTTGCAGGGCAAGACCATCGACAAGATCACTTATTACCTGAACGACGGCACGATTCAGACGATTGGGATCAATCTCGAAATCCCGAAGAGCACCAAGAACGTGACCGCGACCGTGGAAAACGCGCTGAACACCGCGCACGAAGCAGTGGTCACGGTAGAAAATCTGCCGGAGGACTTTGATGCAGAGTATACCGTCACAAGCGGTAATACTGATCTCAGCGCATACAACTTCACAGTTGCAAACGGAAAGCTGACTTGGAAGGATACGCCTGCATTCGGAGCATATACCCTGACGATTACGGACAAGAGCGGCGTTTATGCAGCGATTTCAACCTCCTTTGAGCTGAAAACGGCAGATGTTATCGCAAAATATGATGCTTCCAAGAAGGCGCTGGTCAAGGCTGCATCTGACATTACAGACGAGCAGTTCGCGGCGTATCTCAAGGCGATCTCTGCGGTGTCTGTGGACGGAAAGTCTTACGCGGCTTCCGGCAGAGGCGCAGTCACGATCATCAAGGATGGCGGCGTGATCGACCTGACAGCGGCACCGTTCTCCAAGGGCGAGGGCGCAAGCTACAGCTTGACTGTCAAGGCGGCAGGCTATCAGGATCTGCCCTTCACTGTCGAAGTGCCCAAGCAGAACGGCGGTTCTTCCGGCGGCTCGTCTTCTGGTGGTTCCGGTTCTTCCTCCGGCAGTAGCTATGCCGTGTCCGCTCCCAGCACCAAGAACGGCGATGTGACCGTTTCTCCCAAGAATGCTTCCAAGGGCAATACCGTGACCGTCACCGTGACCCCGGACAAGGGCTATAAGCTGGATACCATCACCGTGAAGGACGCCAGCGGCAACACCCTCAAGCTGACTGACAAGGGCAACGGCCAGTACACCTTCACCATGCCCGGTTCTAAGGTGACTGTTTCCGCCGAGTTTGTCGAGGAGCAGGCGGCTTCCACCTTTGCGGACGTTCCCGCCGATGCCTATTACGCCGGCGCTGTGGCCTGGGCCGTGAAGAACGGTATCACCAACGGCAAGGGCAGTGGCCTGTTCGGTTCCAACGATCCCTGCACCCGTGGCCAAATCGTCGCGTTCCTGTGGCGTGCTGCTGGTTCTCCCGCACCCAAGGACACTGCCACGGTTCCCGCAGATGTCCTTCCCGGCAGCTATTGCTATGACGCTGTGGCGTGGGCGCTGGAAAACGGCATTACCAACGGCATGGCAGATGGTACGTTTGGTGTCAACAACACCTGCACCCGTGGGCAGAGTGTGACGCTGCTGTACCGTGCGCTGGGTAAAGCACCCACCACGGTGAACGGTTTCACCGATGTGGCGGCTGACGCTTTCTGTGCCGATGCTGTGGCGTGGGCCGTGGAGAGCGGCGTGACCAACGGTACGTCCGCAACCACGTTTAGCCCCAATAACGGTTGTACCCGCGCCCAAATCGTTACGTTCCTCTATCGCGCCTATCAGGGCAAGTAAGGGGGTGCGAACAAAAGTGAAAGGACCAGCGGGTATCCCGCTGGTCCTTTTGGCATCTGTAAAGAAAGGGGACAATATTTTGCACTGCTGGAATCAAAGAAGGATCGGTCAGGGCAAGGAAACGGCGAGTTAGCCGCTTTGACAAACGGGCATCGGGCGTTTCGACTACATGTAGAGCACGCCGAGAGTGGTGATACCACCCCTTGCCTCGCACATGCAGAAAGTACTGAACGCAGAGCGAAAGAACAGCAGCACCGCCAAATTGCAGACGAGGCAGCGCAGCCCAGCGGGGCTGCGGCGCCGGAGAAAGCGGACACACGCCGTAAGGCGTGCGTCCGCTTTCTCCGGCTTTTCTCTGCCCAAATGGAAAAGGAAGCGAAACGCTTCACGTAACGGAAAGAGTGAAGCCCCGTGTTTTGGCGTGTAAGGCGCTGTGTGCGATTTTTCTCAGAGAGCTGAGTGTGTACCCGCTTTCGTGAGTGAAAGCGAACGTGAGGTATTCGTGAGCAGTTTCGCTGAGGACAAAAATTCGCACATATTTTGCGCTGCTGAAATCAATGATAAGTTCCCTCATGAATAAGAGAGCCTCCGTCAACTCTCAAAAACATATCGTTGCGATAATACATTATACAAGTGTAGATTCTTTGGCTGAAGGAAGGTGGGATTATTTAAGGTAGTGTTTGAGAAGCCTTTGAAGACTGTGCCAGTGACGTACGGAAAGCATTGGCATGACTGTGTTTGAAGGTGTTTTTCGCAAGCTTTTGCGGCTTATTTGAGGATTTTATTTATAGCAGGATAAAGGGCTGGCGTCGAAACCGCCGCCTTGCCCAGTCACTTCTGCCCGCAGTGCGGGCAGTTGACGGGGTTTTCAACGCAGGCGATTGTGGCGCCTTTTGCGGGGCATTTTGGAGCGGCTGGCGTCTTGGTTCCCGCAAGCGCAGGTGTCCCAAGGATTTTGATGGTGCCTTATGGCTGTTTTTGAAGAAAATCAAGGTAATCAAGTGGTAGTGCAGGGCAAGCATATTTTGCGCCGCTGTAGTCAATGGAAAGGGCTTCTTGACCGTCCCAAAATCGCACCGCTGTAACTAAAGAAGTGCTCTCCGGCAGCGCAAAAATTGCGCCGCAATAGACAAAGATACAGCGGCGCGGTTCTGAGGTGACAAATGATAACTTTCTGATAACAGTTCCACTTTTCGGTAGCTTTGTTCCCTTAGTTACGGTATTGTTCGTTGCGAAAGGGGCTGATACCATGCCGAAAAGACGAGCAAACGGCGAGGGCAATATCCGAAAACGCAAAGACGGACGCTGGGAGGGCCGGTACACAGTTGGCCACGATCCCGAAACCGGAAAGGCCATCATCAAGAACGTTCTTGGCAAGACGCAGACAGAAGTCAAGGAAAAACTGAAAAAGGCAATCGAAGAAAATGTGGGAATCGACTACGGACGGGCCAAGAACTACATGGTGGGTAACTGGTTAGAAGTGTGGTATGAGAACTATGCCAAAGTCAAGATGCGCCCATCCACCTACCTGACCTATCATGGCTACATCGAAAACCACATCAAGCCGCAGCTCGGCAAGATTCCGTTGAATGATCTGACAACGCTGCATCTGCAACAGTTCTACAAGAAATTGTTGGCAGAAGGGCGGGTAGAGCGAATCGAATCTCAGAAGCAGCCCAAGGGGCTGAGCGCCAAAACAGTGCGCAATATCCATCAAATCATTTCCTCTGCCCTAAAGTTGGCAGTCGAGCAACGGCTGATCGCCCGCAATCCGGCAGACGGCTGCGCGTTGCCGAAGGCGGAGCGCAAGGAAATGCAGACGCTTCCTGTTGAGCAGTTGACGTCTTTTCTCCGTGAGGCAAAAGATAGCGGCGTGTTCGCTCTGTACTACATCGACCTGACCACCGGCTTACGGCGCGGCGAGTTGCTCGGGTTAAAATGGTCGGACATTGATTTGGAAAAAGGAGACCTTCGGGTTCAACGGCAGATCGGGCGTATCGACGGCAAAATCATTGAGATGCCGCTGAAAACAAAAAATGCCTACCGCACCCTGCCGCTGTCGGCAGATGCGATAGACGTCCTGATGCAACAAAGAAGAAAAACGGGTAACAGCGAATGGGTATTCCCATCGCCCACCGGAGGCCCCATGTCGCCGGACAGCGTGTTGCACATGCTGCACCGCGTCCTGAAGCGGGCAGGGCTGCCAAAGGTGCGTTTCCATGACCTGCGCCACACCTTCGCAACGCTGGCACTGCAAAATGGTGTGGACATCAAAACCGTATCTGGCATGCTGGGGCATTTTTCAGCGGGCTTTACGCTGGACACTTATGCTCATGTAACAACCTCGGCTAAGCGTGAGGCGGCAAATACAATGGGTAACATTCTCTCTGGTGCGGTATAGTGCTTTCCGCTATCCGCTCCCGTTGGGGTCAGCGTTTGGGTCAGGAAAAGCAGCGAGCAAGTTATTGGACGGAAAAGTGCGAAAAAAGTCCTGATTTCGCAAGAAATCAGGACTTTCTGGTTGCGGAGACAGGACTCGAACCTGCGACCTCCGGGTTATGAGCCCGACGAGCTACCAACTGCTCTACTCCGCGATATCAACTTGGTGCCGGTGACCGGACTCGAACCGGTACGGTATTTCTACCAGAGGATTTTAAGTCCGCCGCGTCTGCCGATTTCGCCACACCGGCATTCCGTTCGGCAACATATAGACTACCACATGTGGTAAGGGTATGTCAAGAGGGAAAATGATATTTTTCAGAAATCATTTACGGTCCGGGGATTGCCCTGCCGCCGTGCCTGTGCTAAAATCATAGCCACCGGAGGAGAAACCGCCGGGACAGTACAGGATATATCATTAGAACAGGAGATAGTATGGCATGATTTCTTTGATGTTATTCCTCATCGGGATCGTTGTATTTGTTATTTCGTGCGTGTGCAGGTTTGTCTGGTGGCTGCTGGGACTGTGTGCGTTCTTTGTGGTGGCGGGTGTGCTGGTGACCATCGGCATTACCTCCGCTGTGGTGCTGGTTCCAGTGTCGCTCATTGCTTCGCTGGTGATCGGCGGCTTTTTCAAGCTGCTTTTTGGCGGACGCTGACCGGGAAGAGCGTATGATGCAGAGAAATACGCTGGGCATAATCCACCGTTTTCTGGAGGAACACATCCAGGCGGGTGCGCTGTGCATTGACGCCACCGCCGGAAAGGGCAGGGACACGGCGCTGCTGTGCCGTCTGGCAGGATCTTCCGGCAGAGTGCTTTCCTTTGATATCCAGCAGGAGGCGGTGGTGCAGACGGAGGAGCTGCTGCGGCAGCAGGGACTGCGGGCAGAGGTGCATCTAGACAGCCATGTTCACATGGGGCGCTATGCGGAGCCGGAGACGGTGGATGCCATCGTTTTCAATTTTGGTCGCCTGCCCGGCGGTGATCTGCATATTTTCACACGGGCGGAGACCTCTGTTCCGGCGGTCCGGGCGGGACTGCGCTTGCTGAAGCCCGGCGGCATCATGGCGATCGCCCTGTATTACGGCGGTGAAAACGGATATGGAGAAAGGGACGCTCTGCTGGAGCTGACGGCGTCTCTGCCGCAGCGGGAATTTACGGTGCTGAGCTGCCAGTGGGCAAACCGGGGCGGTGACCCACCGCTTCCAGTGCTGATCTGGAAGGAAGAAACGGAAAATACAAAATAGCATATTTCGGCATAAAAATACAAATTGGATTTTTCTGCTGACTGCTTTTTCACATGCTGTCATAGAAGCAAAGAAAAAAGACGCCCGCAAGGGCGTCTTTTTTGGTTCGTGATTAAAAAATCAGTCCTGGCACAGCCCGGCGGTGATGATTGCCATAGAGTAGACCTCCTGCGCATTGCAGCCGCGGGACAGGTCGTTGATGGGGGCATTCAGACCCTGCAGGATAGGACCGTAAGCGTCGAAGGAGCCCAGACGCTGTGCGATCTTATAGCCGATGTTGCCGGCATTGATGTCCGGGAAGATGAAGGTGTTGGCATGACCAGCCACCTTGGAATCGGGGCACTTGGTGTGTGCCACGCGGGGAGAAACGGCTGCATCGAACTGCAGCTCGCCATCGATTGCCAGGTCGGGTGCGGCAGCCTGTGCCTTGTGGCAGGCATTGCGCATCTTGTCCACGTCCTCGCCCTTGCCGGAGCCCAGGGTGGAGTAGCTCAGGAAAGCCACCTTGGGATCGATGCCGAAGGTTTTGGCGGTGTTGGCGGTCTCCAGTGCGATCTCCACCAACTCATCCTCGTTGGGCTTGATGTTGATAGCGCAGTCGCCCATAGCCAGAACCTCGCGGTCGCCGGTTGCGGAGGGACGGACCAGAATGAAGCAGGAAGAGACGATCTTGCTGCCGGGCTTGGTCTTGACCAGCTGCAGAGCGGGACGCACGGTATCAGCGGTGGAGTAGGTAGCGCCGCCCAGCAGAGCGTCTGCATAGCCCATCTTCACCAGCATGGTGCCGAAGTAGTTTGCCTGGGACAGGGCTGCGCGGCACTGCTCGGCAGTCATCTTGTTTTTACGCAGCTCCACCATGGTATCGACCATCTTGTCCATATCGGCGAAGTTCTCGGGGTCGATGATCTCTGCGCCGCGGATGTTGAAGCCGATGTCCTCAGCCACAGCCTGAACCTCTTCCGGCTTGCCCACCAGTACGGGGGTCAGGAAGGTACCGGACAGCAGACGTGCGGAAGCTTCCAGAATGCGGGGATCGGTACCCTCGGTGAAGACGATCTTGCGGGGATGCGCTTTCAGCTTATGAATCAGAAAATCAAACATAAATCCATTTCCTCCAATAGAATTTAAGTATTTTGCGCCGCTCCTATTATACACACCGGAAGCACCATGTTCAACAAAAACTGTAAAAATACATCACAAAAATCCGGGCTCTTTTCTGTATGCCTGCTGACAGATTTGTGGAAAACAACGGCAAAAAGCACTGGAAAAGCAGCTGGAAAACGGAATAATTCATATAAAATTCAACATTTTCGCTGGGAAAACGCTTGACGCTGTATGCAAAAGAAGGTATCATAGGGAACGGTAACAAAAAGTAACATTTGTAACCCTTTTGAAAAATTTGACCAGAACTCACCAAAGGAGCTGTGTATGAGCAACACGGTGAAACAGAACCCACAACAGGAAAAGCCTGCTTCCCAGCGGCGTCCAAAGAAAAAATGGACGCTGGTGCAGCAGCTGGAACGGATAGAAACTCAGATCCGCCTGTGGCAGTATAGAAAACGGCGGCAGGCGTTGCGGACGGATGGAGACACGGCGGAGGCGGCGCAGCCGCTCCGCGGGCAGAAGGCGTCTGTCCAGCCGGCACAGCCGGAGAAAACGGCGGCAAAGCAGCCGGTCTCCTCCCGGAGATCCGCACTGGAGGCAGCGGAAGCCGCCCCAACAACAAGGACTACCCCGGAACGAAAAGAACAGTCTGCCCCAGCGGCAGCGAAGCCGCCCCGGCAGCAGTCCCCCGCCGCTTCCGGCGGTTTTTTGCAGTTCAGCAGGCTTTGGCGCAGAAGGGCAAAGCGGGCGCAGCGGCGCTGGCGGCACATCCGCCGGGAGCAGGCGGCGCACCGCTTTCCGGAGTCGGACCGGCTTCCGGTTCAGCTGGCGCTGCTGGTGGGTGGCATGGTCCCCATGCTGGGCTGCCGGATCCGGGAATCCGTCTGGGGACGGAAAAAGCGCTCTGCCCACCGGTATGGAGCGGTCCGTGCCTGGTTTGAGCACCGCCATGTGCATCCCGCCGCCTTTTTGGGCGTTGCCGGAGTGGTGGCGTGCATCGCCCTGTTCTTCTCCTTTTATACCTTCGGCACCACAGTGACCTATCAGGGCGAGGTGGTGGCAAAGGTCTCCTCCAAGCTGGCGGCGAAGAACGCGGCAAAGGACCTGGAGAATGTGACCCGCCGCACCTTGGGCGGACAGTATACGCTGGGCGAGGACTCCCTGCATTACTCCACCGCCCTGATGGCGCGCAGCGATGTGGTGGACGGTGAGACCTTTGAAGAGGAGCTGTCCAGCGAGATCGGTCTGGTGACCTACGGCTATTCCCTGTATGTGGATGGGGAGATGCTGGGCGCCACGCCTTATAAGGGTGCGCTGGAGGAGCTGCTGCAGCAGCTGCAAAACAGCGTCAGCGATGAAAACACCATTTCCTGCAGCTTTCAAGAGGATGTTCAGGTAAAAGCCGGGTATGTTCCCACAGAAAAGATCATGAACCTGGGCTATCTGGCGGAGATGCTGTATAGCACCAAAACAGAGGAAGTGACCTACACCGTCAAGGGCGGAGATACCTGGTCCGAGATCGCGGAATCTCATGGCATGACCTCTGCGGAGCTGCTGGAAAAGAATCCGGGCTACAACATCAATAAGCTTGCCATCGGCGAAGTGCTGACCATGTCCGCCGCTGTGCCATATTTGACGCTGACAGTGACCCAGCGGGAGAGCTATGTGACCCAGGTGCCCTATGAGATCGAGTATACCGACAGCGCCAACCTCTATAAGGGCGACTACAAGGTGTTGTCTGCCGGTAAATTCGGCAGCGCCGATGTGGTGGCAAACGTCACATATGTCAACGGCGAGGAAACGGAGCGCAAGGTGCTGTCCTATGTGACGCTGGTGAATCCTGTGACGGAGCAGCAGGCGCGCGGTACCAAGGAGCGTCCCACCTGGCTGCCCACCGGCACCTTCCGCTGGCCGGTATCCGGCAATATTACTTCCCGGTTCGGCTACCGCCGCTCTCCCGGCGGCATTGGCTCCACCAACCATAAGGGCATTGATATTGCCAACCGGAAGGGCACGCCGGTCTGCGCGGCGGACGGCGGTACCGTCATCTACGCAGGCTGGATGAGCGGCTACGGCTATCTGGTGCAGATCGATCACGGCAACGGCTATGTGACCTATTACGGACACAACTCCAGCCTGACGGTCTCTGTGGGGCAGCATGTCTACAAGGGTCAGCAGGTGGCGCGGATGGGTTCCACCGGCAATTCCACCGGAAACCACTGCCACTTTGAGGTTCGCTATAACGGCGTGCCGAAAAACCCGTTGAATTATCTTCCCTGAGTGAGGTCTCCCCGGAGAACAAAGCTGTTCTCCGGGGAGCTTTTTTGTGGAAATTGCGTGGAGTGGTGGCTGCATAAGGCGGCGGGACAGTGAAAAAAATAGAAATCCCGGCAAAAAACTTTACAAGCAAGGTCGTTACCCATTAAAATGTGTAAATGTCCTTATCAAAGGATCGTGTGTGACGCATAGACAGAGAAGGGAGAACACAGATGAAAGTAAATGGGACCGTGACGGTCATTGTGGCGGCATACCTGTTGGTAATGCTGTTCATTGGCTGGTATTCCTCCAAGAAAATTTCCTCTAATACGGACTTTATGGTGGCGGGACGCCGCCTGGGTCCGCTGCTGATGGCAGGTACGCTGGCGGCGACGGAGATCGGCGGCGGCAGTTCCCTGGGCGTGGTGCAGAACGGCATGAGCGGCTACGGCATTTCCTCGTCCTGGTATATCACCACGATGGGCTTTGCCTTCGTTATTCTGACGTTTCTGGCGCCCAAATTCCGGGAAGCCACGGTAAAGACCGTGCCGGAGTACTTCCGCCGCCGGTACGGCAAAAGCGCCGGACTGGTCACAGCCATCATTATGCTGCTGCCGCTGGTGGGATTGACGGCGGGGCAGTTCATTGCCTCCTCCGTGATCCTGTCCACCATGCTGGGCATCAGCTACCGGGCGGCGGTGGTGATCGTTGCGGTGGTAGTGACCATCTACTCTGTGATGGGCGGACTGTGGAGCGTGACCTTGACAGACTTCGTGCAGGTTTTTCTCATTATCATTGGTATGCTTATCGCAGTCCCCTTTGCCATCCATCTGGCAGGCGGCTGGGGCAGTGTCACGGCGAATGTTCCGGCGGAGACCTTTGATATGCTGTCCGGCTATTCCGTGGGAGGCATCCTGTCCCTGACGGTGATGTATGTCGCCACCTTTACCGTGGGGCAGGAGGCAGTTTCCCGCTACTATGCAGCCCGGGATGGAAGGGCGGCGAAGCAGGGGTCCATTTTAGCTGCCATTGTCAATTTTGTGTACGCCTTTGTTCCGGCGGTACTGGGCGTCATTGTACTGGCGCTGATCAATATGGGGCGCTTTCAGGCGGAGGACTTTGCCGATGTAGGCGCACGGTACGCCCTGCCGGTGCTTGCGATGGAGGCGATGCCCGCAGTGATCTGCGGACTGCTGTTTGCGGGCATTATCTCCGCCACCATGTCCTCCTCGGATTCGGACCTGCTGGGAGCAGGCTCCATCTTTGCCAACGACATTTACCATGCCGTGCTGAAGCCGGACGCCACCAGTGAAGAGGTGATGAAGGTCACCAAGCTGGTGATGGGCATTGTGGGCGTTGCCTCGATGTTCATTGCCCTGTTCAATACGTCCAGTATTGTAACGCTGCTGATGTTCTGCTTCACTCTGCGGGCGGCAGGCGCGTTCTTTCCCTATGTGCTGGGACACTATTGGAAGGGGGCGTCTCTGGGCGGCACCATTGCGTCTCTGATCTCCGGCTCCGTGGTGGTGATCTATCTGGATAACTTTGCCGGAAGAACCCTGTTCGGCTTTACCTTCAGCCAGAGCATTGTCCCCGGTCTGGCGGTGGCACTGGTGTTCTTCCTGGTGTTTTCCAAGCTGTTCCCACCCAAGGTGCGGACCACAGAACTGGCGCCGGAGGAGGACTGAGCGGTTTCACTGGCATTTCCCGCGTGTCCGGCGGAGAATAAAATAAAAAACGACAGAAAAGCTCTTCGGGCGCTTTTCTGTCGTTTTTGGGACGGTCAGGAGCCGCACTCCATTGAGATCTGGTTGAATACGGCGAGGATATCGTCGATAGAGGTCTGCCGCTTTTCCTCTCCTGCCTTGTCCAAAATGACATGCCCCTGATTCATCATAAGGATGCGGTCGCCGTATTCCACGGCGTGGCGGAGGTTATGGGTGACCATCATGGCAGTCAGGTGCTTTTCCCGCACGACCTTGTTGGTCAGCTGCATGATGATCTCCGCTGTTTTGGGGTCCAGCGCGGCGGTATGTTCGTCCAGAATCAGGAATTGCAGGGGTGTCAGCGTTGCCATTACCAGCGCCACAGCCTGTCGCTGTCCGCCGGAGAGACTGCCCATCTTGACCTCCAGCTTATCCTCCAGTCCCAGACCCAGTCCGGCAAGCTCCGAGCGGTAGAAGTCGATGCGCTTTTTGTTTACGCCACGGGTAAGGTTGAAGGGCTTGCCCTTATTGTCCGCCAGAGAGAGGTTTTCCAGCATAGTCAGGTTGGGGCAGGTTCCCAAAGCGGTGTTCTGATACACCCGCCCCATCGTGGCGTAGCGCTGATAATCCTTCAGGCGGGAGATGCTCTTGCCGCCGATGAGAACGTCGCCGCCCTCCAGAGGGATGGAGCCGCAGATAATGTTCAGAAGAGAGGTCTTGCCGGAGCCGTTGCTGCCCACAATGGCAACAAACTGTTCATCGGGAACGGTCAGGGAGAAATGCTCAAACAGCCGGGTCTCCGTCACCGTGCCGGGATTATAAATTTTTGTAATATCTCGTACTTCAAGCATGGATGATCTCCTCTCCTTTCCGTCCGGAAAAGACCAGAACCAGCAGGAACAGTACCGCAGTGACCAGCTTCAGAAGATTGGCAGGCAGTCCCGCGGAGATCGCCACCTGAATGCAGACCTTATACAGCACACTGCCTGCCATCACGGCGGTGGTTCCCTTGACAAAGCTGACCTTCCGGAACAGGCTGATGCCGATGATCACGGCGGCAAGTCCAAATACCACCTGTCCGGTACCCATCGTGGCGGAGAAGCTGCGCTGCTCCTGACAGACGATGGAACCAGCCAGCGCCACCAGCGCGTTGGAGATCATCAGCCCCAGGATCTTTACATTGCCCATGTCCTTGGCAAGGGAGGTGACCAGCGTGGAATTGTCGCCCACAGCCCGCAGCAGCAGACCGGATTTGGTGCGGAAATACAGGTCCAGCAGCAGCTTGATGACCAGAATGACCACCAGAGACACCACCAGCTTCCGGTACATCAGGTTCAGCCCGCCCAGCAGCGACATGGTGGGCGGTGCGGTGAAGATGGTGTTGATCGAGCGCTCCACCGTCAGGTTGGATCCTGCAATCTGCAGATTGATGGAGAACAGGGCGGTCTGGGTGATGATACCTGCCAGCAGGTTGCGGACGTGCAGCTTAACATGGATCATGCCAGTGGCAAGCCCAGCCAGCGCGCCCACGCCAATGGCAGCCAACAGCGTCAGGTAGGGATCTGTTCCCCGGACCAGCAGCACCGCGGTGACAGCTGCGCCCAGAGGAAAGCTGCCGTCCACGGACAGGTCGGGAAAGTCCAGAATGGTGTAGGTGATATAAACGCCGAAAGCGATCAGCGCGTAAATCAGTCCCTGCAGCAGGGTACTGACAGCGAGTTCCAGCATGGGAAGCTCCTCCTTACAGTTTCATTTACCGGACGGATCTCCGTTGGACCATCCGGCGGAAGCGTGCCGGGAAAACCGGGAAAATCCGGTACCATCGCGTGTCCTGCGATGATACCGGAGTCCGAACATGGGATGGAGAAAATCAGGCTTCCGCAGACTCAATCGCCTTTTCAGCGATGGCGCTGGGGAGGGTGATATTCATTGCGCTCAGTGCATCGGAGTTCACATAGATGCCGTATTCGGAGATGGTCTCATAGGCGATGTCATCGCAGGTCTTTTCGCCGCGGAAGATCTGTGCCGCCATCAGACCGGTCTGGATGCCCAGCTGCACATAGTCGATACCGGCGGAAGCGACGCAGCCCAGCTTCACCTGCTCGACCTCAGAGCCGTACACCGGGATACCGGCTTCGTTGGTCTTTTCCAGAATAGAGGACAGAACGCCCACCACGTTGTTGTCGGTCAGGTTGGAGATGCAGTCCACCTTGTCGGCAATCAGGCTGTCTGCCGCCTGCGTCACCTCAGACTGCGCGGTCACGCCGATGGCATCAATGGTGAAGCCGTAGTCCGCGGACTTCTCCTTGTACTCCTCAATGGCGGAGACGGAGTTGGGTTCAGAGGTGGTGTAGATGATGCCGATGGTCTTGGCTTCCGGCTGAAGCTGGCGGATCAGGTCCATCTGTGCCTCAACCGGCAGCTTGTCAGAGGTGCCGGTGATGTTTCCGGCAGTGAGGTTGGCAGCTTCCGGATCGGTCACAGCGGTGAAGACTACGGGAATGTCCTTATCCTCTGCGGCGGAGTAGCAGGCGATGGCAGAGGGGGTGGCGATGCCCACCATCAGCGCGGCATTCTCTGCGGAGAAGCTCTGGGCGATCTGAGTGTCGATGGAGTCATCAAATCCGGCGTTCTGATAGTCCAGCTGATAGTCGGTGCCCTCTACCAGACCAGCCTGCTCCAGACCCTGGAGGAAGCCCTCCCGGCAGTTGTCCAGAGAGGCATGCTCACCGTACTGGGCGATTCCGATGATGGGCAGAGCGCCCTTGGTGGAGGAATCCGCAGGAGCGGAAGCAGCGGCAGAGCCGGAAGCGGAACCGGAGGAGCCGCAGGCAGCGAGAGAAGCGGTCAGGGACAGAGCCAGAGCGGCGGTCATCATTTTCTTCAGAGTTTTCATGGTGTGATCTCCTTTTTATCAGTCAAATATAAATTGTTAGATTTTTAAACCGGAAATGTGGATATGAAAGGCTTCCTGGCGCCATCGTCTGTGCAGCGGCTTCATAAAAATACATCCTTTCCGGACTGAAGTGTATAAAAAAACAGCCCCGTCCCAATCCTTTGGGACAAGACTGAACATCCTGCGGTACCACCCAAGTTGACGCCGAAGCGCCCGCTCGATCCAAAGACAAGCATCTTTGCCGCGACTGGTAACGGGTGCGGTCCCCGTCAGCTGCTACTTGCCATGTGGCTTTCGGCTGCCCTCACAAGTCCATTCACCGGAAAGTTCTCTGCTGTGATCCCACCACCCACAGCTCTCTGAAAGGTTGACTCAGCGGCTACTACTCTTGCTCAACGGTTTTTCTTTAATTGTTTGCATTATATGCGTACGTTGATGAAAAGTCAATCAGCATTTTGCACAAAAACGAAAGCACCGGGGACTCTCTCCACAGAGTCCCCGGTGCGAAGAAGCGGAAAATCGGGTCAGGACAGCAGTACGGAGTCCGTCTCTTCCTGCACACCGGCGACCTCAGCGAATTTTGCCAGCAGCTGTTCCTTGGTCAGCCGCTTTTTTTCTTCACCCTCAATGTCCAGAATGACACGCCCGTTGTTCATCATGATCAACCGGTTGCCGTGGGCAATGGCGTCCTTCATGTTGTGAGTGATCATCAGGGCAGTCAGACCGTTGTCCTGCACGATCCGGTCAGACAGTTCCAGCACCTTGGCGGCGGTGGCGGGGTCCAGCGCGGCGGTGTGTTCGTCCAGCAGAAGCAGCTTGGGCTTTTGCAGAGACGCCATCAGCAGCGTCAGCGCCTGGCGCTGTCCGCCGGACAGCAGCCCCACGCGGGAGGTCATCCGGTCCTCCAGTCCCAGTCCCAGTGTCTTCAGCTTCTCCCGGTACAGGTCCTTTTCCGCCCGTGTTACGCCCCAACTCAAGCCGCGCTTTTTGCCCCGGCGGTTGGCAAGCGCCAGATTTTCAATGATCTGCATATTGGGCGCGGTACCCATCATAGGGTCCTGAAACACTCTGCCGATGAAGGGGGCGCGCTTGAATTCCGGCAGGGCGGTTACGTCCGTACCGTCAATGAGGATGCTGCCCTCATCCACAGGCCACACGCCTGCCACGGCGTTCAGCATGGTGGATTTTCCTGCGCCGTTGCCGCCGATCACGGTGACAAAGTCGCCCTGCTTCAAGTGCAGGTTCAGGTCGGACAACGCCCGCTTTTCGTTGATGGTGCCAATATTAAAGGTTTTGGAGACATGGTTGATATCAAGCACGGGAAGCACCCTCCTTCGCATTCTTTTTGGCGATTGCCTTGAAGGAGCTGCGCGCCTGCTTCTGCAGGTGCGGCACTGCCAGGAAGATGGCGACCACCACGGCGGTGAACAGCTTCAGGTCGTTGGAGGGCAGCCGCATCCACAGAACAATGACGACCACGATATAGTAGATGATGCCGCCGATGACCAGGAAGGCGAGGCGGACGGCAAAGTTGGAGCCCTTGCGGAAGAAGGCGTCGCACAGGGTCTCGCCGATGATAACGGCAGCCAGACCAATGACGATGGCACCGCGCCCCATGTTGATGTCGGAGAAGCCCTGATACTGTGCAAGCAGACCGCCAGCCAGCGCCACCAGCGCGTTGGAGATGGCAAGCCCCAGGACCTTCATGGTGTCGATGTTGATGCCCAGCGCACGGCTCATGGCAGGGTTGGACCCGGTGGCGCGGATGGCGCTGCCCAGCTCCGTGCCGAAGTACCAGTACAGGGCGCCAATGATAAGCGCTGCCAGCACCAGTCCCACCACAATGGCTTTGGAGACCGTTCGGGCGGAGATGATCAGTTGGTACTGGTCCGGGTTGACCGCCAGATTGGCGATGCCCTTCCAACCGCCCATGATGTGCAGGTTGATGGAGAACAGAGCGAACTGCGTCAGAATTCCTGCAAGAATAGCGGGAATGCCCAGCCGGGTGTGCAGCAGTCCCGTTACCAGCCCGGCAAGCAGTCCGGCAATGAGCGCCGCCAGCAGGGCAGCCCATGCCGGCCAGCCGGCAAGGATCAGCACCACAGTGGTGGCGCCTCCGGTGGTCAGCGTACCGTCCACCGTTAGGTCGGCGATATCCAGCAGGCGGAAGGTGATGTATACACCCAGCGCCATAATGCCCCAGACAATGCCCTGCGCAACGCCGCCGGGCATATTTTTCAGCAGTCCCACGGGGTTCAGGGAGGCAAAATATGCAGCAAGATTCATACCACAAAACCTTTCTTTCGGAAAGTTCAGTCGTGGGCAGGGGAACGGGTCTCGGAACCCCGTTCCCCCACCCGCGAAAGGCGGGGGAAATCAGCCCTCGGCGCACTGTCCGAGCAATGCGCCGGAGGACGTGACGTCAAAGAGAAATTACTCGCCGATGGAGGTGTAATCATCGGGAGGCGTAATGTTCAGCGCTTCACAGTTGGCAGCGTTGTATTCCTTGGTGAAGGAGGGAGCGGACTGGACCTCCATCGTGGAGGGGTCTGCGCCGTTTACCAGGATCTCGTATGCCATTTCGCCGGTGGCATAGCCCAGGTCATAGTAGCTGATGGACAGGGTTGCCACGCCGCAGCCGGAGCAGATGCCCTCTTCACCGGCAACAATGGGCGTTCCGGTGGGCAGAGCCACGTTGTTGATGGCTTCCGCGCAGGAGGCGGCAGTGTTGTCAGTGGGGATATACAGCACGTCGCACTCGTTGCAGGCGGTGCCGGTGACAGCTGCAACATCGTTGGTGTCGGCGAAGGTGTAGGTCTTTACCGTGTAGCCGTAGTTTTCCAGGAACGGGGTGATGGTGTCTGCCTGATAGGTGGAGTTGGGCTCGCCGGAGCAGTACAGAATGCCCACGGTCTTTTTATCGGGAAACAGCTCATGCAGCATGTCTGCCTGACCGTCCAGCGGAGCCAGGTCAGAGGTACCGGAGATGTTGGTGCCGGTAGTGCCGGTCCAGTCCTTCATGCCCAGTGCGGTGGCATAATCCGTGACGGAGGTGCCCAGAATGGGAATGGTGTTGGTGGCGGACTGTGCAGCCTGCAATGCGGCGGTGGCATTTGCCATGATAAGGTCCACATCATTGGTGACGAACTGGTTGACGATGGTGGAGCAGGTGGCGGAATCACCGGCGGCGTTGCCCTCTTCAAAGCTGACAGCGTCTCCCAGCTTGTCGGTCAGCGCAGCCTTGAAGCCCTCGGTGGCGGCATCCAGAGCGGGATGCTGCACCAGCTGGCAGATGCCCACGGTGTAGCTTTCACCGCCGGCAGAGCCGCCGGCAGCGGAACCTGCAGAGGAAGCGGAGCCGCTGCTGGAGGAGCTGCTGCCGCAGGCAGCGAGGCTCATTGCCATACATCCGGCAAGAGCCATTGCAAGAAACTTCTTATTCATCGTAAAATCTCCTTTTTATAAATATGTATATTTGTAAAAAGGCGGCTCCGTCACATGGACGAAGCCGCCTTTCTGCCAAGCGTTCAGCAATCCTGCTTACTTCCCCATGTATATCCTGTGCGCTGTGCGCGCTGAATACGGTCCGCGTAACGGACCTGAGTAAAGTAATAATAGAAGGTGCCGGAAACCAGAAACTGCTTACCCATGATACCGGACCACCTTTCTGCAAAGATTACTTTTACAGCATATAGCTTTAAACTGATAAAGTCAATCGTCATTTTATACAGAAATCTTTAAGCTTTGTGCTGTAAACGGAGAAAACCGGCAAAAAAGGTGGGGAAGAGTGCCTGCCGCAGCGGAGGTTTCGGGTCTGGGCAGATTGACAGAACCGGTTTGCAGCAGGCAGCGGCGGAGCAGCGGTTTTTCGTTGACTTTCGGCGGCGGGGGTGGTATATTGTGAAAGTATTTTTTGACGCTTCAAGCAGCGGTTTGCGGCAGTAGCCGCACGGTTGGTTCCAAAAGTGAAATGAGGTATGAGCGACACCGCGGATCGCAAGCTGAGAGTCCCGAAATATGCAGGGACTTTTAGCCGCAAAATGGTCCGGCGGTGTTTTTGTTTTGTGTTTTGCCGGGGCGTTTTCCGCTGCGGGAAGCGGCTGTGCGGACAGATATTCTATAAAAGGGTAAGGTGAGAGGAATGTCAACAAAGTTTGTGTTTGTCACCGGCGGCGTGGTTTCTGGACTGGGAAAGGGGATCTGCGCGGCGTCTCTGGGTCGCCTGCTGAAGCAGCGGGGACTGCGGGTGCGCAACCAGAAGTTCGACCCCTATATCAATGTGGATCCCGGCACCATGAGTCCCTATCAGCACGGTGAGGTCTTCGTTACCGACGATGGCGCGGAGACCGACCTGGATTTGGGGCATTATGAGCGCTTCGTGGACGAGGACCTGACCGGAAACTCTTCGGTCTCCTCCGGCAAGATATACTGGGCTGTGCTGAACCGGGAGCGCCGGGGCGACTATCTGGGCGCCACCGTGCAGATCATTCCTCACATCACCAATGAGATCAAGAGCCGCATTTACTCAATGGAATCTGAGGATGTGGACGTGGTCATCTCCGAGATTGGCGGCACGGTGGGCGACATCGAGTCCCAGCCCTTCCTGGAGGCGATCCGGCAGGTGGCGGCAGAGCGTCCCCAGGGCGATGTGCTGTTCATCCATGTGCCGCTGATCGTGCAGATCCCCGGCTCTGGTGAGTTGAAATCCAAGCCTACCCAGCACTCCGTGAAGGAGCTGCTGTCTCTTGGAATTCAGCCGGATATTCTGGTGTGCCGCTGCGATACGCCCATTACCGACGATATCCGTCGGAAGATTGCCCTGTTCTGCAATGTGGAGCCGGACTGCGTCATTCAGAACGCCACGGCGGAGACGCTGTATGAGGTGCCGCTGCTGATGGCGAAGGAGGGACTGGACGAGGTGGTCTGCCGTAAGCTGGGGCTGATCACCCACCAGCCGGACCTGCGGGAATGGAGCGCGATGGTCCGCCGGGAAAAAAATGCCCATAAGCGGGTAAAAATCGCTCTGGTGGGGAAATATACCCAGCTGCACGACGCATATCTCTCTGTGGTGGAGTCTTTGAATCACGCAGGCACGGCAAACGATGCTCTGGTGGATATCAAGTGGGTGGATTCGGAAACGCTGAACGCCAAGAACGTAAAGGAGACCCTGTCGGACTGCGCGGGCGTGCTGGTTCCCGGCGGCTTCGGTGACCGCGGCATTGAGGGCATGATCTGCGCGGTGCAGTATGCCCGGGAAAACGACATTCCCTACTTCGGTATTTGCCTGGGAATGCAGATGGCGGTCATTGAGTTTGCCCGCCATGTGCTGGGCTATACGGACGCCAACTCCTCGGAGTTCTCCGAGACCAGCCAGCATCCGGTCATCGCCCTGATGCCGGACCAGGTGAACGTCACGGAAAAGGGCGGCACCATGCGTTTGGGCAGATATCCCTGCGTGCTGGTGGATGGAACCCGCAGCCGGGAGCTGTACGGCACACCGGAGATCTCGGAGCGGCACCGCCACCGGTTTGAATTCAATAATGAGTACCGGGAGGAGATGCAGGAAAAGGGCATGGTGCTGGCAGGCATGTCTCCCAACGGCAGACTGGTGGAGATTGTGGAGCTGCCGGACCATCCGTGGTTTGTGGGCGCGCAGTTCCATCCGGAGTTTAAGAGCCGTCCCGACCGTCCCCATCCGCTGTTCTACGGCTTTGTCCGCGCGGCGGTGGAAAAGAGCAGCCGGTAACACGCCGGGAATGCCCCGGCAGAGCAGGAGGAACGCTTATGAATCATTTCCGACAGATTGCGAAAAAATTGAATGCCTGCGGCTTGGACGGAATGCTGCTGACCGGAGAGGCAAACCGGTTTTATGCCTCCGGATTCCATTCCGCCGGAACGGACGGTCTGGCGCTGGTGACGAGGGACCGGGCGTGGTATTTCACAGATTCCCGGTATATCGAGGCAGCGGAGCGCCATGTGAAGGACGCGGTGATCGAGATGACCGGACGGGGCAGGGGCTACACCGTGCTGACCAACGAGGTCATCGACGCGCAGGGACTGCGCCGACTGGGCTTTGAGGATGGCTCCATGACGGTGGCGGAGTACGAGATCTACAGGAAGGCGCTGCACTGTGAGCTGGTTCCCGCCTCTGCCATGCTGCTGGAGCTGCGGCAGGTGAAGGATGCGGAGGAGCTGGAGCAGATGGTGGCGGCGCAGCGGATCGCGGAAAAGGCGCTGGACAACATCCTCAACGAGATCCGTCCAGGGGTAACGGAAAAGGAGATCGCTGCCCGACTGCAATACCTGATGCTGCATGAGGGCGCGGAGAACATGTCCTTTGATCCCATCGTGGTCTCCGGACCTAACGGTAGCCTGCCCCACGGCGTTCCCGGAGAGAAGACCATCCAGCAGGGCGAGTTTGTCACAATGGACTTTGGCTGCATTAAAAATGGCTATTGCTCAGACATGACCCGCACTGTGGCGGTGGGCTTTGCCACGGAGGAGATGCAGCTGGTGTACCACACGGTGCTGGCGGCGCAGAAGGCAGGCATCGCGGCGGCACACGCCGGAGCCACCGGAGAAGCGGTGGATGGTGCGGCGCGGAAGGTCATTGCGGACGCCGGCTACGGTGCCTATTTCGGACACAGCTTTGGACACGGCGTTGGCGTGGAGATCCACGAATCCCCCAATGCCTCCCCGGTCAATGAGAAGCCCCTGCCCGCAGGGGCGGTGATCTCCGCGGAGCCGGGTATCTATTTGCCCGGAAGGCTGGGTGTGCGCATTGAGGATGTCATCGTCCTTCAGGAGGGCGGCTGCCGGAACATTACCCGGGCACCTAAGGAACTGATCGTTTTGTAAACGTTTACTGAAAGCCGGCGGTCCTGATTCTGGACCGCCGGTCTTTTGCCGCTGTACTTTTTGTGTAAAAGGGTTTGACATTCCCGCTGAAAAGAAGGTATGATGACAGCGGATATCAGAAATGAAAACCAGAGGAGCGAAAAATATGGATACCATTTATGTCACAGGACACCGGAATCCGGACACGGATTCCATTGTTGCCGCAATGGCATACACGGCGCTGAGAAACTCCATCGGTGACCGGCAGTATGTGGCGGCGTGCCTGGGGCGGGTCAGCGATGAGACGCAGGCGGTGCTGGACCGTTTCCATTTTCAGGCGCCGCAGCTGCTGGAAAACGTCCGTACACAGGTATGCGACCTGGACTATGATACGCCGCCTGTGATGAATTCCGCCGTGACCATCAGCCGGGCATGGAACACCATTCACAAGTCCTCCAACATCTCTGCCATTCCGGTGACCAATGAAGACGGCACCCTGTTTGGAATGCTGTCCGCCGGAGACATCGCCAACTTTGATATGACCTCCGTGCGGGACCCCCATGTCAGCGATATTCCGCTGTATAACCTGCTGTCCGTTATTGAGGGCAAGCTGCTGAACAAGGCGGGACAGGTGGTGGACAGCGTGTCCGGCGATGTGACCATCGCCCTGCCGGTATCCAGGAAAAATCTGGAGTTTTCCAAAAAGGACAGCATCGTCATCTGTGGTGACCAGCCGGATATGATCCGGCGCGCGCTGGAGATCGGCGTTCACTGCGTGATCGTCTGCCAGTCGGAGATCAGCGATGAGCTGCGCACACTGGAGACGGAGACCTGCCTGATCTCCACGCCCTATGACGCCTACCGCACCATGCGGCTGATCTGCCACGCCCTGCCGGTGTCCCGCATCTGCAAGCAGGACGATCTGGTGAGCTTCCATCTGGATGACTATATCGACGATGTGCGGGAGACGGTTCTGAAAAGCCGTTTCCGCAGCTATCCCATTCTGAATGAGGACGAGCAGGTGGTGGGAACACTGTCTCGCTTCCATCTGCTGCGTCCCCGCCGCAAGCGCGTGGTGCTGGTGGATCACAATGAGGCATCCCAGTCCGTCCGGGGACTGGAGCAGGCGGAGATTCTGGAGATCATCGATCACCACCGTCTGGCGGATATTCAGACGGGAAATCCCATCTATGTGCGCAATGAGCCGGTGGGCAGCACCACCACCATCGTGGCGGAGATGTATCAGGACCGGGGACTGATGCCCTCGGAGAAAATGGCGGGACTGATGGCGGCGGCGATCCTGTCCGACACGGTCATGTTCAAATCTCCTACCTGCACCCAACTGGACCGGGATATGGCACAGCGCATGGCGCGGATCGCCAACGTCTCTCTGGAGGAGCTGGGACACATGATCTTCTCCGCCGCCGGAAGCGACAACCGCACGGCTGAGGATCTGCTGCGGACGGATTTCAAGGAGTTCCACATTGCCGGACACGATCTGGCGGTGTCGCAGATCACCTGTGTGGACTCCCACCATATGCTGTCCCGACAGGACGAGTTCCTGAAGGTCATGCAGGAGATGAAGGACAGCAAGCATTATGACATGATCCTGCTGATGCTGACGGATGTGCTGCAGGACGGTACCCGGCTGCTGTATCTGGGCGATGACCAGACCATTCAGCAGGCGTTTAACTGCAAGCCCTCCAACCACTCCGTATTTTTGCCCCATGTTATGTCCCGGAAGAAGCAGATCATTCCAGGTCTCTCTGCCCTGTGGGGCTGATGCCGCCGAACGTTTTACCAGACAGAAAAAAGGACGCATTGCAGCTGCAATGCGTCCTTTTTGATGGTTCAGAAGAGCCTGGGCTTACCGCAGTACGGCGTACTGCTGATAAAACCGCATGGAAAACCGGATGGACAAAAGCGTGGCAATGACCGTGACTGCCAGCAGGACGGGAATTAGGATTACAAGGACAGCGTGGGAGAAAATGATGTATCCGGAAATGGCTGCAATGGCAAAGCCTACACCCAGAAAGAGGATCACCATTACCCGGGCGTTCTCCACGCCGAAGCGGAACATCAGCGGAATGGAGACAGCGATGGCGAGCAGCGCCATCAGGAAGACGCTGAAAAGATCCAGCAGGGGATTTCCTGTTATCAGAGACTCCCGCTCAATGGTGCAGGCGGACACCAGTGTGATGCAGCAGGCGGAGCCAATGCAAATCCAGCCGAAGACGTATTTGCTGAGTACCAGTGTCCGGGTGCTGTAGGGCATGGTGCCTGCCAGCTGACTCCAGTGGCAGCGTTCGTCATACGCAATGGAGGAAAAGGGCAGCATGGCGCTGTAGACGATGGCATAGGCGCCCATACTGATGTTGGGGATCACGGCAAACAGCGCCAAAATGGGAAGGACGAACTTCAGCTGGCGCCTTAGCACCAGAATGTCTTTTTTCAGCAGGGCTTTCATGATTTTTCTGCTCCTTTCGCCGCAAACAGAACAATCTCCTCCAGAGTGACCGGGTCGGTGGAAAAGGTGGGCGGGATCAGATCCTTCCGGACCAGCACACGGATGCCGCCAAACTGGGATTCCTGCCGGGCAATGATGGCTTCCGGCTGCAAGCTTTCCAACAGCTCCTCCGTGCCGGTGATCATGCCGCAGGTGTCCAGCAGGCGGTCCTTTTCCTCGCAGAACAGCAGCTGCCCCTGATGGAGAAAGGCAACGTAGTCGCACAGCTTTTCCAGATCGCTGGTGATGTGGGAGGAGATGAGAATGGAGTGGTCCGGCTCTCTGGTAAACTCGGAAAAGACCGTCAGTATTTCGTCCCGGATCAGGGGATCCAGCCCAGTGGTCGCCTCGTCCAAAATCAGCAGACGGGAATGGTGGCTCATGGCAACGGCAATGGCAAGCTTCATTTTCATGCCCTTGGAGTAGGCTTTGAAGGGCTTTTCACCGGGCAGTTGAAAGCGGGTGAGAAATGCCTGATACTGCGCGCTGTCCCACTGGGCGTAGGTGTCCGCCATAATACCGCCGACCTCCTTGGCGGTCAGCACCTCCGGAAAATAGGCTTCGTCCAGAACCACGCCGATGTCCTCCTTGATGGAGAGAAACTCCGGCGAGGTGTTGTCACATCCCAGGACCCGGATATCTCCGCTGTCCCTGTGCAGGGTGTTCATGATAAGCCGGATGGCTGTGGTCTTTCCGGCACCGTTTTCTCCTACCAGCCCCAGGATCGTTCCGCTGGGCAGGGTCAGGTTCAGGTCCTGTAGGGAAAAGGACCCCAGATGGCAGGACACCTGCCGCAGCTCCAGCGCGTTGGATGGCTGAATATGCTCCATGCTTACATCTCCTTCCACAGCAGCCGCAGCATTTCCTCCAACTCCGGCTCCGTCACCTGACAGGAGCGGGCAAGGTCCGCGGCGTGCTGTAAATGCTCTTCCAGTTCTTTTAAATGAGATTCCCGTACCAGCTCCAGATTCTGTTCCGCCACAAAGCTGCCCTTTCCGGCAACAGTGACCAGAAGACCGTCTGCCTCCAGCTCGTCATAGGCGCGCTTGGTGGTGATGACAGAGATCCGGAGGTCCTTGGCAAGCGCCCGAATCGATGGCAGCGGTTCGCCGGGGCGCAGCTGCCCCGACAGGATCTGCTGCTTGATCTGGGTGTAGATCTGTTCATAGATCGGCTGACCGCTGGTGTTTCTCAGCAGGATCTGCATGATACACCTCCTATACTGTATATAAACAGTATATACAGTTAAAACGGAATGTCAAGAGAAATTTCGAGAGAAGGGAAAAAACGGTGTAAAATCCTCCGTTTTTTTCAAATCAGGATAGGAAAAACAGGCAGACTGTGCTAAAATAATACGCCAATATGAAAAAGAAAAGCGGGAGGCACAGCAGTGAAGACCATCAGCGGAAGTGAAAATCTGATCCTGACCTACCGGATCAATGCCAGGGGAGTGACCGTGCTGCGGGCGGCAACCAACCAGAGTGTCCTGACACTGCCGGAGACGGTGGAGGACCTCCCGGTGATCGCGGTGGGAGATCACGCTTTCACACCCGGCAGGCGGCAGACGGAAGGAGAGCAGCTCTGCTTTACCTGTGGTCCTGTGGGGCAGAAGCCGATGGATAATGCCCAGCTGGAGGAGGTCGTGCTGCCTGCGACCGTGGAGACGCTGGGGGACTACGCCTTTTATAACTGTTCGCAGCTGAAAAAGCTGCAAATGCACGATACGGTCCGGGTGTGGGGCGGCGCGTTGTTTATGAACTGTCGGCTGCTGGACACGCTGGAGCTGTGGCTGACAGAGGATGGCAGGGCGTGCGCCCTCAGCCATTTTGCGGACGAGCTTTCCCGGGAACTGGATGTGACGCTGCACACGGCGGATGGCGGTCTGGCGCGGCTGATCTTTCCGGAATACATCGAGGTACTGGAGGAGAACTGCCCGGCGCACCACTTTGACTATAATATTCATGGGGCGGGCTATCCCTATCACCACTGCTTCCGCAGCCACGCCTTTTCCCTGCCGGAGTTTGACCCTCTGTGGGAGGGCTTCCTTCACACAGAGCATGAGGCATCCTGTGCGCTGCGTCTGGCGTGGTGGAGGCTGCGGACGCCGCTGGACCTGAGCGAGGATGCGGAAGCGGCGTACCGGGCATATCTTGGGCAGCACAGCGGGGAGATGCTGCTGTGGCTGCTTCAGCAGCGGGATTTCCAGGGACTCAGCTGGTTTTTGGGCTGGTGCCGTCCGGAGCGGGACGCTTTAGAAGCGGCAAGCGCCCGGGCACGGCAGCTGGGCGCGACCGAGGGACAGGCACTGCTGCTGGAGGCGCTGCACCGCTGTGCGCCCTCTGGCGGAGACGCGCTGTTTGACCTGTGATGCGGGAAGGGAGAAACGCTGTGGCGGAGACGAAGAATTTAGAGGAGCTGGGCAGGGAGATTTTAAAGGCGACCCGCAACGAGCTGTATCTCAGCCTGCCCTATCTGGACACGGCGCTGTGTGCCCTGGCGTTCCAGCCGGGACAGGGGGTCACACTGTCTCTGGCAACGGATGGGGAAAGCCTGTATTACAGCGGCAGCTACCTGTCGGACCGGTATCTCCGCTCCGCTACCCTGACCAACCGGGCGTATCTGCACATTGTGCTGCACTGCATGCTGCGGCATCTGGCAAAAAAACGGGGACGGGATGGAGAGCTGTGGGACCTCAGCTGCGATATTGCGGTGGAAAGCATTCTGGACGGTCTGCCCTATCCATGTCTGGGAACGGGAAACGCTCCCCCGCTGCGGCAGAAATGGTACGGCATTCTCCGCATGGAAATGCCGGTGCTGACAGCGGAGGGCATTTACCGCCATTTCCTGCGGGACCCCTTGCCGGAATATGAGCGTGCGCGGCTGCAGCGGGAATTTCTGGCAGACGATCACGGGCTGTGGGAGCCGCAGAGCCGGGAGGAGCAGGAAAAAAGCCAACGGCAGGATGAAAGGTGGAGAGGGGCGTCCCAGAGGACCCAGACGGGACTGGAAACGGTGCTGGCGGGTGAAGCCACCGGCGGTGAAGCTGTATATGAGCAGATCCGGGTCGCCAACCGGGAGGGACGGGATTACCGGGCATTTCTGCGGCGGTTTGCTGTTCCGCGAGAGGTGATGGAGATGGACGGAGACGCCTTTGACTACAGCTTTTACACCTATGGATTGCAGCTATATGGAAATCTCCCTCTCATTGAGCCGCTGGAGACCCGGGAGGAAAAGCGCATTGAGGATTTCGTCATCGCGGTGGATACCTCCATGTCCACCTCTGGAGAGCTGGTGCGGCAGTTTTTAAGCTGCACCTATTCCATCCTTCGCAGTACGGAGACCTTTACCAGAAAGGTGAATATCCGCATCCTGCAATGCGACGACCAGATCCGCTCCGACCGGGCGATCCATGATCTGGCGGAGCTGAAGGAATATATGGAGCATTTTGAGCTGGCGGGCGGCAGCGCCACGGATTTCCGCCCGGTGTTCCGGCATGTGCAGCAGCTGACAGCACAGGGTGCGTTCACACAGCTGCGGGGACTGATCTATTTTACAGACGGCATGGGGATCTATCCGAAAAAGCGTCCGCCCTATGACACGGCATTTGTTATGATGGAAAAGCCGGGACTGGCAGTGGAGGTGCCTCCCTGGGCGGTCTGCCTGACGCTGACAGAGCCGGAGCTGGAGGAGGCTGCCCGGGCGCAGCAGATGGATGAGGAGCAGGACGAAACGGAGCTGGAAGAGCTTCCGGAGTTGTAAAAACAGGAGAGTAGCGGCATGAATATCAAACAGGCGAAAGAAGAAATTCAAAACACCCTCCGGGCGTATCTGACCCGGGATGAGCTGGGAAACTACCTGATCCCCAGCGTCCGGCAGCGCCCTGTGCTGCTGATGGGACCTCCGGGGATCGGAAAGACCCAGATCATGGAGCAGATCGCTGCGGAGACCGGCGTGGGGCTGGTGTCCTATACCATTACGCACCACACCCGGCAAAGCGCCATCGGTCTGCCTATGCTGCAGCACCGGACCTTCGGCGGGCAGGAGGTCACGGTGACGGAGTATACCATGAGCGAGATTTTGGGATCGGTATATGAGCTGATGGAGAAAACCGGACTGAAGGAGGGCATCCTGTTTCTGGACGAAATCAACTGCGTGTCGGAGACACTGGCGCCCATGATGCTGCAATTCCTGCAATGCAAGACCTTCGGCAATCAGGCGCTGCCGGAGGGCTGGCTGATCGTGGCGGCGGGAAATCCGCCGGAGTACAACAAATCCGTCCGGGATTTTGACATGGTGACGCTGGACCGGGTAAAGCGCATCGATGTGGAGGCGGATTTTGGCGTCTGGAAGGAATATGCCCGCCGGAAGGGTCTGCACGGCGCGGTGGTGTCGTATCTGGATATCAAGAAGGACCATTTTTACCGGGTGGAAACCACGGTGGATGGATTGCAATTTGCCACTGCCCGCGGCTGGGAGGATCTCAGCGAGCTTCTGTTCGCCTATGAAAGGCTGGGACTGAAGGCAGACCGGCTGGTGGTGGAGCAGTATATCCAGATGCCCCACATTGCCCGGGACTTTGCCAATTATCTGGAGCTGTATAACAAGTACCAGCGGACCTATCATGTGGAGGAGATTCTTACCGGAGGCTGGCAGCCCACCACCGTGTCGGAGCTGCGGGCGGCGCCCTTTGACGAGCGGCTCAGCGTACTGGGACTGCTGATGAGCCGCCTGTCGGAGTGTGCGGCAGGGACCCGCCGCCAGGATGCGCTGACGGTAGAGCTTCACAAGTCGCTGCTGGAGGTGCGGGACCGCCTGCAAGCCGGAGCAGCGGCAGACCAGGTTCTGACAGAGCTGGTGCAGCGGCGGCAGAAGGCACTGCGTCGGACAAAGGAAGCCGGTCAGCTGGACCGGGAGCGCCGGGACCTGGAAATGCGGAGCTGGCAGACGCTGGAGGAGTACCGCCAGCGTCTGCAAAGAGAGGAGATTGCCCCGGAGAACGCGATGGACGCGCTGAGGACATGGTTTGCCGGACAGGTGGCGCAGCGGAAGACTGCTGGAGAGACCGCCGGAACGGAGTTTGCCAACGCCTTCCGTTTTTTGGAGCAGGCATTGGGTGACTCGCAGGAAATGGTGCTGTTTGTCACGGAGATCACCGCGGGGTATGATACCTCCTGGTTTGTGGAAACCTTTGGCTGTGAGGCGTATTTCCGCCACAATCAGGAGCTGCTGCTGGACGATACCCGCCAGCGGCTGCGCCGGCAGATCGCGGCGGCAAGAAAGGCGGAGGAGGAATTGCCCCGGCTATGAGAGAAGCGGAAAAAAAGTCCGCGGCAGAAACGGAGGACCTGCTGAATTTCTGCTGCGAGCTGGGAAGACAGCTGATGCAGAACGGCGCGGAGATGTACCGGGTGGAGGAATCCATCCAGCGGATATTGGACGCTTACCAGTGCAAATGGAGCGAGGTGTTCGCCATCCCCTCCTGCATCATTGTGAATATACAGGAGCAGGAGAACCACACCAAGGCGGTGCGCGTCAAGGGTGCGGGCAACGACCTGCACAAGCTGAACGAGCTGAACGCCCTCTGCCGGGACATCTGCCGGGAAAAGCCGGTGCTGAAGCAGGCGTGGCAGAAGCTGCACGCCATCATGGGGGAACCAAAATACTCCCTGCTGCTGAGCTATATGGCTTACGGCTTCGCGGCATTTTTCTTCACGCTGTTTTACGGCGGCGTCCTGCTGGACGCGGTGGTGGCGTTTGCCTGTGGTCTCATTGTCAAACGGACGGTGTCCTATATGCAGGAGGTCCGCGCCAATATCTTTTTCACCAATTTGGTGGCAAGCTATCTGCTGGCGGTGCTGCCGCTGGGATTGATTTGGGCAGGGACTCCGGTGAATCTGGACATGGTCATCATCGGCGCCATCATGCTGCTGGTGCCGGGCATTGCTATTACCAATGTCATGCGGGATGTGCTGGCGGGAGATTTTCTGACAGCGGTGACCCGTTTTGCAGAGGTGCTGATCGTGGCGATGGGTATTACCATCGGCGTGGCGCTGGCGATTTTCAGCATGCGCTGGCTGACAGGCTGGCTGTAAGGAGGCGGACGGATGATGCGGTATCTTTTACCCTGCTTTTATGCGTTTTTGTGCTGTCTTGCCTTCAGCTTTGTGTTTGAGCTGCGGAACTGGCGGTATATTCTGGCGGCAAGCTTTACCGGGGCGGTTTCCTGGGCAGTGTTTCTTGCCGCAGGCTCCGGGACCATTGCCTATTTCCTTGCCACCATTGCCGTGGCAGGGCTGGCGGAGCTGTTTGCCCGGATCTTCAAGGTCCCGGCAACGGTGTTTATCATCGTCGGCATCATTCCGATGGTGCCGGGCGGCGGAATGTATTACACGATGGACGCTCTGGTCAGCGGAAATATGCCGCTGTTTGTAGAAAGGGGAATGCAGACGGCGGCAAGCGCCGGAGCCATTGCCGTGGGCTGTTCGCTGGTAACATCTCTGGCAAGGATTCTCACCTGGCGGAAGCGGGAGAAAAAGTAAGGTCTCTGTGATATAGATATAAAAAAGCAGGAAGCGCATAGCGCTTCCTGCTTTTTGCTGCAGTGTTGAAAAGCCGCGGGAGAAAAATCAGCCCTTGCAGACGGGAACGACCCAGTTCTTGGTGTCGGCGATCTTGCCCCACTGAATGCCGGTCAGAGTGTCGTACAGCTTCTGAGTCAGGCTGCCGATCTCGCCGTTGCAGATGGTGACCTTGTCGCCCTTCCAGTCCAGCTCCTTGACGGGAGAGACAACAGCGGCGGTGCCGGTGCCGAAGACCTCTTCCAGCTTGCCGTCGTGACCAGCCTTCATGACGTCGGCAATGGCGAGCTTGCCTTCCACGACCTCATAGCCCCAGTCGCGCAGCAGCTCGATGATGCTGCGGCGGGTCACGCCGGGCAGCACGGTGCCGGTGCAGGCTGCGGTGTAGATCTTTCCGTCGATCTTGAACATGATGTTCATAGCACCGACCTCTTCCACATACTTCTTCTCCACGCCGTCCAGCCACAGGACCTGGGAGAAGCCCTTCTCCTCAGCCAGCTCGCCAGCCTTGATGGAGGCAGCGTAGTTGCCGCCGCACTTGGTGAAGCCGGTCAGACCGGGTGCCGCGCGGATGAATTCATCTTCCACATAGATGCGGACGGGAGCCAAGCCAGCGGCATAGTAAGCGCCGGAGGGAGAGCAGATGATGGCGAAGCGGTAGTGCTTTGCGGCATGAACGCCAAGACCCACATCGGTGGCGATGGCAAAGGGACGGATGTAGAGGGAAGCGCCCTCGGAATGGGGGACCCAGTCACGCTCGACCTCGACCAGAGCCTTGACAGCCTGCACGAAGTCATCGGGATCGATGGCGGGCATGCCCAAACGGTCGGCGGAGTCGTTGAAACGGTTGGCGTTGCACTCTGGACGGAACAGCTGAATATCACCGTTGGCGGTGCGGTATGCCTTCATGCCCTCAAAGATCTCCTGTGCATAGTGGAACACCGTGGTAGCGGGGTCCATCTCCCAGGGACCGTAGGGAACAATGCGGGCATCGTGCCAGCCCTCGCCTGCGGTGTAGTCCATCAGGAACATATGGTCGGAGAAGATTTTGCCGAAGCCCAGCTTGCTTTCATCGGCAGGCTTTGCCTTGGGCGCTGTGGTCTTAGTGATTTTGATATCCAACATGACAGATATCCTCCCTTGGTAATATTTGAATTGAAGTTGCCAAAATAAAAAGGCTCTCGCGCAATCCTGCTGCTGCAGGAGAGGCGAAAGCCGAACTTCCGTGGTACCACTCTCATTGCCGTAAAAAACGACCGCTCGTGTGTCTCTGTATCGGGAGACGCCCGGTGCCGCCTACTGGGGAGACGTAGCCTCCTGTTGGACGGACTGCTCGCGGGGGAGGTCCCGAAAGGCGTTTCTTGCTGTCTTGCACCATCCGGCAGCTCTCTGAAAGACGACCCTTTCAGGATATGTCCCGTTCATCGCATGAACGATATGATCCATGCTTTCATTTATACGCCGGGCAGTCTGGAAAGTCAATCGTTTTTTCAGAAAAATATGACGGAAAAACAGGAGAAAGGGCGGCTTTGGTTTGGAAAGCGGCTGGCATGGCAGCGCCAGCCGCTTTCTGAAAGATGGTCAGTTCTTTACACAGCTCATTCCGGCGTCCAGCGCCCGGAAGTTCAGCTCCTGCAATTTTGCCTTGGGACCGGTAAACATCTCCTGAATCATTTCGCGGATGGTTTCCGGCTTCAAAGCGCCGGTGGCACCTACATAAGCGCCCAGCATCACCATGTTGCCGACCTTGGGATTGCCCACCTGGTCGGCGATCTCCGCGCAGGGAACATAGACGGCTTTCAGGTCGTTCCGGTGAATTTTTTCCGTAACCACAGAGCTGTTGATGAACACCAGACCGCCTGCTTTGACCATCGGCTCAAATTTTTCCAGAGACGGTGCGTTCATGGCAATCAGCTCGGTGGGATGGGTGAACAGGGGAGAACCCACCGGCTTGGTGGACAGGACCACATGGCAGTTTGCCGTGCCGCCCCGCATCTCCGGACCGTAGGAGGGCGCCCAGGTGACCTCCAGTCCCTCTGCCATGCCGGCTTCCACCAGGTTTTTACCGATGGACATAACGCCCTGACCGCCAAAACCGGAAATGATGATCTCTTTTTTCATGTCACTTCACCTCCGCCTTTGCTGCTGCGTCCACATCCTTGATGCAGCCCAGAGGATAATAGGGAACCATGTTGTCCAGCAGCCATTCCCGCGCCTTCAGCGGGGTCATGCCCCAGTTGGTGGGACAGGTGGACAGCACCTCTACAAAGGTAAAGCCCTCGCCTGCCAACTGCTTCTGAAACGCCTTCTTGATGGCGGCTTTTGCCTTGTTCAGATGAGGAATGTCAGTGACGCACACCCGCTCAGCGTATACGCAGCCGTCCAGGGTGGACAGCATCTCCGCCATGCGGATGGGCATGCCCGCCTGCTCTCGGGTGCGTCCCTTGGGGCAGGTGGTGGCGCGCTGACCAATCAGAGTGGTGGGCGCCATCTGACCGCCGGTCATGCCGTAAATAGCGTTGTTGACAAAAATGGTGGTGAACTTTTCCCCGCGCATGGCGGCGTGGACGATCTCCGCGCAGCCGATGGATGCCAGGTCACCGTCGCCCTGATAGGTGAAGACGGGGGCGTCTGGGTGGGTGCGCTTGACGCCAGTGGCAACTGCGGGAGCGCGCCCGTGGGCGGCTTCCAGCATATCGCAGTTAAAATAGTTATAGGCAAAGACGGAGCAACCCACAGGGCAGATGCCAATGGTGGTGTCCAGAATGCCCAGCTCCTCCATGACCTCGGCGACCAGCTTGTGGATGATACCGTGATTGCAGCCGGGGCAGTAGTGCAGCTCCTTGTCCGTCAGACCCTTGGATTTCTGATATACGATCGCCATATCACTTTGCCTCCTTCAGTGCCGCCTTTGCGGCGTCCACGATTTCCTCCACCGTGGGGATCGCACCGCCTGCGTGACCGGTGAAGTGGATGGGCTTCTGTCCCTCCACGCTGATGCGGATGTCATCCAGCATCTGACCGGAGGAGCTCATTTCCACATCCAGGAAGACCTTGACGTGGTCCTCGCCTGCCAGCTGGTGCAGGGCGTCCTCCGGGAAGGGCCAGAGGGTGATGGGACGGAAGAGTCCGGCGCGGATGCCCTCCTCACGCAGTGCTTCAATGGCAGTGATGGCGATTCGGGCGGGCGTGCCGTAGGCGGTGATGACCAGCTCGGCGTCCTCGCACTGGCGGGCTTCCCAGCGGACCTCGTTCTTCTTGATCTCCGCGTATTTGACCTCCAGATGGTTGTTGTGCTCATCGCACTCGTTGGGGTCGATGTAAAGGGAGTTGATGACGTTGGTGTGGTCCCGTCCGTGCTTGCCGGAGGCAGCCCAGTCCTTAGGGGGGAGGCTCCGTTTGGGAATATCCCGCCACTGAATGGGCTCCATCATCTGACCGATAAGACCGTCCGCCAGAACCACCACGGGATTGCGGTACTGGTCGGCAATGTCAAACGCCTCCTGTACGAAGTCTACAGCTTCCTGCACATTGGAGGGGGCGAGGACCACTGTGCGGTAGTCGCCGTTGCCGCCGCCGCGGGTCGCCTGGAAGTAGTCGCCCTGAGCGGGCTGAATGGTACCCAGACCGGGACCGCCGCGCATGCAGTTCACAATGACGCAGGGCAGTTCTGCGCCTGCCAAATAGGTGATGCCCTCCTGCTTCAGGCTGATGCCGGGAGAGGAAGAGGAGGTCATGGCGCGCATTCCGGCGCCTGCCGCGCCGTATACCATGTTGATGGCGGCGACCTCCGACTCGGACTGTACGAAGACCCTGCCGTGTTCCGGCATATGCAGGGACATGTATTCCGGGACCTCGCTCTGCGGGGTGATGGGATAACCGAAGAAGCAGTCGCAGCCTGCACGGATGGCGGCTTCGGCGATGGCTTCATTGCCCTTCCATAACTCTTTTTCCACGAAAATGCGACCTCCTTCTGTTAAAGCCTTTCAACGGTGATGATGGAATCGGGACAGATTTTTGCGCAACTGGCGCAGGCGATGCACTGGGTAATGTCCGTCACCGCGGCGGGATGATATCCCTTGCGGTTGATGGTCCCGGTGTCGATGGCGACGATGTGCTTCGGACAGACATATGTGCAAAGCTCACATCCTTTGCACCGGTCAGAATCAAAGGTTACTTTTGCTGTCATAGCGGAGTCTCCTTTCCCCTGTTTCATGGGCGCTTACAGTTCCCACGGTTTTTTCATGTGAATGGTAATGGGATAGATGGATAGGTCCGGCGCATCTGCCTGTCGGGCAATGGAGGAGACCGCCGTGTGGCACAGCACCGGGATGCCGGTCAGCCGGGAGATCTCACCCGCCAGCCGCGCCCCCTTGCGGATCTCCTCGGCAGTGGTCTCGCCGCACAGGTGCGTGTTGTTGACAATGCCGCCGCAGGTCAATCCGGTCACTGCCTCAATGCTGCGCAGATAGGAAACGGCATCCTCTGCTCTGCGGACCTCGGGACGATTATAATTGGATACGAAGATCAGCTGGTAGTCCTCCTGTACGATCTTCGGCTGGAAGCGGGCAAGGACCCGCGCTCCGTCCGGGTCGCCGCCGATGTCCAGCACACCCCGGTAGGTGCGGTCCTCCAAAACGGTGAGCAGCTCTGCCGGAAGAGCGGGAATATCGGCGTCGGAGCATTCCTGAGAGGAGGAGATCACCCGTACGCCGGCGGCTTGCAGCTCGCCCTTCCGCTCCCGGGAGCGGAAGTAGGGATTGACGATGTCCAGATCCGCCAGCATGGTTTTTTCTCCGCTGCGGGCAAGATCCAAAGCCAGATTCACCGAAAATTCCGTTTTGCCCGTGCCGAAGTGTCCGGCAACGATCAGCAGGCGGTGCGGAGAGATCTGGCTGGCTGAGATGATCAAGGCGGTTCCCTCCTCTGTTGTGGACTGCAAATACAAGTTGTATTATCATTCATATGTTGTATGATGTCATTGTATACGAAACATCGTATGATGTCAAGGTTATTCTTGTGCTTTTTTCAAAAATGGTTTATGATGTATGATGTGAAAAGAAAACCGGCAAATCAGCAGAACGCTTGCAAACAGGGAGGTACCGCCGATGAATGAGAAAAAGAAGATCAAGCTGTCTGAGCAGACGTCGGACCGCTTATATGAGATGATCGTGGATGAGCAGAAGTATGAGCCGGGCAGCAAGCTGCCCAATGAGAACGAGCTGTCCGCCCTGCTGGGCGTCAGCCGGACGACCCTGCGGGAGGCGATCTCCTTTCTGGTGGCACAGGGGGTTCTGGAGATCCAGCGGGGCAAGGGAACCTTTGTGGCGACGGACCTGCCCGAGGAGGCAATGGACCTGACGCTGCTTCAGAATATGCACTCCAAGGTCCGGGCGAAGGATCTGTTTGAAATGCGCCTGATTTTTGAGCCTGCCACTGTGGCGATGGCGTGTGAGCGCGCCAGCGACGAGGAACTGGACATGATCCAGAAAAAGGCGGCGCGGGTAGAGCGGATCGCCCGGGAGGGCGGCGACTGGGCGCTGGCAGACCAGGAGTTCCATTTGGCGCTGATCAAGGCGTCCCACAACGTATACATGCGGCGGCTGTATCCCATTATCAACAGCGCGGTAAATGAGATCATGCAGATCTCTCAGAACCGCCAGCACATGCAGGACGTGGCGTTGTCGGACAATCGGCTCATTCTGGATTTCCTCATGAACCGGGATGCCTCCGGCGCGCGGTATGCAATGGCGATCCATATGAAGCACCTGCTGCATACCCTGCAGGGCTGATTTGTGAAAAGAGCTGTGGAGGGCAGACAAATCCTTCCATATTGCACGAAAGCATGACAAATTTGTTATGCAAAATTCATGTGAAAAAGGCGGAATAATTCCACTTCTTTGATGAAACTCACAATTCTTAACGGCATATTCACAAATTGTACACAAATTTAAACGGACCCTCTTAACAAATGCGACAAAAGCGTGTATAATCTCTACCATAGTAGTAAAGTAAACGTATCACTGGACAGGAGAAATACATGGAAAACCATATTCTGCTGGATCGGCTGGAGCAGCTGCTGAAAGCCTATTCGCACCATTATGATATCGAACGCCAGATTACGGTGGAGGGTGGCAGCTTTCCGGCGTCGGCGGTGTATTTCCTGAGAGATGAAAATTATCTCATCAGCCGCAAGCATGTTTTAAGCGCGGTGGAGAACCACGAGTATGTTTACTTTTACTTAGTGGACCGTTTGGAAGAGGAGGATCTGCGCCATCAGATCGACATTACTCTGAAGGACGGACTGAGCCGGATCCATCCCAGCAAGGAGCATATGTCCTCCTACGTTACGCTGGTGGTTCTGGCGGATACCATTGCACCGGAGGCAAAGGCGCTGCTGCGCAAAACCCGCTTCCGGAAGAATTTTCGACTGGCACTCCACGGCTGGATGGAGTATCACATAGCGGCAATGGAGGAATCCACAAACAGCTTCCTTTCCAATCCAGCGGGCAAGGAAGCACGCAAGCTTCTGGAGCTGAATTTCGGCTCTGGAAAAGGAGTTAAGAAGGGAGAGTAATTCAATGAATGGTCTGGTACTTCTGATCATCGGCATCGCTGTACTGGCCTGCGGCTACATTTTCTATGGTCGCTGGCTGTGCAAGCAGTGGGGTGTCGGTGAAAACAATGAAGAGACCCCCGCACACACCATGGAGGATGGTGTGGACTATGTTCCCGCAAAGGCACCCGTTTTGATGGGTCATCACTTTTCGTCTATCGCAGGCGCCGGTCCCATTACCGGTCCCATCAGCGCTGCAGGTCTGGGCTTCGGCTGGCTGGCATGCACGCTGTGGATCCTGATCGGCGGCATTTTCTTCGGCGGCGTGCATGATTTCGGCGCTCTGTTTGCTTCCGTCCGTCACGGCGGTAAGTCTATCGGTGAGATCATTTCCGCCAACATGTCCCTGCGCGCCAAACGCCTGTTTATCATCTTCTCTTATCTGACCCTGATTCTGGTTGTGGCAGCCTTCGCTTCCATCGTGGCAAGCACCTTTGGTGCCACCTTTGATGAGAGCGGCGCATTGGACCTGACTGCTTCCCGGGCAAACGCCCAGGTGGCAATGGTGTCCCTGCTGTTCATCCTGATCGCCATTATCTTCGGCTACTGTGTCTACCGCCGCAATGTTCCCATTAGCATTGCTTCCGTGGTGGGTGTGGTCGCCATCGTTGCGATCATCTTCATCGGTCTGAACTTCCATCCCATTTACCTGTCCACCAATACCTGGATGTGGGTCGTGGGCGCATACATCCTGGTGGCATCTGTCACCCCCGTGTGGATTCTGCTGCAGCCCCGTGACTATCTGTCCTCCTTCCTGCTGTATGCAATGCTGGCTCTGGCTGCCATCGCTGTTGTGATGGGTCATCCCTCTATGGACAGCCTGCCCGTGTTCCAGAGCGCGGACTGCACCACTCCGGTGTTCCCCGTTCTGTTCACCACCATCGCCTGCGGCGCAATTTCCGGCTTCCACTCTCTGGTGGCTTCCGGTACGACCTCCAAGCAGCTGGATAAGGAAACCGACGCAAAGCCCATCGCTTACGGCGGTATGCTCATCGAGTGCGTGCTGGCAATCATGACCCTGATTGCTGTCGCCTATGCTTACCAGTGGAACGCGGCCAACCCCGATGCAGCCCTGAAGGGTGCGACCGCCATCTTCGGCGGCGGCATTGCCGGCATGATCGATCCTTCCCGCGGCACCGTGTACCATGTGCTGTATACTCTGCTGGTGCTGACCTATTCCACCTTCTGCCTGACCTCTCTGGACACCGCAACTCGTATGGGTCGTTTCATGTTCCAGGAGTTCTGGATCGACAGCAGCAAGGGTGAGACTCCCGAGAATGTCACCGGTGCGAAGAAGGTCCTGGCAAATCCGTACGTTGCCACCATCATCACCGTGGTTCTGGGTGTGTTCCTGGGTTTGAACGGCTATGCAAAGATCTGGGCTCTGTTTGGTTCTGCAAACCAGCTGCTGGCTGCTCTGGCTCTGCTGGCTGTGGCAACCTGGCTGGGCAACGTGGGCAAGAACAACAAGATGTTCCTGATCCCGATGGTCTTCATGCTGTTTGTCACCATCTGCTCTCTGATCATCAACACCAAGACGCAGATCGGTCTGATTTCTGCCGGCGGCGCAGACTGGGGTCCCTATGTTCAGGCGATCCTGGGTGTCCTGCTGGTGGTCCTCGCCATCGTGCTGGCTGTGGAGGGTGCTTCCACCATCAGCAAGCAGAAGAAGGCTGCAAAGTAAGAAATCCTCTTTTCTGAAAACGAAGCCGAGTACAGCGGAGTTTTGCCAGTCCCCGTTGCGGCTGAAAAAGGCGGCACTGCTATCGCAGCGCCGCCTTTTCTCTATCAAAAATCGTCAGCTTTTCCACGAACTTTCTGAAAAAGTGGAAAAAACCGCACTGCTGTCAGATGCTGCCGCAGTGTATCGCAAAAAGAAAACAGAAAGGACCTGTGGAGAACACTCCACAGGTCCTTTTTGTTGGTGAGGACAAGATGGAATTTTTACTGCTTTGCCTGCTGCTGGCAGAGCAGATCCAGCGCTTCCAGATACCCCTGCAGTCCGTGACCGGAGATGGTGGCAACGCAGGCTTCCCGAATGTAGGAGATGTGCCGGAAGCCTTCCCGGCTGTCCGGGTCGGAAACGTGAACCTCCACCGTGGGAATGGCGACTGCCTTGACCGCGTCCAGCAGGGCAACGCTGGTATGGGTGTAAGCGGCGGGGTTGATGATAATGCCGTCTACCTTGTCAAAGTATGCCTGATGGATGGCATCCACCAGTGCACCCTCGTGATTGGACTGGAAAAAGGAGACAGTAACACCTAACCGCTCCGCCTCCTGCCGGATCATGGCGACCAGGTCCTGATAGGTGGTCCTGCCATAGATTTCTGGCTGCCGGATGCCCAGCATATTCATATTCGGACCGTTAATCACCAGAATGTTCACAAAAATCCCTCCAGACAGCGGCAGCGGTTTCCGCCACGGTGCCGTTGTTATCTATTACCGCGTCCCGGAACTGCGCGTAATGCGGGGCGCGGGTTTTCCACAATTCATGCAGGTCTGTGGATTGAGATACCGGACGTCCATCTGTGGGAAGGGCGTCCAGGTCCCGGGTCAGGTGGTAAATGCGTCCATTTTGATGGAGAGACGGATAATTTCTGGGGTCCATGACCACACCGCCGCCAGTCAGCAGGATTTTCCCGGAGAGCCTTCCAGCTTCCGCGGTGGCTTCCCGTTCCAATGCCCGGAAGGCGTCCTCGCCGTCCCGGGCGAAGATCTCTGGAATGGTGCAGCCAGCTTTTTCCACAATGCGCTGGTCAATATCAACGGCTTCCCGTCCAGTGAGCCTTGCCAGTGCTTCACCCACGGTGGACTTTCCACAGCCAGGCATTCCAATCAGCACCAGATTGGTGGCATCCTGCCGCAGCTTTGCCAGAATCCGCTGGTTTTCCGAATCAGGGATGCTGCGCTGGAAGAAATGCTCCTCTGCGGCGGTGGCTTGTGCCACCAGCATGGGCAGACCGTCCGAGCAGGGGATGCCCAGCTGCTCCGCCTGCATCAGCAGTGCGGTGCGCTGGGGATTGTAAATCAGGTCCAGTACGCCGCGGCAGCGGGGAAAGCTGGTCAGGTCCACTACGGCAGCACCGGTGTTGGGGTACATTCCCACCGGAGTGGTGTTGACCACGATCTCTGCGTCAGCGTGAAGGAAGAGGTTTTCATAATTGTTTTCGCCGGAGCGGGAGATGACCACCACCTCCCTGGCACCCAGCCGCCGCGCCATTGCGCGGGCGGTGAGGGAAGCGCCGCCGCTGCCTAAGACCACCGTCTTTGTTCCGGAGAAGTCAATCCCGGCGCGGCGTGCCATCCAGACAAAGCCGACGGCATCGGTGTTATAGGCGTAGAGCTTTCCATCGTTGCGGCGGACGATGGTGTTGACGCTGCCGATCTCCTGTGCCGCTTCGTCGATCACATCGCATAGGGGCATGACGTCCCGCTTGTAAGGAATGGTGACATTCAGACCGCCAATGGCTTCCTGCTGTAAAAAGGAAGCCAGCTGCTCCGGCTCCAGCTCGATGAGCCGGTAGCTTTCACAGCCCAGCGCCTGATGGATGGGAACGGACCAGCTGTGTCCCAGCTTCCGTCCCAAAAGACCGTAAATCCGTTCGCTCATGGGTCAGACCTCTGCGTAGGAGCCAAGGAACTGGAAATTCTGGCAGCTGCGTTCCATTTCCTCCAGCATGGACAGTACACCGGGCTGCTGTACGGAGGCTTCCAGCTCCAGGAAGAAAATGAACTCGAAGTTCCGCCCGGTGACGGGGCAGGATTCCAGCTTGGTCATGTTGATGCCCAGAGCTGCCAGCTTGGAGAGAATGTCATACAGTGCGCCGGGCTTATTGTCGCAGGCAATAATCAGGCTGATGCGGTTGGCGCCCTCATAGATCACCGGCTCCTTGGTGATGCAGATGAAGCGGGTGTAGTTGTTGTCGCTGTCCTGAATGTCCGCGTTCAGGCATTCCAGTCCGTACAGCTCTGCGCAGGGATGGGAGGAGATGGCGGCGGCGTGGCGGTTGCCGCTCTCCGCCACCATTTTGGCGGCAACCGCGGTATTGGCACAGGGAATGACGTGTACACCGTTAAGACTGTTCAGGAATTTGGAGCACTGTCCGATTGCCTGCTCGTGAGAGTAGATTTCGGTGATATCCTCCATTTTGACGCCGGGCAGTGCCAGCAGCTCGTGGCGGATGCACAGCCGGGTGGAACGGACAATGGAGAAGCGCTTCTTTTGCAGCAGGTCGTATACGGCGCGGACAGAACCATTGGAGCTGTTTTCAATGGGCAGCACACCAAAGCGGCACAGACCGGATTCCACCGCGGAGAACACTGCCTCGAAGTTTTTCACATAGACCAAATTGCCCCGGGGGAAGAGACGGTCGCACGCCACCTGGGAATTGGCACCCTCCACGCCCTGACATGCGACCAGTCCGGTCTGGGGGAAGACAGCGCTGCCTGCGGCAAGGGCGGTCCTTACCTGTGCGGCGACCCGGGTAGGCTGGGAGATCAGCTCTGCCTGACGGGTCCGTGCCAGCTCAAACAGGGTGGAGAACAGGTGGTAGGCATAGCGCTCCTGGTCGCCGGACTGCTCCATGACCTTGGCAAGCACTTCCCGCTCCCGCTGACGGTTCAGAATGGGCAGGTGATGCTCGTCTTTATACTTTCCGACTTCTTCGGCAAGAGACATCCGCTGAAGAAACAGCTTCAGCAGTTCATCGTCAACGGCGTCGATCTTTGTCCGGATTTCAGTTAAGTCCATAAGAGATACCTCCTGATAAGTAGATATTAAAAGTGAAACAGACCGCTGTCCAGCAGCAGGTCCAGCAGGACGCAGGCGGTCACCGCCTCCACCACGGGAACGGCGCGGTGGCAGATGCAGGGGTCATGCCGCCCGTGAACAGTCAGCTCTGCCGGTTCCATCCGGGACAGGGAAACGGTATGCTGGGGGCGGCTGATAGAGGGCGTGGGTTTGATGGCGACCCGAAGGGTCAGGGGCATTCCCGTGGTGATACCGCCCAGGATTCCTCCGGCGCGATTTTGGGTGGTAATGATTTTCCCGTTTTCCACCGTAAAGGGGTCGTTGTTTTGTGATCCGCGAAGGGTGGAGGACTGGAAGCCGGCGCCGAATTCCAGTCCCTTAACGGCAGGAATGCCGAACAGCGCCTGCGCCAGCCGGTTTTCCACACCGTCAAACATGGGGTTCCCTATACCGGCGGGCAGACCGATGACGGCGCATTCAATGGTGCCGCCGATGGAATCCCCCTCCTGGGCGGCGTCCAGAATGGCAGACTGCATCCTTGCGCCCGCATCATCGTCCAGCACCGGGAAGGGCTTGGCGGCAACGGCGGCAAACTGCTCCGCTGTGGGATGCAGGGGGAAGCGCCGGTCCTCCACAGTGCCGACAGAGGAGAGGTGCGCTCCCACAAAAATGCTCCGGCGGGCGAGGATCTGCTTGGCAATGCCGCCTGCAATGCACAAGGGAGCGGTCAGGCGTCCGGAAAAGTGACCGCCGCCGCGCATATCTGCGTGTCCAGCCCACTTGACAAAGGCGGTGTAATCCGCGTGGGAGGGGCGGGGCTTATCCAGCAGCTCCTGATAATCCGAGGAATGCTGGTCGCTGTTTTGTATGATGGCGCAGAGGGGGAAGCCGCAGGTCCTGCCATCCTCCACACCGCTGAGAAAGACCGGGGTGTCAGTTTCCCTCCGGGGAGTGGAAAGTGGATTTTTCCCGGGCTTGCGCCGGTCCAGAAAGGCAAGCAGCTCCTGCATGTCAATGGCTTCTCCAGCAGGCAGACCATCTATATTCACGCCGATGGCAGTGCCGTGGGACTGCCCGAATACACTGACGCGCAGTGTTTTACCGAATTCAGAGGACATGGAGGGTCCCTCCCAATCGCTGATATTCCTCCCAGAAGGAGGGGTAGGATTTGCGGACTGCCTCCGCGCCTAAAATGGTGACAGGAGCGGAGCAGGCGGTGGCGGCGACTGCCGCCGCCATAACGATGCGGTGGTCATTGGCACCGTCCACGGTGCCGCCGGTAAAGGGCTGCCCCCCCTGTACGATCAGTCCGTCAGACAGCTCCCGGACAGAAACACCCAGCGCTGCCAACAGAGCCGCTGTTGTGGTCAGCCGGTCACTTTCCTTGATGCGCAGCCGCGCACCGTTGATGAAGCGGGTCACGCCCTGCCGGGCGGCTGCCATTACCGCCAGCGGCGGCAGCAGGTCCGGACAGCCGGAAAGGTCGATGTCCACATCCTCCTCCGGACGTGCCAGCTGCCAGTATAGATCGCTGACGATGCGGTCGCCCTGTGCGGAAAGCGGATGCAGTCCCTCAATGCGTAGCGGGTTATCCAGAAATGCAGCGGCATACCAGAAGGCGGCTTGGGACCAGTCTGCCTCCACAGCGGCGTGAATGGCACGACAGGGGGCAGGAGTAATGTCAAAGCTCCTCCGGTCTGGAGAGACACAAACGGAAACTCCGGCGCGGGACAGGGCGTCCAGCGTCATGGTGATGTAGTCATAGGATTCCAGCACCGTGGTGGAGACCAGCCGGGAGGGGGCATCCAGCCGGGACAGGGCAAACAGCAGACCTGTGAAGAATTGGCTGGAGACATTTCCCGGAAGACGGTACTCGCCCGGAGCCAGCGTTCCCTCCACGGTCAGAACACCGTCAGACTGGCGGTAGGCAATTCCCTTTTCCTGAAACAGGTCAAAGTACGGCTTCTGGGGGCGCTGCATCAGGCGTCCATGTCCCCGGAAGCTGCCGCCTCCGGCAACTGCCAGGGCGATGGGAATGAGAAAGCGCAGGGTGGAGCCGGACTCACCGCAGTCAAACTCCGGCAGATGGGGGAAGGAGCGGGACGCGGAGCCGATGCCTTCTACCTGTATGGTGGCGGTATCCGGCTGGCACCACTGTGCGCCCAGCGCCTCTGCACACCGGAGGGTCGCCTCAATGTCCTGCGACAGGGCGACATTCTGGATGGTGCTGGTTCCATCCGCCAGTGCGGCGGATAAAATCAGCCGGTGGGCAATGGACTTGCTGGGCGGGGGCGTTACAGCGCCGGAAAGACGGCTGGGAGTAATGCAGAGATTCATGTCAGCCCTCCAGTCCTGCGGCAAAAATGGCTTCCAGCTGGTCCACGGGTACCTTTTTTATATAGCAGTCGCCGATTTTCCGGGGAATGACCAGCGCGATGTCGTCTCCCCGGCGCTTTTTGTCGGAGAGTGCGGCGCGCGCCAGCTCCGCGGCGGAGTAGGTGGTGGAGGTGGGAAGGTGGTTGCGCTGCAATACAGCGGCGATCCGCTGGGAGCAGGGAACCTCGCACCAGCCCAGCTTTTCCGCGGCGCGGGCGATCAGCACCATGCCAATGCCAACGGCGTGTCCGTGAGTAATAGAAAAGTCGGCGCATTTTTCAATGGCGTGTCCGGCGGTATGCCCCAGATTCAGTGTCCGGCGCAGACCATTGTCCAGCTCATCCTGCTCTACTACGCTGGCTTTGAAGGCGATGCAGCGGGCAATGATGTCTGTCAGGTCCGCCTGAAGAGAGTCGGTGTCAAACAGGGAGAATAGCTTTTCGTCACACAGTACGCCGGTTTTGATGGCTTCTGCCGCACCATCGGCAAAAACGTGGGGGGAGAGGGTGTGCAGGCAGTCCGTGTCGCACAGCACGGCGGTGGGTTGAAGAAAGACGCCTGCCAGGTTTTTGCCCGCCTTCAGGTCAATGGCGGTTTTTCCGCCGACGGAGGAATCCACGTCCGCCAGCAGTGTGGTGGGCATTTGGATATAGCGGATGCCCCGTAAATAGCAGCCGGCAGCAAAGCCTGCCATATCGCCGCACACGCCGCCGCCCAGGGCGACCACGCAGTCGGAACGGGTCAGATGCTCTGCTGCCAGAAATTCCAGAATATCAGAGAGAGTGTCCAGATTTTTGTGCGCCTCGCCTGCCGGATAGATGCAGGTGCTGACGGTATAGCCCGCAGCGCGCAGACTGCTGGAAACGGTATCCAGATACAACGGCGCCACGGTGGAGTCCGCAACCACCGCCAAGTGGCACAAACCAACGGTTTGTGTCACAAGCTCGCCGCAGCGGGAGAGAAGTCCGCTGCCGATGGTAACGCGGTATTCCGGATGAACGTGGACCTCCACGGTTTTCAGATTCGGGTTGTTCATCATAAATGGTACATCCTTTTCATGAGGTTGACGGCGGTGCTATCAGTTTCCGCCTGCGGAGGCCTTCTTTTCCCGACCGTCCTTCAAAAGCGCGCACAGGGCAGCGGCGTCCTTGCTTTTCAGAGCGTCCAGATATTCCTGCAGATGGGAGATATAGATCTCCAGCTCCTCCGTCAGGAAATCGGCGTCGTCCAGAAACAGCTCTGTCCACATATTCTCGTCCAGCCGGGCAACGCGGGTCATGTCCCGGAAGCTGCCCGCGGAGAAGCCCCGGCGGCGCTGTGCCTCGGGAGACTTGATGTAGGCGCTGGAGGCAACGTGCGCCAGCTGAGAGGTGTAGGCAATGATGCGGTCATGTTCCTCCGGAGTGGAGAAGGTGAGATTGGCGAAGCCAATGTCCAGAAACAGGGCTTTCAGTGTTTCCAGCAGGGGCATATCCGTCTGATCGTCCGGCGTCAGGATCATGGAAGCGCCCACATACAGGCTGTCCGTGGAGGAGGTGAATCCGCCCCGCTCCCGTCCTGCCATAGGGTGTCCGCCGATGTAGTGGAAGCCGTGCTTCAGTGCCAGCGGTGCCAGCGCGCTGACCACCACCCGCTTGACACCGCAGAGATCCACTAAAATGGAGCCCTTTGCCAGCAGGGCGGCGTGTTCCCGGACCCACTCAACGGCTGCGTCCGGGCGGATGGCGATCATCACCAGGTCACACTGGGGCAGGGTGGTGTCATCCAGCGTACCGTCAATGGCACCGCACATCCGCGCCATCGTCATGGTCTCATGGTCCAGGTCGCTGCCCCATACGGTGTGGGCGGTCCGTGCCTTGATGCTCTTTGCCATTGAACCGCCGATCAGTCCCAATCCGACAATACCGATATTCATTGCATCCAACTCCTTCCTGCGTTCCTCAGTCGTCCAGACCCTTCATGACCTCGTGCAGCTTCAGAATCTTGTGTGCCACATGGTCGAAGACCTCGGGGGTCAGGGACTGAGCGCCGTCGCACAGGGCGTGGGCGGGATCGTTGTGGACCTCGATCTGCAAGCCGTCGCAGCCAGTGGCAACAGCGCCGCAGGCAAGAGGCTCCACCAGCCAGCTTTTTCCGGTGGCATGGCTGGGATCAATGATGATGGGCAGATGGGTCAGCTTGCGCAGCACGGGGATGGCGGCAAGGTCCAGGGTGTTGCGGGTGTAGCTTTCAAAGGTACGGATGCCGCGTTCACAGAGAATGACGTTCTGGTTGCCGCCTGCCATCACATACTCGGCGCTCATCAGCCATTCCTCATAGGTGGCGGACATGCCGCGCTTGATCATAACGGGCTTATCCTGCTTGCCAACTGCCTTCAGCAGGTCGAAGTTCTGCATGTTGCGTGCGCCGATCTGAATGACGTCCACATTCTTGAACAGGGGCAGCTGGTTGATCTCCATCAACTCGGTGACGATGGGAAGACCGGTCTCCTGCTTGGCGACCTCCAGGATTTCCAGACCCCGTGCGCCCAGCCCCTGGAAGGAGTAGGGAGAGGTACGGGGCTTGAAGGCGCCGCCCCGCAGCATGGTGGCGCCGCTGGCCTTCACTGCCTTGGCAATGGCAACCACCTGCTCCTCGGATTCCACGGAGCAGGGACCTGCCATAATGGTCAGGCTTCCGCCGCCGATCTGGGTGTTGCCCACCTGAACAACGGTGTCCTCCGGATGGAACTTCCGGTTGGCGTTTTTGTAAGGCTCCTGTACCCGCTTGACATCCTCTACGATGTCCAGCGCGGAGATCAGGTCGATATCCAGGGAGGAGGTGTCGCCCACCAGACCCAGGATGGTGTTGTTGGAGCCGATGCTGGTGTGGATGATGATGCCCTTCTCCTGAAGCCAGGAGATCAGGCTGTCCAGTTGGTCGCGGTTGGGATTGTGTTTCAGAATGACGATCATAGTGGGATTCCTCCTAAAATTTTATTGCAGGCAGTAAAAAAACCCGCAGCCGGTTTGGCTGCGGGTCATCGGTCCTTTTCAGGTATCTGATAACTCTTTCTTCAAGCGCAGACGCTTTCAGCCAAACCGGAATAAGCCTTACCATAAAAGTAGGTAAAGCTAAAGTAGCGGTATTCAGCTGCGAAAGCGAAAGTCATCATGAAAGATACTCCTGTAGATCAATTCTTTAGATGTTTAAAGCATAACACGCGCTTTCAAAAAAGGGAAGTGACAAAATGACAAAATGGGGCTTTGCATAAAAGAAAAAACTGTGCAGAATCACGAGAAATAGCTCAAAGTGCCTCCGGCAGCAGCGTTGCCATCAGCATTTGATTCGCCGTTAAAATATAGGTGGCGTCCCGGTGCCAGCTGGAGGTGGACTCCACATACTGCCTGTGCAGCTCGGAAATGGCGCTGCACAGGTCCTCCCGTGCTTTGGTGCGGCGGATGTTGCGCGCCTTCAGATAGCGGATGAAGTGCTCCCGAAGAGCGTCCTCGTAGCGGCGGTGGGCGGCGATGCTGTCCGTATATGTATCGTTGTGGGGAAAGGTGAAGGCATCCGCCAGATAATGGGTCAGCTTGCCCAACGTGTAATACTGCCAGACTGTCCAGCGTTCCCGGCGCTGCAGGCGCAGGATGTGCTGGTCGATGTAGTGCTGAGAGTTGGAGAAGTTGTGTCCCATGAATTTTTTACCGTGGATGGAACCCTTTAAATAGGAGAGAGGATTACAGTCCGGCTGGAAGGAACCCAACAGAAAGGCGAGTTCAAAGCGGCGTTTGTGAAATCCGTTATAACTGTCCATCAGGGTGTGAGCTAAAAGCTTGTGACTTCTTTTTTGCAACGCTGGGATCTCCTTTCTGCTGTGAAAACTGAACCAAGTATAGCATGGTTACAAATGTATCTGCAAGTGCAAAAAACAAAAAAATGTGTAAAATCACGGAAAATCTGGAGAGAAATTACGGCAGCTTCGTTGTTTTCCATGAATACCTGCGCTACAATTATAAAAAAACCTGGCAAGGGGGAAGGATCATGACACAGGCAGCTCCCACCCGGAAGGGGCGGTTTTCCCATTTGGGCGGCTGGCGGCAGCAGTATCAGGCGCTGCGCATGACGCCGGAGGAGGCGGTACGGCAGATCCGCGATGGAGATACGCTTGCCTGCACCGGCGCAGCCAACTGGCCGGCAGAGATTGACCGGGCGCTTGCCGCCCGCCTGCGGGAGACCGGAGAGTCGGTCCAAATTGGTTCGCTGTTTGTGCTGCGGCGCTATGCGCTGATGGAACCGGAGCTGCGGCGGCAGGTGCGGTTTTACTCCAATTTTTTCTCGGTGGGAGAGAGAAAACTGGCGGCTCAGGGCAACCTGTATTTTTGTCCGACCCACCTGAGCCAGACAGGACCGTGGCTTGCCGCGCAGAAGCCCCGGGGAGTGGTGCTGAGCTGCGCGCCTCCGGATGAAAGCGGCTGGATGAGCCGTAGCCTGTGGGGTGCGGAGGTCAGCCGGGAGGTGATCCAGCAGGCAGAGGTGGTGCTGGTGGAGGTGAACCGCCGTCTGCCGACCCTTTGCAGTCATGGAGAGGGACATATGCTGCTGCACGTCTCGGAGGTGGATGGCATTGTGGAAACGGACGAGCCGCTTGTGGAAACACCGCCGGTGCAGGGGGATGAGACGGACGCCGCCATTGCCGGATATATTGCAGACCTGGTAGAGGATGGCAGCTGCATGCAGTTTGGATTGGGCGGATTGGCAAATGCCATCGGCGGAAGCCTTGCCTATGCCGGAAAGCGGGATCTGGGCATTCAATCAGAGGTGTTGAGCAGCTGCGTGATAGACCTGATGCGGCGGGGGGTTATCAACAACAGCCGCAAGCAGCTCTGCCCGGGAAAGACCGTGGGCGCGTATTTTATTGGTGACCGGGCGCTGTGGGATTTTGCCACCGGAAATCCGGATTTTGAGCATAAGGAGATCGCCTGGGTCAACGATTCCCGGCGCATCGCCCAGAACCGGCAGGTGGTGTCCATCAACAACGCAATGGAGATCGACCTGACGGGACAGGTGAATGCGGAGAGCATAGGAGCGCGGCAGTACTCCGGTACTGGCGGACAGCTGGAGTGGATCATCGGCGCACAGTGGTCTCCCGGTGGAAAGAGCATTCTTGCCCTGCGCTCCGCCTACCGGGACCGGAGCGGTGTGCTGCATTCCAAGATTCTGCCGCAGCTGCCGGCGGGCAGCATTGTTACCACGCCGCGGACTTGGGTGCAGTATGTGGTCACGGAGTACGGCGTGGCGAATTTGCAGTATAAAAGCACCTGGGAACGGGCGCGGGCATTGACTGCCATCGCACATCCGGCATTCCGGGAGGAGCTGCGGCGCAGTTTGCCGGAATAAGGACGAAAAGTCACAAGGCAGCTGTGGTTTTCCTGGCAGGACTTGTCAGTTGTTCACAAAAGTGCCGGAAAGCAGGGGAAAAGAGGGAATTCTGTTTGACTTCCTGTAGAAGCCTCCTTAAAATAGAAAGCGCTGGCAAGCGAGCAGAATCGCTCGTTTACCGGCGCTTTTTAAAAATAAGAGGTGGAGATTTTGAAAATTTTAGGTCAGATCGGAATTATTTTCGCCGTGTGCTGGATCAGCCAGTGCATTGAACATGTGCTGCCGATTGCATTCCCTGCCAGCGTGATCGGCTTGATCCTGCTGCTGATCCTGTTGCTGCTGCGGGTGCTGAAAATTGACCATATCCGGGAGAAGTCAGACTTTCTGCTGGGCAACCTGCCGTTTTTCTTCATTCCCGCTGTGGTCAGCATCATGAATTATGTGGATGTGATTGCGAAGAATCTGGTGCCGTTTTTGGTGATCTGTGTAGTATCGCTGGTGCTGACCTACGGAGCGACAGCTTGGGCGGTCCAGCTGACCATGAAGCTGATGAAAAAGGGAGGGGAAAAGAAATGATCGAGCTGACATCTTCCATTTACTTCGGTATTTTCGTCTCCGTGCTGGCATATTGGATCGGTGTAAAGATCCAGAAAAAGACCGGACTGGTGATCTGCAACTCCCTGATCATCGCGGGTCTGCTGGTGATTCTGGTGCTGAAGGTTTTCAATATTCCCTTTGACTCCTATAATCAGGGCGGTAGCCTGATCAACATGTTTCTGGGACCGGCGACCGCCTGCCTGGCTGTAACGATCTACTCCAAGCTGGACCTGCTGAAAAAATACTGGCTGCCGGTGCTGGTGGGCTGTGTGGTAGGTGTCTTGACCTCAATGGGCAGCATTCTGGTGATGTGCCGCCTGTTCAGTCTGGACCGTGATATGACCATGTCGTTGGTGCCGAAGTCTGTTACCACGCCCATTGCCTCTGCGGTGGCGGAGGGACACGGCGGCATTGTTGCCATTGCCATTGCGGCGGTGATCTTTACCGGCATTCTGGGCAATGTCATTGCGCCGATGCTGATCAAGCTGTTTCATGTAAAGGACCCTATCGCGGTTGGTCTGGGGCTGGGTGCCTGCAGCCATGCGATGGGTACGGCGAAGGCACTGGAGCTGGGCGAGACCCAGGGCGCTATGAGCGGTCTGGCAATGGGACTGTGCGGCATTTTCACCACGTTGGTGGCGTTGCTCCTGTGATTCCATATTATTAAAGAATGAAACAGGCAGGGAGATGTATGTCTCCTCTTGATAAAGAAAATGACTGTCTGCTGACAGGGCGTGTCTGCCGCAGCAGGACGAGTGAAACAGAGGGACCCGGCGCGTATCCAGCGCCGGGTCCCTCTGCTGTTTGTATTTACATGTAGAACAGGATGTCCTTGTAGGTGGGGAAGGGCCAATACTCGGAGGCAGTCATGGTCTCCAGCTCGTCTGCGGCGGCGCGGGCTTTTGCCATAGCGGGAACAATGGTCTCGTGGTTGTAGACCATTGCAGCCTTGGCGTCGGAGGGAACCTTGCTCAGATCCTCTTCCAGCTCCTCACAGGCGTCAGCCAGCGTATCCGTCAGAGCGGAGATCGCCTTTGCGGTCTTGACCTCGTACCGGTTGGAAGCACCGGCGGCAGCCTTGCTGTCGGCACGCTCACACAGATCAGTGGCGTAGCCGGACACGGCGGGCAGAATGTCATGATTGATCATATCCACCATGGTGTTTGCCTCAATGCCGATCACGGCGGAGTAGTTCTCCACATGGATCTCATAGCGCGCCTGAATCTCGCCCTTGGTGTAAATGCCGTGCTTGACGAACAGGTCTACGTTTTTGTCAGAGATGTAGGAGGGCAGTGCCTCTGCGGTGGAGCGCAGGTTGCTCAATCCGCGCTTTTCCGCCTCCACGACCCAGGAATCATCATAGCCGTTGCCGTTGAAGATGATGCGCTGATGGTCGGTCAGCACCTGCTTGATGAGCTTCTGCAGATCTGCCTGGAAGTCGCTGGACTTTTCCAGAACATCAGCGAACTGCTCCAGTTCCTCTGCCATGATGGTGTTCAGGGCGATGTTGGGTCCGGCGATGGACTGGGAGGAGCCCAGTGCGCGGAACTCAAATTTGTTGCCGGTGAACGCCATGGGAGAGGTACGGTTCCGGTCAGTGTTGTCCTGCGGAATGGCGGGCAGAACGTCCACGCCAATCTCCAGGGTCCGCTTTCCGGCATCCTTGTACTCTGTGCCGTTGATGATGGATTCCACCACGGCATTCAGATCGTCGCCCAAGAAGATGGACAGGATGGCGGGAGGTGCCTCCTGTGCGCCCAGGCGGTGATCGTTGCCGGAGAAGGCGACGGTGGCACGCAGGAAGTCCTGATATTCATCCACGCCCTTGATAAAGGCGGACAGGAACAGCAGGAACTGTGCGTTCTGGCTGGGAGTGGAGCCGGGCTTGAACAGGTTCTTTCCGGTATCTGTGGAAAGGGACCAGTTGTTGTGCTTGCCGGAGCCGTTGATACCGGCAAAGGGCTTTTCATGCAGCAGGCAGACCAGGTTGTGCTTTTCGGCAACCTTCTTCATCAGCTCCATCACCAGCTGGTTCTGGTCACAGGCGCTGTTGGCATCGGAGTAAATGGGAGCCATTTCGTGCTGGCAGGGAGCGACCTCGTTGTGGCGGGTCTTGCTGAGAACGCCGACCTTCCACAGCTCATTGTCCAGATCCTTCATGAAGGAGGAGACCACGGGGCGGATGGAGCCGAAATAGTGGTCCTCCAGTTCCTGTGCCTTGGGTGGCTTGGCGCCGAACAGGGTGCGTCCTGTCATTTTCAGGTCTTCCCGCTTGGCGTAGTCATCCTTGGAAATCAGGAAGTACTCCTGCTCCGCGCCTACCTGAGAGGTAACGCGCTTGGACTCGGTGTCGCCGAACAGCCGCAGAATGCGGATGGCTTGACGGGAAACCACATCCATAGACCGCAGCAGCGGCGTCTTCTTATCCAGTGCCTCGCCGGAGTAGGAGCAGAAGATGGTGGGGATGCACAGCGTGTCATCCTTGATGAAGGCGAAGGAGGTGGGATCCCATGCAGTGTAGCCGCGGGCCTCAAAGGTGGCGCGCAGACCGCCGGAGGGGAAGGAGGAGGCGTCCGGTTCGCCCCGGACCAGTTCCTTGCCGGAGAACTCCAGAATCACCTTGCCGCCGCCCACGGGATTGATGAAGCTGTCGTGCTTCTCGGCGGTCACGCCGGTCATGGGCTGGAACCAATGGGTGTAATGGGTGCAGCCCTTCTCCGTAGCCCACTGCTTCATGGCTTCGGCGATCTCATTGGCAATGGAGATGTCCAGAGAGGTGCCGTCCAGAATGCACTTCTTCCACGCCTTGTAAGAGGCGGGAGAGAGACGCTGCTGCATGGTGTCCTCGTTGAAGACCATGCTGCCGAACAGTTCGGGAAGTTTGGTGGGAGTACTCATAGCTTTATCCTCCTAATATATAGAATCAAAATGAAAGAGAATGCAAATCAGAGAATCGCGTTGACAGGAAACGGCTTATTTGCCGCTTTCACCGTAGTTGGCAAGCACACGGGCGGAGGGATCGTTGACATCGCAGCCCTCCCACTCCCTGTTGGGCATCCAGAAATCCTTGATCATCCGCGCCTGACCGGGATAATACTGCTCAAAGATCTCCCGGTACAGCAGACTCTCCTTGGTGAAGGGCGTGCAGTATTCATATTTGCGGCGCAGGGTCTCAAATTCCTCGTCAGTGTACTTCTCCTCGGCATATGCCTTCAGATCGTCCACCATCGAGTGTCCCACCGCATCAGAGAACGCCGCCTTCTGCCGCCACAGAATGTCATCCGGCAGCAGGTGGTCCTTTTCAAAGGCGTGGCGCAGCAAGTACTTGCCCATGTGGTAGGAGTTGAGCTTCAGCTTGGGATCGATGCTCATGACGTATTTCACAAAGTCCAGATCTCCAAAGGGAACGCGCCCCTCCAGAGAGTTGACGGAGATGCAGCGGTCTGCCCGCAGCACATCGTACATATATAGCTCATCCACCCGCTTCTTTGCCTCCTGCTGGAAGGCTTCGGCGGAGGGGGCAAAGTCAGTGTATTTATAGCCGAACAGCTCGTCGGAGATCTCGCCGGTCATGAGCACCCGGATATCCGTCTGTTCATGAATGGCTTTGCAGCACAGGTACATGCCCATGCTGGCACGGATGGTGGTAATGTCCCAGGTGCCCAGCATCTGAATAACCTCCGGCAGTGCCTTCAGCACATCCTCCCGGGTCATATAGACCTCAGTGTGTTCCGCCCCGATGAAGTCAGCAACCTCACGGGCGTATTTCAGGTCAATGGCATCCTGATCCATGCCGATGGCAAAGGTGCGGATCTTCTTGCCCAGAATCAGAGAGGAGATGGCGCACACCAGAGAGGAATCCAGTCCGCCGGAGAGTAGGAAGCCCAGAGGAGCGTCCGCGTCCAGTCGCTTATCCACACCGGCGACCAGCTTGTCGCGGATTTTCTTGCAGGCAGCTTCCAGATCGTCCATGCTGTAGGAGGAGACGGTAGTCAAATCAGCGTAGCGGACGAACTTCCCGTAAGCGTAGTAATGACCGGGAGGGAAGGGACAGACCTCCTTGCACAGTCCCACCAGGTTTTTGGCTTCACTGGCGAACACGATGCTGCCGGTCCGGTCATATCCGTAAAACAGGGGGCGGATGCCGATGGGGTCCCGGGCAGCGATAAGGGAGTCTGTGGTGGAATCGTAAATGATCAGGGCAAATTCGGCATCCAGCCGGGAGAACATGCTCAGACCGTATTCGTGGAACATGGGCAGCAGGATTTCACAGTCGCTGCCGGAATGAAAGGTATAGCGCTCGCTGAGCTGGCGCTTGAGTGGGCGGAAGCCGTAAATCTCGCCGTTGCAGACCACATAGTCGCCGTCCAGCTCAAAGGGCTGCATGCCAGCCTCCGTCAGCCCCATGATGGCAAGACGGTGGAAGCAGAGGTAGCCGGACTTTGTTTCCACGATGCGGCTCATGTCCGGACCGCGGGAAATGGTACGGTCAAAATATTCCTGAATTTCTTCCTTGCTCAGATCCTTGCTGGAGAATCCCATAATTGCGCACATAAATAAAAGCACCTCCGGATTTTTTGCAGTTTTTCCGATGTTCGGAAAAAGGTTATAAAAAACGCAGCTACATCCTAAAACGTTAGGACGAATAGCTGCTATCCGCGGTGCCACCTAATTTACTGTTAAGAAACAGTCACCTTCAAGGTTCCAACAAACCCGTGTGATGTAACGATCACAACTCGTCGCACTTACTAACGATGACCTCGCGTTCAGATTGCAGCTACGGAGTGTTCTTTCCCGCGGACTCTTTGTGCAGGCTTCTCACTGCCGCCTGCTCACTGGAACGGAACTTCCACGGTACTTTTCTCCATCAACGCCGTTGTCGATGTTTGAATTGTCTGTCAATCGTTGATTGATGTTTGCAGTTTACCATGAAGACCGCAGACTGTCAACGTCAAAATTTACAAAAAAGTATGACCTCAGCTTGCAAAATTTCCACAGCGCTATGACAAAAAACAATGGAAAAGCCGCTGTACGGAAACAAGTGTCTCCATACAGCGGCTTTTTTGAAGGAACAGGTGAAAAAAGCTGCGAAACTGGTTACAGATTGATCTCCGGCTTTTCCGTGACCTGCCGCTGGTCCAGCAGGGGGCGCAGCTGGCGTAGGAAAGCATCCACCTGCTCCGGGCAGCGCCCGATATAGGCGCTGGGCGTCAGGACGGCTTCCATCTCCTCCTCCGTCATATGGAAGGCGGGCTGGGCGGCAAGACGGCGCAGCAGGTCGCATTTTTCGCCCTCCTTCATCCGGGCGGTGGCTTCCATAGAGCAGGTGCGGATAATCTCATGCAGGTCCTGCCGGTTGCCGCCCCGCTTGACACCCTCCATCATCAGGTTTTCCGTGGCGATAAAGGGCAGATATTCCCGGACAGTGGCGTCCACCACCTTTTCGTTGACGTGCAGTCCATCGGTGACGTTTTGCATCAGGCGCAGGATGGCGTCCGCGCAGAGGAAGCCCTCCGGCAGGGAGATGCGGCGGTTGGCGGAGTCGTCCAGTGTGCGCTCCAGCCACTGAACGGAGGCGGTCATGGCGGCGTTCTGGGCGTCTGCCATCAAATAGCGGCTGAGGGAGCAGATGCGCTCGGACCGCATGGGGTTACGCTTATACGCCATAGCGGAGGAGCCGATCTGGTGCTTTTCAAAGGGCTCCTCCAGCTGGCGGTCATGCTGAAGCAGCCGCAGGTCGTTAGCAAAGCGGTAGCAGCTCTGGGCAATGGAGCTGAGTACGTTCAGCACCCGGCTGTCAAACTTCCGGGGATAGGTCTGTCCGCAGACAGCAAAGCACTGGTCAAAGCCGAACTCCGCGGCGATCTTCCGGTTCATCTCGTCAATTTTGGCACCATCGCCCTCGAAGAGGTCCATAAAGCTTGCCTCGGTACCGGTGGTGCCGCGGCAGCCCAGGAATTTCATGTGGTCCAGCACAAAGTCCAGCTCCTCCAGATCGGACTGCAGGTCCTGCATCCAGAGGGTGGCACGCTTGCCTACCGTCACCAGCTGTGCCGGCTGGTAGTGGGTGTATCCCAGGGTGGGGATTGCCTTGTAGGCTTCCGCAAAGCGCGCCAGATTGTCCAGTACGGCAAGCAGCTCGCCCCGCAGATAACGCAGTCCCTCCCGGTAGATGATCAGATCGGCGTTGTCAGTGACATAGCAGCTGGTAGCGCCCAGGTGAATGATGCCAGCGGCACTGGGAGCGGCTTTTCCGTAGGTATAGACGTGTGCCATGACATCGTGGCGGACTTCCTTTTCCCGGGCGGCAGCCATGTCATAGTCAATATCCGTAACATGAGCGGCAAGCTCGTCCACTTGCTGCTGGGTGATGGGCAGCCCCAGCTGCTGCTCGGCGCGGGCAAGTGCCACCCAAAGCCGCCGCCAGGTCTGGATGCGCATATCGGCGGAGAACAGGTGCAGCATGAATTCGGAGGCATAACGGGATGCCAGAGGGGATTCGTAACGGTCCTTACTCATCTCAAGGTCAACCTTTCTTATGTAAAAAAGTAAGGAGACGCCAATAGGCGCCTCCTTTGGTTTCAGAGAATTTTCGCCGGAGGCGAAAAAAGAGAAATCACGGGTGTGCTGTTACTGCTTTAATGCAGCACTCAGCGGACGATAATGGACTCGCGCTCGGGTCCCACGGAGACATAGGTGATGTGGCAGCCGATCTGGGCTTCCACATATTCCACATACTTCCGGGCAGCCTCGGGCAGCTCCTCCCACTTGCGGACGCCGGAGATATCGCACTTCCAGCCGGGCATGGTGGTCATGACAGGCTTGGCATCAGGCAGGACGGAGGGGAAAGGGAAGTAGTCGATCTGCTGTCCGTTCAGTTCGTAATGGGCGCAGATGGGAATTTCGTCCAGATAACTCAGCACGTCCAGCTTGGTCAGGGCGATGTCAGTAGCACCCTGGCACTGAATGCCATAGCGGGTCGCTACAATGTCGATGGGACCCACCCGGCGGGGACGTCCGGTTTTGGCACCGTACTCGCCGCCAGCCTTGCGCAGCTGCTCGGCTTCGTCGCCGAACCACTCGCAGGTGAAGGGACCCTCGCCCACGCAGGAGGAGTAAGCCTTGACCACGCCCACGATCTTGTCCAGCTTTGCCTCGGGATAGCCGGAGCCGACGGGGGCATAGGCGGCAATGGGATTGGAGGAGGTGGTCATGGGATAGATGCCGTAGTCCAGATCCCGCAGAGAACCCAGCTGTGCCTCAAACAGGATGCTCTTGCCCTCCTTGTGTGCCTGACGCAGGAATGCGCCGGTGTCGCAGATAAAGGGCTTGATCTTCTCGCCGAATTCAGCGACCCATGCCCGCATGTCATCCATCGTGTAGGGCTTTGCGCCGTAGACCCGCTCCAGCGTCAGGTTCTTCCATTCTAGAATGTCCTTCATGCGGTCCCACATCTTTTCGGGGTACAGCAGCTCGCCCGCCATGATGGTTTTCTTCTGGTATTTGTCGGAGTAGAAGGGAGCGATGCCCTGCTTGGTGGAGCCGTACTTCTTGTCAGCAAGACGGGCTTCCTCCAGACCGTCCAGATCCCGGTGCCAGGGCAGCAGCAGGGAAGCGCGGTCGCTGATCTTCAGACTCTCGGGGGTGATGGATACGCCCTGCGCGGCAACGTCCTGGATTTCCTTCCACAGGTTCTCACAGTCCAGAGCCACGCCATTGCCCAGAATATTGACTACACCGTCGCGGAAAATACCGGAGGGCAGCAGGTGCAGGGCAAACTTGCCCTTTTCATTGACGACGGTGTGACCGGCGTTGCCGCCGCCCTGATAGCGGACGACCACGTCATAGTCGCTGGTCAGCAGATCGACCATACGACCCTTGCCTTCGTCGCCCCAGTTGATGCCTACGATGGCACAATTTGACATAATTTAAAAACCTCCCGGTTTGTTATTACAAATGGAACAGGTTGACCTATTTTGAAAAATCAGAGCCAAACCTTTGTTATTATAGCGAGTGAAATACTATAAGTAAAGTACAAAGTGATAATATTTAACATGAATTTACCTAATAGTGCCGGGAGAGATGGAAGGGATTCCCGGCGGAACGCCGATTCCGCTCTTTGCAAAAGGGTGGAATTATGCTATACTCACCAGGGAATAAAAAGAATCCTGCCCCGGCACTGCCCGCGGTGGGGAAGCAGGACAGCTCTGCTGGCAGGCAGGGCGGCGAAAGAGAGAAGCAACACAGGAGGGGGACGCCTTGTTTATGGGAAAAATCGGGTTCGACAATCAAAAATATCTGACCACGCAGTCAGAGCAGATCAAGCGCCGCATTGCGGAGTTCGGCGGGAAGCTATATCTGGAATTCGGCGGCAAGCTGTTTGACGATTATCATGCCTCCCGGGTGCTGCCGGGCTTTGCGCCGGACAGCAAAATCCGGATGCTCCAGCAGCTGAAGGACGATGTGGAGATCGTCATCGCCATCAACGCCAACGATATTGAGAAAAATAAGATCCGGGGAGATCTGGGCATTCCCTACGACGAGGATGTGCTGCGGCTTATCGACATTTTCCGCAGCCTGGGACTGTATGTGGGCAGCGTGGTACTGACCCGTTACACCGGACAGGCTGCGGCGGATGCCTTCCTAAAGCGCCTGAAGGCGCTGGACATCCGCTGCTACCGGCACTATCCCATCGCGGGCTATCCGTCGGATGTGCCGCATATCGTCAGTGATGAGGGACTGGGCAAAAACGATTATATTGAGACCAGCCATTCGCTGGTGGTAGTCACCGCGCCGGGACCCGGCAGCGGAAAAATGGCGACCTGCCTGAGCCAGCTGTACCATGAGCATCAGCGGGGCGTAACGGCGGGCTATGCCAAGTTTGAGACCTTCCCCATCTGGAATCTGCCGCTGAAGCACCCGGTCAATCTGGCGTATGAGGCTGCCACGGCGGACCTGGACGATGTGAATATGATCGATCCCTTCCATCTGGAAGCCTATGGAGAGACAGCGGTGAATTACAACCGGGATGTGGAGATTTTCCCGGTGCTGGCGGCGATTTTTGAAAAGATCCAGGGAAAGTGTCCCTACCAGTCTCCCACGGACATGGGCGTGAATATGGCGGGCAGCTGCATTGTGGATGATGCGGTGTGCTGTCAGGCGTCCCGGATGGAGATCCTGCGGCGGTATTACACTGCCCGGGTGGAGTACCAGCAGGGGAAGTGCGATGAGAGAGTGGTGCAGAAGCTGGAGCTGGTGATGCGGCAGGCAGGCGTGACACCGGAGCTTTGCCCCGCCGTACAGGCATCCCTGGACAAGGCGGAGGCGACCGGCGCTCCGGCAGGCGCTATGGTGCTGCCGGACGGCAGCGTGGTGACGGGAAAGACCTCCAGCACGCTGGGTGCGGCGTCGGCGCTGCTGCTGAACGCTCTGAAGGCGCTGGGTGGCATTGGCGACCAGTTTGAGCTGATCTCCGGGCAGGTGCTGGAGCCGGTCTGCCACCTGAAAACGGATTATCTGGGGCACCGGAACCCCCGGCTGCACGCCGATGAGGTGCTGATGGCACTGACCATTTCCGCCTTAACCAATCCGCTGGCAGAGCTTGCCCAGCAGCAGCTGTCCCGCCTGCGGGGCTGCGAGGCGCATTTCTCCGTGATCCTCAGCGATGTGGACCTGAAGCTTTACAAGCGGCTGGGCATTCATGTCAGCTGTGAACCGCGGTATGAGAGCAAAAAGCTCTACCATAAGTAACAGGGAACCATAAAAAGCGGCTGCCGCGTGCCACGGCAGCCGTTTTCCCATCCAATGATTTCAGAAAAGGAGCGTCAGAGATGGATGCGATCATTCAACAAATCGCGGCGGAGCTGAACCAGAGAGCGGAGTATGTGGAGAACGTTGTCCGCCTGCTGGACGAGGGGAACACCATTCCCTTTATTGCCCGTTACCGCAAGGAGCTGCATGGGGCAATGGACGATACCTCCCTGCGGACGCTGGAGGAGCGGCTGACCTACCTGCGCTCTCTGGAGGAGCGGAAGGATGCCGTGCGCAAGAGCATTGAGGAGCAGGGAAAGCTGACGGAGGAGCTGTCCCGCGCACTTTCCGCTGCCGGAACGCTGGCGGAGGTGGAGGACCTGTACCGCCCCTATAAGCAGAAGCGCCGGACACGCGCCACCATCGCCAGGGAAAAGGGATTGGAGCCGCTGGCGCAGCGCCTGTTTGCCCAGAGCATGGACTGCCGCAGTCCGGAGGAAGAGGCTGCGGAGTATGTATTTCCGGAAAAGGGCGTGGCAACGGTGGAGGAGGCGCTTGCTGGAGCCAGTGATATCATTGCGGAGACCATTTCGGATGACGCGCAGCTGCGCAAGAGCCTCCGGAGCCTTCTGATGCGTCAGGCGGAGCTGCGTTCGGAAGCCGCCACGCAGGATGACAGCGTTTACCGGCTGTACTATGATTTCACACAGCCGGTGCGGAAGCTGCAGGGACACCAGATCCTGGCGGTAAACCGGGGAGAGAAGGAGGGAAAGCTGAAGGCTTCCATTCTGCTGGACCGGGAGCAGGCGCTGCAAACCGTCCGCCGCGCGGTGGTGGTGCCGGGCAGTCCGGCAATGGGCTTTGTCCGGACCGCGGCAGAGGATGCCTATGACCGCCTGCTGTTTCCCTCTCTGGAACGGGAGGTGCGCAGCACCCTTACTGAGACGGCGAATGAAGGCGCCATCGGGCAGTTTGCCCTGAACCTGAAGCCCTTGCTGCTGCAGCCTCCGGTAAAGGGCAGGGTCACAATGGGTCTGGACCCCGGATATCGCATGGGCTGTAAAGTCGCAGTGGTAGACGGTACTGGCAAGGTGCTGGATACCGCTGTGGTCTATCCCACCTATGGAGAGCGGCAGAAGCAGGAGTGCATCCGCACACTGGCGGGCTTGATCCGGAAGCATGGCGTGGAGCATATTGCCATCGGCAACGGCACGGCGTCCCGGGAGACGGAGCAGATGGCGGTGGAGCTGATCCGGCAGGTCAATGCCGGGGGGGCGCATGTCAGCTATATGATCGTTTCCGAGGCGGGGGCGTCCGTATATTCTGCCAGCAGGCTGGCGGCGGAGGAGTTTCCGCAGTATGACGTAAACCTCCGCTCCGCCGTATCCATTGCCAGGCGGCTGCAGGACCCGTTGGCGGAGCTGGTGAAGATTGAGCCAAAGGCCATCGGCGTGGGACAGTATCAGCATGATATGCCGCCGAAGCAGCTGGATGAAGCGCTGTCCGGTGTGGTGGAGGACTGCGTCAATGCCGTGGGTGTGGATGTGAACACAGCGTCTCCCTCCTTGCTGACCTATGTGGCGGGCTTGAATGGGACCACGGCGAAAAACGTGGTGAAATACCGGGAGGAAAATGGCGCCTTCACAACCCGCAGGCAGCTGTTGAAGGTCCCCAAGCTGGGTCCCAAGGCGTTTGAACAGTGCGCGGGCTTCCTGCGGGTGCCGGAGAGCCGGTCTCCTCTGGACAATACGGCGGTACACCCGGAGTCCTATGGCGCGGCGGAAAGGCTGCTGGAGCTGACAGGCTACACGCTGAAGGATGTAGCGTCTGGCAGCCTGACAGAGCTGATGCAGCGGGTGGAGTGGCTGGGCTGGCAGACTGCGGCAGAGCAGTGCGGCGTGGGCGAGCCGACCCTGCGGGACATTGCCGCCGAGCTGATGAAGCCGGGGCGGGACCCCCGGGACGAGCTGCCCAAGCCCATTCTGCGGACGGACGTGCTGGAAATGAAGGATCTGAAGCCGGGCATGGAGCTGACAGGTACCGTGCGCAACGTGATCGATTTTGGTGCGTTTGTGGACATCGGTGTCCATCAGGACGGACTGGTCCACATTTCCCAGATCACAGACCGTTTTATCCGCCATCCCTCCGAGGTAGTCGCCGTGGGCGACATCGTGAAGGTGGTGGTGCTGGAAGTGGATGAAAAGAAAAAGCGCATCGCCCTGTCCATGCGGCAGGCAAAGGGTGCGAAGAAGGGCTGAAAAAACCATCCCCGGCGGAGAACAGGCTCTCTGCCGGGGATGGTTTTTGAATTATGAACGGCTGGGTGCTTACAGGCTGTGGAATGCCTCGCAGGGGGTCCGTAGAACCCGGGTACAGACTGCTTCGCCCTCAGCTGCCAACTGGGCTTCGTCCACGCCGGGGAATCTGCCGTCCTGCCAGACAACTCTGCCGTTGATCATGGTCAGCTTGACCGGACCGGTAACGCCAGCCCGGGGCAGCAGATTCTTGGGGTCATGCAGTGCGCCGGTCAGCTCCAGCTGGGTGGTGTCCACGAAGAAAAGGTCCGCGCCCTTTTCCGGCTCCAAGCAGCCCAAGTCACTGCGCTCCAGTGTTCTTGCGCCGTTGACCGTTGCCATTTTCAGCATCTCGTAGGGAGAGATGCAGCCACCCCGCTGCTTGCTGTAAAATGCCTGCATCATCCATGCGGTGCGCATGGCGTCCAGCATACTGGACCCGTCGTTGGTGGCGGAGCCGTCGCAGCCGATGCTGACGCATACGTTCTTCTCCATCAGCTTCTGCATGGGCAGAATGGGGAAGCCGCCCAAAATGGCAGGCGTGGGGCAGTGGGAGATACCGATTCCATCGCGTCCCAGTTGGGTGTATTCCTCGTCCGTCAGCTCCCAGCCGTGGGCGATCCACACATCCGGACCGTAAAAGCCGATGTCCCGGCACCAGTCCAATGTGCGCTTGCCGTGGCGTGCCAGCATGATTTCGTTTTCCCCCTCGCCCAGATGGGTGTGCATCCGCACGCCCCGCTTCCGGGCAAGGTCCACCGTCTCCCGGAAGGTCTCAGGATAGCAGTTGATGGGCTGGCAGGGGGAGGGAACGATCTGCGACATGGAGTAGGGCTTGGGGTCGTGGTACAGCTGAATCAGGCGGTCGCAGTCCTCTAAAAATTCCTCCGTGGTTTCCAGCATGTTTTCCGGAATGGAGCCGCCCTTGTCCCGGGGCAGCGTATTGGTTCCCCGACCCGCGTGATAGCGGATGCCCAGCAGCCGCGCCGCCTCCATCTGCCGGTCCACCGGGCGTTTTCCGGTGGCTTTCGTATAGCAGTACTGATGGTCAAAGGCACAGGTGCAGCCGTGCTTGATGAGGTCTGCCATAGCGGTGAGAGAGGAGTAGTAAATGACCTCGTCATCAATGACCTGGAAGATCCGGTAGATTTTGTCGATCCAATCGGGAACGGTCATATTGGGATAGTCGATGGTGTGCAGGTTGCGCACAAAGGTCTGGAAGAAGTGGTGGTGGGTGTTGATCAGTCCCGGGTAGACAAAGCAGCCGGAGGCGTCCAGAACCTCCGCGCCGGAGGCGTCCAGTCCCGGACCGATGGCTGTGATCTTCGGTCCCTCCACCAGAATGTCAGCGTTCCAGTAGACGTGGTCCTGCGCGTCGCAGGTGACGATGGCTTTCGCATTGCGGATCAAAATTTTCTTTTCCATGAGAAACCGCCTTTCAGGGATTCGTGAGAGTGTCTTTCCTTACTGTATACCCTTCGGGCGCGGGAGCGCAAGGCTTTTTGCACCGGAAGACTGAAAAACGCCCCGGAGACTTCTCCGGGGCGCGGGATCGCTGGATGTGTTACCAGGTGTGGACCGACCAGGACTGTGCGGGTGTCATGGCGAAATAGGTGTAATCGGTAGAGTATCCGGAGCTGTCGCCCCAGGTGGTGTCGATGTGATATTCCGTGCCATCCAGCGTGGCAACGGTCCAGATATGGCTGGCATTGCTCAGCCCGCGGCAGGAGATGCCCTCCAGCTTCAGCAGCAGATTGTACGCGCCGGTGTAGCCGTCGCATACGGCAGTACCGTCATGAAACAGGGCGTAGGGAATGTGGCTGAGCGAGCTGTCTCCGGCAGAGTAGTCATACGCGCAGTTTTGACAGATCCAGTCATAGTAGACCCTGGCTTTTTCATATTCGCTCATTTCCGCGGTGATACTGCCGGAGGTCCACAGCTGGTCATGCACGGCAATGGCGGCGGAGAGGGTATATGACCGGTAGGCAGTCAGCTGGGTATCCGTAGCGCCTGCTGCGGAGAAGGACAGCACCATGGTCCCGGAGGAGATGTCCATTGTGCAGCTGACGGAGTTGTAGCATTGCTCGGCGTAGGTCTTGACGGCGGAGAGCATGGCTTCCATGACCCGGCGGGCTTTCACAGCGGACAGAGAGGGACCGTAGCAAAGCGTCAGGGAATTGTTGCCAGTGGAGAACATATATGCCGCGTCGGCGGCATACTCCGCCTCAGAAGCGGGGGCGGGAACATAGGCGGCAGAGCCGGAGGGGATCAGGTCAGACCAGGAGAGCTCTCCAATGGAGGAGCCGGATACGTCCCAGCGCAGCGTCAGCCGGAGAGAGGGATCCACCATCCGGGTCAGCATGGCAGCCAGTGCGCCGCGGGAAATGGCGGCACTGGGGTGGAAGCTTCCGGACGCATCGCTGCCCTGAGAGATGCCGGCGCGGTAGAACGTCAGGATGTCCTGATAGTAGGGAGTGTACTCGGTCACATCCCGCAGGAATTTCCGGCTGGCGTAGCCCTGGGTCAGCGTTTCCTGATTGATGGCGGGCAGCTGCGCGGCGGGCAGCGTATTGGCAAGCAGGTGCGCCACCACGGCGCGGGAGGCGGAGGCTGTTTCCTGCCAGTCCTCCTCCTGTCCCAGCACTCCGGCAGAGCGCAGATAGAGGAGGTATGGCGCGGCGGTGGATTGTCCCGGCGCACGGAAAGCATTTGCTCCGGCTTCCGCGTCCCCGTTATCATACAGGCTGCGGAGGCGGGCGGCGAAAATAGCGACCTGCCCCACCGTCACGGCATCCTGTATGCCGAAGGTGCCATCTGGCTTTCCCACGGACAGACCATATTCGTACAGTGCGGAAATATTCTCGTAGAAGGGGGAAGCCGCGGTCAGGTCGGAAAACTGTCCGGCGTAGTGCCTGGTGCGGACAAAGGGCGCGGCGGAAACTGCCGCAGCAGAGATTTGAAACAGCAGCGCAAGGGTCAGCAAAAGGGGAAGCATCCGTTTTTTCATCACAGCGATCCTCCTGTTCAAACGGTTGCCGTCTGCTTCAAGGGCGGCGTTTTCCGGGATACGGTTCAGGAGACCAGATTCAGGTCGTCCATTATACGGTCGGTGGTGTAGGGGTTCAGCTGTGCATTTACCAGCTCCAGCACGGCGTCTCCGTCTAAGAGATACAGGGACCGCTTCCCGCTCCACTCGCCGGGAAGGGTGGAGAAGGAGATGTTGTCAATGCCCATGGAGATGGCTTCCTTGGCCAGCCACGCCAGATTTTCCACCTTCAGATCCGTGGTGACATATTCTTGAAAGATTTTGGCAAACTCACCCACCTTGTCCACATTGGAAAGAGTCAGCGTCTGCTTGGCGACTGCTTTCAAAAATGCCTGCTGGGTGCCGATGCGCCCCAGATCCTCCGAGCCGTAGCCGCTGCCGTCATTGTTGTGGCGGAAACGGACCACGCCCATAGCGCGTTTTCCGTCCAGATGCTGCATCCCCCTGTTCAGATGGATGGACAGCCCCTGCAGGGGATCATCGTAGTTCATGTTCAGAGGAACGTCAAAATCCACGCCGCCAATGGCGTCTACCAGCTTGATAAAGCCATTCAGCCGCACCTCAATGGTAAAGTCCACGGGAATGCCCAGCGTATCAGACACTGTCTGCGCCAGCAGCTCGGTTCCGCCAGTGTTGTAGGCGAAGTTGATCTTCCGTGCCTTTCCGTTGATGTATACGCCGGAATCCCGGGGAATGCTGACGCAGTGGGCGCAGCCGTTTTTGGCGTCAAACGCCACTAAAATGTTGGTGTCGCTGCCGCCATTGCCATCGTCCACGCCGGAGATCAGAATGTTGTAAAAATCGTCCTTTCGCTGGTTCACTGGCACGGGGTCCTGCAGAGAGGAGACGGCGCCGGAGCTGATGTCGGAAAGGTCCTGCTGCGGGTCCGCGGCAGGCACGTCCACCTGTGGCTTGCGGAACACGCAGGAATATACGCCCAGCACGGCGGCAAGGAGAAAGATGACCAGCAGAAGAGTGCGGGACCAGCTGCGCCGTGCGCGGCGATGATGATGTTTTGCCATGAAAAAACTCCTGTTCAAGATGCGGTGAAAAGCCGCCGTAAAAAATGGAGGGAGGGTTGAACGACCCGTCCGCTGCGCTCAACGCAGTTTTTTCATTATAAGTCTGTGGCGAAGAAAGTACAAGGAAAAAAAGGTTACAGATTCCCGGAACGGATCAATTCAGGGCGGCGTGCCGCCCGGCACACCGCCCTGAACTCCGGGAAAACAGGGGACCTCATTCCCCTTTGTATTTTTTTCGGGTCGCAATGCCGCCGCGGATGTGCCGCTGCGCTTTATTGATTTCCAGAACCTCCTTGACCTGCAAATACAGACTGCGGTTGAATTGGGGAAGGCGTTCTGAGATATCCTTGTGGACGGTCGATTTGCTGACGCCGTATTTTTTAGCGGCGGCGCGGACCGTTGTCTGATGTTCGATGATGTACTGCGCGAGCATACAGGCGCGCTCTTCAATATTGCCCTTCAAAACAGCAACACTCCCCACCTCTTGGTGGTAAAAGCCTATGCGGGAAAGAAGGACAATATGCCGGAGAGAAAAATTTACCCCTGGTTTAGGAAAGCTCCAGCAGAAGCTGCGCCAGCAGCCCTGCTCCCAGGGGCAGGATGGATTCATCAAAGTCAAACCGCTGGCTGTGGTGCGGCGCGGCAAGCTCACTGCCCAGCACCAGCTCATCGGCGCGTCCGCCGTGACGCTGCACAGCGGACATCAGAGTGGTCATATCCTCTCCGGCGCGGAAGTTCCACGCCGGAACCACCTCCCGGATGCCGGGAAACCGGGAGAGAATGTCGGTCACCTGCCGGACCAGACTGTCATCGCACTGCGCACCCTCCGCGCCGCCCATAGGCGTTATGCAGCAGGTGCAGCCATACATCTGGGCGGCGGCTTCACAGACCCGCCGGGCGGAGGCTTCCATATAGGCGTTGATCTCACCGGAAGCGCCGCGGGTCTCCAGCGCCATCTCCGCCAGCGGCGGAATGACGTTCCGCCCGCTTTCCGCATGTAGAGAACCGATGTTGATGCGGCTGGCACCATCTCCGTGCCGGGAGATCGCCAGCAGGTTGGTCACTGCCGCCGCCGCTGCCGCCAGTGCGTTGTGTCCCTCCTGCGGGCAGAGTCCGGCGTGGGCGGCTTCACCGTGAAAAGCAGCATCCAGCTTACTGCTGGATAGAAAGCCATAGGCGCTGGCAGCGACCCGCCCGGCGCCGGAAAGCCCCATCCCTATATGCAGCCCCAGCAGAATGTCACAGCGGCGGATACAGGAATGTTCTGCCAGACTTGCCGCGCCCCGCAGTCCCTCCTCCGCCGGTTGGAAAAGAATATCCACCGTGCCGGGCAGGTCCTTCAGCCGGGCGTTCAGCAGCAGTGCTGCCCCTACTCCCATCGCCGCGTGTCCGTCATGTCCGCAGGCGTGCATCAGACCGGGATGGCAGGAGGAGAAGCCTTCCGCGGCGGGGCGGTGGTCAGGCAGACTGCTTTCCTGTACCTCATTGCAGTCGATGTCCACCCGCAGCACCTTATGGGGACCGTGCCGGGCGCCCGTTAGATGGGCGATGCAGCCGGTGAAGCCGCCCTGCATGGCTTGCAGAACGTCTCCATCCGCCCACTCGGACCGGGCGCGGGCAAAGGCGGCAGCATCCGCCTTGGCGGACGGCAGCCCCATGCGCTTTTCCGGTGCGTGGATGCTGGGACCGTAGGAGACGGAAATGCCGTGTCCTTGCAGTACCTGAAGAATTCGCGCCGTGGTGCGGTATTCCATCCATCCGGCTTCCGGGTAGCGGTGCAGCTCCCGGCGCAGGGCAGTCAGGGGCTGCGTCAGGGCGGCACAGTGCGCTTGGGTAATGGTGGGCTTCATAGAAGCATCTCCTTCCGGGCAGCAATGATTTTCCTGTTCAGCATACACCTATCATTCTCCCTGCGCAAGAGCGCGGCGGCATTGACACTGTGGGGAAACATGATACAATCAAAGCAGTACAGGCAAAAACGATGCAGAACAGGAGGACTGGTATGAACGATACGATACAGGTTTTGAAGCAGCGGCGCAGCGTCCGCTCTTACCGCCCGGAGCCGATCCGGCAGGAGGAGCTGGATGCGGTTCTGGAAGCGGGCAGCTGGGCGCCCAGCGCGATGGGCAGACAGTCGGTGACGATGGTGGTGCTGCGGGAGAAAGATCAGATCCAGAGGCTGTCCCGGTATAACGCGGCGGTGATGGGAACGGATTCCGACCCGTTTTACGGCGCGCCCGTGGTCGTGGTGGTGCTGGCGGATCCGGAGGCGACCAACAGTGTCAACGCCGTTTGTGACGGTGCGCTGGTTATGGGCAACCTGATGAACGCGGCGTGGAGTTTGGGTATTGGCTCCTGCTGGATCAACCGTGCCCGGGAGGTTTTTGAAAAACCGGAGGGCAAGGTACTCCTGAGAGAATGGGGACTGCCGGAGCGCTATATCGGCGTGGGTAACTGTGTGCTGGGCTATCCGGCGGCTGTGGTGGAACCGGGTCATCCCAGAAAGGAAAACGGAATCATCTATCCCAGTGGAAAGTGATTCCCGGAGAATGCGGCAGGTTTTATCAGCAGAAAGCCCCCGTCTGTGAAAGGCAGGCGGGAACTTTTTTGATTTTCGGTATCTTTTTGACAGAAACAGGGATCGAAGGCGGCAAAAGCGGCGGAAAAGGAAGAAAACTTCCCGGTGGAGAAGCACCGCTGTCCCGTTTTCCCGACGTGATTTTTCTTTCAATAATTGTAAAATGATGGAAAACCACGGGCGGGAGGGACAAGCAGTGCAAAAAAGGCGATTGGCATGGACCCAGGAGCAGGCGACCTGTTACCTGGGCTGGGGAGTACGGTTTTTTCTGGCGGCGGTCCTGACGGTAGCGCGTCTGCCGGGCGGGGCTGCGCCCTTTGCGTTGGGCTGTGTGGCTGCATCGGGAGCGGGCGGGAACGGCATGGCTGCGCTGCTGGGGACCGGCGTGGGAACCTTCCTTTTCCTGCGCTTTGCCGAGGGACTGGCGCATCTGGCGGCAGCGGTCCTGCTGGTCACGGCGGCAGCGGCGTTTCACGGAATGCGCCGTCTGGACAGCCGCCAGGGACGGACCGTCTGCGGTACGCTTCTGTTTCTGGCAGTGCGGATGGTATATGTAGTCCAATCCGCCAGTCCGGTAGAGGATCTGCTGTCCTGCCTGACCGCCTGCGTGCTGTTGGGTGTTTCCATCTGGTTTTACATTCCGGTTTTAGAGCATTCCGGAGAGGGCGTCCGGCAGGAGCAGCTGTTTTATCTGCTGCTGACAGTCCTGTGCGCCCTGATGGGTGTGGAGCTGGGAAACATCTCTCTGGGCAGGATCCTGCTGGGCAGCCTGCTGATGGTCTCCGCATGGCAGCGGGGCGTTTCCGCTGGCATCCTGACGGGACTGTGCAGCGGTCTGTTGGCAGATGTACTCAGCGGCAGCGGAACACTGTTTTTTGCGGGGGTCTACGGCTTTGCCGGGCTGACCGCCGGGCTGCGCTCCGGCAGGGGGCGGTGGCAGGCGGCGCTGGCGTATATAGGCGGCGTATTGGTGGTGCTGCTTCCCGCTACGGATAAAAAGGGCATCTCTGTTTTTATTGAGGTGCTGCTGGCACTGCCGGTGTTTTTGCTGATTCCCTGCCGTGCGATAGGAGGAAAACGGCTGCAAAAACAGGAATCCGAGGATTTCGCGGCGTTGGAGGGACTGCGGGAAAGGCTGACCCGGGCGGCGGAGGCGTTTCACGACCTGTATGAGAGCCTGGGACGGGGGACGGTGCAGAACACGGAGGAAAATCCCGCTGTGATCTTTGACCGGGCGGCGGAGAAGACCTGCCGTGACTGTGCCCTGTGTTCGTTGTGCTGGAAAAAGGAGTATACGGCGACATTCAACGCCTTTAACGATGCCACTCCCTTTCTGCTGGAGCGGGGACGGGTGATGGCAAAGGATTTTCCCCGGCACTTTGCGGACCGCTGCATTCACCTTTCAGAGCTGATGACGGCGATCAACACAGAGCTGTCGGCGTATCTGCTGCGGGGACAGTACCGCAGGCAGCTGGAGCAGACCCGCAACAGCGCCCGGGGGCAGTATGCCCAGCTGGGGGAGCTGCTGGGGGCGACCGCCGCCGGACTGGGTGAGGTCCGGGCAGCGTCCGGTTTCGGCTGTACCTACCGGATCGGAGCGGCGCTGCGACCCAAGGAGGGAGAGAAGGTCTGCGGCGACACCGTCAGCTCCTTTGAAGCAGGCGGCAGGCTCTGTATGCTGCTGAACGATGGAAACGGCAGCGGAGAGGGTGCCCGGCGGGAATCCGCCCTGACCAACCGCCTGCTGAGGCAGTTTTTAGAGGCAGGCATTGCGCCGGAGGCGGCGCTGAAGACCCTGAATTCCGCATTGGCGCTGCGGGCGGAGGAGACCGGGGGCTTTTCCACCATTGACCTGCTGATTTTAGAGCTGAGCAGCGGGCAGACAACGCTCTACAAGTACGGCGCCGCTCCCAGCTATATCAAAAAGGGCGGACGGGTGCGCCGTATCACCGGAAACACCCTGCCTGCGGGACTGCGGGAAAGTCCAGCCGCTCCGGATGTGACCCGCCTGACGCTGGAGGGCGGCAGCTTTGCCGTTATGGTCAGCGATGGGGTGGCGGACCCGCTGGGAGACGAGTGGCTGCAAAACCTGCTGGCTGGATGGGACGGAGACGATCCGCAGGTGCTGGCGGGGCTGCTGCTGAAGGAGATCCAGCAGAGGGGACCGCTGGCGGACGACTGCGGCGTACAGGTGCTGTATCTGGAAAGCACCGGACAGAGCCGCCGGGTATGAGCTGCCTGAAATTGTAATTTTCCGGTAAACCCGGTATATTTTTCAGCCTGCTGTGAGACACTGCAAATACACAATTTGGATTTGCAGGGAGAGGTGCGATATGGTCAAAGGAATTTCCAGACGGGTGGTCGTGGTGGACTCGCCGGACCAGCGTTTTTTTGAACAGGCAATCTTCATCGTCCGCAACGATGCTGCCGGAGAGGGCGTGACCTCCCGGGAGTTGGTGGAGGAGGCACAGCGGGTGGCGCGAAGCTATACCGGCGGCAGCCATTGGAGCCGGCGGCTTCGGGGACTGTCTCCGGCGCTGTACGCGCTGATGGGGGCGTCCGGTATTGGGATGCTCTGGCTGCTGGCGTGGCTGCTGTGACGAAAGCATGGAAAATGGTCCCGGGGGGCGCGGAAGGGTGCGCTTTCCCCGGGATCATTTTTTGCAAAGGAACGGCGGACGGGGGACGACCCTGCCACATACAATGAAGCATAGAGAGAATTTCCGGCTGGACCAAAGGAGGAGGAACCGGGTATGATGATTGACCTGCGGCAGGTTTCCCTGACGTATCAGTCGCCGGACGGAGAGGTGGAAGCCCTGCGGGAGATAACCCTCGGCGTGGAGGAGGGGGAGTTTGTCAGCATTGTGGGACCGTCCGGCTGTGGAAAATCCACGCTGCTGTCCCTGATTGCCGGATTGGAAAAGCCATCCGGTGGGACGGTCCGGATAGACGGTGAAGGGGTCACGGAGCCGTCGGTAAAAATTGGCTTGATGCCCCAGCGGGACCATTTGTTTGAATGGCGGAGCATTTGGGGAAATGTCACGCTGGGATTGGAGATTCGCAAACGGAAAACGCCGGAGGACCTTCGCCGTGTCCGGGAGCTGCTGGCGCGGTATGGATTGGAGGAATTTGCCCGGAAGCGCCCGTCCCAGCTGTCCGGTGGGATGCGGCAGCGCTGCGCCCTAATCCGCACGCTGGCAACAGAGCCGCGCATTTTGCTGCTGGATGAGCCGTTTTCCGCGCTAGATTACCAGACGCGGCTTTCGGTTTCGGCGGATATCCAGCAGATCATCCGGCAGGAGAAAAAAACAGCACTGCTGGTGACCCACGACATTGCCGAGGCAGTCAGCCTGTCGGACCGGGTGGTGGTGCTGTCGCGGCGTCCCGCGGTGGTGCGGGCAGAGCACGATCTTTCCAGCCTGCGGGGACTATCCCCGATGGAGCGGCGGGACGCGGCGGGCTTTCATGAGATATTCAATCAAATCTGGAAGGAGCTGAACGTACATGAATAGGGCGGCGCCTTCTTTACAGCGGGCGGCGTATCTGCGCGCCAGAAGCCGGGAGCGCAGGCTGGTCCGCAGTCTGCAGTGGGCACTTTTGGCGGCATTTCTGGGACTTTGGGAGGCGGGGACCCGTCTGGGCTGGCTGGATGCGTTCATCATCAGCTCTCCCTCCCGGATGCTGTCCACACTGGCGGCGCTGTACGGCTCCGGTGACCTATGGCTGCATGTGGGGACCTCCTGTCTGGAAACGGTGGCGGGCTTCCTGCTGGGTACGGTGCTGGGTACGCTGGTGGCGGTAGGACTGTGGTGGAGCAGCACCCTCTCCCAGGTACTGGACCCCTATCTGGTGGTGCTGAACGCTCTGCCAAAAACAGCGCTGGGACCGGTATTCATCGTCTGGATCGGCGCGGGAACCGCGTCCATCATCGCCATGACGTTGGCAATATCCATTATTGTAACGATTTTGAATATGCACGTTGGCTTTTTATCCACGGACCCGCAGAAGCTGCGGCTGATGCAGGCGCTGGGCGCCAGCCGGCGGCAGATTTTGCAGATGCTGGTGCTTCCCGCCAATTACGCTACATTGTTCAACACCCTGAAGGTCAATGTCGGACTGAGCTGGGTGGGCGTGATCATGGGGGAGTTTCTGGTGTCCAAGGCGGGATTGGGATACCTCATTGTGTATGGTTCCCAGGTCTTCAACATGGACCTGGTGATGACAACGGTGCTGCTGTTAGCCCTTGCCGCAGTGGCGATGTATCAGCTCGTGCTGCGGTTTGAAAAAATTTTGGAAAAATATTTGGGAGTGATTGCATGAAAAAAGGAATTTCACTGGTGTCTGCCGCGCTGCTGCTAATGGGCGCCTGCTGCGGCTGCGGGGCGGAGAAAACGACCACCGTCCGGCTGAACGAGGTGACCCACTCTGTTTTTTACGCGCCGCAGTATGTGGCAATGAAGCAGGGCTTCTTTGCTGATGAAGGGCTGGAGATCCAGCTGACCAACGGCGGAGGAGCCGACAAGGTGATGACAGCGGTGCTGGCGGGACAGTCGGACATTGGTCTGGCAGGACCAGAGGCGTGTATTTACGTTTACAATCAGGGCAAGGAGGACTATCCCGTGGTATTTGCCCAGCTGACCAAGCGGGACGGCTCTTTCTTAGTGGGTCGGACTGATGCCCCCTTCCAGTGGGAGGATCTGCGGGGCAGGACCGTGATCGGCGGGCGCAAGGGCGGTGTGCCGGAGATGACGCTGGAGTATGTCATGCGCCAGAACGGCATTCTTCCCGGAGAGGATGCCCAGGTAGATACCACTGTGCAGTTCAATATGATGGCGGGGGCGTTCACTGGCGGCAACGGCGACTATGTCACGCTGTTTGAACCCACTGCCACGGAGGTCCAGTTGGCTGGAAAGGGCTACATTCTGACCTCCATTGGGCAGGAGAGCGGAGAGATCCCCTACACGGCGTATTTTGCCTCTCAGGACTATCTGAGCCAGCAGAGCGACACCGTACAGCGGTTTACCAATGCCGTGGCAAGGGGGCAGAAGTGGGTGCGGGAGCATACTGCGGCAGAGATTGCGGAAGCCATTGCCGACCAGTTCCCGGATACGGACGAGGAAGTGCTGACACAGGTGGCGCAGCGGTACCAGGAGATCGACGCTTGGAACGCAACCCCGGTGATGCAGCAGGAGGCGCTGGAGCGGCTGGAAACCGTTATGGAGACAGCGGGAGAGCTGTCACATGACCAGTGGGTGGACTTTTCCAAGCTGGTGGATAACAGCTTTGCCCAGTCGGCAGGCGGAGCGGCATAAAAAACATCGCGCGGCAGTGCCGCACGGCGTGAAAAAGGCGCGTTGGATGCCCCAGCGCGCCTTTTTTATCAAAATTTCCATCAGAGACTTACCGCGAAAATGCGGGGTGCTGCCGGAAGTAATCGCGGGTGCTTTGAGCATCCCGGGTGATCTGCGCCTGCAGGGCATCTAAGGAGTCAAAGCGGATCTCATCCCGCAGGTGCAGGTAAAATTCCACCCGGACAGTCTGTCCGTACAGGTCTCCATCAAAGTCCAGAAGCCAGGATTCCACGGTGATGTCATCCCCGTTATGAACGGTGGGACGCACGCCCACATTGGTCACGGCGGCATAGTGGCTGCCATCCTGCAGATAGACCCGGGCGGCATAGACGCCGAAGTTGGGGACCAGCACATGGGGCGGAACCGTGAGATTGACGGTGGGGATACCGATGGTGCGCCCAATGCGCCGTCCGTGCCGGACCACCTGGGACAGCGTGTGGGGATGTCCCAGAAATTCCGCGGCACGCTCTACCTGTCCCATTTCCACCAGACGGCGGATGTAGGTGGAGCTGACGGTGATGCCGCCGATCTCCACCTTGGGGATGATGTCACAGCCTATGCCCAGCTCCGCGCACTTTTGCCGCAGCAGCTCCGGGGAGCCGGCGTTTTTATGTCCAAAGTGGTGATCGTGTCCAGCCACCAGATGAACGGCGTGGTAACGCTCCACCAGAATGTCCGTTACAAAGGCGTCCCACGGTGTGGTCATCATCTCCCGGTCAAAGGGTACCATAATGACGTCATCGATCTGGTACAGCCGGTGCATCAGCTCCTTCCGGTCCTCCGGAGAGTTGATGAGCGGACAGGGAATGCCGGTAACGACTTCCTTCGGCACCCGGTCAAAGGTGAATACCGCAGGAGTGCAGCCGCGGCTCTGGGCTTCCTCCACGGTGCGGCGCAGCAGCGCGGCGTGTCCGCGGTGAACACCGTCAAAAAAGCCAAGAGCAATGACACGTTGTTTCATGGAAAACCAAATCCTTTCGATGGGGAAATGAGGCGGTCATGCGCCGAAGAAGTTTTTCACTGCCGTAAGTGTTCCGTTTTCCGCCCGGGACAGGCACAAAAATGTACCGTCCTGCCCATATACCCGGTAAAGACCGTCGGCAAGCCCGGCATCGGTAATGGGGTTGCCGTTGCGCACCCGTGCTTCCTTTCCGGGAGAGACAGGGCGGTAGGCAGGATAGGCGGAAAAGTAAGCGTCCAGAGGGAGCAGCAGCGCTTCCCCCTCTGCCTGTACCTGCTCCAGTGTAACAGCGTGGTCAATGGAAAAGCCGGAGGCAAGGGTGCGCCGCAGAGAGAACATAGTGCCGCCGCAGCCCAGAGTCTGTCCAATGTCGTGGCAGAGTGTGCGGACATAGGTTCCCTTGGAACAGACACAGCGCAGAAGGTAATCCGTCTCGGACTGCTGCTCCAGAACCTCCAGTGTGTATATGGTCACGGGGCGGGGCTTGCGCTCCACGGATTTGCCCCTGCGAGCCAGATCGTAGAGCTTCTGTCCGTTGATCTTAATGGCGGAATACATGGGCGGAATCTGGGAGATATTTCCGGTAAAGGCAGGCAGCACCGCCTCCAGCTGTTCGCGGGAGATGGTGACAGGACAGGAGGACAGCATCGTTCCGGTGGTGTCCTGGGTGTCAGTGGTCATGCCCAGCCGCAGCCCGGCAAGATATTCCTTCTGTCCATCCTCCGCAAAGCTGACCGCCTTGGTGGCGGCACCCACAAATACCGGCAGCACACCGGTGGCAAGGGGGTCCAGCGTTCCCGCGTGTCCTACCCGCTTTTCCCGCAAAATGCCGCGGAGCTTGGCGCAGACGTCCATAGAGGTCCATCCCTGTGGCTTATCAATGATGACGATTCCGTTTGGCATAAAGCTCCTTTCTGAGACCGGAAAAACCGTTCAGTGGGGAAAATCCCCGGCGATTTTGGCAACGGCGTCCAGCATCTGCCGCTTGGCGTCAGCCCAGGGAGCATGGACCGTTGCGCCTGCGGCGGCGGCATGACCGCCGCCCCCCAGCAGCTGGCAGACGCGGGTGGCGTTTACCCGGCTGCCGGTGCGCAGAGAGAATTTCCACACGTCCGGCTGCAATTCCCGCATGGTGATGGCGCAGTCCACACCTTCAATCTGTGCGCCCAGAGAGGAAAGCTCCTCCGCATCGCTTTCTCCGGCGTGCAGCTGCTCCATCAAAGCGATGGGAACGGACAGCACGGCAACGCGGTCCTGGTCGTAAAGCTCCATCGTGTGCAGCATGGACCCCTCCAGCTGCATCCGCTTTCGGGATTTGGTGCGGAAAAAGGCTTTGTTCAGGCTGCGGTAGTCAATGCCCGTGTCCATAAGAGCCGCCGCGACCCGGTGGGTGTTGGCGGTGGTGTTGGAATAGGAGAAGCAGCCGGTATCCGTGGAGACTGCCAGGTAAAGAGACAGGGCGATCTCCGGCGTCGGGGGACACAGCTCCTGTATGATGTCATAAACCAGCTCTCCGCAGGCAGCGGCGTCCGGACGGACGATGTTTGCCTTGGCGAAGCCCTCGAAGGAGGGGTGGTGGTCGATGGCAAGATCAATGCGGTCCCGATAGGGCTTTGCGTTGTCCGGCAGCAGGCTGAGGGCGGCAATGTCGGTAGATATCACCACCTGTGGAACAAAGCCCTCCGGGGCGGTATAGGGACGGAAGAACGGCTCGTTGTTCTGGGTCAGCTGAGGGTTGTCCAGCAGATAAGCGGTTTTTCCAAGCTGCCGCAGCGCCGCGCAAAGCGCGGCGGCACAGCCCACAGTGTCACCGTCCGGGCGGACGTGGGTGAGGATGAGAACGGAGTCAAAGGACCGCAGCAGCGCCGCGGCTTCAGAGACGGTCAGCATGGCTCAATCCTCCGTTTCTTCCTGAGCGGGTTTCCGCTGCTCCTCCTGAACCTCTACGTTGTGCAGCAGCTCCAGAATGTGTGCACCGTACTCCATCGAGTCATCCGCAATGAATTGCAGCTCGGGGGTGTAGCGCAGGCGGAGGGCAGAGCCGAGCTCCCGACGCAGAAAGCCGGAGGCGGATTTCAGTCCCTTCAGCACATCCTTTTCCTGCTCCTTGTTCAGCACGCTGATATAAATGCGGGAATAGCGCAGGTCGCCGGTGGTGTCCACCCGGGTGACGGAGACCATGCCGGTTCCGGAAACGCGGGGGTCCTTCAGCCGGCGGATTTGTGCGCTGATCTCCCGCTGGATCTCTTCGTTGATGCGTCCGATGCGGTTGCTTGCCATAGGGGAAACAACCTCCTTTCAAAGTGAACAGGGGGCGACCGGAGGGGTCGCCCCCCTGTGGGGTAGGGTTCAAAATAATGATTTATCTGGGAATCTCTTCCATAGTATAGGCTTCGATGATGTCGCCTTCCTTGATGTCGTTGTACTTCTCCACGGTCAGACCGCACTCGTAGTTGACAGCGACCTCCTTCACGGAGTCCTTGAAGCGTTGCAGGGAACCCAGTGCGCCCTCGTGGATGACGATGCCGTCCCGGACCACCCGGACAGAGCAGTCCCGCAGCAGCTTGCCATCCTGCACATAGCAGCCAGCGACAGTGCCGATACCGGAGACCTTGTAGGTCTGGCGGACCTCGGCGTGACCCAGCACCACTTCGCGGTACTTGGGCGCCAGCATGCCCTTCATAGCGGATTCGATTTCGTCGATGCAGTCATAGATGACGCGGTACATCCGCATATCCACGTTCTGGCGAACGGCACTCTCCCGGGCGGCGGCGTCCGGACGGACATTGAAGCCCACGATGATGGCGTTGGAGGCGGCTGCCAGAGTGACGTCGGACTCGTTGATGGCGCCCACGGCACCGTGAATGACACGGACGTTGACCTCTTCGTTGGACAGCTTTTCCAGAGATGCCTTCACAGCCTCCACGCTGCCCTGAACGTCTGCCTTGACGATCAGCGCCAGCTCCTTACGCTCGCCTGCCTGGATCTGGTCGAACAGATTCTCCAGAGAGACCTTCTGCACGGCGGGACCGTTTGCCTTGGCGCGCTCCTCTGCCTTGCGCTGCTCCACCAGCTGGCGAGCCATGCGCTCGTCTGCCACGGCGAAGAAGGGATTTCCCGCGCCGGGAGCCTCGGACAGACCGGTGATCTCCACGGGAACGGAGGGACCCGCTTCCACCAGCTTGCGTCCCTTGGAGTCGTTCATGGTACGCACACGACCAACGGCAGTACCGGCAATGATGATGTCGCCCTGCTTCAGGGTGCCGTTCTGCACCAGCAGCGTGGCGACGGGACCGCGTCCCTTGTCCAGACGTGCCTCAATGACCGTACCCTGACCGGCGCGGTTGGGATTGGCTTTCAGCTCGGACATTTCCGCGGTCAGCAGGACCATTTCCAGCAGCTTGTCAATGCCGATGTTCTTCTTGGCGGAGATGGGGCAGCAGATGGTGTCTCCGCCCCAGTCCTCAGCCACCAGACCGTATTCGGTGAGCTGCTGCTTGATGCGCTCGGGATTTGCCTCGGGCTTGTCGATCTTGTTGATGGCGACGATGATGGGGATGCCGGCAGCCTTGGCGTGGTTGATGGACTCCACGGTCTGGGGCATGATGCCGTCCTCTGCTGCCACCACCAGAATGGCGATATCCGTGATCATGGCGCCGCGGGCGCGCATGGAGGTGAATGCCTCGTGACCCGGGGTATCCAGGAAGGTGATGGGCTTACCATCCACCTGCACCTGGTATGCGCCGATGTGCTGGGTGATACCGCCCGCCTCGCCGGAAACCACGTTGGTGTTCCGGATGGCATCCAGCAGAGAGGTTTTTCCGTGGTCTACATGACCCATGACCACCACAACGGGGGCGCGGGGGACCAGATCCTCTTCCTTATCCTTGTGATCGTCGATCAGGCGCTCCTCAATGGTGACGGTCACTTCTTTTTCCACCTTGCAGCCCAGATCCATTGCAATCAGGGCTGCGGTGTCGTAGTCGATCATCTGGGGAAGGGAAGCCATGATGCCGTTTTTCATCAGCGCCTTGACCACCTCTGCGCCGGTCTTCTTCATACGGGAAGCCAGCTCGCCCACGGAGATCTCGTCGGGGATCATGACCTTGAGGGGAGCCTTCTTGGCAATCTCCAGCTGAAGCTTGCGCATCCGCTCCGCCTCATCCTGCTTACGCTTGTTGGAGGCAAAAGCCGCCCCGCCACGCTGCTGGCGGTTCTGGTGGATCTTCTGCTTCCCCTGGGGCTGCATCCGGGACGCCCGCTGGGGAGCCAGATCCTCCAGCCGCTGGTCGTATTTTGCCAGGTTCACATCGCCGCCCTTCCGGGTGTCCACGATCTTCTTCTGGGGGACCCGGGTGCTGGGCTGCTGCACTGCGGCAGGCTGCTTTGCAGAGGGCTGCTGCTTTCCGCCCTGAGCAGCGGCAGGCTTCGCGGCTGCGGCGGGAGCGGACTTCTCCGCACCCGGCTGCTTATGGTTTGTGCTGGCAGCGGGCTTTGCGGCAGGCTGCTCCGCCTGCTTTGCAGGAGTCTGATAGGTGTCTGCGTAAATGACCTCAATGCCGGAGACCGGATGCTTCTGGGTCAGGTAGTCAAACACGATGGAAAGCTCGTCATCATTTAAAACCTGCATATGATTCTTCGGAGTGGTCGCATAGGTCGTCAGAATTTCAACGACCTCTTTGGTGGGAAGTCCGAAGTCCTTCGCCAGCTCATGCACTCTGTATTTATTATCCATACCCAAATAAAGCCACCTCACTATGCTTTGGATTCGGCAGGATGAGCCTGCCAGCCAGCCTCGCGCACAGGGCTACAGGGCTGGATATATTTCCGGCGGGAACCGCCGGGCTGTGAATGATCTGTCCGGAAAGCGCCGCTGGCGCTTCCGCTTATTTTTCCCGGGAGGGATGGGAGGGCTTGGAGCCCTTTCCCTTCTTCACGGGGCGGCTTCCGGAAAAGCGGTTCCCGGCGGGCTTCCGCCGCCGCTCATCCCGGAAAGGACGGTGCCCTCCGGAGGTCCGTCCGGTAGACTGACGGGAGAAGGGCTTCCCGGCGGAAGCACCTGCGCTCCTGCCTTCCAGTGCGCGCTTTGCAGGCGCGGCAGAAGCGGTTTCCCGGTGTTCCGGCTGGGCGGGTGCGGCATGCTTTTTCTTTCTGCCTCTCCGGATGTTTTCCCGGTGTGCCTGCAGCTCCGCCTTCCGCTCTGCGGCGCGCTTGGCTTTGATGTCCAGCTTTTCCGCCGCTTCTGTATATTGCGCGGGGTCCGCCTGTGCCAGCCTGTGGACGATATTGGCGGCAAAGCCGATGTCCGTCACAGCGGTAACAGCGCAGGAGGTGCGCCCCAGCGCGCGCCCCAGTTCCTCTTTGGTAAAGGGGAGCCGCAGCCACAGGCAGGCGCCTGCATCTGCGAAATGCCGGACTCGGCGGACCGTGTTGTCCGCGGCGTCTGATGCCAGAAACAGGACGCGGGCGTCCTTGGCACGGGCAGCGGCTTCCACCGGCTCCTCGCCGATTTCCAGCATCCCGGCGCGCTTACAGAGTCCCAGCAGGGACAGGAGGTTGGAATCAGCCATTGGCGCCTCCCAATTCCCGCTCCAGCGCGTCATAGACCTCCTCCGGGATCTGGAGGGAGAATGCCCGTTCCAGTGCCCGGGATTTCCGGGCTTTTTTCAGGCAGTCCACGCTGCGGCACACATAAGCCCCGCGCCCGGGCTTTTTCCCGCCGAAATCCAGCGAGATTGTGTCGTCCGGAGCCTTCACCACGCGGATCAGCTCCTTTTTATCCTTCATTTCCCGGCAGCCGACGCATTGCCGCTGGGGGATCTTTTTCACCTTCTGCACGGCGACACCGCCTTTCTATGATTCTCCGGAAGGCTCAGTTTTCTGTGCTCTCCGTGGTTTCCTCGGAAGAGTCTCCGGCAGCTTCTGCCGGGACCTCGCCCTCTTCACTTTCCTCGCGGTAGCTGGCGGGCTTGATGTCGATCTTGTAGCCGGTCAGGCGGGCGGCAAGACGGGCGTTCTGCCCCTCCTTGCCGATGGCAAGGGACAGCTGGTCGTCGGGGACGATGACGCGGCAGGCTTTGCCTTCCTCCGCCATCTGGACATCCAGAACATCAGAGGGTGCCAGCGCGGCGGCAATAAACTCAGCAGGGTCCTCGCTGTACTTGATGATGTCGATTTTCTCACCGCGCAGCTCCTCCACGATGTTGGCAACGCGCTGTCCCTTGGGACCGACGCAGGCGCCGATGGGATCGACGTTTTCATCGTTGGACCAGACTGCCATCTTGGTGCGGGAGCCGGCTTCCCGGGCAATGGACTTGACTTCCACGGTGCCGTCGTAGATCTCGGGGACCTCCAGCTCAAACAGGCGCTTGACAAGACCCGGGTGGGTCCGGGAAATCAGCACCTGGGGACCGCGGGTAGAGCGGCGGACCTCCACCACATAAACCTTGATGTGCATGCCCTCGGTCAGCTCCTCGCCGCGGACCTGCTCGCCTGCCATCAGCAGCGCCTCAGTGGATTCCGTTCCGGTGCCGATGCGCAGGGAGACGTTTCCGTTGCGGGGGTCCACACGGGTGACCACGCCGGTGAGGATCTCATGCTGCTTGGAGTTGAACTCGTCGTACACCATACCGCGCTCGGCTTCCCGCAGACCCTGGATGATGACCTGCTTGCCGTTGCCTGCGGCGATGCGCCCGAACTCCGTGGTGTCCACGGGAACGTTTACCACATCGCCCACATGATACTTGGCGGAGATGGCGCGGGCTTCCTCCACGGGAATTTCGTTGAAGGGGTCCACATAGTCCTCTTCAGCCACCACGTTCTTCTGAACGTACATCTTCAGGGTCTTATGCTCCTCGTCCACATCCACGATGACGTTTTCCACCTCATCGTGGTCCCGTTTATAGGCGGTGGTCAGCGCCTGGACGATCTTGTCCATCATGAAGGACTGGGGAATGTTGCGTTCCTCCTCCAGCATTTTCAGCGCGGCGAAGATCTCCGCACAGTTCATGCCGGCAGGTTCTTTCTGCTTTTTGCCTCTCATCAGCAATAACTCCTATCTATGATAATATACGTCTTTTCTGGACGGAATATGACGGATCAGAATTCCACCCGCAGGCGGACCAGCGCAGTCTCCTTCTTGTCAAAGGCCATGTCGTCCTTTCCCACGGTGACGGTCACGGCACCGGTGGCTTCGTCATAGGCTTTCAGCGTACCGGAGAACTCCTTGCGTCCGTTCCGGTTCTGATACAGCTTGACAGCCACGGGGCTGCCCAGAAACTGCGCGAAGTCCGAGGGACGCTTCAGTGCCCGCTCCGCTCCGGCTGAGGAGACCTCAAAGGTATAGCTGCCTTCAATGGGATCGGCTTCATCCAGCAGGGGTTCTACCGCGCGGGAGACACGCTCACAGTCCAGAATGTCCACATTCCCGCCGGGCTTGTCGATATACAGCCGCAGATACCAGGCTCCGGCTTCCCGGACGTATTCCACATCCCAAAGGGTGCAGCCGGCTTCCGCCACGGCAGGAGCCGCCAGCTCTGCCACCAGTTCAGTTACTTTTTTCAAGGGACCGCTCCTTTCAAAAGAAAAATGAAATGAGAAGGTTTTAAGAACTTAAAAAAGACCAACAAAAAGAGCGGACCAAGGGTCCACTCCATTTACCTACACTTCTAACATACCAAACATAGCACAGATTCATGCGCATTGCAAGCCTTTTCTTGAGAATAATGTAAGGATATTCCTGCAAAACCGGGGATTTTTTTGTAAAATCCCCGGTTTTCATGTGCGGGAAACGGAAAAATCCAGTCAGAGAGGATGGTCAGCTCCGGCGCAGGGCAGACAGCAGGCAGGAGAAGAGGAACAGCGCCAGGTCGCACAGCACCACGGACGCGCCCACCGGGGTGGACAGCAGGAACGAGGCGGTCAGCCCCACGCAGAAGCAGACGGCGGAGCTGATGCCCGCGAAAATGACCACGCCTCGGAAGCTACGGAACAGCCGCATGGCAGTCAGGGCGGGAAAAATCACCAGAGAGGAGATCAGCATGGCGCCCATCATCCGCATTCCCAGCACAATGGTCAGGGCGGTGAGGATGGCAAGCAGGCTGTTGTACCAGTCCACCCGCAGTCCGGTGGCGCGGGAGAAGCTTTCATCAAAGGTCACGGCAAACAGCTTGTGGTAAAACAGCACGAACAGCACCAGCACGGCAATGCTGAGCAGTACGGACAGCGCCACGTCCGACTGGGTCATAGCAAGCACGCTGCCAAACATGTAATTGTCCACATCCGTGGTCATGCCGGTGGTCCGGGAGATGACCATGATGCCGATGGCAAGGGCGGAGGCGCTCATCACCGCCACGGCGGCATCGTTGTTCCAGCGGGGATGGTTTGCCATCCGCAGCAGGAAGAATGCCGCCAGAATCACGATGGGAATGGAAAAATATAGGGGGGTTATCCCCAGTGCCACGGCGATGGCAAGGGCACCGAAGGACACATGGGAAAGTCCATCGCCGATCATGGAGTAGCGTTTCAGCACCAGTGACACGCCCAGCAGGGCGCAGCACAGGCTTACCAGTACGCCGGCGATCAGCGCCCTCTGCATAAACGGCCAGGAAAGCATTTGAATCAGGATCATTGCGTACCTCCCTCCTCCTGGAAACGGCGACCCTCCGGAGAACGCAGGTATTCCTCCCGGGTGCCGTAAAACCAGCTGTGCCTGCCGATGTGCAGGACCGTCCGGGCGCTGTGCAGCGCAGCCTTCAGGTCATGGGTGACCATGACCACCGCCATACCCTCTTTTTCATTGAGGTAGGATAGATTTTTGTAAAGGTCCTGGGCAGCGGCGGGGTCCAGACCGGTGATGGGCTCATCCAGCACCAGCAGCCGCCGGGCGGCGCACAGGGCGCGCGCCAGCAGCACCCGCTGCTGCTGCCCGCCGGACAGCTCCCGGTAGCACCGGTTTTTCAGCTCTAAAATGCCCAGCTTGCCCATGTTCATCAGCGCGCCGGACTTCTGTGCCGCGGAGTAAAAGAAGTGGTAGCCCTTCTGGTTCAGATAGCCGGAGAGGACCACCTCAAAAACGGTGGCGGGAAAGTCCTTCTGCGCCTGTGTCTGCTGGGGAAGGTAGCCCACCGCGCCGCGCTTCAGCTCAGGAGCGCGTTCAATCTCTCCGGACAGCGGCGGCAGCAGCCCCAGCAGCGCCTTCATCAATGTGGACTTTCCGGACCCGTTATCGCCTACCACGCAGAGATAATCTCCGGCACGGATGGACAGGTCCAGTCCGGACAGCAGGGCGCGCCCCTCATAGCCCAGAGAGACGTTCCGGCAGGAGATCAGATCGTTGGCTTCCATGCGGGGTCCTCCTTTCTGTGGGCGGCGCATACGTCGCAGAGACCGGAAAAAATAGTCTCTCCGGGGTGAATGATGAAATGGTGGTGGGTCTCCAGGTGCTGGTACAGGGGCTTTAAATGAGAGCAGTCCAGATGCAGCACCCGTCCGCAGCACTCACACTTTAAAAGAAAGCAGTCCCGCCGGTCGTGGCAGGGGTCACAGTATTGGTAAAACGCACCCTCGTCTGTGGGGATTTTGTGGACCTGACCGTTCTGCACCAGCTTTTCCAGCTGTCGGTATATGGTGGCAAGCCCCACAGGATTGCCGGACTGCCGCAGTGCCTCGTTCAGCTCTCCCGCAGTAAGCAGCTCCTGCTTCCGTGCTGCCAGACAGGCGAGAATCGCCTGCTGCTGTTTGGTATTGTATGGCATAAACGCCTCCTGAGATACAGATATGAGAATGAAAATCATTTTCATATTATAGCGAAGCGAAGAAAAATGTCAAGAAGATTTCCCGCCGGGGGTTCCCACAGTTGCAAACCCGGGGAAAACAGTGTATTCTAAACGTGACCGTACAGGGCGTACCGCGCCGTGCGGATAAGACTGGACAATAATCAGAACGAAAGATTCGAGAGGTTTCTTATATGAAAGTATCGCTGGTCATTATGGCCGCCGGAATGGGTTCCCGTTATGGCGGCAGCAAGCAGGTGGACGGACTGGGTCCCCACGGAGAGATCCTGATGGAGTATTCCATTCACGACGCGCTGCGGGCAGGGTTCAATAAAGTAGTATTCATCATCAAGCCGGAAATGAAGCAGATGATGCAGGAGCTGGTTGGAAATTATCTGGAGAAGAGGATTGCGAAGGATGGCTCCCCGGTAGAGGTGGCATATGCCTTCCAGGACTTCTCCTCGGTTCCGTCGTTTTATCATATTCCTGAGGAGCGGACAAAGCCCTTCGGCACAGTACACGCGCTGCTGTGCGCCGCCGATGTGGTGGACGGTCCCTTCTGCGTCATCAACGCCGATGACTATTACGGCATCGACGCCTATCAGACCATCTATCAGGAGCTGACCCGCCTGCCCCAGAGCGGAAAGGCAACGATGGTGGGCTATCTGCTGAAAAATACCGCCAGCCTGTTCGGCACGGTTTCCCGCGGTGTCTGCCAGGTGGAGGACGGACATCTTCAGTCCATCCGAGAGGCGCTGAAGATCCAGCTCTACCCGGACGGCACTCTGCGGGACCTGGCAGAGGACAAGGCACTGGACCCGGATACGGTGGTATCCATGAATTTCTGGGGCTTTGCCCCCAGCATTTTCCCCAAACTGCGGGATTACTTTGAAAGCTTCCTGCGGACAGAGGCGGGAGATAATATCAAGGCGGAGTGCCTGCTGCCGGTGCTGGTGGGAGAGCTGCTGCACTCCGGCGAACTGGAGGTATCCGTGCTGCACTCGTCGGACCGCTGGTTCGGCATGACCTATCATGAGGACCGTGCCCGGGTGGCGGAGGAGCTGAAAAAGCTGCACGATGCCGGAGCATATCCGGAGACGCTGCGGTAAAATACAAAAGGCGAAGCACTGGACCCGGCTGGGAAAACCAGCCGGGTCTGCCTGTATATCCGCCAAGGAAGCGGCATACAGTGGTTCCGGCAGGTGAATTGCCGGAACCGGTAAAAATTTGATACCAAATTTTCATCAAATTGTTTCGACTTTTTTCGCGCCTATCCCGTCTAATAAAGAGAGGAAACAGAAAGGAGCGGCGGTATGGCTGGCGGGGGAACAGGAAGAGGATATCATCAACATCGAAATCTCAGCATCTGGGTGCTGTTGGTGCTGCTGGTGTGGCTGATGGCTCCAGCGGCGGGAGGAATTACCCGGGAGGAAACGCTGTCTCCGCAGATGCAGACGGATACCTCTGAGGAACCGGCGCTGCCGGAATACGAACCGGAGAAGGACCCGGCGGAGGAGACCGTCTCCCAGCCGGAGGAGCTTCCAGCGGCAGAGCCCATCGCGGCAGAGCCGGTGGGGGACGATTATTTTGCCGACGCTGTTTTTATTGGAGATTCCCGGACGGAGGGCTTTCATCTTTACTCCGGCTTGCAGCAGGGGGAGTATCTTTATGCCGTGGGCGCCACAGTGGAGTCGGTATTCAGCAAGCCCACCCAGGAGTGTCCCGGTGGAAAGCAGACCATTATGGAGGCGCTGGGCGAAATGGACTACGCCAAGGCATACATCATGCTGGGCGTCAATGAACTGGGCTGGTCCGGCACGGAGATCTTCCGGAACCAGTATGCCAAGCTGATCCAGCAGGTGCGGGAGGACAGCCCGGATGCGCAGATCGTGCTGGAAAGCATTCTTCCGGTCAGTGCTAAGCAGGAGGAGAAGCACAGCTATGTGAACAACCAGCGGATCGCGGAGTACAATCAGGTAATCCAGTCGCTTTCGGAGGAGGAGCAGTGTACCTATCTGGACCTGACGACGCTGGTATCCGACCAGCAGGGCTGCCTGCGGGAGGATCTGACGGAGGACGGCGTTCACCTGAATGTGGCGGGCTGCAGACTGTGGCTGGAATTTTTAAAGGAGCATCCGGTGTGAGGAAATGCGGCGGAACCGCTGCCTTTTCCAGAAAACCCCGTGAAATTCCGGTTTTTTAGAGGAGCTTGGGTAATTCTGAATTTTTTTGAAATTCTTTGCGCACCGTCTTGCGGGATACATACAGAGCCGTTATAATGACTGATATTGTCGAAAAGGCAGAAAGGCGGTATCATCATGGAAAATCGAGTGAACTATCTGGAGACCGGCTCTCAGGACCCGGCATACAACCTTGCTTTTGAAGAATATGTGCTGCGGAACCGGCGGGATGGGGATTACCTCCTGCTGTGGCAGAACGATAATACCATTGTGATCGGACAGAACCAGAATGCCGAGGCGGAGATCAACCGGGCGTTTGTGGAATCTCACGGCATCCATGTGGTGCGGCGTACCACCGGTGGCGGTGCGGTGTATCATGATCTGGGCAATCTGAATTATTCTTTCATTACGGACGTGGAGGATGCGGAGCATATGACCTTCGCCCGCTTCACCGCCCCTATTGTAGCTGCGCTGAATGGACTGGGAATGCACGCGGAGGCGTCCGGACGCAACGATATTCTGGCGGAGGGACGAAAGGTCTCCGGAACCGCGCAGCGGCTGCTGAAAAACCGGGTGCTGCATCACGGTACCCTGCTGTTTGACTCCAACCCGGAGATGGTCGCCGGAGCGCTGAACGTGGACCCCAGCAAGTTTGAGTCCAAAAGCTCCAAATCCGTGCGGTCCCGCATCGGAAACATCCGCTCCTTCCTGCCGGAGGGCAAGGACATGGACCTGCAGCAGTTCTGGGCGTATCTGAAGGAAACGCTGGCAGGCTCCGGTCTGGTGCAGGGACACCTGACGCCGGAGGAGCTGGCGGCGGTAGAGGAGCTGAAGCGCACCAAATATGACACCTGGGAGTGGACCTTCGGCAGATCTCCCAAGTATAACATGACCAACAAGCGCAAATGGGACGGCGGCATTCTGGAGCCGCAGCTGGAGGTAGACCACGGCTATATCCGCAATGTAGTGTTCTACGGCGACTTTCTGGCACGCTGCCCGATGGACGAGGTAACGGAGGCACTGAAGGGCTGTGCGTTCCGCCGGGAAGACGTGGCGGCGGTGCTGGAGAAGTTTGATCTGCCCAAGTTCTTCGGCGGCATTACGGAGCAGGAGATTTTGGATACGATCTTCTACGTTGATTAAGTGCGTGGCGTTCCGGCATATCCATCTCACGGAAAAGGAGCAGGCATGAAAAGACCCCTTGCAATGATCCTGGCGGCGTTGACAATGCTTTTGACTGCGGGCTGCGCCGGATTTTCCGGTGGAGATTCCAAGGAGGAGCCGTTGGAAATCGAATCCCAGACCTGGACACTGGTGGCGGGCGGAAGCAAAAGCGCCACTTGGAAGGACGCTGCGGACTACTTCGCGGACCAGATCTCTCAGGCGACCAATGGAACGGTAACGGTCACAGTACAGGCAGAGGAGGATCTTCCGGAGGGAACCACGGGACTGCAGGCGGTGCGGAACGGCACGGCGTCTTTGTATCTCTCGTCCAACACGGATTACGCGCAGCTGGACCAGCGGCTGAACGTGGTAAACCTGCCGTTTCTCTTCCCATCAGAGGAGGCGGCGGAGACGCTGCTGGACGGTGCGGGCGGACAGGCGCTGGACGGTGTGCTGGCGGAATATGGGCTGCACTGCATCGGGATTGGAGAAGAGGGCTTCCGTTACCCTACCAACCGGGTGCGGGCGATCACCTGTGTGGAGGACATGAAGGGACTTCGCATCCGGGTCGCCGGATCGGAGGAGATCAGCCGGGCATACCGGCTGTGGGGCGCCGATGTGGTGGAGGCGGCATGGCCGCTGGTATATACGGCGCTGCAAACCGGGACCTATGACGGGCAGGAGATGCCGCTGGTGACCGCCAACGCGGCATCCATTCAGGATGTGCAGAGCTATCTGACCCGGTGGACGGGCATTTACGGCTGCCTGTATTTCTGTATGAACCAGGAGCTGTATGCTTCTCTGTCCCCAACGCTTCAGGACATTGTTTCCGACTGCGGGCAGAAAACGGCGCAGGAGCAGAGGCAGAAAAACCGGCAGGAGGAGAGCGACATCCTGCAATCCTGGAAAAAAGTCCAGATCACGGAGTTGACGGAGGATGCCGCCCAGGCATTCCGGGACGCGGTGCAGCCGTGTTATGACCAGTTTGCCCGTTCAGTGGACGCGGAGCTTTTAAAGGTGTTCACGGACGGAGCGGTATCCAGTGAAAAATAAAAGGAAAAACCGGGCAAGGTCTGTCCGGTTTTTTCTGCAAAGAGGGGAAGGAGCAGAGAACATGGAGGAAAAAACAGTGGGGCGTTTTGCTCCATCGCCCAGCGGGCGGATGCACCTGGGTAATCTGCTGTGCGCCCTGCTGGCATGGCTCAGTGTGCGCAGCCGCGGCGGGACCTTTCTCTTGCGGATTGAGGATCTGGACACGGGTCGCTGTCGCCGGGAATATGCCCGGCAGCTGGAACAGGACCTGCTGTGGCTGGGTCTGGACTGGGACGAGGGCGGCAGCCGGGGCGGACCGGCAGGCAGCTATTTTCAGAGTCAGCGCGGACCGATGTATGCTGCGGCGCTGGAGCGGCTTCAGCGTCAGGGGCTGGTTTATCCGTGCTTTTGCACCCGTGCGCAGCTGCATGCAGCCAGCGCTCCCCACCGGGAGGACGGGCTGACGGTGTATCCCGGGACCTGTGCCCGCCTGACCGCGGACGAGGTTGAGGAGAAGCGGCGGCAGAGCAGCCGCCCGCCTGCCCTGCGGCTGCGGACCCCGAAGGAGACCATTGCCGTGGAGGACGGACATCTGGGCGTGTGCAGGGAATATCTGCCTACGGAGTGCGGAGATTTTCTTCTCCGGCGTTCGGATGGACTGTATGCCTATCAGCTTGCCGTGGTGGTGGATGACGCCGCAATGGGCGTGACCGAGGTGGTGCGGGGAGCGGACCTGCTGTCCTCCACCCCCCGCCAGCTGCTGCTGTACCGGCTGCTGGGACTGCGTGCTCCGCGGTTTATCCACTTCCCACTGCTGCTGGACCAGCAGGGACGGCGGCTTTCCAAACGGGACGGGTCCATTGGACTGGATGCCCTGCAAGCCCGCCTTGTGCCGGAGGAGGTAGTGGGAAGGCTGGCGTATTTGGCGGGACTGAATCCCTCCGGACAGCCGCGGACGCCGGAGCAGCTGGTGCCGGTCTTTGACTGGTCCAAGGTCCCCACGGAGGATATCCGCCTGCCGGAGGGACTATTTTAAGAGCAGCGGACACAGAAACCGCTCCATTGGATGATTTCCACGGGAAGTGTGTATAATTTTAGCGGTTTTTTAGCAAAATGGGACTTGCACACCCGGTATGGATTTGCTAAAATCAAACATAAACAAAAGGGAGTAATTGGCGTCTTCGGACGTGTGCAGTTCCGTCAGTACGGTCTCCACAGAGAGATCCGGGCTGCAACCAAGCAGTGAGACTTTTGTTGTACGGGATCCGTGCAACAAAAAGGCTCACTTTTTTTGTTGCGTGGGGAAAAGGAGAGACGTAATGATGGGAATGATCGTATCCTTGGGTATGCTGGCGCTGGGCTTTTTCCTTCTGGTAAAGGGTGCGGACTGGTTTGTGGACGGTGTCAGCGGCATTGCGGACCGTTTCGGCATTCCGCAACTGGTGATCGGCTTGACAGTAGTGGCAATGGGCACCTCTCTGCCGGAGGCGGCTGTGAGCATTACTGCGGCGCTGGACGGTGTCAGCGGCATTGCGATGGGCAACATCGTGGGCAGCAATATTCTGAACATCCTGATTATTTTGGGCATTACTGCGGTGCTTACCCGGGTTCCAGTGCAGCGGTCCACGGTGCGTGTGGAGATCCCCTATATGATCCTGATTACCGTGGTGCTGCTGGTGCTGGGACTCAGCGGGCACCGCATCAGCCGGGGTGAGGGCGCGGTTCTGTGGGGCTTCTTCCTGATTTACCTGGGCTATCTGGGCTATATCGCGCGGAAGGGGCAGGAGCAGCAGGGAGACGAGCCGGAGATCCACCGGCATCTTCCGGTATACCGCCTGCTGCTGATGACAGCGCTTGGTGTCTGCGGCATCATTGCGGGCAGCAAGCTGGCTGTAGGCGGTGCGTCCGATCTGGCGCGGGCGTTTGGCATCAGTGAAAAGTTCATCGGCTTGACAGTGGTGGCGCTGGGGACCTCTCTGCCGGAGCTGGTGACCTCCGTTATCGCGGCGCGACGGGGCAAGGCAGACATTGCCATTGGCAATATCGTGGGCAGCAATGTGTTCAACATCCTGTTCGTCATCGGTACTACCTCCCTGATCACTCCGGTGCCGTTTCCGGCAAATTTCATACCTGATATGGCAGTCGCCATCGGCGCGGCACTGCTGCTGTGGGCGGGCGTGCTGAAAAAGCACGCTTTGGGCAGAGGCGTCGGCGTGGTGATGCTGCTGGCATACGCAGGATATTTCGCATATCTGTGCCGGTAAGGCGGAAAACGCCATTGACAAGGGAGAAACCGACCGATATAATAAAACGAAGAAAAGCGATGATGGAGAGGGACGGAAGGGGCAGCCTTCAGAGAGCCGGGGATGGGTGAAAGCCCGGCGGCAAGAGCTTCCAGCTCCTATGGCTCCTGAGCTGAGAGTTCGAGGCGGTCCGCCGCGTTAGGGCTTCTCCGAGTGATGCTGCGTCAGTGCAAAAGGGTTGTTGGACCCTGAGGGGCGCCGGAAGACGGCGCAATTTGAGTGGTACCGCGGAAGCTTTTTAAAGGCTTTCGTCTCAAAGATTTCTTTGGGACGAAAGCCTTTTTTCGTTCCAGAATTTGAAAGGAGCTGTCTGTTATGGGCAACTATCATGTGGAAACAACCTGTGTGCAGGGTGGGTATACGCCGGGGAACGGCGAACCCCGGCAGATCCCCATTGTGCAGAGCACGACCTTTAAGTACGCTTCCTCCGAGGACATGGGGAAGCTGTTTGACCTGGAAGCCAGCGGCTATTTTTACACCCGCCTGCAAAATCCCACCAACGACTATGTGGCGGCAAAAATCGCGGCGCTGGAGGGCGGCACAGCGGGTATGCTGACCTCCTCCGGTCAGGCGGCGAATTTCTTTGCGCTGTTCAACGTTGCCAATGCGGGAGACCACATCGTGGCGTCCTCCAGCATTTACGGCGGAACCTTCAACCTCATCTCCGTAACGATGGCGAAGATGGGTGTGGAGTGTACCTTTGTCGCGCCGGACTGCACGGATGAGGAGCTGGAGACGGCGTTTCGCTCCAATACCAAGGCGGTGTTTGGCGAGACCATTGCAAATCCTGCCCTGACGGTGTTTGATATTGAGCGGTTTGCCCATGCCGCCCATGCCCACGGTGTTCCTTTGATCGTGGACAATACCTTTGCTACACCGGTGAACTGCCGTCCCATCGAATGGGGAGCGGATATTGTGACGCACTCTACCACCAAGTATATGGACGGACATGGTGTGGCAGTAGGCGGCGCCATTGTGGATTCTGGTAAATTTGACTGGATGGCACATGCCGAGAAATTCCCGGGGCTGTGTACGCCGGATGACAGCTACCACGGCATTACCTATGCGGAGAAGTTCGGCAGGGAGGGTGCCTTCATCACCAAATGCACGGCGCAGCTGATGCGGGATCTGGGCTCTATTCAGTCTCCGCAGCATGCGTTTTACCTGAATATGGGTCTGGAGAGCCTGCATGTCCGCATGGCGCAGCACTGCAAAAACGGACAGGCAGTGGCGGAGTTTCTGGACAGGCATCCCAAGGTGGCACATGTCAGCTACTGCGGCTTGCCCGGCGACCCCTACCACGCACTGGCGCAGAAATATCTGCCCAACGGTTCCTGCGGCGTGGTTTCCTTTGAGCTGAAGGGCGGACGCGCTGCGGCGGAGGCGTTCATGGCGGCGCTGAAGCTTGCCGCCATTGAGACCCATGTGGCGGATGCCCGCACCTGCTGCCTGAATCCCGCGACCTCTACCCACCGTCAGATGACGGACGAGCAGCTGGAGGCTGCCGGCATCCCGGCGGGACTGGTCCGGATGTCCTGCGGCCTGGAAAACAGCGAAGATTTGATCGCCGATATCGCGCAGGCGTTGGAGCAGGTGAAGTAATATGCCGATTAAGATCCCCAATAACCTGCCCGCAGTGGAAACGCTGCGGCGGGAAAATATCTTTGTCATGGCAGAGCAGGAGGCGGCAACGCAGGACATTCGTCCGCTGCAGATCCTGTTGGTGAACCTGATGCCAAAAAAGATCCAGACGGAGACACAGCTGAGCCGCCTTCTGGGGAACACCCCGCTGCAGATCGAGCTGGAGCTGATCGCCCCCAAGAGTCACGAGCCCACCAATACTCCGCCGGAACATCTGCATACCTTTTACAAGACCTTTGACGACGTTAAGGACCGGAGCTTTGACGGCTGCATTATCACCGGCGCGCCGGTGGAGCTGCTGCCCTTTGAAGAGGTGGATTACTGGCAGGAGCTGTGCGGAATTATGGAGTGGACCAAAACGCATGTTCACTCCACCTTTCACATCTGCTGGGGTGCGCAGGCAGGATTGTACTATCATTACGGCATCCAGAAGCGGCAGCTGCCGGAGAAGATGTTCGGCGTGTTCCGCCACAGCGTGGAGTATAAGCAGTCCATCCTTTTCCGGGGCTTTGACGACCAGTTTTATGTTCCCCATTCCCGGCACACCACGGTGCTGCGGTCGGATGTGGAGGCGGTGCCGGAGCTACGCATTCTGGCGTCCTCGCCGGAGGCGGGCGTGTACGCCGTTTTCACGAAAAACGGAAAACAGATCTTCATTACGGGGCATTCGGAATATGACGCGGACACTTTGAAGCAGGAGTATCTGCGGGACAAGCAGGCGGGAAAGAAAATCGCCGTTCCCAAGAATTACTTCCCCTTTGACGACCCCACGCAGGAGCCGATGGTGTCCTGGCGGGCGCATGCCAACCTGCTTTACAGCAACTGGCTCAACTACATTGTCTATCAGACGACGCCCTATGATATCAACCAGATCCGGGAGGGTAAGCGAACGGACCGCCTGTAAGAAAACCGTAAAAAAGTCTCCGCACCATCCCGGTGCGGAGACTTTTTGATGAAAAGGGCAGCTTACTTTCCGGCGGCGCGGTCCTGCTGAATGATGAGCTTCAGTGCTTCCACAGCGACCTTTACAGAGGTGGAGGTGTCCTCCGTCATCTTCTGGTCCAAACCGGCGGCTTCCCGCTCCTGGTTCCAGACCACATGGAAGCAGCTGCCGCAGCGGACATGCAGCGCGGATGCCACTACAAACAGCGCGGCGGATTCCATCTCACTGGCTTTGGCGCCCAGACGCTTCCAGCTTTCCCACTTTTGCTGCAGCTCGTAGTAGACGGGGGACAGAGAGGGGTCATGCTGCCCATAAAAGCTGTCCTTGCACTGCACCACGCCGGTGTGCAGGGGGTAGCCCAGCTTTCGGGTGGCGCTGACCAGTGCGTTGGTGATATCCAGATCCGGTACGGCGGGAAATTCAATGGGAGCGTACTCCAGACTGGTGTGTTCATAACGGATGGCGCCGGTGGCGACCACGATGTCGCCTGCCTGTACGTTCAGGTCAATACCGCCGCAGGTGCCGGTGCGGATAAAGGTGTCCGCGCCGCATTTGACCAGCTCCTCCATAGCGATGGAGGCGGAGGGACCGCCGATGCCGGTGGAACAGGCGGTGACCTTTTCTCCCAGCAGTGTGCCGGTCCAGACGGTGTACTCCCGGTTCTGGGCAACCTGCTTGGCATCGTCAAACAGTGCGGCAATGGCGGGAACACGACCCGGGTCGCCGGGCAGAATGCAATAGCGCCCTACGTTTTCCGGGGTACAGCGAATGTGGTACTTCTTAGCAAGCTCCTGCATGATGAAACACCTCAAGTTTTCTTTTTATTTTGCCAGCAGTGGCTGGAATTTCAGTATAGCAAAGAACGGACAGCTTTGCAATGAAAAAGCGGCTTCGCCCCGAAAAGGGCGAGCCGCCGGAAAATGCAACAGGTCATAAAAAATCAGGTTTTTGCGTGGATGGTGGCGCCGCACTTCGGACAGGTGATGATAATGTTTCCCTTGCCCACCGGCACCCGGCAGATAGTCTTGCAGCTTTTGCAGGTGAAGTATTTATGCTCCTTGTCGGCGTGCCGAGTCCGGGCGCCGCTGCCGTTGTTTTTTACCTTCCACCAGAAGGACATCCACTTGCTGTTTTCCTCCCGCCGCTTATACAGGTTTTTGGAAAACATCCGCAGCAGGATCAGCAGCATGGCGATCCAAAGCAGTGCGCCGCAGATCCGGGTGGGAATGCCCAGATGCAGTCCAGAGAAGATGCTCTGTGCCAGAAACAGCGCGATATAGACCACGAACAGCGCGCGGTTCAGCTGATCCATTCCGTTTCTGCCGTACATGAAGCGGGCGAACGCATTTCCAATTTTCTGAAAGAAACTCATAGAGAAAGGACTCCTTTAACCAGCAAAATAAGCTGAAGTAATCATTTTCTCTATTTTACATGGTATTTTCTGCGGGGGCAACCATTTTGAATGGAAGTTTACAAAATGGTAATTTATTTATTTTGTTCAAAGTGCTATAATAAACCGCGTTATAAAAAACAAACAAAAGGAGTGCTTGATTTATGGCAAAAAAGCAATTCAAGGCAGAATCTAAGCGTTTGCTGGACCTGATGATCAACTCGATTTACACCCATAAGGAAATTTTTCTGCGGGAGATCATTTCCAACGCCAGCGATGCCTGCGATAAGCTGTGTTATCAGGGGCTGACGGATGACTCCGTGGGCATGGACCGGAAGGATTTTCACATTGACCTGAGCGTGGATAAGGATGCCCGCACCATTACCGTGTCGGATAACGGCATCGGCATGGACCAGGAGGATCTGGAAAACAATCTGGGCATCATTGCCTCCTCCGGTTCCTTCCGCTTTAAGCAGGAGGTGGGCGAGGACGCCAAGGGAACCGATGTCATCGGTCAGTTCGGCGTGGGCTTCTATTCCGCCTTTATGGTGGCAGACCACATCACCGTCCGCACCAGAAAGTTTGGCGCAGAGAAGGCTTATGAATGGCAGTCCTCCGGCGCAGACGGATATACCGTTGCAGAGTGTGAAAAGGACACTGTGGGAACGGATATCATCATGCACGTCAAGGAGGATACGGATGACGAGAAGTACAGCGAGTTCCTGGAGGAGTGGAAGCTGCAGGATCTGGTGCGCCGCTACTCCGACTATATCCGCTTCCCCATCCGGATGGAGGTCAGCAAGACCCGCCGGAAGGAGGGCTCTCCCGATGATAAGCCGGAGTATGAGACCTACCGGGAGACGGAGACGCTGAATTCTATGGTACCCATCTGGCAGCGGAAGAAGTCCGAGGTTACCAAGGAGGAATACGATAAGTTCTACCGGGATAAGTTCAGCGACTACACCGCGCCCCAGTGTGTGATCCCCGTGTCCGCCGAGGGCAGCGTGACCTATCAGGCATTGCTGTTCATTCCTGGCGCAACGCCCTTTGACTTCTATTCCAAGGATTATGAAAAGGGCTTGCAGCTGTACTCCAACGGCGTACTGATTATGGACAAATGCCCGGATCTGGTGCCGGAGTATTTCCGCTTTATCCGCGGCGTGGTGGACTCTCCCGATTTGAGCCTGAATATCTCTCGGGAGCTGCTGCAGCATGACCGCCAGCTGAAGGTCATTGCAGGAAATATCGAAAAGAAGATCAAAAATGAGCTGATCAAGCTGATGAAGGATGACCGGGCAGGCTATGAGACCTTCTGGAAGAACTTCGGACGTCAGTTGAAATACGGCGTGGTCAGTGATTACGGCGCGCATAAGGACGCATTGCAGGATCTGCTGCTGTTCTACTCTTCCACGGAGAAGAAGCTGGTTACCTTGTCCGAGTATGTCTCCCGGATGAAGGAGGACCAGAAGGTCATCTACTTCGCTGCAGGTGAGAACGTGGCAGCCATTGATAAGCTGCCCCAGATCGAGGGCTTGAAGGACAGCGGCACGGAGATTCTGTACTTTACCGAGGAAGTGGACGAGTTTGCCGCACAGATGATGCACACCTATCAGGAAAAGGAGTTCCGTTCCGCGCTGGATGGCGAGGTAGAGGAGCCAAAGGACGGCGAAGAGGAGAAAAAGAACCCCGCAGAAGAGCATCAGGCGGCGCTGGACTTTGTCAAGGAAGCACTGGGAGATTCCGTCAAGGAGGTCAAGGCTTCCAAAAAGCTGAAATCCCATCCGGTCTGCCTGACTGCCGGAGAGGGGCTGTCCTTTGAGATGGAGAAGTACCTAAATGCGGTCCAGCCGGAGAACCCGGTGAAAGCGGACCGGATTCTGGAGCTGAATACCCAGCATCCGGCATTTGCCGCACTGGAGAAGGCGGTGAAGGATGATCCGGAGTTGGCAAAGAAGTATGCGACCCTGCTGTACGATCAGGCGCTGTTGATCGCGGGGCTGCCGATGGAGGATCCCTCCGCGTACACCGATCTGGTGTGTGAGCTGCTGATGAAATAAAGCGCGTACAACAAGCAATTTCATTTATGATTAAAAATGGAGCTGCAACAAAAGAGTTACAGCTCCATTTTTCATTGCTTTGGAGCGTTGGTTTATAAATTCTCTGGTGGGGCTTGCCGGGAATAGAAAAATGCCTGATGGAGGAATCCATCAGGCATTTTGTGATTTGTTCGGGTCAGGATTGGGATGAGTCAGAGCTGTTCTCCGTTTGTTTATCCGAAGTGTTGGGTGCTTCCGGGGCAGTATCTCCAGAAGTGAAAGCATCCGGTGTCTCCGAAGAGGCGGGAGCGTCTCCGGAGGGCTGGTCCACGGAGCTGTCCTCCTGCTGGGCAGGGGCTTCGATCTTCTCAGAGATCATGTGGACCTTTTTGGCAGGGGCTTCGATCTCAGCAGGTCTCTGCACGGTAGAGGAATAGGCATCCTCTACGGTGGCGGGATCTCTGCCTTGAATAATGGCGACCATTTCACCGCCGGTGATGGTCTCCTTCTCCAGCAGGTAGGCAACCACCTTGTCCATGTCCTCCCGGTTTGCCTTCAGGATCTCCACGGCATCCTGATAGCACTTATCCAGAATTTCCTTGACAGCTTCGTCCATGGCGGCGGCAGTGTTCTGCGCGCAGTCCATTCCGTATCCACCGTCCAGATACTGGCTGCGGCGGGAAGCTAGAGCCATCATGCCGAAGCGCTCGCTCATGCCGTACATGGCGACCATGTTCCGTGCGACGCTGGTGGCGTCCTGAATATCCTGAGAAGCGCCGTTGGTCATGGTGTTCAGCACCACCTCTTCGGCGGCGCGTCCGCCCATCGAAACGGTGATCTTTGCCAGCAGCTCGTCTTTGGTGCGCAGCTCGGTCTTGTCCTCCTCCGGCATCAGCAGGGTGTAGCCCAAAGAGCCCTGAGTGTGGGGAACGATGGTGATTTTCTGGACCGGCTCGGTATTTTTCTGCTTGTAGGCGACCATCGCGTGTCCGACCTCGTGGTACGCCACCAGCTTCTTTTCAAATTCCGTCAGGACGCTGCCCTTCTTTTCCGTACCGGCAATAACCAGCTCAAAAGCAGCCAGCAGGTCCTCCTGGGTTACCAGCTTGCGCCCCTTCCGCACGGCGCGGAGGGCAGCCTCGTTGACCAGATTGGCAAGGTCGGCGCCCACGCAGCCGGCGGTTGCCAGTGCCACCTTTTTCAGATTGACGTCCTCCGCCAGCTTGATGTTGCGGGTGTGGACCTCCAGCGTGGCGATACGTCCCGCCAGGTTGGGACGGTCGATGGTAATGCGGCGGTCAAACCGACCGGGACGCAGCAGCGCCTGGTCCAGGACCTCCGGACGGTTGGTGGCGGCGAGGAGGATCACGCCCTTGGTGGGGTCAAAACCATCCATTTCTGCCAGCAGCTGGTTCAGAGTCTGTTCCCGTTCGTCATTTCCGCCCATGCGGTTATCGCGGGATTTGCCAATGGTGTCGATCTCGTCGATGAATACGATACAGGGAGCCACCTTGTTGGCTTCCTTGAACAGGTCGCGGACACGGGAAGCGCCCACGCCTACGAACATCTCCACAAAGTCAGAGCCGGAGATAGAGAAGAAGGGAACGTTTGCCTCGCCTGCCACAGCCTTTGCCAGCAGGGTCTTACCGGTGCCCGGAGGACCCACCAGCAGCGCGCCCTTGGGCAGCTTTGCTCCGATATCCGTGTATTTCTGCGGATTATGCAGGAAGTCGATGATCTCTGTAAGGGACTCCTTTGCCTCGTCCTGTCCGGCAACGTCTCGGAAGGTGACGCCGGTCTGCTTTTCCATGTAGACCTTGGCGTTGGACTTGCCCACGCCACCGATGCCGCCAATACCGCCGCCCTTCTTGTTCATCCAGCGCATCAGCCAGGAGAACATCAGCATGATAAGCAGGAATGGAACGATATAAGAGATCAGGAAGGTGAGAATGGGCGAGATCTGCGCCTTATAGGGTGAGGTGTAGCGGATGTCCGGATGCTCGTCCAGCAGCGGAATGAGGGAGGAGTCGTTGATGGCATTGGTGTAGAACTGCACCTTTTCGTCATCATAGGTCTTTCCGTCCTCATCGGTGTAGACGTAGCCGTCCGCGGGAGTGATGAGCCACAGTCCCGTAGAGGAATCATAGTCCACTTCCTTGACGTGGTCCTCCCGGATCATCTGCTTGAATTCGCTGTAGGCAATCTCCACCTGAGTGGAGGCGTCCATAGAGCGGCTCATATAATTGCTGGCGTAGCCGAGAATGACCGTCAGCAGCAGCGCCCAACTGACCAGCGAGAGGATACCGCGCAGGTTTCCGCCGTTTTTGTTGTTTCGGTTGTTCTTTTTGTCGTTTTGGTTCATGCAGGAGACTCCTTTCCGGGAGAAACGTCCTGTGTTGTGGGACGAATACATGATAGAATACAGGGCAAAGTGCCGCAAAGTATAACGCAGTATAACACAGAAACCGATTTCTCACAAGGACAACGGCTGGGATTTTCTATGAAATTTCTGTGAATTCCGCTTTTCTACAGGCAAAAGGTATGATATACTACATTCTATGTGTAAAAGACGGTGCCATTCATGAAAAAGGCTTCTTAAATATAAAGGAGAATCTATGGAAAACGAAAAAAAGGACCTGCTGAACGCGGAGGCGGACGGATTGATCGAGGGGCGCAACGCTGTGATCGAGGCGCTGCGCGCCGGGACCAGCATTGACAAGATCTACCTGGCAAAGGGCGACACGGACAAAACGCTGGGACACATTGCGTCCAAAGCGCGCGCTGCCGGGATCGTTGTGGTGGAAGCGGACCGCCGCAAGCTGGACGGTATGAGCCGGACCCACGCCCATCAGGGGGTGATCGCGCTGGCGGCGGTGCGGGAGTATGCTACGGTGGAGAGCATTCTGCAATCCGCTGCAGGCCGGGGCGAGCAGCCGCTGCTGGTGGTGTGCGATGAGATCTCGGACCCTCACAATCTGGGTGCCATTATCCGGACGGCGGAGTGCGCGGGCGCCCACGGCGTCATCATTCCCAAGCGGCGCAGCGCCGGGCTGACAGCAGTGGTGGGTAAAACCTCTGCCGGAGCAGTGGCATATATGCCGGTGGCACGAGTGGCGAACATTGCCGCCACTCTGAAGGACCTGAAAAAGCAGGGCATCTGGGTATTCGGCACCGCGGCGGATGGAAACACCACGCTGTATCAGGCGGACCTGAAGGGTCCCGCTGCAATCGTCATCGGTAACGAGGGCGACGGTATGACCCGCCTGGTGACGGAAAACTGTGACTTTTTGGTGAGCATTCCCATGAAGGGAAGCATCAGCTCGCTGAATGCCTCTGCTGCGGCGGCGATTCTGCTGTATGAGGCGGTGCGCCAGCGGCTTCAGTAAGACCAGACAGAGATCAAACATAATAAAGAGATCAAACATAATAAAATGACCGGTAAGATCAAACCGGAGGAGAAATGAACGGATGGCTTCCAGGAAGGACAAAAGTTCATATGATGAGATTCTGAGAGAGGCGGAGGAACTGACGGAGGGCGTTACTCCGGCAGGAGACTACTCGCTGGAGGAGATCTTGGCAGAATACGGCGGCAGCCGCCAGCAGCAGATTCTGGCAGATGTGGAAGCGAAGGCGGAGGAGCAGAGTGCGGCGGAGGAACTGCAAAAGCCGGCGGATGCCGCTGATGTGCCCGCACCAGCCGGAGCCGCTCCGCAAGAGACGGAGAAGCCTGCCGCGCAGCCGGAACCGCAGAGCGGGACAGAGGAGGAAGCTGGCGAAGAGACTGGGCTTCCCCCACAGCCGCCAAAGGATGAGCCGTGGCGGATTGCCCTGCGGAAGGAGCAGGAGGAGATCGAACGGCAGCGGAGAGAGATCCCGCCCGCGCCTGCGCCCATTTCGGTAGAAGAAGTGGTGGGCAGAACAGTGGACACGGTGATGGAGGAACAGCAGGAGACTCTGCTTCCGGAAAAGAAGCACCGCCGTGGTTTGTTTTCCAGAAAGCGTCTGGTGGACACCGAGGAGCTGTACCAGCAGCCGGAGGAACCGGAGGAGCCGGAGGAGGAACCCATCGGACCGGAGGAGCCGCTGGAGGATATGGCGGCAAAATGGCGGCAGGAGGAAAAGCGCCAGCGGAAGAATCTTCCGGTGGCGCTGGTGCTGACATTGGCACTGACAGCCCTGATGGTGCTGACGGAGCGGGGAGCTTCTGTTCCGGTCTGGTCAGAGAGCCAGAGTGTTCAGAACGGTGTGCTGCTGGTATTTTTGGCGGGAATGCTGCTGCTGTGCCGCAGCGTGGTTTCCTACAGTATCCGGATGCTGAAGAAAAAGCGCTGTACCGGCGAGCTTGCCGCAGTGCTTTCCGCCGTAGCCGCGGCTGGCGACTGTGCCGCCAGAGGACTGTTGGCGGGGCGGAGCGCCGCCATGCCCTATGCGCTGACCGCCTGCGCGGCGCTGCTGTTTTCTCTGTGGGGCGGCGTGCGGCGCAGCAGCGGAATGTATAACATGTACCGTACGGCGGCAATGAGCGAAGCTCCCCCCTATCTGGTGGCAGACACGCCGCAGGGCGCCTGCAAGCAGCCCGGACAGATAGATGGCTTTTACACCGATACGGTTCAGGAGGACCTGCCGCTGGTTTGGCAGTCCGCTCTGCTGCCGGTGATTCTGATGGGAACGCTGGTGTTTGCGGGGCTTTCCTCTCTGGGACAGGGAAAGGGCGCGGATTTTCTGCTGTGCTGGTCGGCAATCCTGTCGGCGTCCGCCTCGCTGGCGCTGCCCCTGTGCTGGGGACTGCCCTGGTCCCGCCTGTCATCGCAGCTGCAAAAAAACGGCTGTGCGGTGGCAGGCTGGCGCGGCGCGGAGCTGGTCAGCCGGAAAAGGACCATGATCCTGTCGGATCTGGATCTATTTCCGCCTGGAACAGTGCGGCTGAACGGGATCAAGGTGTTCGGCGAGGTGCTGCCCCACGCGGTGTCCTATGCGGCGTCGCTGGTCCGCGCCTCCGGCTGCGGCTTGGAGCGACTGTTTGACGAGCTGGTCCGCAGTGAGCGGGGACAGTATTACGATGTCAGCGATTTCAGCTATTACGAGGAGGGCGGCTATTCCGCCGCTATTCACGGGGAAACGGTGCTGCTGGGTACGGCGTCCTTTATGCGGAAGATGGATGTTCGCCTGCCCGGAAATCTGAATCTCCGCACAGGAATGTTCCTGGCGGTGGACGGACAGCTGTCGGCAGTATTCGCGGTGAAATACAGCGCTTCGGAAAATGTGGACTGGGCGCTGCGCATGCTGAAGCGGAACCATGTGACGCCGATACTGGCGTCCCGGGACCCCAACATTACTCCAGCTCTGCTGAAGCGGAAGTTTTTCAGCAAGGGCATGAAGGTGGAATACCCACCGCTGGCAGCACGGCTGGCACTGTCCGAGCAGGAGGAGGGACGGGGACGCCCCCGGGCGCTGCTGCTGAGAGAGGGACTACTGCCTTACGCAGAGACGGTGATCGGCAGCCGTAGGCTGTGCAGCGCCGCCAGAAGGTGTACCGTTTTGTCGCTGCTGGGCAGCGCGGCGGGAACTCTGCTGTCCTATTACCTTGCCATGACCGGCAGCTTTGCGCTGATGTCTCCGGTCACGTTGCTGGTATTTCTGCTGCTCTGGGTCCTGCCGGTCCTGCTGCTGTCCGGCTGGACGGGGCGGTTTTAAAACAAAAATCCCTGCCGGGTTTTAGACAGGTGTTCGTAAAACAGGTTTAGACCGAAATTACGAAATGAGCATCTGTCAGGCAGGGTTGGCAACGAAATAACGGGTATCTGGTGAAATCCGGATACCCGTTATTTTTTTGTCGTCACGAAAAGCAATAGATTTATTCACAGCTTTCAGGTATAATTGCCTTAAATCAATCCTATCCCATCCATTCCGAGATTTTTTCAAAAAATCTCAAAAAAATTTGAAAGCATTGGAACAATTCAGCCTTTCTCGTGCCATATATAGTAGAGGGCTGAATACAGAAGCGATTGGAGGTGACGCTGATGGACAAGCAAACAGGCCCGAAAGGTTTTCTTGTGGTGCTGCCCGGTGAGATCATCGAGATACCGCAGGACAGCGACAAATCATGGCTGACGCTGTTTTACAGCTTGCCGCGAGAACTTGCGGAGAAGTGGAAGCCCGCCTATGAGCTGCCCCGCTGCCCGTATGAGGTGCTACGGACGGACAAGTATGACCGTGTCGTATGTGACGATATGTTCAAGCTGCTTGTGTGGGACTGCTACGCATGGTGCGCATGGCAGTTCTTTCAAGTGAAAGACTGCAAGGGCAACTACCGTGACATTCCCGGAAACTGGAATCAGTACGCAGGATATTTCCCCTTGTGGCGGTTATCGTACAGTATCATTCCCTACATCCGCATGAAGTTTGAACAGAACGGATTGGGCTTTCAAAACCTTTACAACATCCCGCAGGGCGTGGAAGTGCCGTGGCTGACCTATCAGCAGTTCAGCAATCTGGTCGGCAATGTCACCGACATGGTGATTGCAGAACAGAACTGGCAGCCGATGATTGACGCGATCTGGGAGAACCGTACCGTGGAGGACTACGAAACCACCAGCAGCACCGTCAAGACGGATTTTATGCGGAAGTGGCATCACAACCGCTCCGGCAAGCCCATTTCTCTTGACGAGATGATGGAAAATGAGGACGGCGATATTTTTGAGGTTGCCGATCCTCGCGGCGAGTTTGAGCAAAAGGTTATCTCCGAAATGCAGATCACCGCCTTTGCCGAGCAGAGCATTACTGAGAAAGACCGGGAGATATTGAAGCTGCGCATGGACGGCTTAACTGAGCAGGAGATTGCGGACAAGGTTGGCTACAAGACCGCCAGCGCAGTCCATAAGCGGATCGCCAAAATCGCGGGAGCTTATGAGGACTATGTGACAGCGGAGTATCAGAAGTATTTGGACAAGTAAACAGACGCAGAAGCGGCAGCAGTTACCGAAATGGTAGCTGCTGCTTTTTCGTGCGGGAAAGGAGATTTTATGAGCAGAGAACCGTTTGAAGCCATGCCCGATGTGATGGACGCAAAGCAAATTGCGGAAGCGTTGCAGATTTCCAAAGCGGGCGCGTATAACCTTTTGAGCAGCTCGGACTTCCCGACTTTGCTGATCGGCGGGCGCAAATTGGTGATGAAAAATGAGCTGGTGGAGTGGCTGAAAAGCCGCACGAATCGGAAACCGTGAAAACACGGTCAAGAGCTGGAAAAGTGATAAATCAGCCGATAGGACAATGTGAAATGTACTCCGCATCGTTTGGGGCGTTTCCATCGAAAAATCGCGCTACTTTTCCAATTCAAGAGCTGGAAAAAATCTGCGAAAATCAAGAGGTTTTATGAGAACAGGGCTTACCAAGAAGCAAAAGACAACCGTGATCTATTTTGACGAGCATATCCGCATTATTGAGGTGCAGACCCACAACACCGATCTCAAAAAGCGGCTGACGGCATTTGCGGCAAAGTACCCGCAATGCTGCCGCCAGACTGACGATGACGAGCAAGGCGGGCTGACCTTTGAGATCGAAAATGGTAGATTGAGTTTTCGGCTGACCGCGCCATATAGCGAGGAACGGCGCAGGGCGGCAAGTGAATACGCAAGACGAAACGGGTTTAAGTGAGTCACCAAGGATTTACAATTACATACTTGAGCATAGAAGCACTTTGTGTTATACTAAATTCAGCGTTTGCAGAATTTTATCAAGCAAAATGTGAATACAAAGCTTTGATTTAATATTTCAACAGAGGTGTAGTCTGTGGCTGTTAGTTATAAAAAACTTTGGAAACTATTGATTGACCGTGATATGAGGAAAAAAGACTTATGTGCTGCGGCGGGAATCAGCCATGCGTCAATGGCAAAACTCGGAAAGAATGAAAATGTCACCACAGATGTGTTAGTAAAGATTTGCACAGCACTGCAATGTGATATTGGCGACATTATGGAGATTACAGATAGCTCTAATAACTGAAGTGTGGAGGCGAGCTGAGCGGTGGATACAAAGAAGCTGGATAAGTGGGCTGATTTGCTGCTGGATACAGGAAAGCGCAATAATCTAATCAATTTTAAGGATACGAGAGCTTCAACCGTGGAGGTGCTGCTTCCGTCTTCTGATGTGCTATTTGAGAAGGTAGATGGGACAGCATCTTTTGAGGTCTTTGATCCCAAAATTATCGAAGACGATGGTTCGGAAGAATCCTCTGCGCCAGAGCAGCTGCAAATTGAGACACTGGGAGAGTCCTCTGAACCGGAACAGTTGCGGATTTCGCCACCAGAAGAGTCCGACGCTTCCGGTGGAAAAAACGCATTTTTGGCACAATACTCCGGGAAAATCAAGCGGCAGAATCAAATACTGCTTTATAACGCTGCTACGAATCCACTTACTGCTATAAAAAACATTGATAAGAAAGCACGGGAGTTCATCGAAGAAACCGGTGTCAATGTTGCGTACATGGCATTTGGTTTCGTCCACTGGAAAGAAAGCGTCTCCTCGAACTATGTTTTTCGTGCGCCTATTTTGCTTGTGCCGATTCAACTGGAACAAGCGTCCGCAGTAGAACCCTATTTTATTAAGTCAGCAGAAGATGACATCATTGTTAATCCAACCTTTTCCTATAAAATGGATGCAGAACATGGGGTGAAGCTCCCTGAGTATAACGATGAGGGGCTGACTGCGTACCTTGAGAAAGTAAAGCGCCTTGTGGCAAAACTCCAATGGACGGTCACGACTGAATGCAAGATCGGTATTTTCTCATTTCTCAAAATCAATATGTACCGGGATTTGAAGGACAATGCGAAGGCGATTCTTGCAAATCGGAATGTCCGTCAGCTTTTAGGCGAGCCAACCAGCACAGAAAAATTATACGGCGATGAGGGAACTGCTGGCTCTGTTGCTGATCCATTGATTGAGCTACATAGTGTGGTTGATGCAGACTCCAGCCAGATCGAAGCGATTGAGATGGCAAAGTCGGGAAAGAGCTTCGTTTTGCAGGGACCTCCGGGAACCGGAAAAAGCCAGACAATTACAAACATCATCGCAGAATGCCTCAGCGATGGTAAAAAAGTGCTGTTCGTTTCTGAGAAGCTGGCAGCCCTAAATGTGGTCTATGACAAGTTGAAACAAGCGGGACTTGCTGAGTTTTGTTTACAGCTCCACAGTCATAAGGCAAATAAAAAGGATGTCATCGCGGACATTTGTCATACCCTGCGTACAGGAAAAAGTGCGGTTTCCTCAAAAGCGGACGCTGAAATTGCTATGAAGGAAAAGGCGCAGCATCAGTTGGATGCCTATGCAGTTGAGCTTCACAAGCTGCGCCCGGTCATTGAAAAAAGCCTGTATCAGTTATATGAGTCTTATGCTGCATTTCGCTCCACACCAGATGTTGAGTATCCCATCCCGCAGTTATCCTCCAAAGGCGAAGCGTACTTAACAGAAACAGCTGCTCTTTTGGAGCAGTATGCAGACTATATCCCATCCATCGGATATGATTATAGAAAGAATCCGTGGTACGGCTATATCAATCAGGACACATCTTACCAGTCAAAAAACGAGGTAAAGAGTGATCTTTCTACCGTTTCACAATTCTTGCAGACATTGATCCCCTTACAGCAGGAAATCTCTGAGAAGTATGAAATACAGTGTATCAGCGTAGAGGACGCACAGCTTTGGAACAGCTTCTTCGGTTTTGCAGCGGCATCCAAGCTGATTACACCGTCACTCTTGAATCGGGAGCATTTTGACGCGGTAAATTTTGCCCTTCGCACGTTGCAAGGGCAGAGCGCGGATATTCTTGCTGCCCGCTCCGTTTTGAGTGCGGTGTTTGATGATGATATTTATAAACTGGATGGAGCAACATATCATAAGAAGCTGACAAAGCAGTTTAGCGGGACTTTCTCCAGACTTTTTAATGCCGAGTACAAACAGCTTATCACCGACCTGCGTTTGTGCAAGAAAGATGGGAAGAAGCCATCCTATAGTGAAGCTGTCGCCGTGACAGAAAGACTTGCCTATTATCAGCAAAGGAATTTGGAGTTTATTGAAGCAGAAACGCCCATCAAAGCATTTCTTGGCAAAGCCTATCATGGTGTCGAAACTGAATGGAATTATGTGACGGAACAAATGTCTGCGATGGAAGCAATATTCTCCAGCAGCATTGCGTTCGGCACTTTGGAACACTATGACGATTTCACCTCTGAACGAGGTATATTTGCAGATTACCACCAGAAACTTGACGAGACTTTCGCAGTTTGTAGTGCTGATACATTCAAGCGAGCTGGTGGGTACTTTGACCAAGCGATTCTGAACATCCACTCTGCACCGTGCGATTTGGTATTGGCGAGATTAACGGATTGCCTAAATGAAATGGACAAATTGGATAACTGGTGCCATTTTCGGAGACTTCTTTCCAAGCTGGATGATAGGCAGGTTGTGCCTTATATAAATGCTGCTATTGGTCAGAATATAGAGCCAAAGCATATTGTCGGCGCGTTCCAGAAGCAATTCTACTATCAATGGATCGATTCGATTTTATCAGGGAATCCAACTTTGTCTGCATTCAATCGGATTTCTCAGGATAAAGCAATCCGCACTTTTGCCGAAAAAGATACTGAGCAATTTGAAATCAACAAGGCAAAGATCCGCGCTGAGCTTTCGTCTATGCGCCCATCGCTTGATATGATTGCATCCGGAAGCGCATTGGCAATCTTGCTTCGCGAAGGCGAGAAAAAGCGCAAACAAAAAAGCATCCGTTCTCTGCTTGCCGAAACAGGTGAACTTGTTCAGCGAGTCAAGCCGTGCTTTCTGATGTCTCCGTTGAGCGTCAGCACCTTTCTCGCTCCGGATTCTGTTCATTTCGATGTAGTTGTATTCGATGAGGCATCACAGATTTTCCCGCAGGATGCAATCGGCGCAATCTATCGGGCAGAGCAGTTGATTGTTGTGGGTGACTCTAAGCAGATGCCACCCAGCAATTTCTTCAATGCTACCATTGAAGCGGAGGACAGCGATGAGGAAACCGGAGATGTAACAGATTTTGAATCCATTTTGGATTTGTGTTCGACATCCATGCAGCAACTCCGGCTGCGCTGGCATTACCGCAGTCGTTACGAACAGCTTATTACTTTCTCCAACAAGAATTTCTATGACAGCGATCTTGTGACGTTCCCATCTTCTAAGGTCGATGCTCCGGGTATTGGTGTAGACTATTATCACGTGGACGGCGTATTTGACCGCAAAGCTCATACCAACCGGAAGGAAGCGGAGTTCATTGTTGACCTGATTTATCAGAATATTGAGAAATACCCGAACCGCAGTCTTGGCGTAGTTGCGTTCAGCGTAGCACAACAGGACTTGATTGATAAATTGCTTTCTAAGCGGCGGCAAAGCACGCCAGAAAAAGAGTATTTCTTCAAGAACGATGGAAATGAGCCGTTCTTTATCAAGAACCTTGAAACTGTGCAGGGCGACGAAAGAGATACGATCATTTTCAGTATTGCCTATGGCATTGATGCGCAAGGACGTTTGCTGCATAATTTCGGTCCTTTGAACCGTGCCGGAGGTGAACGAAGGCTGAATGTTGCCGTTACCCGTGCAAAATGCAATGTCCAACTGGTTTCTTCCATGCACTATACGGACATTGACTTGAAGCATACATCCGCAGAAGGGGCAAAGCTACTTCGTGAATACCTCGATTATGCCGAAAATGGCAGCGTTGCGCTGGAACGGGCAATTTCCGTCAGCCCATTTGAGCAATTCGATTCCGATTTTGAACTTGAGGTATGCGACTATCTGAGATCCAAAGGATTTGCAGTAGATACACAAGTCGGCTGCTCTGGATTTCGTATTGATCTCGGCTTGAAGTTGCCGGATAGTTCTGATTATGTGCTTGCGATTGAGTGCGATGGTGCAACGTATCACTCATCCAAAAATGCGCGTGACCGCGACCGTCTACGGCAAGAGATTTTGGAGCGCATGGGTTGGAAATTCTATCGCATCTGGTCTACGGACTGGTTCAGAAACAAATCGGTTGAACAGCTTCGGCTTTTGGAGGCGGCTGCGGATGCAGTCAAAAATCCAACAAAAGTAGAAGTAAAACAAATCGACAGTCAGCCAACAGAAACATTTGAAGAGGTTGCAGTTGAAAAGCATTTTGAATTTCCTGCGTATAAGGCGGCAGATTTTTTTGAGGTTTGCCGACGTCATCATTACAGCGATTTCAAGGCAATCGTTAAGGAAATTTTGGAAGTGGAGGCACCTCTATCAGAAGATTTGTTTCTAAAGCGCATCGTGTGGTATTTTGACCGTGAAAAGGTTACGAATGTCGTACAGAGAGCCTACGAACAGCAGATGTACGGCTACCAGCGTTACGGTATTATCCGCAGAAATGGATTCTTGTATCTGGAAAACGGAAAAGAGATTCAGTTCAGAGGTCCGGGCGATGTTGAGCGTGACATCAAACAAATTGCGCCAGAGGAATTAGCCGCTGGAATGTTTGAGATTCTGAAACAAAATGTAACTGCCGATAAGAGCGGGCTGTACCGTTCTTTGGCTGCTCAATGCGGAGTGACACGTGTTGGCAAAGCCATCAATGAGGCGATGGATGCTGCACTGAATGTGCTAAGTGATCGCATTATTGTTGATGGTGAGCAGATTTCCATCAAATAATCCCTTGGTAACAAGGGCGCACTTCTATACTCCCCTGACGGGAGTATGTGCGCTCTGCGAGGCAGACAGCCCGGACGTTTGAATGTCCGGGCTGTTTTGCGTCACTTTGTTCCGTACAAGGGGCTGCACCCCTTGCGCTGCCACAGCAGCTATCCCAGCGCACTTTGCAGCGGAAACAGTCTGCTGGCGCAGACCATTTCTGCCGCAAAGTCTGAAAAATCTATCCCGTGTCAGACCGTCTACCGAAAACGTAGGCGGTCTTTTTGTATCTATTTTTACATTGGTCAGGAGGTCAAGATCATGCACGAAAAAGAAATTGAAAAGCTGCAAGCGGAAAAAGAGAAGGTCGAGCGACAGCTTGCGCAGGAGCAGCACAAAATCCAGCGCCTCGAAAACCGCGCTGCCTACTACGAAAAGGGAGATCGGCGCAAGCGGGCGCACCGGCTTATCACTCGCGGTGCAGCGATTGAGAGCGTCGCACCACAGACGAAAGATTTGAGCGAGACCGAGTTTTACGCCTTTGCCGAACAGGTCTTTGCGCTGCCAGAGGCGCAAAGACTGCTCATGGAAGCGGGTAGTAACCGCGCAGGAGGTGACTGACCATCGCACTTTTTCATTTCCATGTGACGCAGATCAAGCGCAGCGCGGGACAATCTGCCGTGGCTGCTGCCGCCTACCGAGCCGGAGAAAAGCTGCACAGTGAGTATTACGGCGAAGACAGCGACTACACCCGCAAGGGCGGCGTGATCTGCTCTGAAATTCTGCTGCCCTCCCACGCGCCGCCAGAGTACGCAGACCGTGAAACGCTCTGGAACGCCGTAGAAAAAGCCGAGCGCGGCAAGAAAGCCCAGCTTGCATATAGCTTTGACATTGCCTTGCAGAACGAGTTTTCCATGCAGGAGAACATCGACCTTGCAAGGCAATTTTTATTAGACAATCTTGTGAGCCGCGGCATGGTGGTGGACTTTGCCGTGCATCAGCCGGACAAAGAGGACGGCGGCATTTCCAATCCGCATTTTCACGTCATGTGTCCGATTCGCCCTATGGAACCGGACGGCAGGTGGGGCAAGAAACAGTGGCGGGAATATGTGCTGGATGAGCATGGAGAGCGCGTTCTGGATGAGGCAGGTAATTATGTGTTCAACGCCGTTTCTACGACAGATTGGGGCAAACCGGAAACGCTGGAAGTGTGGCGGCAGGCATGGGCTGAACTGTGCAATGCCAAGTTTGCCAAAAAAGGCTTGGATTGCCGCATTGACCACCGCAGCTTTGCCCGTCAGGGTGTGGAGCAAATCCCCACCCAGCACGAAGGCCCCACCGTCCGGGCGATGGAAGCAAAGAGCATCCGTACCGACAAGGGCGATCTCAACCGCTTCATTCGGAAAACCAACGCGCTGCTGCGGGAGGCAAAAGAGAAAGTCGCCGCGCTGATCGGTTGGCTGAAAGATGTAAAAGCTGAGCTTGCCAAGCCCCAGCCGCCCATGCTGAATGATCTGCTGGCGCTGCATTGCAGCATCCGCAACAAGGGCGCGTATAGCAATAAGGCGAAGAACGCCGATTTGCAGCGTTACGCCGAGGCGTTCAGCTTTCTGCAATCTAAAAAACTTTACACCGTGGATGATCTGGAAAATACGCTCCACACCATGCAGGACAAGATCGACATGCTGAAAAAATCGGCATCGGCAAAGCAAGGCCGCATCAAAGAGGCGGACGAGCTGCTGCGTATGGTGGACTACTACAAGTCCGGCAAGCCCGCTGCGGACAAGCTGAAATCCATTCGTTTTGAGAAATCCCGGCAGAAGTACAAAACTGAACACGATGAGGAACTGCGGACATTCTACATGGCAGAGCGCAAGCTGAAACCGTATTTCAAGGACGGCAAGCTGCCCATCGCCGCATGGCGCAAAGAACGGGAGCAGTTGGAGCAGGAATACAAAGACATTCAAACGGAGCTTTCGCCGCTCCATGCCGACGCGAAAAAGCTCTGGGCGATTCACTACAACATCTACGAGGTGCAGCATGAGCGGGAGCGCCAGAATGCCGCGACGCGGCAGAAAAAGCAAGAAATCGAACACTAATTTGATTAGAAATACAGGAGACACTTATGAACACCGATAAGCAATTTGAACACGAGATCGACCCTGAGCTGTTGGCAGAAATCGAGGAATGGGAAAAGGCAGACCACGACGAGCCAGTGGAATATTACTTCTCCAATCCAGACCCGTACCTGAAACCGCAGCCATTGCCGCCCGATCATCCACGGCGCAACTGCTGCTTTAACGAGGACGGGCATCTCTGCGTGAAAAATCTGTCCGCTTTCTGGATCCCCGAATTGACCGTCACCGAGGTCATTCACGGTACGGTTTATAGCGTCACGGGCAGCTATGAGGGAACAGAGAGCTTTGTCCGCAAGTTGGAGCGTATCACCAGCAAAAAGTTCACAGAAAAGATGGAGGATTCTGAATGACAAATATCCAGTCTCTTGGTACAATAGAGGCAACCAATCCTGTACTGACAGTTGCTCCACCAAAGGAGGATTCAGAAATGAACGGAGCAACAAACAAAATCACAGCACTCTACTGCCGTCTTTCGCAGGAGGATGAACGAGCTGGCGAGTCTTTGTCCATTGAAAATCAGAAGGATATGCTTTTGAGGTATGCGCGGGAACACCATTTCCCTAACCCCACATTCTTTGTGGATGATGGCGTGAGCGGTGTTACCTATGACCGCCCCGGTTTTCAAGCGATGCTTGCGGAGATCGAAGCGGGCAGAGTGGCGGTCTGCTGCACGAAAGACCTATCCAGACTGGGGCGTAATTCCGCGCTGACAGGGCTTTACACCAACTTCACCTTTCCGCAGTACGGTGTCCGCTACATTGCCATCAACGACAACTTTGACACCATTGATCCCAACAGTACCGACAACGATTTTGCAGGTATCAAGAACTGGTTCAACGAGTTTTATGCGCGGGATACCAGCCGCAAGATCCGCGCTGTCAAAAAGGCGAAGGGTGAGCGCGGGATTCCGCTGACAACTAATGTTCCCTACGGTTATCTGAAAGACCCGGAAAATTCGAACCGCTGGAAGGTTGATCCGGTTGCCGCCGATGTGGTGAAGCGCATTTTTTCCATGTGTATGGAGGGCAGAGGCCCGCAGCAGATTGCGAACCAACTGAAAGCAGACAAGGTATTGACACCGACTGCCTACAAGACGTTACAGGGGATCAAAAGTCCCAATAAGAAGCCGGAAGACCCGTATAGCTGGGGTGACAGCACAGTTGTCAGGATTCTTGAACGCCGGGAGTACACAGGCTGCACCGTCAACTTCAAGACCTACACCAATTCCATCTGGGACAAGAAGCAGCGGGAGACACCTGTTGAGAAACGAGCAATCTTTCTCAACACGCATGAGCGCATTATCGACGATGATGTGTTTGAAAAGGTGCAGGAGATTCGCCAGCAGCGGCACCGGATGACCCGCACGGGAAGAAGCAGCATTTTCTCCGGACTTGTCTATTGTGCGGACTGCGGCTCCAAAATGCTGTACGGTTCGTCAAACAACGGCGATTTCGATCAGGATTTCTTTGACTGCTCGCTGCACCGCAAGCACAAAGAGAAATGCAGTGGGCATTTCATTCGCGTCAAGGTGTTGGAGCGGCTGGTTCTCAAGCACATCCAGGCAGTTATGGGGTATATCCTACGGCACGAAGATTATTTCCGCACGATCATGGAGGAACAGCTCCGTGTGGAAAGCTGTGAGCAAGTCCGCATCCGCAGAAAGCGTCTGGAAAGCAACGAGCGGCGCATTGCCGAACTGAAACGGCTGTTCATCAAGATTTACGAGGACAATGCCAGCGGGCGGCTGACGGATGAACGCTATGATATGCTGAGCCAGACCTATGAAGCGGAGCAGAAGCAGTTGGAAGCGGAAGCGATCACCTTGCAGCAGGAGATTGAAGTACAGGAACGACAGAACGAAAACATTGAAAAGTTCATTCAGAAAGCGCACAAGTATGTCGGCATTGAAGAACTGGACGGCTATGCGCTGCGTGAGCTGGTGTCTGCCATCTATGTGGACGCACCGGACAAATCCAGCGGTAAGCGGGTGCAGCACATCCATATCAAGTATGACGGACTGGGGTTTATCCCTCTGAATGAGCTGATTGAAAAGGAAACGGCGTGACCGAAGTCACGCCGCCCCTTGAAAACACAAGGTTTTCACCATTTTTTGATTTTACTGTTTTACGACCACCCGGTATTCTCCGGCGGGGATTTTTTTGCCCAGACGGTCAAAATTTACAGAGGAAATTTGACCACATAGCCAAAATGTGAAAAATGCCACAATTCGTGTTGTATTAAGCGGATGGTTGTTGTATAATTTCTACATGAAGCGTGGAAAAAATCCATGCCAGCCTGAGCTGCGGCATATGCCGGAGTGGAGCGAATACCCAAACATAAGGAGTGGATTATCATGAGCTATTCTGTACAAAACATCCGCAATGTCTGTCTGTTGGGACACAGTGGAAACGGAAAAACTGCCCTGACGGAGAGCCTGCTCTATATGACCGGCGCCATTGAGCGCATGGGTAAGATCGCCGACGGAAATACCGTCTGTGATTATGACGCTGAGGAGATCAAGCGGAAAATTTCCATTTCCACTGCGGTGGCGCCGCTGGAGTACAAGGGCTGCCGGATCAATGTGCTGGACACCCCGGGCGCATTTGACTTTTCCGGAGAGGTGATGGAGGCTTTGCGCGCGGCGGACGCGGCAATCATCGTCTGCTCGGCGAAGGACGGAATCTCTGTGGGGCTGGAGAAGGCATGGAAGTACTGCGAGGCGCGCAATATGCCCCGCTTTATTTATATTTCCAAAACGGACGAGGACAACAGCGATTATAATGCCACCTTTGAAGCCCTGCGGGAGCGGTTCGGCAAAAAAATCGCTCCGGTGGTAGTGCCGATCTGGGACGAGAATAAAAAGGTCACCGGCATCATTGATGTGCTGAATAAGCGTGCCTATGAGATGCAGGATCTCAAGCGCGTGGAGATCGAGGTTCCCGAGGACAAGCTGGAAGTCATCACGGAGTTTAACGACGCACTGAAGGAGTCTGTGGCGGAGACCAGCGAGGAATTCATGAACAAGTTCTTCGATGGAGAGGACTTTACCTACGCGGAGATGATCAAGGGACTGCATCAGGGCGTGGAGGAGCTGAGCCTGTTCCCGGTGCTGTGCGGCAGCGCGGTCACCTGCATGGGCAGCCTGATGCTGATGGATTATATTGTGGATCTGCTGCCCAACCCGATGGAGGGCAACTACCATAAGGCGACCCGTCAGGACGGTGAGACAGAGGAATTCGTGGTGTCTCCCGGCGGTGTTCCCACGGCATTCGTTTTCAAAACAGTGTCCGACCAGTACGGAAAGTATTCCTTTGTCAAGGTCCTCTCCGGCGTATTGACTCCGGATATGACTCTGACGGACAGCCGTACCGGAAACGCGGAAAAGCTGGGCAGACTGTATATTATGCGCGGTAAGAAGGCAACTGAGGTCAAGGAGCTGACCTGCGGCGATATCGGCGCCATCGGCAAGATGGAAAAGGTCAAGACCGGCGATACGCTGTGCGATGCCCGCAAGGTCGTGTCCCTGAAGGGCATTCCCTTTGCAGAGCCGTGCTATTCAGTGGCAATCGTACCCAAGACCCGCGGACAGGAGGACAAGATCGCGCAGGGATTGCTCCGCCTGAACGAGGAGGACCCCACCTTTACCGTGACCAACAACGCCGAGACCCATCAGATGGTGCTGTCCGCCGCTGGTGATATGCAGGTGGATGTGCTGGTCAGCAAGCTGCGCAGCCGCTTTAATGTAGAGGCGGAGCTGAAGCCCACCCGTGTGGCATACCGTGAGAAGATTCGCAAGACGGTGCAGAAGCAGGGGCGGCATAAGAAGCAGACTGGCGGTAGCGGTCAGTTCGGTGATGTGTGGATCCGCTTTGAACCGCAGAGCGAAAGCGATGATATGATCTTTGCCGAGGAGGTGTTCGGCGGCAGCGTGCCGAAGAACTTCTTCCCGGCAGTGGAAAAGGGTCTGCGGGAGGCTTGCGTGCATGGACCGCTGGCAGGCTACCCCGTGGTGAACCTGAAGGCGGTTTTGTACGATGGCTCCTACCATCCGGTGGACTCTTCCGAAATCGCGTTCAAGACAGCGGCACAGCTGGCATTCAAGGCGGCTCTGCCGGAGGCAAGCCCCGTGTTGCTGGAGCCGGTAGGCGAGTTGAAGGTCACGGTGCCTGACAGCTATATGGGCGATGTGATCGGCGACCTGAACAAGCGGCGCGGCAGAGTGATGGGTATGGATCCCACCGGAGATGGCGAGCAGGTCATCACTGCGGAGGTTCCTATGGCAGAAATGGGTACCTATGCCATCGACCTGCGGTCCATGACCCAGAGCCGCGGTACCTTTGTGTTCCACTTTGTACGCTACGAGGATTGCCCGCCCGCAGCGCAGGAGAAGGCAATCGCCGAGGCAAAGGCGTTGGCAGAGAAGGAGTAAGGCTTTCTTCGACAATTCTCACCAGGGTTCCCGCCGCAGCCCAAATGCGGCAAAGGACCGAAAATTTTCAGAAAAACCGCTTCGATGGGAGCGGTTTTTCTTTACCCATAAACAGAGGAAGGGCATGCACAGAAAATTCACAGAAAAAAGTGAAAATTGTTGCATATGCTACTGTTAAAATGCGGGGCTTTCCGCTATAATCAAATCATCCCAAACAAACAATCACAAACAATCATCATCCGATACATATCATTACAGGAGGTTTTTTATTATGAAAAAGTGGGTTTGCCCGGTTTGCGGTTATGTTCATGAAGGCGACGTTCCCCCCGAGAAGTGCCCCCAGTGCGGCGTGGACGGTTCCAAGTTCACAGAGCAGAAGGAGGACAAGACCTGGGCTGCGGAGCATGTTGTCGGCGTAGGTAAGACCTTTGGCGCAGACGTGCCGGAAGAGGTCCAGAAGGAGATCGTCGAGGGACTGCGCGCCAACTTTAACGGCGAGTGCTCCGAAGTGGGCATGTATCTGGCAATGGCTCGCGTTGCTTATCGTGAGGGTTATCCCGAAATCGGTGAGTATTGGCGCCGTGCCGCACTGGAAGAGGCTGAGCATGCCGCAAAGTTTGCGGAGCTGCTGGGCGAGGTAATCACCGACTCCACCAAGAAGAATCTGGAGATGCGTGTTGACGCAGAGAACGGTGCTACCGCTGGCAAGTTTGAGCTGGCAAAGCTGGCAAAGAAGTATAATCTGGATGCCATTCATGACACCGTGCATGAGATGGCACGCGACGAAGCCCGCCACGGCAAGGCTTTCGAGGGCCTGCTGAAGCGTTACTTCGGTAAGTAATCTCCGCAAAAATCAGAACCTTTAGAGAGGGAACAGGGAAACCTGTTCCCTCTCTTTTTGCATTCCGCGTGTCCCGTCTGTGTCCGCCGCCGGATATATTTGCACAAGAGAAACGGGTACTGTGCAAACTGTGTCCGATTTTGTGGTTATAACCAAGGAATTTTTACATAGCAAAAGAAAAAGCGCACAGATTGCAAAAATCTGTGCGCTTAATACAGGCATATGTCATTTTCTCAAAATTACTCAGCCACCATTTTTGTCAGCGTATTATAAGCCGCACGCTGTGCAGTATTAACGGCATCATAATCTGGCGCGTCCTTGTCCAACTCCTCTATCATGATTGCGATATTGCTGCTTATTGATTCAATCGCATCCGCATCATTTGGTGACGCAAGCCGGACAGCGTCCAGCGAAAATTGCGGAAGCTCGTCACTTACGGTCAAACCGTCACAAGACACACCCCAAGTTGTTTCTTCTGAAAAAATTGCGTTGCAAAGCGCAAGCTGGACCATTCGCACGACTGTATTGCCGTTATGTTCTGCCTGTGACGCTGTTTCGAGCGCTGTTTTGCACATCTGTGTTCTGACCTTTACAGAATGGATGAGTTGATAAGCGTCAGCATTTTCTTCCACCGTAAAGATGTCATCAAACAGACTGATTGGCTGAATATCATCCGCAGTCAAATCAACAGAAGCTTTGATATGATTCGACAGGCGGAAATCCAGAACTGCCGTGCAGTTATCCTTTATGTCATTTCCGTTAATTGCAAAAGCCGCACACATCCGCACGGTTTCACTTCCACCCCAAAGCGTTCCATAGCTGGTTGAAACAGCATAACCGCAGTTTTCCAGAAAACTCCGCAATCTCACACCGCTGTTAGCGGAAAGCTGCTCATATGTATTGGTTTTGTTCATTGTCAGTTGGATGGAATTTGCAGAGAAAGAGAGTTCCTCGTTGGCATCACTATTGTTCGTTACATCAAATACAACTAAAAAATAGCGCTGTATGGCATCCAGACCTTCCGCAGACAGATCTAAATTGTCTGCGGGATTCAAAATAAAGGCTCCCAGTATGTTTATACTGTCCTTGGATGCTGCGTTTTGCTGTGCTCCCTCTGTTTTGCCGCAGGCAGCAAGGGTCAGAATGCACAGTACGGACAGTACCATACATAATCCCTTTTGGATGCTTTTTTGATTTTTGGAACAGTTCATTTTACACCATCCTTATCCATTCTTTCGCTGTATGCCGAACAAGAGCGGGACATTTGTCCCACTCTGTAAATATGTAGAATTACAGTCCAAGCAGCTGCTTTTTCTTTGCGCTGAATTCGTCTTGTGTAATAGCGCCGCTATCCAGTAGCTCCTTGTATTTTTTCAATTCCTCCGCCGTATCTGAAAGAGGAAGATCACGCTCACGATGGGGCTGTCGATTGATCAGAATATCACTGATCACCTTATGGATTTCATTTGCGTTGGATATATACAGAAATTTGATTTTCCCGGATGAGCTCGCGACAGATATACCATGAAAGAGAGTGATCGTCCCAACTGCGGAAATGCTGTCTGCTGGAATGTCCACTCTGACTCCAAAAGCAGCTTTACCATAGATCCGTTTATCTGTAACTACGATCTCACAGTTATTTACATATAGGAGTAATACGATCCCACAGATCATCAAAATTGCTCCGCCAGTGATTGTAAATGGAAGCATATAGTCTTCACTATATGGAACAGTGATCATGTAGCTTACGCCTACACTTAAGATCAGTCCCAACAGAAGGATGACTACTGGAATAGACTTGAAGCCCTGTGCATTTCCCTTGATCAATATTTTTTCTTCCATGATGTTATGTTACCTCCCGTTCCCGTTTACGCATGCAAATTTTGCACATACTGACTGCCCTTCCATCATAAGCAAGTGCCTCATTCTCGGTACTGAAATATTTCGCATGATAAGGGGGATATTTTGAAGCCGGACAATGCCCGACGATATGCAGCTTGCCAGTAGATGAATTGTAAAGATATTTTTTCTGCACAGGATGACCCTCTTATATTAGCTTTATGTGTGATTATAAAGCATAAAAACTGGAAAGTCAATTATTTCAGGATAAAATCAACTAATAGTGTCTATATTTCCGGTACAATGTCCACAGTTGCAGGAAAAAGAGGTGCGAATCGTGTACTTACCTGATATTGGCACGAAATTGAAGCAGCTTCGCAATCAAAGAAATATTTCACAGATTGCGTTGGCGAAACAACTTGGCGTCTCTAAATCGGTAATCAGTTCCTATGAAAATGAGGTACATTTACCGCCGTATGATGTATTATTGCAAATGGCGCGGCTGTTTGGCGTAAGTACGGATTATCTTTTGGGTGCGTCCAATAATCGTACAATCAATGCAGATGGTCTTACGGATACCCAAATAGAGGCTGTCACGATGATTGTGAACGAATTGCGGGAAATGAATAAGGGCAACAATGGATGAAGGTCGCTGGAAGGGTGTTCCAACGACCTTCTGTTATGCTCTGCATATCCCTTGGAAAATCCATTCTTGCAGTGGGGCGAAAATCATGGTAGACTTTGTCTGTGAAAAATGAGGTGGTATGATGTATCGTTATATTCTGTTTGATTTGGACGGGACGCTGACAGATTCCAAAGAGGGAATTTTGAACAGTCTGCGGTATGCGTTTGAAAAGATGGGAAAGCCGGTGCCGGATGAGGAGACGCTCATCAAGTTCATCGGTCCTCCTTTACAGGATTCTTTTATCGAATTCAGCCATTTTACGGAGGAAGAAGCTGCTACGGGGATGCGGACCTTCCGGGAACGGTATGTACCGATTGGAAAGTTTGAAAACGCCCCGGCACCAGGATTGCGGGAGCTGTGCGCAGAGTTGAATGAGCGTGGCTATACCGTGGCGCTGGCATCCTCCAAGCCGGAGGAGCTGTGCCACCCCATCTGTGAGCGCTTTGGCTTTGCCCCGTCTATGGCGACCATTGCCGGAAGCCCGCCTCTGAGCGACTGGGGAAAGGCGGATGTTATCCGGGAGGTATTCCGCCGTCTGCATCTGACCGATGCGGACAAGCCCCAGGTGCTGATGGTGGGAGACCGGAAGTTTGATGTTCTGGGCGCTAAGGAGTGCGGGATCGACTGCGTGGGTGTAGAGTTTTTTGGCTATGCTGCGCCGGGAGAGCTGGAGCAGGCGGGCGCCGTGGCTGTGGTCCATACGGCGGAGGAGCTGCGCAGCTTTATCCTGTCACATTAAAAAGAAAAGCAGCGGAGGAACGCTTGTTTAACGTTCCTCCGCTGCTTTTTTGAAAAAAGGAGGTTACTTCTTGGCGGCTGCGGCTTCTCGGGCGGCGACCTCGGCGAGGGTGGCGCTGTCTGCGGTTAGATCCGCCTTCAGAATTACATCAATGGGAACCGCCAGATACATGTTGTTTCCATAGGAGAAGGCACCGGAGGTGATGCCGATGACTTGACCATAGACATTCAGCAGTGCGCCGCCGCTGGACCCCTGGGAGATGTCCGCCGTATCCATGATGCAGGGATTGGAGTAGCGCTCTACATGCCGGGTGGGATCGCTGACGATACCGGAGGAAATGGCGAGTCCCAGCCCCAGAGGATTGCCCAGGGTATACACAGGGTCACCGGCGCGGACGGTCTGCGCAGAGACCATCGGCAGGAAGGAGAACGCGGAGACGGGGGTTCCGTTCAGCGGCGTCCGGGAGATCTGAAGTACGGCTGCATCTGCCGCAGTGTCATAAAACAGGACCCGTTCCACGGGAAAGACTTCTCCGGTAGACAGGGTAGCGGTGGCGTAAATAGCGCCGGAAATGGAATGGTAGTTGGTCACGGCGAGACCGTCAGAGGAGATAAAGAAGCCGCTGGCATCGGCAGAGGAGGTCCCCTTCTGAATTTCTTCCTCCGTTTCATAGCATTCCAGCTGGAACACGGCGGACAGATACCGGTCGGCAACCTGCCGGGCAGTCAGCTCCGGAGAAAGGAGCCCCAGCGCGTTGGCGGCGGAAGAGGATACCGCGCCGGAAGAGGTCAGCCGGGACAGGATAGTTTCCTCCGTTCCCTTGTAAGGGAAGGTCAGGGCGTCCAGCGTGATCTGGAACAGGTCACCGCGGGTCAGGGTGCCGCTGTAGGCGCGGGCGGTGAGACCAATCCGCTGGGCAAACAGGGCGGCGCTGGATACGGAGAAGTCTCCGTCATTGTCGCGGTAGCCCAGCATCCGCAGCAGGAAGGTGCAGTAGGCGTTGGCGGTGACAGTCTGCTCCGGGGCGAACCGGGTGGCTGTGATGCCGGAGACCCAGCCCTGCCGGGAAGCGTAAGTGACTGCCGGAACGACCCAGACGGGCAGGTCCGTAAAGCCGGAGATCCAGTTGGTGGAAGCGGCGGTCTTTTCCGCGCCTGCCAGACGGACCAGCATCGTGACAGCGTGGGCACGGGTGGCGGGAGCGGACAGGCGGTAATCCTCCGCCGGCTGTACCAGCCCAAGGGTGGAGAGCGTATCGGCAGTGCGCTGGGTCTCTCCGGCATATGCATAGGCAGTGGGCAGCGCGGCAAACAGCAGGGTCAAAGCAGAGAAAAGCGCCAGAATTTGTTTTTTCATAAAAGTCCTCCAAAGTGGTCAAAACGGGGTGTGCAATGGGAAAAGCTGCTGGAATTCCAGCAGATACCGCCTATTTTAGCACTGCCGGTGCGGTTTTACAAGTGGACACTGGACAGTGTCCGGCGATTCTGATAAAATAAACAAATCAACAGAAAGGACAACGGCATGGCAGAACGGATCGGCGAGGGATTGTACCAACTGGATATTCCGTTGGTGGGCAGCCCGTTAAAAAATCTGAACAGCTATTTGATCACAGGAGAACGGAATCTGCTCATTGACACCGGATTTCGGGAGGATCCCTGCCGGGAGGCGATGTACCGTCAGCTGGATGAGCTGGGTGTGGATCTGGAGAAGACGGATATTTTTCTGACGCACCTGCACAGCGACCACTCGGGACTGTCCACAGAGCTGCACCGCCCCGGCTGCCGGATCTACATCAGCCGGGTGGATGGTGAGGCGCTGTCCTCCCGGGGACGGGAGCGGTTCTGGGAGCAGCGCAACCGGGAGTATATTTTCGAGGGCTTTTCCCGGGAGGAGATGGATCAGCTGTGGGGAACCAATCCTGCCAAGGAGATGGCTCCCGGAATTTTTGAGGATTACACCTACGTCCGGGACGGCGAGGTGCTGCACTACGGCGGCTATGCCCTGCAATGCGTGGAAACGCCGGGACACACACCGGGGCATATGTGCCTGTATGATGCCGGGCGGCAGTTGCTGTTTTCCGGCGACCATGTGCTGTTCCATATCAGTCCGAACATCTGCCGCTGGGAGGATATGCCGGATGCTCTGGGCAGCTATCTGACCAGCCTGCGGAAAATGCAGAACCTGCCGGTTCAGACGGTGCTGCCCGCGCACCGCCATGACACGGGTGTGTTTCAGAATCGGGTGTCAGAGCTGCTGGCACATCACGAAAAGCGGCTGCGGGACACGCTGGCGGTGGTGACCAATCAGCCCGGCATGACAGCATACCGGATCGCGGGAGCCATGCGCTGGCAGATCCGCTGCCGCAGCTGGGAGGATTTCCCGCTGACGCAGAAGTTTTTTGCCGTGGGAGAAGCCCTGTCCCACCTGGACCATCTGGCAGCGCAGGGGAGTATCCGCTGCGTCCGGCAGGGAGAAAAGCGGGTCTGGATCCCCGTGGAAAGTAAAGGAGAGAACAGAAATGGAGATCAAGGAAATATTATCCCGCTGTGACCACACGCTGCTGGCACAGACAGCGACCTGGGAGGAGATCCGCACGGTCTGCCAGGACGGAATGAGGTACGGCTGCGCCAGCGTCTGCATCCCGGCAGTTTATGTCCGTCAGGCGGCGGAATATGTTCAGGGCAAGCTGCCGATCTGTACGGTGATCGGCTTTCCCAACGGATATGACACCACGGCGGCGAAGTGCTTCATGGCGGCAGACGCCATAAAAAACGGCGCGGCGGAGATCGACATGGTGATCCAGCTGGGCTGGGTGAAGGATTGCAGGTGGCAGGAGCTGCTGGAGGAGATCCAAGCGGTGAAGTCCGCCTGTGGCAGCCATGTGCTGAAGGTCATCATTGAGACGTGCCTGCTGACGCAGGAGGAAAAGCTCAGGCTCTGTGAAATCGTAACGGAGTCCGGTGCGGATTATATCAAAACCTCCACAGGCTTTGGCGGCGGAGGAGCTACCCGGGAGGACGTCGCCCTGTTTGCCGCGCACATTGGACCACAGGTGAAGATCAAGGCGGCGGGCGGCATCGCGACGCTGAAGGATGCGGAGGATTTTATCCAGCTGGGTGCATCCCGGCTGGGTACCAGCCGGATCGTGAAGGCGGTAAAGGCGATGGAGGCGGAGCACGCCCAACACGGATAAGAGCAATTTGAGCAGAATCTAATAGAATAAATGAAAATCAATACAGGACAGGAGGAACCTATCATGTCTACCCCTCATAACAGCGCTGTGAAAGGCGAATTTGCAAAAACCGTTCTGATGCCCGGAGATCCCCTGCGGGCGAAATTCATTGCGGAGACCTTCCTGACGGATGCCAAGCTGGTGAACAATGTCCGTGGTGTGCAGGGCTACACCGGAACCTATCAGGGAACGCCGGTATCGGTGATGGCGTCCGGTATGGGCGCACCCAGCATTGGCATCTACTCCTACGAGCTGTTCCATTTCTATGATGTGGACAACATCATCCGGATCGGCTCCGCCGGTGCAATGACCAAGGACCTGAAGCTGCGGGACATTGTTGCGGCACAGGCAGCCTGTACGGATTCCAACTATATGCGCCAGTATAAGCTGCCTGGCGTGTTTGCTCCCATTGCCAGCTATGAGCTGCTGGAAACCGCAGTGGGCATTGCCCGGGAGATGGGTGTCCGGATGCCGGTGGGCAACGTGCTGTCCTCTGACGTGTTCTATGACGCCTCCGGCGAGACGCTGGACTGGGCGAAGATGGGCGTCATGTGCGCGGAAATGGAGTCGGCTGCACTGTACTGCAATGCGGCATATACCGGAAAGCGCGCCCTGTGCCTGTTGACCATTTCGGACAGCATCGTTACCGGAGAGGAGCTGCCTGCGGAGGACCGTCAGACCAGCTTTACCCAGATGATGGAAATTGCACTGAAGACCGCCGTGGCAATGGCGAAGAAGTAATGTGAGCGGAAAGGCTTCCTCTGCCTATACGGCGGAGGAAGCTTTTTTTGTTGAAACACAGTACAATTTGTATATTTTGAAAGAAAATCTACGATTTGTTTAGAAAAGAGCGTTAAAACACGGCGATTTGACAAAGTAATCCTGCGAAAACGGCGGAAAGCAGTGTCTGAAGTCCCTTGCCCAGTAGGTAGGAGCGCATGGACAATCCGCTTCCGCTTAGAATGGCAAGGGTCTGACAATGGACGGAACAGCCGCCCCATCCGGACAATCCGGCGGCAAGGACCCATCCCGCGGCGGTGGGAGAGAGTCTGGGAGTGGCAGAGAACAACTCCAGAAATCCAGTGAGAAGTGTTCCCATGATCCCGGGGATCTGCCGCAGGGGCAGCGCCAGCACATAAAAGAAGGTGACAAAGGCGCAGACGCTGAGCATGGCAGTCAGGGCGGTCTCCACAGCCTGCACCAGCGCTGTGGAGAAATGAACGCTGACAAACAGAGCGTAGGGGCGATTTCGCCGGGGATGCTCCTGCAGTGAGTACGGCTTGTGGAAAATCCGGCAGCACAGCAGACCGGACAGCAGGGCGGAGAAAACATGGATACCCCAGAGCCAGCACCCGGCACGGAAGCTGTGAAAAACACCGGTTCCCAGAACGTTGATGAGAAAGGCGGGATTGGAGTTGTTGCAGAAGGAGAGCAGCCTGCCGCCCTCCTCCGGCGAGAGCTGACGGCTTTCCACCAGCTGGACCACGGTGCGGGCGCCCACGGGATAGCCGCCCAGCAGCCCTAAAAGCAGCGCGGCAGAGCCGGAACCCGGAATGCGGTACAGCCGCATAAGACCGGACAGCCGCTTTGCCAGAAAATCTCCAAAGCCCAGCGACAGCAGCAGGGAGGAGACGGTCAGAAAGGGGAACAGTGCCGGAATGACCGATTCAGCACACAGGACAAGTCCCCCTATAACGGCGGTGCGGACATCGTTGGCGTCCAACAGCAGCCAGAACAGACCGGAGACCAACAGCAGTACCACCGGCGGCTGCCACGATTTTTTCATCAAGCATCCCTCCCGGTAAAAGCCTATGCGGGCGGCGAAAAATAAGTACAGGCTTTCTGCGGGCATGGAATCCGGTGCGGGCGCATAAGGTGGCACAGAGGTGAGAGACGCCATGAGCAAGGATCAGGGCGGTTCCGTGCGGAACCGCATTGCAGAGCTGTTTGACCTGCCGGCAGACATTGTGGCGGGGATGCCCCATATGGAGATGATCGGGGACCGGCAGCTGTTTCTGGAGCGGCACGAGGGAATCCTCTCCTACACACAGGAGCAGATCGACGTCAACACTGTGCGGGGTGTGCTGCGGGTCCGGGGCAGCAGGCTGGACATAGTGGCAATGACAGCGGAGGAAGTGCGCATCAACGGACAGATCGATACGCTGGAATGGGTGAGATAAATGCTGCTGGAAAAACTGACCAACGCGCTGCGGGGAGAGGTCCGGCTGCGGATCGAGTCCGGCTTTCCCGAGCGGATACTGAATCTCTGCGGCGCACGGAAGCTGGCGTTTTGGGATGTGGTCTGGCTGTCGCCCATTGCCTTTACCTGCTCCATGACCCGGCGGGACTGGGCGGTGCTGCGGCAGGCGGTCCGGAAGCTGGACTGCACGGCAGCGGTGGTGGACCGGAGCGGTGTGCCGTATTTTCTGCGGCGGTTCCGCCGCCGGTACGTCCTTCTGACCTGCGGCGCGTTTTGCGCCGCGGCGCTGTTTTTCGGCTCCTTTTTTATCTGGAATTTTCGGATTGAGGGCAACGTCACGGTGACGGATGAAGAGATTTTACGCGCGCTGGAGAAAAACGGCGTGGGGTTGGGGACCTTCGGGCTGGCAGTGGATGGAGAGGATCTGCGCAATCATGTGCTGCTGGACCTGCCGCAGCTTGGCTGGATCGCGGTAAATGTCTCCGGCTGTCAGGCACAGGTACAGGTGCGAGAGAGGATCCCTGCGCCGGAACCGGCAGATAAGCGTGTGCCGTGCAATCTGGCGGCACGGCGGGCGGGGCTGGTGAAGGAGGTCAATCTGCTGGGCGGCGTGAAAATGGTGCTGCCGGGAACGATGGTGGAAAAGGGGCAGATCCTCATTTCCGGCATGGAGGACACAGAGACCTACGGCGCGCGGATGATGGCGGGCATGGGGACGGTGACGGCGCGGACATGGTATACTCTTTCCACGACAATGCCCCTGACTGTGGAGAAAAAACAGGTCTCCGACAGGGAAAAGACCCGCTGGGCGCTGGTTTTTGGCAGGCATCGTGTAAAATTCTACGGAAATAGTAACACAGGCGTGGAAAACTGTGATAAAATACGGACGAGAACACAGGGGACGTTGTTCGGACTGCCGCTTCCCGTGACAGTGGAAAGGGAGGTCTGGCAGACCTATGAGATCCAGCAGGTGAAGCGTACGCCGGAGGCTGCCCAAAAGGCAGGAGAGCAGATCCTTTTGGAGTATCTGCACCGGCAGGTGGATGCTTATGGCAGTGTCTGCTCCACGCTCTGCACGGCAAAGCCGGAGGGAGAGCGCATAAAGGTGACGCTGACAGCGGAATGCCTGGAGCAGATCGGTGAACCGGTCCCGATTCTGACAGAAGAGCAGGCGGAGTAAGCTTCGCCGTGTAGGAGTGATTTCAGTTTGGAACAGAGAATCAGTATTGAGCGGTTGGAGCAGGCGGTGAATATTTTCGGCTCCTTTGACGAAAACATCCGCCTGCTGGAGCAGGAATTTTCCGTGACGGTGGTGAACCGGGACGGTGAGCTGCGTATCAATGGCGAGCCGGAGAACACCATGCTGGCAGCCAAGGCGGTTCAGGCACTGCTGACGCTGTCCTCACGGGGAGAATCAATCGGAGAGCAGAATGTGCGCTATGTGGTGGGTCTGGTCCGCGCCGGAAAAGCGGACCAGATCGAGCAGCTGACCCAGGATGTGCTGTGCATTTCCGCAAAGGGGCGCCCGGTAAAGCCCAAGACCATCGGACAGAAGCAGTATATCCAGTCGGTGCTGCACAACACCGTGACCATCGGCGTAGGTCCCGCCGGTACCGGCAAGACCTATCTGGCGGTGGCTGCCGCGGTGCAGGCATTCCGGGACAAGCAGGTAAACCGTATTATCCTGACCCGTCCGGCAGTAGAGGCTGGCGAGCGGCTGGGCTTCCTGCCCGGCGACCTGCAGAGTAAGGTGGACCCGTACCTGCGCCCGCTGTATGACGCGTTGTTTGATATGCTGGGGGCAGAGACCTATCAGAAATATCTGGAGCGGGGCAATATCGAGGTAGCGCCCTTGGCGTATATGCGCGGACGGACGCTGGACGACAGCTTCATCATTCTGGATGAGGCGCAGAATACCTCCCGGGAGCAAATGAAAATGTTTCTGACCCGTCTGGGCTTCGGCTCTAAAATCGTCATCACCGGAGATGTGACGCAGATCGATCTGCCGGACGGTAAGGCATCCGGACTGAAGGAAGCCATGCGGGTCCTGCGGAACGTAGAGGGCATTGGTATCTGTGAGCTGACCAATGCGGATGTGGTACGCCACGTCATGGTGCAGCGGATCGTGCAGGCGTATGAGGACTATGAAAATGCCAAGGGCGGCGGAAAGGGAAAGCGATGAGAAAAAGCCACTATATTCCGGTAACAGCGGACGTACCGGGCGCGTCCAACCAGCGCAACTGCGCGCTGATCCGCAAGACCATCCGCACGGCGCTGGCAGAGCAGGGTGTAACGGTCCCCTGTGAGATCGATGTGCTGCTGACGGACGATCCGGGGATCCATGTGATCAACCGGGAGATGCGGCAGGTGGACCGTCCCACAGATGTGCTGAGCTTCCCGGAGTTTGAATTTACTCCGGGAGAGTTACCCACAATGGAGGATGCCGACCCCGGCACGGGGCTGGTCCCGCTGGGGGATATGGTGATCTCCATGGAACGGGTGGCGGCGCAGGCGAAGGAATACGGACATTCCAACCGGCGGGAGCTTTCCTATCTGGTGGTGCATTCGGTGCTGCACCTGCTGGGCTATGACCATCTGGACGAGGGTCCCATGAAGGCGCAGATGCGCCAGCGTGAGGAAACCATTTTGGAAAAGCTGGACGCCAAGCGGTAAGCCCGGCGCAGGCTGTCACTTCGGACAGGGAGGCATTCATACACTGTCCCGAGGTGATGGGGATGGAATTGTTGCAGGATGGTCTGCTGGCGTTTCTGATCGCCGTGGGCATGGCGGCGTGTGTCTGGCTGGCGGCGGGTGCGTTGTTCGGCAGCGGAAAATGCCGGAATCCGGAGCTGCTGCTGGTGCTGCCGCTGCGGGGCAGCGCCCCGGCGATGGAGCAAGACCTGCGGGAGCTGCTGCGCATCCGGGTGTCCAGCCTGCCAGCTGCCGCCATTGTGCTGGCAGACTGCGGCTTGACTGAAGAGGGACGCCGCCTGGCGGAGTATTATTGCGGGCGGTACCGGGGCATTGAGCTTTGGGGCGGAGAAACGACGAAGGAAGAGACATAAGGAGAGAGCATGGAGGAGCGAACCACACGGGAGGGGACCGTTCACAGTCTGATATTTCAAAATCCGGAAAACGGCTACACCGTTCTCCGACTGGTCACAGAGGAGGGCGAGGTCATCACCGTGGTGGGCTGCATTCCCTGCGTGGCGCCGGGTGAGCGGCTGGCAGTGGACGGCGTATGGGAGAGCCATCCGCAGCACGGAGAGCAGCTTCGGGCATTGGAGATCGAGCGGCGCCTGCCCGAGGGGGAAGAGGAGATCGTCAATTATCTGGGCTCCGGGATCTGTAAAGGTGTGGGACCTGCCACAGCGGAGCGGATCGTCGCCCGCTTCGGCAGAGATACGCTGAATGTTTTGGAGCAGGAGCCGGAACGGCTGAGCCTGTTGAAGGGCATCACTGCCAAGCGGGCGCAGGAGATCGCTGCCAGCTTCCGCCAGCACATGGGCTTGCGGAGGCTGATGGCATTTCTGGCACAGTATGAACTGCCGCCCGTGCTGGCGATGAACCTCCGGAAGACCTATGGAGACGCGGCAATGGAGGTCATTCGCAGGAATCCGTACCTTCTCAGCGATGACCGCTGCGGTGTGGAATTTTCCACCACGGATGAGATCGCCATGAGCATGGGCTTTGCCGCAGACAGCGACTGCCGTATTCAGGCGGCGGTGACCTTTGAACTGAGCCACAATGAGAACAACGGACATGTGTTCCTTCCGCGGACAAAGCTGGTGGCAGCGACCCAGCAGCTGCTGGACTGTGGAGAGGACCTGGTGGACCGGGCACTGGACGATCTGATCGGGCGCGGCACGGTTGTGCAGGAGACCGTTGCCAACGTAGAAGCATGCTATCTGCGGCGGCTGTACGAGGCGGAGGCATTTGCCTGCGCCAAGCTGAATGCCCTGCTGGCAATGGACGCGGACCGGGGACGTCAGGTGGAAAAAACCATACAGGAGATCCAGCAGGAGCAGGGCATTACCTACGCACCTCAGCAGAGGGAGGCGGTAAAAAAGGCTGCCAGCGCCGGAGTACTGATTCTGACCGGTGGTCCCGGTACCGGAAAGACCACCACCGTACGGGGCATTGTGGCGCTGTTCCGTAAGATGGGACTGGATATCCTGCTGGCGGCACCCACGGGGCGCGCTGCAAAGCATATGAGTGAGCTGACCGGAATGGAGGCGGCGACCATTCACCGCCTGCTGGGCATGAGCTGGAACGAGGCGACCCATGAGGTGACCTTCTGCAAAACGGAGAAGGAGCCGCTGGAGGCAGACGCCGTGATCATTGATGAGATGTCTATGGTGGACCTGCCGCTGTTTGCCGCCCTGCTGCGGACGCTGCGCCCCGGGACCCGTCTGGTAATGGTGGGAGACGCGGACCAGCTGCCATCGGTGGGGGCGGGGAATGTGTTTTCGGACCTGATCCGCTCCCAGCGGATTGAGACGATCTTTCTGCGGGAGGTGTTCCGGCAGGCAGAGCAGTCCGCCATTATTCGGAATGCCCACGCTGTGAATCTGGGACAGCCCCCAAGAATGACCAATGACCAGAGCGATTTCTTTTTCCTGTGCCGCAGGGATGCGGAGCGGGCGGTTGCCACGGTGGTAGAGCTGTGCAGGACCCGCCTGCCGGAGAAGATGGGGGTTCCGGCGGATCAGATCCAGGTGCTGACACCCACCCGGCGGGGCGGCGCGGGGACCATTCGCCTGAACCAGCTGCTGCAGGCAGCGCTGAATCCCAAGGCTCCAGAGACGCAGGAGGTGCTGTGGGGCGAGCGGCTGTTCCGGGAGGGGGACCGGGTCATGCAGACCCGCAACGACTACGATGTGGTGTGGGAAAAGCCCGATGGGACCGTTGGGACCGGAATGTTCAACGGGGACGTTGGCAAGATCCTGAAGATCGACCCCTCCGGCGAGTGGCTTGCCATCCAGTTTGAGGACCGCATTGCCACCTATACGGCGGAAATGCTCAATGAGATCGACCTGGCGTACGCTATGACGGTACATAAGGCGCAGGGCAGCGAATACCGGGCGGTGGTGCTGTGCGCCATGCCCTCCGCACCGTCTTTGATGGTGCGGGGCGTGCTGTATACAGCGGTGACCCGGGCACGGGAGCTGCTGATCGTGGTGGGTGATGATTCCGCTGTGCGCTCTATGGCGGAGAACGACCGCCGCGCCCGGAGGTATTCCGGCTTGAAATGGCGGCTGAGCCACAGTGGAGAGCCGGTAGAGGAAGCACGGTAAGAAGAGGAGGAAGATACGGTGAGCAGGCTGACAGAGACGCTGCTGGATCTGCTGTTCCCGCCGAAATGTCCCTTCTGCGGCGAGCTTTTGGAGCATTCCGGAATCTGCGAAAGGTGTGAAGCCGCTTTGCCCTGGACGGAAGAGGAGGAGCAGGAGCTGCGCCTGCCGGGCGGCTGGCGGTGTATCGCACCCCTGTGGTATGAGGAAGCGGCGCGGGAGGCGATCCTGCGATTCAAATTCAACGGCGCGGAGGAAAAGGCGGACCTGTTTGGACAGCTGATGGCACAGTGCGCGGCGGACCGCTATTCCGGAGCGTTCGACACCGTAACGTGGACCCCGGTCAGCCGGCACCGCCGGAGGAAGCGGGGCTATGATCAGGCGAAGCTGCTGGCGGAAGCGGCGTGCCGGAGATGGAGTACCCGACCAAAGGAGCTGCTGCGGAAAACGGTGGACAATCCGGCACAGTCCGGACTGTCCGGCGCGGCGGCGAGAAGGGCGAACGTGCTGGGCGTGTATCAGTCCCTGCATCCGGAGGAGATCCGCGGGCGGCGGATACTGCTGATCGATGACATTGTGACCACTGGTGCAACGCTGGCGGAAGCCGCCCGGGAGCTTTCTCAATCCGGCGCGGCGGAGGTGGTCTGCATGGCGCTGGCAAGGACCCGGGAGGGGCGCTCCGCCGAGGGGAAGAACGGACCCGCAGAGCAAATAAAAAATACATAAAAAGTGCAAAAGAACAGAGAATGTTCTTGCAAAACCATTGTTTGCCCGCTATAATCATCCTGTACGATTATGTGCGGCATTTTGCCGCTTCATGAGTAAAACCATCCGTTTTTGGGACAGGGTATGCTTTTGTGAGAACTGCCGCTTGGGGGCGGTTCTTCCAGAGCGGACCCCTCCGAAGGACCGGTGGACCCATACAGATATTATCGAATGAGGTGGAATGTTATGTCCATGGGTAAGGATATCGGCATCGACTTGGGAACCGCATCGGTGCTGGTTTATGTAAAAGGCAAGGGCGTTGTTTTGAACGAGCCGTCTGTGGTGGCGCTGGATAAAAACACCGGCAAGCTGCTGAAGGTCGGTACAGAGGCACAGGCAATGCTGGGCAGAACGCCTGGCAACATTGTGGCGATTCGTCCTCTGCGGGATGGCGTGATCTCCGATTATGACATGACGGAGCGGATGCTGCGGGAGTTTATCCGCAAGGTGGCGGGCTTCCAGCTGATCAAGCCCCGCCTGCTGGTGTGCGTTCCCTCCGGTATTACCGAGGTAGAGGAGCGCGCCGTGATCGACGCGGCGATCCAGGCGGGCGCCAGAAAGGCGTACCTGATCGAAGAGCCTGTGGCGGCAGCCATCGGCGCGGGTATTGATATCTCCAAGCCGGACGGGCATATGGTGGTGGATATCGGCGGCGGCACGGCGGACATCGCTGTGATCTCCCTCAGCGGTGTGGTAGAATCCGCGTCCATCAAGATCGCAGGTGATCAGCTGAACGAGGCTGTGGTAAAGTATATGCGCCGCAAGCATAACCTACTGATCGGCGAGCGCACGGCGGAGGACATGAAGATCAAGATCGGCTGCGTTTTCCCCAAGGAAGAGGAAGAGACACTGGATGTAAAGGGTCGCTGCCTGCTGACCGGTCTGCCCAAGGTGATCACCGTCAGCTCTACGGAGATGATGGATGCCTTTGAGGAGCCGGTGGAGCGCATCGTGGAGACCATCCACTCTGTTCTGGAACGGACGCCTCCCGAGTTGGTGGCGGATATCTCCACCAACGGCATCGTGATGACTGGCGGCGGCAGCTTGGTATCCGGCTTTGATAAACTGGTGGCGGCACGGACAGGCATTCACACCGTTGTGGCGGAGGATGCCATTTCCTGTGTGGCACTGGGAACCGGGAAGAGCCTGGATTCCCTGAACAGCATGCAGGACGGCACCATCAACCTCAGCCGTAGCAGACAGATGAACTGAGAGAGCAAAACAGAAAACAGCTGACCTTCTTCGCAAAGGTCAGCTGTTTTTTCCTTTTTGGGGCAGTAGCAGTAGAATACCGGAGCCAATCAGGTAAATGCCGAAGGGCTTGCGCAGCCACGCTACCTCTACGCTGGTGGCGATCCAGGCGCCCAGCAGCGCGGCGGAAACGGCAAAAGGTGCGGCGGCTTTCCAGGTAGGGGCGTCTAAATAGCCGTTGCGCCAGTGCATCCATAGGGCGGAGGCGGCTGTGGGCAGGAAAAACAGCAGATTGACGCCCTGCGCCGTGCGCTGGTCCACGCCCAGAAACAGCGTCATGACCAGCAGCAGGATGGTCCCGCCGCCGACACCCCATGCGGAGACGGTTCCGGAAGCCAGTCCGCACAAAAAGGGCAGAAGCCAGCTCATAGCAGATACCTCACTCCGGCATAGAATAAAAACCCGGCAAACAGCCATTTTAAAAACCGGGTAGAGACCTTTCCGTAAAACCTGCCGCCGAGAAATCCTCCGGCAAGTCCGCCCAACAGATAGGGCAGCGCGGTAAGCAGGGAAATCTGAGCGCGGAAGAAATAGATAGCGGCGGAAGCACCGCAGACGGGAAAGATCACGGCGACACAGGTGGCAAACAGCTGCCGCTGGGACAGGGCGGAGGAACGGCTCATCAGGGGAAGAAATACCATGCCGCCCCCGCCGCCAAACAAACCGTTGGCAAAGCCGGCGGCAGTTCCCGCCAGACGGGAACGCCGGGTCGCATTCATAGGCATACCTCCTGAAAAGGGGTCCTGCCTCCCGCACCAGAGCATAGCGGAGCGGGAGGCAGGCGGAATTACTTCATCTGGAAGCTGTCGCAGTCCACGCACTGCTTCTGGGTGGGATTGGTCTCATGCGTACCGATCTGAACGGAGTTCAGTCCGCAGTAATCCTGCTCCTGGCAGTGATGGGCGCAGTTGTTCACCGTGCAGTGGATGCTGGTGTTGGGCGTGCAGGGACAGCCGCCGTTGGTGCAATCCTTTGTCATAATGGATTCCTCCTGTGATGAAAGTAATAGTGGCTTTCGCCGCTGTTTATTCTGTGCGGACACCGCAGATTTATGCGCTCATAGAAAAAAGAAAACGGCGAAGTCTCCGTGGCGTCATTGACAATTTGCTTCCGGTGGGATAGCATGAGAGCATATTCGGCAAAAAACCGCCAAGGAGAGCAGCTGTGAAAGATTTAAAACGATTCCTCCGGTTGATGTGGGGACTGTTTCTGGCAGGAGTGGGGATGTATTTCACCATTCAGGCAAATATTGGACTGGCACCCTGGGACGCATTTGGAATGGGGCTTGCTATGAAGACGGGCATGATCTATGGCGATGCGGTGCTGTGGATCGGCGTGGTGGTTATCGGACTGGATTTGGCGCTGCATGAGAAAATTGGCATCGGCACGCTGCTGAACGCCACCATCATTGGAAAATTTGTAGATTTGTTTGAATGGCTGAATTTGGTGCCGGAGATGCAGAGCTTTGCCGCAGGCGTGGGTATGATGCTGTTGGGACAGCTGATCGTCTGCTTTGCCTGCTATTATTACATAGGCGCGGAGTGGGGCGCGGGTCCCCGGGATTCTCTGATGGTCTCGCTGAACCGGAAGATCCCTAAGCTGCCCATTGGTGCCGCCCGCTTTACTGTGGAATTGATCGTGCTGATGATCGGCTGGGCGTTGGGCGCACCTGTGGGCTTCGGCACGGCGATGTATATGTTTGGTATCAGCCTGCTGATGCAAACGGTGGTCCGCATACTGCATTTTGACCCCAAGGCGCTGCATCACGAGGGATTGCTGGAGATGTTCCGGCGGATCGTACTGCACCGCGCTCCGGCAGATCCAGCGTGATTGACAGTGAATGAGAAAGAGGAAAGCCGCAGGTGCTGGAAAAGGGACTTCAGAGGGCAATATTTCTGATTGTGTTCTGATCGTGTCAGAAATTTTGATTAGCATCGGCTTTGATTTCAGCCCGCAGACCGGTTTGGCTGTTTCCGGTGGGAGAATCATACTGCGGCTTGCGGAGAGCGTTCCATATTGAGAAATGTGTAGATAAGCAGTAAGTAAAAGGGATGCTGTATGGGCTTACAGCATCCCTTTTGTTGCGTGGTACGTTTTAAATGCCGAGAATGGCAGAGGCAAAGTGGAAGTAGATCAGCAGGGAGATGGCGTCCACAATGGTGGTGATGAAGGGAGAAGCCATGACTGCCGGGTCGAAGCCGACCTTCTTTGCCAGCAGGGGCAGCGTGCTACCCACCAGCTTGGCGCAGAACACGGTGCAGATCAAGGTCAGGCAAATGACAGCGGCGACCCAGATAGTAACAGCGGGGTTGTGGAACAACAGACGGTCGATCAGCATCAGCTTGACAAAATTTGCACCTGCCAGAGCGGTTCCGGTGACTACGCCTACCCGCATTTCCTTCCAGATGACGTGGAAGAGGTCGGAAAATTCAATCTCGTTCAGAGAAATGCCGCGGATGACGGTGACAGATGCCTGAGAGCCGGAGTTTCCGCCTGTGTCCATCAGCATGGGGATATAGGCGGTAAGAACAGTAAAGGCTGCCAGGGCGTTTTCAAAGGAAGCAATGATCTGTCCGGTAAAGGTGGCGGAAATCATCAACAGGAGCAGCCATGGAATTCTGGCACGGAAGGTCTCAAAAACGCCGGTTTTCAGATAGGGCTTGTCCGTGGGGACGATAGCCGCCATCTTCTCAATATCCTCCGTGACCTCTTCCTGCAGGACGTCCATAGCATCGTCTACCGTGACGATGCCTACCAGACGGTTTTCCGTATCCACGACCGGCAATGCCAGAAAGTCGTATTTGCTGAGGGAGCGCGCCACATCCTCCTGGTCGTCCAGCGTGGAGACGGAGACCACGTTGGTCTCCATGATGTCCTGAATCACGGCATCCTCTTCAGACAGCAGCAGCGTCCGGATGGAGACCAGTCCCAGAAGATGGCGTCCTACATCAATTACATAACAGATATTGATGGTTTCCATGTCGGCGCCGTTCCGGCGGATTCGCTTGAAGGCATCCTCCACGGTCATGTCCCGCTTCAGGTCCAGAAATTCCGTGGTCATGATGGACCCGGCGGAATCCTCGGGGTATTTCAAAATTTCATTGATGCTTTTGCGCATCTCCGGGTCGGAGTGCTTCAGAATGCGCTTGACCACGTTGGCTGGCATTTCCTCCACAATGTCCACGGTATCGTCCAGATACAGTTCGTCTAGCACTTCCTTCAGCTCAGTATTGGAGAAGCCCCGGATCAGCAGCTCCTGCTCGTCAGAATCCAGCTCCACGAAGACCTCCGCCGCCAATTCCTTTGGCAGCAGGCGGAAGATCAAGGGCATGGCTTCCTCGCCCAGATCCTCCAGCAGCAGGGCGATGTCCGCTGCCTCCAACGGCAGCAGGAGGTCACGCAGCTCGGCATAGCGTTTTCGGACGATCAGGTCCTCTATTTTTTCTTGCAGCTCGGTCCGTTCCTCTTCATGATCTAACATCCGCGCGTCCTCCTTTCCTGGAATGGTGTGCCGGTTTCGGAAAAAACAGGCGCAAAAATAAAAAAACTCCTCATGTTTCCGCAAGGGTCCGGAAACAATGGGGAGAACTCCTCTGGAAGCAAGGCTCCAATGAGAATTCCTAACCGTTCAAGCTTTAGCTTCACAAGGCGGTGCAGTTGCGTTAGATGATACCTTGCCGTTCGATATCGCCTGTTCAAACCCTCTCATGATGTCTCCATCACTCTGCGGCAGCAACCCATATCCCTGTGGTAGCCTTACCTACCGGACGTATTGAAATTGACAAATTTATCGTATGCTTCTTTTCTGGTTTTGTCAAGGCGGACCGCTGGATTTTTCAGGAATTTTAAAAGAAATGAAGACTTGTGAAAATGAAACATTTGTGCTATCATATAACATTACGGTTACACTGTGATAAACGGTGGAAAAATATGGAGAGGGGAGGCGGCAGCCTTGGGGATCCACGACGGACACCGGGAGAAGATGCGCCGGCGCTTTCAGGAAAACGGACTGGATGGCTTTGCTGAGCATGAGGCGTTGGAGCTGCTGCTGTTTTACGCCATTCCCCGCAGAGACACCAACCAAACGGCACATTTGCTGCTCCAGCGCTACGGGTCGCTTTCCAACGTGTTTTCTGCCCCGGTAGAGGACCTGCAAAAAGTAGAGGGCGTGGGGGAGAGTGCGGCGGTATTTTTGAAGCTGGTGCCGGAGTGCGTGAAAAAAGCCCGCCTGAACAGCGCGGGACGGGACGTGGTGCTGAATTCCACAGACCGTGCAGGCGCATACCTTGTGGAGCGGTTTGCAGGGGAAAAGGACGAGGTGATTTACCAGCTGTGCCTGGACCGGAAGGGTAAGCTGCTTGCCTGCAAGCGTTTGGGCGAGGGCAGCGCGGACCGTGCGGATCTGAGCCTGCGCAAGCTGGTGGAAAACGCGCTGCTGACCTCCGCCAGCGCGGTGATCCTCTCTCACAATCATCCCAGCGGCATTGCCCTGCCATCCCAGCAGGATTATGTGACCACGGAGCGGGCAAAGGACGCGCTGGACACCATCGGGGTACCGCTGGTGGATCATATCATTGTGGCGGATGGCGATTTTGTGTCGATGGCAGATTCCGGTCTGCTGACGGCACGGCACTGAAAACAGGGAAAGGGGAAAAGCTTTTATGCCGAAGTTTGAGGTGGTTTCCCCCTATCAGCCCTCCGGCGACCAGCCGGAAGCCATTGCACGGCTGGCTGAGGGAGTGGAGAACGGACTGGACGAGCAGGTGCTGCTGGGCGTGACCGGTTCCGGAAAGACCTTTACAATGGCAAAAGTCATTGAAAAGGTGCAGCGCCCCACTCTGGTGCTGGCGCACAACAAGACGCTGGCGGCACAGCTGTGCGCTGAGTTCAAGGAGTTTTTTCCGAACAATGCGGTGGAATACTTCGTCTCCTACTATGATTACTACCAGCCGGAGGCGTATATCCCCCATACCGACACCTACATTGCCAAGGATGCTTCGACCAATGAGGAGATCGACCGCCTGCGCCTGTCAGCGACATTCTCACTGCTGGAGCGGCGGGATGTTATCGTGGTGGCGTCAGTCTCCTGTATTTACGGCTTGGGTGAGCCGGAGGATTTTGCCGGTATGGCAGTATCGCTGCGGGCAGGCATGGAATATGACCGGGACGAGCTTCTGAAAAAGCTGGTGCAGAGCCGCTATGAGCGGAACGATGTGGCGTTTGAGCGGAATATGTTCCGGGTCCGGGGCGATACGGTGGAGATCTATCCGGCGTATTACAAGGACCGTGCCGTGCGGGTGGAGTTTTTCGGCGATGAGATCGACCGGATCTCGGAGTTCAACCCCATTACCGGAATTGCGGAAAAGACGCTGGCGCATGTAGTGATCTACCCGGCGTCCCATTATGTGACCACGCAGGAGAAGATGGACCGTGCCGTACAGGAGATCCGCAGAGAGTTGGAGCAGAGGGTGCAGTTCTTTACGGAAAACAACCAGCTGGTGGAGGCGCAGCGCATCCGCCAGCGGACGGAATACGACATGGAGATGATGACGGAGCTGGGCTACTGCACCGGCATTGAAAATTATTCCCGGGTGATCTCCGGTCGTCCGGAGGGCAGCGCCCCCATGACGCTGCTGGATTTCTTTCCCAAGGATTTTCTGCTGTTTGTAGATGAAAGCCATGTCACCCTGCCGCAGGTCCGCGCCATGTATAACGGTGACCACGCCAGAAAGGATTCTCTGGTGAAATACGGCTTCCGCCTGCCCTGTGCCTATGACAACCGTCCGTTGAAATTTGAAGAGTTTGAGCAGCATATCCATCAGGCAATTTATGTTTCCGCCACACCGGGAGAGTATGAGCGGACGCGGGCAGGGCAGATCGTGGAGCAGGTCATCCGCCCCACGGGCTTGCTGGATCCGAAGGTAGAGGTCCGTCCGGTAGACGGACAGATCGACGACCTGATCGGAGAGATCCATGCCCGGGCGGAGCGGAAAGAGCGGGTGCTGGTGACAACGCTGACCAAGAAAATGGCGGAGGACCTGACGGAATATTTCAAAAACGCAGGTATTCGGGTCCGGTATATGCACTCGGACGTGGAGACCATTGAGCGGATGGAGATTATCCGGGACCTGCGGCTGGGCGAGTTTGACGTGCTGGTGGGCATCAACCTTCTGCGGGAGGGCTTGGACCTGCCGGAGGTCTCTCTGGTTGCGGTACTGGACGCGGATAAAGAGGGCTTCCTGCGCAGTGAGACCTCCCTGATCCAGACCATCGGACGGGCGGCGAGAAACGCGGACGGAATGGTCATTCTGTATGCGGACAAGATCACGCCGTCCATGCGGGCGGCAATGGATGAAACTGCCCGCCGCCGGGATATTCAGGATTCCTATAACCGCGCCCACGGCATTGTGCCAAAGACCATCATCAAGGATGTCCGCGAGGTGCTGGAGATATCCAGAAGTGAGGAGAGCGGCAAAAAACGGCGGGAAAAGAAACGGAAGCTGACAGACCAGGAGCGGGCGGCAGAGATCGCCAAGCTGGAGCAGGAGATGAAAGAGGCGGCAAAGATGCTGGAGTTCGAGTATGCCGCCATCCTGCGGGACCGTATCGTAGAGCTGAAGGGCGCAAAGTGACGGGCAGGTATGGATATCCTTCCCTGAGAGGTGAAAGCAATGAAAAAGAAAGAGGAAAAGACCAATGTCATGCGGATACTGGATCAGAAAAAAATCCCCTATACCGCACATTTTTATGAAGAGGGCGATGGACCCGAGAATACCCGGGAGTACGGCGTCCATGTGGCAGAGGCGCTGGGACAGGACCCGGCACGGGGCTTTAAAACGCTGGTTGCCCGGGGAGCTTCTAAGGGAATCTATGTTTTTGAGGTACCGGTGGCAGAGAATCTGGACCTGAAGAAGGCGGCGAAGACCGTGGGTGAAAAGGCCATTGAGCTGCTGCATGTGGCAGAGATCAACGCCGTCACCGGTTACATCCGGGGCGGTTGCAGTCCCATTGGAATGAAGAAGCAGTTTCCCACCGTGTTTCACAAAACGGTAGAGGATTATGAGACGGTATATGTCTCTGCCGGAAAAATCGGCGCGCAGGTAGAGCTGGCTCCGGCAGATCTGCTGAAGGCGACCCGCGGCAGCGCGGCGGATATCATTGTGGAATAAACAGAAAGACCCGGCGCAGGAAAACGCCGAAAAAATAAAATGCTCAAAAGAAAGTTGAGGACCACCTATGTCAAACATTACAAAGACAGCCATGATTACCATCTGCGGACGCCCCAATGTGGGTAAGTCCAGCCTGACCAATGCTCTGGTGGGCGAAAAGGTCGCCATTGTTTCCAACAAGGCGCAGACCACCCGGAACCGAATCTGCGGCGTGGTGAACCGGGGAGATACCCAGTATGTCCTGATGGACACTCCGGGACTGCATAAGCCGAAGTCTGCCCTGGGAGACTACATGGTAAAGGTCGTAACGGCGAGCCTGTCTGATGTGGACTGCGCACTGCTGCTGGTTGAACCCATTGCCCATGTGGGCGCGCCGGAGCTGGCACTGATTCAGCGGATCCGGGAGGAGAAAATTCCCTGTATTCTGTGCATCAACAAGATCGACACGGTGCAGCCGGACGAGCTGCTGCCGGTGATCGCTGCCTACAACGAGGCGTGGGACGGATTTGACGCCATCATCCCCATTTCCGCCCACTCCGGAAGCGGACTGGAGGACCTGATGCAGGAGCTGGCAAAGTACGCTACGGAGGGTCCGCAGCTCTTTCCGGACGATATGACTTCTGACCAGCCGGAGCGGCAGGTCATGGGTGAGATCCTGCGGGAGAAGCTGCTGCTGTGCCTGGACAAGGAAATTCCGCACGGCACGGCAGTGGAGATCACCAAGTTCTCCGAGCGGGACAATGGCGTGGTGGACGTGGACGCCACCATTTACTGTGAAAAAGCCAGCCACAAGGGCATCATCATTGGCAAGCAGGGTGCCATGCTGAAGCGTATCAGCTCGCTTGCCCGGCAGGATATGGAAAAGTTTATGGGAACCAAGGTATTTCTGGAAACCTGGGTCAAGGTCAAGGAAAATTGGCGGGAAAATGTCAATTACGTCCGCAGCTTTGGCTATCATGACGACTGACAGCGTGTGCAGCCGCAACAGGGGAATCAGCGATAGAATAAGGAGAACCACAGTCCATGCAGGATAAAATTGTTGTCAAGGGTGCAAGAGCCAATAATCTGAAAAATATTGATGTGACCATTCCAAGGGACAAGCTGGTGGTGCTGACGGGACTGTCCGGCTCGGGCAAGTCCTCGCTGGCGTTTGATACCATCTATGCCGAGGGGCAGCGCCGGTATGTGGAAAGCCTGTCCTCCTATGCACGGATGTTCCTGGGGCAGATGGACAAGCCGGACGTGGATTATATTGACGGTCTGTCTCCCGCCATTTCCATCGACCAGAAGACCACCTCCAAAAACCCACGCTCTACCGTGGGGACCGTGACGGAGATCTACGATTATCTTCGCCTGCTGTGGGCGCGGGTGGGAACGCCCCATTGTCCCAAGTGCGGGAAGGAGATCCGCCAGCAGACCATTGACCAGATCATCGACCAGGTGCTGGCACTGCCGGAGGGGACTCGCATTCAGGTCATGGCTCCGGTGATCCGGGGAAAAAAGGGCGAGCATGCCAAGGTGTTTGAAGATGCCCGCCGCTCCGGCTATGTCCGGGTGCGGGCGGACGGAAGCCTCTATGAGCTGGATGAGGAGATTCAGCTGGAAAAGAACAAAAAGCACACCATCGAAATCATCATTGACCGTCTGGTCATCCGCCCGGATATCCGCCAGCGGCTGACGGACAGCGTGGAGACCGCCTCCGCTCTTTCCGGCGGGCTGGTGCTGGTAAATCTTCTGCGGGAGGGGCAGGACCTGACCTTTTCCCAGAACTACGCCTGTGAGGACTGCGGCATTTCCATCGAAGAGCTGACGCCGCGGATGTTCTCCTTCAACAATCCCTTCGGTGCCTGCCCCACCTGCATGGGTCTGGGCAGCCAGAGAAAGGTGGACCCGGCGCTGGTGGTGCCGGAGGAGGAGCGCTCTATTTTGGAGGGGGCGATCCAGGCAAGCGGCTGGAACAACATTCGGGGAGACGGCATTTCCCGGATGTATTTTGACGCGCTGTCCAAGAAATACCACTTTGCCCTGACCACACCCTGGAAGGACCTGCCAGAGGAGATCCGCCAGATCATCCTTTACGGAACCAATGGGGAAAAGCTGGAGCTGAAATATGACCAGCCCCGGGGAAAGGGCGTGTTATATCAGGCGTTTGAGGGCGTGTGCAACAATCTGGAGCGCCGCTATACAGAAACTCAGAGTGACTCTACCAAGCGGGAGTTAGAGGAGGTCATGTCCGACTGTCCCTGCCCCGCCTGCCGGGGACGCCGCCTGCGGAAGGAATCTCTGGCGGTGACGGTAGGTGAAAAGGATATCTATTCCTTTACAGAGATGGCGGTGGGTGAGGAGCTGTCCTTTGTGGACGGTTTACAGCTGACAGAGCAGCAGATGCGGATCGCGGACCGCATCCTGAAGGAGATCCGGAACCGTCTGGGCTTTTTGAAGTCCGTTGGACTGGGATACCTGACCCTCAGCCGCAGTGCCGCAACGCTGTCCGGCGGAGAGAGCCAGCGTATCCGTCTGGCAACGCAGATCGGCTCATCCCTGATGGGTGTGCTGTATATTCTGGATGAACCCTCCATCGGACTGCACCAGAGGGACAATGACAAGCTGCTGGATACGCTGAAAAATCTCCGGGATCTGGGTAATACGCTGATTGTGGTGGAGCATGACGAGGACACCATGCGGGCGGCGGATTATCTCATCGATATCGGACCGGGTGCCGGTGTTCATGGCGGCGAAGTGGTGGCGGCGGGAACGCCGGAGGAGGTCATGGCAAATCCGGCGTCCCTGACGGGACAGTACCTCTCCGGAAAGCGGAAGATCCCAGTGCCGCCGCAGCGCCGGACGGGCAGCGGCAAGCTGGTGACCGTGGTGGGAGCAAAGGAAAACAACCTGAAAAACGTAACCGTTTCCTTCCCATTGGGGACCCTGACGGTGGTAACCGGCGTTTCCGGCAGCGGAAAATCCTCTCTGGTTAATGAGATTCTGTTCAAACGGCTGGGGGCGGAGCTGAACCGCATGAAGACCCGTCCGGGCAAGTGCGACCGGATCGATGGGATCGAGTATCTGGATAAGGTAGTCAATATCGACCAGAGTCCCATCGGGCGGACGCCTCGGTCCAACCCGGCGACCTATACCGGCGTATTCGACGATATCCGGGCGCTGTTTGCCCAGACGCAGGAGGCAAAGAGCCGGGGCTATTCCTCCGGACGCTTCAGCTTCAATGTCCGGGGCGGACGGTGTGAAGCCTGCTCCGGTGACGGATTGCTGAAGATCGAGATGCATTTTTTGCCGGATATTTTTGTCCCCTGCGAGGTCTGCCATGGAACACGGTATAACCGGGAGACACTGGAGGTGCGCTATAAGGGAAAGAACATTGCCGAGGTGCTGGATATGACAGCGGAACAGGCGGCGGAGTTCTTCCAGAGCATCCCGAAGATCGCCAAGAAGATGCAGACCCTTTGTGATGTGGGACTGGGCTATGTGAAGCTGGGGCAGTCCTCTACGGAGCTGTCCGGCGGCGAAGCGCAGCGGGTCAAGCTGGCGACAGAGCTTTCCAAGCAGGCGACCGGAAAGACCATTTATATTCTGGATGAACCTACCACAGGTCTGCACACCCATGATGTCAAGCAGCTGCTGGAGGTTTTGCAGCGTCTGGTGGATCAGGGCAACACCGTGGTGGTCATCGAGCATAATCTGGATGTCATCAAGTGTGCGGACCATCTGATCGACCTGGGACCGGAGGGCGGCGACGGCGGCGGAACCATCGTCTGCACCGGTACGCCGGAGGAGGTCGCCGCCTGCCCGGAAAGCTACACAGGACAGTATTTGAAGAAAATCCTGGCGCGGGGATAACTGAAAAAATTTCCAGACATTCTTTCGACAAAAACGGTCATGCTGTTTTCGGAGGGATGGCAATGCGCATGGAGGAAGCATGGATGTGGTTTGTCCTGACCGGCGCCCCGGAATACTATCTTCTGTTTCGGGCGCTGCAGGAGGAGACTGTGGAGGAAACGGCATAATGACAAGGAACTCTCCTTGTCATACATAGAGGAGGCAGTCATGGCGAATTCGCCGTATCTGGTGGTGCGCGGCGCGGTCTTGCGGGAGACGGAGACAAAGGAATCAGATAAGATTTTGACGCTTCTAACGGCGGAGCACGGCAAGCTTCCGGTGATTGCCAGAGGTGCCAGGAGGAAGTCCTGCCGCTTTTCCGCCGCAGCGCAGCCGTTGGGATACTCGGAGTGGACGCTGTATCAGAGGGGCGACTGGTATTATGCCAACGAGGGGACCACGCTGGAGCTGTTTACAGGACTGCGGGAAGATTTACAGAAGCTTTCTCTTGGCTTTTACTTCGCGGAGCTGACGGAATCTGTGACCTCGGAGGGGGAGCCGGCACCGGGGCTGCTGCGGCATCTGCTGAATGGACTGTACGCACTGGACCGGCTGCATAGACCGGAGAAGCTGGTGCGGGCGGCGTTTGAGCTAAAGCTTCTGAGTCTGGCGGGATATGAGCCGCTGGCGGATGGCTGTGCCTGCTGCGGCGCGGAGGAGCCGGAGGAACCTATGCTGGATGTGGTGCAGGGACTGCTTCGGTGTAAAAGCTGTGGAAAAGGGGAGCGGGGACTGGCGATGCCGCTGTGTTCCGCTTCTCTGGCGGTGTTGCGCCATATTTTGTATGGAGATGACCGGCGGCTGTATTCCTTTACGCTGCCGGAGGCGGCGCTGGACAGGCTTTCCGCCGCGGCGGAAGCCTTCACGGCGGCGCAGCTGGAACGGAGCTTTCGTACGCTGGATTTCTACAAGAGCTTGCTGCCTATGCAGACCTCTGAAAAATAGATTACAAATTGTAGCTTTGTATGAAATTTATACGAAACGCAATGAATATTGGCGAAAAGCCGGGAGAATTTTCCGGTGAAAAGAGAACCAGAACTATCCAGAAAGGATCAAAACATGAGCCAACTGTTTGAAAAATCCATTCGCACGCTGGAGCTGCCCAGAGTTTTGCAGCTGCTGGCGGATCAGGCGGTGAGCGAAGATGCGAAGCGGCGGGCGAGAACGCTGGCTCCGGAGACAGAGCCGGAGGAGGTCCTGCGCCTGCAGGACCAGACAGAAGCGGCAAGGACTCTGATCGGTCTGCGGGGAAGCCCCTCCTTTTCCGGGGTGAAGCCGGTGTCGGAGGCACTGGACCGGGCAGACCGGGGCGGCAGTCTGAACACCCGGGAGCTGCTGACCATTGCGGATTTACTGACCTGCGCCCGGCGGACCAGGGAATACTGGAACGATGACCGGGGAGAGACCACCGCCATTGACCACCTGTTTCAATCACTGCATGGAAACCGCTTTCTGGAGGAAAAGATCAAAAGCGCGATTTTGGACGAGGACACCATTGCCGATTCGGCAAGCTCCACCCTCAGTGATATCCGGCGGCACATGCGGGCGGCGGCGGCAAAAAGCCGGCAGGTATTACAGCGCATTGTGTCTTCTCCCAGCTATGCCAAGATCCTTCAGGAGAGCATCATCACCCAGCGGGACGGACGGTTCGTGGTACCGGTAAAGGCGGAGCATAAGGGTGACCTGCCGGGACTGGTCCATGATATTTCCTCCTCCGGCGCCACGCTGTTTGTAGAGCCGATGGGCGTGGTGCAGGCAAATAATGAGCTGATCGAGCTGGAAGCAAAGGAAAAAAAGGAGATTGAGCGTATTCTGGCGGCGTTCTCCGCGGAGGCGGCGGTGCACCGGGCGGATATTCAGTGGGACTATGACGCACTGGTGCAGCTGGACCTGATCTTTGCCAGAGGACAGCTCAGCTACCGGATGAACGCCGTGCGTCCGGAGCTCCGCCGGGACGGCGGTGTGGTGCTGCGGAAGGCACGTCATCCACTGCTGGATCAGGCAAAGGCGGTTCCCATCGACCTGGAATTGGGAGATACCTTTGATACGCTGGTCATCACGGGACCCAATACCGGCGGCAAGACCGTCAGCCTGAAGACGCTGGGTCTACTGTGCCTGATGACACAGTGCGGCTTGCAGATCCCGGCATCCTCTGGCAGCGCGGTCTCTATTTTCCGCAGGGTGCTGGCGGATGTGGGCGATGAACAGAGTATTGAGCAGAATTTGTCCACATTTTCAGCGCATATGGTGAATATCGTGGCGATTCTGCGGGAAGCAGATGAAAAGAGTCTGGTGCTGTTTGATGAGCTGGGTGCAGGTACGGACCCGGTAGAGGGTGCGGCACTGGCAATCGCTGTCATTGAACGGGTGCGGCAGGCAGGTGCAAGGGTGGCGGCAACCACGCATTATGCGGAGCTGAAGACCTTTGCCATGACTACAGCGGGCGTGGAAAACGCATCCTGTGAATTTGATGTGGAGACCCTGCGTCCCACCTACCGGCTATTGATTGGAATTCCCGGAAAGTCCAATGCCTTCGCCATTTCCCAGCGGCTGGGACTGCCGGAGGATGTCATTGACGCGGCGAAGGCGCAGATGAGCGGCGAAAGCGTCCGGTTTGAGGATGTACTGAACCAGCTGGAAGCTAAGCGGCAGGCGCTGGAGAAAAAGCAGATCGAGGTAGATCGCCTGTACTTACAGCGGGAAGAGGATGCCCGTAAGGCGCGGGAATTCCGGACACAGATGGAGCGCGCCAAGGAAAATGCCAGGGGTAGAGGCGAGGCAGAGGCAAAGCGGCTCATTCGAGAGGCGAGACAGGTGGCGGATGCCACCTTTGCAGAGCTTTCTGAAATGCGGAAGCAGCAGGCGCGGGCAGAACGGGTGGAGAATGAAAACGAAGCCCGGGCGCAGCTGCGCCGCCGCCTGAATGACGCGGAGGAAGCCATCGGTGTTCGCAGTGAGGAGCGGGAACCGATTCCCAAGCCCAGCCGCCCCATTCAGGCGGGTGATCAGGTAGAGATTCCCGGCGTTCGGCAGGCGGCTGATGTGGTCAGCGTCAATAAGGACGGTACGTTGCTGCTGAAGGCGGGCATTCTGAAGATGACTGTAAAGGCAGATGAGGTACGTCTGATTGAAGAGGTCGAGAGAAAAACCGCGGCGAAAAAGGCGGTGACCATCCGGCAGCATGCGGCGCGGACCCTGCGGGCAGCTGCCTCCCGGGAGCTGGATATCCGGGGAATGGAGACGCTGGAGGCGGAAAATGTAGTGAACAACTTCATTGACGCCGCCGTAATGGGCAAGCTGGAAACGGTGACCATCATCCACGGCAAGGGGACAGGAGCCTTGCGGAAGAAGGTCCATGAGATTTTGAAGCGAAACAAAGCGGTAAAGGATTTTCGGCTGGGCGTATACGGTGAGGGTGAAAACGGCGTGACAGTGGTCACGCTACGCTGACGCTGTGGCAGTCAAAGCAATATAAAGCGGCGCAGGAAAAGCTCCTGCGCCGCTTTTATCATCAGGCGGCGGACAAAGAGGCATTTCCGGCAGCTGCGGCATAGATTGAAAAGAGGGAGGGGTGCCGTATGATCAGTTCCCTGCGGGAACGGGCAGCCAAGCTGCTGGATGTGAAAAGCATGGTCACATTTTTGCTGACTGCCACCTTTTCCGCTCTGGCGCTGCGGGGAGATATCACTGGGCAGGAGTTTCAGACAGTGTTCACCGTCGTGATCGGTTTCTATTTTGGAACACAGGTGCAGCGGTTGACGGAGCCGTAACGGGAGCATAAAAAGCCCCCTCTCCAACGAGAGGGGGCTAAAATCAATCGGGGACCACAGGAACAGCGTCCTGCGGAATGGGACAGGTGTATCCTTCACTGGTGCGCTGCTGGAATTCCTCCCGCGCCTGCCGCAGTAGCTCGGGAGAGGAGAACAGGTCGATGGTGGAAGCAGCCAGAACCTTTCCGGCGTGAAGCGCAGCCTTGTGACCAATAGAGGTCCGGTCGCAGGACACGTTCTGCCAGCTGTGACCGGGGCAGCCATTGGGCCAGGCGGCAACCTCGATCTGTGCCGTGGGTGTCAGCCAGCTGACATCGCCAACATCAGTAGAGCCTGCGCGGAACGCCTCTCCCTGATACAACGGCAGAAGAAAGCTGTTCATGGCGTGACCAGCGTCCCGGCGCAGCTGCTTTGCGGTTTGGGCATAGCTGTCGCTGAACTTGGAACCGATTCCGGGAACGGCATCGCTGCCGGGATAGGTCTGTGCCAGCTGGTCTGCAAAGGAAAGCTCTTCCTCTGTGTAGGAGGGAACGCCCAATTCCTCGAAATTCCGATAAAGAACACTTTCCAGCACATGGTTGGAAACGGTATCGGCAAGTCCGTCGATAAACTGCCGCTCAAAGGTGGTGTCTGTCATCAGGGCGGCTCCCTCGGCGATACGGTCTACCCTTGCCTGCAGCTCCACTGCCTCTGCCACATGGTTGGAGCGCACCATGTACAGTACGCTGGCCTTGGGCTGCACCACGTTGGGACTGCGTCCGCCGGTGTCTGTGATGGCGTAGTGGACCCGTGCCTTGTCGCTCATATGCTCCCGCAGGAACTGAACACCGATGTTCATCAGCTCCACAGCGTCCAGGGCGCTGCGTCCCCGTTCGGGAGCGCCTGCGGCGTGGGAGGCGATGCCGGTAAACTTGTACTGCACCTGGATGCAGGAGTTGCTGGAACCAGTAAGGACCTCATTGACATCCTCCGGGTGCCAGGTCAGGGCTGCGTCCAGAGACTTCCAGAGACCGTCCCGCGCCATAAAGGCTTTTGCCGCTCCGCCCTCTTCTCCGGGACAGCCGAACAGGACCACCGTGCCGCTGTTTTCCGGCTGAAGCTCCAGCCAGGCTTTCACGCCCAGCGCTGCGGCAAAAGCGCCAGCTCCCAGAAGATTGTGTCCGCAGCCATGTCCAGAGCCGCCGGGGGTCCGCTCCTTCCGTTGGGTACTGCCGCCCTCCTGAGAGAGACCGGACAGGGCGTCGTATTCGGCAAGAATGCCAATGACGGGACGTCCGCTGCCATAACTGGCAGAAAACGCGGTGGGAATATTGCAGATGCCGCGCCGGACCTGAAAGCCCTCCTTTTCCAGCGTTTCGCAATACAGTGCGGCGGAGCGGACCTCCTGAAGAGACAGCTCCGCATAGTCCCAAATGGAATTTGCTATCTGAATGATCTCCTCCGCCCGAGCGTCAATGGCGTTCAGGGCGATTTGCTTATCAGCCATATTCAAAACCTCCTGTTCCGGCGCCGCTGCCGGAAAATGAAAAGGACGCGCACCGCAAAGTGCGCGCCCTGCGGCGTTGTTAAACCAGAACCTTGCTCAGGAAATCCTGAAGCCGTTCATTTTTGGGGTGATTGAAAATTTCATCGGGAGTTCCCTGCTCCAACAGCTTGCCATCTGCCATGAACAGGACGCGGTTGCCCACTTCCCGGGCAAAGCCCATTTCATGGGTGACAACGACCATAGTCATGCCGTCCTGTGCTAGCTCCTTCATAACGTCCAGAACCTCTCCCACCATTTCCGGGTCCAGCGCGGAGGTAGGCTCGTCAAAGAGCATGACCTGAGGCTCCATCATCAGCGCCCGCACAATGGCGACACGCTGCTTTTGACCGCCGGACAGCTGAATGGGATAGGCGTCCGCTCGGTCCTTGAGCCCAACACGGTCCAGAAGGGTCAAAGCCTTTTCCTTTGCGGTGGCTTCCTGCATATGCTTGACCTTTATGGGCGCCAGGGTCATGTTGTCCATGATGGTCATATGGGGGAAAAGGTTGAAATGCTGAAATACCATGCCCATCTTCTGGCGCAGTTGGTCCACATTGACCTTGACGGTGGTGACCTTTCCGGTCTTGAGATCGGTTTTCTGGTATTTGGGCTTGGTGATGTCCACGCCCTCGAATACAATGGAGCCGCTGGTGGGGCTTTCCAGCAGATTCAGAGAGCGCAGAAATGTGGACTTGCCGGATCCGGAGGGACCAATGACCACCATAACGTCTCCCCGGTTCACATCCACGGTGACACCGTCCAGTGCCTTGATGGCTCCGCGGTTGTAGTACTTCTTCAGTCCGCGGATTTGAATGAGGTTATCGCTTGTCGCCACGGCGCATCCTCCTTTCGATATAGGCAATCAGCTTCGAGGTGGGGAAGCAGAGGCAGAAGTACAGTGCGGTGGCAACCAGCAGCGGTTCCATGATCATAAAGGTTGCGCCGCGGATCGCCTGCACAGCAGACATGATGTCCTGTACGCCGATGGTGTATGTAATGGCGGATTCCTTGATGATGACCACGAACTCATTGGCGATGGCAGGCAGAATGTTTTTCAGCGCCTGAGGGAAGATGATATAGCGCAGCGTCTGGGTCTGCCGCAGTCCCAGAGAGCGGGACGCTTCGGTCTGACCGCCGTCAATGGACTGGATGCCGGAGCGAAGGATTTCGCAAAGGTAAGCACCGTCGTTCATGCCCAAGGCGACAACGCCGGGGAAAAACCGGTTGAAGCTGATAAAGCCGAACAGCTTGAAGGAGGGCAGACCGATGTTGCTGAAAACACCGTAGTAGATGATAAAGATCTGCACGATCACAGGAGTGGAGCGCAGAATCTCCACATAGGCGGTGGCAAGAAAGCTCAGGGGATTAAAGTGTGCCAGATGGTACAGAAAGCCGGAGTCCCGCTGCAAGCCCTCGTGGTCCCGTTCCAGTCCGCCAAAGACGCTGGGAAAGGTGCGGGCGAGCCACAGCAGGGGATAGAAATTGGACATCCGCATCAGCGCTAACAGAATGGCAAGCACAAAGCCGATCAGCACCGTGAAAAGGGACAGCAGGACTGTGACCACCAGACCCTCTTTAAACAGCTGCAAATAGGGAAGCAGCTTGGGGAAGTTTTCCACATGAATGAATTGACTCATAAGTGGTCTCCTCTCTTAAATAATAAGTAAAGGGGAACTTGCGGAAATAGGCAATTCCTCCCCGTAGTCCCGGGGAGGAATTGCCCTGTGGTCTCTTGAGAAAATCAGGCTGCGGGAGTAGCGGCATCGTCCAGCAGACCCTCATAGGTGTTGCCAGATGCCGTTTCGTTGGCTTCCACCACAAACTGGTCCATGGAACCGTCCTCCTTGGCTGCGGCGATTGCCAGGTTTACGCCAGCCAGCAGGGCGGCGTTGCCCTTGGACACGCCCACAACGGAGCCAGCCTGATCGTAGGGAACATCCAGAACGATGTCCAGATCGGGATAGTTCTTTGCGTAGCTCTCAGCAACAACGGTCTCGATGTATGCACCGTCCAGATTGCCAGCCAGCAGGTCGGAGATGATGTCGGTGACCTTGGGCAGCTGAACGATCTCCGCGTCAGCGGAGTTTTCCTGTGCCAGGTCTACCTGAATGGAACCGGTCTGGGCACCGATGGAGTAATCGGCGTTGTTGGTGTCCTCCAGAGAGGTAAACTTGTCCGCGTTTGCCTTGGTGGTGACAAAGGACTGACCGCCGGTATAGAAGATATCGGAGAAGTCCATGATCTGCTCACGCTCGGGCTTGGGAGAATAGCCAGCCATACCCAGGTCCACGGTCTTGTTCTGCAGCTCCGCCAGAGTTCCGTCAAAGTCCATGGGAATGACCTCCAGGGTCAGCCCCAGATAGTCGGCGATGTACTGTGCCAGAGACATCTCAAAGCCTGCCAGATGGGCGTTGCCGGCATCGTCCACGGAATAGAACTCGTAGGGAGCAAAGTCGGGGCTGGTGGCAACGGTCAGGGTGCCGGAGGTCACGGTGGTGATCTCACCCTTCAGCTCGTCCAGAGACATGGAAGCATAGTCGGTGGAGGAGGAAGCAGAGGCTGCGGCAGAGCCGGAAGCAGCGCTGCTGGAAGCACCCTGGCTGCCGCAGGCGGCAAGGCTCATTGCCATTGCCAGGGACAAAGCGAGACTGAAAAACTTTTTCATGGTTGCAATCTTCTTTCTTTTCATATTTGAATGGTTTATTGGTTTGCATATCATAAAGAGAATGCCCAGAAAAACAGACGTTTTCTTGGACTTGCATAACCATAGCACGTTCCGGAAGTGATGTCAATACTTTTTCAGAAATAGTGAATAAATATTTGACGGAAAATCCGTCAGAATCACAGAAAAATTCAGCATTTTCAAAAGGACAGAGGCGTATATACCGATAACGAAATGAATAATATGTGCATATATACAGGGAAGAAATGAATAAGCCGGTCCTGCACGGACCGGCTTGTCCTATTTTCAATCTGTCAGCCGCGGGGCAGCTGATAGCGGTTCAGATCGGCTTTCAGATCCCGGGCGAAGGAATTTCCCGCCTTGACCTCCTGCAGATAGGAGTGGGCATTCAGTCCCGGCGTCTCCGACTCAATGACGCAGATGGCAATGTTGGAGCAGTGATCGGACACCCGCTCGATGTTGGTCAAAAGATCATTCAGAACAAAACCAAGCTGAATGGTGCATTTTCCGCTTTGCAGCCGTTCGATATGCCGCAGGCGGATCTCTTCGATCAGCTGGTCGATGGTTTCCTCCAACGGCTCAATGCGGGAGGCGGAGCTGACATCGTTTTGAATGAAGCTGTCAAAGGTCTGACTGAGAATGTCCCGGACCGCCTGATCCAGAACATGCAGCTCACCGGAGGCAGCATCGGAAAAGTGCAGCTCCTTTTCCTTCAGTTCCCGGGCGGATTCCTGTAAATTCAGGGCATGGTCTCCGATGCGCTCAAAGTCATTGATGGAGTGCAGCAGCCGGGAAACATCCTGGCTGTCCTCTGCGGAAATGCCCTTGCGGGAGATCTCCACCAGATAGCTGCCCAGATGGTCCTCGTAAAGGTCCAGCTTGTCCTCATTGGAAAGAATACTGCCCTCCCGGTCGGTGTCGTATTCCTTTAGCTGCTGCAATGCCAGCAGCAGGTTCTGGTGTGCCAGCTCTGCCATCTGGTTGGTCATATTTACACATTCGCTGATGGCAACGCTGGGAGTACGCAGCAGCCGGGGGTCCAGAAAAGCGACCTCGGCAGTCTTGTCCTCCTGATTCACCAGAAGACACGCCAGCTTTTCCAACTGGCGTGAGAAGGGCAGCAGCAGGGCGGTGGTGACTACATTAAAAATGGTATGGCAGAAGGCAATGCCCACCGCGCCGATGGGCTGCCCGATAAAGGTGAAGTGCAGCAGGGCATTGGCACCGTAAAAAACCACCAGACAGAAAGCGGTGCCGATGACGTTGAAGGAGATGTGTACGGCAGCTACCCGCTTGGCGTTCCGGGAGACACCGATGGAGCTGAGCAAAGCGGTGACACAGGTGCCGATGTTCTGTCCCATGATGATGGGAATTGCCATGCCGTAGGTAATGCTGCCGGTCAGTGCCAGCGCCTGTAAAATGCCGACAGAGGCAGCGGAGGATTGAATGACACCGGTAAAGACTGCGCCCACGGCAACGCCCAGCAGGGGATTCTGGAAGGCGGTCAGCAGCTGCTCGAATTCGGGCATTTCCGCCAGAGGACTGACAGCGTCCTTCATCAGCTCCATGCCATACATTAAAATGGCAAAGCCCACCATGATACGCCCGATATCCCGGCGACGCTGCTTTTTGGAGCCCATGATGAAGATAATGCCGATCAGGGCGATGACCGGAGAGAAGTTCTCCGGCTTCAGAAGATTGATCCAGACGTTGCTGCTCTCCAGCCCTGTGAGGGAGAGGATCCAGGCGGTGAGCGTGGTGCCGATATTGGAACCCATGATGACGCCGATGGTCTGCCCCAGCTCCATGACGCCGGAGTTTACCAGTCCTACCAGCATGACGGTCATGGCAGAGGAGGACTGGATGGCAATGGTGATGCCCGCGCCCAGCAGAAGGCTTTTCAGAGGATTGGAGGTCATGCGCTTCAGGGTGCGTTCCAGCTTGCCGCCCGCCATCTTTTCCAGACTTTTTGACATGGTATTCATGCCGTACAGGAAGAAGGCAAGACCGCCGCAGAGGGTTAAAATGGAATAAATGTCCATAGCTGCTCCTTTATTTTACAGTGTTTTTACCGCCCGTTCACAGAACCCTTGAAAATGGACCGCTTTGCCGGACCGAAAACCAGCGCGGCACAACAACACATTTTATTATACGGGCGGGAGGGATGGATAGAAAGCATGGGCGTGTCAAACCTGTGTAAAATCTATGTAAAATTTTACGCGGTCTTCCACAAAATCATACCTGCCGGGATCGGTGCAGCGGATTCTTGACAGGAAAAGAGTAGAGATGCTATCATCATGCAGAGAGAATGAAGAAAAGAGGAAACGGAAATGATCGTTGACCGGATACAGAATTATCAAACCTACTGCGGGGCGGTGCCTGGGCTGCGGGAGGGCATGGCGTTTGTAAAAACGCTGACTGACCAGCCTGTTGGAACCTACTCCAACCCAGATTACCCGGGGATGTTCGCTATGGTGCAGGAGGGGCCCACCTGCGAGATCGGGCAAAACCGGATGGAGAGCCACCGCCGCCGTTTGGATGTGCAGCTTTTACTGGACGGACAGGAAGCGGTGGAATGGGAAGAAATTTCCAGTTTGACGCCGGACGGGGAATATGATCCGAAGAAGGACTTTGCCTTTTATCACGGCGGTGGCAGACGGATGGAGTTGTCCGCAGGAATGTTCTATATCCTTTTTCCGCAGGATGGACACCGGTGCTGTGGAAGGGTCACGGGAGAAGCCGGAGAGCATTACCGTAAGATCGTGCTGAAGCTCCCGGTGGAGGAAGCGCGCTGAGACTGAAAAGATGAAAAAGGATGCCGCCCTGAAGTTCAGGACGACATCCTTTTTATTGCGCTTTCTAAGCTATTATTCCGATGCTTCGGAGAATTTCTGGATCAGAGACAGGAAAGCGTCGCCGTACTGCTCTGCTTTACGGACGCCGACACCGCTGACGCCCAGCAGCTCCTGCTGGGTGCGGGGTTGCCGGAACGCCATATCCCGCAGGGTCTGATCGGAAAAGACCACAAAGGCGGGAACGCCCTGCTGCCGGGCAAGCTTGGTGCGCAGCTCCTTCAACTGGTCAAACAGTTGGGACTGCCGGGCATCCAGCTTTTCAAAGACAGGACGGCGCTTTTCACTGGGAATGACTACCTTCATGCGTATGTCAGGGAGAGAGGAGGGATCGGTGCGCAGGATCGCAATTGCCTTATCTGTCAGCCGCAGCGTGGGATAGGACCCCTCTGTCAGCAGAAGATAGCCCTCATCCACCAGAAAGCGGATACGGTCCTGTACCTCCTGCTGGGTCAGGTGGGAGAGAACACAGTAGGTTCCCTCTTCATTGAGCCGGTAGCGCAGAATACGCTCATCCCGCCCGCCGCAGAGAATGGCGGCAATGAGTGTGATGCCGTAATGCTCTCCGGTGTCGGAAACGCAGCGCAGGATCCGGCGGGCTTCCGGTCCGATGTCCCGTTCCTCAAAGTTGTGCAGGCAGTTCCAGCAGTTTCCACAGTTGGCGGGTGCGTGTTCTCCAAAATAACTCAGCAGGAACTGCCGCAGGCAGCTGCGGCAGCGGCAGTAAAAGGTCATCTGCTTCAGACGTTCCAGGTCCCGCTGGCGCAGCTGGGCGGCGGTTTCCGGAGAGACACCCTCCGCAGGCTGGCTATGGTCTATGAGATACTGTGCGGTGCGCACGTCCTGACCGCTATACAGCAGGATGCAGGAGGCTGCTGCCCCGTCCCGTCCGGCGCGCCCTGCTTCCTGATAATAGCTTTCCAGATCCTTGGGCATGTTGTAGTGGACAACATAGCGGACATCCGATTTGTCGATGCCCATGCCGAAGGCGTTGGTGGCAACCATGATGCGGCGGCGGTCAAACAGAAAATCCTCCTGATTTTTCCGGCGCTCCTCCGGCTCCAGTCCCGCGTGATAGCGGGTGGCGTCCAGACCGGCGGCACAGAGGGCATCGCAGACCTCCTCCACATTTTTCCGGGTGGAGCAGTAGACGATGCCGCATTCACCGGGATGCTCCCGGATGACGGACAGCAGCTCTGCCGGGCGGGAGGAGGGATGACGGACCTCAAAATAAAGGTTGGCACGGTCGAAGCCGGTGACCTGCTCCAGGGGCTGTTCCAGCTTCAGAAGCCGCTGAATGTCCTCCCGGACCTTTGGCGTGGCGGTGGCGGTAAAGGCTCCCACCGGAGGACGCTGGGGCAGGGAGGCGAGAAAGTCCGGAATGGTCAGGTAAGCGGGACGGAAGTCCTGTCCCCATTGGGAAATGCAGTGGGCTTCGTCCACAGCCAGCAGGGAGATGCTGGCGGATTGAACAAACTCCTGAAAAGCGGGGGTGTTCAGCCGTTCCGGCGCAACGTAAATGATGCGGTACCAACCGTCTTTTGCGCGGGAGAGCGCCAGCTGATACTGCCGGAAGGTCAGGGAGCTGTTGAGAAAGGCGGCGGGAATGCCCATCTGCACCAGCTGCGTCACTTGGTCCCGCATCAGCGAGACCAGTGGAGAGACCACCAGTGTGATGCCTGGCAGCAGCATGGCGGGGATCTGGTAACACAGGGATTTTCCGCCGCCGGTGGGCATCACATTCAGAACATCCCTTCCCGCCAGCAGGGCGTCGATGATGGGCTCCTGTCCGGGACGGAAGGAGTCGTAGCCATAATAGGTTTTTAAAAGTTCCAGTTTTGTCATGACAGACCTGCTTTTTAAAAGATCATTTCAGGAAAAAGTGGATGAGCTTGTCGTGCAGGGACGTGTAGGGCTGGTAGCGCATGGGCAGATCCAGCCAGGTTTTTTTATCCACAATGCTTTTCCGGTGAGAAAAGGCTTCAAAGCCGGCACGCCCGTGGTACGCGCCCATGCCGCTCTCTCCCACGCCGCCAAAGCCCATGGAGGATGTGGCAAGATGGATGACCACATCGTTGACACAGCCGCCGCCGAAGGAACAGCGGTCCAGAAGATCGCGGATCACGGGGCGGTTTTCCGAAAATAAATACAGTGCCAGTGGTTTGGGGCGGTTTGCCAGCAGAGTGGGGATCTCCTCAATGTCCCGGTAGGTCAGCACCGGCAGAATGGGACCGAAGATCTCCTCCTGCATGACAGCATCATCCCAGCAGACACCGTCCATTACCGTGGGAGCAATCTGCAATGCTTCCGGACGGCACTCTCCGCCGCAGAATACCTTTTCCGGCATCAAAAGGCGGCGCAGGCGCTGGTAGTGCTTTTCGTTGATGATATGCCCATAATTGGGATTTTCCAGCGGCTGTGCGCCGAACTGGCGGGTGATCTCCCGCCGAAGGTGGGATAAGAATTCCTCCTTAACGGATTCCTGGCAGAGGATATAGTCCGGCGCAACGCAGGTCTGTCCACAGTTGAGAAATTTACCGAAAACGATCCGGCGGGCAGCCAGCGGCAGCTGTGCGGAGGCTTCTATGATGCAGGGACTTTTGCCGCCCAATTCCAGCACGGCGGGCGTGAGATGCTCTGCAGCGCGGCGCAGGACCTCCTTACCGACAGATTGGGACCCGGTGAAAAAGATCATGTCGAATTTCTGAGACAGCAGGCTGCTGTTTTCCTGCCTGCCGCCGGATACCACGCGGACCAGCTCCGGCGGGAAGCAGCCGCCTAAAAGCTCGGCAAGGACCTGACTGGTGGCAGGGGAATAGGCGCTGGGCTTTACCACGGCGGTGTTGCCCGCCGCCAGCGCGTCACACAGGGGACCGATGGTCAAAAGAAAGGGGTAGTTCCAGGGACTCATAATAAGGACCGTGCCGTAGGGCGAGGGCTTGACAAAGCTGCGGGAGACATACTGTGCCAAGGGGGTGGGAACGCGCCGCTCCCGGGAAAGCCGGGCGGTGTGGGAAATCATCCAGCTCAGCTCACTGAGCGCCAGTCCGGTTTCGCACATATAGCTTTCAGCGGGGCTTTTTCCAAGGTCTGCCCGCAAAGCTTCGTGGATGCAGTCCTGCCGGGCGAGGATGGCGGCACGGAGCTGCTTCAGCGCGTCAATGCGCGCTGCTGCCGGCAGGGTGCGCCTGGTTTGAAAGCAGGCACGTTGACTTTCCACGATCTGACGGATCTCCGACTCGTTCATTCTGAGGTGCTCCTTCCATCACTGCATAGTAAAAGTATTCCAGCTCGGTGTGGTCCCACAGCCGGGGAACGGGATAAAGGGGATTTGCCTCCCGGTCGGCATAGCGCGCCAGCTGGGGAATGTCCTCGGCGTGAATGCCCTCCAACCGGGTGGGAATGCCCATTTCCCGGTTCATCCGGCGGATCGCCCGGATCAGGGCGGCTGCGCCAATGGCGTCGGATTCCTCCGGAGTAGAAAGACCTGCGGCGTAGCTGAGCTGGTGCAGCTTTTTCTCTGCGCTGGGACCATATGCTTCCAGTACGATGGGCAGCAGCACAGAGTTTGCCAGCCCGTGGGGAATGTTGTATCGCCCGCCCAGAGAGTGCGCCACCGCATGAACATAGCCTACATAGGATTTACTGAAGGCGCTGCCAGCCAGAAATGCGGCTTGCAGCATCTGCTCCCGGGCTTCCATGTCGCTGCCATTTTCCACAGCACGCTTCAGATAGGTAAAAATCAGCTGGACTGCTTTTGTGGCGGCGGCGCGGGTCTCACAGGTGGTGGACCCGCCGATGTATGCCTCAATGGCGTGGGTCAGTGCGTCCATTCCGGTGGTGGCGGTGACGAAGGGCGGCAGGCTGCGGGTGACCTCCGGGTCCAGCACGGCGTAGCGGGGAATCAGAGGAAAGTCATTGATGGGATATTTGTGATGGGTGGCGGGGTCCGTGATGACCGCAGCGAGGGTTGTTTCACTGCCTGTTCCGGCTGTGGTGGGAATGGCGACCAGCACCGGCAGGCGGCGGTGAATTTTTAAAATACCGTTCATCTCACCCAACGTCTTTTTCGGCTGGGCAAGACGTGCGCCCACCGCCTTGGCACAGTCGATGGAGGAGCCGCCGCCAAAGGCGATAAGTCCCTGACATTGCTGCTGCAAATAGCGCTGCCGTGCCGCCTCTACATTGTCCACCGTGGGGTTGGCAACGGTGTCATCGTAAACGGTGCAGAGGATGCCGGACTCGGAGAGCGCCTGCTCCAGGGAAGCGGTCAATCCGGCGCCGCGGATTCGGGCATCCGTTACCAGCAAGATGCGGGAAATGCCCTCCTGCTTCAAAGCGCCGGGAACATCCTGTACCCGGTGCAGAAGCTGAGGCGTCCGGTAGGGCAGAAAGGGCAGCGCCAGCCGAAATACCAGCTGGTAGGCGCGGCACCAGCCTTTGCGCAGAAAATTCATTTTAAAGTTCTTCCTCCCGTTCGGTGCAGTATTCCTGCAAATTTTGCGCGATATGGGTCAACGTGCTGTAAAACAGGGCACGCTGGGAGGAGCTAAGTCCTCTGCCGCCCCGTTCCACCGCCACACGAATACGGTCGTTTACCGCTGCGGCGACCTGCTGTCCCTCCGGAGTCAGGACCAGCCGGGCGCGGTAGCTCCGTCCGCCGGAGACAGGCGGAAGGCGGCGCAGAAGACAGCGCTCCTCCAGCAGGGCGATCCAGCGGGAGACCGCTGCCTTGTCCTCTTCACAGAGGGCGGACAGCTCCGCCGAGGTCAGTCCCTCTGGATGGCGGCTCAGATGAAACAGGCAGAGGGCGTGTCCGCCCTTGAGATGAAATTCCGTCATTTCCATAGCCTTGATCCGCTGAATACAGCGGTACAGTGTGGAAATGGCGGCTGTGAAGGTTTCAAACCGCTGTTCCATGAGAGAGCCCTGCCTTTCCTGCGTGCATAGATGTTGATTTGTCAACAAGCGGAGTATACTGCGGGAAAAGGGAGGTGTCAATGAAGAAGGAAAACTTTTTGAGAATTTCTGACACGGTTCTGAAAAGTAGAGACTATACCATAAAAACACCCGGCTGCCGCATTGGCAGCCGGGAAGCCCTCAGAAGCGGCTGCCCTGTTCGATATCATCTCTCAGAAACGCCTGCTGAATGGCGTTCCAGACCCGCTTTTTATCACCGCTCCACAGCGGTGCCAGCAGATCCCGCTTGGCGCCGTCTCCGGTAAGCCGGTGAATGACCATTTTCCGGGGAATTACCTGTACACAGCGCTCCAAAAGGGAGATGTATTCCTCTAACTCCAATACAGGCACCCGACCTGCCTGCCATTCCAGGGCGAGATCGGTGCCGCGCAGGACGTGCAGCAGGTGGAACTTGATACCATCTGCGCCGGAAGTACCAATATAATGGGCAGTTTCCTCCATCATTTTCGGGGTTTCTCCTGGAATGCCCAGAATCTGATGAACGATCACCGTGATCCCGTGCTGCTTCAAGGCGCTCACAGCTGCATCGAAGATGGGCAGTTCATACCCCCGGCGCAGATATGCAGCGGACAGGGGATGGATGGTTTGCAGCCCTAATTCGACCCAGACGGGCTTTTGACGGTTCAATTCTTCCAATAAGGAGAGGATGGGACCGCTCAGACAGTCCGGGCGGGTGGCAATGGAAAGCGCAGCGATTTCAGGGGGCTGGATGGCGGCGGTATACAGCGGGCGCAGTACCTCCGCCGGGGCATAGGTGTTGGTGAAGGATTGAAAGTAAGCGATATACTTTGGGGCGGGACCTGCTTTTGCCGCTACCCGGAGCTTTGCCGCTTCCAGCTGCGCGGGAATCGTCCCTGCGGCGGCAAAGGTTCCGGCACCATCACAGAAGATGCAGCCCCGGCTGCCTAAGGTCCCGTCCCGGTTGGGGCAGGAGCAGCCGGAGGAGAGAGCGAGCTTATAGACCTTGCAGCCGAAGGTGCGCTTCAGATAGTCGTTAAGACGGTTCCAGTACATCTGATGTCATAGCTCCGTGTATTTTGTGCTTTTCCCATAGGCTTTTTCCACGGGGTAGTGTGCCTCATTCCGGTCGAATTTCTCGTTGAGGATCTCGTCCACGTCCAATCCACAGGCATCCGCCATCAAAAAGCAGTAGCTGAGTACGTCTGCCAGCTCCTCCCGGATTTTTGCCTGCTTTTCCCGGCATTCCAAATCGGTCCCGCTCCATTGAAATACCTCCAGCAGCTCCGCTGCTTCCAGAGTCAGGGAAATGGCAAGGTCCTTGGGTGTGTGAAACTGCTTCCAGCTGCGGTCGTCTCTGAATTTCAGAATTCGTTGAATAGTCGAGTCCTTCATGGTCATGTGCTCCTTGTGTTTTTTGCAGATTATAGCACAGAAGGGTGGATAACCGCAAGAAATGGGATCAATCCTCACGCCCGTCCATGATCTCATAGTATTCCGTGTCGCAGGAGAACAGCCGGTACGCGCCGTCCATCCATCCCAGAAATCCCTGTGCTGTGTAATAGCCTTTCATATCGTGTCCTCCTTTTGTTTGGTTAAGGAGATTGTAGCACCCTTGATGCTCAAAAGATTGAGCAGTAAAAAGAGAGGAAACGGTGGCGGGAAGAGTGGGAGTGTGGTACAATCAGACGGAAAAAATTGTGGCGGCGGAAAGCCCCACGGAGAGACGAGGAATCAACGATGAATTTACAGGATGTTCAGGTCGGAGATAAGATAGAGGGCTTTTATCTGCTGCAAACAGGGGCGGCGAAGGTGACAGCGGCTGGAAAGCCGTTTTTCACGCTGACGCTGGCGGATGCCACGGGAACACTGGATGGACAGGTGTGGGATTATACCGGACCCATCACGCCAAAGGATGCCGGAGCGGTGGTGAAGATCCGGGGCAACGTGTCGGAGTACCGGGGAGCAAAGCAGATCAATGTGGAGCGAATCCGGCTGGCTGTGGAGGGCGATCCCTATCAGGTGGAGGCACTGGTCCCGATGGCGCCGCTGGATGCTAACCGGGCGTGGAAGGGCATTTTACAGCTGGTGGATTCACTGGAGGATGACGATTACGCCGCGGTGTGCCGGGAAATGCTGCGTCAGTATGGCGAACAGTTCCGCAGGATCCCGGCGGCGAAAAGCGTACACCATGGCTTTTTGAACGGACTGCTGATGCACACCTGGTTTATGCTGCAAATGGCGGATTCCATGGCGGGCTTGTACGCGGAGGTCATTGACCGGAGTCTGCTGCTATCCGGAACCCTGCTGCATGACTTTGCCAAGTGCAGGGAGTTTACCCTGTCCCCGCTGGGACTGGTGACGGATTACTCTGTGGCAGGCAATCTGCTGGGGCATCTGGTAATGGGTGCACAGTGGGTGGCACAGGCGGCGCAGAAAACAGGGATTCCTGAGGAGAAGTCCGTTCTTCTTCAGCACATGATTCTCTCCCATCACGGAGAGCCGGAGTTCGGCGCGGCGGTGCGTCCGCAGTGCGCGGAAAGTGAACTGCTATCCTTCCTGGATATGATCGACAGCCGGATGGAGATCTACCGGGAGACGCTGCCGGAGGTTCCGGAGGGAGAGTTCAGCAAACGGATCTTTGCGCTGGACCGAAAGATCTACCACCATCGTTAAGTTGCAGATTTATGACATCAAATAAAAATCAGCAGGGACCGGGCTTTTACAGTCTGGTCCCTGCTGGTTTCAGATTTAAAGAGACATGGTAGAAAAAGCGTTTAGCTGCTCCTGCAGTTTGGCGAAGAACTGGCTGGTGTGGTAACCGTCCGCGGCGGCATGGGCGATGGTCAGCGTTAAGGGGAGCAGAAATCTGCCATGCTCTTCATGATATTTTCCGTAGGTGATGATGGGGAAGAGATTGGGGTCTCCGCCAGCGGAATAGGTTTGTAATCCGGTGAATTCCACCCAGGGGACACAGCTGATGCAGAAGAAATTGGCAGGCTGCTCTTCCCGTCCCTTTACTCCGTGAACGCTGCCATAGGTTTCGACCGTTTCCTGAAATTCCCGGTTAAACGATGCAAAATCCGGATGGTAATGGCACCACAGGTCGCTGAAGGTACAGTCATCCTGGTGAAAGACGGTAAAGTTGGGGTGGACCTCCTCCCAAACGCCGGGAGAGCCGTCTGGGCAGAGCATCATTTTCATAGCTTCCATCCGGTTTACCACCGCTGTAGCAGCGTAGACTATGCAGGCGTAAAAGCGGCAGTGGTTTACTCTGGAAAAGTGCAGCGCATCGGTAACATCCAGGGAGACGGTCATAGAGTAGCCGCAGCGGATCTGGCGGCGGTAATAGGCAAAATGCCCGGCTCTGGACCAGTGGTCCAGGTCTAACTTTCGATAGGCAGGCAGTAGCGGCATGGCGGTCAGTCCTCTTTCGTAATTTTTTGAATTGATTCTACCACAGAAGCGGAGACAGCGCAATGACAGCAGAGGGGATTGACAAAGGCGGAGAAGTATGTTACATATAAAATGCTCGCAGTTAGATAAGACTAACCACGAAGAGAAGCAAGAGCAGCATTTGTCAAATGCGCGCTATACAGACGGGATTCGTTGTTTTTCATAAAAAAACGAGAAAAAATGCAACAAAACAGGAAGAGTTATAAAAAACAAACTTCAAAAGAGAAAAAAATGAAAATCCATCTTGACAATGAGAGTTAGCGGTGATAAACTCATAGCGATTTCGGGGTTAGGTCGTTCTAACCCCCTCTTGTTTCCACAATGGTTAGCTTAGACTAAAGGAGGAAGACGCATATGATGCCGCTGACAATGGCAAAAAGCGGGGAGACCGTTGTGATCCGTAAGATCACTGGAAAGGATGAGATCCGGCAGCATTTGGCGGAGCTTGGCTTTGTGGTAGATAGCTCGGTGACGGTGGTCAACGAGATCGCCGGAAACCTTATTTTGCAGGTGAAAGACAGCCGGATTGCCTTGGATAAGACAATGGCGAACCGGATTATGATTTAATGGGAGGAGAAAGCATGAAAACTTTAAAGGACGTAAAGGTCGGCGAGAATGCAGTGGTCGTGCGGCTGCTGGGCGAGGGTCCGGTCAAGCGCCGCATCATGGACATGGGCATCACCAAGGGCGTGGAGATCCATGTCCGCAAGGTGGCTCCTCTGGGCGACCCGATGGAGCTGAGTGTGCGCGGCTATGAGCTGAGCGTGCGGAAGGCGGAAGCCGAAATGATCGAGGTCAAGTAAATACAGCCTGACTGGGATCGCGGCGGAAAGCCGCAGTTTTTAAGAATAGAAGTTAGCAAACGCTAACAAAAGGAAGGAGAAGATCAATGGATATCAAGATCGCACTGGCAGGTAACCCGAACTGTGGTAAAACCACCCTGTTCAATGACCTGACCGGTTCCAACCAGTATGTGGGCAACTGGCCCGGCGTTACGGTTGAGAAGAAGGAGGGCAAGCTGAAGGGTCACAAGGATGTTGTGATCCAGGACCTGCCCGGTATTTACTCCCTGTCTCCCTACACCATGGAAGAGGTGGTCGCCCGTGGCTATCTGGTCAATGAGAAGCCCGACGCCATTCTGAACATCGTGGACGGTACCAACATTGAGAGAAACCTGTATCTGACCACGCAGCTGGTAGAGCTGGGTCTGCCCGTGGTGGTGGCTGTGAACATGATGGACCTGGTCCGTAAGAACGGCGACCAGATCGACGTGAAGAAGCTGAGCGAGGAGCTGGGCTGCGAGATCGTGGAGATCAGCGCACTGAAGGGCGAGGGCAGCATGGCTGCCGCCGAAAAGGCAGTTGCCGCCGCCAAGGCAAACAAGGTAGGCGAGCTGCCCCATGTGTTCACCGGCAGCGTGGAGCATGCCATTGCCCACATTGAAGAGTCCATTCAGGGTAAGGTGGACAGCCGTTATCTGCGTTGGTACGCCATCAAGGTGTTCGAGCGGGATGAAAAGGCAATGGCGGACATCCAGATGGACAGTGCTCTGAAGGCACATCTGGAAGAACATATCGCTGACTGCGAAAAGGAGCTGGACGACGATGCAGAGAGCATCATCACCAACCAGCGTTACTCTTACATCAACACGGTCGTGGAGCGCGCGGTGAAGAAAAAGAACGCCAAGCACAGCATGTCCACCTCCGATAAGATCGACCGGATTGTAACCAACCGTATTCTGGCTCTGCCCATCTTTGTGGTGGTCATGACGCTGGTGTATTACATTGCAGTTTCCAGCCTGGGCACCATCGTGACGGACTGGACCAACGACACTCTGGTGGGCGGCTGGATCCAGCCGGCAGTAGAGGGCTTCCTGGAAAATATCGGCGCGGCAGACTGGGTCATTTCCCTGGTCGTTGACGGTATCATTGGCGGCTTGGGCGCGCCTATCGGCTTTGCCCCGCAGATGGCAATCGTGTTCTTCTTCCTGTCCATCCTGGAGGACTGCGGCTATATGGCACGTGTCGCCTTCATTATGGACCGGATCTTCCGCCGCTTCGGTCTGTCCGGCAAGAGCTTCATTCCCTTCCTGATCTCCTCCGGCTGCGGTGTGCCTGCCATCATGGCGACCCGTACCATTGAGAACGAGAAGGACCGCCGGATGACCATGATGACCACTACCTCCATTCCCTGCGGCGCAAAGCTGCCGGTTATTGCCACCATTGCAGGCTTCCTGATGGGCGGCGCATGGTGGGTGGCACCCCTGATGTACTTCGTGGGCATCATCGTTGTGATCTGCTCCTGCATCATTCTGAAGAAGACCAAGATGTTCTCCGGTGATCCCGCTCCCTTCGTTATGGAGCTGCCCCAGTATCATATTCCCTCTCTGAAGGGCGTTCTGCTCCATGTGTGGGAGCGTGTGTGGGCGTTCCTGAAGAAGGCAGGTACCATCCTGTTCCTGTGCTGCGCGGTCATGTGGTTCCTGGGCAGCTTTGGTATTCAGGACGGCAGCTTTGGTCTGGTGGACACGGACTACTGCTTCCTGGCAACCATCGGCGGCGCCATCGCTTGGATCTTCAAGCCCCTGGGCTTCGGTACCTGGCAGGCAGTTGCCTCCTCCCTCAGCGGCTTCGTCGCAAAGGAAGGCATTGTTTCCACGATGGGCGTTCTGAGCGGTCTGGGCGAGATCGAAGAGTACTCCGCCGAGATGCACGCACAGTTCGCGGCATTCTTCCCCAACAGCCTGTCTGCTGTTTCCTTCCTGCTGTTCAATCTGCTGGATTCTCCCTGCCTGGCTGCAATTTCCACCACGGCAAAGGAGATGAATAACCGGAAGTTCTTCTGGTTCTCCATCCTGTTCCAGAATGTTATGGCTTACTGTGTTGCCCTGATGGTCTACCAGCTGGTGGGTCTGGCAACTGGTGAGGTTGGTTTCGGTGTTGGCACCGTGGCTGCCGCCATCGTTCTGATCGCTGTCCTGTATCTGATGTTCCGTCCGGATCCTACCAAGAAGCTGGAGCGTCAGGCAGCAATGGCTGGTCGCGCATAAGCAATGCAGGTCAATTTACAGCTCCATACGGTCGACATTGTCGTCCTGTTGGTGTTAGCGGTCCTGATGGTTGTTGCAGTGAAAATTGTGATCGGTTTTTTCAAAGGTGGTAAAAAATAATGCTTACTTGGATCACAGAAAATTTATCCTCTATTGTGGTGGTTGCCATTGTGCTGTTCCTGATGGGACTGGCGCTGCGGAAGATCATCAGGGATAAAAAGAGCGGCAAGGGAACTTGCGGCGGAAATTGCAGTGCCTGCGGTGGCTGCTCCCATTGTAAATAAAAAAGACACCTCATTTCCGGGGCGCGGGCAAAGGGAAGCTGCCTGCGCCCCTTTCCTTATCCTATGGCATAATATGGTAGAAGTGTCTTTCGCATGGAAAGACAAGCAATGACAAAAGGAGGTCCATATGGCAACGGCGATTATTTGTATTCTGATTTTACTGGTCTGCCTGTATAGCTTGAGAAAGTATCTGAAAATGCTTATCACCGGCGGCAGCTGCTGCGGCGGCGGAGATGCGCCCAAGGCGATTCGCGTACAGGACAGAAATGTCAGCCACTATCCCTATCAGTTAGTGATGAAGGTGGGCGGAATGTCCTGCCAGCACTGTGTGATCCGCGTGGAAAACGCGCTGAATGAAATGGACGGTATCTGGGCGACTGTGAATCTCAGCGCGGAGCAGGCAATGGTGCGCTGCAAGGAAAAGCCGGATCTGGATAAGCTGCGTCAGGCGGTGACAGGCTCCGGATATTCGGTACTGTCTATTGAGCAGGCGGCGTCTGAGACAGACGGCGGAAAGCAGGGTTGATTTTGGGTGCAATCAAAAAGTCCGGCGAGGATTATCTGGAGGCGATTTATGTACTGCATCAGCGGGGCGGTCCTGTTCGTTCTGTGAATGTGGTGCGCTATCTGCATTTTTCCAAATCCAGCGTCAGCGCCGCAGTCAACGCCCTGCAGGACGATGGGCTGCTTCGGATCGAGCCGGACGGTACACTGGTGCTGTCCGCTTCCGGCGAGCGGGAAGCGGAGCGGGTTTACCAGAAGCACTGTGTTTTAAAGGAACTGCTGGAGTGCTGCGGAGTGGATACGGAAACGGCGGAGCGGGATGCCTGCCAGATCGAACACGCTATCAGCGCGGAGAGCTTTGAAAAGGTGCAGACCTTTTACCTGCGCTTTCAAAGGGAGCTTCAGAGGTGCCGGGAGCTGGTACAGGAGGAGTCCGCTGAAAACGGAAAGGAATCCAGTGTAAAAAAATCGAAAAACTTATGAAAAGTTTGGATTGACGAACTTTATATTTGGGTGCTATACTCTGGTGCGAGAAAGAGGACAGCAGTTCCTGTGTGCGGGAGACGGACAGAATCCGCAGAGAATGCCGCACTGGAACAGCTGTCACAGGTACGGTGAAGGGCACCGTGACCGGAAAATCAATACTGTGGTCAAAAACTCAAGGAGGTACATGATTATGTTGGATTGGAAGAAAATTGCACTGTTCGTCGGTGGTACGGCATTTGGCTCCGCTGGTGTGAAGCTGCTGAGCAGCGAGGACGCAAAGAAAGTCTATACCCACTCCACCGCCGCTGTCCTGCGCATGAAGGACTGCGTGATGCAGACGGTGAATAAGGTTCAGGTGAACTGCGGCGATATTCTGGCAGACGCCAAGGAGATTAACGAGGCTCGCGCAGCCGCTGCTGAGCAGGTCGTAGAGGACGCTGCCGAAGAGGCAGCAGAGCCCGCTACGGAAGCTGCCGCAGAGTGACCCAACAGGCTGGGAGCCGCTCGCAGACGCGGGCGGCTCTTGATTTTGCAAAGGAAGTTGCGTATGAAATGTAAGATACTGCATGAAAGCCGCGGACGGATCCGTGTGCATTTTCCGAGAAAATATATGTCCATGGCAGAGGCGGACCAGATAGAGGCTTACCTGAATGGGCTGGACGGTGTCCGGCAGGCAATGGTATATGACCGCATCTGTGACGCCGTGATCCTCTACCGGGAGAACCGGGAAGGTATCATTCAGGGGCTTGCCAGGTTCCGGATGGACCCGCAGGCACTGACAGCTCCGGTTCCTGAGAACAGCGGACGCGCGCTGAACCGGACCTATCAGGAAAAAATGGTGAATATGGTCCTCTTTTATGGACTGCGGAAGCTGTATCTGCCGGTTCCGCTGCGCATTGCCTATACGGCATTCCGTTCTATTCGCTTCCTGCTGAAGGGTGTGCGCTGCCTGCTGCAGAGAAAGCTGGAGGTGGAGGTGCTGGATGCACTTTCCATCGGCGTTTCTATGGCGCGGGGAGACTTTGGTACGGCAGGTTCCGTCATGTTCCTGCTGAACATCGGCGAACTGCTGGAGGAGTGGACCCGGAAGAAGTCCCTGAACGATCTGGCGCGCAGCCTGTCCCTGAATGTGGACCGGGTGTGGCTGAAGACCGCGGATTCCGAGGTGCTGGTACCGATCTCCCAGGTCCGTCCCGGCGACCAGATCTGCATCCACACGGGCAATGTGATCCCGCTGGACGGCAGAGTGGTTTCCGGCGAAGCCAGTGTCAATCAGGCGTCTCTGACCGGCGAATCCGTGGCGGTACTGAAAAGCGCCGGCGCCGTGGCATATGCCGGCACTGTGGTGGAAGAGGGCGAATGCGTGATCCAGGTGGAGCAGCAGTCCGGCTCCGGTCGTTACGATCAGATCGTGACCATGATCCAGGAGTCCGAGAAGCTGAAATCCGGCACGGAGAACCGGGCGTTGAGCCTGGCGGATAAGCTGGTGCCGTATTCTCTGGCAGGCACGGTGCTGACCTATGCGCTGACCCGCAATGTGACCCGTGCCATTTCCATTCTGATGGTGGATTATTCCTGTGCGCTGAAGCTGTCCATGCCGCTGGCGGTGCTTTCCGCCATGCGGGAATGCGGCAGCTACCACATCACCGTCAAGGGCGGAAAGTATCTGGAGGCAATGGCAAAGGCAGACACCATTGTGTTCGACAAAACGGGCACACTGACTCATGCGACGCCGGTGGTGGCGAAGGTGGTTTCCTTTGGCGACAGAAGCGAGCGGCAGATCTTGCAGGTCGCTGCCTGTCTGGAGGAGCACTATCCCCACTCTATGGCAAACGCCGTGGTCAAGGCGGCAAAGGATCAGGGCATTCAGCACGATGAAATGCACTCCGAGGTGGAGTATGTCGTGGCACATGGTATTTCCAGCCGCATCAACGGTATGAAGGTTATCATCGGCAGTGAGCATTTCGTCTTTGAGGACGAGAAGTGCAGGGTGCCGGAGGGCGAGCAGAGCAAATATGAGACCCTGCCGCCGGAGTATTCCCACCTGTACCTCGCCATTGGCGGGACCCTCGCCGGAGTGATCTGCATCTCCGATCCCCTGCGGGAGGAGGCGGAGGCGGTGCTGAACAGCCTGCGACGCCTGGGCGTAAAGAAGGCAGTCATGATGACAGGCGACAACCAGCGGACCGCTGCTGCCATCGCCGCACAGGTAGGCGTGGATGAATACTACGCCGAGGTGCTGCCGGAGGATAAGGCGCGCTTTGTGGAGCAGGAGAAGGCTGCCGGAAGAACGGTCGTCATGATCGGCGACGGCATCAACGATTCTCCGGCACTGTCCGCTGCGGATGTGGGCATTGCCATCAGCGATGGCGCGGCGATTGCAAGAGAAATTGCGGACATCACCATTGCAGCAGATGACCTGTTTGAGCTGGTGCTGCTGAAGATGATCTCCAACGATCTTCTGAAGCGGATCAATGGAAATTACCGCTTCGTCATTGGCTTCAACTCGGCACTGATCGCACTGGGTGTTGCGGGCGTACTGCCCCCGGCAACCTCGGCGTTGCTGCACAACCTGTCCACCATTGGAATCAGCGTGCGCAGCATGACCAACCTGCTGGACTGACCGCTGAACAATAAAAAGCATAAAGAGAATCCCCGGAGCGCGGCGAGATATCTGCGTTCCGGGGATTTTTTATAATACATATGAATATATACAGAGGAAAGGCTGTAAAAAAGCTGTTAAAAACATAGGAAAAAATGGAAAGGCGGCAGGTTGGTTTGCTATAATGGCGGCAGGATCGCATTCATAAGTTGAAGAAAGGTTGACGTATGAAACAGATTTTGAAGAAGTGGAAACGAACAGACACGGTTGCGTTGCTGATGCTGACGCTTGCCGGAATGGTAAACGCCTTTGGCATCACGATTTTTCTCTCTCCGGTGAAGCTGTATGACAGTGGCATTTCCGGCTTGTCCATGCTGCTGGCGCAGATTACGCCAGACAATTTATCCCTGTCCCTGTTTCTGCTGGTGCTGAACATTCCGCTGTTCCTTTACGGCTTAAAGCGGCAGGGAGGACGCTTTACCATCTGTGCTGTATACACGGTGGCGGTCTACTCCTTCAGCGCCTGGATGATTACAGATGTGCTGCCGGTGGACGTCAGCTTTGCCTCACCGCTGGCAGGCAGTGACCTGCTGCTGTGCGCGCTTTTCGGCGGTGTGATCTCCGGCGTGGGCAGCGGTCTTGCCATCCGCTCTGGCGGAGCAATGGATGGTATTGAGGTCATGGCGGTGATTTTTGCCAAGCAGTTGGGTATCACGGTAGGGACCTTTGTGATGATCTTCAACGTAGTGCTGTATGTGGTCTGCGGCTTCGTCATTCACAGCTGGATTCTGCCGTTGTACTCTATCGTCACCTACGGCGCGGCGCTGAAAACTGTGGACTATGTGGTGGATGGTCTCAGCCGCTCCAAGGCGGCGATCATCGTCACTGCCGATGCGGACCGGGTCAGCGCGGCACTGTCGGATGCCTTTACCTGCGGGACCACCGTGCTGGATGCCGAGGGCGGCTATTCCAAGGCACCGCTGAAAATGATTTATTTCGTAGTGAACCGATTTCAGGTGTCAAAGATGAAGAACATCGTTCACGGTATCGACCCGCTGGCGTATATCACACTGAACGAGGTGGCGGACATTTTCCCGGCGAATCAATCCGCGGTACAGGCGCAGGCTGCTGCGAAAAAGGCGGCGGAGACGGACGCAAAAGGAGAGGGCTGACCGCCTGGTGTCAGGTGTCAAGCGTGGGGTAGGTTTCCCGGGAGATGCGGATGAACTCTGAAAGAATTTTCCACTGATAGGACCGGGACAGGACACCGAAGCGGATGGAATAGGCGGCGTCCTCCGGCAGGGGAAAGCTCTCCACGGCGGCAAGCTGCTGGGGTGCCAGCACGGCGCGCACCAGATTTTCCGGGGCGAAGCAGGCGCCGGCTCCCTGTGCGCACAGTGCCAGCAGCGTTTCCATATTGTCGGATTTGACCCGAATGGGCGGCTGGATGCCGGATCGCTGGATAAGGCTGCGTCCGATGCTGCCGGCGATGTCCATGGAATTGCCCAGCAGGAAGGGACAGTCCTTCAGGGCTTGCAGTTCGCCCCGGCGGATGTCCTCCCGCAGCTGGGCGCGCGATTCCGAGGTGCCGGGAAGCAGCTGGTTGGGAATCAGCAGGATCACATGCTCCCGGTAGAAGTCGTAAAGCTCCACCTCGGGAAGGTCTCTGGGAAAGCGGGCGACGGCAAGGTCGATCTTTCCGTCGATCAGAAGCTTTTGCAGGGATTCGTTGGAGGTTTCCGTCAGGTAGATCTGAATGGCGGGAAAAACCGCCTGAAAGGCGGTGATGAGCTGCGGCATGATGCTGCGTCCGCGAGTAAAGGCGATGCCGATGCGCAGCTCGCCCTTCTGGTTTTGGGAGATGTCGCAAAGCTCCTCGTACATATTCTGCTGAAGCATCCGGATATCCGTGGCGTAGCGCAGAAAGACCCGCCCGGCATAGGTCAGCTCCAGCGGGACCCTCCGCACCAGCAGCTGGCAGTTCAGCTCCCGCTCCAATGCGGCGATGCGGGCGGAAAGCGATTGCTGTGTGATGTGCAGAGACTCTGCCGCCCGGGTGAAGTTCCGCTCCTGTGCCAGAACGGTGAAGTATTCCAGCGTATGAAAGTTCATGGGGTGCCTCCTGTATCACAAATTTTGACTGTAGTATATACGAAATTTAACAGTTTTACAAGCACTTTCTTTTCTGCTATGGTGGAAGCAGAAAGGCGGGTGGCACAATGCAGATGTTAAAGCTGGGGTCCCTGCAGCTGACGCTGTTTGCGATGATGCTGGTGGGCGCACTCTTGAAGCGGAAGGGAATTTTGAACGCGGCGGGAAAGAAGTGCCTGTCGGACCTGTGCATTCAGGTGGTCATTCCCTGCAATATTTTCAAGTCCTGCTTGATCGACCTGGACCAGGGCGTTCTCCGGTCCTGTGGACTGCTGCTGATTTCTGCCGTGGGGATGCAGGCGCTGTGTCTGCTGTGGAACCGGGTGGCGTTCCGGCGGATGCCTGCCCAGCGGAGAAAGGTGCTGCAATACTGCACCATTGTTCCCATGAGCGGTTTTCTGGGAAATCCCATTGCCGAGGGCATTTATAACGAGATCGGCGTGCTGTATACCTCTATTTACCTGATTCCCATGCGGGTGGTCATGTGGTCTGTGGGAACGACCTATTTTCTGGCAGACGCCAAAACGGACCGGAAGAGCGTGTTGAAAAATGTGCTGACACATCCCTGTCTGGTTGCTGTGTATTTGGGGCTTTTCTGCATGGTGACGCAGGTGCAGCTGCCATCGGTAGTCCTGAACACCGTGCGGTATATTGGCAGCTGCAATTCCGCCCTGACCATGTTTGTGGTGGGAACCATTCTGGCGGATGTGCCGCTGCGGTCCGTTTTTCGGAGGGACACCGCGCTGTTTGCTGTGCTGCGGCTGTGCCTGCTGCCTGTTGCGGCGCTGGCGCTGGGAACGGCGTTGCGTTTGAATCCCACGGCTCTGGGCGTCAGCGTACTGATGACGGGAATGCCTGCCGGGGCAACGGCAGCGATCTTCGCGGAGAAATACGGCAGCGACGCCGCTTTTGCCACGCAGTGTGTGGTGCTGACCACGTTGGTGTCCATGCTGACGCTGCCGCTGTGGGCGTACCTGGTGGGCTGAAAAGTAGGGAATTGACAAGAACCTCCTACAGGTGTAGTATGAAGGCAAGGATTCTACTACACCTGTAGGAGGTTTTGCCATGACGAGATTATCAGACCGGGAATGGGCAGTGCTGACAGCACTGTGGGATACCGGCGGCGCGGAGCTGGGGCAGCTGACAGAACAGCTGCAAAAGGAGACCGGATGGAGCCGGAACACCGTGCTGACCTATCTCACCCGTATGGAGTCCAAGGGACTGGTGGAGATCCAGAAGGAGGTCACGCCCCACCGTTACCGGGCGGCGCTGCGGCGGGAGGACTGCCGGGCGCAGGAGCGCCGCAGCTTTTTGCAGCGGGTCTATCATGGCTCTGCGGGAGAGCTGGTGGCGGCGTTTTTGAAGGAAGAACCCATCACCTCTGAAGAGCGGGAGCAGCTGCGGAAGCTGCTGGACGAGATGGAGGTGTGAGATGCGGGATATCTGGAGCTTTCTGCTGCAAACGCTGACAGCGTCCGGCGTGGCGGTGCTGCTGTTGGCAGTGAAGGCAATGCTGCGGGACAAGCTGCCGCCCAAGTGGCATTTTGCCAGCTGGAGCGTACTGGCATGGGCGCTGCTGCTTCCGGCGGGGCTGGGCGGACGGTATGTGCTGTTCAACTGGCGGTGGGTCGTGGAGACGCTGAAGACCCTTCTGACAGGCAGCGTCACCATCACCCATGTGCAGGCGCCGGTGCCGCTGCCGTCCTGGTCGGCTCCGTCCAACGCGGCGGACTGGCTGTATGTAGTGTATGTCCTGGGTGTGGCGGTGCTTCTGCTGCGCTACCTGTACGCCTATGGGCGTCTGCGGCTGGCGCTGCACCGGGGGATTCCGGCGGACGAAAAACGGCAGGCACAGCTGGCGGCTGTGGCAGAGCGGTACCAGCTGCGGACCTGCACGGCGGTAGAGGTATCGGGACTGACCTCTGCCTTTGTCTGCGGTGTGCTGCATCCGGTGCTGGCGCTGCCTGCCGGACAGGAGGTGGACGATAAGGTCCTTCTGCATGAGCTGCTGCACCTCGCCTCTCACGACTCTGCATGGGGAATGGTGATCTGCCTGTTCCGCTGTCTGCATTGGTGCAATCCGCTGATATGGTACTGTGCCGATCAGGCAGGAAATGATCTGGAAGCCCGCTGTGACCAACGGGTGCTGGAGCGGATTGAGGGAGAGGAGCGCCGGGACTATGGACGCATCCTGCTGTCCATGGCAAGCGAGACTTATGCCTGCTCGCCGGGAACCTCCTCTATGGCGAACGGCGGAAAAAATATCCGCCGCCGCATTGAAGCCATCGCGCGTTTTAAGAGATATCCCGCCGGAATGGCACTGGTGTCGGTCTGCATGCTGGTGCTGCTTCTGGGAGGCGTCACCGTAGGCGCCCGGGCGGAATCAATTTATGTAAGTGATGGAACCTTGCCTCAGCAGTGGGAGGACACCCTGTCGATGGCGTCTGCCAGAGCGGTCTGGTGCAGTACGCCGGATGGGGCGATGGACACCTATGCCAAGGCGGTGCTGACACAGAACGGCGCTTACCGCGCTATGTGTGCACCGGAGGAAGAACAGATTGCCCTATTGGAGGAAATAGAAAAAAACCGGGACCGCCAGCCGAGGTGGGACGGTGGAATATCCACCAAGCTGTCCTCGTATCCAAATCAGCAAATGGGATACTGCATGCTGAATCCCCGGCGGGATGGGAACGGCTATCTGGCAACGCTGATTGTGGATCTGAATTATCCGCCGGAGGGGCAGGCACGGTCCAATGAAATGGATGCCTGGCTCGCTCTGCAAAGGCTCCGGGTGGAGAAACAGCAGGGGCGTTGGGTGGTGCTGCCGCAGGAGGATTTCCGGGCGGTAAAAACGAGCAGAGGAGTTGGGCAGACATATCTCACAAATTTTGGATTGGCAGAAGGAGAAGAATGGGATTACATAGCCTATGCGGACAGTATGGATGATATCCGGGTAGAGGTACGGTATATGACATCAGCTACCATGAACCGTGTGTCGATTAACGATTTCTATCCTACCTCTTTTATTGACAGCATGGTTAATTACAGCACTTTTGACCTGACGCCGAAACCGGCTGGTGAGTTTAATGATTACTGGGCACATCAGGATTTGGTAGTCATTGTCCCGGAAGCAGAAGCGTATGCCCCTCCCATCCGTTGGGTTGGAGTGTCTGCCTCGCCGATGGAATCGCTGAAGGCTCAGCGTCCGGAGTTAAAAAGACCTTTGACAGTCAATTCCGGAGGAGGAGACAGTGATGGTGGGGTGTTTGGATCCAGCACCGTGAACAGTGGTCAGCAGGAGGTTAAAATTTCTGGTGGAGCAAATTCAGGGCATACATTGAAGAATTTTCAATTTCCAAAGCTTTATGCGGCAGAGCTGTATATCAATGGAGTAAAGACAGCGGACCTGACGCTGCTGCCGGAGGAGGGAGAATCGTGAATAACCGGGAAACCTTGTATGACGGAGCGCTTTCTGCAGCGTGGGGATATCTGTTCCTGAATCTGAACATCAGCTTCGGCAGGCTGAATATCTTACCTGAGTTTGGAGGATATCTGCTGCTTTTATCGGCAATCAACTCCTGGAGCGTGGAGCGGCGGGACTTGCTGTTGCTGCGTCCCATTGGAAAGCTGCTGGTGGTTTGGAGCGGCATGGACTGGGTAATGAATTTGATTTGGGGCATCAGTATTTATGAGCTTACCGGTCTCTGGCAGTTTGGAAACCTGTTGGCTGGCGTGGCTGCCATGTATTTTCATTTCCAGTTTTTAACGGATAGTGCGGCAATCGCGGCAGAATACCAGGCTCCGGACGGGCAGTTGGATCAGACCATCCTCCGGCGGAGGACGTGGATGGTGGTGTTGACGACTGTTGTGATGCTGAACATCCTTCTCCGGGACTGGCTGGGAGATGGCTGCTTTATGGCACTGGCGGTTATCCGGGTGATCATCGGCATCAGCGTTGTGATGGCGATGTTTGCGTTGAGATGGGAGCTTGCCGGTGATGCGAACCCGCCGTCAGATGACGATACGGCGGCTCCGGCACTTCCAGAGAAAGATCAGACCGAAGAGCAATAAAGAAGGGAACCGGCGGAAGCCTCCGCCGGTTCCCTTTTTATGAGACAAAAGCGCTCACCGTGTCAGCTGGTAGGTCTGGTAAGCACCTCCGGTCTCCACGTCCACCCAGGTGAACACACCGTTCTGCAAAAACAGGCAGCTGTGTCGGCTGCCCTCCTTGGGCAGGGCGACCGAGCCGGGATTCAAATAGGTGTAGCCCTGCTTTTCCACAACCTTGGGAATGTGCGTGTGTCCGCACAGCAGAAGGTCGCCGTTCATCAGGGGAGGGGGTGCATCCTCTCCGCAGTGGTGTCCGTGGGCGGCATAAAGCAGGCGGTCTCCCACGGGGAAGGCGGCATATTCCGCCAGAATGGGGAATTCCAGCACCATCTGGTCTACCTCTGCATCACAGTTTCCGCGAACGCAGAGCAGGCGGCTCCGGCAGCGGTTCAGCATGGCGGCAACCGCCTTGGGGTCATATTCTGCCGGAAGATCGTTCCGGGGACCGTGGTATAGCAGATCGCCCAGCAGAAGCAGGCGGCTGGCGTGGGATGCTTCCAACAGCTCCAGCAGCTTCCGGCAGTATAGCGCGGAGCCGTGAATGTCCGATGCGATCATCCATTTTTCCATAAAAAACTCCTTTGCGGTGAAGATGATGCTATTGTAAACCGAAAGCGGCGGGTCTGTAAAGGCGGAAAGGGGAGCAGAAAAAGAAAAGTGAAAAAAATAAAAGAAACCGCTTGACAGATCCGGGGGAGTATGTTATTGTTATGCCATCGGTTAGATAACACTAACTGATGCAGCAACGCCAATCGGCGCATTTTTTACTCACGGCAGTTAGCGAAAACAAACTGCCGAAAATGCGCAGAGACTCAGGAAAAAACGTAGTCTCTCTAACTCTTTCCCCCAAGTCTCCTGTGTGGGGACGGCAGCCCCACACAGGAGCGACCCCTTTCCGGCGGGCGCCGGATTCTTTTCAAACCAATGGTTAGGTAAAACTAACCACCGGATGCGAGGTGCGGATGTGAAACGGAGCTTTGAAACAGTGATGGTCGAGCAGTGCGCTCCCACTCTGGCAGGGGTAAAGCCCGCCAGCCTGTTTCGGTTTCAGTCCAGTAATGTGGAAGAGATCCGCAGCCAGGTAAATGCTTTGAACCAGACCCTGCGCCCGATGGGGCTGCGGGTCGTGATCTTAAAAGAGTGTCTCCGGACCAACGCCTGTGTGATTTATCTTTACAGGCAGGCGTGGGTGGACAAAATTTTGCAGGATGCCGATAACCGTGCGTTCCTGCAAAGGATGGGATATCAGGAAACAGGCACGGCAGGAATGCTGCGGCAGTTGTCCCGGCGGCTGTGTCTGGAACAGGATTTTCCCCATGAGGTGGGCGTGTTTTTGGGCTATCCTTTACAGGATGTAGTAGGCTTCATTGAAAACCGCGGCTGGAATTACACCTGCTGCGGCTGCTGGAAAGCCTACAGCGACCCCGAGGAGGCACAGAAGCGGTTTGACTGCTACCGCAAATGCACCAGCAAGTATAAGGAGCTGCTGGCGCGAGGAACACCGGTTATTCAGCTCGTTGTAGCTGCATAATACCAAAATTCGGAAAAGAAAGGAAGATGAAGACGATTTTGCTGTCTGTCCGGGAAAAAGTGGCAGGCGGCAGCGGCAGATTGGATCTGCCAAACAGGCAGGTATGCTTTGTCTGGAAGTGTGCGTGCCGCCCGGTCGCTCCGGCTGCGAATTGGGACGCAGGCGGCGTATACCGGAAATGAGAACTCCTGTAATTGTTTGTTTGATGAATTGTTTGTTTGAGTTTGGATCATAAGCAGCTGTGCCGCCGTGGATTGGGACGCGGACGACAGGCTGCGAAGCGAATAACTTACCTCTTTTACTCCTAACCCCTGCGCGGACGCCATACCGCGCAGGGGTTCACTCCTTTTTAGAGAGAACAGGCTTGCCTTTTGGCGCGGCTGGCGGCATAATAAACAAAAACAGTGGGAGGCGCGGAATATGCGGCAATTCTGGAAAAAGATCATTCACACATTGGAGGGCGGCGATCCGGCGGTCCTGGTGAGCATCGCCGCCTCCGGCGGCTCCACGCCCCGGGGAGCGGGCGCAATGATGGCGGTGTTTCCGGATGGCAGCATCGCCGGGACTATCGGCGGAGGAAATGTGGAATATGAAGCGCAGAAGCTGGGGGCGGAGCTGCTGAAAAGCGGAGAAAACGCTGTGCGGGAATTTCGCTTTCTTCCCGGAGACGCGGCAAGCCTGGGTATGGTGTGCGGTGGAGATGTAACGCTGCATTTTCAGTATCTCCCCGCCGGAGACACGGTGGTGCTGGGTGTGCTTCGCCATTTGGTGGAGCTGTCCGGACAGACCTCCGGTGCCTGGCTGGTCCGAAGGCTGGACGGGGCGCGGGTGGTCCAGATGCGGGCGGTTTCTGCCCAGGAGCGGGCAGAGCTGCCGGAGCATCTGTTACAGCCGGTTTCCGTACGGACCGGAGACGGATGGTTTTCCGTGCCAGTGGAGCGCCCGGGCAGGGTGTATCTCTTCGGCGGCGGACATGTCTCTCAGGCACTGGCGGAGGTGCTGGTCCGGGTGGGCTTCCGGGTGGCGGTCTATGATGACCGGGCGGAGTTTTCCAATCCGGAGCGCTTTCCGACGGCGGAGCAGACCCTGTGCGGCAGCTTTTCCACGCTGAAGGAGCAGATCTCCCTTACGCCGGAGGACTATGTTGTGGTGATGACCCGGGGACATCAGGCGGATTATGAGACGCTGGCACAGGTGCTGCGCAGCGGGGTCCGTTATATCGGCTGCATTGGGTCCCGCCACAAGCTGGCGCTGTGCCGGGACCGGCTGCTGAAGGCTGGCTTCACGCTGGAGGAGTATGCCGCGGTCCACGCCCCCATCGGTCTGGAGATCGGGGCGGAAACGCCGGAGGAGATCGCCATTTCCGTGGCGGCGGAGATGATTGCGGTCCGGGCAGGGATGATTTCCTGAAAAAAGCCGGGGCTATCCTGTGGAAAGACCCGACTTTTCTTGCAATATGGGGAGAAACTGTGTAAAATAATAACACTTTCTCTTGTCTTAGGTGAGACAGGGGCTGCGCCAGGGGAGGAATGCCTGCATGAAGCGGATCAGTAAGGAAAATTACTATTTGGATATTGCGGAGACCGTGCTGGAACGGTCTACCTGCCTGCGCCGGATCTACGGTGCCATTATCGTCAACAACGATGAGATCATTTCCACCGGATACAATGGAGCGCCCCGTGGGCGGGTCAACTGCGCGGATCTGGGCTATTGCTCCCGGGAGGCGTTGAAGGTTCCCCGGGGAGAGCGGTATGAGCTGTGCCGCAGCGTTCACGCTGAGGCAAACGCCATTATTTCCGCGGCGCGGCGGGACATTGTGGGTGGAACGCTGTATCTGGTGGGCAGAGATGCCAGAACACAGGAGCTGCTGACAGATGCCACCTCCTGCTCCATGTGCCGCCGGCAGATCATCAATTCCGGGCTGAGCAAGGTCGTCATTCGCAGAACGCCTACGGAATTTGAGGTAGTGGATGTGGACGAATGGGTCCGTCATGATGATTCCCTGCCCAATATTGACCTGGACCAGCTGCTGGAGCGGCAGTGACGCGGGGAAAATGCCGGAGCTTTCGGTGGAAGGGGAGAGTTTCTTTTTGAAAACTGGATTGATCACATTTTACCATATTCACCATTACGGGGCGTTTTTGCAGGCGTGTGCGACTCAGCGGGCTGTGGAGTCCTTTGGTGGAAGCTGTGAGATCTTTAATTATTATGTAAATCAAAATAACGACCTGTTTCGCAAGCCCACCGGGCTGGGAAGTGCGGCGGCGGATGCCCACACGGCGCTGCACTATGCGCCGCTGAAGGCGCGGTATGAGCGGTTTGAAAGGTTTGCCGCAGATCATCTGCATATCACCCAGCGCCACTATGAAAGCATAGAGGACCTGCGGCAGAATGCGCCTGCCTATGATGTTTACCTCTCCGGCAGCGACCAGATCTGGAACCCGAAGATTTTTCCCAACGGGCGGTTTGACCCAGTCTATTTCAGCGGCTTTACGCAGGGACGTAAAATCGCTTACGCTCCCTCCTTCGGCATTCCCCATGTGCCGGATGGCATGGAAGAGGAGCTGCGGGAGTATTTGAGCCACTTTTCTCATATCTCTGTCCGGGAGGAACAGGGCAGAGCCATTGTGGAGGAGATCACCGGAAAGAAGGTCCCAGTGGTGCTGGATCCCACGCTGCTGCTGCGGCAGCAGGAATGGGCGGAGCTGTCCGCCCCGGTGGAGGATATTCCGGAAAGGTATATTCTCTGTTACTGCATCAGCAAGCCCGGCGCGCTGGAGCCGTATATCCAGCGGCTGGCAGAGGAAACGGGGCTGCCGGTGGTGCAGCTGTGCGGCATCCGGCAAAGGGTGCACCGACATGCCCAGTGCATTTTCAGCGCAGGACCAGCGGAATTTCTGGGACTGTTCCAACGGGCAAGCTATGTCTGCACGAATTCCTTCCACGGCACGGTTTTTTCCCTGCAATTTGAAAAGCCGTTTTTCACAGCGGTGGCGCCAATGGAAATGGCTGCGCCGGAGCGTTCCCGGACCTATAGCCTGTTAAGCCGTCTGGGTCTACAGGACCGCATCATCGGAAAGGGCGACACAGCGGGACTGCAGGATATGGTGGACTGGGCGGCGGTGCGGCAGCGGCTGGAGACGCAGCGCGCCCGCTCTCTGCGCTATTTGCAGTGTGCACTGGAGAATACGCCGCTGGAAGAGGAAACGGATGAACAAGCAGAGTACTCCGGAGAGGATACGCCCCATTTGGCGCCGCATACCATTTGTACCGGATGCACTGCCTGCACCAGTATTTGCCATCAGAACGCCATTTCCATGACGCGGGACCGGGAGGGCTTTTCCTACCCGCAGGTGGATCTGCAGCGGTGTGTCCATTGCGGACGCTGTACGGCAGTCTGCCCTGTGCTGCGGAAGCGGGAGAATGGACCGCTTCCGGCGGTTTACGCGGCGTGGAACAAGGACGATACCATCCGGAAGGATTCTACCTCCGGCGGCGTGTTCTCCATTCTGGCGGAGGACACGCTGGAAAGCGGCGGCGTGGTGTTTGGCGCGGGCTTTGATGCCAATATGCACCTGCGGCACATTGCCTGCTTCCAGAAAGAGGAGCTGTACCATCTGCGCGGAGCAAAGTATGTGCAGAGTGATCTGGCGGATACCTACCGGCAGATCCGGGAGCTTCTGAAGACCCGACCGGTGCTGTTTTCCGGCACACCCTGCCAGGTGGACGGTCTTTACCGGTATCTGGGCAGCCGTCCAGAAAATCTGACTACCTGTGATCTGGTATGCCACGGCGTTCCCTCTCCCGGTGTGTGGGAGGATTTTGCCGCTGACCAGCAGCGGCGGAAGGGAAAACGGCTGCAAAATGTCTGTTTCCGCAATAAGGTGACAGGGTGGTATGACAGCCACCTGACGATGGTTTATCAGGATGGCTGTGTAGATTCTGACCCTCTGTTCCGCACGGAATATGGCAGAGCGTTTGGCAGAGCGCTGTTTCTGCGTCCCAGCTGCTACCGCTGTCCATACACCTCCATGACCCGACCGGGTGATTTTACAATGGGTGATTTCTGGGGGCTGCGTCCGGAGGAGCTGCCTCATCAACAGGAAAAGGGCGTTTCCCTTTTAATGGTCAATACGGCGCATGGCAGCCACATTTTTGACCGCCTGCAAATGGGCAGAGCAGGTTTTCCGGCAGAACGCGCCATTGCGGGAAATCCCCGTCTGGCATCTCCAACCCCGTTTTGCAGAGACCGGGCAGCCTTTTTTGCGGCATACGCGCTGGAACCCTTTGCGGAGGTCCGCAGGAGGTTTTTCAAGCTGCCGCCGCTGCCTGTGCGGATGGCGGCGAGGGCATTGACGCCGGAAATGAAGGAGAAGATCCGGAAAAGGCTGAGATAACCAATGTACCAGCTATGGGTATTCCCACAGCTGGTGCATTTTTATGAATATATACTTGCAAAATACAACGAAAAATCGCAGGAAATAATTCATTTTTGCGTAAAAATAAGAAATAAACAAAAAGAAAATGCAATATGAAAATAAAATTATGCAAATTTGAAATTGCAATGAGAGTGCCGTTCTGGTATTCTATATGCAACAAGGAAAGAGAAGATACAAAGTTGAAGCTTCCGCGTTCTTACTGGAAACGGTCCTTTAGAATCAGCATTCCTTGGAAAACGCTAAGATCCACCGGTCCTCCTCCCTTCGCCGGTGCTTCTTGATAAAACGGTAAGGTTTGCCTCCTTGTCGTGTCAGAAAAAAAGACCTCATCCTGCCAGATGGGGTCTTTTTTTGTATGGAACAGAAATGGATGAAAGCGCTGGTGCTTACAGGGGAAAATAGAATCCGGAAAGCAGCGCTACTGTGTGGATGCTCTGAAAAAGGGAATTTTTTCGGGGAGAAACGGAGTTTCCAACAGTTTCCCTTGCAAAACAGGGGAAAGCCTGCTACAATAACACAGTATGACCCCGCAATATTCCTTTTTGCGGGGTGTTTCACTTGAAATTACCTTGGAGGTTACGATATATGGCTCAAAAACCGGAGAAGAGACCCTCAGCACAGGAAAATCAGAGAAAAAAGGATAACGCCCCCATGAACCGGGCGATGACATTTTTTATTGCCGGATGTCTGGCGGAAATTTACCTGCTGGTGGTGCGCCGGTATTATATCAACGGCACGCTGGAACAGGTAGTGGCGTGGGATAATTATATTCAAGTTCTGGCACTGGTGGGACTGGGAATTCTGGCAGTAGGAATTGTGGCAAGCCTGCTGCTGCGGAAGGACACCGGCTGGAAGCGCGGCGTGGCGTGGTCCGTATTGGGTGCGGGAGCGTATGTGGCGGTTGCCAGCCAGGCAGTTAAAATGCTTTATGTGACAGCGCTGAATCCGCTGATGATGGTGGTCCCGGCGGTCATGCTGCTGGGCATTCTCTGGAACCTTTATGACCGGGAATGTGCCTATGCGCTGACAATTTTAAGCATGACCACACTGCTGCTCTGGGCTTGCCGGAAGGGCATCGGTACTGCGGTGTGGAGCAGCCGGGTGCGTATTGTCGGTGTGATCTATCTGGTGCTGGTGGTATTGGTAACACTGGCGGCAAAGAAGGTAGAGCAGAAGAAGGGAATGCTGGGAAAGCTCCGTGTCCTGCCGGTGCAGGCGGATATCCTGCCTATCTATGTTGCCTGTGGAATTTCTCTGGTTTCCGTGGCACTGGCACTGCTGAATGCCACCATTGCCTACTACACCATGTGGGTCGCCGCCATCTGCATTTTTGCACTGGCTATTTATTACACCGTCCGCCAGCTGTAAAAGGCAGAGAAGAAAGTTAAGATATGGAAAATCCCCGCATCCAATCTGGGTGCGGGGATTTTTTGCCGTTGATTTACGAAATAACGGCGATTGAAGCTTGGGTTGTCCAGAAAAGAATACCGATATGTGTCCTTGGATTTACAGCCAGAAGAACAGAAGCTTTCTGTGCGGAGCAGTCAGTGTGCCGCACTGAATGTCCATGCGTACTTCAAATGCCCGGTTCCAGGGGAAGGACCAGTTTTCCAAAGAGATGCTTCCCCATCCGGCGGTATCTCCGCTCGGGGAGGTCAGCAGGTTGCTGTGGGAGAAGTTTTTCAAAACGGCGGCAGCGGCAGCTTCCATTCCGGAGGATAGCTTTAGCTGCACCGCATTTAGATCGATGGCGGGAACATAGAAGTTGTTGGGATCACCGCCCAGATCATTGCGGACATAGGTCAAAAGCTTTTCCCGAACCACATTTTTATAACAGAAGTCCAGGACCACGCTTTCTACCAGCGTTTTCTGGAAAGCGGAGTTGGCAGCGGGATCGTTTCCATTTCCGTTTTGCAGCCATGCCAGCCGTGCAACGCCATGAGAAAGCGCGGTTCCGGTGACAATAGCCATATCCAGAAAACCGGAATAGCTTAACAGCTGTCCCAACTGAACCTTTTTTGCCAGGGTATCATGAAAAGCGGACCCGTAGGTGCCGTTTCCTGCGTCAATGAGGATGACCGGAATGCCATTTTTCTGGCAGGCGGTCAGCTGTTCTGTAAGGGCGAGGAAAGCGTCCTGTGGGGAAGTGGAATCTGATGGTTGGGTCAGTACCAGAATTTCAACCGCTGCGAGTGCTTCTTCAGTGGTGGTATCCAGTTGGAAGAAATCCAGATGCTCCTGGACAATTTCCGTCAGCGGCTGATAGTCATAGGCGCAGGCAGGTTGATTTTCCGTGCCGCCATAGTATTGCACCAAAGCAGAAGCACCCTGCCAACTGCTTTCGTCCAGATAGAGTCGGGTAACAGCCTTGAATGCCAGATCGTCAACACCGGACAGCAGCCAGTCGCTGGCGGTGCCGTCCGCACGGGTGCGCAGTCCCTGCCGGAGTAGTGCGATCTCGTTTTTCTGAATGCTGTCCTCGGCGGAGGAGTCGTCAATGCCGATCAGCAAATGAAACCCGCTGTATTCCGGCTGGGTGAGGATCTGTTGGACTTGGTCAGACAGGCGCAGCTTTCGTTCCCGGGCGGCAAGGTAATTTTGCAGGGCGTTTTTTGGCAGCGGTTCATCAGAGCTCAGGGGAATCAGGGTGCCATCTGGCGATAGGGGATAGTCAGACACAATTTGATTGACTGTCAGACTGCTGCCTGTCAGTGTGGGGCGGGCGGCGATGCCGTAGGTCCGGAGCGCATTGTATTCATTTAATCCCAGTCCGGCATATCCGCTGGTGGGCGCTAACCGCATTACCGTGTCCAGCAGCCAGACCTGGTTGCCGGGGTCCGTGGACAGGACCTCCAGCAGACGGGAGACCAGCTCTGTCTCTGTCAGCACAGTTCCGTCCGAAAGTGTGACCGGTTCGCTGTCGGTCATGTGCCGGGAATTGACAAGACCGCCGGAGGTCAACTGGTCCAGAGACAGGATGTAGCGGTCACAGCCGGCGGCTTCCTGCTCCAGCACCCACTCATAAAGGGCGGCGCGGTCGCCATAGGAGGTACCGTTTTCATTGCGGGGCTGCCCGTCCAACCGGGTCTGAAACAGGTCCTCCTCCGGCATGGATAACTGGTAGCCCAGAGAGGCAGCGAGATATTCCACCCGTTCCAGATTATCCGGGCGGTCATCCAGAGGAACGTAAGCGATGGTTCCGGAGGATACGGAAGGCTCTGGCTCAGTTGGGGGTGCAGACGCACCGCATCCGCTGAGCAGCAGAAGAACGGACAGGAGCGCGGCGATTTTTCGCTTCATAAAGAACTTCTCCTTACAGAAACAGCCTGCATGAAACCATGCAGGCTGTGGTGAAAATGGCTTTCTTACAGACCGAAGCCGCTGAGGTTCAGTCCACTGGTGATCTGGTCCATGCTCTTGTCCATGGCTTCGCCAGCCTGGCGCAGCGCTTCATTGACAGCGGAGGTCACCAGATCCTGAAGCATCTCCACATCCTCGGGATCAACTGCCTCGGGCTTGATGGTCAGGGAGACGATCTCCTTCTTGCCGTTGACCACAGCGTTGACCACGCCGCCACCAGAGCTGGCGGTGAACTCCGTGGCTTCCACATCTGCCTGTGCGTTATTCATGGCTTCCTGCATCTGTGCGATCTTCTGCTGGACCTCTGCCTGGCGCTGTGCGCCGGTCATCTTCTTACTGCCGTTGGTGAAACCGCGGCGTGCACTGTAACTCATAGTATTCATTCTCCTTGTTTGACTTGATTTTCTATTTATTGAATTTGAATGTTATCAAATTGACTGCTGAGTTGAAGCAGCTCCTCCCGGAGCTGTTCCGGAGTGGCTGTGGTGGGAGGGGTTCCCACCAGCAGGCGGATGTCAACCTCGGCTCCTGTCAGCTGCTGTCCCTGCTCCCGCAGGGCGGACAGAACCCGCTCATTATCCAAACGCCCTTTGGTGATGTCGTCCGGCGCGTAAACGCTGACGATACCATCGGTGACACAGCCGCTGCAAAGATCCAGAAAGACCCGGTACATTGGCGGCAGCCGCCCTTTACAGCTTTCCGCAAGCTCCCGCCACACCTGAAATCCACCGGCACTGGGAGCGGGGGCTGCTTTGGCTCGGCTGGGAGTGGGAATAGATGGGGCTGGTACCGCTGCTGCTGGCTGGGTATTTTCCGCGTCAGGTGACTGCTTTTTGTGCGATACGGCTGTTGTGGTGGAGGTAGGTGGTTCTTCCTTTGGTACGACTGGCGCCTCATCATCCCACGGCATCACAGGCTGCGGGTCCAGCGGCGGCTCCTCTGGCAGTGGCGGGCGCTCATCTTCCTCTGCAGGTGCCTTTTGCGTTGGCGCGGCAGAACGAACAGGCGCTGCCTTTGCGGGACGGTTCGGAACAAGGACCGCGGTGGATTCCTGTTGGGTGCGGATCGCGGCGGGCAGGACCGCCATGCGTTCCTCCAACCGGGTCATCCGGGCAGTCAGGGCGGTGAGGTCGCCGCTGAGAGATTCGTCGCAGAGCCGCAGCAGGCAAAGCTCGGCATCTGTGCGGCGGTTGGCGCTGTAGTAGAGATTAGCGGACGCCTGCTGTAGGGTGTTGGCAAGATAGAGCAGACGACTGGCAGAAAGTCCCTTTCCGAGCTGCTCCAGTGTGGCGGAGTCAAATCCACCGGACAGCAGCGCCACGCCGCCCTCCGGCGCGGTTTTGCAGAGCAGCAGATCCCGCACCAGCGTGGACAATTCGTTTAAAATGGCTCCAACGTCCTTACCGCCGTTATAGAGCTGGTCCAACTGAAGCAGGGCGGCTTCGGTATCCCTGCGGGCAACGGCGTCCATCAGCTGGGCGGTTTGCAGTCCTCCGGCAAGTCCTAAGATATCCAGCACAGCGCGGCTGTCAACTGTGCCGCCAGCGGCGGCGCACTGATCCAGCAGGCTCAGGGCGTCCCGCAGGGCGCCGTCTGCCAGACGGGATAACAGCTCCGCGCCGTCCGGCGTCAACAGGATTCCCTCCTGTGCGGACACATAGCTCAACCGGGCGGCAATGTCCTGAGGACGGATCCTCCGGAAGGAAAAACGCTGGCAGCGGGAGAGAATGGTGGCGGGGACCTTGTGCAGCTCCGTTGTCGCCAGAATGAACATCAAATGCTCCGGCGGTTCCTCCAGAATTTTCAACAGGGCATTGAAAGCGGAGATGGAGAGCATGTGGACCTCATCGATGATATATACCCGCTTTTTTACGTTAGCGGGAGAATAGATCGCCTCGTCCCGCAGGGCGCGGACCTGATCCACACCGTTGTTGGAGGCAGCGTCCAGCTCCAATACATCCAAAAAGCTGCCGTTTTCAATTCCAAGGCAGGAAGGGCAGCGGTTGCAGGGGTTGCCATCTACGGGTTGTTCACAGTTCACGGCTTTTGCCAGAATTTTGGCACAGGTGGTTTTTCCAGTTCCACGGGTGCCCGTGAACAGATACGCATGGGAGGTGCGCCCTTCAGCAACCTGTCTTTGCAGGGTTTCTGTAATATGGGTCTGACCGGTGACATCGGAAAATGTCTTCGGCCGCCATTTTCGGTACAGGGCTTGATACATGAAAAACCTCCTGTTCAGAACCCGGGAAAAGAAAAAAGTCCTCCGCGTGCAGCTGCGGAACCGGCGCCCTCGCGGCACATGGAAAATCCCGCTTAATGCTGCTCGGTTCCCCGCCTGACATGATTCACGGGCATCCATTGCGCGAGACCGGCTCCGCAGCTGCACGCGGAGGACTTCTTCATAGCTTGTCTATTTTACTATATCTCCACAGAATTATCAACTGGAAAATCTCACTTTGATGAAAGTTTTTCGGAAAAACAGCCTTGACCAGAGAAAATTTTATGATATAATATACCTTGCTTAGATTTGATATGGGCCTGTAGCTCAGCTGGGAGAGCGTTCGGTTCGCATCCCTATGGTCGCACATCGACCTGTGAGTTTCAGCCCATGATTTCGGAGAAAATTTCCTCCGGAATCTTCTAAAATCGAAAAATTTGAAAATTTGCTTTTTGTTGCGAAAAACCCGCAAAAAGCGGCAATATGGGCCCATAGCTCAGCTGGGAGAGCGTACGGTTCGCATCCGTAAGGTCGTCGGTTCGATCCCGATTGGGTCCACCATTTTGAGAAAAATCACCGCCATTTTGGCGGTGATTTTTCGTTTGACCACAATTATACCACAGACGGCAGAAAATC
>CAKTIO010000005.1 GCA_934565855.1 uncultured Dysosmobacter sp.
CATTTTGAGAAAAATCACCGCCATTTTGGCGGTGATTTTTCGTTTGACCACAATTATACCACAGACGGCAGAAAATCTTGACCGCTCTTGAAATCCGCGGGCGGTGAGTTTTGGTACTCACCGCCCGCGGATCGTTTATCTTTGATTATGGCATAGCAGCCAGTGGTGGTAACTATCCGTTTGCCTTCTGTTCAGAATACAACGGATTGCTCAAAAGTTCCGATTCTTCTCCCATAAACGCTTTTCCGGAAGCCTCGTCCTCCGTGAGCCAGTAGAGAAACCAGGCTGTCACATAACCGTCAGCGGAACAGAGCATTTTTCCGTGATCCATGCCGGTGCGCAGCGCCATTGCCTTGGGGACAGTCATCGCATCATAGACCTTCTGCGCTCCCTCCGGCGTGATCACATCGTTGGCGTCTGACGCAAGCAGCAGTGTGGGAACCGTCATTTTGTCCGGCTCGTAGTGCAGGCCGATCGCATCCGCCAACTCCATCTCGGTGGGAGACAGGCTGACCGCACAGGTGTAAAAATCGCCATGCGGCTGAGTTGTCACAGCGTTGAACACGCCCACACCGCCCTGAGAGTGGCCGGTGATGCCGATGTGGGCAGTATCTACCTTCTGATAAAATACGCTGTTGGGGTCATCATTCTGTTCCAGAAGATAAGCAAGCGTGGCATCGGCGGAATCCCCGGAGCAGGTGCTGGGGTCCTCGTTCCCGATGACAATGAAGCCCCACGAAACAAGGTGCTTGAACAATGCCGGATATTGGGACGCATAGACGCCCGTACCGTTGACCATTACCACCACAGGATAGGTTTTGCTCTCCGTTTCCATCTCAGCAGGGTAATAGGTAATGAACTTCCCCCAATCTTCGGGAGCATCTGCTTCCGTATGCTTGACCTCGTACTGTCCCATCGCCAGATATTTTGCCTCCAACTCGCCGCCGGTCTTCACGGTTTTCATGTAGTTGCTCGGCACAAAAGGCTTCTTGGACAGGATGAACAACAGGATCGCCAACAGCAGAACAATGGCGAGAATTACAATCCCCATCCACTTCAGGATCTTCAAAACAATTTTCACTTCACTCACCCATGTACTTCTCTAAATACGCCTCGACGGTTTTCATATAGGCGGCGTAAACCTTATTGTCGTTCTGCAAGCCGTGACCGGAATGTTCCATCACAAAATACCGATAGTCTGCACCGCTCTCTCGCAGGGCGGCTTCCAATCGTTTGGAGGCAAGAAAAGGCTGCACCTTGTCGCAGGCTCCATAGGCCACCACCGTTGGCACAGGATTTTCAGCAACATAGTCCGCTGCGGCAATAGCGTGAACCTTTGAAAGATAAGTGCCATCTGCCATTTCCTCCGGCGTGATCTCCTGCCCGCTCATCACGCCGAACAGCGCCGCACCGGCAACTCTGGATTCTTCTGTGTCCAGCCCCACGCCGAAAATCCCCCAGTCCTCTGCCACGAAGCTGGACGGGCCGACTGCGCCGAAGGTGAACACCACTGGCACAGGTGCATCCTTCCCGTCACGGTAGGCATAGATCATTGCCAGTGCGTGACCTGCGGAGCCACCGGCAACGGTTATTTTATCAATGGGATAGCCCGCCTCCGCTGCGGCTTCCACGACTTTTGGGATAGCTGCTTTGATCTCCTCCGATTGGCTCAGAACGCTGGCGGTGTTGGTTTCCGTGCGGAGCGTGTAGTTGATGCCCACCGCCACATAGCCCTTGGAGCAGAGCCACGCCAGCATATCCCGGTCGCCGGATTTGTCCCCGGAGGTAAAGCCGCCTGCGTGGAGGTAGACAGCCAGCCCGTAATGGGACTTGCCGCCGTCCTTCGGCAGGTACAGATCGAACTTGTTGGCTTCCCCGTCGCCGTAAGGCAAATCCTCTTTCAGGGTGCCGATCTCGTCGCTCCATTTTACGCTGTATTCCTTTGCCCAACCAGGCTGAATGGCAAATTTGCTGACAACGCCCGCACCAAAGGCCAGCAGAAACGCCAAGATTCCAACTCCGACCGACACAGCCCGCACCTTCTTTCCGCTTTTTACCCTGCTCATAGGATGTTTCCTCCAAACAGCGTACCGCCCAGCAGAAGGTTCAACAACGCACGCACCGCCAGCCGTCCCAGAATAAAACCGATCAGGATGATCGCCGTAAGAATCAAAATTCGCTTTGAAGTGAGTGTCATAAAAAATCTCCTTGACTTTTTGATGAGACAAGTGTATCATATAATTACAGATGAGTCAATCGTCTCAGCAAAAATGAGACAAAGTGCAAGGAGATGTATCAGCCCATGAACAATCAGGAGAAGAACACCTATGTCCGCAGCCAAATTCTTGCGGCGCTATTGAAAATGATGCAGGAGCAGCCCTTTGCCGATATTTCCATCAGCGCTCTGGCGGACACGGCGCAGGTGGGCAGAGCCTCATTTTACCGCAATTTTACGGATAAAGAGGATGTGCTGCGGCAGGAAAATGACCGGCTGACAATCCGGTGGAAGCAAAGCTATGAAGCAGAGGAACACACCGCCCCAAATGAATTGCTTATTTCCTTGCTGGATTTCTATAAGGAGCATTCCGGCTTTTATCTGGCACTGTACCGAGCGGGGCTTTCGGATATGCTGCTGCAAACGCTGCTGGAACAGTCGGAGATCACGCCTGAGATGCCCAATGCACTTGCCTATCTCAAATCCTCCATTGCCTATATGCTCTACGGCTGGATCGTGGAGTGGATGAAACGAGGGATGCCGGAGAGCGGCACAGAACTGGCAAGGATGATTGCGGATTCCCAAAGCACCGGAACAAAACCGTAAACAGAATACATAAACCGCTATGTACTATAAACTGCTTTTACAGTACATAGCGGCTTTTTTTACGATACCGTCGGTGCTGCCAGCTCCGCCCGGATCTCATCGTAGTATTTCTGCACCGTGGTGCGGTCCATGCCTGTTTCCCGTGCGATATAGCTTTTATTGCTCACGCCGGGGTGCTGGCGCAGGTACTCCGCCAGCTGCTTTTTCTTGGGACTGACTCCGTCCGGATATTCTGCAGCCGTCCCATTCCGCAGGGCGGCTATCTCCGCCTTCATTTGCAGGATCAGCTTCGCCAGCTTTTCCTCGCATTCCTCCCGCGTGCGGCCATACACATTGCGGGAGTGCTTCTTGCCGTCCGGCCAGACGGGCGAGTACCGTCCCTCCCACAGATCCTTTTTGAGCTGCTTGATGTAGCCCGTACCGGGTCTGCGGCGCGGCGGTGTGTACGGTTCAAATTTCTGTGCTTCCGATGCAGTCTCCGCTTTCTGCTGGGATACTTCCGCCTTTGCGATGCCGCGGTCAATGCTGGCCGCAGCATTTTCCTGCATTTCATTTGTGATGTGGGTGTAGATATTCAGCGTGGTCTTGGCGGAGACATGGCCGATGATGGCGGACAGCGTCTTTACATCCATACCGTGTTCCAGTGACATGGTTGCAAAGGTGTGTCTGAGGTCATGGAAGCGTACCTTTTTGCAGTCTGCCCGTTCCAGTATCTGCTGGAGCCGCTTGCGGACATAGCCTGGGTCGATGGGCTGGTCCGGCTTGATGCGGGATGGGAACATCAGCGGTGAGAATACTTCTTTCCGGTATTCCCGCAGAAGGTCTACCATGACAGGCGGCAGGATGATGGTGCGGAACGCCGCTTTGGTTTTCGGTTCGCTGATGATATTCTTGCCGCCTACCGGCGTGACCTGCTTGCTGATACGGAGTTCTCCTGTCTCGTAATTCAGGTCATCCCATGTGAGAGCCAGTATTTCACCCCGCCGCAGTCCTGTGGTCAGCTCCAGCAGGAAGAGTTCGTACATCCCCTCTGCTTTGGCCTGTATCAGAAACCGTTGGATCTCCTCTTTGGACAGTATCTTCATTTCCTTCTGCTCCGGCGGAGGAAGCTTGACGCCGAGGATGGGATTTTTCTTGATCAGGCCATCCTTGACCGCCCTGTCCAGCGCCATTCGTATCACATGGTAGCAGCTTCGCACCGACCGCTCCGCCATCTCCGGCCCCTTGGTGTCCCGATGCGTCTTTCTGCCGTTGGACTTCATCTCGTTCAGGAACTTTTGGCAGTCCGCCTGCGTCAGCTTGTTCAGCGGGATGTGCCCAAGGCCGGGGATGGCATGGACATAGATCCATTCCTCATAACCCTTCTGCGTAGTGGGACGGATGGATGGCTTGCAGTGATTTTCGTACCAGTAATTCATCCAATCCCCAAACCGCATATCCGGTTTGACTTTGAAGGGTGCGACCTCGGTGTACTCCTCCTGGAGCTTTTTCAGTTTTTCAATACATTCCGCTTTGGTTCTCGCCAGGACGCTTTTCTGCTTTGCCTTTCCGTTTTCATCGTAGCCCGCGATGTGACGACCTTCCCACCGTCCGTCGCTCCTCAGACGGACGGTGCCCTGACCGTTTTTGCGTTTCTTTGCCATGTAATCACCCCTTTACCACAAAGTCATTCATAAACTCGCCCACGATTCCCGATGCTTTGCGGTGCATGTCTCCTGTGACATGGGTGTAGGTGTCCAGCGTGAAGGAGGTTTTCGTGTGTCCCAGAATGCCGGAGAGCGTTTTGGCATCCACGCCGCTGGTCAGCGCGTGGGTCGCAAAGGTGTGTCGGAGATCGTGGAAGCGCATATTTGGCAGCCCCGCTTCCGCCAGCAGCTTTTTCATGCGGGTGTAACCGCTGTTCGGCATGATGGGGTCTTCCGGGTGGATCGGGTTCGGGAATATCCACTGCGAGATGGATGTCTTTCTCCGTTCGGACAGCAGCTGCACCGTGCTGGGCGGCAGCTTGATGATCCTGCGGCCTGCGCCGGTTTTTGTTTCGCCCACATAGTAGCCGCCGCCTGCCTTGTTGTGGAGCGTCCTGCGGACGGTCAGTGTTCCTTTTTCCGCATCGAAGTCTGTCCACATGAGACCGCACAGCTCGCCCCGGCGCAGGCCGGTGGTGATCTCCAGATAGAAGAAGTCGTGCCAGTGCTCATCGGTTTTGATGGCTTCCATGAACCGTTCCAGTTGCTTGTCGTTGAGGATGGTCTTGGTAGCGGTCACCTTTTTCGGCAGCGTCACATCATCGGTGGGATTCTTTACAATCAGGTGGCGGTCAACGGCTACATTCAACGCCTGATGCAGGACACCGTGTATCCTGCGGACTGTGGCGGGAGACAGCGCACCGCCGTCCACACCGCCTTCCTGCTGCAGCCTCCGGTACAGGGACTGAACATCAGCCGAAGTTACTTTGCTGATCTGCTTGCTGCCAAGATAGGGCTTGAGGCTTCGCTCCGCATAGCCGCAGTACCCTGTATATGTGGATGGCCGGACCGACGGTTCGGCACATTCCTTCAGCCAGATGTCCAGCCACTCTCCCAGTGTCATGCGGCTGTCCTCTGTGAGTTCGGCACCGTCGTACTCGTCGATGCTCTTATGCAGCTTTTCCAGCAGAGCCTTCTGCGTCTTTGCAGACACATAGTGAAAGATGGAGTCGCCGTTGTCTTTATGTCCGACTACGATGCGCCCCTCCCAGCGGCCATCGTCACGCTTGCGTACCATACCGTCACCGGATGGCCTTCGTTTTGCCATTGTCGTTATCCCTCCTGTCTGTTTTTCTTTGTATAGGCGCCGCATCCTTTGCGCTGCCTGTTCTTCATTTTACTTGCGGAAATTTACGTGGTTCCGCCACGCATTGATAGCCCTCGTACTCCATGTTCTCGATGAAACTCTCCCGGTCATCGGCATACTCCAGCGCATCGTTGATGGCTTGGATGAGATCCAGCTTCCAACTATCGCCCCGCAGTCCCGCCTGATATTCGCCGGGGCGCATCTGCTTTTTCCGCGTGTGCTTCTCCGGCGGCTCCAGCACCTGCAGCCCATGCGCCATGCAGATCTCATCATTGACCTGCCGGTGCCGCTGGAGGTCCGCGGCGTTCTGATGCAGCTTTTTGCCGTCCTTGCAGCTCACGCTGTTGACCACCAGATGGTTGTGGAGATGATTCGTGTCCAGATGGGTCGCCACGACTACCTCAAAGTCCGGGAACTGCTTCTGCGCGAACTCCACACCGATGGCGTTGACCTGCCGCGGCGTCAGTCCATCCTCTGCTGAGAAGGATTGGACGAAGTGGTAGAACTGTCTGCCGTCCGTTTTTTGGAAGCGCTGCTTCGTTGTCATCATTTCCAGGTACGAAGCCCTTGCCACGCAGTTGTGGCCCGTCACCATCCATTGGTCGCCCAGCATGGTCTTGCGGGCCTGCGTCACATATTTCAGCACGCCCATCATCGTACCTGCTGTCTGCTTCTTGTTTCGTACCGCGGTGAAGATGGCCATTACTGCACCTCCAGGCTGATGCGCAGCAGCTTTTGACAGAGGTCTGTATAACCGTCGATGAGCTCGTCACTTCTGAGGACTTGGATGCGTCCCATGTTCGCCAGTGTCGTGAGCTGGTTAAGGTTCCTGCCTTGGGCTTTCACTTCAGCGAGGATCTCATCCAGTCCGTCTACCCGAACGATCTCCTTGCCCAGTGCGCAGGTGATGATGTAATCGGTGACGGTCATTCCGGCTTGCTTGGCCTGATGTTGGATCAGGTCTTTGATGCCCGGTGTCATTCTTGCGGTGATGATCGCTGTTTTCTTTCTCTGCATTAAACTCCTTTCTCCCCTTTAGGGGCAGGGGGTGCCGGGGCTTTGCCCCGGCGAGTGCGTCCGGCGTATAGCCGGACGCTATGCTTGCCCCACCCATCGTCGGCACAAGCTTCATATCACTCGTTTCCCCGGGTGGGCAAACTCGCTCATTCCGCTGCACCTCCTCTCCCCACGGAAACCGCTCTGCTGGGTTTCCGCGGGGGCCCCGTGCGTATTTTGCCCTTTCGGGGCGTTTCTGCCCTGAACGCCCTCGCACTTCCTCATTTGCTGTCGCCAGGTGATAGCGGCTGTAAAATCGCACACAGCGGCTTACAGCGGCGTACACGGCGGTATTTCATGCGCTCTGTTCATCGTCTGCCGGGACAAACTGAACGCCCAGTTTTTCAGCGTTTGCCTGTGCCCGCTGCCGTTCCAAGGCTTGCGATGCTTTCTCCAGCTGACGCTCATAACAGAGGTCGAGCGCATTCTTTATCGGCAGGATGGTGTACCTGAGACAACCATTGCGCTTACGCCCGTCTTTGGTGATGATCTCCGTGCGCTCTGTGCGGATGAGCCCATGCTCCTCCAGTGCGGCAACATATTTTGCCACGGTATTGACCGAGATGCCCAGCTTCTTTGCGATGGTGGGGTAACTGACAATGCATTGGTAGGTTCGTCGATCCTCAATGCGGAGGAGATAAGTGTAGATGTTGATCTCCATGTGGTGCAGTCCCAGATCAAATACTGCGTTGGGAACGGGGAAGAAGTTCTTGATGGTGTCCTTCTTCACATAGGGCGTGTTCAGCATTCCGACGCCCCTTTCGTGTGTGCGGTGATCCATTTCCGCAGTTCTTCCTTCGGAACGACGATGCGTTTGCCGATCCGCAGAGAGGGAAAGTCATCTTCCTGAATGAGTTCATAGATGCTGGAATCCGAGACTCCCATGAGATCCACCAGCTGCTTCACACTCAGCAGCAGGGGCAGTTCGTCATAGCTGGTATAAATGCTTTTCTTCAAATAGTGTCCTCCTTGTAGCCTTGTTTGTGGAGCGTATTCATTTTTTCGTGATGGTGTAGGTCTGATCTCACCTCCCACAAATTTTCTCTGCTGTACGCTGTGCCCTCGCTCCGTTGGTGCGCTCCCCCTTTGCGGGATCGTGGCGTCACTTCGCCCGGAGTATCCGAACTGCGGCGGCAGGGATTCACTTTTCAAGGTTCCAAAAATAACGGTTGACACAGTCGCTTTTATGGATTAGACTGATTTCATAAATACTGTTTTCTGCGTCTACTTCTGAGCATACTATAACATGTCAATACCCCATTGTCAAGTCTTAGCGAACAATGTACATTTCATTAGTCTAATTCGAGGAGTACACATTATGTCTGACTACATTTTCAAAACCTACATCGATAGCGGCAGGGAGTACTACGAGTACACCGACGCATCGGATAGAGAGCAGACCATAAAAAAAGACTTTCCGTTTCCGGAAAGTCTGATGAGCCTGCTGTATATGGATATCTGGGAGCTGGAGTCCATCACCAAGAAGATGGACAAGGCACTGATGTCTTTTTATCAGTCTAAGGACTATAGTGAATTGCAAATCGTAGCGGCCGGTTTGAATGAACTGTCGCCCCGGCATATCTACTTTGAGCTGCTGCGGCTGGACTGGTTGGAGCGTCTGGATATGGTGGACAGCACTGCCCCCAGAGACTTTCAGGACTTACTGCCCCACAAGAAAATTTCCCATCTTTGCAGCAACATCGACACCATGCAGAAGCAGATCAAGGGGCTGATCGCGCAGGCGCTGGACATGGACGGTGAGAAGAAATCCGTATCTGAAAAGATGGTGGCATACTACAATGCCGAGGGCGGCGACACCCTGAACACCTTTCGATTCCAACCCCAGACAATGAACTTTGAGGTCATCGACCACAAGATCTTTGCCGAGGTGCTCTACCCAAAGGACATCTACGACCTCATCGACTTTCATGTGCGGGAGTGTGTGAAGCGGGAGATGAAGATGCGGGTGTGTAAGAACTGCCTGCGCTATTTCGCTGTGACGGGCAAGGCCAGCACGGAGTACTGCGACCGGGTCTGCGACAGCAAGGGCCGCACCTGCCGGGAGATCGGGGCCATCAACACATGGACACAGCGTAAGCAGGGTGACGAGGTGTTCAAGGAATATCGCAGAGAGTACAAAAAGCGTTTCGCCCGTATCAACGCAGGCAAGCTGACCAAGAGCGCGTTCTACGCCTGGAGCGAGGAAGCCAGAAAGAAAAAGGAAGATTGCGACAACGGCGCGATCACACCGGAGGAGTTTTCCCGTTGGCTGAAGGAGTCTTGAGAAAAACGGAGCAGAGGAGCGAGTCCAATAGACTTGCCCCTCTGCTTTTTCATTGATTATAGCATTGCAGGACTTGAACGATTTCCTTATCGGCAGTTTCCTGAGCAAGCTGAAAGCAAAGGGCTGGAACTACGCTTGCCTTATTCTAAGTGCCGTTTTGGTATTGGATATGTCTCTGGCGGGTCTTGCAATTATCCGGTGGAGTGATCGACATTATGTATGGCTACTGTGCTTGCTGTTATTCCTTTCAGGGAATATCATTTTCAATATCCCTGATCTTCTTCGCGGGGACGCCGCCGACCACGCAGTTGTCCGGCACATCATGGGTCACAACGGCTCCTGCGGCGATGACCACGTTATTGCCGACAGTCACGCCGGGGAGAATGGTGCAGTTGCCGCCGATCCACACATCGTTTCCAATGGTGACGGGCTTGCCGATGCCAAGATGCTCCCGGCGTCCCTTGGGCGTGAGCGGATGGTTGACCGTGGTAATAAGCGTGTTCGGCCCGATCATCACATAGTCCCCAATATGCACCGGCATAATGTCGAGGATGGTCACATTGTAGTTGGCAAGGAACTGGTCGCCCACATGGATATTCCTGCCGCTGTCGCACATAAAGCCGGGACAAAGACACACATCCCGCCCCACCGAACCGAAATATTTCTTGATAAGCTCTGCCTGCTCCGTCTCCGTTGCGTCTGCGTCCTGCATCTGCCGCAGCTCCCGACAAAACCGGATGGCGTTCAGTTTTCTGCCGTTGACGCCCGCATCCCAAAAGTCATAATAAAGGCCAGCATCCAGCTTTTCTTCTTCCGTCATCGTATCTCCCTCATTTCATCCATTTCAAAAGTTGTGTTTCATCGGCGTCCGGCAGGATGCTTTTCAGGTGGGTGAGAATATCCGCCTTGGATTCCGCCGGCTCTTTTCGGTACGCCGAGGTCACGAAGTCATAGCCAAGCTGCGCCTCCGGCGTGGTGTACTGTGCCACGCCCCAGCCGTAGGTCTGCCCGTATTTGTCCTGCAGATAAACGAAGTCCCCGATGGTCACATAGGCCTGCATCTGAAGTCGGGTGATCACGGTATCAAAGCCCCTGTTTCCACCCTTGCGATAATTGCAAAGGCGTTTCAGCTCTTTGGATAGCAGCGCCTCGTGCTCCACGACCATATCGTAGACTTCCTTGTCCTTGCGGGCGGCAAGCCCGTCGTCATAGCGGGCATCAAAATCGTAGCCGTCCCGCCGGAGGTTGGCGAAGTCGGGAAACCATTCTTTACTGATAAACCCGGCTCTGCCGCCGAAAAACTTCCCGTAAACGCATTGACCGCTTCGGGCGGCAGGCCCTTTCCATTCCCACGGCCCATCCGCTTCTTCGGAGAACCAAAGCTCCGGCGGGCAGCACTCCTCCACGGAAAAGCCGGGGATGTCGCCTGCAAAGAACGGCAGAAATCCCAACTCCGCTGTCAGGGCGACAATATCCTCCGGGCTGCGCAGTTCACGAAATCTCATTTGCTTGACCTCCCTCCCGAATGCGGCAAGCGCCGAGGCAGAAAGCCCCGGCAGAAACCGTTTTATTCTTCCATCTCGTAAGCCGCTTCGACCTCGGCCACATAGGTCACGGAATAATCTTTATCCGGGTAGGCTGCCTCCATGACGGTCTTATCCAGAAAGCACTCCGGCTCCATAGCCTGCCGGTAAAGCGTTTTGCAGATCAGCACCAGTTTTCCCTCGGTAAAGGTGGGCTGACCGTCCACATGGGTCAGGTGCAGTCCGGCGTGGTCGATCTTGTCCGGCTCCTCTGCGCCGGAGTGACTGCCGAGATACAGCAGCTCCTGCTGGTGACCGTCAAAGAACGTCGCGGTGAAGCGGCCGCTGGCGTCCATGAATTTCTTCGTGTGACGCTGCGGACGGATAAAAACGGTCAGGGTCTTCTTCTCCCAGACATTGCCGAGTGCGCCCCAGCCAGCCGTCAGGGTATTCGCTTTGCCGCCGTCCTCAGCGGTAACAAGAAACCACTTATCACGCATGGCGACAATGGGGTCGATTTTTGCACTGAGTTCACTGAGTTCGATTTTCTTGAGGTTCATTTTCGTTGCTCCCTTCATCGGATGGATGTTATTTTCAAATGGCTCACCGTTCTCTGACCGGTAAAGCCGTTTTCTTGAAACAAAGTACGCCGCTGCAAGGAACAGCAGCATCAGCGTCCATGTGATCGGCTCGGTGATGCTCGTGCCGAAGAAGCCAAGATGCGGGATCAAAAACGCCGCCGACAGCAGCTTCATCCCAAGCTCGATACAGCTTGACAGGATCGGGGCGGTCTTTTGTCCCATAGCCTGCATTGCCGTCCGCAGAACCAGCAGACAGCCCAGCGCTGGGAAGAAGGTCAGGTGCCAGCGCAGGCTCATCACGGCATTGCGGATGACCTCCGCATCGGATGTGCCGGTGCTCAAGCGCACCAGAGCACCGCCGAAGGCGTAGATCAGCACACATCCGAAAAGTGACCACCCGATTTCCATGACCGTCACCTGCCGGAGCGCCGTGCGTATTCGTTCCGGCTTCCTTGCGCCCCAGTTCTGCCCCACAAAGGTCGATGACGCTGTAGAGATGGTCGCCAGTGGCTGCATCATGATCCCAATGATTCGCCGGGAAGCGGTGTGGGCGGAAATGATGGTTTCGCCCAAATGGTTGTTGGCCCGCTGGAAGATCACCGATCCCAAGTCCACCACGCAGTACATCAGCGCCATGGCGATGCCGTTGGAAAATAGCTCTGCGATCAGGCTGGCGGATACACGAAAATCTGCTTTTCCGGGAAGATACGCCGAATAGTGCCGGAATACATAGACACCGCAAAGCAGGGCGGAAACGCCCTCCGCAATGACTGTTGCCAGAGCCGCACCCGCAACGCCCAGCCCCACCACGGCGACGAATAATAGATCCATGCCCATGTTCAGGATGGAAGAAATAATCAGGAAGTACAACGATGTCCGGCTGTTCCCAAACGCCCGCAGAATGGAGGAAAACAGGTTATAGGCAATGGTTGCAATCATCCCGGCGCAGATGACGGCGATATACTGATGAGCTTGCTCAAAAATACTGTCCGGCGTGTTCATAAAGCGCATGAGCGGACGGAGAAAAATGAGAGATAAGGCCGTCAATGCCAAGGTAATTCCTGCGTCCAGCTCGATCATTCCGGCGATGGCGCTTCTCAGTTTCTTTTCATCGTGCGCCCCAAATCGCTGCGTCACGACGATGGCGCAGCCGCTGTTCAGACCAGAGGCAAAGTCAATGAGCAGCGCATACAGCGAGGAGGTCGCTCCGATGGCAGCAATCGCACCATCGCCAAGACAGTACCCGGCAACGGCGGTATCTACCATGCTGTATATCTGCTGAAAGATATTACCGATGAACAGCGGTACGGCGAATGCCAGAATCAGTTTTACGGAGTTTCCCTGTGTCATATCCATGACACGCATTTTTGGAGGCGCTTTTGCGTTGCCCATCGAAATTTCTCACCTGTTCTTGATCGGAATTGCTCTATTTCAGCATGGTTATTATAGCAAGCTGCACCGCAAAAGGATTGCTTATTCGTTGGATTTATAATATAATTGTTGGTGAAAGTGAGGCGCAGATATGGCAGAAGCAGTCAATGAGAAAAAGCTGCGGTATATGGAATATCTCCATCGGGAAACCGCAGACCGGCATCATACCAATACAGAGGATATGTACCAGTACGACCTCTTGCGAATGGGCGATCCAAGAGCGGTGGAGGAAGGGGTGCGGATGTTTTCCTCCGATCTGCCCGGTCACATTTCGGACGATCCTCTGCGCAATTACAAATATCTGTTTGTCGCCTCCATTACCCTTGCCAGCCGTGCCGCCATTACAGGTGGGATGGATGCAGAGCGGGCGTACAACATCAGCGACCTGTTTATTCTGAAAATGGATACGCTGCAAACCGTTGAGGAGGTCAAGGCACTCCATGTGGAGATGTTCGCCTTTTACACAAAGGAAATGGCAGCGTTGGACAAAGCGGAGGTCTACTCCAAGCCGGTGATTTTGTGCATGGACTATATCTACAACCACCTGCATGAAACGATCCATGTGGATACGCTGGCGGAGCTGGTGGGGCTGAACCGAAGCTATCTCTCGACGCTCTTCAAAAAGGAAACAGGGACATCCATCTCGGAATACATTCTGTCCAAGCGGATGGAGGCGGCGCAGAATATGCTGCGCTTCTCGGATTATACCTACGCGGAAATATCCGCGATCCTTGCGTTCAGCTCCCAGAGCCACTTTAATCGGGTGTTCCGGGCGCAGACGGGATATACGCCGAAGGAGTTCCGGAATCGGTTCTTCCGTGATTCGCAAGTTGAGAACAATCGGCATGATTAACTTTTTTGAGCATAATAAAGGGCTTGGGACTATCCCAAAAATGAAAACAGAGCGTTTCGGCAGTCAGCCGGAACGCTCTGTTTTCCGATGCGGAGTCCTTCGAGATTTTGCTTGATAAACCGGAGCTTATACCTTGACATTTGGGTTTGTATATTGCCCATGCTTCTTGGTGTTCTTGCCGTACTGAATGGCAAACTTCGGGCAGCGGTGCAGGCATCCGAGGCACATTACGCACTTGTCCTTGATCCAAACCGGCTTTCTATCCCGCATCTCGATTGCCTGAACGGGGCATTTCTTTGCGCACGATCCGCAGCCGATGCAGGTGTCCTCCACATGAAAATGTAAGGTTCGCCGCACCTTATTGTTATAGATCGGCTCTGCGATCCATTTCGTAATGAACGCCGGAGTACGGGGAGACATATGGCGGTTGGTATGCCGCTGACTGACAGCGTGAATCGCAGCATCGATCTCCGCCTCCGTGTTTTTCGTGTACTTTGCGACTTTCTCCGGTGTGGAAAGATCAAATATCGGAGTCCAAGTATCTGCCATCCGAACGGAATAGTAGGCGTCGATCTCACACCCTTGGATTGACTTATTCGCCATATACCCGGTAGCGCCGGGAGTCGTTCCGTAGGTGGCAATAAAGTACAAATAGCCGGTCTGAAAAGATGCCTTTTCCAAAAACTCCTTCACGATGCTCGGTAGCCCCCAATCATAGGTTGGGGAAATAATGCCGATGGTTTCATCTGCAAAATCAAGTCTATTTTCTTTGATGCAATCCGCAATGGACAGCATTTCCTGCTGCGCAGCCTGTGTTAGGCGGGTCGCAACATATTTGCAATTTCCCGTGGCAGAAAAGAACAGGATCATCTGTTTTCCTCCGTTGATTCCGATTTGCCATTCTGATTTGAACGCACTGCACCACAGCTTTTTGACTTCTTGGATGCAGTAGCTTCATAGCTCATGTCCAACAGCATCTTAATTTGCTCATCCGGCACGCTGCCATCCAGTGCAGCGGAGATCCACTGTTCCTTGTTCATGTGATAAGCCGGAAAAATCCCCGCCTCGCCACGCAGAGAACCAACCAGGATCGGATCGCATTTGAAATTGACCACATCCAACGGTTCTGAGCCGTGCAGTCCCAGCTTGTCCTTCGGCACATCCATGATAAGGGCAAACCATTTCTGATTGCTGCTATGCCGGAACACCTCGTAATTCGGGTATTTGAGCCACGGATAGTCCGCCTTCGCATTGTAATTTTCCATGATAAACTGTTTCAGCTCTGTGCGGTTCATTCCGTTCACTCCCTGCCTTTATCTTTTTTCGGCCGGTTCTCTTCGCCCCAAACGCAGAGCTGATCCAGCACCTTCATCAGCGACTTCCCGCGCTCCGAAAGAGAATACTCCACCTTCGGCGGGATCTGCGGATACTCGGTGCGGACGATCAGCTTATCCGCTTCCAGTTCCTTGAGATTCGTGCTGAGGGTCTTGTCGGAAATGGTTTTCAGATACCGCTTCAGCTCATTGAATCGCACCGTCTCAAACTCCATCAGGCAGTAGAGAATGACCATCTTGTGCTTGCCGGAGATCAGCGACAGCGTGTAGGCAAAGCCGGTGTCCTCGAAATTGGCGTTCTCAATATAGTTTTTGATCATTTGCTTTCTCCTGAGATAGTACCTGTCATAATAGCCAGTACTTGAATTTCTGTTTTGCTTGGCTATAATTATAAGCAGGATGAACAGTCCTGTCAATCTGATCACAAGGAGAAGTTATCATGAGAACAAAACTGAAAATCACCGAGGGCATTTTCCCGATGCCGGTTCTGATGGTTGCGACTTATAACGAGGACGGCAGCGTAAACGTCATGAACGCTGCGTGGGGAACGATGCAGGAGCGGGATACCGTTGCTCTGAATCTCACCGAGACCCACAAGACCGTGCAGAACATCAAGGCGCGGGGCGCATTTACCGTCAGCATTGCCGATGCTGCCCACATGGTCGAGGCGGACTATTTCGGCGTGGAATCCGGCAACAAAGTAGCCGACAAATTTGCCCGCAGCGGTCTGACCGCAAGCAAAGCCGAAACCGTGGATGCGCCGGTCATCAACGAGTTCCCGATTTGCCTGGAGTGCAAGTTCATCGAGTACCAGAACAACGAATACGGATGCGGTGTCATCGGCAAGGTGGTCAATGTCACCGCCGACGAGAGCGTTATGGTGGACGGGAAAATCGATATGTCCAAGGTCAACGCCATCGCCTTTGATCCCTACACTCACGGCTATTACAAGGTTACCGAGCGTGTGGGCGAGGCATTCCGAGATGGGCTGAAATTGAAACAATGAGACTGCTGCTGGCAGCCTCATTGTTTCAGCTTTTTCCTAATGATCAACAGCCGCAGCAGGTACATCACGAGCAGCCACACCCAGGAGAGCATTTCGGCGTAGGCGATCGACATATTGCCGAAGTACGGAGCCATTGCGTAGGAGTCGAGGATGCGTACCGCCAGCGACACCATGCCCGCAATGCTGGAATACACCAGATCGCCCCTGCCTTCAAGGTAGCCGCGGAATGCCGTGGTCAAGCCGAAGATGGGATAGAAGCAGGCGATGCGCTGAAAAAATGCGCTTCCGATCATGACCGCAGTCGCACCGGCGCCGAAAAGGGCGATGATCTTTCCGCCTGTCGGGATCACGATCCCGGTAAGGAGCAGCGACACCACAAGAGTCAATATCGTACCGGTAGTGAGCGTTTTGCGGGTGCGCGCCTCATCCCCCGCGCCGTGGCTGTGCGCGGTGATCGTGGAGATGCCGGAGCCGAGATTCACAATGGGCAGCATGACCAGCGTGTCAATGCGGTATGCCGTGGTGATGGCGGTGACGGTATCCGTTCCGAAGCGGTTCATAAAATCCTGCAAGACCAAACCGCCCAGAGAGCTGATGCTGGATTGCAGCATCGGCGGCAGTCCGAACCGCACGCCCTCCCGCACAACGCAAGCGCAGAAGCTGTCCTTTCGGTAGCCGCTTTTCAGCCAGCGGTACTTCCTTGTCCCGTAGATCACGATGAAAACGGTCATCGTCGCCTGAGACAGTACCGTTGCCGTGGCTGCGCCCTGTACGCCCCAGCGAAATACCGCAACGAAAAGAATGTCCAGCAGCACATTGACAATGGAGGAAAGCAGAATGGACAGAAACGGGACCCGGCTGTCTCCCAGTCCGCGCAGGGTCGCGGTATAGACATTGTAGACCGCCAAAAACGGCAGTCCGAGGAAAATGATACGGATATAGCTGCTGGCAAGCTCGATGGTATCGGACGGTGTGTGCAGCAGTGCCATAAACGGATAGGACAGCGCGGAGCCGCCAGCCGCAATGAGCAGGAACACTCCACCGAGGATTACGGCGAATACCGCCAGCACGGGCGGGATGTTTTCCTGCTTCTTCGCCCCGAAGTTCTTTGCGATCAGGACGGACAGCCCCAGCGTGAAGCCCGTGATGGTTGTGATAAAAAAGTTGATGGGCGTTGTTGTCACGCCGATAGCAGACAGCGACAGTTCTCCGTCCACATTGCCGACGATAAACGCATCCGCCCAGTTGTAGAGCTGCTGCAAGACGCCGCTGAGGATCAGCGGCAGGCTGAACCAGACCAGCTCCTTCATGATGGTTCCAAGTTTTTGATTTGCTTTCATATTGTCCTCCTGAAAAATGCAGAACAAAACCACGCAATTGTTCTGCGCAATTGCGTGGTTAAAAGCAGCATATCAAATGCCTTGAAAACACCACATCATCATTTTGTGATGGTATTATAGCACAGAGCGGTTCTTGCCGCAATATAATAACCTTTCAAAAATGCAAAGCTTTCCTCTCTGTGGCAGGGCAGGTCAATAGCTTGTCTTTGATGCGAGCGCTTTTTACTACCAAAAGCTGCACACAGACAAGAGCCACTGTTGCGCATTTGGTGCAAATATGGTGAATGTCGACGTGGGAATCAAAACAGTATGTCACAGGCCACTCCGATGTGGGCGTTGCGCTGAATGTTTACAGCCAGGAAGTGAGGACCCCCCTCAAAAAGCATTTGAAATTCCCATCCGAACCCGCTATAATAGGCATACAGCGTGTGGCGTTTCTGCGTAAATCCAGTTGCAGAAACGCCACACATTTTTTGTAGAGATGGGTGAGAAATGGCAGAGTGTCAAACAATTTTATAAGGAAATCGTGTAGCAGGAATGCGTAAATCCAGATGGCTTTGGATTTGCGCGTTCCTTATTTTTTTGAAGGAAAGGTGAAATTTATGGATACCGGAAATCAGTTTTTGGGGACGGAGCGCATCGGAAAGCTCATGCGCCAGTACGCCGTCCCCTGCATCATCTCGCTGCTGGTGGGCGCGCTCTACAACATCGTGGACCAGATCTTTATTGCGAACGCAAGCTACCTCGGCTCTTACGGCAACGCGGCCAACACCGTCACTTTCCCGCTGACCGTGGTTGCCCTTGGCATTGCCGTGTTTATCGGCGACGGCTGCTGCGCGTTTGTGAGCATCGCACTGGGTCGAAACGCCAGCGAGGATGCGCATAAATCTGTCGGCAATGCCGCGGTGCTTTGCGTGGTTAGCAGCCTTGTGCTGACGGCCATTTACCTCATTTTCAGCGAACCCATCCTTGCCCTGTTCGGCGGAACGGTCAATGAGGAGACCCATGTGTTCGCAAAGGAGTACTTTTTCTACATCACGCTGGGCGTCCCGTTTTATATGTTCGGGCAGGCCATGAACCCGGTGATCCGCAGCGATGGCAGCCCTCAATTTGCCATGGTCGCCACCGTTTCCGGTGCCATTGCCAATGTGATCCTCGATCCCATCTTTATTTACGGTTTCCACTGGGGCATGATGGGCGCAGCGGTGGCGACCGTCATCGGTCAGGTGCTGACGGCGGCGCTCTCCGTCTGGTATCTGCGGCACATGAAGGTCGTGAAGCTCAAAAAGAGCAGTTTCCGTTTGAACGGGAAGTTGATCCCCAAGTTCCTCGTGCTGGGTCTTACCAGCTTCCTTGCGCAGATCTCGCTGGTCGTTTCAATGGCGGCTGTGCAGAATATGTGCATGAAATACGGCGCAATGGACCCCATTTTCGGACAGCCGGAATATGCACAGATCCCCCTTGCCGTGCTGGGCATTGTGATGAAGTTCTTCCAGATCGCTATCTCCATTGCCATCGGCATGGCGGCCGGATGCATTCCCATCGCAGGATATAATGTGGGTGCGGGGAAAAAGGATCGGGCCAAGGCGCTGTTTTCAAAGCTGCTGCTCTTGGAGTTCCTTGTCGGCGCTGTTGCGCTGGTGATCGTCGAGGTCTTCCCACTGCAAATCGCCATGCTGTTCGGCGCGGCCAACGAGAGTGCTTACTATGCGGACTTTACGGTGAAATGCTTCCGCACCTACCTGTGCCTAATGCCGTTGGCGACGCTGAACAAGGGCACCTTCATCTACTTGCAGGCGCTGGGCAAAGCGTTCGCCTCTACCGCCGTTTCTATGACTCGTGAGATCATTTTCGGCGTGTCACTGCCCATTATTCTGCCGATCTTCTTCGGACTGGACGGCCTTTTGTGGTCCTTCCCGGCGGCGGACCTGCTGACCTTTATCATTGCGGTCTGCTTCATCCGGCAGACTTATCGTGAACTTTCCAATACCACGGACATTTTGAAGGGAGAGAACTAAATGAAAAACAGAGTCATTACCATCAGCCGTGAGTTTGGCAGCGGCGGACGCACCATCGGCAAAAAGGTTGCGGAAAAGCTGGGCATCCCGTGCTATGACGCGGAGATCCTTCAGGAGATGGAGAAGGAAACCGGGTTTGCGGCAGACTATGTGAAGGAAGCGGGAGAATATGCTCCCGGCAGTTTCCTCTCCTCCGCATTCTCCAACCGCGTGTTTGGCCCGACCAACGAGGATATTCTGTGGGAGCACCAGTATAAGGTCATTACAGCGCTTGCGGAAAAAGGGCCGTGCGTAATCGTCGGGCGCTGTGCCGACTTCATTTTGAAGGATAAGGCAGATTGCCTGAAGGTCTTTATCCACGCAGATATGAAATTCCGTGCCGAGCGCATCGTCAAGGTGTACGGCGAACGGGAGCAGTCCCCGGAGGAACGCCTGCGGGATAAGGACAAACGCCGCGCCGCCTATCACCGCTTCTACACCAACATGAAGTGGGGACACGCCCAGAATTACCACCTGACGCTGGACAGCGGCGTGCTGGGAATCGACAAGTGCGTGGACATCATTGCGGAACTGTTTTGACATAGGAGAAGGTCGGTTGCTTTTGCAGCCGGCCTCTTTTCCTGTATTTACATGGATGTTATAATGTTGCTGCTGCAATTCTTTATAAAAATAACTGAAAAAATTATCTGCCGCTGCGATAAAACGCTCAGCTTGTGCATTAACATACCGCACAGCTCGTTGAGAGCTTTGTCTGTGGTGTGGAGGAAGCCGGAAATTTCGTAGAGGTCATTTCTCTCAACAAGCATGAGGTAAAGGGCTGTCTTGGCTGCAATGCTTGCCGGTATGGAGAGCCGTGTGTTCAGAAGGACAGCTTCAACGAGATCGTGCCGAAGATCAAGGACGCGGACTGCATTGTTTTTGCTTCACCTCTCTACTTCTGGACGCTTTCTTCAAAACTGAAAGCCTTTATTGAACGCTTCTACTGCATCGCCGAGGAAGGCCCGAATCCGCCGCTCGGCCGGTATGAGAACTATCCCATCAAGGACTGTGCACTTCTGATGACCGCTGTCGACAACTTCTTCAGGACTTTTGAACAGGCGGTCTCCTACTACAAGTTCGCTCTCGTGAATTATATTGGCTTCCATAACAAAGGCATGATCCTTGCCGGGGGCTGCGGTGATACCAACGGAAAAGCTCAAATTGATAAAACGGAGCATTTGCGGGAAGCGTATGAGTTTGGGAAAACACTTTACGCAGAAAAATGACGCTCTGCCATCATTTAAGCAGAGCATCATCGGATCAGTAGCTTCTATTTGCTTCCAAGTTGTTTTAGCTGCGGTACGATCAGTGCCACCGAGATCACAAACGCGATCCAGTCAGCAAAAGGTGTCGCCCATGCGATACCAGAAACGCCGACAGCACTGTTCAGAATCAACATAAACACGACATCCAAACTACCCTTGCGCAGCAGCGACAGGCAAAGCGGCTGCACCTTTTTCCCGATAGCCTGAAAGACCGTGATGACCATAAAGTTGACTGCCGTGGTGGGACAGGCAAGGCAGATGATTTTCAAAAAATGCTGCCCGTAGCGGACTGTTTCCGTGTCCGCGATGAAGCAGCGGGAGATGGGCGCTGCCAGCGTCCAGAGAAGGACTGCACCGACACAGGCAACAAGAAAGCTGTATGCAAACGCTGTCTTGATGGCAGCTTTCATCCGCTTGTGATTGCCGGAGGTGTAGTTGTAGCCGATGAGCGGCAGTGTTCCCTGCGTCATGCCCTGTGCGATGGCATAGGCAAGGAGGTCAATTTTCTTCGCAATGCCCATGCCCGCGATGGCGGTATCGGAATAGCCTGCGACCATGTGATTGAGTGCTGCGTTGGAGATGGTGGACATCATGGTCATCACGAAGCCGGGCAGACCGACGCTCAGCACCTCAGCGGGAATACGTTCCCCAACAGAGAATGCCTTGGGATTCGGCGTGATGACAGAGTTCCTGCGGATATGATAGAGAAAACCGAGGAAATATCCCATCGCAATGAGGTTAGAAAGCATGGTTGCGATCGCCGCGCCCTCAATGTTCAGTCGGAATACAAAAATGAAGATTGGGTCAAGAATAATATTCAGGATGCCGCCGAACGCCACACCAAACCCTGCCGGTTTGGAATAGCCCTCGGCACGGATGAGGTGCGCCAGTTCCGCGTTCATCACAGTCGGCACAGCTCCAATCCCTATCGTCCAGAAAGCATACTGGCGGCAATACTCCCATGTGTCTGCGCTGGCTCCTAAAATCGGGAACAGCAACGGTTCCAGCAGGACAACGGCAATTCCGTAGAGCAGCGCGACTGCTGCACCAGTCCAGATGCAGAACGACGCGCAATGCCGCGCCCGATCCTGATTATCCGAGCCAAGGCAGCGGGAGATCAGACTGGAGCCGCCCAAGCCAAAAAGATTGGCAAAGCCGGTCAGCAGCATGAAGCATGGCATGACAATCGTCGCTGCCGCTACTTGCAGCGGGTCGTTTAGCTTTCCGATAAAGAACGTGTCCGCCATGTTGTAGACCACGGTGATGAGCTGGCTGATGACCGTGGGAATTGCCAGCGTCAGCACGGCTTTTCGCACCGGTGCGTCGGAGAAAAGGGCTGTTCGTTCAGCGTTCATCCTGTGCCGCCTCCTTGTGCAGACCGTTGATGACACACTGGATGGCAAGGCGGTAGCTTTCTTCCAAGTCCACAGGGTAGTGCGAGAAATAACCGGATGCCTCCTGCGACACGAACCCGTGCATCACGCCGCGCAAGACCCGCTGCCAGTGCATCCGGCGATCCTCGCCAATGGAATAGCCCTGCAATACCTGCATGGACGGCTCCGCGGTCATGGCTGCGGCAGCGCGCAGCGTTTCGTCCTTGCCCATCGGCATCTGCATGATGAGCTGGTAGAGCGCGGCATGGGCTTTGGCAAACGTGCGATAGCTCTCTGCCAGCGCAAAAACTGCTGCATCGCCGTCTTTCTCCTTGATTGCGGCAAGCTGCGCCGTCTTCTGATCGTTCAGCGCGGACAAGCCGACCTCGGTGAACAGCGCATCCATGCTTTCAATGTGTGCATAGAGCGATGCCGTTTTGACGCCCAGCCGCTCCGCCAGCGCCCGCATGGAGAACGCAGCCACTCCGTTTTCTTCAATCAATTTCTTCGATGCTTCAATCAGAGTCTCTTTGTTCAATCCTTTATGAAACAAGCTAACGCCTTCTTCCTAATAACGTTAGGATTATTATAGGCTAATGCCGTTAGGATTGCAAGGGGGTCTTGTTCACTACTTCAGAATTAAAATTTCAGGGACCTTCTTCTTTGATTATGGCATCCCATGGTTTGCGCCGCCAGCGGTCAAGAAAATCGTTGACACTTTTCCTGTTTCTGACTATAATATGCGCGCTGAGAATGGATGCCTTTCCGCCTATTTTCCCGTGACCACAACGTATACCACAGACACTTCCGGGACACACGGAAAAAGTGGGCAAAAGAGGTCACAAGACCATTCGCAATCCAGCCGAAAGCGCCGGAAACGGCTGAAAATTAATACAAATCATAGCTTTTGATTCGTTCGCATCCGAGAGGTCGACGGTTCGATCCCGTTCAGGTCCACCAGCTCAGAAACTTCCTGTTTGATATGAATCCCCGCCTGCGGCGGGACTTCTTGGTCAGACGGGGAGTTTCTTCGTTTTTACCGATGACTTTGCTTCGTTCAATGCACAGATTTGAGTGGGCAAAATATCCGACAGAGCCTATCCAAAGCTTCAAAAAGTTCGAGGGCGCAAAGCCTTGGGACCCTTTTCATATTGTGGATAGGACCGGCAGGGAATTCACACCAGACAGAATATGAAGGGAGACAGCTACAGATGGAGCAATGGGTTCCGGAGTATTATGACGCATTTCAATGCATGGCAGGCAGCTGTCCGAAAAGCTGCTGCACCGGATGGGAAATTTGTCTGGATAGCGGTACAGCTGCTTTTTACCGGACGGTTCCGGGGGAGTTGGGAGTGTGCCTGCGGGAAAAAATGAAGCAGGATGCTGACGGTGACCTGTGCTTTTCTATGGATGGTGACCGCTGTCCCTTTTTGAACCGGGAGAATTTGTGTGAGATCCATTTGCAGCTGGACGAGGAGCATACCAGTCAGACCTGTCAGACCCACCCCCGCTTTACAGAGGAATATGGCCCCTTCTGTGAGACACATTTATCGGCATCCTGTCCGGCAGCAGCGGCATTGCTGCTGGGTGATGAGGGAGCCTTGACCTACCAACGGCGGGAGTGCGGCGGGGAGCCGGAGCCGGGGGACGCATGGCTGGAGCCTTTGCGGTCCTTCCGGGAAACACTGCTGAAGCTGCTGTATAACCGCGCAATTCCTGTTTCCGAACGGCTGTGCCGTGTACTGGCGTTGGCGGAAAGAGCCCAGGAGGCATTGAACCGGGAAGCCTTGGAGGAATTGTATGCTATTTTTGCGGAAAATATAGAGATGCCAAATGGGCCGGAGCCAGAGGAGCTGCTGTTTCCGGCAGCGTGGTTTCAGCTGGAGCAGCTGGAGATTCTGGAGAAGGACTGGCTGCCGCTGCTGGAGCAATGCCGGCAGTCACCGGGAGCGGTACACTGTTCAGATCAAGCGGCTGAACGCCTGATGACCTATTTCCTGTACCGTTATCTGCTGAAAGCGGTAAACGATGGAGATTTGCTGGGAAAGATACAGCTGAGTCTGTTCAGCGTGATGGTCATTCGGCGTTTGACAGCCTGGGAGACGCTTTGCCCGGCGGTATACCGTTATTGCCGGGAGATCGAGCATGACGAAGAGAATCTGGCGGCACTTCAGGAGGCGTTTGCGTGGGAAACGGCATTTCAGCCTGCTGCTTTCTATCAGGAATTAAAAATGTGGTAATTTCAAACAAACGGTATTGACAAAAATGCGGATACATTGTATATTATAGACACAGGGGGTGAGTCCAATGGGATAAGACCCAGAGGCAAAGAACCGTTTCCCTGTAAATGGCGAAGAGAATCCGTGTAAAAAAGACTTACCAAATACGAAACAGCGCTCAGTACCCTGAGATACACGAGCTGACATCCGGTAGGAATGCAGACTGCGTGAACGAACTGGTTTTATGGATTGGCAGGTGATTTTCAGAAGCGGACTCTCCCCAGAAAATCTGTAGAAAGCAAGAGGTAACTGCTGCGTGACAGAAACACCGAATCAGAAGTGACCCCGCCAACTCATTGGAGGTTGGCGGGGTCGATGTTTTTATGCGCAGAGACTCCTGTGCTTTGATAAAAGGAAGCGCTCCCAGTCCACAGACCGGGAGCGCTTCCTTTTGCTGATATATGGGAGAATCGCGCTTATGCCTTGTGATCGACAGAGGACATATAACGGATCAGATCGACCATCTTGTTAGAGTAGCCACACTCGTTATCGTACCAGGAAACGACCTTTACAAAGGAGTCCGTCAGGGCAATGCCAGCCTTGGCATCGAAAATGGAGGTGCGGGGATCGCCCAGGAAGTCAGAGGAAACGACTGGCTCCTCAGTGTAGCCCAAAACGCCCTTCAGTTCACCTTCGGAAGCGTCCTTCATTGCCTTGCAGATTTCTTCATAGGTAGCGGGCTTTTCCAGATTGACCGTCAAATCCACCACGGAGACATCCAGAGTGGGAACACGCATGGACATACCGGTCAGTTTGCCGTTCAGCTCGGGAATGACCTTGCCCACAGCCTTGGCTGCGCCAGTGGAGGAGGGGATGATGTTGCCGCAGGCGGCACGACCGCCGCGCCAGTCCTTCAGAGAAGCGCCGTCCAGAATCTTCTGGGTGGGGGTGACGGAGTGAACGGTGGTCATCAGACCTTCCTTAATGCCGAAGTTCTCTTGCAGGACCTTGGCAATGGGAGCCAGGCAGTTGGTGGTGCAGGAGGCATTGGAGACATAGGTCATGTCAGAGGTGTATTTGGTGTTGTTCACGCCCATAACAAACATGGGGGTGTCGTCCTTGGAGGGAGCGCCCATCACTACATGCTTGGCGCCGGCTTCAATGTGACCGCTGCACTTTTCCTTAGTAAGATGCTGACCGGTGCACTCGCAGATATACTCTGCGCCCACCTTTCCCCAGGGAATGTTCTGGGTTTCCTTTTCGGCAAAAACAGCAATCTTCTTGCCGTTCACGATCAGAGCGTTGTCCTCATAGGCAATATCACCCTGGAATCTGCCGTGCATAGTGTCGTAGCGCAGCATATATGCCATATAATCCGGGGTCATGAACGGGTCGTTCAGACCAACGACCTCTACATCATCACGGGTCAGCGCGGCGCGGAATACCAGGCGACCAATGCGGCCAAAACCATTGATACCAATTTGAGTTTTCGTCATAGAAAAGACTCCTTCCTAATGTCGGCGGCCCATTTTGGTACCCAGGACCGCTAAAAAACGTTTGCGTAAACGTTATGTTAAACGATTGTATTAAGTATACTACCATATTATCAAAAATGCCGCAAGTGGCATTTTTGATAATGTTAAACCGTTTGAATTGTCTATAGTGAATAGTTTTTTGAAGAAATACGAAGAAAACCAGGAATTTACAGAGAGAAAGGCGAAAAAACACTTGACGCTTCCAGAAGAACACTCTATACTAAGCTTGAAGAAATAATTACGCAAAAACAGCTTCCTTTGCGCAAGAGGGTGAAAAGATGAAAGTGACCATTAGCGATGTGGCAAAAATGGCAGGAGTTTCCACCGCGACCGTTTCCCACACCATCAACAATACCCGGTATGTGTCCGGGGAGACAAAGGAAAAGGTCTATCAGGCCATCGCCGCATTGGGATATACGCCGGATGCCTCCGCCAGAAGCTTCCGGACGGGAAAGAAAAAGACCATTGGCTTTGTGGTGCCGGATATTTCCAACAAGTTTTTTGCCACCATGCTGGAGACCGTGGAGCATGCCCTGTCCCAGCAGGGATACCATCTGATCATTGCCAATACCAAGGAGAACATGGACCGGGAGGAGACCAATATCCGCCTGCTGTCCGCCGGATTGGTGGACGGACTGCTGGTGGCAAGTACGATGGATGACTTTGACCGCTTTTCCAGCCTGATCCCGGCGGGCTTTCCGGTGGTTCTGGTGGACCGTGTGTTTGAAACGAAAAAGTTTTCCTCCATCTGTGTGTCCAACTTCCAGCCCATTTACCGCAGTGTCTGCCGCTTGGCAGGAAAGGGTGACCAGCGCATTGGCATCATTGGCGGACTGCCGCGGCTGAGTACCACCAAGGAGCGGATCTCCGCCTATGAGCAGGCAATGACCGACTGCGGGCTGACGGAGGATGAGACGCTGATCCGCTATGGCGATTCGATGGAGAACAGCGCCGGACAGTGCCTGGAGGAGCTGCTGGAGCTGCACTGTGACGCGGTAATCGTTACCAATGGACTGATGGCATCAGATACCATCATGTATCTGCATAAAAAGGGGCTGCAGCCCGGAAGAGATATCGATCTGGTCAGCTTTGTGGATTATGACTCCAGCTTTTATCAGCTGTTTGCCAACCAGATGGATTCCATTATTCAGCCGGTGGAGGAGTTGGGGCAGGCGGCGGCGGAACAGATCCTCAAGCGCATTGAGGAGCCGGACGCGCCCATCTTTGAAAAGGTGCTGGCGTCTACCTACCGTCCCTTTACACAGGCGGCTTCTTGGAACCATTCAGACCGGTAAACAGCCATAAGAACACAGAGAGAAGAAAGCACCGCGTTTCCCATCTGGGAGACGCGGTGCTTTTTGCGGATTTCAAAAGGCAGAGGTTTATTTTTATTACAGTCCTGCCTTGATGCTGGCTGCAATCTGGGGAGCTGTCAGACCGTACTCCCGCAGCACGTCCATTGCCTTGCCGGACTGACCGAACTGGTCCTGCACACCGATTTTCTGGAAACCGCAGGAGACCTTGCCCATCAGAACGTCTGCCACGGCGTCACCCAGACCGCCGATGACGCTGTGCTCTTCCACGGTGACGACCTTGCCGCACTGCTTGGCGTACTTGGTCACGCATTCCGCGTCAATGGGCTTGATGGTGTGGACGTTGATCACGGCGGCAGAGATGCCGTCTGCCTCCAGCAGCTTGGCTGCTTCCAGAGATTCATTGACCATCAGACCACAGGCAAAGATGGCGACGTCCCGACCTTCCCGCAGTACGTTTGCCTTACCGATCTCAAAGGGATAGTCCTCTTCAAAAACCGGAGTGGCAAGCCGCGCGGTCCGCAGATAGGCGGGACCCTGCATCTCTGCCAGGGCAAACACAGCCTTCCGGGTCTCCTTGGCGTCGGCGGGAACGATGACCGTCATGCCGGGGATGACCCGCATCAGGGCAATGTCCTCAATCGCCTGATGGCTGCCTCCGTCCTCACCCACGGACAGACCTGCGTGGGACAGACACAGCTTGACGTTGAACTTGGGATAGGCAATGGAGTTGCGGACCTGCTCATATGCGCGTCCTGCACCGAACATGGCGAAGGTGGAGCAGAAGGGAATCAGTCCCATAGTGGAAAGCCCTGCGGCGGTGTTCATCATGTTCGCCTCCGCAATGCCCATGTCAAAGAAACGGTCGGGGAAGGCAGCCTTGAAATACTTGGTCATGGTGGCGCCGGCAAGGTCGGCGTCCAGAACGACGATCTTCTCATTCTGCTCGCCTAACTCTACCAGTGCTTTGCCGTATGCCTCACGGGTTGCAATTTTATCAGCCATAATATCTTCCTTTCAGCGAAACGGTGTTTCGAGAAGCTTGTATTTTTCAGAAATCGGGTCAGTCAGCCAGCTCTTTCAGAGCCTGCTCACGCTGCTCGGCGTTGGGAGCCTTGCCATGCCAGCCAGCCTGGTTTTCCATGAAGGAAACACCCTTGCCCTTGACCGTGTGGGCAATGATGCACTTGGGCTTACCGGGCATGGTCTTCATTTCCAGTGCGGGCAGGACCTGCGTCAGATCGTTGCCATCGGCAACCTCGACTACGTCAAAGCCGAAAGCGCGCATCTTGGCGGGGAGATCACCCAGAGACATGACCTCATCGTTGGTGCCGTCGATCTGCAGACCGTTCCAGTCGATCATCACAGTCAGATTGTCCAGCTTATAGTGCGCGGCGGACATGAAGGCTTCCCACAGCTGTCCCTCCTGGCACTCACCGTCACCGCAGAGAACGAAGACCTTGGTGTCCTTTTTCAGGTGCTTGGCGCCCAGAGCCATACCTACGGCAATGGAAGCACCCTGCCCCAGGGAGCCGGTGGAGGCGTCTACACCGGGGACCTTTTTGGCATCGGGATGTCCCTGCAGGATGCTGTGCAGCTGGCGGAAATTGGTGAATTCATCCCGGGAGATGAAGCCCATCTCTGCCAGAATGGCGTAATAACAGGGAGCGGCGTGTCCTTTGGAAAGAACAAAACGGTCCCGGTCCTCCCATTTGGGATTCTTGGGATCCACCCGCATCTGGGTGTAGAAAACTCCGGTCATCAGCTCTACAGCGGACAGAGATCCGCCGGGGTGTCCGCTGCCTGCGTTTGCTGTCATATTGATGATGTCGCGGCGGACCTGAGTGCAGACCTTTGCAAGTTCTTGGGTCGTCATAGCTTTCCCTCCATATACAAAAGTGAATTCTTCACAGGGCATAACAAACTATTTTAAGGCTATCATAGTTGGTTGGGACTGTCAAGCAAGGGACTTTACGAAAATGCGGGAGTTTTTTGCCCTGCCTGGGGTGGCCAGCGGATCCATATGGAAAAAGCGGGGGAGGGAGTCTTGCGCGGGACTGTTTTTTTCATTATAATACGATTAAAACACGGTGACAGAAAGGAACACGAGAATCCGTATGAAATACAATTTTGATGAGGTCATCGACCGCTCCGGCAACCATTCGGCAAAGTACGATGAGCGGAAGAAGAAATTCGGCACGGAGGATGTGATCCCTCTGTGGATCGCGGATATGGATTTCCGGACAGCGCAGCCCATCATTGATGCGCTGCGTGCCCGGGCGGAGGAAGGACTCTGGGGCTATACCGCCCGTCCGGACAGCTATTTTCAGGCGATCCGGGACTGGCAGCGCCGCCGGAACGGCTGGGACATTCCGCTGGAACGGCTCAGCTGGAGCCTGGGGGTGGTGCAGACCATTTCAGCAATGGTCAAGCTGTTTACACCGGAGGGCGGCACGGTTCTGATCCAGACGCCGGTGTACTCCGAGTTTTACGACATGGCGGAGGCATGGCACAGAAGGGTGCTGGAAAATCCGCTGGTGGAGGGACCGGACGGTTGGCACATTGATTGGACGGACCTTGAAGAAAAGCTTCAGCAGGCAGATCTGTTTGTTCTGTGCAATCCTCACAATCCGCTGGGCATTGTCTGGAAGCCGGAGGAGCTGCAGAAAATGGCAGAGCTGTGCATCCGCTATGGGGTGAAGCTGCTGTCGGATGAGATCCATTCCGACCTGATCTTCCACGGAAAGAAGCACACGCCGGTGGCAGCGCTTTCACCGGAGATCGCGGCGCATGTGACCACGGCGTTCTCCGGAACAAAGACCTTTAATCTGGCTGGACTTCAGGCATCTGCGGTGGTGTTCCCCAACGTACATATGAAGCAGGTGTTTGACCACTTCTGGCAGTGCATGGACATCCATAGAAACAACGCCTTCAGCCTGACGGCGATGGAAACGGCATTCCGTCAGGGCGAGGAGTGGCTGGAACAGCTGCTGCCGTATCTCTCGGAAAACTTTGACTTCGTAGTGGATTATTGCCGCAGGCACATTCCGCAGATCAAGACCTATGCGCCGGACGCCACATACCTGATGTGGCTGGACTGCCGAGAGCTGGGGCTTTCCGACCAGCAGCTGCATGACTTCATGATTGAAAAGGCAAGGCTGGGGCTGAACGATGGCTGCAGCTTCGGGCGCAGCCTTCACGGCTTTATGCGGCTGAATGCCGCCTGCCCCCGCAGCGTACTGAAAACCGCCATGAAGCAGCTGGAATCGGCGGTCAATGCCCTGATGGCGGAAAAAGGCTGACAAGCAACAGAGAAAGGGGAAGGAACGTATGAATACCCGCATCGAACACGACACTATGGGCGAGATCGCCGTCCCGGAGGAGCATTACTGGGGGGCGCAGACCCAGCGCAGCTTTGAGAACTTCAAGATCGGCGGCGAACGGCAGCCGAAGGAGATCATTGCAGCGTTTGCCTATCTGAAATCTGCCTGCGCACAAGCCAACGCAGACGTGGGAAAGCTGAGCCACGAGCAGGCGGATGCTATTTCCGCTGTGTGCGACGAGATTTTAGCAGGAAAGTGGGACGAGGAATTTCCTCTGGTGGTCTGGCAGACCGGCAGCGGCACCCAGACCAATATGAACGTCAACGAGGTGATCGCACATCTGGCTGCCGCCAAGGGCGTAACGCTGCATCCCAATGACCATGTAAATGCCTCTCAGTCCAGCAATGACACCTTCCCCTCGGCACTGCACATTGCGGCGGCGCTGGCGGTAAAGGACCGGGTGCTGCCTGCCGCCCGCCGCCTGGTGGCGTCCTTCCGGAAGCTGGAGGAAGCCTACCCGGACCTGATCCGAATCGGGCGGACGCATTTACAGGACGCAACGCCGCTGAAGTTTGCCCAGGAGGTATCCGGCTGGCGGGAGTTGGTGGAAGCGCCCTGCCGGATGCTGGAAGCGGCGTTGCAGGAGCTGTGCCGCCTTGCCATCGGCGGTACGGCAGTGGGTACGGGGCTGAACGCGCCGCAGGGGTATGACCATATGGTCTGCGACTACCTGCAGGATATGACCGGGACGGAATTTGTGCCGGATGAAAACAAGTTCCATGCCCTGACCAGCAAGGATGCACTGGTGTTTGCCCATGGCGCATTAAAGGCGCTGGCGGCAAACCTGATGAAGATCGCCAACGATATCCGCTGGGAGGCAAGCGGTCCCCGCTGCGGCATGGGTGAGCTGCACATTCCGGAAAACGAACCGGGCAGCAGTATCATGCCCGGAAAGGTGAACCCCACGCAGTGCGAAGCGGTGACGATGGTAGCTGTGCAGGTGATGGGCAACGATGCGGCGATCGGCATTGCCGCCTCTCAGGGCAACTTCCAGCTGAATGTTTTCCTGCCGGTGTCGGCACTGAATTTCCTGCAATCCGCCCGCCTGTTAGCAGATGGAATGGATTCCTTCCGGATCCACTGTGTGGACGGACTGACGCCCAATGAGGAACGGATGCAGGAGAACCTGCACCACTCCCTGATGCTGGTGACCTGTCTGACGCCGAAGATCGGCTATGAAAAAGCGGCTGCCGCCGCCAAGCGGGCGCTGCACGATGGACTTTCCCTGCGGGAAGCGGTGCTGGAGATGGGATTGCTCAGCGGAGAGGAGTTTGACGCCATCGTCCGTCCGGAAAAAATGGTTTGACAGCATTGGTCAGAAAAAGCCCGGCTGGCGGAGCAGCGCTATGCAGACGAAAATGAATATATACACAAAAAATGGATATTCTGCACCTGGGCACCTGCCGGGGCGAAAAACGGGCAAACCGCAGACAGAGCCAGAGAAATCCTTGAAATTTCAAGACAGTGTTTTGTAAAAATATGCAAAAACACCCAGAGTTTAGGAGAAAAGTTGTGCAGGATGACAGTTGAATAAATATTCGTGTTAGATGTATAATTTAAGCATCAACAAGAAATAAACAAACGGAGGCTTTGTTATTATGGATAAGAAGGATATCAAGAAGATCGTACTGGCATATTCCGGTGGTCTGGACACGTCCATCATCATTCCCTGGCTGAAGGAAAACTACAACAACCCGGAGATCATCGCAGTGGCAGCTGACGTTGGTCAGGGCGATGAGCTGGACGGGCTGGAGGAGAAGGCACTGAAAACCGGTGCTTCCAAGCTGTATGTCGCGGATCTCACCGACGAGATGGTGGAGGACGTGATCTGGCCCGCACTGAAGATGGGCGCTACCTATGAGCAGTATCTGCTGGGCACTGCATTCGCACGTCCCGTCATTGCCAAGAAGCTGGTGGAGATCGCCAAGAAAGAGGGCGCGGACGCTATCGCCCACGGCTGCACCGGTAAGGGCAATGACCAGGTGCGTTTTGAGCTTGCCATCAAGCGTTTTGCTCCCGACATGACCATCATCGCTCCTTGGCGTGAGTGGGAGATCAAGGGTCGTGACGAGGAGATCGATTATGCAGAGGCACACAACGTTCCTCTGAAGATCAGCCGTGAGACCAATTATTCCAAGGATAAGAACCTGTGGCACCTGAGCCACGAGGGTCTGGATCTGGAGGACCCCACCAACGAGCCGCAGTATGAGAAGCCCGGCTTCTTGGAAATGGGCGTTTCCCCCATTACCGCACCGGATGCACCTACATATGTGACCATTGACTTTGAAAAGGGCGTTCCCGTTGCTGTGGACGGCGAAAAGATGAAGGGCAGCGATATCATCCGTAAGCTGAACAAGCTGGGCGGTGAAAACGGCATCGGTCTGCTGGATATTGTGGAGAACCGTCTGGTGGGCATGAAGGACCGCGGCGTGTATGAGACTCCGGGTGGAACCATTCTCTACAAGGCGCACCAGTGCCTGGAGATGATCACTGTGGATAAGGACAGCGCCCATATGAAGAGCAAGCTGGCAGTGGACTTCGCGGACCTGATTTACAACGGCAAGTGGTTTACTCCCGTGCGGGAAGCCCTGTCCGCTTTCGCGGATAAGACCCAGGAGCATGTGACCGGCTCTGTGAAGCTGAAGCTGTATAAGGGCAATATGATCACGGCTTCCATCAGCTCTCCCGAGACCCTGTATTCCGAGGAGCTGGTGACCTTTAACGAGAGCAGCTATGATCAGACCAACGCCACTGGCTTCATCAACCTGTGGGGTCTGCCCGACACGGTGCTGGCTCTGCGGGAAGAGGGCAAGCTGTAAGAGATCATGGCGGTATGCTGTCAGGAAAACAGGCGGGAGCCTTCGCTCCCGCCGTTTGCCGTATTCATGAGATCGTGCGGATGGAGGAAATTTCATCTGCTGAAAAGAAAATTTGCGGCGGTGGTCAGGTCCCTCTGCCCGCTGTGAGCGAAGGAGATTACTATGAAGCTATGGTCCGGGCGGTTCGGGAAAGAGACCGACGCTCTTGTCAATGATTTTAACGCCTCCATTCAGTTTGACCAGCGCCTGTATCAGGAGGATATTCAGGGCAGCATTGCCCATGCCACTATGCTGGGCGACTGCGGCATCATCACGAAGGAGGATGCCGGAAAGATCGTGGAGGGTCTGAAGGGGATCCTTGCGGATATTGAAGCGGGAAAGGTGGAATTTTCCGCAGACAATGAGGACATCCACATGAATATTGAGGCGCTGCTGACCGCCCGCATCGGCGACGCGGGTAAGCGTCTGCACACCGCCCGCTCCCGCAATGATCAGGTGGCGGTGGATTTCCGGATGTATGTCCGTAAGGAGATCCCGGTGATTATCGGACAGCTGCTGGAATTGGAGGAGATCCTGTGCCGCCAGGCACGTAAGTATCAGGAGACGGTCATGCCTGGCTACACCCATCTGCAGCGGGCGCAGCCCATCTCCTTTGCCCAGCACCTGATGGCATACGCCAGCATGCTCTCCCGGGATGTGACCCGGCTGGAGGATTGCGCCAAGCGCCTGAACGAGTGTCCTCTCGGCTCCGGCGCCCTTGCCGGGACCACCTATCCCATTGACCGCTGGCAGACGGCGAAGGCTCTGGGCTTTGACGCGCCTATGTCCAATTCCCTGGACGGCGTCAGCGACCGGGATTATGCGCTGGAGCTGCTGAGCGCGCTGTCCATCCTGATGATGCACATGTCCCGCTTTGCTGAGGAAGTGATCCTGTGGTGCAGCTGGGAGTTCAAGTTTATCGAGCTGGATGACGCCTATGCCACCGGTTCGTCCATTATGCCCCAGAAGAAGAATCCGGATGTGGCGGAACTGGTGCGCGGCAAGACCGGCAGGGTCTATGGCGACCTGATGGGACTGCTGACCACCATGAAGGGCATTCCTCTGGCATACAACAAGGACATGCAGGAGGACAAGGAGCCGGTCTTTGATGCCATTGACACAGTGGAGATGGTGCTTCCGGTATTCGCTGCCATGATCGACACTATGCGGGTGCTCCCGGAGAATATGCGCAAGGCGGCTGGACATGGCTTCATCAATGCCACGGACTGTGCGGATTACCTGACCAAGAAGGGAATGCCCTTCCGGGATGCCTATACCACGGTGGGACATCTGGTGGCAAAGTGCGGCGAGCTGGGAAAAACACTGGAGCAGCTGACACTGGCAGAACTGCAGGAGGTCTCACCGCTGTTTACCGATGATGTGTATACGGCGCTGAGTCTGGAAACCTGTATGGGACAGCGCAGCAGCTATGGCGGTCCCGCTGTCAGCGAGACGACCCGGCAGATCGAGAGCATGGAGTCCTTCGTGAAGGAGCATCAAAAATAATTCAGAAGACGGAGCGTGAAAACGCCCCGGTGGAAGGGAGAGGTTTCCGTTGAAACCCAAGGTGTATATTGACGGTAAGGATGGCACGACCGGCTTGCAGATCTACGAGCGGCTGGGTGCGAGAAACGATATTGAGCTGCTGCTGATTGACGAAGCAAAGCGCAAGGATCCTGCTGAGCGGAAAAAGCTGATGGATGCGTCTGACATTGTGTTTTTGTGCCTGCCGGACGCCGCGGCTATCGAAGCGGTGGAACTGATCGGGAATCCGAAGACCCGCGTCATTGACGCTTCCACAGCCCACCGGACAGCAGAGGGCTGGACCTACGGCTATCCGGAGCTGAGCCGGGAACAGCGGGCGGCCATCGCTGCTTCCAAACGGGTGGCAAACCCGGGATGCCACGCCACGGGCTTTATCTCCTCTGTGGCGCCGCTGGTGCGGATGGGGATCCTGCCGCCGGACTACCCGCTGGCGGTCTATTCCCTGACCGGCTACTCCGGCGGAGGAAAAAAGCTGATCGCCGAGTATGAGGCACCGGACCGGGACCCCCGTCATGACTCTCATCGGATCTACGGATTGAATCTGAAGCACAAGCATCTGCCGGAGATGAAAAAAATCTGCGGCTTGACCAGAACTCCGGCGTTTTCCCCCATTCTGGGTGATTTTTACGAGGGCATGGCAACGACGATCATGCTGCACCGGGATTTGCTGGCAAAGAAGGTTTCCGGACAGGAGTTGCGGGATGCTTTGGCAGAGTATTATCAGCAGGAGCATTTTGTAACAGTTGCTCCCTATGGCGGAGATGAACCGGTGCTGTATGCCTCCGCGTTGGCAGGAACCAACCACCTGAAGCTGGAGGTCTGCGGGAACGATGAGCAGATCAGCGTGACAGCGCTGTTTGACAATCTGGGTAAGGGCGCTTCCGGCGCGGCGGTGCAGAATATGAACATCATGCTGGGGCTTCCGGAGACCACTGGACTGGAGCAGCCGGCGGCAAAGGAGTGAACGCAATGAAATACATTGAGGGCGGCGTGTGCGCCGCGCAGGGCTTCCGGGCAGCCGGAATGCATGTGGGAGTAAAGACCCACAAGGAAGAGAAGAAGGACGTAGCACTGATCGTCTCCGACGTGGAGTGTTCCGCCGCTGCGGTTTATACAAAAAACGTGGTCAAGGCAGCGCCCATCCATGTGGACCAGCTTCACCTGAAAAACGGAAAGGCACGGGCGGCGATCATCAACAGCGGCAACGCCAACGCCTGTGCTCCCAACGGCGAGGAAAATGCGGAACGGATGTGCGCGGCAGTGGCAAGGGTCGTTGGCTGCGACGCCGAGGATGTAGTGGTGTCCTCCACTGGTGTGATCGGACAGACCCTGCCGGTCCAGCGGATCGAGGCTGCCGTGCCGGAGCTGTATGCACGGCTGGACCGTTCCGCTGCGGCATCTGACGCTGCGGCATGCGCCATCATGACCACGGATACGGTGAAAAAGGAGCTGGCTGTGGAAACGGTCATCGGTGGGAAGACCGTGACCATCGGCGGCATCTGCAAGGGCAGCGGCATGATCCATCCCAATATGGGAACCATGCTGTGCTATCTGACCACCGACTGTGCTATTTCTCCAGAGATGATCCGCGCGGCGCTGCTGGAGACCGTGACGGTGAGCTTTAACCGCATCAGCGTGGATGGAGACACCTCTACCAACGATACCTGCTGTGTGCTGGCAAACGGCTTGGCTGGCAATCCGGTCATTGCGGAGAAGAATGAGGACTATGCCGCCTTTGCTGCGGCGCTGAAGGAGATCTGCACCACTCTGGCGCGTTCTATGGCGTCGGATGGCGAGGGAGCAAAGCACCTCATCACCTGCACGGTGACAGGCGGAAGGAGCGAGCAGTCCGCGGAGACCATCGCAAAGTCTGTGATCTGCTCCACCCTGACCAAGGCGGCAATTTTCGGCGCGGATGCCAACTGGGGCAGAGTGCTGTGTGCGATGGGCTACTCCGGTGAGGAGTTTGACCCGGACCGGGTGAACGTGGAGTTTGCTTCCGCCGCTGGAGTCATTGAGGTCTGTCATCAGGGTCGCGGACTGGAATTTGACGAGGAGCTGGCAAAGAAGATCTTGACGGAGCATGATGTGGAGATCCGCATTGCAATGGGTGAGGGCGATGCCTCCTGTACCTGCTGGGGCTGCGATATCACCTATGATTACATTAAGATCAACGGCGATTACCGGACCTGATATCCGGCACGCCTGGAAACGGGAAAAAGGAAGTGGAGCGTTTCATGACATCTCATGAACAGCAGGCACGGACTCTGGTAGAGGCCCTGCCGTATATTCAGAAATTTACAGGAAAGACCATTGTGGTCAAATACGGCGGAAACGCCATGATCTCTCCAGAGCTGCGCGAGGCAGTGATGAGCGATATCATCCTGCTGAATCTGGTGGGCATCCGGGTCGTGGTGGTCCACGGCGGTGGTCCGGAGATCTCCGACATGCTCAAGCGCGTGGGACATGAGTCCAAATTTGTGGACGGACTGCGCTATACGGATGAAGAGACGATGGAGATCGTGCAGTCGGTGCTGTGCGGAAAGGTCAATAAGAATCTGGTGGCGCAGATCAACCGCCTGGGCGGTCAGGCAATCGGTCTGTGCGGCATGGATGGGCAGCTGTTCCAGGCGGTCTGCAAGGACCCCAAGTATGGTCTGGTGGGTGAAGTGACCGGAGTAAATCCGGAGCCAGTGGAAAATGCCCTGATGACGGGCTATATCCCGGTGGTGTCCACAGTGGCACAGGGAATCGATGCGGATACGGCATACAACATCAACGCGGATACGGCGGCGGCAAAGCTTGCCATTGCGCTGAACGCGGAGAAGCTGATTCTTCTGACGGATGTCCGCGGTCTGCTGCGGGACCCGAAGAATGAGGATACTCTGATCCATGTGGTCCATGCCGGCGATGTGCCGGAGCTGGTGGCAGAGGGTGTGATTTCCGGCGGTATGATCCCCAAGATGGAGTGCTGCGTGGACGCCATTGTAGGCGGCGTGGAGCGCGTACACATTCTGGATGGCAGAATTCCTCATTCCATTCTGATCGAGCTGCTGTCGGACGCAGGCATCGGCACCATGCTGAAATGCGAGGATGCCAATAAAAGGTCCTGACAGTGCGGGCTGCCGGACAGCCTGAAATTATCAGTGAAAGGACAGGTCACAATGACTTCTGAACAGATCAAATCTCTCAGCAACCAGTATATTATGAATACCTACGGTCGCTTTCCCGTGGCGGTCGATCATGGCGAGGGTGCCCGGCTTTATGATCCGGAGGGACATGAGTATATCGACTTTACCAGCGGCATCGGCGTGACCGATTTGGGCTACGGCTATCAGCCTTGGGTAGACGCTGTGGCGGCACAGGCAAAAAAGCTGAACCATGTGTCCAACCTGTTTTACACCGAACCCTGTGCGCGGCTGGCGGAGATCCTCTGCAAGCGCACCGGCATGAGCAATGTGTTCTTTGCCAACGGTGGCGGCGAGGCAAACGAGGGCATGATCAAGCTGGCGCGTAAGTATAGCTTTGACAAATACGGCAAAGACCGCGCCACCATCATTACGTTGAATAACTCCTTCCACGGACGTACCATCACTACGCTGATGGCAACGGGACAGGAGCGCTTTCATAATTACTTCTTCCCCTTTACCGAGGGTTTCCGCTATGCGGATGCGGACAGCATCGACTCTCTGCTGGCGGCAGCCGGAGACGATGTCTGCGCCGTGATGGTAGAGCTGGTACAGGGCGAGGGCGGCGTGCTGCCTCTGGACCCGGCATATGTGCAGCAGGTGAAGAAGCTCTGTGAGGAGAAGGACTGGCTCTTCCTGGTGGACGAGGTACAGAGCGGCGTGGGTCGGACTGGCAGCCTGTTTGCCTTCCAGCAGTATGACCTGCTGCCGGATGTGTGTTCCTTTGCCAAGGGCATTGCGGGCGGTCTGCCGATGAGCGGCATCATGGCAAATGAGAAGTGCCGGAATGTACTGGGACCGGGTACCCACGCCACCACCTTTGGTGCAAACCCCATCTGCGGCGCGGCGGCACTGGTGGTGCAGGAAACGCTGACGGATGAATTCCTGAAGCAGGTGCAGGAGAAGGGCGCGTATCTGCGTCAGCAGATCGAGGACCTGCATCTGAAATGCCTGGGCAAGACCCGTGGTATGGGTCTGATGATCGGCATTGAGGTAGCGGATGGCTACACCAACGGAGAGATTGCCAATCAGCTGATTGAAAACGGTCTGCTGGTGCTGACGGCGGGCGATGGCATGCGTCTGCTGCCTCCTCTGGTTATTACCAAAGAGGAAATGGATGCTGGCGTTGCCATCATGAAAAAAGTTTTGGAATAAGGAGAACACCGGATATGGAACATCATACGCACTTTCTGAAGCTGCTGGACTTTACTCCCGCAGAGATCCAGCAGTTTCTGGATACCGCCGCTGATTTAAAGGCAAAAAAGAAAGCGGGCATTCCGCACAGATATCTGGAGGGAAAGAATGTCGCTCTGATTTTTGAGAAGACCTCCACCCGTACCCGCTGCGCTTTTGAGGTGGCGGCACAGGATCTGGGTATGGGTAGCACCTACTTGGGACCCACCGGCAGCCAGATCGGCATGAAGGAGTCCATTGCGGATACCGCCCGGGTGCTGGGCAGAATGTATGACGGAATTGAGTACCGCGGCTTTGGTCAGGACCTGGTAGAGGAGCTGGCAAAATACGCCGGTGTGCCTGTGTTCAATGGATTGACCAATGAGTTCCATCCCACGCAGATTCTGGCGGATTTCCTGACCATTCAGGAGCATTTTGGCAAGCTGAAGGGAATTAAGCTGGTTTACATGGGTGACGCCCGTTATAACATGGGCAATTCTCTGATGGTGGGCTGCGCCAAGATGGGTATGCACTTTGTGGCATGCGCGCCGAAGGCGTACTTCCCGGATCAGAAGCTGATTGACCAGTGCCAGGCTGTGGCGGCGGAAACCGGCGCGGTTCTGGAATTCCAGGAAGACCCGATGGAGGCGGTCCGGGATGCAGACGTGATTTACACGGATGTTTGGGTGTCTATGGGTGAGCCGGTAGAGGTCTGGGAAGAGCGTATTCAGGCGCTGGGACCCTATCAGGTCAATAAGAAGCTGATGGAGCAGGCGGGACCGCAGTGCCGCTTTATGCACTGCCTGCCGGCATTCCATGACCATAAGACCACCATCGGCAAGGAGATGGGGGAAAAGTTCCACCGGGATGCAATGGAGGTCACGGATGAGGTATTCGAGTCCCAGCAGTCCATCGTGTTTGATGAGGCGGAGAACCGGATGCACACCATCAAGGCTGTGATGTATGAGCTGATGAAGGACTAAAACAGCAAAGAGCTAACAGAGGGGCGCGGCAGAAATGCCACGTCCCTCCTTTTCATCATCGCACTGTGGTGGTGAACCGCTTTTCTTTCCATTCTCCATGTGCTATGATGGTTTCAGAACCTACGGCATCAAGGACACAAATAGGGGGAGAAAATATGAAACGAACCTTAGGAGGCACCGTTAGAAATATCCTGATTTTGTATGCCGTGGCGCTTTTTGCTGCGTACAACAGAAGCGGAATACCACTGCGGTATTGTGTTGTTTTGGCGGGAGCGCTGGCGGTTGTTCCGGTGAGCTACGATTTGCTCAAGGGGCGGCAAGCCTTGAAGGAGCTGCTGAGAAGCCCGGCAGGGACTGCAGAACTGGTATTCCTGTCGGCGGCGGTCTTTGAGATCAGTTGGATATTGGTGCGTATTTACTTGAACGTTTTGGCAATTCCCAGTTCCATTAAATACTGAAACCGGCAGTTATTTCATAAAGCAACCAGCAGTTGACAAAGGGAAACCCGCAGATGTTTGCGCTTTTGAGAAAAGTCTGGTAGCGTGATCCCAACAGAAAAGGAGGCGGAAGGATGAGTACATTAGGGGTTCGGATTCAGGAGGGAAGAAAGGCTGCCGGTCTTTCGCAGGAGGCACTGGGCGAAAAGCTGCAGGTTTCCCGGCAGGCGGTTTCCAAATGGGAATCTGATGCGGCAATTCCGGAATTGGACAAGCTGATTGCCATGAGCCGGATTTTTGGCGTGACCATCGACCAGCTGTTGGGAATCCAGCGGGAGGAAGCGGCAGAGGAAAAAGCGGAGAATGCCGGAGAGTGGTCAGAGCGGGAGCTGAAGGCACTGGAAACCATTGCAGCCAGGTATGCCACCGTACAGGCACAACCAGCAAAAAAGCTGCCACGCTATCTGCTGCGGGGCGCCGCTCTGCTGGTGATTCTGGCACTCTGCATACAGGTGCAGAATCTCAATGGACAGTATCAGTCACTGCAAAACCAGATGGATAGCGTACAGACCAATTTGACCAATCAAATCATTCAAATGAGTACGCAAATATCCAATATATTAGAGGAAAAAAATAGTATACTGGAAAATTGTGACGTACAGATAGAGCAGGTGGACGCTAAGCGGCAGGAGATCACCATTTCTGTGATTGCCCTGCCAAAGGAGCAGGAGGTTTCTGCCTCGGCGCAGATGACGGCGGTCCTCTCTGATGGCAGACACTTTGCACAGGAGGCGGAAGCGACCGCACAGGGCTTTACCGTGTCGCAATGGTGTCTGCCAATGGACTCGGAAATTCGTATTGGGATCCAGCTGACTCAGGGCAGCAGTGTTCAAAATGGATATGTGTGGACGCTGTATGCGGCTCCGGAGGAGTTCCGCCCCGAGGTTTCGGCTTTCTGGGGAGCAACAGCATATCAGCAGAAGCATGAGGTCCGTATGGAGGATCTGTCGCTGCACATCAGTATGGACCAAAACTTTCTGAGTCCATGGGAATTGAAATCGGTAGACCTGTGCCTGTACCGGAACCATCAGAAGGAACCGGAAACTGTGCTTCCTGTGACAGAAGCAGTCCAGCTTTGGCAGGAAACTGGAGCTGTGGGGATGGACAGCATGACCGACTATCATATGACATTTACTCTGGAAGATCAGGATACCATGACCTGCCTTGTGCGGGTGACGGACAACTGGGGACAGACGATAGATCAGGTGCTGAACGAGTTCTTTATCGACCAGAATGGAAATATTGATACACGGGATAGCAGCTGGACGCCAAGCGGCACATAAATAGACGACCGGGAGGAAAAGCAATGGAGCGAGCAGCGGGGATTTTATTGCCGGTATTTTCTCTTCCGTCCCGTTATGGGATAGGTTCTCTGGGGAAGGAGGCATATGCCTTTATAGACTTTTTAAGTCAGGCTGGACAGCGGTGGTGGCAGGTACTGCCGGTGGGACCGGCTGGAGCCGGAAATTCTCCTTATTCCAGTGTGTCCACCTTTGCAGGCGATCCGCTGCTGATAGACCTGGAGGAGCTGGTCCGGGAGGGGCTGCTGGATAGAAAGGAGCTGCAGGAGGCGGAGCTTCCGGCAGCTTCGCAGATCGACTATCCCGCTGTGGCAGAGCGCAAAAAAAAGCTGCTGCGCCGGGCGTTCCAGTCCGGCGGGCAGCGGCTGCATGGGCAGATCGAAGTATTTACGAATAGTAATGTATGGGTAAAAAATTATGCTTTGTATATTGCCTGCAAGGAATACTATCACGGGGAAAGCTGGCTGCAATGGCAGGACGATGCCCTGCGCCGGAGAACACCGGAGGCAGTGGCAGAGTGGTCGGAAAAACTCAGTGGAGAGATTGCTTATCATACCTTTGTGCAGCTGCTGTTTTTCCGGCAGTGGGAAAGGCTGCGGCAGTATGCCCACGGGGCAGGTATACAGATATTGGGTGACCTCCCCATTTATGTATCGCTGGATTCTGCGGATGTTTGGGGAGAGCGAAGGGAATTCCTTCTGCGGGCAGACGGTTATCCGGAAAAGATTGCCGGAGTGCCGCCAGACTATTTTTCTCAGGAGGGACAGCTTTGGGGCAATCCCCTGTATGACTGGGAAGCCATGAGGACGGATGGCTTTGGCTGGTGGATCCGCCGTGTGGCAGGAGCTTCCCGGCTGTATGATGCCATCCGGATCGACCACTTCCGTGGTTTGGAAAGCTATTGGGCAGTTCCCCTTGGCGCAGAGACGGCAAAGGCGGGGGCGTGGGAACAGGGACCGGGAATGGATCTTTTGAGGGTATTGACGGGTTGGTTCCCGCAGGTTTCCTATGTGGCGGAGGATCTGGGAATTCTGACGCCGGAGGTGGGAGAGCTGCGGAGGAAAGCGGGATTGCCGGGAATGAAGGTGCTGGAATTTGCATTTTCAGGAGCGGATAACGCTTATCTGCCCCATAACTATCCGGATGCGCACTGCATCTGCTATACAGGAACTCATGACAATGATACCGCAATGGGCTGGTGGAGCCATGCCGGAGAGCAGGAACGCGAGTTTGCAAGGCGGTATCTGGGCATGGAGAGTGACCGGGAGATCGTTTCCGCCATGCTGCGTTGTGGTCAGGGAAGCGTGGCTGAGCTGTTCGTGGCACAGATGCAGGACTATTTGCAGCTGGGCAGCGAAGCGCGGATGAATGTTCCCGGCGTAGCGGATGGAAACTGGCGGTGGCGTCTGCAAGCAGGACAGCTGACACCGGAGCTGGCAGTACAGATCCGGCAGCTGACAGAAACCTATGGGCGCTGTGCAAAAACCCACCAGTGACCGTTCAGGGAAACCTCGACAGTGCCTTCACCGGCATATTGATAACCAGCTCCGATGCCGAAATTGGACTGGTCGTCCTCAGTTGGAATCTCGTTTTCCGCGACAGAGGAAGTGATTTTTCCATCCAGAGTGCCGCACCGTCCCTCAATCGTGCTTTCTGTGTCCGTATTGTAATAGAGAATGCCGTTTACCTGAAGAAGCTGCTCGACCTGTGTGGTTTCCTGTGAGACCGTCTCTGAGATTGCCGTATTGCCTGCTGGACAGGAGACGCTTTGTGGTTCCTGCCCGCAGCCTGTGAGGCACAGCAGAGACAGCGCGGTACACAATAAAAACAGACGCTTTTTCATCAAACAGACCTCCTGTGTGGAAAAATTTCTATAGGTTCAGACGGAAAGGCGCTTGAAAAGGTTCCAGAAAAAAAACAGAAGGGTCCTGCCGGAGATTTCTCCGGCAGGACCCTTCTCAGGTGAGAGATAATATTTTGGCGGAAAGTGTTTGAACATCCCCAGCATCGTGGGTCACCAGCAGGACAATTTTCCCGGCAGTGTGCCGCTGAATGCACTGAAGGGCAAGCGTGCGGTTATCGGGGTCCAGCCCGGTAAAGGGCTCGTCCAGTGTCAGAACGTCAAAGGGGACCAGCAGCGCCCGCGCCAGAGACAGTCGCCGTTTCATTCCTCCGGAATATTCCCGGACCCGCTGGGAGGACCAGTCCAAACCCAGCTCTTGCAGCAGAGCCTGTGCGGCATCAGCCTGATAATACGGACCCGCCGCAAATTTCAGGTTTCCCTCGGCGGAGAGATGCTCCAGCAAGCGGTCCTCCTGAAAAACGGCAGAAAAGCGAAGCTGGTCCAAGCCGGAAAGCTCGCCACGGTCCGGGCGCTCCAATCCCAGTAAAATGCGCAGCAGGGTGGTTTTCCCGGTGCCAGAGGGCGCCATGATGGCGAGGGTTTCTCCTTCCGTTACGGAAAAGGAGACGTCCCGCAGAACGGGGCGGTTGGAATAGGCTTTCCAGAGCTGCTGTACCTGAAGCTTCATAAGCCAAGCCTCCGGGAGAGCTGGTCCAGCAGAAACAGTACCAGCTTTTCAAACAGGACGGAGATTGCCACCACGCTGATGGTCCATGCAAACAAATCGGTCATTTCAAAGTAGATCTTGGATTGATACAGCGCTCCGCCAATGGAGTGGTCCAATACGCCGATGACCTCGGCGGCAACGCCTGCCTTCCAGCAAAGTCCCAGAGACAGCGAACAGGCGGCACGGAAATAGGGCAGGACCTGCGGCAGTCCAATGCCCAACAGGCGGCGAAAAAATGGGACACGAAAGACCTGCGCCATTTCCAGCAGGTGCGGGTCGATCTGGCAGATTCCCTCTAAAAGATTGCCGTAAACAGGTGGGAAAACCATCAGAAAGGCAATGAACAGAGCCAGCAGCTGCTTGCTGGGCAGCCATAGGAAGGCGAGAATGATAAAGGATGCTACTGGAACTGCCTTCACGGCGGCAACAGCGGGAGCCAGTAGCTGGCGGATACGGAGAAACCGGGCGGAAAGCGCGGCAAGCGGAACCGCCGCAAGAACTGCCAGAAGGAATCCACCCAGAATGCGGCAGGCGGAAAACGATAGAGAGTGCCAGAATTCAGCAGCTCCAGCCAGCGTAAAAAGGCGCAGAAGCGCCGAGACAGGAGACGGTAATAAAAGCTCCTGTCCCAGCGCCATGCTGCCAAGCTGCCACACCACCAGCCAGAGAAGAACAGCCCATAGGGAGATGGAAGATGTTTTGTTATGTGGATTATGCGCCGTAGTAGAAGTCATCATTGGGCAGAGAGCCTCCCACAGACTCAGGATTCTGCTCGTGCAGAACAGCCAGATAGCCGGACAGCTGTGTCTTCATGTCGCTGCCGGTCACACAGGTGATGTTGCAGTAGGGCAGCGCCTTTTCTGCAACGGCGGCATCTACAATGTCGTAGTTTCCAATGAGCTGGGCGGCGTCTGCCGTATTGCTGTTGACGTAGGAAACGGAATCCGCGTAGCCCTCCAGGAATGCTTCAATTGCCGCGGGATGCTCCTGGGCAAATTCGCTGCGGGCAATGACCACGCCGGTCAGCAGAGAGGAGCCGTTATCCAGCTTTGCCCACTCCTCCGTCAGGTCCAAGGCAATGCGCAGATCGGTCAGCTTGCTCTGCGCCACGGTAACGAAGGGCTGGGGCAGCAGGGCGATGGTGGCGGCGCCAGAGGCAAGAGCGGAAACGCACTCAGAGTGCTCGCTCTTCCAGTCGATGACTACATCAGTGTCCGGGTCCAGACCGTTTTCACTGAGCAGGTAGCGCAGGGCGTATTCCGGAGTAGATCCCTTGCCGGAGGCAACAATGGTCTGTCCCTTCAGGTCGGCAAGGGACTGCACGGCGTTGCCATTTTCTACGATATACAGCACTCCCAGCGTGTTGATTGCCAGCGTGGTAATGCCGCCCTGCGTTTTGTTATACAGCACGGCGGCAAGATTTGCCGGAACACAGGCGACGTCCAGCTCACCCTGTATCAGCGCCGGAGTGATCTCATCCGCAGCGGCGGCAATGGTAAAATCGTAGGTGCCATAGGTGGTGTCGCCGCTGTCAGCGTCGTTCATCAGCTTGACCAGTCCCATTGCAGTGGGACCCTTCAAGGCGGCTGCGCGGATGGTGACAGCATCCTCCTCAGAGGAGGACGCGGCTGCACTGGCGGATGCCGCGGCGGAGCTGGCTCCGCTGGAGCCGCAGGCGGTCAGGCTGAAGACCATGATAAGGGTCAGCGCCAGAGCAGTCAGGTGTTTGATGTGCTTCATAATGATTCCTCTTTTCTGTTAGTGCAGGGCGTCCTCCGGGGCGTAAACCGTTTTGGCGGTGATGCCTGGCAGGCGTCCGATTTTTCCCGACAGGGCGGAGATTACATCTCCGGGAGCATCCACGGCAACGCTGATGATGCACACCCCTCTTTGGTGATAGGGTACGCCCATTCTGCCGATGACCGCTTCACTGTATTGATGCAGCAGTTGGTTCAGGGCTGCGACAGAGTCCTGATTTTTCACAATGATGGCAAGCACGGCGACGCGGGTGGTGGAAGCATCCATAGAGTTTCTCCTGTTCTGCCGGTTGGCGTTTCGATAGAGCTACGCCGGCAACGATTGAAAATGAAAACTCCCCTCTGCTCTTCAGCGGAGGGGAGAAAAGGACAACCAAACTCACCGCAGCGGCAATAAATGCCATCGCGGGGCAGCACTCCCATCTTCTGGCTTGGAACGCATCCTCACCGGTCAGAACAGCAGATATCGGAATTTCAGCAGGTCCACCGGTCAGGAACCGTTCGGAGACGGGTGCTTCCCGGGAACCAGAGAGAGTGTACCACGGTTTTTTCAGTTTGTCAAACAGGTTTACATGTGTCAAAATTGGGCGAATATTGAAAGAAAAGAGTTGCGTATACCCAATAAAAACGGTAGAATAAACAGGTATTGAAATAAACGCTTGCAGCGAAACAGGCTGCGGCAGAGAAAGTAAGGTGAGCCGATGAAACAGGAGAGCAGGGTGCTGCTGATTGCACAGGAGCCGGAGGATTGCCGGCAGCTCCGAGAGATTCTCTCGGAGGAATACGGAATTATGGCGGTGAGCTCTGCTTCAGAGGCTCTGACCTACATGCAGAATCATTCGCAGGAGATCACTGCTGCGATTTTGAATATGGACCAGCCAGATGTGGACGGAGAGGACCTTTTAAAGCGCTGTCAGGGTGTGTTTGAGCTTCGTTCCCTGCCGCTGGTGGCAGCCTCCCGGGATACGTCCGGAGAGATGGAAAAGCGCTGCCTGTCGCTGGGGGCGTGGGATTATGTCTGCAAGCCCTATCAGGGAGAGATTTTGCGGATCCGCCTGCGGAATGTCATAGACCGGAGCCTGCTGGAAACGGCAAAGCGTTTGAAATATCTGGCGGATTTTGACCCGATGGTGGGAATTTACAACAAACGAAGGTTTTTTGAAGCTGCCCGGGAGCTGATCGACGCCAACCCGGAGAAGACCTTTGCCCTGGTGCACTATGATATCCGCTGCTTTCAGCTGATCAACACGCTGTTTGGCGAGGCGGAGGGAAACCGTTTTATCGGTTATGTGGCGCAGCGGCTGATGCAATACGGCGAGGAGCATCCCCTGTGCAGATACGGACATCTGGATGGTGACCAGTTTGCTGTCTGCGTTCCATATACCACGCGGGAACGGCTGCTGGAAAGCATTGCGCGTGCAGAGCAGGAAGTAAAGGACTACCCGCTGAATTTTGCCATCGTGCCGGTTTTCGGTGTGGCGCTGGTGGACCAGAGCAACCGGGACATGGAGATCGGAAGACTGTTTGACCGTGCTATTTTGGCAGGGAAATACTGCAAGAGCGAGGAAAATCTGGATTGCTGCCGCTTTTTTGAAGAGTTTATGGAAAGTGATGCACTGCGGGTGCAGGCTCTGATGCGGGATGCGGAGCGGGCGTTGCGTGAGGAGCAGTTTGAGCTGTATCTACAGCCCAAATATTCACTGCGTGAGGAATGCTTTGTCGGGGCGGAGGCATTGGTCCGGTGGCGTCATCCGGAGCAGGGTATGATTCCGCCGGGAGAGTTTATCCCTGTTTTTGAAAAGAATGGATGGATCGCAAAGCTGGACCGCTATATCTGCGAGCATGTCTGCCAGCTGCTGCGCAGATGGCTGGATGAGGGAAAGAAGCCGCATCCCATTTCCTTCAATCTTTCCCGGGTCAGTCTGCATGCACCGAATCTGGAAAATGAGGTCATGGAGCTGGTCAGCAAATACCGAATTCCGGTCTCGCTTCTTCAGCTGGAACTGACAGAGAGTGCCTACACCACGAACCCTGCCCTGATTGAAAAGAAGATGGCACGGTTTCAGGAGCTTGGCTTCTCCATTTTGATGGATGATTTCGGCAGCGGGTATTCCTCACTGAACATTCTCAAGGACCTTGCCGTGGACATCTTAAAGGTGGATATGAAGTTCCTGACAAAGGGACCGCATCCGGGACGGGGGGAGATGATTCTGGCGTCAGTGATCCGGATGGCAAAATGGCTGATGCTTCCGGTCATCATGGAGGGCGTGGAGACTGAAAAGCAGGTGAGCTTCCTACAGGAGATCGGCTGCGAATGGATTCAGGGAGACTACTTTTCTCCCGCAGTTCCCATTGAAGAGTATGAGCGCCTGATGTCCGGACAGAGCCAGGATGGTGCGATCCTGGAGACAGAGCGGCACACAAATATGGAACAGCTGTGGAAGCGCATGAGTGCGATGGAGTTTTTTTGCAACGGTGCGCATCAGGCAATGGGCTTTTATGAGTATTTCCAGGGACAATGTGAGCTGCTGCGGGTCAATACGGAATACCGCCAGCGCTTTGGAGACAGTGATTTGGACCTCCCGCGCCGTTCTTTGTTAGAGCAGGTGGTGCCGGAGGACCGGGAGACCTTGCGCAGGGCACTTCAGACTGCCGCCGTACATTTGGGCAGCAGTGAATGTGTTTACCGGCGGATAGAGGACGGTGTATGCCGGAAAATCCGCATCCGGCTGATGAACATTGCCGTTCTGGACCGGCGAAGTGTGATTTTTGGAATGCTGGAGCTGCTGGAAAGCTATCCCTGCGGACCGCTGCCGGGACTGCCTGCGTCGGAGAAATAAGAAAATAAGAAAAGACAGAAGGATATATCCTCCTGTCTTTTCTTATAATTAAAAATGGAGACGCCGCTTTTGCGGCGTCTCCATTTCATAAATTGCTTCAGGGAAGCGGTTAAGCCATTGCCAGCACGTCGGCAAAAGCCTCGATAGCGGTAGCAGCCTGACCGAAGTCCCGCATCTGCTGGTCGATACCCAGCTTGATGTGGGGGATATTGGCAGCGTCCAGAGCCTTCTTCAGGTACGGATACTCCATTTCCTCGGGATCGCAGAACTGCTGCATGAACAGGACCAGACCCTTTGCACCGGAGTCCTTCACCAGCTTTGCTACGGCTTCGCCGCGGTTGTTCTTAGAGGACTCGGGATCGTACAGCAGGATATCGCAGTCCATAGAACGGAACTGCAGTGCCAGTGCCTTGATGCCGTCTGCTTCATCCTCGGGAGCGTCCACGCGGAAGCTGCGGCTCTCGTGGGCAACGTCGTCAGCTGCAATGGCGATGTTGTTGTCCTCGAAGATAGACAGCAGGGTGGGATTGTCGCAGATGATGCCGCTGGTGACGATCTTCACGCCCTTCCAGTCGCACACGGGCAGCTTGGCAAGCTCTGCGTTCAGAGCCTCCAGCTTTTCGGTGTAAGCGTCCTTCAGCATGAAGAAGGAAGCCTTCAGCACGGCGGAACGCTTGGTGGGAGTGATGACATCGCAGTGGTCGTTTGCCAGCTTGACGAACTCACGGCGGGCAGCGCGGCTCTTGTTATAGACCTTGATGGCATTCAGAATGGAGTCATTGGAGATCTCGTGACCTGCGATTTCCTCCAGCTGTGCCTTCACGTTGTTGTACTGGTCCATGCAGAACTGGATGCCCCAGTCAGCAAAGCGGTTCTGGGGATGTGCCAGGAAGATGGTGGGGATCTTTTCACCGATAGCCACGCGGAAGTTCTGGCTCATGGGGCGCAGAGTATCGCAGATGGTGGGGGTGATAAGACCGTCCAGCTGATCCATCGTGCCGTCCAGAAGCATTTCCAGAGCCAGCTGTGCGATGGTGCAGTAGAAGGTCGCGCAGTATTCCTTTGCGCGGACAATGGACTTGTTGTTGCTGCCCCAGATGCCGAAGGGAACCATGCCTGCGGCATAGACCAGCTCCTCGGGAGCGTAGTAGGGAAGAACGCCGATAGCCTTCTTGCCCTCAGCCTTATACTTGTTCAGCTGTGCAGCGGGATTGGCTGCGATTTCCTGAAATTCCTTAACAATCGTCTCAATGCTCATGGTTTAGCCCTCCTTAGAAGCCTTGTTCTGCTCCATGGCTTCAACCAGACCCTGCACGCGGGTGGCGTACTGCGCTTCGTTGAAGTTGCGCGGGTCAGCCTGGTCGCCATCGAAGCCGGCGCACGGCACACCCAGATCAGCGGTGAAGCGGCGCTGCATTTCTGCCATATAACCGGACCAGGGCTTGCAGGAACGGTTGTAGTGGACCAGAACGCCGTCCACCTTGTTGTCCTTGCAGATGCCCTCACGCCATGCAACACCCTGCTCAATGCAGACGGAGTTGGGCGCCTTGTAGTATGCACGAGCCATTTCGTCCATGTTGTTATACACAAAGCCGAAAGCGGGAGCGTACACAACGGCGGTCACGTTCACGCCGTTTTCCTTCAGGGGCTTGAACAGGTTCGGGAGCTTCGGCCAGCAGGGGATACCCTCGAACATGACACGGTACTTCTCGGGGAAGGGCAGCGTGGAGGTGCCGTTCTTGATGTTCTGCTCCAGATCCTGTGCCAGCAGATCGAATGCATCAGCGGCGGCTTCCTTGCCGCGGGCGGTCACGACGTCTGCCATGTGGTTGAACAGGTCGAAGCCGCTCATGGGGGCGGGCTTGTACTGCAGGTAATCGCAGACCTTCAGCCAGTTCTGGGCGGTGCGGTTGGCGTGCTTGCAGGCAGCCTCGAATTTTGCCTCGTCGAACTTCTTGCCGGTCAGCTCTTCCAGCTGGTGAATGGCGTTGTCGAACTGAGCGCGGACATACTTGACTGCGGAATCGCTGACCTCAACAGTGTTGTTGTAGGGGATATCGACCATGATGAGGGGAATATTGCACATACGGGCAATGTTCTCATACCACTTGGTCATGCAGTTGCAGATGTTGTTGCAGCACAGCACGAAGTCCGGCTGAGGAATGCGCATCTGCTTGTAGGGCTTGATTGCCTCACGGCGGAAGTTCTTGTAGGCGATTTCCTTTTCGGTGGTCTCGGGCAGAGCTTCGATCTCATAGATATCGTCCAGAACCGTGTAGGGAACCTGGGTCTTGGGATCCTTCTTGGGCTTACCAGTTTCGGGATCGATGACGACGTTGCCGTTCTCGTCCTTGAGGGGCTTGCCGCTCTTGGGATCGATGATGAATTCCAGCGTCTCGGGGTCGAACTTGCGGCTGGCACGCTTGCCGGCAGCGTAAGCAAGGGAGATACGGGCATAGCCGCAGATATCGTTGTCGAAGCCGAGATCCTCAGCAGCCTGGCACATGATCTCACCGTCGCGCTGTGCGGCGATACCGGCGGCCTGGTTTTCGGGATACATGACGTTCAGGTCAAATGCCTCAGCCAGCTCGCAGGGGAACTTGGAGCTGGACCAGCCGACAAGCTTGCCCTGCTTCTTTGCTTCACGGGCGTCGGCATAGACGTCATCGACGACCTTACGCAGAGCAAGTACGCCGGGACTAACAACTTTTGCCATGGTAGATTCCTCCTGTTTGAATGAAGTTTGGAGTTTGGAAAATTATTTTTTGCAGGCGTGGAATGCGAACAGCGCCGCACCCATCGCTCCGTTGTATTGGGTCAGGGGGGAGACGTGAATGGGATGCTCAAGCTCCTCCTGCAAGGCGCGGACAACGCCGGAGTTTTGTGCCACACCGCCGGTCATGACCACATCCTCCTGTACGCCGACCCGGTGGGCAAGACCCACGACACGGGCGGCAACAGACTTGTGGATGCCCTTGATGATATCACGCTTGTCCGTTCCCTGTGCCAGTTGGCTGATGACCTCGCTCTCTGCGAACACGGTGCAGGTAGAGCTGATCGCCACCCGATGCGTAGACTGGGCGCTCAAGGTGCCAAGGTCTTCCACCTTGACCTCCAGGACCCGTGCCATCACGTCCAGAAAACGTCCCGTTCCGGCAGCACATTTGTCGTTCATCTGGAAATTGACCAGATTTCCGTTTTCAATGTGCAGGACCTTTACGTCCTGACCGCCGATATCAATGACGGTGTGGGCATTGGGGAAAAGAAATGCAGCGCCGCGGGCATGGCAGCTCAGCTCACTCATCTGCTTGTCGGCAATATCCGGCAGAGAGTTGCGTCCGTAGCCCGTGGCAAGAGTGAAGTCCATCTGGTCCTTCGTCATACCGGCGTTGGACAGGACCTCCTCAATGGCACGCTGGGGACCGCTGGTTCCAGCGCCCACGCTGATGAGGGACTTTGCAACGATCTCTTCCCCATTTTTAAGAATGACGCACTTGGATGCGGTGGAACCAATATCAATTCCAAGTGTATAAATGTCCTTCATGAATGGAAAATCCTTTCCGTGAATTTTCAGACGTCAGCCGGACACCGCCCATTGCAGTGCCCGGCTGGACGGAAGAGTCTTACTTCTTCAGATTGATGTTGTCGTAGTCGCGGATCACGCGGGGCAGCAGCATCTGGTGCATGGGGCAGATGGACTTGGGATTCTGGTAAGCAGCATCCGCAAATGCCACCACATAGTTCCGCAGCTTGGGCATATCGACGATCTCGTCTACCATGCCTGCCTTTGCGCAGTATGCGGGCTTGGAGGTGTCGATATAGTGCTGGATCAGCTGGTTCATCTTGTCGATGGTACCCTGCAGATCCTTACCGGCATCCTGCTCCTTCACCAGACGGCGGGAGTACATAGCGCCGGCAGCGGTCTTGCCGTACATAACGTTGATCTCGGTAGCGGCAGTACCCAGAGAGAACACGTTGTTGTCGTTGCCCTGCGGACCGCCCAGAACGTAGTGGGCAGCAGCGGTACCCTTACGCAGGGTGATCTCCAGCATGGGCAGGTTGGTGGACTGGATGGAGTAGATCAGGCTCTGCCCCAGACCCAGCAGCTCAGCCTTCTCAGCCTCATTATCCACGTCGATACCGGTGGTATCCTGGATCCACAGCATGGGAATGCGGTCACGGTTGCACAGGGTGACGAACTCGTTCATCTTGATCAGACCCTGACGGTACAGCTTGCCGCCCATGCCGATAGCGCCCTGTCCGCGGTATTCCGGATAGTTGGGGAAGCCCTGCATTGCCAGAACGCCCTGACGGTTGGCGACCACGCCCACCAGCAGACCGTCGATCTTGGCAAGACCGGTGATCATTTCGGGACCGTAGTTGCTCTTGTACTCCATGAATTCGCCGCCGTCGACCAGAGCCTTCAGCACGTTATACATGTCGTAGGACTTACGGGTGTTCAGGGGAACGATGTTATACAGGTCCTCACCCTGCAGTGCGGGAGCCTTGGGAGTATCCACGCGGAAGAACTCCAGGTTGTAGGAGGGCAGATAGTCCATGTACTTCTTGATGGAGTCCAGAACACCCAGCTCCTCAGCATAGACCTCGCGGAAGAAGCCGGTCTCGTTGTAATGAATGGAGACAGATCCGGGAGGATCGTTCTTCATCTTACGGGTGGCGTCGATCATGCCCTGTGCGCCTTCGGCGTCCACATAGGGCTTGGAGTCCATGCCGCCCACGATGCCGGCGCCGCCGACTGCCATGTTGGCGTCCTTATGAGCCAGCAGGATGGTGGGGCTGATGGAGTGGTAGCCGCCGCCGGCGGGGTTGGTGCCGTAGATGCCGACGATAACGGGAATGCCCAGCTGGTTCAGCTGAGAGTTGCGGTAAAAGGGAGTGCCGCCGCCGCGACGGTTGGGGTACACCTTCTCCTGCTCGTCCAGCTTCACGCCAGAGCAGTTCAGGATGTAGATCAGGGGGATGCCCAGCATCTTGGCGGTGTCGCTGCCGCGCAGCAGGTTGTCAGCCTGACCGGCGACCCATGCGCCAGCCATCTTCTTGTTGTCGGAAGCGATGATGACAGCCCACTTGCCGTTGATACGACCGAGACCCTTTACCAGAGAGGTGCCGATAATGCCGATCTTTTCCTCGTCATTGTCGTTGGGGTTATACAGGCTGTTCAGGGGGCAGAAGCTGCCCTCGTCCACCAGGGAGAGCACACGCTCCATAGCGGTGTACTGACCCTTGGCATGGATCTTTTCATCGGGAACACCGGCAGCCAGCATCTTGGCGACCTGCTCGTGCAGATCAGCCTCAACAGCCTTCAGCTCGGCGGCGTTGTCCGCGTTGGCGGCAACGGGGGAACCCTTCAGAACGGGCATGGACTGGAAATATCCGGGCATGGAATAGTTACCCATGTATGTAATCTCCTTTCAAATTCAGAAAATCGGCGGATGCTTAGTCCTTGGGGACCTTGATGAAGGCCTGACCCGGATCGATCTCCTCACGGATGATGCGGATGATCTCGGGAGAGGGACCCTCGAACAGCTGTGCGCGGGAGACATCGACCTCAAAGCCGGTGTTTTCCTGCACCATTTCCGGAGAGGAGAACGGATAGTAGTATGCCAGATACATCCGCTTGGTTTCCTCGTCGAACTTCATGATGCCCAGGTCGGTAACGACCATCTGGGGACCGCGGTTGCCGGGCAGACCAGCCTTTTCACGACCGCCAGGACCGTCCATCCAGCCGCAGGAGGTCACATAATCGATGTGATCCATGAAGCGGCGCTTCTGGTGCTGCATCATAATGATGGTGTTGCAGTAGGTAGCAATGCCGTTTGCGCCGCCGGAACCGGTGAAACGGGTCTTGGGATTGTTGTAATCGCCGATGCAGGTGGAGTTCACGTTGCCGTAGGGATCGATCTGAGCACCGCCAATGAAGGCAACCAGACGGTCCTCGTCATGCAGCCACTCGTTAGCTTCAAAGCCAATGAAGCGGATGTTGGGCCACTGCACGGCGCAGTGAGCCATGAAACGGTTGTCGCCCACACTGCGGGGAACCTCTACGGGGGAGCAGTCCATCAGACCGCTTTCCACGATGGGATGGCAGGAGGGGCAGACCACGCGCTTTGCCAGAGAGGCGCCGATCAGAGGCAGACCTGTACCGACAATGACGATTTGCTCTTCCTTGATGTTCTTTGCAATGGCATAAGCCTGCATTTCCTGCTTCGTGTACTTTGTGTAATCAGACATTTCTATTACCTCCCACTCTCAGTGTCTGGTGGAATAGCCCAGACCAGGCTCGTTCTTCAGACGCATCAGACGAGCGCCGCCGATCTTGTCCAGCAGCTCCTCGTGATCCTTGACACTGTAGACCCACTTCTCCAGATAATCCTGGAAGGTCTCGGGGATCGCGGTGCCGTTTTCAGCAGCCTCGGCAGCCTTGGCAGCCTTTTCGGCGGCTTCAGCCAGCTTGGCGTCTGTGGGAGCCTTAGCGGCAGCCTTGGCAGCCTTTTCAGCAGCCTTCTTCAGCTGTGCCTTTGCGTCCTCGGCATCCTGATACTTGGAAGCCTTGTCGTACTCCTTCAGAGCGTGGGAATCGTTATCATAATAGTTGTAGCACTGAGAGGGCCATGCACCATAGGGAGCCCACACCACTGCGCTGACGCACTCGCCGAAGATACGGGTCAGAGTGGGATCGCGGCGGATGTACTCATCGCTGACCAGTTCCTCGCAGGTAACGATGACCTTGCGGGCGGCAACAGCGATATCCACATCATGGAACTCATCGCCCATGATGATGCAGGTTCCATCGGGAGATGCCTGCTGCACATGAATAATAGCGGTATCCAGCTTGGGAACGGGAACGGCAACGACCTTCTCACCGGGGTTGAAGGGGTTATCGACCATAACGTACTTGTCGTTATCCACGGAGTCCATTGTCTGACGGACTTCCTTGCTGATGCCCCAGAACTGGGTCAGACCGGAGCCTTGCATCAGACGCACGGGCAGGAAAGGCAGACCCAGGGATGCAGCATGCAGCTGCAGCATCAGAACATCCTGAGAATAATCCTCATAGGTCAGCTTGCCAGCCTCAATGGCAGCGCGGAAGCGGCGGGAAACATTGGTGTAACCGGAGTTTGCCGTGTAGCAGTTGATGTAAGCCTTTACACGGTCCTCACCGATCATCATGTCCCAGTCGCCGCCGGCAGGACCAGCCCAGACGGTGAAGTCCTTCTGACCCTGGCGCAGGATCTCGGAAAGAGCTGCGTAGGGCTTGCGGTTGGTGGTAAAACCACCGAAGGAGATGGTGTCGCCGCTTTCCACATACTTAGCAACGGCATCGTGGAGAGTCATAACCTTATTCACAATATTGCCTCCTAAATGTTAGCATATTTGTCCGGAAAGGAGAAATTCTTTTCGGACTGCCGCCCGCAGTGCATCCGAAGATGCGCTGCGGGTGGCATGTGTCACTTGGTCAATATATATTCCCAGCTGTCCGGAATGGATCAGCCAAAGAATGCCATGAAGAAACCAGCTGCCACTGCGGATCCGATCACGCCTGCCACGTTGGGACCCATAGCGTGCATCAGCAGGAAGTTGGTACGGTCCTCCTTGGCGCCGACGTTCTGAGCCACACGGGCTGCCATGGGAACGGCGGAAACGCCTGCGGAACCGATCAGGGGATTGATCTTGCCACCGGTAAGCACGCACAGCAGCTTGCCTAACAGCAGACCGCCCACGGTGGAGAAGCAGAAGGCGAACAGACCCAGGAAGATGATTGCCAGAGTCTGCGGCTTCAGGAAAATCTCGCCCTTGGCGGTAGCGCCGACGGACAGACCCAGCATGATGGTGCAGATATTGCACAGGGCATTCTGCGCCACGTCGGACAGACGGTCCACCACACCGGATTCCTTCAGCAGATTGCCCAGCATCAGCATGCCCAGCAGGGGAGCGACAGAGGGCAGCAGCAGAGAGCACAGGCAGGCGACCACTACGGGGAAGACTACCTTTTCAGTCTTACTGACCTGACGCAGCTGCTTCATCTTGATCTTGCGCTCCTTCTCCGTGGTCAGCAGCTTCATGATGGGCGGCTGGATCATGGGAATCAGAGCCATGTAGGAGTAAGCAGCCACAGCGATGGGAGCCACCAGCTCGGGAGCCAGGTTGTTGGCGATGTAGATGGCGGTAGGACCATCCGCGCCGCCGATGATGCCGATGGCAGCTGCCTGCTGGGGAGTGAACAGACCCGTTGCGTTTGCAACCAGGAATGCACAATAGATACCGAACTGAGCGCCAGCGCCCAGCAACAGGCTGATGGGGTTTGCGATCAGGGGACCGAAATCGGTCATTGCGCCGACGGCAAGGAACATCATGCAGGGGAAGAAGCTGGACTTCACGCCCATATACATGACGCCAAGGATACCGGCTTCATACCAGTGCTCCACCTCATAGAAGTAGGAGAAGGTTCCGGCTGCGGGCAGATTCGACAGGAAAATACCGAACGCGATGGGCAGCAGCAGCAGCGGCTCAAACTTCTTTACGATTGCCAGATACAGCAATACGAAAGAAATGAGGATCATCACTGCGCTCTGCCAGGTAATGGCAGCAAAGCCGGAATCACCCAACAAGTTGGATAAGACTTCCAGGAAATTCAAATTAAGACCCTCCCTTAGCCCAGGAGTGCCAGGACCTGATCGGTAGTAACGGCGTCACCCTTCTTTACATTGATCGCCTTCACGGTGCCGGCTGCGGGAGCAACGACCTCGACCTCCATCTTCATGGCTTCCAGCATGATGACGGTCTCGCCGGACTGCACGCTCTGACCAACGGATGCCTTGACATCCAGCACGGTGCCGGGCATGGGGCAGGTAACGGGAGTCTCACCAGCAGAGGGAGCTGCGGCAGGAGCAGCGGCGGGTGCCGGAGCGGGAGCGGGTGCCGGTGCAGGAGCAGCGGCGGGAGCGGGTGCTGCCACAGGTGCGGCAGCGGGAACGACGGGAGCGGCAACGGGGGTGGGAGCGGAAGAGACGCCGCCTGCGATCTCCTCGCGGGTCATCTGATGGAAGGGAGAAACGCGCTCCACTTCAACCTCATATTTCTTACCATTGATCGCCACATTGTACTTCATAATGTTCCTCCTAAATTGATTGCACAAAATTTGTTGAATGATGATACGCTACTCTTTACACTTCGTGAATGTCTGAAATATGAAGCTCGCTGGGATCTGCATTCAGCTCCTCACAAATCACGGATGTCACGATTGCCACCGCTTCACTGGCATCCTCAGCCTCCACCGGCGCTGCCGCCTGCGGAGCCGCCTGGACACTTTTTCCAGCCGCCATACCGCTGAACAGTCTGGAAAAAATCAAAATGATAATTGCCAGCATGCCGAGAACGCAGAACACGATCAGAAAACCCATGCCGGACGTGACCAGGGCTTCCGCCATGGTCATAGACTCACTGGTCCACACAATCTCACCTCCCCTTTCCTTCGGGTCCTGTCAAAACGGCTACAGAACCCATTCATATACAATACACTTACAGCTATTACGAGTATAGCATACAACGTTCACAATAAAATCCTGCAAGTTGCCATTTTGTTGGCGGATATTGCGAAATTCAGGTCAGCAAGATAAGTGAAAGGAGAAAAAGCCAAGCCTGCTGGAAGAGGTAGGACTTTTTTGTAAACTATCGTTTGCCAAAAAGCAAACAAGTTGGCGGAGATTTTCAAAAAATCCTTGTAAATTTGTAGGAAAATTGGAGAAAGTGCAGGAAAAAATCTGCACAGAGCAGGCGGAAACCTGTGGAAAAGAAAAGGGTACGGCAGAGGCGGATTTGCAGCCTAAAAGAAAAAGCAGAGGATGGGGTTGACAAAACTACGGACGGTCTGGTATAAAGTTGACAGATATTGCGAACGAAAAACAAGGCAAAATAAACAATTTTTGATGATTTTTTTGTGAATGGCAGACAGAGAAAGAGGAAGAGACTGGGGGTTCCCGTGAGAAGCTGCCGGAAAGGATATCGAAGGTGAACTGTGACGGTTTTTCCATCAGCTTGAATCAGAACGATTCCTGGCACATGGACAAGCTCCATTTCCATGAGAGTATCGAGCTGCTGTTGTCTCTGTCGGATGGCGGGGATTTTTTCATTGGGCAGGAGATGTACCCAATTCAGAAAAACACGCTGTTTCTTCTGGATTCCGCGGTGCTGCACCGCACGGTGCATGAACGGCAGGACCAGCCGTACCGGCGGTATATCATGCACATCCTGCCATCTGTGCTGGAGCGCTTATCCACAGCACAGACGGATTTTGCCCGCTGTTTCCAACAGGCGAAGACCTGTACCGTGCTGAACACCCAGCAGCTGGAGGACCTGATTGCCTTGTTCAATCAGTTGGAGGAGGAGCCTCCGGCGCAGTTTGGCAGTGATGTTCGCCGGAATATTCTGCTGCTGGAAATGTTGCTGAAAATCTGTGAGATCTGGCAGTCATCCACAGTGGAGTCCGGTGTGGCGAATCCGGATTACCAGCGGGTGCTGCCGATTCTGCAATATATTCAGGAGCATTTTACGGAATCCTTCTCGCTGGATGATCTGGCGCGCCGGTTTTCTATCAGCAAATACCATCTGTGTCATGTGTTCAAAAGCGTTACTGGCTTCAGCGTGATGGAGTATGTGATCCAGAGACGGATCATTCTGGCGCGGGAGCTGCTGCGGGAGCCAATCTCTGTGCAGGAAGCCGGAGAGCGGGCGGGATTTCAGACCAACTCTCATTTTATCCGGACCTTCAGTGCCTACACGGGAGTGTCGCCCAAGCGTTATGCGCAGCAGTATCTGCGCAGCGATAAGCTGCCAGTGCTGACGGAGAAGGAAAATCAGAACAACGCATAAAAACAGTGCCTGCCGGAAGCAGCTGCTTCTGACAGGCACTTTATTATAATGTGTACCGGATACCGGCTGCGGAGAAGGTCAGATCACGCGGACGCGGATGACACCGTCCAGCTTTCTCAGATCCTCCACAACATCGTCCTTCACGGTGGAGCCTACGTCCACAATGGTGTAGGCGTAATCGCCCTTGGACTTGTTGCTCATGTTTTCCACGTTGGCACCATCATTACTCAACAGAGTGGTGATGCTTGCCAGCATGGCGGGAATGTTTTTATGGATGAGGCACAGACGCATCACACCGCTGCGCTCCTGAGAAACGGCGGGCAGATTCACAGAGTTGCGGATGTTGCCGTTTTCCAGATAGTCCATCAGCTCGTCCGCTGCCATTACAGCGCAGTTCTGCTCACTTTCCGGAGTGGAAGCACCCAGATGCGGGAACGCGACAACATGCCGTGCCTGAAGGATCTTGTTGTTGGGGAAATCAGTGACATAGCAGGCAACCTTACCGGTTTCCAATGCCGCCATCATATCGTCATCGTTGACGATCTCGCCGCGGGCAAGATTCAGAACACGCACACCGCGCTTCATGGCGGAGATCGCCTTGGCGTCGATCATATTGCGGGTGGCATCTGTCAGGTGAATGTGAGAGGTAATGTAGTCGGACTTCTTATACAGCTCGTTGATGTCCTTGACCACATGGATGTGGCGGTCCAGCCGCAGAGCGGCGTCCACGGACAGGAAAGGATCGTAGCCGTAAACATCCATGCCCAGAGACAGGGCGACGTTGGCGACCAGTGCGCCGATAGCGCCCAGACCGATAACACCCAGAGTTTTCTTATAAATCTCCGGACCCGAGAAAGCGGACTTGCCCTTTTCTACTACGGTAGTCACGTCCACACCGGCAGCGACCTGGTCCCGGACCCACTTGGAGGCGCCCTCCACGTCACGGGATGCCAGAAGCATGGCGCAGATGACCAGCTCCTTCACGGCGTTGGCGTTGGCTCCCGGAGTGTTGAACACGGCAATGCCCTGTTCCGAGCAGCGGTCCAGCGGAATGTTGTTGACACCGGAGCCAGCCCGGGCGATGGCAAGCAGGTTTTCAGGGAAAGCATAGTCGTGCAGCTTGGCGGAGCGCACCAGGATGGCGTCTTCGTTTTCCAGACTGTCCGACACCGTGTAGCGTTCCTTGTCGAACTTGTTCAGACCCAGAGGAGAAATTTTGTTAAAGGTTTTGATTTGATACATAATGGTATCCTCCCAGCTGATGACAGTACATCAGATTACTTGCGGCGGAACGTGCGGCGCTGGCGCCGCTTCCGTCACAGCACCCCCATTATAGGCTTGCCGCAGAAAAGCGTCAATCAGCGAAGAAGAGAAAAAAACGCCGTTTTTTTGTGAATCTTTGTCGGAAAGGTATGACTTCTGAATGGACGAATGAAATTGAACTTTCTGGCAGGAAAAGCTCATGAATGAAAGGCGTCCTTTGTAAAAAATGCGAAAAATCAAACTTTTTTGAAAAAAATCAGGGAACAATCTTGCATTAGGCAAACTCTTGCCCTATAATACAAATTTGTGTGTGAATATCTAACGATATAGATGTTAAAATTGAGAAAGCCATCAAGAAAGGGGCTATTCCTTTGCAGAATGAACATTTGAGAAACGTTGCCATCATTGCTCACGTTGACCACGGCAAAACCACGCTGGTGGATCAGATGCTGAAGCAGGGCGGCGTATACCGGGAAAATCAGGAGGTCGTGGACCGTGTTATGGACTCCGGCGATCTGGAGCGGGAGCGCGGCATTACCATCCTGGCGAAAAACACAGCTATCCGCTATAAGGATGTGAAGATCAACGTCGTGGATACGCCGGGTCACGCGGACTTCGGCGGCGAGGTGGAGCGCATCCTGAAAATGGTCAACGGCGTCATCCTGCTGGTGGACGCTGCGGAGGGACCCATGCCGCAGACCCGCTTTGTGCTGAGCAAGGCACTGGAGCTGGGTCACCGGGTCATCGTGGTCGTGAACAAGATCGACCGTCCGGACCAGCGGATCCACGAGGTTGTGGACGAAGTGCTGGAGCTGCTGATGGATCTGGATGCAACGCCGGAGCAGCTGGATTCTCCCATGCTGTTCGCTTCCTCCCGCCAGGGTATCTGCTCCTATTCTCCCGATGTGCCGGGCAAGGACCTGACCCCGTTGTTTGAGACCATTCTGGAATATATTCCCGCGCCGGAGGCAGACGCGGATCAGCCCTTCCAGATGCTGGTAAGCTCCATTGACTACAATGAGTTTGTGGGACGGATCGCCATTGGACGGATCGAGCGCGGTACCCTGAAGCAGAACCAGGAGATCGCTGTGTGCAACTACCATGATCCGGAGGCTGTTCTGCGGAAGGCGAAGGCGACCTCTATTTATGAGTTTGAGGGTCTCGCCAGAAATGCCGTGACGGAGTCCACCGCTGGCAACATCATTGCCATGAGCGGCATTCCCGATATCACCATCGGCGACACCATCTGCGCACCGGACTGCGTGGAGGCGCTGCCCTTCGTGAAGATTTCCCGCCCCACGCTGGAAATGACCTTCTCCGTCAACGATTCCCCCTATGCCGGACGGGAGGGTAAATTTGTCACTTCCCGCCAGATCCGGGACCGTTTGCAGCGTGAAATGCTGAAGGATGTTTCCCTGAAGGTGACGGATACAGGCATGGATACGGCTTTCAATGTTGCGGGACGGGGCGAAATGTCTCTGTCCATCCTGATCGAGACTATGCGCCGGGAGGGCTATGAGTTCCAGGTGTCTCCCCCGCGTGTGCTGTATCAGGAGATCGACGGCAAGAAGTGTGAGCCCATTGAGCGGCTGGTGGTGGACGTTCCTGCAGACTGCGTGGGCTCCGTCATTGAAAAGCTGGGTCAGCGCAAGGCGGATATGCTGGAAATGACACCTGTGGGAGACCGGATGAAGATCGAGTTTCTGATTCCCGCCCGTGGTCTGTTTGGTTACCGCAACGATTTTCTGACGGATACCAAGGGTGAGGGCATCATGGCGTCTGTGTTTGATTCCTACGCACCCTACAAGGGTGACATTCAGCGCCGCAGTATGGGAAGCCTGATCTGCTCCGAGACTGGCGAGTCCATTACCTATGGTCTGTTCAACGCACAAGAGCGCGGCACCCTGTTCATCGGTGCAGGTGTCCCCGTATATGAGGGAATGGTCATCGGTCAGGCAAGCCGCGGCGAGGATATCGCGGTGAACATCTGCAAGAAGAAGCAGTTGACCAACACCCGTGCTTCCGGCTCGGATGATGCGCTTCGTCTGGTTCCGCCCAAGCAGATGAGCCTGGAGCAGTGCTTGGAATTCCTGGCAGACGACGAGCTGCTGGAGGTCACACCCAAGAGCCTGCGGATCCGCAAGCAGATTCTGAACCATGAGCAGCGCATGAAGGCGCTGAAGGGCGGCAAGAAGTAAGCTGCTGCACAAGCCGTTTATGATACGCCACAGGGCGGACACGGAAGGTTCCGCTGTCCGCCCTGTAGTTTTTTCTGGTGTGAAGAAGCATCCGGCGGAGGGTTGTGAAGAAATGCTTGCGTTTGCCTGCTAAATGAGATAAACTAAGTCATAGAACTGGTAAACAGTCTCTGCAAAATAAATGCCCCCGTAGCTCAGTTGTATAGAGCGACCGCCTCCTAAGCGGTAGGCCACCAGTTAGAGTCTGGTCGGGGGTGCCAACTCGACCTCTGTCAAATCGGAGCAAGCCGCCCGTTGCTTGCTCCGATTTTTCCCTATCAGGGTCAGGGTGTATTCATCTGGCAAAAGCAACGGCGGACAGCTCTGCTTTCCGCTGAAAGTCATACCGGGTGCATTCTTTTTGAAAAATGATGAAAAGATGAAAAATATCAATGTGGAAGGTGTTTTTATGGAAAAGTATATTAAGAATCTGGAGCAGGAGCAGGTATTGAAACTGGCGGATCAGGTGTCTGTTCAGCCCGGTCAGGTGGTCAGCAAAACGCTGGCACAGAACAAGGCGGTTAGCGTGACACTGTTTGCATTTGACAAGGGCGAGGAGATCAGTACACATGAGTCCACCGGTGATGCAATGGTGACCGTCCTGGAGGGCGTGGGTCGCTTCACTGTGGGAGGGAAGCCCCATCTGGTTCAGGCGGGTGAAACACTGGTAATGCCTGCAAGGGTACCCCATGCGGTCTACGGCGAGGAAGCCTTCAAGTGGATGCTGACGGTGGTATTTCCGGACGGCTTTTCCCTGTAAAAGGTTAGACGCTTGCAATGGTCAGCGGCGGGTAAGGAGAGCTCCCGCCACTGGCTGCTTTTATAAAAGCAGTGCGGGCAAGGTGCGCCCCATTGCCTTTTCAGGAGAATATGCTATAATGTCTGTGATTTATTTTAAGACGTATTTTTGTGGGGGCAGCGCATTATGAAAATTTTGATTGCAGGAGACGGCAAGGTGGGTGCCACCTTGACTCGCCAGCTCTCCGCAGAAGGATATGATCTGACGCTGATAGATTCCAACCCGAAGGTGCTGGAATCCAGCATGGACCGGTATGATGTGATGACGGTACAGGGCAACTGCGCCGCCATGAATACGCTTCGGCAGGCGGATGCTGCCGGAGCGGATCTGTTGATCGCGGCGACCAGCGCCGATGAGGTGAATCTTCTGTGCTGTGCCACCGCGCACGGGTTGAATCCCAATATCCACACCATTGCCCGCGTCCGGAATCCGGAGTATACAGAGCAGGCGTATGTTATGAAGGACACCTTTGCCCTGTCCCTGTCGGTCAATCCGGAAAAGCAGGCGGCGGTGGAGATCGAACGACTGCTGAAATACCCGGGCTTTCTGAAGAGAGACACCTTTGTCAACGGACGGGTGGAGATCGTGGAGCTGCGTATCGATGCGGCGAGTAAGCTGCGGGATGTGACCCTCAGTGACCTGAACAGCATTGTGCGGTGCCAGGTGCTGGTGTGTGCCGTGCTGCGCGGCGGTGTGGCAGTGGCGCCGGATGGAAACTTTGTGCTGCACACAGGAGACCGCATTTTTGTAACGGCGTCCGCAGCCAACCTGTCCACGCTTTTGAAAAACCTCGGGATCATTACCCGGAAGGTGAAGCGGGTCATGCTTGCCGGAGGAGGACGGGTCAGCTATTATCTGGCGCAGAGTCTGCAAAAGTCCTGCATTGATGTGACATTGATCGAACAGGATGCCGCACGCTGTGCGCATCTTGCCGCCCTGCTGCCGGATGCCTGTATCATTCATGGAGATGCCAGCAGCCAGGCAGTGCTGGAGAGCGAGGGGCTTGGAGAGTGTGACGCACTGGTGACGCTGACGGGCTTGGACGAGCTGAATATGGTTATCTCCCTGTATGGAAACTCTATGGGGGTTCCCCAGATCATCACCAAAATGGGACGGGCGGAGAACACCAAGATTTTGGATGCGCTGCCCATCGGCAGTGTGGTGTGTCCCAAGGAGCTGTGCTGCAATACCATCGTCCGCTATATCCGCGCCATGCAGAATCAGGAGGGCGCGGCGGTGACCATTCACTCTATTGCGGATGGGCAGGCGGAGGCGATCGAATTTCAGGTGGATCGCTCCACGCTGCACTGCGGGCAGCCGCTGAAGCAGCTGAAGCTGAAAAAGAATGTTTTGATCGTTTGCATTACCCATGGGATGAAAATGGAGATTCCCAACGGTGATTCCTGCTTCCGGCAGGGCGATTCGCTGGTGCTGGTCACCAATAGGAATACCGTGATCCGGCAGCTGAACGATATTTTTGAAGAGTGACCGGGGGCGGAGCATGAACTTTAAGATCATGGGGCGGTTCAACGCCCTGATTCTCACCATTGAGGCGGCGTTCATGGTACCAGCGCTGTTAGTCTGTCTGCTGTACCGGGAGACCCGTCCAGCGTTCGCTTTTTTGCTCAGTATTCTGCTGGCATTGGCGGCAGCTGGAATACAGATGCTGCTTTCTAAAGGAGCGCGCGCTTCCTTCTACGCCCGGGAAGGTCTGGTCTGTGTGGGACTGGGATGGCTGACATTGAGTATTTTCGGAAGCTTCCCCTTTTTCCTGTCCGGGGAGATCCCGCATTTTATTGACGCACTGTTTGAGATCGTTTCCGGCTTTACCACCACCGGCGCGTCTATCCTTCCGGATGTAGAGCGTCTGTCCAGAGGTCTGCTGTATTGGCGGAGCTTCAGCCATTGGCTGGGCGGCATGGGTGTGCTGGTGTTTTTACTGGCAATCGTTCCGTCCAGTGGAGGAAATACAGGCTTTACCATGCACATCCTGCGGGCGGAAAGCCCGGGACCGAATGTGGGAAAGCTGGTCCCGCGGATGAAGCAGACGGCAATGATCCTATACGTTTTGTATATTTTTTTGACAATATTAAATGTTGTATTCCTGCTGCTGGGGCGAATGCCGCTGTTTGACGCGATCTGTACTGCGTTCGGTACAGCAGGAACCGGCGGCTTTGGTATTCGGAACGACAGCATCGCAGGCTATAGCCCCTATCTGCAAAATGTCTGCACGGTATTCATGCTGCTGTTCGGTGTCAACTTCAGTTGCTATTATCTGATTTTGCTGCGGCGGTTCCGCAGCCTGCTGCAGGATGAGGAGCTGCGGCTGTATGCGGCAACGGTGGTTTTCAGTACGGCATTGATCGCATGGAACCTTCGCGGCTTTTACGCCACAGTGGGTGAAACCGTGCGTCACGCCGCCTTTCAGGTGGCAAGCATCATCACTACCACCGGATTTGCCACGGCGGATTTTGACCGCTGGCCCAGCTTTTCCAAAGCGATCCTGCTGTGCCTGATGGTGATTGGAGCCTGCGCGGGAAGTACGGGCGGGGGACTGAAATGCGCCCGTGCATTGCTGCTTTTTAAGGGACTGCGCCGAAATATCCATCAGGTGCTGCGCCCGCAGAAAATTCAGGTGATCCGGGTCAATGAGCAGCCCATCGAGGAGCGGGTGCTGTCCAATGCCAACGCCTATCTGTCTGCGTATGTGATCATCATTGTTCTCAGCTTTATTGTGGTCTCGCTGGATGGGTTCTCCACCATGACCAATTTTTCCGCGGTGCTTTCCTGCTTTAACAATATCGGTCCTGGCTTAGAAGCGGTAGGTCCCACGGGAAATTATGGCGGCTATAGTATTCTGTCCAAAATCGTACTGATTTTGGACATGCTGGCGGGACGTCTGGAAATATTCCCTATTCTGGTGCTGTTTTCCAGAAGCACCTGGAAGCACCGCTGATGTTTTAATAAGCAAAAGAAGCGCCGCCCATCCGGGCGGCGCTTCTGCATATATGGCGTATTTTACGGAACGTCCTTGTAGTCCACGTCCACAGCAGATGCCTCTGCTTCAGAGTCGGTCTTCATCTGCTTCAGGACACTGCTGACCCGGGTGGTGATCCAGATGTCGGAAATGCCATCATACAGCAGAAAAATGCCGATGATGCGCACCACGGTCTGGAATGCCTGGAAGGGGTTGGCAATAAGAATGGTGCCCAGTGCCACCGTCAGAATAGCCAGCAGCAGAGCGGTGCTCCAGCGGGCGTAGCCATTGCGGTGCAGAGTGATGGCGTCTCCCAGATTCCGGATGCCGTGAATGCAGATCAGAACACCGATGATACGGGGAATGACCATTGCGATGATACCGGGGCGGGTCATGAGGTACACGCCGACCACTGCCAGGATCACGCCAAGCACCAGCTGGCTGCTGGAGTACAGACTGCCATCCCGGTGAGTGAGAAAGGTAAAAATATCCACTGCGCCGCACAGCAGAAATACCGCACCCAAGGCGGTGCAGAACAGGTCTGTGGAAAGTCCGGGCCATACCAGCAGCACCAGTCCTAACAGACTGTAAACTGCCGCTGTCAGCAGCGCGTTGGTTTTGATCCGTTTTAATAAATCTTTCATAGGGAAGCCTCCGTTTTCAGTTTCGGGAAGTTCTGCTCTTATTATACACATTTTTTGCAGCTTGTGAAGCAGCCGCCGCCTGGATTGCCTTGCTTTTTTCATGGGATTGTGCTATACTTCCACAATATGAAAATAATTCTCGATTTGGAGGAGACCATGAAGCGTTACTGGAAAAAAAATATTTCGGCGATGCTGGCGGCAGTGCTGTCTTTCGGTCTGTGCGCCTGTGGAACAGCACCTGCGGCGAAGCCGGATGATGGACGCCTGCAGGTGGTGGCGACCAATTTCCCCGCCTATGATTTTGCACGGGCGGTCTGCGGAGACGCGGCGGAGGTGCAGATGCTGCTGCCGCCAGGAGCGGAGAGCCATTCTTACGAACCCACGCCGCAGGATATGATCGACGTGGAAAACTGCGACCTGTTTATTTACACGGGCGGAGAGTCGGACACCTGGGTGGATACCATCTTGAATGCGGTAGATGGAGAGCGGGAGGTCCTGCGCATGATAGACTGCGTTCCCACGCTGGAGGAAGAGACGGTAGAGGGCATGACTACTCAGGGACACGACCATGAGGAGGACCACGAAGAAGGCGGCGTGGTGGATGTGGATGAGCATGTGTGGACCTCGCCAGTCAACGCTGTCCAGATCGTGGAGCACATTGGAGAAAGGGTCGTGGCGCTGGACGAGTCCCATGCGGAGACCTATGTGAAAAATGAAAATGCCTATTTGCAGGAGCTTTTGGCGCTGGATGGGGATTTTCGGGAATTTTTTGATTCCATTAGTAATCCGGTCATGGTATTTGGAGACCGGTTTCCACTTCGTTATTTTGCAGAGGAATATCACGTTCGGTATTATGCCGCGTTTCCTGGATGCTCCACACAGACAGAACCTTCTGCTGCGACCATTGCATTTCTGACAGAGAAGATCCGGCAGGAACAGCTTTCCACCGTATATTATATCGAATTCTCCAATCATCTGGTGGCGGACAGCATTGCGGAAGCCACCGGAGCACAGACGGCGCTGTTCCACAGCTGCCATAATGTTTCCCGGCAGGAAATGGAGGCGGGAGCCACCTATGTTTCCCTGATGCGGGGAAATCTGGAAACGCTTCGCCAGACCATGCGGTAAATGCGTGAAGCTGTTAAAAAACGGCACGCAGGACGGAAGCTCCGTTCCTGCGTGCCGTATCCATTATGTATGAAGACCTTACCTGACGGCGGGAGTGGGAATTTGAATCTGCGTTTTGGGTTCCGCAAAATAGCGGATGATATCCTTTCGGGTAACAATGCCGATAAAGTTATCCAAATCGTCTACCACCGGAACAAAGTTCTGGTTCATGGCGCTGGAAAGCAGCTCCTCCATTGTGACAGTGATGTGAACCGGTGGACGGTCAGCCTTCAGAATATCCCGGATGTGAAGCCGCTCCATATCCTTCATGCGAAAGCCCTGCTGTTCACCGTCCTCTTCCTGAGAAGGGGCAAGCATACGCCAGAGAAAATCTCCCTCGCTGACGGTGCCGGCATAGCGTCCCTCCCGGGTAATGACGGGAATCGCCGTGTAGCCGTGGTGGCGCATTTTTTCCAATCCCTGCCGGAACGTGCAGTCATCGTAGAGATAGGCGACGTTGTGTTTGGGAATCAGAAAATAAGCAATATTCATTGCCGGTTTCAACTCCTTCCATATCTTTATTATAACAAAGAAAATGGGAAATGGGTGAACAATCTATGAAAATCCGGAGAGAACCGGCGAAGGCTTTACTTCCTGAAAAAGGACTGCTATGATAAAAAATAAAGTTAAAAAGGGGAGGCAAAAACCATGCTGACAGAGAAAGAACTGAGGGAAAGCCCCCTGTTTGACCATATCAGCTATGAGAGCTATCTGGCAATGTACGACTGTTTTCAGGCGGAATCCAAAAGCTTCTCTCCGGGGGAGACCGTTTATGATTTTTCTCCGGGTTGTGATCTGGTGGGCATTGTGGAACGGGGAGAAGCAGTGCTGGTGCGGATCGATGAGGACGGGGTGGAGACGGTGATGGAGACCCTGACAGCCGGCGGCGTGTTTGGACGGACGCTGGCGTTTGCCGGAAACCGGGCGGACACGCTGGAGATCGTCAGCCAGGGTGCCTGTGAGGTACTGTTTTTTGACTATGCCCATCTGCTGAAGCGCTGTGAGCGCGCCTGCACACATCACAGTGTACTGGTGCAGAATATGCTGCGGCTGATGGCGGAAAAGGCGCAGGCACTGTCAGAGCGGGTGGATGTGCTGTCCCGCCGGTCCATCCGGGAAAAGCTGACCTGCTATTTTGGACAGCTGCGGACCGCCGCTGGCTGCAATTCCTTTTCCCTGCCGTTTTCCTGGAGCATGTTGGCGGATTACATTGCCACGGACCGTTCCGCCATGATGCGGGAAGTGAAAAAAATGAAGGAAGAGGGAATTTTAACGTCACAGGGCAGAGAAATCACTCTTTTGTAAGCAATCACGTTGAAAATCGCATAAAACGCACAAAAAGACGGACGAAAAACCGTTAATATTTCAAAGGTTTCGTTTGACCTGATGACAAAGATAGTTTAAAATATATTATGTTGCTCTGAGAACTCCGGGTCTGCTGTCAGAAACCGGAGAACTCAAAATTCTGATGTACGGGAAAGAAGGAAAACTATGTTTCGTATCGTGAGAAAAGAGGCTCTCAAACCGACTGTCGTTCTGTTTGAGATCGAAGCTCCCTTGATCGCCAAGAAAGCACAGCCCGGTCAGTTCATCATTCTGCGTGTGGATGAGAACGGCGAGCGGATCCCCCTGACGATCCATGACTACGACCGTGAAAAGGGTACCGTCAGCATCATTGTTCAGATCGTCGGCTCTACTACGGAAAAGCTGAACCACCTGAACGAGGGCGATTACCTCCAGGACTTTGTGGGTCCTTTGGGCAAGGCAACGGAGACCGAGGGAAAGAAGAAGGTTGCCGTGGTCGGCGGCGGCGTTGGCTGCGCCATTGCCTATCCTGTTCTGAAAAAGTTTCATGACTGCGGCGCAGAGGTCCATGCGGTCATCGGCTTCAAGAACAAGGACGTGGTGATTCTGGAGGATAAATTTAAAGAGGCTTCCTCTGTTTTGAAGGTCTGCACGGACGATGGCTCTTATGGTCAGAAGGGTCTGGTTACGGATGCTCTGAAGGAGCTCATCGACGCCGGAAACCAGTATGACGAGATCTTCGCCATCGGTCCTATGGTCATGATGAAGTTCGTCTGTAAGACGACCCAGCCCTACGGCATCCCCACCACCGTCTCCATGAGCCCCATCATGATCGACGGCACGGGCATGTGCGGTGGCTGCCGTTTGGCAGTGGGCGGCGAAATGAAGTTCGCCTGCGTGGACGGTCCTGACTTCGACGGATTTAAGGTTGACTGGGATCTGGCGGTCAAGCGCAACCAGATGTACCGGGACTTTGAAATGCACAAGCATGAAGAGACCTGCAACCTGTTCAAGAAGGAGGCTGAATAATCATGGCAAACATGAGCTTGAAGAAGAATCCGATGCCTTCTCAGGCGCCGGATGTGCGTAATAAAAACTTTGAGGAAGTGACTCTGGGCTATACCGAGGAAATGGCTCTGGATGAAGCCCAGCGCTGCCTGCACTGCAAGAACCCCGCCTGTATGAAGGGCTGCCCGGTCATGGTACATATTCCCGATTTCATCAAGGAAGTTGCCGCCGGTAATTATGAAGAGGCTTACCAGGTCATCTCCCACACCAGCGCTCTGCCCGCCGTGTGCGGTCGTGTCTGCCCGCAGGAAAACCAGTGCGAGAAGTACTGCGTCCGTGGTATCAAGGGCGAGCCGGTCGGCATTGGTCGTCTGGAGCGTTTCGTTGCCGACTGGCACAACGCACACTCCACAGCTGCTGCGGAAAAGCCGGTTTCCAATGGTCATAAGGTGGCAGTGGTCGGCTCCGGTCCCTCTGGTCTGACCTGCGCGGGCGACCTGGCAAGAAAGGGCTATGATGTCACTGTGTTTGAAGCACTGCATCTGGCTGGCGGTGTGCTGGTATACGGCATTCCGGAGTTCCGTCTGCCCAAGTCCATCGTGCAGAAGGAAGTGGACGGCTTGAAGGCACTGGGCGTGACCATCGCCACCGATACTGTCATCGGTCGTACCGTTTCCGTGGATGAGCTGATGGATGACATGGGCTTTGAGGCGGTGTTTATCGGTTCCGGCGCGGGTCTGCCCATGTTCATGAACATCCCCGGTGTCAACTACAAGGGTGTTCTGTCCGCCAACGAGTTCCTGACCCGTATCAACCTGATGAAAGCTTACAAGCCGGATTCGGATACCCCCATCATCCATCCCAAGAAGGTGGCAGTCGTGGGCGGCGGCAACGTGGCAATGGATGCCGCCCGCTGCGCAAAGCGTCTGGGCGCCGAGGTTTACATCGTTTACCGCCGCGGCATGGAGGAACTGCCTGCCCGTAAGGAAGAGGTTGAGCATGCCGAGGAAGAGGGTATCATCTTCAAGACCCTGAACAACCCCGTGGAGATTCTGGCGGACGAGGACGACAATGTCAACAAGATCCGCTGCATCAAGATGGAGCTGGGTGAGCCGGATGCTTCCGGTCGCCGCCGTCCCATTGAGGTTCCCGGCAGTGAGTTTGATCTGGATGTGGACTGCGTGATCATGGCTCTGGGTACCAGCCCCAACCCGCTGATTAAGTCTACCACCAAGGGACTGGAGATCAACAAGAAGGGCGGCATTGTGGTCAATGAGGACGGTTTGACATCCCGTGAGCATGTGTACGCCGGCGGCGATGCTGTTACTGGCGCTGCTACCGTAATTCTGGCAATGGGTGCTGGCAAGACTGCTGCAAAGGCAATCGACGAAGCCCTGAGCAAGTAAAAGCAAATCGAAATAGAAACAGCACCGCTGAAAAGCGGTGCTGTTTTTATAGAAGGAGAGTGGAATTGATGGATGAACAGCAGTTTCAGATATTTTACAGTACGGGAATGGAGCATTATCAATTTATCGAATTACATCTGGAAGGAATATATGCACAATTAAGTGGGAAACAGTTTTGCGATGGTTTGCAGGATGTAGGACGGGATGGACTGTACCGGATTATCAGGAAGATTCAAGAACAGGAAAAGATAACAGGGGTGCAGGTGTTTTCAAATGAAGAGTATAAGGAACTGGATGTGATCAATCAACGGCGTAATTTTTGGGTGCATAGTTTTTGGACAGAATTGGTGTTTGACTGCACAACGGGACTGCCTAAAAAGATAATGGATATGCAGAAGCTGCAACAGGATGTGCAGAAAGCAAGTTCTATGAGGAAGAACCTTTATGATAAGTACATCGAGCTGTTACAGGAATATGACAAAACAATGATTTAGCGAATTTGTTATAAAAATTTTCCTTGCGGACAGAGATGGATTCCGGTAGGATAAATAAAAACAAATGCGCAGAATGGGGTGTGAAGAAAGATGCAGGCACAGGAAAAATCCGGATGGAAACGCCCATGGCATCGGTGGTGTGTGCTGGCGGCGGGACTGCTGCAGCTGTGGACTCTGCGGCTTTACATTCGGGAATGGCGGCAGCTGGCGGCGTTTGCATCCCCGGAAGAACTGGACACAGCGCATATGGGCTTCCGGTGTGGGCTTTGCGGACTGCTGGCTGGAATATTTCTGGGAGAGTTTCTGATCAAAAGCCTGATTTCCAGTCAACGTGGCAATCGACTGGCGGAAGGCATCCTGCTTTTGGTCTTGACCATAGCATGGGGTGTAGCTGGAGTGGTGCTTCCCATATACCGGATCTGATGGGTGTTCTACCTCCTGCTGCTTCTCTGTGGCAGCATATGGTCCTTCTGGAAATACCGGAGGAGCAAAGGAGCGTAAATTGAGGGAATCAGAAAAACGACCAGAGGCGGAATCTGTGCTGCAGACCGCTGCTGGTCATTTACTATGTACCAGATTCAATTTTTACCCAGAATATCATGCCGGATGTAAGCAAAGGCGGCATCCTCGCCCTCGTCCCGAAGCTTCAGCAGCATTTTTTCCAGCAGAGCGGCGGTATTGGGGTGGAGCATCAGATGCCGCCCCTTGCCCCGCTGAAAGAATTCATAGGGATCTCCGTTGGAAAACTGATCGCCGCGGTAAACACGGCTGGCAGCCAATCGGTCACAGAACATTTCCGCGACATATTTTACTGGCATTTCGATGCCGATGATGCCCTCGCCGTGGGTGCCATAGTCCGTCCAGTATTCAAAATGGTGGCGGTTGCGCCCCTTGTGGTGCATCCAGGAGGAGGAATAGCCCTTTTCCCGGCGCTCGGCGTCATTGGGGCTGCGGTCGCCCTGAAAATAGCGGATCCCCACAAGAAATTCCTGGGGGGAGTATTTGGACAGGTCATGGGTCAAGCCCTGCCAGTAAAGTCCCAGACGGAAGCAGTATTTCCGTACCAGCCGCCGGTGGTGATTGATGGTTTTCAAATGTGCCAGAAAGTGCAACGGGTCGTCACCTCACTTGAGAGTTTCCATGCCACAGTATAGCATACTCTTGAAAAAAACACGAGAGAAATCAAAAAACCGCGCCCTCTTTTTGTGAGAGCGCGGTGAGGGACGGAAATCAGCCGCCCAGATATGCCTTTTTGATGGCGGGACTTTCCAGCAACTCTTCGCCGGTGCCGGTGGTAACGATCTTTCCGGTTTCCAGCACATAGCCGCGGTTAGCGACGGACAGCGCCGCTTGGGCGTTTTGTTCCACCAGGAGGATGGTGGTTCCAGCTTTGTGCAGGCTGCGGATGATATCAAAAATCTGCTCCACCAGAATGGGAGCGAGACCCATTGAGGGTTCATCCAGCATCAACAGCTTGGGATGGCTCATCAGGGCACGCCCCATAGCAAGCATCTGCTGTTCGCCGCCGGAGAGCGTTCCCGCCACCTGGCGGCGGCGTTCCTTCAGACGGGGGAACAGGTCGAAGACCATTTCCAGATCCTTGGGAATTCCCGCATTGCCCTGTGTGTAAGCGCCCATTTCCAGATTTTCCTGCACGGACATTTGAAGAAAGACCCGGCGTCCCTCGGGGACCAATGCCAGACCGCGCTCCACGACCTTGTGGGGCGGGACCTTGCTCAGATCCTCTCCAAGAAAGGAGACCGACCCGGTCTTGCTGCGAAGCAGTCCCGCGATGGTGTTCAGAGTGGTGGATTTGCCCGCGCCGTTGGCACCGATCAGGGTCACCACCTCTCCCTCCTGTACCTCAAAGGAAATGCCCTTGATGGCATGGATGCTGCCATAATAAACGTGGATGTCCTCCACCTTTAAGATCGTGTTCATGCGCCTGCCTCCCTCTTTTTGCCCAGATATGCCTCAATGACGGTGGGATTGGACTGGATGTCCGCGGGACTGCCCTTGGCAATGACATGACCAAAGTTCAGCACACAGATGCCCTCGCAGATATTCATGACCAGACTCATATCATGCTCAATGAGCAGCACGGCGATCTGGAAGGTGTCCCGGATCTTGCGGATGGTCTCCATCAGGTCTGCGGTTTCCGATGGGTTCATACCGGCGGCGGGTTCATCCAGCAGCAGCAGGCTGGGATTGGTGGCAAGGGCGCGGACGATCTCCAGGCGGCGCTGTGCGCCATAGGGCAGAGAACCTGCCTTGACCTGAGCCAGATCCTGCATATCAAACAGGCTCAGCAGCTCCAGCGCCCGCTCGTGCGCTACCTTTTCCTCTTTCCAGTAGCCGGGAAGCCGGAAGATGCCGCTGAACATGGAGTAACGCATGTCCTGATTCATACCGACCTTTACATTATCCTCCACGCTGAGGTTGTCAAACAGGCGGATGTTCTGAAAGGTTCTGGCAATTCCGGCACGGTTGACCTGCATGGTGTTCATGCCGTGGGTGTCCTTACCGTCCAGCAGGATGGTGCCGGTGGTGGGATGGTACACCTTGGTGAGCAGATTGAACACGGTGGTCTTACCGGCACCGTTGGGACCGATCAGACCGGCAATCTCTGTCCGTCCGATGGTCAGGTTGAAGTTCTCCACGGCCTTCAGACCGCCGAAGGTAATGCCCAGATTGATGCACTCCAGAATGGGGTGCTTGTCAATGTCCCGGTCCGGGATCAGAGCGCTGGACGGGACAGGAACCAGTTTGGAAAACATATCAGGCGTCTCCTTTCTGTGCCTTGCCGGTGATCTTTTCCTTCAGACCGCCAAAGAAGGACTTCAGCTTGGGGTTGTTGGTTGCCAGCATCACCAAAATCAGCACAATAGCGTACACCAGCATCCGGTAGTCAGCAAACTGCCGCAGCATTTCCGGCAGCACCGTCAGCGTGGCGGCGGCAATGATAGACCCCAGCATGTTGCCCAGACCGCCCAGCACCACAAACACCAGAATGAGAATAGAGGTGTTGAAGTCGAACTTATTGGCAACGATGGTGGAATAATTCATGGCAAACAGAGCGCCTGCCGCACCGGCAAGGGCTGCGGAGGTGACAAATGCCATCAGTTTGTACTTGGTGATGTTGATGCCCACGCTTTCTGCGGCGATGCGGTTATCCCGGATCGCCATGATGGCACGACCAGCGCGGCTGTTGACCAGATTGAAGATAATGAACAGAGACAGCAGAACCAGAATAGCGCCTGCGGTAAAGGTAGAGATCTTGGTGATGCCGCCGATGCCCATAGGACCGCTGATAAGCGCCTTGCCGCCTTCGTTCAGATTGGTGGTGTCACTGAGCAGACTCATGTGAAGCCCGCGGTCATCCACACCAACGTAAAGGTTGTTGAAAATGCTCTTGATGATCTCACCGAATGCCAGCGTTACGATGGCAAGATAGTCGCCCTTCAACCGCAGCACGGGAATGCCGATCAGCACACCGGCAACGGCGGCAAAGGCGGCGCCGATAAGCATTGCGACCGCCAACCGCAGCGGTGCGGAGGGAATAGCATCGGACAGTGCCAGCGCGGCGGCGGTTCCGGTGAATGCGCCCATCGACATGAATCCGGCATGTCCCAGGCTCAGCTCGCCCAGAACGCCAACGGTCAGGTTCAGGGACATTGCCATGACCACATAGGCGCAGATGGGGACCAGCATGCCCTTCATGGAGGAGCTGATGGCTCCGGTGCTGCTCATCACCTGAAAGATCACATATGCCGCAAGGACCAGTATGTAGGTAGCGGCGTTTTTCAGCGAGGAGCGGCGGAAGGTATTCTGTAATGTTTTCATACGCTCCACCTCAAACTTTCTCACGGACCTGCTTGCCTAAAAGACCCGCAGGCTTTACCAGCAGCACAACGATCAGCACAGTGAACACCACGGCGTCCGACAGCTGGGTGCCGACATAGGCTTTGGCGAAGATCTCGATGATGCCCAGCAGCAGACCGCCCAGCAGCGCACCGGGAATGGAGCCGATGCCGCCGAACACGGCGGCGGTGAACGCCTTGATACCGGGCATGGAACCGGTGGTGGGTGTCAGCGTGGGATAGGCGGAGCACAGCAGCACACCGGCAATGGCGGCAAGACCGGAGCCGATGGCGAAGGTCATGGAAATGGTCGCGTTCACATTGATACCCATCAGCTGTGCGGCGCCCTTGTCCTCGGAGCAGGCGCGCATGGCTTTACCCCACTTGGTTTTTCCTGTGAACCAGGTCAGTCCCAGCATGATGATGATACACACGGCAATGGTGGTCAGGGTGACATAGGAGAGCTTCAACTGACCGCCAAACAGCTCAATACCAGTTTCCACGGCGTCGCTGTCAGCGGCGTTGGTCACGAAGAAGCTGGGAAAGACCTTGGGATTGGAGGTCCACAGCAGCAGAGCGGTGTTTTGCAGGAAATAGCTGACGCCGATGGCAGTGATCAGCACCGCCAGGGAGGGGGCGGAGCGCAGCGGCTTATAAGCCAGCCGCTCCACCACAATGCCCAGCACTGTGCAGACGATGACCGCCAGCAGAATGCCAACCACAGGAGGTAGATTAAACCGGGAAATAGCATAGAAGCAGATGTAAGCGCCCACCATGATAACATCGCCGTGGGCGAAGTTCAGCATTTTGGCAATGCCATAAACCATCGTATAGCCCAGTGCGATGATGGCGTAAATACTGCCCAGGCTGATGCCGCTGATGAGGAAATTCAATAAAGCCATGGATCACAACACCTCTTGCAATAGAATTTTGGGAAGCAGCTTGTGCGTATCGGAAAAACACCGGCAGGCTGAAAGGGGACGATGCTTTTCCGATACGCACCGGGGTACACGGCGGAGGAATGTCCCTCCGCCGTGGGAAAACCGGTTTCCGGCAGGATCAGTCCAGACCGACGTAAGCGCCATTCTGAATGACCATGCCCTTGGGACTCTTGGAGACAGCGCCGGTAGCGTCCCAGGTCATGTTCTCACCGGTAAGACCGTTGAAGGTCATGGAGGTGAACTGCTGGATCATCAGGTCGCACAGCTCCTCTGCGCTCATATCGGGAGTAGCGCCGGCTGCTTCCAGAGCCTGCTTGTAAGCGTACACACAGTCATAGGCATCGGCGGCAAACTGGTTGGGAGTTTCACCGAACTGGTCCTGATATTTCTTCACGAAGTTCTGGGTCTTCTCATCTGTTGCATCGGCATTGAAGGGGGTCAGCAGCATGACGCCCTCTGCCAGAGAGGTGTCGAAGCCTTCCATTGTGAGGATACCGTCCATGCCGTCCACGCCAAACCACTCGGGATCATAGCCCATGTTCTTTGCCTGGGCGAGGATCAGGGAAGCGGGCTGATAGTACATGGGCAGGAAGACCAGGTCTGCGCCTTTGGTCTGTGCGTCGTTCAGCTGCACAGAGAAGTCATTGTCGTTGCCGTCGGCAAAGGTGGTGTCGGAGACGATCTCCAGACCTTTTTCCGCAGCCTCAGCGGTGAAGGTGTCGTGGATGCCCTTGGAATACACATCATCGTTCTTCCAGATGATGGCGATCTTGCTGCCCAGCTTCTTTTCAGAGATATACTGGGCGGAAGCAGAGCCCTGGTTGGGGTCCATGAAGCACATCTGGAACATGTTGTCCTTGCCTGCGGTAGTGGCGGTGGAGGAGGCGGAGGGAGTCAGAGCGAAGATGCGGTCAGAATAGGTTTCCGCGGAGGTCGCCTCGCAGGGCTTGGAGGTAACAGAGCCCAGGGAGATCTGCATGCCCCAGTCCTTCAGGGCGTTGTAGGCGTTGACCGCCTTTTCGGGGTCATGCTGGTCGTCCTGGTAGTTCAGGTCGAACTGGATGTCGCCGCCTTCGGAATTGATTTCATCTACAGCAATCTGTGCGCCGTTCTTAGCCGCATTGCCGTAAATGGCTGCGCCGCCAGTTAAGGGAGCGGTTCCGCCCAGCTTGAAGGCTGCACCGGAGGGTGCCGTGCCGGAGGAGGAGCCGGAGCCGGAAGCTGCGGAGGAAGAAGCGCTGCCGGAGCTGCCGCAGCCGGTCAGCATGGATGCCGCCAGCGCGGCGGACATCAGCATGGTAAAGAATTTCTTGTTCATGTTTCATTACTCCTTTTCATTCATCAAAAATTGATTGATTACAGGTCTGGCATGGAGAACAGCAAAATAAAAATAAAAAAGCGGCTGTACTCTCAAGAGTACAGCCGCTTTGCTGTAGCTGTTGTTATCCAGCGGTTTGACTCTTGCCATCATTCTGTTTTGCGACTACCAGAACTGCCAGCAGTACGACTGCCAGAAGGACCAGTACCAATACCAGTGCGTGTACCAGCAGCGCTACGCGTACCAGTACAGAAATGATAATGGTGCTCAGGGCAATAATAATGGACGCCACAGTAATGGCGTCCAGAACAGAAATGATGGAGTTGTCAGAAGCGGAAAAACCGCAATGATTTGCGCAGGAGAAAGAAGCCTCTGCAAAATGGGCAGACGCAGACATCGTGTTCATCATAAACATATTGCTGTTCATCTGGCACATCGTTCAGGACTCCTTTCGTTTGTTTCCGCATCCGCTTGTTCCATGCGTTGGTATTATTGTAAGGGCAGAAAAAGGGAATGTCAATGAAAAGAAGCTAGCAAAACAAACAAAACTTACTCTGATATTTCATCGTAAAATAGCTATATAAAACAAAAATGGGAAGGAAATCGTTTGACACAATATAAATAAAAACGGATCGAGGAAGCTGAGGACGTTTTGCGAGCGTTGTCTGAAAATGCAATGTGTTGTCTGGCGGCAGAAAAAACAGAATAAATGCGGAGCAATGGCTGAATTTTGTGTAGATTTGATGAAAACGGCAGGAGAGAATTGGAAAGCGTTGACATTTTAGAGAATCACTTTTATTGTAGAAATATCTACAGTGATTTTTTCGGAGAGGAATTGGGACAGAATGAAGCAGATGTTTGCTCATATGGAGAAGATGACTGCTGCAACTGCACAGGCTGCGGACGCTCCGTCCTGCCCGTTCTGTCCCGCTGAAATTTTGATGGGCACCACGTTTGTGGTGTCCATTTTTGTTGCGCTTCGGTCTGCTTTTGCGCTTTGGGTCACTTGGTCGCTGCTGGTTCTATTGCAGATTTTCCTGCTGGTACGGCTGTGGAGGATTTCCTTCGGGAGAGCGCGCTGCTGAGCGGAAATAGTTTTCCGTAAACAGTGAAGCGGTTCCGCCTGACGGGATGGACCGCTTCTGTTTTTATATAGTACTGACATATCAGGCAAAGAAAAAGGCAAACGAGAAAGAAGAGAGAGGTTTATTCATGGGTATTGTCAATTTTGTCATGGCAGCCAGTCCCATCATTGTGGTGCTGGCGGGGATTCTGGCTTTTCGTAAGCCAGCGATGAAGGTCGCACCCATCGCACTGCTGTGGACGCTGGTACTGGCGTTCAGCTATTTTAATGTAACGGGGCTGACCTTCAAGGAAAACATCGCGGCGTATGACGCGCTGATCTGGAAGGGTGTAAAGGAAGGCTTGAAGATCGTGGTGATGGTCTTCGGGGCCTTTGTGATTCTGAACACTTTGAAAAAGACAGGCGCTATCGAGGATGTGAAGCACACCATTGCAGCCATCGGCGGACAGGACCGCCGTGTGCAGCTCATCATTGTGGGCATTATGGTGCCGATTTTCTTAGAGGGTGCGGCTGGCGCCGGTGCGCCTGCGGCAATCGCGGCGCCGTTCTTGGTGGCGCTGGGCTTTGATCCCATCACCGCCATTGCCATTGGCTTGCTGGGTGATGCCACACCCTGTTCCTGGGGCGGTGCGGGTCTGACCACCATCAGCGGCGGTGCGGCCTTGGTAGAGGCTGGCGTTTCCACCGCGGCACTGAATTCCGCAATGGTGGGACGGTTCCATATGTTCGGCGTGCTGGTGATCCCGTTCCTGGCGGTGGCGTTAGCTTATGGCAAGAAGGGCTTCCAGGGAATCGTTCCCTATCTGCTCTATGCGGGTGTTACCACTGGCGGTACGATGTTCCTGTTGTCCAATTTTGTGGGTCCGGAGATCACCTCCCTGGGTACGGGTCTGATTTCCATTCTTCTGACGGTGCTGTTTGTGAAGCTGGTTCCCATTCAGACTCCGGAGGAGTTTAAGTATGAAACGCCGAAGAATGTGCAACGGAAATACAGCGCGCTGCAGGCACTGTCTCCCTATCTGGCAATGCTGATCCTGCTGCCGGTGATCCGCTATGGGGTCCCCGCCTTTGTGGAGAACGGCTTTGCCCTGATGTGTACCTTCGGATATATCGTCTGGGTGGACGCGGTGATCTTCGTCTGCGGCATCATTGGCGCAGTGGTTCTGGGTGTAAAGTACAAGGAGTTCTGCGGTATCATGAGCGACACGATCAAAAGCGTGCTGCCGGTGCTGCTGACGATGGGCTCCCTGCTGGTAGTGTCCTACATCATGCAGTCCTCCAACACAGGAATGATGAGCCTGATCGCAGGCGATATCGCCGCTCTGGCAGGAACGGCTTATCCCGCCGCCGCCGTGCTGATCGGCTCCATGGGCTCCTTCATCACCGGTACGGGACTTGGCTCCAACATCATGTTTGCCGGAATGCACACGGATGCGGCGCTGTCTCTGGGCATGAACCCCATTACCGTGTTTGCCGGACAGAATGCCGGTGCGTCTCTGGGCAACCTGATCTGCCCCAACAACACGGTTGCCGCATCTGCTACGGTGGGTGAGGTCGGCAACGAGGCGGACGTCATGAAAAAGACGCTGAAGGCATTTGCTGTGATTTTGGTGATATACATGGTGCTGGCAATGGTGTATACTTTGGTATTGTTCCCGAACTTCGGAATGTGACCGGTATAAATTCAGATTTTTACAAATGATTTCATAGGAGGTAGTCAATATGAAGACAAGAAAAGTTGGTATCATCGGACTGGGTCATGTGGGTGCACATGTGATGTATAGTCTGGCGGTACAGGGAATCGCGGACGAGCTGGTGCTGGTGGACATGAACGCCAGCAAGGTAGAGAGCGAGCGGCAGGACCTGGCAGACAGCGTCGCCTATCTGCCGCACCGTGTCCGGGTCAGCGTGGGTGATTTCGCGGACCTGGGTGACTGCGATGTGATCGTCAACAGCGTGGGTAAGATCACTCTGCTGGAGACTCATGACCGCCTGACAGAAATGGACTTTACCATTGCTGCGGTTCGTGGATATGTGGAAAAGATCAAGGCGAGCGGCTTCCACGGCGTACTCATCAATATCACCAACCCTTGTGATATCGTGACCCGTGAGCTGGCAATGGGACTGGGACTGCCCAGAGGACGTGTGTTCGGCACCGGTACGGGACTGGATACCTCCCGTCTGCTGTCCGCTCTGGCACGTCAGACCGGAGTGGACCACAAGTCCATCACCGCTTATATGCTGGGCGAGCATGGCGCGCTGCAGTTTGCGCCGTGGTCCTGCGTATCCTTCCGTGGAATGCCGCTGGAGGAGATGGCAAAGAAGGACGAGAAGTTCCGCTTTGACCGGGATGCCCTCCAGAAGGAATCCATTGGTGGCGGCTGGGTGACATACAGCGGCAAGCAGTGCACGGAATACGGCATCTGCACCACCGCAGCCCGGATGGTTTCCATTGTGCTGCATGACGAAAAGGCGATCATGCCCGCCAGTATGGAACTGGATGGCGAGTACGGCGAGACAGGTCTGTTTGCCGGTGTTCCCTGTCTGATCGGGAAGGACGGCGTGGAGGAGATCATTGAACTGCCGCTGACCGACGCGGAGAAAGCGGAGTTCCACCGCTGCTGCGACGGTATCCGCCACAATATGGAGCATCTGAAGGATATCCATTAAAAGTCTGCGGGTGAATTCCATAAGACTGCACGATAACAAAACGGTCCCTGCTCTTTTTGAGCAGGGACCGTTTTTTGTATGATATACAGCAACGCTGTGCAAAAAGTGAAAAAGCTACCTCCCGGCGGCTTTTGCCGGGAGGAGACACCTGAGACGTTCCGGTTCAGGAGCAGATTTCCTGAGCAAGCGGTTCAGTCTGCACAGCAGAGATCTGTGCGGAAACATACCGGGAGATTTCCTCAACGGTTCGGTTCAGAGCTACGGAAAGTTCTCCGAACAGGAGTCGTTCCGCCTGCTTGCCGTATTTTTCATCTACCATGCCCAGCCGGTGGTGCAGTTGTTCTGCCTGCTGGCGTTTTTTCCGGATGGAAAGCGCGACCTCCAGCACCATTCGGCTGTCTCCGGATTGCAGCGCGGTTTGATAACGGCTTGCCAGCAGCTGCAAGGTCCGTTCGTGATATACCTCCGGGTGCAGGGAGGGAATGAGAGACAGCAACTGCCGGGCGTCCTCCGGACTCATTACCGGACGCATCTGGACCTTGCCGCCATCTACAGGAGTATAGATCACACCATCCTGAAACAACGGCTTCAGCTCATAAAATTCTTTGCTTTGCCGGGGGTCGAGCTTGGTGAGACCCTCGATCCGGCAGACGCCGGTAGCTCCGTATACGACCAGTTCCCCTTGCTGAAACATTCCATCGACCCTCCATCATAAATTTTGTTCACAGGTACAACAGGAAAATAATTCTGAAGACCTGATATGAAATTATTTTACATGATTTTGTCGGAAAATGTAAGACAAAAATTGAAAAAATTAAAAAAATTGAAATTGTAAAAGGAGAGCATTTTTTGAAAAAGTGCAGGAAAGAAGAAAAAATCCACCATTTTCCTGTAGTTTAACCGGTTTCTGAGAGATTCAAACTAAGTGGGAGTTTCTGTGTAAAATCCTTGGGCTGGGTCTATGAAAGCTGGTTTGTAAAATGAAAGACAGAAAAAAGCCGCGTTTTACAAAGGCTTAACAATCCGCAGATAACGGATTTCATATTGCGGCTATATACTCATAGCTGTAAACGGGAAAACAACAAAGACAAAATCCAAGACAATAAGGAGAAGATTTTTCATGAAAAAAAGTCTTGCATTACTGATGGCACTGACCATGACCGCTGCGGCACTTGCCGGCTGCGGAAGCTCTTCCAGTTCTGAAAATACCAGCGGCTCCGCCGCAGGTTCTGCATCTCAGGCAGGCTCTTCCGCAGAGCTGTCCGGCAGCGTTTCCACCAACGGCTCCACTTCTATGGAAAAGGTCGTTGGCGCGCTGAACGAACAGTTTATGGCAGACCACTCCGGTGTGACCGTGACCTATGATGCCACTGGCTCCGGCACGGGCATTGAGGCGGTTTCCAACGGGACCTGCGACATTGGTCTGTCCTCCCGGGCGCTGAAGGACGAGGAGACGTCCAACGGTCTGGTAGGCACCACAGTGGCTCTGGACGGCATCGCCATCATCGTGAATGCCGATTCCCCTGTAGATGACCTCAGTGTGGAGCAGATCGCTTCCATCTTCAAGGGTGAGACCACCAGCTGGACAGAATTCGGCGGTGAGGGTGACATCGCCTGCATTGGCAGGGAAGCCGGTTCCGGTACCCGGGATGGCTTCGAGTCCATCACGGACACCAAGGATGCCTGTGTCCTGGCACAGGAGCTGACCTCCACCGGCGCGGTGATCGAGGCTGTAAAGAACAGCCCCAACGCCATCGGCTACGCTTCCCTGTCCTCTGTTGAGGGCAAGGACGGAATCAAGGCAGTCACCGTGGGCGGCGTCGCCTGCACGGAGGACACCGTTCTGGATGGTACTTATGTGATTCAGCGTCCTTTCGTTCTGGTGACCAAGGAGGGTACCGCACTCAGCGATGCAGCACAGGCGTATTTCGATTTTGCAACCTCCACTGCGGCAAATGACCTGATCAAGGCAGCTGGCGCAGTACCCGTGGCAAAGTAAAAAAACGAAGCTCCCTCTCTCAGCGCCTCCCGCCGGTATTTGCCGCAGGAGGCGCTGTGTCCAGAGACAGAAAGGATGTTTATGGAAAAGGTAATGAAGCTCTCCGCCGGAACGCAGCCGGTGGTACAGCCGGGCGGCAGGGGAAAAGCGCCGGGAACCCGCGGAATGAAGGACCTGCTGGAAGGGCTTATGCGGACGCTGTTTCTGCTGTGCGGCATTGTGGCAGTGGCATTTGTGCTGCTGATCAGCGTGTATCTGGTCATCTCCGGTGTACCCGCTATCCGGGAAATCGGACTGGGAAGGTTCCTGCTGGGAAAAAAGTGGTCCGCGAATACAGGGGACTTCGGCATCCTGCCTTTCATTCTGACCAGCGTATACGGCACGGCGGGCGCTGTGGTGCTGGGTGTGCCAGTAGGACTGCTGACGGCAGTGTTTCTGGCAAAGGTAGCGCCGCCTAAAGTGGCGCTGGTGATCCATACGGCGGTAGAGCTGCTGGCGGGCATTCCCTCAGTGGTGTACGGTCTGGTGGGCATGATCGTGCTGGTGCCGGGGATTCAGCGGGCATTTCACCTTTCCTCCGGTGCCTGTCTGCTGGCAGCCATTGTGGTGCTTGCCATCATGATCCTGCCATCCATCATCAATGTGTCTGAGACAGCTCTGAAGGCAGTTCCCCGGGAGTATGAGGAGGCGTCCCTGGCGCTGGGAGCAACGCAGATGGAAACGATTTTCCGCGTGACGCTGCCCGCCGCCCGCAGCGGTGTTGCCACGGCGATCGTACTGGGTGTGGGACGTGCCATCGGGGAGGCAATGGCGATTATCATGGTGGCAGGAAACGTACCCAATATGCCGGGACTGTTTACCTCGGTCCGTTTTCTAACCACAGCCATTGCTTCGGAAATGTCCTATGCCGCTTACGGCAGCCTGCAGCGCAATGCGCTGTTTTCCATTGGCTTTGTGCTGTTTCTGTTTATTATGCTTATTAATGTGGCGCTGAACGTGTTCATTAAGAACCGGAAGGAGGGGTAAGGATGCACAAGCTTTCTGCACAGCGGCAGGCGTATGACCATTTTCTGCGTGGAATCCTTTACCTCAGCGCCGGCGTTACAGTAGCGCTGCTGGTGTTTCTCATCGGCTATATTTTTTACCGGGGACTGGGACACATCTCCTGGGAGCTGCTGTCCACACAGTCCAGCTATCTGAAGGGGACAATCGGCATCCTGCCCAATCTGCTGAACACCCTTTACATTATCCTGGTCGCTATGGTGATCGTGCTGCCGCTGGGGGTGGGCGCGGCAATCTACCTGACTGAGTACGCCACCAACCGCAAGGTGGTGGGGATCATTGAGTTTGCCACAGAGACCTTGACCGGCATCCCGTCCATCATTTTCGGACTGGTGGGCATGCTGTTCTTTTTGCAGCTGATGGGGCTGAAGGCGGGAATCCTTGCCGGCGGACTGACGCTGGTAATGATGATCCTACCTACCATTGTCCGGACTACGCAGGAAAGTCTAAAGACTGTGCCGCAGTCCTACCGGGAAGGCGCGCTGGCGTTGGGCAGCGGCAAATGGCACATGGTGCGCACCGTGGTGCTGCCCAATGCGGTGGACGGCATCGTTACCGGCTGCATTCTGGCGGTGGGGCGTATTGTAGGCGAATCGGCAGCACTGCTGTTTACGGCAGGGTTTGGTCTGGTGCTGAACGGCTTTGTGCAGTCTCTGCAAACCTCCTCCGCCACGCTGACGGTGGCGCTGTATGTGTACGCCAATGAGCGGGGCGAGACCGACGTGGCGTTTGCCATCGCCGCTATTTTAATGGTACTGACCTTTCTCATCAACCTCACTGCCAATCTGGCGGGACGAAAACTGAAAAAATAAGGAGGAGCGTGTATCATGACTCCGATCATTCAGGCGCGGGACCTGAACCTCTGGTATGGGGACCATCAGGCACTGCACCACATTCATATGGATATCCCGGCAAACCAGATCACGGCGCTGATCGGTCCTTCCGGCTGCGGCAAGTCCACCTTTTTGAAGACCCTGAACCGGATGAACGATCTGGTCCCCGGCTGCCGCATTGACGGCGAGGTACTGTATAACGGGACCAATATCTATGACCCGCAGGTGGATACCACCTGGCTGCGCAAGCAGATCGGCATGGTGTTCCAGAAGGCAAATCCCTTTCCCATGAGCATCTATGACAACATTGCCTACGGTCCCCGGACGCACGGCATTCGTGCCAAGGTGCTGCTGGATGAGATCGTGGAGCGCTCCCTGCGGGATGCCGCCATTTGGGACGAGGTCAAGGACCGCCTGAAAACCAGCGCGCTGGGACTGTCCGGCGGACAGCAGCAGCGGCTGTGCATTGCCCGGGCACTGGCGGTGGAGCCGGATATCCTGCTGATGGACGAGTCCACCAGCGCTTTGGACCCAATTTCCACATCAAAGATCGAAGACCTTGCGGTGGAGCTGAAAAACAAGTATACTGTCATCATGGTTACCCACAATATGCAGCAAGCCACCCGGGTGTCGGATAAAACGGCGTTCTTCCTGCTGGGGCAGTTGGTTGAATTCGGCGATACGGAGCAGATCTTCTCCAACCCCAAGGAAAAAAAGACGGAAGATTACATCACCGGAAGATTCGGATAAAGGGAGGCGCAGAGGCAAATGCGAAACCGGTTTCAGGAGCAGCTGGAGCAGCTGCACATCGAATTGATCCAGATGGGAGCCCAGTGCGAGGACGCCATTTCTGCGGCGGCAGAGTCCCTGCTGAAAAAGGATGCCGCCATGGCAGAGCGTGCCAAGGAGTGCGAGCGGGAGATCGACCAGAAGGAGCGGGACGTGGAGACCCGCTGCCTGAAGCTGCTGCTGCAGCAGCAGCCGGTGGCGGGGGACCTGCGGGTGATTTCCGCGGCGCTGAAAATGATCTCGGACCTGGAGCGTATTGGAGACCAGGCGGCGGACATCGCAGAGCTGGCACCCTATGTGGCAGCGGCAGACCCCGCAGGAATGTCGCACATTGCCGAAATGGCACGGGCAGCATGCCGGATGGTCAGCGAGAGCGTGGATTCCTTTGTAAAGGGAGATTTGGAGCTGGCACGGGCAGTGATGAAAGCGGACGACGGACTGGATGAGCTGTTCAATCAGGTGAAAAGCGAGATCATACACATGATCAGCGCGGATGCCAGACAGGGTGAAATGTGTCTGGATCTGCTGATGATCGCCAAGTATTTTGAGCGCATTGGCGACCATGCCACCAATGTGGCGGAATGGGTGGAATATTCCCTGACGGGACAGCACCCGGAGTCCAATTAAGAAAACGCGGCTCCCGCTGCCAAAAGCATGCCGGGAGCGGTTTGCGGGAAACAGACAGGAGGCAGGCAGATGATTTATTTGCTGGAGGATGACGCCAGCATCCGTGACTTTGTGATCTATACCTTGAACAGTCAGGAAATGCCGGCACAGGGGTTTGCAGCTCCGTCGGAGTTCTGGCGCGCGATGGAGGAGCAGCTGCCCCGGCTGGTGCTGTTGGACATCATGCTGCCGGAGGAGGATGGACTGAGCATTTTGAAGAAGCTGCGGGCGTCGGAAAAGACCGCACGGCTTCCTGTGATCCTGCTGACAGCCAAAAGCACGGAGTATGACAAGGTGCTGGGGCTGGATGGCGGTGCAGACGACTATGTGTCCAAGCCCTTCGGCATGATGGAGCTGCTGTCCCGGATCAAGGCGCTGCTGCGGCGGACGGAGCGGCAGGAGGAAGTGCTGACCCACGGAGAGCTGCAGGTATTTCCGGAAAAGCACATTGTCCGTGCCGCTGGACAGAACGTGGTACTGACGCTGAAAGAATTTGAACTATTGTGCCTGTTTCTGCGCAATCCAGGCACGGTGTTTTCCAGAGAGCAGTTGATCTCCCGTATCTGGGGCTATGAGTTCACCGGAGAGACCCGGACCGTGGACGTTCACATCCGGACGCTGCGGCAGAAGCTGGGAAAATGCGGGGATTGCATTGAGACGGTCCGGGGTTACGGTTACAAGATCGGAGAGTGAATCCATGACCAGACGTATTTTTCATTCCATTTTGACCGTGTCTCTGGCGGCACTGCTGGCGTGTCTGGTTTTGATCGTCGGTGTGCTGCATTCGTATTTTGAGGAGCGTGTGGAATCGGAGTTGGAAAGCCAGACCGCTTATATTGCGCAGGGTGTTGCACTGAACGGAGAGGGCTATCTGGAGGGATTAAAGTCCAGCAGCCGAATCACCTGGGTGGATCAGGACGGTACAGTGCTGTATGACAGTCAGGAGCCTGCCGCGTCTATGGAAAACCATGCGCAGCGGCAGGAGATCCGGCAGGCGATGGAGACCGGAAAGGGATATGCCGCCCGCTATTCCCAGACACTGGCGCAGAAGACCATTTACTTTGCCCTGCGGCTGGAGGACGGTACGGTACTGCGGACATCGGATACCCAGTATTCCGTATGGGTATTGGTGCTGCAGGTGGTGCAGCCTCTTGCTGTGGTAGTTCTGGCGGCATGGGTGCTGGCTGCGGTTATGGCATCCCGGGTGTCCCGCGCCATTGTAGAGCCCATCAACCAGATCGACCTGACCTCTCCGGGAGAGGGGCTGAGCTATGACGAGCTGACGCCTCTGCTGGCAAAGATCCGCAGTCAGAATCGGCAGATCCAGCGTCAGATGGCGCAGCTGAGCCGCCGGCAGGAGGAATTTACCGCCATCACGGAGAATATGAGCGAGGGCTTCCTCATCATTGATACAAAGACCCATGTGCTGTCCTACAATGCCGCGGCACTGCGGCTGCTGCATGTGGGGCAGGAAAAGCTGCCGGGAGATGTCAGCATTTACACGCTGAACCGGGAGGCAGGCTTCCGCCGGAGCGTGGAAGAGGCGTTGGCTGGACGCCGGAGCGAGCAGTATTTGGAAAAAGAGGATACCTGCCGTCAGGTAATTGCCAGCCCTGTTTTTCAGGAGGGACATCTTAACGGTGCGGTACTGGTGATTCTGGATGTGACGGAGCAGGAACAGCGGGAGCAGCTGCGCCGGGAGTTCACTGCCAATGTTTCCCATGAGCTGAAAACGCCGCTGACTGCCATTTCCGGAACGGCGGAAATTTTGGAAAACGGCTTGGTAAAGCCGGGAGATGTGGCACACTTTGCCGGAAATATTCACAAAGAGGCAGGACGGCTCATTGAGCTGGTCAACGACATCATCCAGCTGAGCCGTTTGGACGAGGGCGGTGTTTCGGCAGACTGGCAGACCTGCGGCTTGCTGGAGCTTTCCAAGCGGGTAGCGGAGCAGGTCCGTCCCGCGGCGGAAAAGAAGCACCTGAACCTTACAGTGATGGGACAGGAGGTGCAGGTGCGGGCAGTGCCGCAGATCCTGGAGGAGATCGTCTACAACCTGTGTGACAATGCGGTGAAATACAACCGGGAAAACGGCAGCGTGGCGATCACGGTGGAGCAGGATGGCTCCGCGGCGGTCCTGATGGTGCAGGATACCGGCATTGGAATCGCGCCGGAGGTGCAGGGACGGATATTCGAGCGCTTTTACAGGGTGGACAAGAGCCATCCCAGCGGAGGAACCGGGCTGGGGCTGTCCATTGTGAAGCACGGCGCGTCCTATCTGGGAGCGCAGGTGGATCTGCACAGCGAGACTGGAAAAGGAAGTACGTTTACCGTACGGTTCCCCATTGCCGAAGCAGCAGAATAACGCAAAGAGGAAGCACCATGCTCTCTACTGGAGAGCATGGTGCTTCTTTGTAATTTCAGGCGGCTGCTGATTATGGGGAGAACTGCTTTAATATCCGCGGGTGCGGTCCACCAGGTGCTGCATCTGTTCACCCCGGGCGTAGCGGGCGAGATCCTCACAGAACATGGTGACATTGATGTCCCGGGTATAGCCCAGCGTCATATTGCCGGAGACGTGCGGGGTGAGGATCAGGTTTTTAGCGGACCACAGGGGATGCTCCTTGGGCAGGGGCTCCGGGTCCATCACATCCAGCGCCGCACCGCCTAAGGCACCGGAATTCAAAGCGTCGATCAGCGCCTCCTGGTCTACGGCGGTGCCGCGCCCAACATTGATCAGCAGGGATTGGGGAGACAGCATGGCGATGCATTCCCGGCTCAGGATACCGCGGGTCTCCGATGTGCCGGGCAGTGCCATGACCAGAATCTCGGTGCGGGGAAGGACCTCATCTAACTGGGTGAAGGGGAAGCACTCGTCATAAATGTCCGCCATGGCGGAGCCGCTGCGGCTGACGCCGATGATGCTCCGGGCACCCAGCAGCTTTGCCTTCTGGGCAAAGGTGGTACCGATGTTTCCGGTGCCCAGCACGGTGATCTGGCTGCCGGTGATGGAGCGCACTGGCAGCTGATTGCTCCACTCACGCTTGTGAACGATCTCACTGTATTCCGGCATTCGCCGCAGCAGCATCAGGGTGACCATCAGCAGATGCTCGGAGATCGTAACACCGTAAGCTCCGGCGGAATTGGTCAGCAGACAGTCCGGATTGGCAAAAATACCGTCGTCTTTACAGTACTGGTCCACACCGGCACTGGCACAGCAGTACCATTTTAAAGTGGCAGGAGCGGCACGCAGCAGTTCGGGAGAGTGGGAATACAGCACCTCGCAGTCCTGTAAATAAGCCTTTGCCTCTTCAAACTGTGTGGAGTTGAAGAAGCAGACCTGAAAACCGGCGGCTTCCGCGGCGGCGTGGATCTGTGCGCGGTGGGCATCATTTAAAAAATCCTGATAGACGCAGAGCTTGCTGGACATAGGGGGACCTCCTTATCAAATGAACGCATCTGTCATGGGGAATCGTTTGAAAAACAATGAAAATGGAAGAACAGGCTTTACAGGGAACGGCACACCTGCTCGGCAAGCCGCATACCGTCTGCGGCGGCGGAGAGGATTCCTCCGGCATAACCGGCGCCCTCCCCGCAGGGATACAGACCAGCCACATCGGATTCTCCGGCGGCATTTCTAAGAATGCGGACAGGGGAGGAGCTGCGGCTTTCCACGGCGGTCAGCAGTGCATCGCCGTTGTCATAGCCTTGAAGCTTTTTTCCCAGCAGGGGCAGTGCACCCTCCAGCGTTTCACAGACGAAGGCGGGCAGGCAGCGGTGCAGATCGGTGTAGGTGACGCCGGGACGGTAGGAGGGCTGGACCCGTCCACAGCCGGAGGAGGGACGGTGAAGCAGAAAATCCTCCACCCGCTGGCAGGGGGCGCGGTAGTCTCCGCCTCCCAGTTGGAACGCGGCGGCTTCCAGCCTTCGCTGAAAGGCAATGCCGGATAGCGGAGAGCTTCCGCCAAAGTCTGCTGGGGTGACATTGACCAGCAGCGCGCCGTTGATGTTTTCCATGTCCCGGGCAAATTCGCTCATGCCGTTGGTTACGAGGCGGTCCTGCTCTGACGCGGCGGCGACCACCTCGCCGCCAGGGCAGACGCAGAAGGAATAGGCGGAGCGCCCGGAGGGAAGATGGCAGGAGAGCTTATAGGTGGAAACAGGCAGACCGGGATGTCCGGCATACTGGCGGTATTGGGCGGCATCGCAGTCGGACTGCCGGTGTTCAATGCGCACACCAACGGCGAAAGGCTTTGCCTCCATAGGAACTCCGCGGCGGGCAAGCATTTCAAAGGTGTCCCGGGCGGAGTGTCCCAAAGCCAGGACCAGACGGCGGCAGGGAAGGGTATAGCGCCCATCCGGACCGGAGACCTGCAGGGCTTCTACTCCCTGGGTGGAAAGTGTCAGGTCCTCCAGACGGGTTTGAAAGCGAATGTCTGCCCCCAGCGACAGCAACTCCTGCCGGAGCTGCTTCAGTGCAATGTGCAGCTTGTCCGTGCCGACATGCGGCTTGGCTTCATAAAGAATTTCCTCCGGCGCGCCGCAGCGGACCAGCTCTTCCAATATGAAACGGTGCCGGGGGTCCTTGGTACCGGTGTTCAGCTTTCCATCTGAAAAAGCGCCGGCGCCGCCCTCGCCAAACTGCACATTGGATAGGGAGTCTAAAATCCCTGTGGACCAAAATCTCAGAACATCCGCCTGCCGCTGTTCCACGGGCTTTCCCTGTTCCAAAAGGATGGGGCGCAGTCCTGCCCTTGCCAGAACCAGAGTGCAGAATAGTCCGGCGGGTCCCGCGCCAACCACCACGGGAGGAACTGCGGGCAGCGCGGCGGCAGCCGGGACCGTGTAGGGTGCGGGAAGCTCATAACGGCTGACATGAGAGGAGCGGCAGCGACGCAGGACAGCCGCCTCGTCCCGGACCCTTACCGCCACGGTGCAGACCCAATGAACGCCCTCTCTGGCGTCAATGCTGCGGCGCAGCAGCTGCAGGGAGAGGATCTCCTTTTCCCGCAGCCGCAGGACCTTGGCGGCAGCGGCGGACAGCCCGGCTGGGAAGTTCTCCGGGGATAATTTGACTGCTTCGATCTTCAGCAAAATTTTTTCATCCTTTTCAAGTTCTTTTAAGGTAAGCATACTATACTTCAGGCAAAGGTGCAAGAAAGAAGCCTGAACACCTCTGAAATTTCTCCCGTTCCCCGGTCTGATGAAAATTCAGAGAATGTGCAAAGTTCTTTCATCATTCGTACATATTTTCCTGTTATCCTCTCTTTCAGATACCGGGGGATGCGGGACACGGCATAGGAGGAATCGTTTATGTATAACGACGAAAAGAATCTCTATCATTACACCTACCGCAAAGATGGCAGCGAACCCACGGGGCAGGGACCGGAAAACAGCTCCGCACAGCAGAATGCAGCCCCCCACGGCACAGTAGACGAGCAGCTGAACGCTTACCGGACACAGCAGTCCCAGCAGAGCGCCGGGCAGTATCAGGAAACGGCTGCGCAGGCGGCTCCGGCAGATCAGCAGGATGTTGGAAAGGAAAGAAAGCACGTCTCCGCTGGTCGCTCCGCCAAAATGAAGATCGCGGCACTGGCGCTGGTGTGCGCACTGATCGGCGGCGCGGCAGGCGCGGGAATCACCACAGCAGTGGGACGCAGCAGCGGAAGCGAGACCCTGCAGGTCAGTGGTCGTCAGGCAAGCAGTGTGGCAGTGAAGACCGTGGACGGAAAAACGGCAATGACTGACGCGGAGGTTTATGCCGCCACTGTAAACAGCGTGGTGTCCATCAACTGCTCCTCCACGACCACCAATTACTTTGGGCAGACCGTAGAAGCGGCTTCTTCCGGCTCCGGCTTTGTGCTGACGGCGGATGGTTATATTGCTACCAATCATCATGTGATCGCTGATGCCACCAGCGTAAAGGTGACCATGTATAACGGCGACACCTATGACGCCACGGTGGTGGGCAGTGATGAGGATTACGATATCGCGGTGCTGAAGATCGACGCGCAGGACCTTCAGCCGGTCACTCTGGGCGATTCGGACACGCTGAATGTGGGCGACCGGGTGCTTGCCATCGGCAACCCGCTGGGTGAGCTGACCTTCTCCCAGACTGGCGGTATGGTTTCCTGCGTGAACCGTGCCATCAATGTGGATGGAACTCCCTTTAATATGATCCAGACAGATGCGTCCATCAACCCGGGCAACTCCGGTGGTCCGCTGATGAACAGCTATGGTGAAGTGGTGGGCATTGTGTCCGCGAAGTATTCCTCTACGTCCAATAACCAGTCTGCAGAGGGCTTGGGCTTTGCAATTCCCATCAATGATGTGATGGCGATGATTAAGGACATCATGACCAACGGCTATGTGACCAATAAGCCCTATTTGGGCGCTACGGTCGGCACGATGAACCAGAGCATGGCGCAGTCCACCAACCTGACCCAGGGCGCATACATTTACGCTGTGGAACAGGGCGGCGCTGCGGACCAGGCTGGTTTGAAGGCGGGCGATGTCATTACCAAGATTGATGATAAGACCATCACCTCTCTGGAGGATCTGACTGCCGCCAAGAAGGGCTATTCTGCCGGAGATACGGCGGATGTGACGGTATACCGCAACGGGGAGACTACCACAGTGAAGCTGACCTGGGGTGCGGTTCCCAAGGATAAGCAGACAGCGCAGACGGATACCTCTACCAGTGCAACGGACGGTCAGAACGGCGATTCCTATGGCAGCAATAACAATATGGAGGATCTGTTCCGTTACTTCTTCGGTCAGCAGTACGGAAACAGCGGTACTGGCACAGCGGCATGAAATGGAGACAGTGTTGTTCTCTTCGCCAAGGATAGACATTTTGACAGCGGTTCGCGGCAGCAGCTGCGGCAAGGCAAAGGCCGCTGTATGCAGCAAAATGCAATCCGGCTGGCGTAAGATTTTGATATAGCCAAAATCGATAGAAAATATAGGGTTCCCGCCCGGGAAAAGCGTGGCAAACGTCAGCTTTTTCCGGGCGGGAACCTTTTCTAATAAATGATTGATAAAAAGCCTTCCCACGCGGCGGGAAAGCTTTTCTGGCAGAAATCAGGAGCGCTTGGCAAGAATACGGTCCCGGAGAAGCTCCAGCTGCCCCTTGGTAAACCTCTGCTTTCGGTCGCAGAAGCGGCAGGACAGCTCCACATCCCCCTGCTCCCGGATCATACTGTCAATCTCCTGCGCACCCAGACTGATGAGTGCGCGTTCCATCCGCTCACGAGAGCAGGTGCAGCGGTATTCGATGGGCGTCTTTTCCAGAATTTCCACGTCAAAGTCGGACAGCAGGCGGCGGAGCATGGCTTCCGGGTCATCATTTTCCTTTAGAATACCGGTAACAGCTCCGGCGGCAAGAACGCCGCCCTCTACCTTGCCGATGATATCCTCACCTGCCCCGGGCAGGAGCTGGATGAGGTAACCGCCGGAGACCAGAACGCTCTGGTCCCGGTCCACCAGCACACCCAATCCGCAGGCGGAGGGGATCTGTTCGGACTCCACGAAATAGGATGCCAGATCATCGGCGATCTCTCCGGACAGCAGCGCAACGCTGCCGACGTAGGGCTCCTTCATGTTCAGGTCCCGGATCACTGTCAGCGTGCCATCACAGCCTACGGCAGCGCCGACGTTCAACTTTCCGTCCGGACGCAGGGGCAGGTCTACCACCGGATGGTCCACAGAGCCGCGGACATTGCCCAGGTTATCCGATACAGCCAAAACGGTACCCAGCGGACCACCGCCGTTATAGCGGAGAGTGACGCTGGAGCCATCGTCCTTCAAGGCGTTGCCCAGCATGGAGGCGGCGGCTAAGGCGCGTCCCAGTGCGGCGGTGGCAACGGGCAGCGTGTGGTGGATCTGTCTTGCCCGCTCTGTCAGAAATTTTGTGGAAACGGCAGTTGCCTTCACCATTCCGTCAGAGGTGATGGCGCGTACCAGTGTATCTGTTCTCATCATTCGGAATACTCCTGTTTGTTAGATTTCTAAGGACTTCTTGCAGTGGAAAAGAATGCGGTCCGCGCCTTCTCTGGGGGGACGCATAGTCAGGTCCCCGGTAATGCGGACAGAGAAGCCGCATTCCTCCAGCCATTGCTGAAGCTGCTCCGGCTGCCATGCCTTTTCCCGGTGTTCCTCATAGCTGCGGCTCCAGCTGTCATCCTCCAGCCGCTGGAATAAATCGACCGAATAGGTGCAGATGGCGGTTTTGGCGGAGAAATCCGTGCGCCAGACGCAGAATACATCCTCCTGCTCATCCATCCAGACCTGACCGTCCATCCGTCGCAGCTTTTCCGGCGTGTTGATGTCAAAGAGAAAGCTCCCTCCGGGGCGCAGGTAGCGGTATACCCGGCGAAAGGTTTCCTGCACATCCCGTGACCGGGTGACGTAATTCAAAGAGTCCAATGTGGAAATCACGGCGTCCACCGGATGCGGCAGCCGCAGCTGCGACATGAACTGGTGCAGGAAAAAGGGAGGCTGCGGCAGGGACATGGCTTTGGCGGCTGCCTCTGTCAGCATTTCCTCAGAAGCATCGGCGGCAAGCACACGCAGTCCTGCCTGCGATAGAAGACACGCGATGGTTCCGGTGCCGCAGCCCAGATCCAGAACGGTTTCAACAGGGATGGAACTTTTTTGGAATTGGCGGAGAAGGTAATCCGCCCGGCGGCGGTACTGTCCGTCCCGCATCAGCAGATCGTATTGCCCGGAAAGGGCTTCATAGCTGTTCATGCCTGTGGCTCACTCTTCCGCTGCTTGCAGCGCTGGAAGATCTTGGCATATGCGCCGGTACCGTAGTTGAGAGAGCGATTTACCCGGCTGATGGTGGCGCTGGACGCGCCGGTGCGCTCCAGAATTTCATTGTAGATCATGCCGTCATCCAGCAGAGAGGCAACCTCAAACCGCTGCTCCATTGAGCGCAGCTCTGACACGGTACACAGGTCCTGGAAGAATTCATAGCACTCCTCTTCATCCTTCAGCAGCAGGATGGCTTTATACAGCTCTTCACTCTTTTCTTTCTTACCAATCTTCACCATGTATCACGCACCCCTTCAAAATTTAGCTCTTCAAAGTGGAAAATTGACCTTTTTGTATTTTAGCATTTCAGTGTACGAAAGTAAAGCCCTGGATTCGTTTTTTCCAAACTTTTTATTGGGAAAATTCCGGGGAAGCTGTCGGGGAGTATTCGTGGTCAAGGTCAGCGCGGGAGAAGACTGCATAGAAAAGCCGTTCTGAGATGGTATATCCCAGAACGGCAGAAAAAAATTACGATTCAGTGCAGCAGCCAGATGGTGCAGAGAACAGCAGCCAACGCGCCGACAGCGCTGATTTTAGTATAGATTTTTCTTGATTCAGGATCCTCCCGTTCGTGGAACGAGTAGTATCCCCCGGTACAGAGGACCAGAATGCCAGTGATGATGCTGATGATGGGAATGATCATGCGGAATACCTCCATTTTAATAAGAATGCAGAATTGGTGATAACCAAAACGGACCCGGCGTTGTGGACCAGGGCGCCGATCACGGGGTTCAGGATACCGGTGATGGCAAGCGTAATGGCAAGAAAGTTCAGTGCCATGGAAAAGAACAGGTTCCGGTGGATCGTGGTCATCATGCGCCGGGACAATGCCAACAGATGCGGCAGCTCCTTGACCTCATCATCCACCAGTGCGATGTCCGCTGCATCCACAGCAATGTCGCTGCCTGTGCCGCCCATAGCGATGCCCACCGCTGCCCGTTTCAATGCCGGGGCGTCATTGACACCGTCGCCCACCATACAGACGGGAGACCCGGCAGTCTGAAGCTGGTCAATGATGCGTAGCTTATCCTCCGGCAGACAGTTGGCTTTGACCCGGTGGATTCCCAGCTGTCTGGCAATGCTTTCCGCCGCGCTGGCGTGGTCTCCGGTCAGCAGCACCGGCTCTACACCGGAGTGCGTCAAAGCGGAGATCATGGCACCGCTTTCCTTTCGTAGGGTGTCGGACAGAGCGAGATATCCAGCCAGACAACCGTTTACTGCGAGATATGTAACCGTACAGCCATTGCGCAGGGCTTTTTCTGCTCCTGCGGGAATGGCACAGATTACGCCATTCTGCTTTAACAGCTCCGGGTTTCCAGCCAGAATACGCAGTCCGGAGACCTCCGCAGAGACACCGCGTCCCGGCAGCATATGAAAATCCTTGACATCGGGCAGGGATTGTGCCGGGTGTGCGGCTTTCCAACCTCGAAGAACTGCCTTTCCCAGCGGATGCTCAGACAGCTGCTCCGCAGCCGCAGCCAGCTGATACAGCGCTTCCTGAGAGTATCGGGGAGACAGGCTGCACACCTCCTGTACCTCTGGTGTGCCACAGGTCAGCGTACCAGTCTTGTCAAAGGCGAGAACACGGACCGATGCCAGCCGTTCCAGAGCATCACCCTGCCGCACCAGAAAGCCGTGCCGTGCGGCATTTCCCGTTGCAGCCATGATCGCGGTGGGAGTTGCCAGAACCAGAGCGCAGGGGCAAAACACCACTAAAATGGTTACGGAGCGCAGAAGCTGTCCAGTAAAAAGATAGGTCAAAGCCGCGGCAGTCAGGGCGATGACAACGATCCAGGTAGCCCAGCGGTCTGCCAGTCCCACAATTTTTGCTTTCCCGGCGTCTGCCGACTGTACCAGTCGGATCATCCGCTGAATAGAGCTGTCTTCGCCTACACGAAGCGCCCGCATTTCAAAGGCGCCGAACTGGTTGACGGTGCCGCTGGACACCGGGTCTCCCACGGTTTTGTCCACCGGCAGAGATTCTCCGGTCATGACTGCCTGATTAACGGAGGTCTGTCCGGACAGAATGACACCATCCACAGGAACCGTTTCACCTGGCAGAACGCGCAGCTGGTCGCCGACCTGCACCTGCTCTGCGGGGATCACGGTTTCCTGACCGTCTTTCAGCAGCCGGGCAGTCTGCGGCGTCAGATGCACAAGTTTTTCAATGCCGGCACGGGCGCGGGCAACGGTAAGCTCTTCCAGAAGTCCGCCCAACTGCATGATAAATGCAACCTCTCCGGCAGCAAAGATTTCTCCGGTGCAGAGGGACGCGATCAGCGCCAGGGAGACCAGCACATCCGCCTTGATATCAAAGGCGGTGACCAAGCCGATCACAGCTTCCAAAATGATGGGAATGCCGCATAGGGTAATAGCGATCCACGCCATATCAAAGGGAAAGGGGGAGAGCTTCAGCAGACTGCACAGAACTGCCGCGCCGGACAGGACCAGCAGCGTGACATCCTTTGGGATGCCGCCCATGTCCAGCAATGCCTGAAGATTTTCCATTTGCTTTTTCATGATCCACCTCGAAATAATACATATGGGGGTATAGGTAGATTATACCCATATGGGTATATATTGTCAAGAAAAAAGAGCAGCGGTTTTTTCGCTGCTCTGCTGAAATATCTGAAAGCTTATCCCATGTTGGAAAAACGCTCCACGGCTTTGGTGAAGCTTTCAATGGTTTTGTCTGCGTCCCCGTGCTGAATGCCATCTAAAACACAGTGCCGGATATGTCCCTCCAATACGACCTTTCCACAGCCGTGCAGGGCGGATTTTGCCGCGTTGATCTGTGCCAGAACATCCTCACAGGGAACGTCTTCATCCACCATGCGGTCAATAGCCTGTACCTGTCCGATGATTTTTTTCAGCCGCCGATGCAGATTTTCTGCATCCATGCACTGTCTCATGATAAAAAGCCTCCTTGACTGAGAGGAATACCTGTTGAACTTTTACGTTATTATAGTCTGATCAGCGGCTGACTGTCAAGAATCAGGGTGGACACCTGTGGAGAAAAGACCAGAAAATCCTGTTTATCTATTGAGAAAATGAAACGCCCATGATACAATTATCAAGTTATATCGCCCGGTTTTCAGGCGGGATACCCTTTTGGAAGTACAGAAAGGGCATGCGCAGTGTCCGCCAGGAAGCTTATCATTGAAGAAAGTGCGGAGGGAAGTGGATTTCACGGATGCTCCGCAGAGTTTCTTCCTGAAAAATAAAGGAGAAGATTTCAAAATGAAATTAGGTATCGAGGGCGATTCACCTGATTCTATATCTCAATATTGCCTCATAAATACCGATATTTCTTGATTTCAGCGTGTTTTCCGCACAAACAACCACTATATAACTTCATGCAATTCCATACTACTCCACGCCGAAATGGTGTAAAAATGGTGTATGGAAAATCGGAATGCAGGCGCGAAAATGACACACTACTACTGCCCCCCAAAATCAAGTGAAAATTCTGATGAAGCACACAACCATCGGCATGACCGCCCAACGGATATGTCGATGGTTGTTTCATTTTTTGTTGTATTTTTTTGTTGCATTTCGGGGCGAATATCGAGAAAAATATCGCCAGTATGCCGCTTGTTTTCCATCCTAATATAAGTTACTCCACGCCTTTATAACGTGCATTGGGCGTGTTGTTTAAGGCTGTAATCGACATTTACGAGAACCGTGCTCATTCTGTCAAAGCTTATCTGAATTTTTTGTCGAGTTTTGTATTTTATCAGTTATAACTTATGAATTCACAATTCCCCCATTGAGATTCACCTATAAGTATGCTATGATATAGTCAACCACGGAAAAGGGGCTAAGACTTATGATCAAACGCGAACTGTATATGAGCCGTATCCGTCCGTTTATCGGAACGGAGCTGATCAAGGTCATGACCGGTATTCGCCGCTGCGGAAAGTCGGTCATGTTGGAGCTGATCAAGCAGGAACTTACGGAGTCCGGTGTCAATCCTGCGCAGTTCATCTCCATCAACTTTGAAGATATGAGCTATTCCCATCTGCAAGCCGCGCAGGCTCTGCATGACGAGATCACCACAAGAGCCGCAGAAATAAAGGGCAAGGTCTATCTGTTCTTTGACGAGATACAGGAAGTCAAAGATTGGGAGAAGTGTATCAACTCTCTCCGCGTTTCGCTGGATTGCGACATCTATATCACCGGTTCCAATGCGAAGCTGCTGTCCGGTGAGCTTGCGACTTATTTGGGCGGTCGGTATGTGGAGTTTGTGATCTATCCGTTCTCATTCGGAGAGTTCATGGAGCTTTACCGTTCGATTGTTCCCGATGCGCCCATTCAGCAGTGTTTCCAGAAGTATCTGCTTGCCGGAGGGATGCCCTACCTCGCAAACCTCCGCTATGCAGATGCGCCGTCCAAGCAATATCTTCATGATCTGTTCAACTCTGTCCAGCTCAAGGACATCGTGAAGCGGAATAAAATCCGGGATGTTGACTTGCTGGAACGGATCATTTCCTATGTGATCGCCAATGTGGGAACGACCTTCTCTGCGACCTCGCTTGCGAAGTTCCTGAAAAACGAACAGCGCACCGTTGCCCCGGAAACGATCCTGAACTATATCAAATACTGCTGCGAGGCATACCTGTTCTATCAGGTGAAGCGGGAGGATTTGCAGGGGAAACAGATTCTTGCCTCCAATGAAAAATATTATATTGCTGATCACGGCATCCGCGAGGCTGTTTTCGGTGGAAATATGCGGGACATCAATCTCATTTTGGAAAACATCGTGTATCTGGAGTTGCTGCGCCGGGGTTATGAAGTGACTGTTGGCAGAACGGGCGATAAGGAAATTGATTTTGTATGCGACAAACGCGGCGAAAAGCTGTATGTTCAGGTCACTTACCTTCTGGCATCGGAAGAAACAGTCAACCGTGAGTTTGGCGCGTATGACAGCATCCGCGACAACTTCCCGAAGTATGTTGTTTCTCTCGATGAGTTTGACATGAGTCGAAACGGCATCAAGCACCGAAATATCCGCGATTTCCTCTTAGCTGAGGAATGGAATTAAGTAAGAAGCCCAGCATCGCGCCAAACGGCGCGATGCTGGGCTTCTTAAAACTCAAAATGGCAAATCCAAATGATGGGCATCTTTGACTTTTTGCAATTCCTCCATAATCTTATGGGGGCAATTAAAAAGGAGTTCCTGTAGAGAAGGGAATAAAGTATACTCTCGCGGATTTCCATAGCTTGTCCAACTGCTTGCATACACAAGCTCGTTTTGAATAAAAAATTCAAGGCAGCTTCCATAGTCGTTTGAAAGTGTGGAATCGAGTGTGTTTTTGCTCTCCCACTGCCGTATATTTTCGATTTCCCCTTCTGCCATCCAACGGTCACCAAATGTGCGCATTCTCTCTTCCACAATATAAGCAATAAACAGCCGTATATTAATATCAAGTGTGTCCTCTGACCAGATTTTTTTGAATGTGTTGACGGCTAATTCAATATGCTGATCCACGCATTTTTTAAGTGATGGAAGTATCTGTGCTGCGTTTGCAGAGTATTTGCGGAAAGTGTCGATGCCAAACTCCAGAGTATCGTTATTCACAGCCCCGTTATCAAAAGATGACAGCAAATCAAACGCGTTATCGACATTTACGCCACGGATTTCGCATTTGTTTAACCAGCTTGAAATAGTAGATTTAGAGACTTTTCGAACATTTTCATGAAGTATGTAGTATAGCACGATTCGTTCATCGTCAGTGGTTATTTCTGCAATAGTATCTGCAATGGAAATATCAGAACCGCCCGGAGGCAATTCTCTCGCTTTCAGATATTCTGCATACCTTGTTCTAAGTTTCTTATTCTCGTATGTGATAAGACTGGCTTTTGTGTGCGGAGCCGATACCGCTTCGCCTACGATATCATAAATGCAAGAAATATCTGTATCAGAATCCAATCGTCTTAACTTATATTCGTTATTTAGGAATCCGTACATGTTGCACGAATTAATTTCCGGCAAGGCAACTGGAATTACAGGAACGTCCTCATACCAGAGTACCCCCGCTTCATTCAGGCAATAGGCACTCTGATAGTAATCATGTGAAAGAATCGCAATATTGACTGCGCTGCTTTTCAGCGCGGATTTAACCTCATCAGAAATGCGTTCGTTTATGTCGTTGCCCGGCAAAGAAGAGCAGAAAACCGTTTCCTTAGAAATCCCGGTTCCTGCAAAAAAGTCAACAAGCATATCCGCAATACTTTTATCAGTTGATCGGTGGCTTATGAAAATTGTATTTCTCACATTTTTTCCTTGCGTTACATTGATAGGTTTATGTGCGTTATACTCAGCCAATTGCTCTCTGTATGTCCTTGCAGAATTATTTAGAATGACGAAGTATGGTTCATTGTCAGCCCATTTAACATCAATATAGCCGAGTCCTTTTAGCTCTCTTATGATACCGTCAAGTTCTTGCTCTTGTTGCGTAGAAAGCCCGTTGTATTGTTCCCGCAATACTTGTGTAGGGTTTTCTGAACAGACCAGTTTTAGCAGTAAACTTTCAGAATTGGATGGAAGTTTTCTAAAATCCATAGACTCTCCTTATAATTGCGGCTTGTCCAACACATACATCAACTGGCTTGCCAGCATAATTTGCTCCATAGCTTCGCGTTTTTCGTATTGAAGATTGGCATGAGCCGCAGGATTGCGATAGGCTGCCATGATCCCTTCAAACAGAGAATGGATTCCGCGTCGATAGTCCCTGCCGCTGGCAGTACTTGTGTCGCAGAACCTGAAAGCACCGTTTTCGCTTACAAGTGCGCCAATCACATCACCAATCTTCGGGGGAACTGCTGCGCCGGGTTTTAACTCTGAAAACTTTTCGCGCAGACGAGATTCTACTTCTTTGACCGCCTTTTCTGCTGCGGTTGAACAATGACCATCTACATATAACTCATGGGAGACATCCACAATTCGCGGGTGAATCTCGGACCAGAAGTGGACAACGACGGGTTCTGCTTCGATATGGCGCACAATTACCACCAACTCGCCAAATGCCGCAGGATTCAGGAAAATAGCACCCATCTCGTTTTGTTGAAAGAGTATATTTGCAATAGAGGGGAGTGTAGTCGCATAGAAAGGGTAGTCCGTTTGTATTCCCCTCGTAATTGCTTTGATCCATTGGTGAACGCGCTGAATTTCCTGAGGCGTGTGGAGAAACTGCATCTGCAAGTTTGCATTTGTAAAGTCTATCCACTTTCGCAGCTCATACAGTTCGTTCTCATATGGCAGTTTCAAAACACGCACCTCCCTTACAGCGCCTTAACCGTGTCGATAGGACAGCACCATGACCGACAACTGCTCCGTAACGGCAGTCGGGTTGAAGTTCTGACCGTTCAAAAGCTCCTGCTTGGTGTAGACCTCCACGCGCCCGCCGAAATCCACGTCTATCTTCTGACGGTAGGGATGGGAGGTGTCCTTCAGGGCTTTCGCCGTCTGCGCCAGAATGGCATCTGAAGGGACAAGCCACACGACCGCCTTTGTCTTGGTAGTGGGGAGCGCGTCAAACACCGGGCGAATGGCGTTGCAGGCAACAAAGGTCTTGCCGCCGCCCGTTGGCACCTTGAAGCAGAGGTTCGGAACGCCGGGGATCACATCCTGGTAACGTCCCAATGCCGGGGCGGATTTCTCCGTCCAGAAACTGCGAAACGCCGCCGAATAGCTGCGGGTTTCGTTCAGCAGTTCCAGATAGCGGGTCAAGTCCGCTATGACCTTTTTCTGATACGATTTCAGTTCCATATAGCGAACACCCCCTTACAATCTGCTGATGTCTCTCGGTATTTTCTTGAATGTGACGCCCATTTTTTCCAGCTTGTCCTCGCTGATAGAGCAGCGGTCTGCATAGATCACCGTACCGTCCACCTTTTCCGTGATGGTGGAGAGAAACGCATAGTCCAGCACCGTCACTCGCTGCGGCTCGTAGTAGAAATAATAGCCTGTGCTGTTGTGCTTGCCGAGGTAATACGGATTGCCGCCGCTGGGTGGGGCGTAGGGCTGCTTGGTTTCCATGAACCAGATGTATTCGCGGATCTTCTCCGGCGCAACCGCTTCATTCAGGCAATCGCCCACAAGCAGCGGTTCACCCAAGTCATAGAAGCTGAAATTGCCGCCCGTACCCTCTACGGAATTCTTGCCCTCGCCGTAGCCATTGATGACCCGCTTCACGCGCTCGGCGGTGATACTGTCGGCATAGTCCATCATCTCAACGAGGATAAATTTGCGGTGTCCGCCATCAGCCTTGTTCATGTTGAGGACAGCATGGGCAGTGGTGCCGGAGCCGGCGAAGGAATCGAGGATAATATCGCCATCCGAGAATGCTATTTGAATTATGCGGCTAATTAAACTTACGGGTTTAGGGTAGTCAAATACAGCTTTTCCAAGAATAGCCGCTAACTCTTGGGTTGCCATCTGCGTATAGCCAACTTCTGAATTTGTCCACCAAGTCCATATACCTCGTCCTTCTCGTTCGGAGAGATACGTTTTTCTGCGAGGTACTCCGTTCCCATCCGCACCAAACCACATTCGTCCTTCTGAACGCAGACGTTGATATACCTCTTCAATGTTACTCCAACAGCGACCTTTGGGCGGTACTACACTTTTTCCGGATGGCGTAATTATTGGATACATTTGATTTGGGCGGTAACCCGGTGCAGTAAAAGGCGAAGAAATCCACGGTCCTCTCGGATCATCGTCCGGATTAGTATACGCCTCAATATCTTTGCGCTCCAAGGGAAGTAGTCTAAGCCCTAAGTTTTGGTCGGGGTTTTTGGTGTATATTAGTACATACTCATGTCCACTACTAAGTATCTTTCTTGCGTCAGGAGATGTTCTCTTTTGCCACACGACCGCTTCTGCAAAATTTCCGAAAATCTCATCACATATTAAACGCAAATGGGGAAATTCAGTATCATCAATGCTGATGAAAATGACACCATCATCCGCCATCAGCTTTTGTAGCAGCTTCAAGCGCGGGTACATCATGCACAGCCACTTGTCATGGCGGGTCAGGTCCTCGCCCTCTTTGCCGACAACCTCGCCCAGCCACTTCTTGATCTTCGGGTCGCTGACATTATCGTTGTAGACCCAGCCCTCGTTGCCGGTGTTGTATGGCGGATCAATGTAAATGCACTTGACGCGCCTCGTACCGGGGCAGCAACGCTTTCAGGGCTTCCAGATTGTCGCCCCGGATGATCATGTTTTCGCTGCCGTTGTCCTCGTCGTGCTGCCCGTTTTCATTAAAGCTGTACTTGCGCTCCAACACCCGAAACGGCACTTCCTGATGGTGATTGATCCTTGCTCTTTCCAATCCATTCAAGTGTCGGCATGGGTATCCTCCTGCATATTACGCAAATAGTTCTCTAACAGAATTGCCCTATACGCATTTAACCCGCTGGCAAGTTGGGCATTACTTGCTTCGTTAAACGGAATGAAATTGTATGGGACTGCCGCTATCTCGGCTTTTCCAATATCTTTATTTGTTATCCGCAATTCTCTGATCTTGGAAATGGCTCTTTCTCGATCTATTAAGCCACTCTGGCAGTATTGATTCAGCATATCATCAATATCCCGAATATCTTTCAATAAACTCAGGTTTTCAAGCGCTTTATCCATGTTATGCTCCTTATACTCCCGTAAAATGCGTATTCGACTGCGGTGCAATTTCCTTCTGCGCGTTTCCTTCTATTCGCACCCGCGAGGGGTAGGGCGTGTCCTATTTTCGAGTTAGAGTCGCCGACATGATCTGCGGCTCATTTTTCGTTTTCGGCGGGCTTTTTGATATACTTGCCGTTCTTGATTCTCGCGTCTGCCGGTTTCTGTGCGTCCTCTGGAATCCCCCAGACTGAGCCAATGCGGATAGCTCCGGGAACGCGCCCCTCGCCGCACAAAATCTGAATGCGGCGGGTGGAGATGCCCCAGCGTTCGGCGGTTTGCGTGATGGATAAGTATTTCATAGTCGGCGCTCCTGTCACAGTTCATTTCTGCGTCTGCTTATAAAATTACAATATAATTATAATCGCCAAAGCGAATAAAAGCAAGAACTTTCCCGAAAAGTTCGGGAAGTATTTTCAACTTCGACATGAAAGGGGTGTGGGGCTTCCCCAACAACGAAATGAGCAGTTCGGGCGCAAGGCTGAACTGCCCATTTTCCCGGTGTGTACGGATACCGGATGTGCTTGCTATTCTCTCAAATCTCATATCCGCAGATACAACGCGCTCCCGCTTTCGCAAAAGCAGGAGCGCATATTTTTTGAAAAATTTTTTACTGCCATACTCAACAAACGGCAAAAAACTGTCCGTTGTAAAGTGAGAGGCAACGAATCGCCAATGCCCTCGTATTCAAAATTTTCTCTACGGAGACCCCCTAATTCGCCAAGAAAATGTCCGTTGTAAAGTGAAAAGAATTTTTTGCAATCCCCCCCAATCGCAGAAAATCTGTCCGTTGTAAAGTGAGAGGCTTCCCCAAATATTTTTTAAGATACCTGTCATTTCTGCTTTTTCTGTCCGATGGATTGTGAAAAGCGAAGATGTTGGGACAAAATCGGTGTCTGATTCACTTAGTGAGGTGAGAGGCTTTTCAAAATTTTCTTTCCGCCATTACAAAGTTTTTGAGAAAAAATATCCGTTGTATTGTGAAAGGAGTGTTTCAATATGTCAGACCGCACACGACCCATACGCAAGGAAGTCTGCCTGAACGGGCAGGAGCTGAATCTTATCCAGCACAAGATGCGCCAGTTGGGAACGCACAACTTCGGCGCGTATGCCCGGAAAATGCTGATTGACGGGTACATCATCAAGGTCGATTACACCGAGCAGAAAAAATTAGCCGCCGCTGTCAGCAGGATTGCCACAAATATCAACCACGTCTGCCGCCGCATCAACAGCACCGGGCATTTCTACGATGCCGATGTTGCCGAGCTGAAAGAGCGAATGGCTGACGTATGGGAACTGCTGAAAGTGCAGCAAAGAAGTGAATTGTAATTCGGGAAAGGAGTACAGATATGCCGCGCATGAGCAAATCAAAAAAGCTGGAATGGTCGTTCTTCCTGAATGACTGGGGACGCAAGGCGTACAACACGCTCTGCCGCCGCTGCGTCCACGATTGCAAGCAGAGTTTCCGGGCGGTTGTCGTTATTTGCCCGCATTATCGGTCAAAGAGGGCAAAAAAGGGTGGTACATCTGCGTACTCCCCTCGTGGATCTGACAAAGTGCCTCCATAGCAGCCGTATCACACCAGACCAGAGAGGATGTGATGAAAAATCTATTTCAAATTGAACACCGCATTGCCGCCGTTCATTCCCTTGCCGCGCTTCATGCTGGTGGGCGAATATTCCATCAACGCCAAGCTGCTATATGGGCTGCTGCTTAACCGCACCACACTTTCCCAGAAAAGCGGCTGGGTGTCCGAGGATGGGAATGTGTATGTGATCTACACGATTAAGCAGATGGCGGATGACCTAAACCGGAGTGAGCGGACGGTCAAGACCGCCCTGCGGGAGCTGGAAAATGCTGGGCTGATCACCCGCGTCCGTCAGGGCTGGAATCAGGCGAACCGCATTTTTCTGCAAATCCCGGACAGGGTGCAGGTTTCTTCCCGTCCAGAGGGCAATATCTGCCCAATGGATGTGCAGGATTCTTCCCCTTGCATGGGGCAAAAATTGCCCGCAAGTAATACTGATACAGAATATAAAGAACAGAGTAAGACTGAAAGAGTAGCGAGTACGCGCCGCCGATATGGAGAATTTCAAAATGTTTTCTTATCAGGCAGGGAATGTTCCCGGCTGGAAGCGGCTTATCCCGGCAAAGCTGCCGAATACATTGAGCGGCTGTCCAAATATATGGCTTCCAATAATAGGCACTAGCTTATTTTTCCCTTGCCGGGGAACAGTATGGTGTGGGTGTGATTGAAGAAGGAAATACCAGCATTATCGCCCACATAATCGCAGAACAGACCAGAGCCGATTTATTTGAGATTGAGGCTGTCACACCATATCCTACTTCGCACAGCGAGTTGCTGGATGTATCCCGGCAGGAAATGGCGAATAATGCCCGTCCGGAAATTGCCGGTACTGTGGACAACATGGGCGATTATGACACGATCTTTATCGGCTATCCCAACTGGTGGGGCGATATGCCGATGATTGTTTACAACTTTTTGGAAAGCTACGACCTGTCCGGCAAGACCATTGTTCCGTTCTGCACGCATGGCGGAAGCGGGCTTTCCAATACAGAATCCACGATTGCCGATATTACGGGAGGAACAATGAAAGACGGTTTTGCAATTCCCGGTACGACTGCTCAGAATGACCGGGACGCGGCCAGAAGCCAAGTCACAGAATGGTTGAGGGAGGACGGATTTATTGAATAAGAAATCCAATAAAATGCTTGTTCTGCTGCTTGCTGTGGGAATGATGGTATCCCTTGCAGCCTGCGGAACAGGGCAGGAAAATCTGCCTGAGCAGCCGTCTGCGGAAAATGCACAGGTCAATACTGCGGAGAGTGATTCCGATAACGAAACGGAGGTGAATGAGGTGGATTTGGATTTTTCAGTTTTCAATAATGTGGAAGTCACAGATATAGATTTATCCGAATTGAGTGCTGACGAACGGGCTGTCCTTTATCAGCAGGCAAGATACTGTCAGGCTATGACCGAGGCTGATACAGAAACTATGACAGAGATCACATCGCCGGATATGATTTTCACCCACATGAGCGGCAGACAGCAGACACGCGAGGAATATTTTGCGGACATAGTGGACGGCAATCTTCAATACTTTACGATTGGCATTGAAAATCCGGTAGTTCACATCAATGGCAGCTATGCGTCGGTGTCCTATACTTCCGTTTTGAACGCTAATGCCTATGGTGCCAGAGGTACTTATCGGATTGACGGAACCCATTGGTATGAGAAGCAGGGCGAAAACTGGATCGCGTGCAATGCGCCTGAACAATGAAGAAAAAAATCAGAATTATCGTAGATTGTGGAATGACACTGCTTTTGCCGCTGCTGATGGCATATTCATTGGTAGGAGAAGCCGCCCATGAATATCTCGGTATCGGAATGTTTCTGCTTTTTGTTATCCATCATATTTTGAACATTGTATGGTGGAAAAATTTGTTCCGAGGAAAGTACACGCCCATTCGGATCGTTGGAACGGTATTAAACTTTGTACTCGTCATAATCATGCTGGCATTGCCAATCAGCGGAATGATTCTGTCCCGCCATGTGTTCCGCGTTCTGCACTTCGGAGGAGCATCTACGGCAAGAACCGTTCATTTGCTGGCTTCCTATTGGGGGCTGGTGTTGATGAGCTTCCATGCCGGGATGCACGGCAACATGGTGATGGGAATGTTCCGAAAGGCTGCTAATATGCAGCAGCCCTCTAAAATCAGAACATGGAGCTTGCGAGCGATTGCGCTGCTGTTAGCCGCCTGTGGCGTCCATGCTTTTGTGAAAAATAAAATCAGCTCATATCTGTTTTTACGGACACAATTCGTATTTATTGATTTCTCGCAGCCGGTGGTATTGGCTTTGCTGGACTATCTGGCAATCGTAGCTCTTTTTGCCGTTGTCGGTTACTACATCTCAAAACTGATTAAGAGGCAGGTCAAAATGCAGAAAAGATAAGCAGTCTTTCTCGCCTCGTACTGGTGACAGCAACGTGATAAAGGGCTTGGGATTATCCCAAAATCGCCGTGTGTCCGGACAGCGGCTGTGCTTGCTGTTCTCTCAAATCTCAGTTTTTCTCTTCCCCACGCCGCTCTTTCTCTCCGCCGGAATCTGTGCTATACTGTAAGAAAATCAGCGGAAGGAGGACTTGCCTATGGCACTCAAACGGGTATTTGCCGGGTTTTATACGCGGTACGACGGAAAGCCCATCTTCGTTGTCCGGGTGCTGAAGGACATTGACACTGGCGAGTCCATCGTGGTCTGCAAGGACGCCAGCTTTGCTAAAGAAGACAACGAGCATTACTATCTCATCCGGTACACGTCCTTCTGCGAACAGGTCGAGGTCGATGGTGTGCTGCGGGATAAATACATCCGTCAGACCCGGCGCGAGATTGACGAAGGCACCGTCCGCGAAGTGTATGAAGACGGCTTTCCGGAGCCTAAGAAAAAGCCCTTCGTGTATGTTCCATGTGAGCAGGACGAACGATATATTCGGAGAAGCAGAACCTACTACGAATACGCCAAGGACATCTGCGAGAATTACCGGATGGATCTGCGGCGGTACAAACTCATCCGGGAACGAAAGCAGTACATCGGCATATCCAACCGAGAGGAATACCGGGCCATGTGCGAGGATCTCGCGTTCGCCCAGCAGTCCCTCAAAACTCTACTCAACGATTATGCCGATCTCTTCCGTAAACGCTTTTCCGAGGGGCTGTCCATCCGCAAAACGGCGGATGCCATGCAGCAGAACCGAGGCGTGATTGAGCGGCGGCAGGCCGCGCTCTATCGGATGTTTGCCCAACTTTTGCAGCAGCGGGACGAAGCAGACGGCGTTTGTCGGCTGATGCAGGAGATGGAGTACGATCCAAAGGAAATAGAAGATTTACTTGAATAATTGGTGCAAATCCAAGCGCTTGTCTTAGTGGCAGGCGCTTCTTTTTTGTCCAGTTATGACAAAATCGTGACACTCAGCATCATTATGTCCGTTGTAAAGTGAAAGGAGGTTTTAGAGCAAATGATTTATTTGCCGCAGGAGCACCGAAGCTTGCAATATTTGCCGATCTTTTTATGGAAGTTTGGGACAAAACCGATCTCTGATTCACTTAGTTAGATAGAGGGGCTATCAGGGACAGCAAAAAAATTTTGAAAAGGGTGCCAAGTTTTCAGGAAAAAATGTCCGTTGTAAAGTAGAGAGGAAACGCCTGCGAGACAAAACCGTGACGCTCCGGTTTATTCTGTCCGTTGAATAGTGAAAGGACCTTTTGGAGCAAAAGCACAGGTCTTGCTTCTCGACCCTCAAAACTTTTTTCGGAAAAAGCCCGAAAAAGTGTCCGTTGGTTATATAGAGAGGAAAACATTTTTCTCTCGGCCCCTGTTTTTCTCTTGAAAATTGTCCGTTGTAAAGTGAAAGGCAAACAGTTTCGCTTCCAAGCCGTCCTTCAAACAAAGTTTTTCAAAATTGAAAGGAGAACCACCATGATCACTTACCACAACCGTACCCGCATGACCGCCGTCCCCACAGAACTGCTGCAAGATACCTGCCTCTCGGTTGAGGCAAAAGGCTTCGCCGCAATCCTCTACGCCCTTGGCGATGAAGGCGTTGAGCTGTCGGAGCTGGCCTGTCAGCTGAGCATGCCGGAGGAAAGAATTTTCGATGTCCTCAAAGAGCTTGACGACACGGAATATCTGCGAATCCGGAAGGAGGGCGACGATGAGTTCTGTCTGGAACTGAGGGGGAAGTAACACATGCCGGACCGCATACGACCCATCCGTAAGGAAATCTGCCTGAACGAGCAGGAGTTAAACCTTATCCAGCACAAGATGCGCCAGCTGGGAACGCACAACTTCGGCGCGTATGCCCGCAAGATGCTCATCGACGGCTACATCATCAAGGTAGATTACACCGAGCAGAAGAAGCTGGCCGCTGCCGTCAGCCGCGCAACCTCAAACATCAATCAGATTTGCCGCCGCATCAACAGCACCAGGCGCGTTTACGAGGATGACGTTGCCGAGCTGAAAACACGGCAAGCGGAAATTTGGGAGCTGCTGAAAATGCGGCAGAGAGACGAGCTTTGACCACAACGGGCTTTTCCATGTGTGGGTTTTCCGTTACCGGCTTTTCAGGCAGTGGGCAAGTTGACGCTCCAGAGCGTTCCGAAACTGGATTTCAGGACGCCGGTTCCTGTGACGTTCATCGGGGCTGAAAATCATCCTCTAATCAATAAGAAAGAAATCAACTCTCAAGAGAATCATCCATCAATCCAATCAATACAAAAATGGATGGATTGATGGATGGGATAGGAGGTCAGATGAAAACATTTTGTAAGTTTACAACCGGCAGTCCGGCAGCGTCCTATGTGCCGCTTCCAAGGTTTCTTCTGCAAGACGAAACTCTGTGCGACATCAGCAACGACGCCAAGGTGCTCTATGCACTTCTGCTGGACAGAGCCAGCATCTCCCGGCAGAACGGCTATGTCGAGACGGACGGTACCATCCGTCTCTACTTCACCTTGGAGCAGGCACAGATCAAGCTCCACCGCAGCCGCCAAAGTGCCACGCGGATCTTCCGGGAGCTGGAATACAGCGGTCTGATTATCCGCCGCAAGCAGGGTTTGGGCAAGCCCGCCCTCATCACGCTGAACTACCCGGCGGATGCAAAACTCATCACTAAGGAGGACGAAAATGCACAAGCCTGATCCCATTGAGCGCCTGCCGGACGGGATGCTTTTTCGCCTGACACCGGGACAAATGCGCAGTGTACGGAAGCTGGTAAAACGCTGCTGCAACTATCTGGACGGCGATTGCCTGCCGTTGGATGGGCCCTGCCCACAAACAATCTCACGCAGCCTGCTCTGTCGCTGGTTTCGTCATGCTGTACTGCCGGAGCAGCCGAAGCTGGAGCAAGCCATTCTTAATCCAAAGAAGCTGCACCGCTGCGTGGTCTGCGGCAAGGGCTTCCTTGCCCGCTCCGGTCGGGCGAAATACTGCCCAATCTGTGCAAAGGATGTTCATCGCCAGCAGAAAGCAAAATCCGCCCGCAAACGGCGGTCCGGCGTAGACAATTAGGCGTTGAAAAAGCCAGTGTTTTCAAGGCTTTCCGAACCGCAAATCATGCGGGACAGTACGATTTCCCCCGCACATCACAAACGCACTCTCTATTTGTCTACATATCCATTGTGAAAGGAGACCTTCAATGACCAATACATCTGCCGTTCCGATTCACCTGAAAATGACGCTGACCACCAAAGAGGCGGCGGAATACAGCAATATCGGCATCAACAAAATTGACAGTATGCTGAGAACGCCTAACTGCCCGTTTGTGCTTTTCGTTGGCACAAAGAAACTGGTCAAGCGAAAGGAATTTGAACAATACATCAGCCAAAAGCTGGTTATCTAACGGCAAAAGATTATTTGCAAAAAACAGCTTGAGGGGAAAGAGCTTATCTGTTATAATTACGTTGTTGCAGTAGGCTCTTTTCCCTCTGCGGGAAAGGAGTACACAATGGGCAAAAACCTGAAAGGTAAAGAATGTGGTAAGGGTATCTACCAAAGAAAGGACGGGTTATATCACGCACGCTTTGTAGACAAAGCAGGAAAGCGGCACGAAAAATATTTCCAGACGGTTCCCGAAGCGCGTAACTGGATTGAAGAAGCGAAGTATGCAGACAAGCACGAAGACGTGTTTGTTCCATCGGACACGACCGTTGACGCATGGTTTTCATTTTGGATTGAGAACATTGTAGGTGATTTGGCTCCCAACACGCTGAGGAATTATCGGGAGCGATACAAGCAGAATATTCAGCCCATCATCGGCAAAATGCTCCTTTCCGACGTAAAGCCAATGCACTGTAAAAAGGTGCTGCTGTCAATGGATGCAGATTATGCCGGGTCAACTATCCGTCAGACCTACATCACAATGGGAACCTTGTTTAAGGCGGCAAAAATGAACGACCTGATTTATAAGCACCCGATGGATGGCGTTCGATACACAAAGCCTGTCCGTGCGGCAGATGACATTCACTTTCTCACCAGAGAGGAACAGCAGAAGTTCCTTGAAGCGGCGCGGCGTTCCCACAATTACAATCAATACGCTTTGATTTTGGAAACGGGTCTGCGTACCGGCGAGATGATCGGTTTGACATGGGATGCGATTGATTTTGAGAACCGGACGCTGACGGTCAACAAAACACTGGAGTTCCGGCACAAGCAGCATTTCTGGCGTGCCGGTCCTCCGAAAACGCAGCAGAGCTATCGCACCATTCCTTTGACGAATCGGGCTTTTGAAATCCTGAAAGAGATAAAAGCCGGGTGTTCCGAACGGAAGGAATCGCCGCTGCTCTCGCAGACACTGGAATATATGGACCGGAGAACGGGTGCAAGCTCCCGACTGGTCATGCGCGATCTTGTCTTTATCAACTGGCGTACCGGGGAACCGGCGAAAAACAGTTCCTATGATACCCACCTTTACAAGCTATGCGACGAAGCAGGAATTGAACGATTCTGTATGCACGCTTTACGCCATACTTACTCCACGCGGGCGATTGAAAGCGGTATGCAGCCGAAAGTTCTTCAAAAGCTGCTGGGTCATGCAAGCATAAAAACAACGATGGACAGATATGTCCACGTCACATCTGAATCCTTGGATCAGGCTGTGCGGCTATTTGAATCAAACAGGGTTTCCGATATAAAAGTCCATGCGGAAATGGCGTAAAAATGGCGTAAACCCAAAACGCCGGATCACGGAAACCCTTGATAAATCAAGACTTTTTAAGGAGATGTAGAGATATATGAAATTAGGTATCGTGGGACTGCCCAATGTGGGCAAGTCTACTCTGTTCAATGCCATTACCAACGCCGGTGCGGAAAGTGCCAACTATCCTTTCTGCACCATTGACCCCAATGTGGGTATGGTGGCAGTGCCGGATGAGCGGCTGGACAAGCTGGCAGAAATTTATGAGCCGGACAAAAAGACCCCGGCAGTTATTGAATTTGTGGATATTGCGGGTTTGGTAAAGGGTGCCAGCCAGGGCGCCGGACTGGGCAACAAGTTCCTTGCCAACATCCGGGAAACGGATGCCATTGTCCATGTGGTGCGCTGCTTTGATGATGAGAATATCATGCATGTGGTGGCGGATGCAGGCACCAATGTGCCGGTAGATCCTCTGGGTGATATTGAGACCATTGACCTGGAATTGATCATGGCGGACCTGGAAATGGTAAACCGCCGTGTGGAGAAGGCGGCAAAGGCGGCAAAGGGCGACAAGAAGTTCCTGCATGAGGTAGAGGTGTTCAAGGCACTGGCGGAGCATCTGAACGCGGGAAAGTCCGCGCGGACCTTTGAGTGCTCCGAAGAGGATCAGGCGCTGATCGCCACCAGCGATCTGCTGAGCTTGAAGCCCATTATCTATGCAGCCAACACCGATGAGTATGGCTTTACCCATCTGGAGGAAAACCGCTATTACCAGCAGGTGAAGGAGCTGGCGGAAAAAGAGGGCGCACAGGTTCTGCCGATCTGTGCCAAGATGGAGCAGGATATCGCTGAGCTGGAGGGTGAAGAAAAACAGCTGTTCCTGGAGGAGCTGGGCGTGGAGGAGTCCGGTCTGGACCGCCTGATCAAGTGCAGCTACTCCCTGCTGGGACTGATTTCCTTCCTGACCTATGGAAAGGACGAGTGCCGTGCATGGACCATCAAGAAGGGAACCAAGGCACCCAAGGCTGCCGGAAAGATCCACACCGATATTGAGCGCGGCTTTATCCGCGCAGAGGTCATTGCCTTTGACGATATGATGAAATGCGGCAGCGTCAACGCGGCAAAGGAAAAGGGTCTGCTGCGCAGCGAGGGCAAGGAATATGTGGTGCAGGACGGAGATATGATTTATTTCCGCTTTAACGTGTAAGAACAATAAGGGAAGAACAGGGGGACCCGGAGGACAGACCGGATTCCCCTGTTTTTGCCGTTTCGGTATCTTTTGGCAGGAATGGCGCATACTGTTTGGAGGATTGGGCGTATCTTGTCATTCCTGTGGAAACGTGATATAATCAACCATCAAAAATGACCAGGAGGCATACGGATGGAAGCGTTTGCGGTAGAAGCCGCCGTATTGGCACAGGCGAAGGATATCATTGCGCAGGGTGCGCCCTGCGTATTCTTAGAGGAGGGTCGCATTGCAGCCCCGGGACAGGGAAAGGGCGTACAGCCCCTGCTGACAGCGCTGAGGGAGCAGCCGGAGCAGCTGCAAAAGCAAGCGGTTATTGATAAGATCGTGGGAAAAGCTGCCGCCATGCTGTGTGTGCTGGGTAGGGTGCGGGGCGTTTACGCCATGACGATCAGCCGCAGCGGCGCGGAGTATCTGGCGGCGCACGGGCTCCCGTTTTCCTATGAGAAAATGGTGGAGTATATTGAGAACCGGACCGGAGACGGGATGTGTCCGATGGAAGCGGCGGTGCAGACGCTTTCAGATCCGGAGGAGGGCGCTGCGGCGCTGCGGGAGACGCTGGCACGGCTGCGGGGACAGGCGCTGAAAACGTGAGACTTCACGGAAAAAGCAGGACGCCGGTGAATTGGGATGCCCTGCCGGAAAACCGGTGGCTGCGGGGCGGCTGTCTGATGGTGCGGCGGTATCTGCGGCACGGCGTGTCCAGCCAGAGCGCGGCGCTGGCGTTTTACCTGCTGTTCACGATTTTCCCTCTGGTGATTTTCTTCAGCTCGCTGCTGGGTTTGCTGCATATTGAGTGGGGCGGTTTTTTTGACATTGCACAACGGTTTTTCCCGGGAGACGTGTTGGCGTATTTACAGACGTATCTGGCGTATGTGCAGGAGAATTCCAGCGTGCGGCTGCTGCTGTTTGGACTGTTTTTCTCTCTGTTTTTTCCCATGCGCGCCGCCAATTCGCTGATGCGGTCCGTTCGCACGGCGTATCGTCTGGGACCGCCCAGAACGCCCATACTGCAGCTGGTAAAAACGGCGCTGTTTACAGTGATGCTGCTGGTAACGATCATTTTGACGCTGGTGCTTCTGACCGTGGGCGAGTGGCTGCTGGGATACGCGGTGGCTCACTTCGGGCTGCCTGTAGCGGCTGCGGAGCTGTGGCAGCGGCTGCGGTTTCCGGCAATGGCGGTGCTGATGTATTTTGCCCTGTATTTTCTGTACGCGCTGGCGCAGGATGAACGCCAGCCGCAGCGGAATTTTTTCCCCGGCGTGCTGGCTGCACTGATGGGCTGGATGGTCGTGTCGGTCTGCTATTCCCTCTATGTGGAGAATCTGGCGGATTACTCTGTGCTGTACGGCTCACTGGGGACCGCCATTGTGCTGCTGATCTGGCTGTACCTTACGGCGATGATGCTCATTATGGGGGCGGAGCTGAACGGCGTACTGATTTCTCTGCGCCGGGAGGCGGATGCCCGGGAAAAGGAAACTCATTGATTTTTTTGCCGACAGGCATGGAAAGGATATGGTAATATCATGGATGCTGCAAGAAATGAAAAGCTTCACGAGTACGCCCAGCTGCTGATTCAGGTGGGCTTGAATGTCCAGCGGGGGCAGACGCTGGTGATCTCCTGCCCGGTGGAGTGCGCCTGGTTTGCCAGAATGTGCGCGGAGGAGGCGTATCAGCGGGGCTGCCGGGAGGTCGTGATGAATTGGCATGACGACACAATGGCACGGATGAAGTATCTTCACGCGGATCAGGCAATCTTTGACGAGGTCCCCCTGTGGCGGCGGCACTTCTTCAACGATTACGCGTTGGAGGGAGCGGCGTATCTCGCCATTTCCGCCAGCGATCCGGAGAACTTCAAGGGCGTGGAATCCAGCCGGATCGTCCGGGCACAGCAGGCATCCGGAAAGGCACTGCGGGACTTTGACCGTCTTCAGATGTGCTCCGGCTTCCCTTGGTGCATTGCCTCTATTCCCATCCCCTCCTGGGCAAAGGTGGTTTTCCCCAATGAGACGGAGGAGGCGGCAATGGACCGGCTGTGGGACGCGATCTTTGCCGCGGTGCGCATCACCGGAGACGGGACCTGTGTGTACCAATGGGAGAAGCATCTTGCCACGCTGGAGGAGCGGATGAATAAGCTGAATGAGCTGAACTTCAAGTCTCTGCATTACACCAACTCGCTGGGGACCGATCTGACGGTGGAGCTGCCGGAGGGACATATCTGGGAGGCTGGCAACGATGTAACGCTGTCCGGGCAGGAATTCATTGCCAATATTCCCACGGAAGAGCTGTTTACCTCTCCCTTGAAGACCGGTGTCAACGGCGTGGTATATTCTGCCGTGCCGCTGGTGAACGACGGCAATATCATCGACCGCTTCCACTTTGTGGTGAAGGACGGAAGAATTGTAGAGGCACACGCGGAAAAGGGCGAGGAGTTTTTAAAGGCAGCGATCACAGTAGACGAGGGTGCCAGCTACTTTGGCGAGGTGGCACTGGTGCCGTATGACAGTCCCATTTCCAACCAGAAGATCCTGTACTACAATACACTATTTGATGAAAATGCCGCCTGCCATATTGCCTTCGGTGAAGCGTACCCCTGTCTGAAGGGCGGTCAGAAGATGACGAAGGAGGAGCTGAAAGCCCGGGGACTGAACGACTCCATCACCCATGTGGATTTCATGGTGGGTACCAGCGACCTGTCCATTGTAGGCACAACGCATGACGGACAGGAGATTCCGGTGTTTGTCAACGGAAACTTTGCAATTTGACAGCGGTGCTGTGAAAAGAGGAAACCAACATGGCATATACAAAAAGAGCGACGGATGAAGAGGTGCTGATTGCCGAGGGTGCGGTGGTCGTGGGCGATGTGACGCTGGGAAAGGGCGTCAGTGTCTGGTACAACGCTGTGCTGCGGGGAGACCAGGGTGCGATTGTAATTGGTGAGGATACCAATATTCAGGAGTGCGCCATTCTGCATGAGGGGACGACCGTAGGACGGGGATGCACCATCGGACACGCTGCCATCGTTCACGGCTGCACGGTGGGAGACAACACGCTGATCGGAATGGGCGCGGTCATTCTCACCGGTGCAAAAATCGGCAGGAACTGCATTGTCGGCGCGGGAGCGCTGGTGACAGGCAAGACGGTGGTGCCGGATGGCTCCATGGTATTGGGCAGCCCGGCAAAGGTGGTCCGTCTGCTGACAGAGCAGGAGATCGCGCTGAATGAAGAATCCCGGGAGGAGTATCTGGAATTTGCCAGAATGTACCGCCGGGGACATCTGTAAGAAGCAGGGAAAAGAAGTCCGCTATGCGGACTTCTTTTTTATTTTTTCCACTTGAGAAATTTTATAGTATCCGCTATACTCTCTTGCAGTTCCTGCTGTGCAGGGACGAATTCAGACTAATCAAAAGGAGCCTCCTTTTATGCATTTACTCATTTCCTCACAGACCCGGCGGGTATTTCACCTGTCCCTGCCGATTTTTGCCGAGCTGCTGCTGCAGCTGCTGGTAGGCAATATGGACCAGTTTATGATCTCGCACTATGGCAGCGCGGCGGTGGCATCCATCGGCAACGGAAACCAGGTGATGAATGTGGTGGTGATTGTGCTGGAGACGATGAGCGCTGCCACCACGATTTTACTGACACAGAACCTGGGCGCTGGAAAGGACACGGAGAAATGCAGCGAGATCGCCACAGTGGGCGTGGTTATCAGCGCAGTATTCAGCATTCTGATGGGGCTGGTGCTGCTGTTTGCGCCGCATGTACTGTTTCAACTGCTGCGGACTCCGGAGGAGGCGTTTGCCGGAGCCTGCCTGTATACCCGCATTGTGGGCGGCGGTGTACTGCTGCAGGGATTATACATTGAACTGTGTGCCATCCTGCGCAGCTATACGCTGTTGAAGGAGGTGGTAACGGTATCCGTGACCATGAACCTGCTGAATATCATCGGCAATGCCGTGCTGATCAATGGCTGGCTGGGATTCCCGCAGCTACAGGTGGCTGGCGCTGCCATTTCCACCTGCTTCAGTAAGGGCGTGGGACTGCTGCTGGTGCTGTGGACGCTGCTGCGGAAATGCCCGGTGCGCTTTTCTCTGAAATATCTGCGTCCCTTCCCAGCGCTGACCTGCCAGCGGCTGCTGGCAATCGCCATGCCCTCCGGCGGAGAATCCCTGTCCTACAATGTTTCCCAGATCTTTATTCTCCGGTTTATCAATCTGATGGGAACGGCGGTCATTGCCACAAAGGTCTATGCCAGTATGCTGGCAAATGTGGCGTATGTCTATTCCATTGCCGTAGCGCAGGCAACGCAGATCCTGATTGGCTATCTGCTGGGGGCGAAAAAGGTGGATCAGGTGACGCGGCGGGTGTGGTCCACCATCCGCATTGCCATTTTGGTGTCAGAGACCCTGACCCTTTTGATTTTCCTGTTTTCAGATCCCATTTACAGCCTGTTTACCACAGATCCGGAGATCCATGCCCTGGGGCGGCAGATCATTATGGTAGAGTTTATTTTGGAGATCGGCAGGTCCGTGAACATTGCAATGGTCCGCTGCCTGACCACGGCGGGCGATGTCTGGTTCCCGGTAGGCGTAGGCATTTTCAGTATGTGGACGGTGGCGGTGCTGGGCGGTTATCTGCTGGGGCATGTGCTTCAGCTGGGGCTGGTGGGTATCTGGATTGCTATGGCGTGTGATGAGTGTCTGCGGGGACTGCTGTTTACGGTGCGGTTCCGAAAGGGTGCGTGGAAAAAGAAGCAGCTGGTGTCATAACCGGCGGGAGTGTTCGGACAACCGGGGAGTGGAGACCAGAAATGGTCGGAAGGAGTTTCTATGGAATGGAGCCGTAAAAGATTTTATCAGCTGCTGGCATTGGTGGCGCTGGGTGTACTCCTTTTTGGTGCAGTCCAGCGGCTGGAACAGCTTCTGGTGCTGTTGGCAGGTTTGGTAAGGGTTGTCTCGCCGTTTTTGTTGGGACTGGTACTGGCGTTCATTTTCAATGTTCCCATGCGCGCCATTGAGCGCCATTTGCCGCGGAAGGGGAAGCGGTGGGACCGGCTGCGCCGTCCGGTAGCATATGTCCTGACTCTGCTGTGTGTGGCAGGGGTTCTGGCAGTTGCCCTTTTTGCCATTGTTCCCGGTGTACGGACTGCGGCGTCTTCGGCATTGGAGCAGTTTCCGGACGCAATGGAGCGGTTGAACGCACAGCTGGCTGCTTGGAAGGATACCCTGCCTGCCGTTCAGGAAATGCTGGCACAGGCGGATTTAAACTGGCAGGAGATTGCTCAGAAGCTGACAGAGCTGGTGCAGAATTATGGAAAGACGCTGCTGACCTCCGGCGGCGGATTGATCGGCGGCATGGTCAGCGGAGTGGTCAGCTTTTTTGTGGGATTTGTGTTCAGCATATATGTGCTGCTGCAAAAGGAACGGCTGGGCAGGCAGGGAAGGCAGTGCCTCTATGCGCTGCTGCCTGAGCGGACAGCTGATCAGGTTTTGGAGGTTCTGCGGCTTTCTGACCGGGTATTTTCCAATTTCCTGTCCGGACAGTGTCTGGAAGCCTGCATTTTAGGCTCCATGTTTGTTGTTTCCATGATGCTGCTGCGGATGCCGTATGCCCTGCTGGTGGGCGTTTTGATCGCCCTGACGGCGTTGATTCCAATCGTAGGGGCATTTATCGGCTGCGTGGTGGGAACGCTTCTAATTGCACTGAACGACCCGTGGCAGGCAGCGGCGTTTGTGGTGCTGTTTCTGGTATTGCAGCAGATCGAGGGAAATCTCATCTATCCGCATGTGGTGGGTTCCTCTGTGGGACTGCCATCCATTTGGGTTCTGGCTGCAGTCACGGTGGGCGGAAATCTCTTCGGTATTGCCGGAATGCTCTTTTTCATCCCACTGTGTTCTGTGCTGTATGCGTTGTTCCGCCGCTTTGTCTGGCAGCGGCTGCACCGGAAGGGTGTGGCACCTGAGAAATGGCAGGGAATGTCCTGATGCAGGAAATCGGTTTCGTAGGAGAAAAATTAGAGAGAAAAAGGCGGCAAACCGTTGCGACACAGCAGCTACAGAAAAAGCTGAAAAAATTTCAAAAAAGGGTTGACAGATTGGGGTCCCATGAGTATAATAACTTTTGTCGTCTGACGAGTGCGACAATGACAAACACAGCAAACACGGGAGCATAGCTCAGCTGGTTAGAGCACCTGCCTTACAAGCAGGGGGTCACTGGTTCGAGTCCAGTTGTTCCCACCATGCGTTCACCTTGGTGAACTGCAGATGGCCCGGTAGTTCAGTTGGTTAGAACGCTAGCCTGTCACGCTAGAGGTCGACGGTTCGAGCCCGTTCCGGGTCGCCATTTGCCCAGATAGCTCAGTTGGTAGAGCAGGGGACTGAAAATCCCCGTGTCGCTGGTTCGATTCCGGCTCTGGGCACCATTTGCGGGCATAGCTCATCTGGTAGAGCGCCACCTTGCCAAGGTGGAGGTAGCGAGTTCGAGCCTCGTTGCCCGCTCCATTTGAAAGAACCACACCCTGCCCGTGTGGTTCTTTCAAATGGAAGCCAGTGAAAATTCATGTGGCTTTCTAACCGCATCTTAATATAGATCGCATATCCCTGGTGACATAGCCAAGTGGTAAGGCAAGAGTCTGCAAAACTCTCATTCCCCGGTTCAAATCCGGGTGTCACCTCCATATTAACTAAACGGTATAGATGCGTCTGGCGAAAAGCCAGGCGCATCAACCGTTTCCGGGCTTTTTCGGGACCGGATTTTTTCTTTCAAACCATAGATGCAAATCGCTGTTTCAGAGCGTCTGCCCCGATTCGAACCGGGCGTTTTCCCTTTTCGGGCAGATGCATTCGGCCGGCGCCCTTTTTCAGCGGCGATTTTTCCGGCTGGCAGCGGTATTTTTCTCAAAAAAGAATCACAAAGATTTGGGCGTCGTTTTGTTGGTCCTGACGGACCGAGAAAGCGGCGCCCTTTTTCATTTCAAAAAGGGCGCTGGTCGCAGCGCCTGTATTTGTGGGCCGGAGCATGATCGCTCCGGCCTTATTTTTTTACACACGGGAGGAGTTATATGAGTATCAGCGCAGAAGAAAAGAACCGCTACCTCAGAGAAGCAGCAATCGTCCTTGCCCGAGAAGGATTTCACACGGACAGGACTCACGCTGGTGGACTGTGTGTCCTGCTTGACGGTGCGCCGCTGTGCGAGGTGACCGATACCGGCGGCATTACCTACCGCAATGAGGATATCGACGAGCCGGAACGGATCGCCGCCAAGGATAAGGTGTATGAGATTGTCAGGGTCACAGCGGAATATATGCGGCAGATGGAAACGGCGCCCTTTTTGAAAGCCGACGGTCTGGAGGACGGCTACAAGGTGCTGGCGGATTTCAACGGCATCGTGCTGGCCGGTATCCAGAGCAAATACGGCGTTCAGTTCGTTACATGGGACTGGAGTTTTGACCGCAAAGGCGTATCTCATGGTCATTATTACACCGGATTATATTCATCCGGCAACTATGACGCGGCGAAGCGGGACTTTGCCGTTCGCTCCGGATTGATCCCAAAGCAGCAGGTCTTCCAGGAGACACAGCTTATTGAGATCTACCGTTGCTGTACGGACACCCTGCAGGGTGGCTTTGAACTGTCATACGAACAGGAAAAGACGATTCAGGATGTGCGGAAGCAGATTGAAGAGTGCCTGCCGGACATTATGGAGCACATCCAGCAGCAGGTCGCGGAACCGACGCAAGAACAGACAATGTAATATCGAACGGTATGGGCCGGAGTCTTATAAGATTCCGGCCCTTTTTGTTTTAGAGAGGAGTTCACTTATGCCGCGCTATTTCATGCGAGACACGCCGCTGCAGGCGTTAGAGCAGTTGATGATGTCTCAGCCCGGTCAAAAACCCAGAGGCGGCGGGACATACCGCAGCCCATTCCATTACACGCCCAAAGATGTGGCGTGTGAATACTGCCAGAACTATGTCCGCAAGCATCCGTGCCGCTTGTGTGAATGCACCTGCTTGGAGGAACGGATCGAAGCGGGTGTGCTGGAACTGAACGAATTCGTGCGCGACTGCTTCGCACCCTCTATGGTGTCGCAGCTCCGAAAACGGATGCATCAGCAATTCAGAGAACGGAAACCTCAATTTTTCCTGTCTGATGCCCACCGGCGAAGATGGACACACTGGCGAGAGCGCTGCTGGCGCTTGTCCGACAGAAACAAAGCCGCCCTCTACCTGCTCACGGCGTATGAGAGCCTTTGGCGCAGGATGGTTTGGAAATGCGGGAACGACGGCTTTGACTTTCAAAGCGTTCGTCTCAGAGGGATCGAGCCGGAGCTCTACAGCGTTTACCAGGCAGCGAAGGCCATTGCGGTCGGCTGCTGCAATATTACTCTCGCAGACCTTGCGTCTCCGGAATTGGTCACAGATGAGGCGTTCCACCTGATCACCGGCGCACTGCTGATGGCCAAGTACGGAGATGCGGTTTTGAATTTGGAAAAAGGAGTGGATGAAACATGATGATACAGGCGGTGCTCGGCAATCCGCATCACCCGGAATACGGCGTGGCAACGATCCCGTTCCCTATCCCCCACGACCAGTACGCACACTGCATGGAACTGCTGGAGGCTCTGGAGATTGGCGATGCGGTCAAAGCCGACTGCCAGGTGCAGGAGATCAACAGCTTTTACTCTGTGCTCAAGCGCACGGAGATGCTCACGGTCAATGCGGAAGAGCTGAACTACCTTGCCAAGCGGCTGGATACCCTGAAGCTGTATATGCCCCTTACCGCTGATTTCTATGAGAGAAGCGAGTACGGGGATCTGGAACCGGAGAGTACCGAACTGGACGGTCGTGCATTGCGAGGCTACTATTACGCCGCCACTGCCGAGGAACTGGAGCGCTGTATCCGCCAGCTCCGCAGCAGGATCAAGAAAATCGCATTTGCGGAGCGAGGCCTGTCCAGTGCTTTGCCGGACTATGTGGATACCGGCCAGCTTTCCCTCCCGCTGGATGGGGGTGATATCCCTTGAACAGCTGTATCCCCTGGGTGGGCGGAAAGAGCAAGCTGCTGTGGATCATCAACAAGATGGCGCCGGATCACTACAGCCGATTCATCGATGTGTTCGGCGGCAGCGGCACAGTGACCATGAGCCGCCCTATCCAACAGGGCTGTATGGAGGTCTATAACGATTTCAACAGCAATTTGACCAATCTGTTCTGCTGCGTGAAAAACCGGCCCTTAGCACTGCTGGCGGAACTTGGTTTTCTGCCGCTGAACACGCGGGATGATTTCAATGTCCTGTACAAGTTTCTTTCCAAGGGTGAGATCACAGATGACTACCTGCAGGAGGAAATGGAACTGACTGAGATCCTGCTCAAGCCGCCCGAGGCCGAAGCCATCCGCACGCTCCTGCTGGAGCGTGCTCCCCGCGGAGATGTCCGCCGTGCCGCAGATTTTTTCAAGCTGGTACGGTACAGCTTCAGCGGCAGCTCTAAATCCTTTGGCGGCAAGCCATGCGACATCCGGCGCTTTTTTCATCTCATTTGGGAGTGCTCCCGCCGGCTGGCGAATGTCATTGTGGAGAACAAGGACTTTGAGGATGTCATCCGCCAGTATGACCGGGGCGATGCATGGATCTACTGCGACCCGCCGTACTTTGAGGCCGAATGCTATGAGGTAGCCTTCCCCAAGGAAAATCACCAGCGGCTCCATGATACGCTTCTGAACAGCCAGGGCTATGTCATGGTGTCCTATAACTACTGCCCGTACATTTGCGAGCTGTATCAGGAGTTCTACATTTTCCGCGTTGTGCGCCCCAACAGTATGTCCCAAACGGCAGGCAGCGAGTATGAGGAAGTCATCATCACCAACTATGATCCCCGCAAAGCCTGCTGGCAGCTCAGTTTGGAGAGCCTGCTGAACTGCGGCAGCGAGGCCCGGTATGACCTGATCCATGAGCCGGAAAGACCGATCAAAATGACAAATTGAAGGAGGATAATCGAAAGATCCGTATCTTGCAGAAATTAAAGAAGATGCTGAAATGACAAAAAAGTTTGGTGCAGACGGTGTTTTCAACGGCTAATAGAGTGAGAGGGCTTTGAACCTCACCCCGCTGCTGATAAATCAGCGGCTTTGTTCCTTGAAAAACACCCCCAGTGGTCATATCCGGCAATTTGAATACATTAGCCGACGGAGCCAGCGTCAGGCCGAGTGCGCGAAGACCACCTGTGCGGAGAAACTCCGCATCAAAGGACGGCCAAATAAGGTGCAGAGCGATACCCACTCAGGCCAAGACAGCTTTGGCAAGCTGTCCCCGCCATGATCCCGTCAGCCCATAATGATACTCCTGTACGCAGCTTCGAGAGATCCTCGGAGGGGTGAAACTCCCGTGATGTGCGCCAGCACAGTTCAAGTTGCCGCCCTGCCTGGGGAAGTAGTGTCGAATACAGGCAAATAAAACCGTGAAGTTCTGGCCGCTCCGGCGATGGGAGCATCTGCTTCCGTTGCCGGAGCGACCACACTCTTGCGGCAGAAGCATGGGAATTGTCCACCCCCTCCTATATTTTTGCATTCGATTCCTCTCTCCTTTGTTTACAGGTCCAACTATTGCCTCCTTTTGATTCCTTCCTCGGACGGTTCCCATGCTTGTGCCGCAGAGATGGTCAGATACAGGGAGGTGCGCAATATAAACCCTAATATCAATTTCTATGGAATCGTGATCCTGCTCAGAAAACTCCGGGAATGCGGCATTTTCACCGAAAAAGAGCTGAGAAAGATCGCCGCACGGATCGCTGCGGATAACGGTGTTGAAGTCATGTTTTTTCTCTGATTTTCTTCATCTTTCAGTAGCTATTCGGACGTTGTTGTGGTAGTGTTTGTGTTGCAAAAAGGAGGTGAGCGGACATGGATGAAAAGCGGCGGGTAGACGGAACTACGGCACTGGCAGAAAAGCAGCCCCGTGTTATAAAAATCGAGCCTGCGGAGCGGCCTCAAAATGTGCGACTGCGGGTCGCTGCCTACACTCGTGTCAGTTCAGACTCCGAGGATCAACTCAATTCCTTTGCTGCCCAGAACCGCTACTACACTGAGTTAATCTCAAGTAAGGCCGAATGGCGCATGGTTGACATCTATGCAGACGAGGGAATCACCGGAACTTCGGTGGCTAAGCGGGATGACTTCCAGCGGATGATGGCGGATTGCCATCGGGGCCTGATCGATCAGATCCTTGTCAAATCCATCTCCCGCTTTGCCCGCAACACCAAGGACTGCCTTCAAAATATTCGTGAACTGAAAGAGTTGGGTGTCAACATCCGATTCGAGCGTGAAGGCATCGATACTGTCAATGTGAGCAGCGAGCTCATAACCGCCATCTACGCTGCCTTCGCCCAAAAAGAGAGTGAGTCCATATCCGGCAATCGGCAATGGGGATATCAGCGCAGTATGGAGCAAGGAACTTTTAATACATACTACGCACCCGTGGGATTCGCACTTATAGACGGCAATCTACAGATCAACCAGGCTGAAGCACCAATAATCCAGCGGATTTTTACAGAGTATTTAAGCGGCAATAATTCGAGAGAAATTGCTGCAGCTCTTAACAAAGATAAAGCACTTGGAAGGTATTGGCGGAGAGAAGCCATCGACTATATCCTGCAAAATGAGCGCTACGCAGGAAACGCACTTCTCCAGAAAAGGTATACAACAGACTCGTTCCCACGGAAAAAGAAACGCAACCGGGGAGAACGAGAGATGTACTTCGTCTCCGGCAGCAATGAGGCCATTATCTCGCAGGAGATGTTTGATCAAGCTCAGCAACTGCGGAAAACACGAAAGAGAGAGCCAACGCCGCTTCACGATACTATTTCAAGGCAGATACGCTGTTCTTGCGGAGCGCGTGTTCGGGCAAAGAAAATCAATCAAAAATGGTATTGGTGCTGCTGCAATCATGAAGAGAGGCACGAATGTCAGATTACTCCTATACCAGAAATCCAAGTTCAGGAATCCTTCTGCCGCCTATACTACAAGCTGAAACATCAGAGTATCCCCATTCTGGAACAGATGCTCACAAACCTCCAGATGATCCGCAATCGCAGGATGCTTTGGAGTCCTGACATCGTTGCCCTGAATAAAAGAATATCAGATCTATCCAGTCAGAATCAGGCATTGGCCTTCCTCAAGCAGCAGGGCCTTGTTGATCCTGACATTTTTATAGCCAAAACCAATGAGCTGACCAAGCAGCTCCGGCAGGCCAAGCTGGAAAAAGAAAAGCTGATGGATGCCGAGAGCGACATGACCGCCCTGCAAACACGAGACTTGATAGACCTCCTGGAAGGTGGGCCGGAATTCCTCGACAGCTTTGACGCAGAACTGTTTGGTGAACTGGTTGAGAAAATTATCATAGAGAGCAACGACTCCGTCCGCTTCTGCCTGAAAAATGGGTTGGAGCTGCGGGAGTCCATAGAGAGGACGGTGCGATGATGGGAAACCGGAAGCAGCCCTTCGGCTACAAGATGTCTTTGGGTGAGATCGTCATACAGGAAGCAGAGGCGAAACTTGTGCAGGAGCTCTTCCACCGATATATCGCGGGAGAATCCTTGAATGAGTTGACCGAGGCGCTTCGCCAGCAGGATATCCCATACGACGAGGGACGGCTCTGGAACAAAAATATGATCGCCCGTATTCTGGCGGACACACGCTACACCGGGGAGAAAGGATATCCCAAGCTCATAGATAAGGAGCGGCTCATCGCGGCAAATGAAAAACGCTCAAACAAGCCCCAGCTTCCGAAAAAGACGGAAGCCCAAAAGGTGCTGCGCAGGCTCTGTGGCACACCGCCATCCGAGCGGGTGGAACAAAGTGTCACCGACCTGCTCAACGGCCTCGCAAATTGCCCGGAACGCATACAGCATCAGCGCAGTCCTGTGCCAGCTACACATTCTAAAACGCAGGAGACACTGGATAATGCTCTGGAGCAGCAGCCAATCGACGAGGATAACGCCAAAGTGCTGATCCTCCGGCTTGCGGCAGAGCAGTACGCCGCTCTGGGGAATGAAGAATATGAAACAAATCGTCTCCGGCGTCTCTTCTCCGCCTTCGAATGTGTGGCGGAACTGAACGCTGATCTTCTGAAAAGCACCGTATCCGAGGTGCTGGTGACCCGCCAAAATGTCAAACTGCGATTAAAAAATGGGCAAGTCATAGAAAGGAGTGACCTGCAATGAAAGAGGATGCCCCGAGAGTAATTAAGATCCCGGCCAAGCCGGAAGCCACCCGTCAGGCAGAAGCCCGCAGACAGCTCCGGGTGGCAGCTTACTGCCGAGTCTCCACCAAAGAGGAGGACCAGGCAAACAGCTATGAGGTGCAGAAAGAGTACTATACCGATAAGATCATGTCCAACACCGCCTGGACGATGGCCGGCATCTTTGCGGACAAGGGTATCACCGGAACCTCGGCCAAGAAGCGTGAGGACTTCATGCGGATGATCCGGCACTGCCGCCAGAAGAAGATCGATGTCATCCTGACCAAGTCGGTCTCCCGCTTCTCCCGTAATACGGTGGACTGCCTCTACTATATCCGGGCGCTCAAGCAGCTCGGTATTGCGGTCATCTTCGAGAAGGAAAACATCAATTCTCTGGAGGAGGACAGTGAGCTGCGAATCACCCTCTCCGGTGCCTTCGCGCAGTCTGAAAGTGAATCCATCTCCGCCAATGTCACATGGGGTAAACGCCGCGCCATGGAAGCCGGAAAGGTCAGCATCCAATATAAAAAGCTGTATGGCTACCGCAAAGGTGAGGATGGTCAGCCGGAGATCATTCCGGAACAGGCCGAAATCGTCCGATGGCTCTATGAACGCTATCTCACCGGGGCCAGCCTGCGGATAATCAAAGATGAACTGGAACAGCAAGGCGTCAAGTGCTTCGAGGATTCTCCGGAGTGGTCCATCTCCCGCATCCGCAGTATCCTGCAGAATGAAAAATACTGCGGTGATGTGCTGATGCAGAAGACCTTCCGGCAGGACTTTATCAATCGCAAGGCTATCAAGAATACAGGCCAGCTTCCCATGTACCTCATTGAAAATCACCATGAGGGCATTGTCAGCCGTGAAAAGTTTGATGCCGTACAGGCAGAGATGGCACGGCGGAATGCGGCAAAAAGCCCCTCCAAAAATGCGGTCACGGGGATGGCCTCCTACGCCAGCAAGTATGCGCTCTCGGAACGGCTGGTCTGCGGTGAGTGCGGGACCCTGTATCGTCGCTGCACATGGACACGAAACGGGGAAAAACGAGTTGTATGGCGCTGTGTGAGCCGATTAGACTACGGCAAGAAATACTGCCACAATTCACCCACATTGGATGAAGCGCCGCTCCAGCAAGCGATCCTCGCAGCCCTGAACACAGCCATGGCCGACAAGAATAGCTTGATCCGGCAGATCACGGATGCCATGGAAACGGAGATCATCCCATTCCCCGGCGGCACGATGAGCCTTGGAGATATTGAACGCAGGCTGAGAGAACTGGAGCAGCAGTTCCAAACACTGCTGGAAAAGGCCACGGATGATCCTGCCGCCTATGGCAGTCAGTTCAAAGAAATCCTGGATGAACAGACTTTCCTGAAAGAAAAGCGTTCCGGGATCCTCGTAGATAACCACGAACAGGTAAAAGCCAACCAGCGCATCATGGATGCCGCACAAACCTTGGAAAACGCATCGCCCCACATTACGGAATGGGACGAGAGTGCCGTCCGCCAACTGGTGGAGACAGTAAAAGTCCTCTCCAAAGACGAGATTGCAGTCACCCTGAAGGGCGGTATTGAGATACGACAGAAAATCATGTACTGAAAGAAGATGAGAAAATGGTTTTTGTGACCGGCGATTGCCACGGCAATTTTGAACGTTTCAAGCCGGAATACTTCCCGGAGCAGGCACGAATGACAAAACAGGACATTGTGATTTGTGCCGGAGACTTTGGTGGTGTGTGGTTTGGAGACAGCCGTGACGATGCTGCATTGGACTGGCTGGAAAACCTGCCATTCACTCTGGCCTTCGTCTGCGGGAATCACGAGAACTACGACGCACTGGAGCGATATCCAGTGGACGATTGGCACGGCGGCAAGGTACACCGCATTCGCCCTCATGTCCTGCATCTGATGCGTGGCCAGATCTTCGAGCTGGAAGGCTATCACTTCTTCATCATGGGCGGAGCAAAAAGCCATGATACGAAGGACGGCATTCTGGAACCGGGTGCTCCGGATTTTGTGCGAAAGCTCTTGATGCTGCAGCGGAAGCCCAGGGCGAGGTATCGCATCAACCACATTTCGTGGTGGGCGCAGGAGATGCCTTCTGAGGAGGAATACGCTGAAGCACGGAGAAATCTAACCAAGGTCGATTGGTCGGTAGACTATGTTATCACGCACTGTGCCCCCACCAGCATTGCCCTTATGGAAAACCGTCACAATGAGGCAGACCCGCTCACGGACTTCCTGCAGGAGGTTAAGGAGAGAGCGCGTTATCATTACTGGCTATTCGGCCATTACCACGACAACCGGGCTATTGATGAAAAGCACATTTTGCTCTGGGAGCAGATCGTACAAGTCATCTGAAACAGGTCAAGGCAGAGAAAAACACGGCAGCGTTACCGTGCTTCTCTCTGCTTTGAGCGTAGAATCAGGCGCTGTGCGCCGGAAAGGAGAAGCTATGAATATCCGAAGAGCTGTGGATTACAGCACAATGTTTGCCGCACTGGAAGCTGCCATGGAAGCGGATCTGCCGCAGATGGAGCTGTACTGCGAGATCGGCAAGGCTGTCTGCGCCCGCCCGGAAAAAGGTGCGGCAGTGGCCGCAGCGGAGTTCTTGAAAGAACAGTATCCGGATATAACCGGCTTCTCTCCGCGCAATGTGCGCCGGATGCGGGATTTCTGGCAGTTGTACAACAGCATGCCAGAACTGCTTGGCGAAGCACTTCATTTGAATTGGACGCAGAACGTTGTGATCATGGAGGCAGAGTTGACCGCAGAGGAACGCTGCTGGTACATCCGGCAGGCTACTGCACGGAATCTATCCAAGTCGGAGCTTCTGCGAATGATCGAGGATTTCGCACATCTGGAAAGTGTTCTCGACGAAAAGGTCGATGTGTGGTATAATGAAGACAACGACGAGATTTCGGAGAGAACGCAGTATGAAGAGGATCCTGTTTATCTGTCATGGAAATATTTGCCGCAGCCCGATGGCCGAGTTCGTGATGCAGGACTTGGTAAAGAAGGCTGGGCTGGCATCAGAGTTTCATATCGAATCGGCGGCCACCAGCCGGGAGGAGATCGGCAACCCGGTCTATCCTCCGGCGCGGCGCAAGCTGGCCGAGCATGGGATCTCCTGCGAAGGCCATGCCGCACGGCAGTTGACAAATCGGGATTACGACGAATACGATCTCCTGATCGGCATGGACCAGACCAACCTCCGGGATATGTATCGCATCTGCGGCGGCGACTATGCCGAAAAGATGTCCCTCCTGATGGACCACACCGCTCGTCCCGGCAATGTGGCAGACCCATGGTACACCGAGGACTTCGAGGCAACCTGGCGGGATGTGCTGGAGGGCTGCCAGGGACTTCTGAAAGAATTTGTGACAGAATGAGGTGATTCAAATGGCACAAAATGATAAGATTCAACTGTTCGAAGACAAGCGCATTCGCACCGCATGGGATGAGGAAAAGGAAGAATGGTACTTTTCCATCGTCGATGTTGTTGCAGTTTTGACGGATCAGCCAGATTATCAGGCAGCCCGTAACTACTGGAAGGTAACGAAGAAACGCCTGAAGGACGAGGGAAATGAAACGGTTACAGCTTGTAACCAGTTGAAAATGACCGCTTCGGATGGCAAAAAACGATTGACTGATGTAGCCGACACGGAGCAGCTTCTCCGTATCATCCAGTCCATTCCTTCCCCGAAGGCAGAGCCGTTCAAACTGTGGCTGGCACAGGTCGGTAGAGAGCGTATCGAGGAGACAATTGATCCAGAGCTGACTATTGACCGGGCTTTGGAGACCTACCTCAAGAAGGGGTACAGCCGTGAATGGATCAACCAACGGCTGCAGGCCATCCAAGTCCGCAAAGAATTGACGGATGAATGGGATGCCCGCGGTGTGCAGAAGGGCGTCGAGTATGCCATACTCACGGATGAGATCTCCCGTGCATGGTCCGGCATGTCTACCCGGCAGTACAAAAACCTGAAGGGCTTGAAAAAGGAAAACCTTCGTGATAACATGACGACACTGGAACTGGTGCTGAACATGCTGGCAGAGGCCACTACCACGCAGTTCTCGAAGGATCGCAAGCCGACGACTTTCCAAGAGAATCTGGCAGTTGCCAAGGCGGGCGGCCAGGTCGCAGGGCGAACCAGAAAAGACATTGAGTCTCAGTCGGACACGCCGGTCATCACATCCAAGAATGCCGCACAGCTCAATCAAGTCGTGACAGACTTGCTGGAAGGTGTGGTCTCCGACACAACGGAAAAACCGGAAGACAAGTAAGCGTTGCGCATCAAGTTTTTTCTTGCTGTCATGCACGGATTTTTTCGAAAGCAAATTTCGAAAAAATCTATAGTGTTGAGTTATGACAGAAAGAAACCCTGTAATCTCAGTGATTACAGGGTTTTTTATACTTATTTGAGGGCGTTTTCCCTTGACTGCTTTCAGAAACAAAGTCAGGGGCTGGCATCGTTTTCATGCCAGCCCCTGACTTTATTTCGTCTAATAGATTACTGTGCCTTTTCCAGTTCCATGACTGCGTCAATAAGCATCTGCTGCGTAACGGGATACGGCCATTTCCGGACGTCAATGCCAGCCAGTGCCTTCTCCGTAACAGCGGGCAGGTCCTCCGGCTTAGCATGGATATCTGCCAGACAGGTGGGCAAACCGATGGATTTATTGAAAGCCATCAGGCGGTCCCGCTCTTCATACTGATGGTCTGCCGTCAGCATGACCAGAATGCCATAGGAAACGACCTCGCCGTGCAGGTGGTGGTTGGCTTCCATAGCGGGGAGGATGGTGAAACCATTATACATGGCGTGTGCCATGCCGGTGGTGTAATCCACCTGTACAAAGTTAGAGACGAAGCCAGTGGAAATGATGATCGCCTCAATAATTTCCGTCAGCTCCGGAGTGATGCGGTGCGCTTCACAGTCTGCCATAGCCTGCTGCCCCCAGCGGACAATGGGCTCTGCACACATGCTGCTCAGAGCAATGCCCATCGCGTCTGAATGGGCGGGAATATCGTTGCGGGAGGAAATGGTGCATTCATAGTGCTTTGCCATGGTATCGCCCATGCCCGCCCAAAGATAGCGCACAGGCGCATTGGCGATGATTTCCGTGTCAATAAAAATGTGATTGGGCGGGATTTTGGAGAAGGAGTATTCCCGCAGGCTCCCGTCCGGGTGATACACAATGCCCAAGCTGGTACAGGAGGCACAGGTAGAAGCAATGGTGGGGAAGGTGAAGAAGGGACGGTTGGTCTCATGAGAGAGGACCTTGCAGGTATCAATGGCTTTGCCGCCGCCTACCGCGAAGATCATGTCTGCATCCGCTACTTGGGGGCGGAGCATGTCCATGTTTTCGCGGGAAGCCTCGCCGCCGTACCAGAAGGTGCCGGTGATCTCAATGCCGGAACCCTCAACGGCTTTCCGAATCTTGTCCTCTGCCGCAGCCAGCGCTTTCTTGCCGCCGATGATAGCGGCTTTTTTACCGTAAGCCGGGCAGATGTTTGCAATGTCCTCGTAGGCGTCAGGACCTACAGTGTATCCGGGGAAAAGTGATTTCTGCATGATAAACACCTCGTTATGATAGATCAATTAAAATGATTTTTTGGAAATTATTCCGCCTCGGCAACAGCCGGACGGGCTGCGGAGCGGGAGGCTGCGGGAGCGGCTTCCTCCGCGTTGGCAAAGGCATGCTCCTTGCAGTATTTGCGGTTTTTATACACGCCGACGGTCAGGAAGGGAACCACGACTGTGGCAATGCCCAGATAACCGCAGTAGCCGTAGCCGTACTTGATGATATTGGTCAGACCTGCCATGGAAATGGTCATGGAGAGGACGATGATAAATGCGGAGACGATGGCGCTGCGGGCGGGGGCGGACTGAATGCCGCGGAAAATGGGGAGCTTTTCAAACCGGGCAACGAAGCCGAAAATGGTGGTCACGCCGGTGGAGATCAGGCAGAGCAGCAGGCAGGTGCCGTAAACAGCTACCATAGCGGGAATGCCAATGACCTTGCAGACCGTGAGGGTGGGAATGGTGGAGCCGCCCTCCACAGAGGTATAAACGCTCTGCCAGCTCATGAGCATGAACACGGAGAGAACCAATGCCACAGCGTTCATTACGAAGGAGATCCACATTGCCTTGGCGCAGCCCTCCTTGCTCTTCATGGTAGTGCCGCAGGCAATCATAGTGGGAAGGGTCACACACTGGAAGCCGGCGTAGGTAAAGGCGTTGAGAATGGCTTTCGGCATGTTGGCAAAGCCGGTGGTCTGGAAATCAGCAGCCAGCACGGAATAGATGCCGCTGTCGCTCTTGAAGATGCCGATGATGTAGATGGTGATGGCAGTGACAAGGATTGCCATGCCCATGTAGGTGGAAGCGGCACGGACAATGCCTGCACCGAAGATGGTAAGCGTCAGCACGATGGCGCCGACCACAAAAACACCCAGGTAATAGTTCAGGGAGAAGTAGTTATTCAGGGCGGAAGCAGCGCCGGAAATAGCGGCGGCAACAGCCATCAACACCATGATGTAGAAGAAAATCTCAAATGCCCACTCGATCTTGTCGAAGGGATGGTACAGCGTTTCAAACAGCTGCTTATAGCTGGTTAAACCACGGGAGTTATACATGATCATGGCTTCCCGCATGGTCAGGGTCAGCAGCAGCATGGCGGCAATAGCGGATACGATACCGGTCCAGCCGAGACCGACATAATAGGTATTTGCCTGGTTGCCGGTGGCAAATCCGCCGCCGGCGTGGGCGGAGAACAGCACAGCGCCTACAGAGAACGCGGCAAAGAAAGGTGTTTTGGGAATTTTGTTGTTGGGCTTCATTGATTTGCTCCTCCTGCAAAAAAATTTGATGGTGGGCAGGAAAACAAAAAACCTTTCGTCTTTCCTGCCGGTTGGCAGAAGAGACGAAAGGCTGAAACCATCCGCGGTACCACTCTTCTTTGCTTCGTTATACGAAACACACTCTACGGGATACCATCATATCCCTGCTTCTATAACGGGAGCACCCGTCTGCATTTACTAAAGTTCAACGCAGCCGCTATACAGCCAGTTCGGCAGCTTGGTCGCGCTGTGCCTTGCACCATCCGGCACTTCTCTGAGAGGACCGCCCTGCGTACTACTCTGTGTCATCGCGTTTATGATGGTTGCATCATAGCAAAGCACCTTGTAAATGTCAACGGCTGTTTCGCGGAACATGATATATTTTGTGAAAATAGATTATCCGGAAAGAATAATTTCGCAAAAAATTGTAGAAAGCGACAATACTCGCTGGACGCTTGTCTCTGGAGAGAGGACTTTTGGAGCGTAGGAATTTGGAATCCATGAGACGATTTTATATTTTCCAACCGCAGTTCTTGCGGGAGAAGAGAGAGCGTGTTATGATCGAAAAAAGGATTTTTACGGAGAGAGGAGACTGGGAATGGCAATCAACAGCACCCTATGCTACCTGGAGCGGGGGTCACAGTACCTGATGCTGCATAGAACAAAGAAGAAGCATGACGTCAACCATGATAAATGGATTGGCGTGGGCGGAAAATTTGAGGAGGGCGAAAGTCCGGAGGACTGCATCCTGCGGGAATGCAGAGAGGAGACGGGACTGCTTTTGCAGGATTACCGTTACCGTGGAATTGTGACGTTTGTGTCTGATGAAGCGCCAACGGAGTATATGCACCTGTTCACCGCCACGGCGTGGACAGGACGGCAGCAGGTTTGCACGGAGGGAGAGCTGGAGTGGATCGAAAAGAGCTGCCTGCTGGAATTACCCATGTGGGAGGGGGACCGGATTTTTCTGAAGCTGCTGGAGGAAAATACACCCTTCTTTTCCTTGAAGCTGGTTTATCAGGGAGACTGTCTGACTGCGGCGGTGCTGAATGGAATGGACCTCCCGGTGGGAGGTCCCACGTGAGACGGAGAATTTTGATCTCCGCGTGCCTGCTGGGAGTACACTGCCGCTATGACGGACAGGCGAAGGCACATCCGGAGATCGAGCAGTTAAAGGAACAGTATGAGCTGGTGCCTGTCTGCCCGGAGCAGCTGGGCGGCTTGTCGACGCCGCGTGCGCCTGCGGAGCGCAGGGGAAACCAAGTGGTGACAAAGGTCGGCGGAGACGTGACGGAAAGCTACCGCCGGGGAGCGGAGGAGACACTGCGCCTGGCGCAGCTTCTGGGCTGTCAGGAAGCGGTATTAAAGGAGAGAAGCCCTTCCTGCGGAAGCGGACAGATTTACGATGGCAGCTTTCAGAAAAAGCTGGTCCACGGAGATGGAGTGACAGCAGAGCTGCTGACGGCGCATGGAATTTCCGTGTTTGGAGAGTCGCAGCTTCGTGAATTGGCGGCGCTGGGCGATGATAGCCCGGACAGCCAGAAAACTCACCGGGTGTATAAAGAAGAACAGGACTGAGAACGGAAACCGTCTCAGTCCTGTTTCTTTTGGTATGATAAGCTTAGAGAGATTACAGGCTGTTTGCCTCGTCAACGACCCGCTGGATTGCCTCGGCGGCATCTGCGGGAAGCTTATTGAAGCCGCCCTCTGCGGTGTCCAGATTCTGAATATAGGACAGGCGGTCCTGCATACGGGCTTTCAGCTGCTCCACATAGCTGCTGTCCTTCAGGTCGGGAACGAAGCCCTCCCATTCGCAGATCTCAATATCGGAGAAGGGCCCCCAGGGCTTGAACTGGGCGCGTCCTTCCACCACGGCTTCCAGAACACCGAGAGTGTCCTCCTTCTGGACCTTCTTGCCCATGAATTCGCCGGTGTTAATGATGTAGCAGGCGACGTTCTTTTCAGCCACCAGCTTCTTGAACTTTTCGTAGTCATTCACCAGCGGATAGGTGCGGAAGGGATTCGCATACGGCTCCACGACCAGAGCATTGGGGTCCACGCCAGCCTTCAGCCGTTCTGCAGAGGAGCGCTTAGTGGCAAGGGTCGCACCCATAGCGGAGGCAAGGGAGGCGCCCTTCAGACGGACGATGGGAGGAATGGTGGGATCCTTCATGATCCAGAAGATGGCGTTGACCGGAGAGTCGATCTTATCCACCCGGTTGGGAGACCACAGCTTGGATTTGATGGCGCGACCGTTGCCGTTGCGGACGTCCTCAGTCACCAGAACGATCTTGCCGTCCTCGTCCATTGTGGCGGAGCAGTTCTGGGCTGTCAGCAGATACTTGTTATCCGGGGAGTTGACCGGGTAATCGGCGGTCTTATCGAAATAGGTAGGCTCCAGTGCAATGGAGGAGCAGGTATCGGAGTTGATGATGAACGCATCGTCGTGCAGGACCTTGATGGAGGGATACTTGCCGCCGTGCTTCGCATGGGTCAGCGTAGACTTGCCGGAGCCGGACAGACCAAACACAGCGGAGACGAACTTACGTCCGTCGGGCAGCGTGTACTCCTTCTGACCGCCGTGGCAGCTGGCGTAGCCGTTGCGGTTGGCGATTGCCCATGCCAGTGTCAGCGTACCCTTCTTGTGTTCACCGAAATAACGCATGCCCAGAATAGCGGCGCAGTTGGTCTCCGTGTTGAAATAGCACAGGCACTTGGGGTCGCAGACATCCTCCTGACCGGGAGCGCCGGTCCACTGGGGGTCAGAGAAGATATAGATATCCGGCTCCTTACCATCGCCCACGGGCTTGGAGCTTTTATACATCTTCACATATTCCGGAGACAGGTACTGGAAGTTCAGCATCCAGTTGTAGAGAAGATTTTCCTCTCCTTCAGGAATGAGCAGATGCGCCTTGACCATGAACTCCGGGTCCAGACCAATGTAGGTTTCGGCGTGGTACATGGTTTTCCAACGGGTGTCGTACACGGCATCCATGACGATCTTATCCAGCGCGGTGGTATTGACGCCGGGCTTTCCGGTGATGCGGCGGGCGGGAGCATAGCGTCCGGTAATGGAACCGTCGTTGAACAGCAGGACCTTGGCGTCCGGCTCCAGACCGAATTCCTCGCCGCGGTAGACGGGCATATCCGTGACCACCGTGCCGGGAGAATTCTTTGCCAGGTTGTATGCCTCTCTCAGGGTATTGATCTTGATGACATTGTTGCCGTAAAACGGAGCCTCAATGATGGAGCGGGTCTTGGAGAAACCGACCTTGCCCGGTCCGATTTCATTTCTGGAATAATAAGCCTTTGTCGACATGAAATCTCCTCCTGAAAAATGAAAGATTGGAATAAAAGCAAAACAGTACCATTCGTTACCCAATATCAGCGTCCATAAGTATACAGGAAAGTCGCCTGTAAATCAAGAGGGATGGGTCACTTCTCCTGCGGCAGCAGGAGTTCGGAGAGAGCGGCAAGCTGCTGAAGGGACAGGCGTTCCCCCCGGATGGTCTCCGGCAGACCGCAGGCGGTGATGGCGCTGCGGATGCGGTCCTTTCCATATTCCGGAAACGCGGAGGAAAGGCTGTTCAGCAGCGTTTTCCGCCGCAGCAGGAACGCACCACGGATCACACGGAAGAAAAAGGCTTCGTTACTGACGGATACGGCTGGCGCGGGCAGCCGTGTGCAGCGGATCACGGCAGAGGTGACCTTGGGGGCAGGGTGGAAGCACTCCTTTGGTACATCGAAAAGAAGCTCGGTATTCATGCGGTACTGCATCAGCAGGGAAAACGCGCCGCATTCAGGCGCGCCCGGCGCGGCGCAGACCCGCTGGGCGACCTCCTTCTGGATCATCACGGTCAGAGAGTGGAAAAGACCGCTTTCCGCCAGCTTGGTCAGCACGGGAGTGGTGATGTTGTAGGGAAGGTTGGCGCATACGATAGGGGTCAGTCCATCAAAATGCTCCTGCACCAGCTGCGGAAGGTCCAGCTTCATGATGTCGCCGGAGATGACCTCTACATTGCTGAAATCTGCCAGTGTTTCCGCCAGAACGGGAAGCAGCGTTTGATCCAGCTCCACGGCAACTACCTTTCTGGCGCGGCGTGCCAGCTGAGAGGTCAGGGGACCGATGCCGGGACCGATTTCCAGAACACAGCAGGTGTCATCTGCCCCGGATGCTTCGGCAATCTGAATGGGGATGCTGGCGTCAATGAGAAAGTTCTGCCCCAGAGATTTGGAGAAGTGGAATCCATGCCGGGAGAGCAGTTCCCGGATGGTGGAATAGTCGCATAGGTTCACGGAGAGGTTCCGCCTTTCTTGAGAAGATTCCGGTAAAAGCAGATAGGGAGGTTTACCGGGAGGTGCGGCAGCACCGGAGAATCAATGATCTCTATTTTATCATAGGAAAGAGAAGGGAGACAAGGGCTTCCAGACGCGGTACAGAAAAAGAATGGAGGTCCAGCGGAGTGGCTGGAGCTCCATTCTTTAAAAAACTTACAGGCTGTTTTTTCCGCGGACCATGTATTTTCCCTCGGGACCACATAGGATCTGACCGTATTCCACAGCCAGACGTCCCCGCAGATAGACGCGGGAAATGCTGCCGGAGGTCGTGATGCCCTCATAGGGGGAGTAGCCTGCGGCAGAGACGGAATCCTCTGCGGTGATGGTGTGGTGGATGCGGGGGTCATAAACCACGATGTCCGCATCGCTCCCACGGCGCAGGATGCCCTTTCGGGGATACAGTCCGTAAAGCCGGGCGGGATTCTCGCTCAGACAGCGGCACATGGTGGCAAGGTTGATCTGCCGCTTGGCAACACCGTAGGTATAGATCAGTTCGCCGCGAGTCTCCACACCGGGGAGTCCACCGGGAATCTTGGTGAAATCCTCCCGTCCGGCATCCTTCTGTGCCAGAGTGAAGGAACAGTGATCGGTGGAGATGGTCTGGATCTCACCGCGGCGCAGCGCCCGCCACAGGTAGGCGTGCTCCGACCGGTCCCGCAGAGGTGGAGCGCAGACATAGCGGGCGGCTGCGGAGAAATCCTCCTGATAGTAAACGGAGTCGTCCAGAATCAGATATTGGGGACAGGTCTCCACATACACCGTCTGTCCGCGTTTTCGGGCAAGCTCTACCTCCCGCAGGGCTTCGTGGTTGGTCAGGTGTACGATGACCACGGGACAGTCGGCTGCCTGTGCGATGCGCAGCAGGCGGGAAACCGCTTCCGCCTCCAGATAATCCGGGCGGGACATGGGATGGGAGCCGACGCCCATTTTTCCGGCAGCCTTCCGTTCAGCAATCCTGGCGTCAATAACACCGGCGTTTTCACAGTGGACCCCGGCAATGCCGCCCATGCGCTTGAGCTGCTTCAGCGCCAGATAAATATCGCCGTCACCGATCATCATGGCGGGGTAGGTCAGGTACATTTTAAAGGAAGAAATTCCGGCGGCGAACATCTGTGGAAGCTCCGCCTGAATGTGCTCGTTCCAGTCGTCAATGGTCATGTGGAAGCCGTAATCACAATAGGTTCTTCCGTCGGCTTTTTTGTGCCAGAGATCCAGACCGTATTGGAGGGATTCCCCCTTGTTGGGGCAGGCAAAATCAATGATGGTAGTGGTGCCGCCGCGGAGAGCCGCGCGGCTGCCGGTTTCAAAGTTGTCCGCGGTGGTGGTATTGCACACATCTAGGTCAAAGTGCGTGTGCGCGTCAATAAAGCCCGGGAACAGCAGGCAGCCGGTCACATCTACCACATCTGCCTGCGGGTCAGAAAGACCGCGGGCGATCTTGGCGATTTTCTCTCCGTCAATGAGGATATCCGCCCGTTTTGCTCCGCTGCCGGAGACCACGGCGCCGCCTTTCAGCAGTGTTTTCATATAGAGCACGTTCCTTTCTGCGGAATGATTTCTATTAGCCATTTTATCACGGTGATTTTCAAAATACTATTGGTCCGCAGAGAAAAAGTTTCCAAGAAAAGCGAAAAATATCCACAAAAAATAATGCTCTTTTTCTCACGGCTTGCGAGACTGGAGGACTTCCCTTCCAGCGGGAAAAGCTTTATACTGAACTCATCAGGCAAGAGACCGAATTTGAATTCTGGAGGAGGTTTTTTCATGAAAAAGGTCAGCGGATGGCTGTCCCTGGCGATGTCGGCAGCGATGCTGTTTTCTGTGGGTACAGAAGCGGCTGCTGCGGATACGACAACAACAGTGGCAAAGGGTGACATTGTGGTGCTGTATACCAACGATGTGCACTGTGCGGTGGACAGCGGCATTGGCTATGCCGGACTGGCGGCATACCGGGATGACATGAAGCGGGCGACGGATTATGTCTCTCTGGTGGATGCCGGAGATGCGGTGCAGGGCGAAGCGCTGGGCACCCTGTCTGCGGGACAGTATCCTGTGGATATCATGAATCAGGTGGGCTATGATGTGACGGTGCCCGGAAACCATGAATTTGATTACGGGATCGACCAATTTTTCAAGCTGGCAAATGAGCTGGATTCCGGTTACATCTGCTGCAATTTGATGGATCTGACCACGGGAAAGCCGGTGTTTGATGCTTATAAGATGATCGAGTACGGCGATACGAAGGTGGCATATGTGGGCATTGATACGCCGGAAGCCATCACAAAGTCCACGCCGACGTATTTCCAGAACGATAAGGGCGAGTATATTTACGGCTTCTGCAACGGCGGAGACGGCAAAGAGCTGTATGACGCGGTGCAGAACGCCATTGACGCCGCCAAGGCGGAGGGAGCGGATTATGTGATCGCTGTGGGACACTGCGGCACCGATGAGCAGAGCGCCCCCTGGCGGTCCAGTGACATCATTGAGAACGTTTCCGGACTGTCTGCATTTATCGACGGGCATTCCCACAGCACGATCCCCTCTCAGGGAATCAGCGATAAGGACGGTAAGACGGTCCTGCTGACCTCTACAGGCACCAAGCTTGCCAACATCGGCAAGCTGGTCATCAAGACGGATGGCAAGGTGACCACCGGATTGGTCGCGGCGGCGGATTACACCAAGAAAAATGATACGGTGGATACGTTTGTCAAAGGTATTCAGGCAAAGAATGACGCGCTGCTGAAAAAGGTAGTCGCTAAGACGGACGTGGACCTGACCATCACAGAGGCGGACGGAACGACCCGTGCCATCCGGAATCAGGAAACCAACCTGGGAGATCTGGTGGCGGATGCTTACCGGGAAATCGGCGGAGCGGACATTGCCATTGTAAACGGCGGTGGCATCCGTGCTACCATTCCCGCCGGCGATATCACCTATGAGCAGATCATTGCGGTGCATCCGTATGGCAACGGACTGTGCGTGGTGGAAGCCACCGGTCAGCAAATTCTGGATGCGCTGGAAATGGCGTCCCGTTCCACGCCAGGCGAGAACGGTGGCTTTTTGCAGGTCTCCGGAATGACCTATACCATTGACACCACCATTCCGTCCTCGGTGAAGACGGATGACAACAAGATGTTCGTCTCTGTGGACGGACCCTACCGGGTAAAGGACGTCAAGATCCACGGAAAATCCATTGATTTGAAGAAAACCTACACAGTGGCATCCCACAACTATATGCTGAAGGATGCCGGCGATGGCTTGAATATGTTCCAGAAGGACAAGATGATCAAGGATTCCATCATGCTGGACAATCAGGTGCTGATCAACTACATTACGGAAAACCTGAAGGGAACCGTTCCCACGGCATATGCCAAGGCACAGGGACGCATCAGTATCATCCGGGAGCCTTTCGCAGATGTGGCGGAGAGTGACTGGTATTACAGCGGTGTGCTGTATGCCTATGAAAATGGACTTTTCTCCGGCAAGACAGCCACCAGCTTTGCTCCCTATGCCACGATGACGCGCGGTCAACTGGCAACCGTGCTGTGGCGGATGGCTGGTTCTCCGGAGCCGAAGGCAAGCGCCGCCTTTACGGATGTGGCGGCGGACAGCTATTATGCCAAGGCAATCGCCTGGGCGGCGGAAAACGGCATTACCAGCGGAACCAGCGCTGCGGCGTTCAGTCCCAATGCACCCATTACCCGGCAGCAGTTTGCAACGTTTTTGTTTAGATTTTACACCTTAGATGGTAAGAACATTGCCGGTGTAATGGGACTTGCCGGATATGAGGATGTGACTGCCATTGCTCCGTATGCCACAGAAGCAATGAACTGGGCGGCATCCAGAGGCTTGATCCAGGGCAGCAATGGAAAGATCAACCCCGCTGGGACGGCTTACCGCTGCCAGGTAGCAGTGATTTTGCAGCGCTATTGTCAAAGCGCTGCCGCAGCAGAGAAGTAAGCGGTATCAAAACATTACGGGAGACGGTCATTTGACCGTCTCCTTTTTTATCTGAAGCATGGAAAGAGGGGCTGGAAACTGCCGGGAGGCTGTGCTATGATAACGCTGAACATTGATACAGGAGGTCTACGGAATGGATAGCGGTGCGAGGTTTTGGGTCATGGGTCGAATGGATGGGGAAGAGGAATTTCGGGAGCTGTTTCCGGCAGATGATATTGAAGATGCGCGCCAGATCGCCATTCGCTGTGCCATGCGTCCGGGCTATACCATCTGCGTGTACGATAACCGGCTGCAGGAGCGGGTAAAGGACTTTGATGATGAAAGGTATGCGCGCTGACAGGCGGGAGACGGAAATATTTTAAAAACCAGTTGTAAAATCTGCAAAAACCGTTTAAGATAAAGAAAACAGTGACGGAAACCGTTCCGGTGGAGGAGGATTTTCTATGAGTAAGACTGCAAGAATGGTGATGAAGATTATCGGGGCAAGCCTGGCATTTGCCGCCTTTGTGTGCCTTCTGATTGGCGGATGGCATGATCTGTCCGTTGGGTGCAGCGGTATGAAGAAATGCCTGACCCGGAAGTTCGGCTCTGAGTATGAGGATTACGACGATGAGGACCTGTACGACTGATGCTGCTTTGCACGGTGTCTGACAAACGGTGAATATGAGAAGCAGCCCGGACAGAAAATGTCCGGGCTGCTTTATTTCAGGAGAAACAGGGAATGTATCCCGATGCGTATGCGGGGGACGATCCGGCGAACGATTTGCTGGAACCGCGAATGATTATTGCAGGATCGCGGCGGCGATTTGGCTGCCGATACTGGCGCACCCAACCTTGATTGCGGTTGCGATCAAAACGCCGGTGGCAATGATTGCAGCAGCGATGATGATTTTACCGATCAGCTCCTGATAATTTTTCATACAGTTACATCCTTATCAATATCGAATTTATTATGTTTTTTAATGATATCACATAACCCGGAAAAATGCAAAAAATGCAGGACAACTGCGGCGGAAAAGCTTCTGCGGCTGTTTTTCCTCTGATAGGGTAGCCTGCTGTTACGGGTTTCTGCGGTTAATTGGTGGAGCCAGAACGAAAAAAGAAAAAACCACCCATTCTGGAAAAGAATGAGTGGGAAAGACTTGACAACGAATAAAAGACATGATAAAATAAATCGCTTGTAATCATGGGGACAAATTTCTATTCCCCAACTTACAAAAACAAGATAGCATATTCCATACAGAAAAACAAGAGTGACGTGCGAAATATCTAACAACAACGCCGTGCGTATCTAACTTAGGTACACCGTACTCACCGGAGGAAAATAGATTGCCTTGGCAGATTGGCGGACCGTCTCTGCAAAAGGCGAAAGAAAGGTTGCGTGAAAGACAGATGGCCAAAGACAAGTATTACGGAAAGACCCTTCGTAAGTGCTTTGCCCGGCACGAGGAATGCATGCCCATGCCGAACCTTCTGGAAATTCAGAAGAAGTCCTACCAGTGGTTCTGGGACGCCGGTCTGCGGGAAGTATTCGCAGATGTCGGCTGTATCAATGACTACCAGGGAAATCTGGAGTTGAGCTTCATTGATTACAAAATGGACGAACCGCCGAAGTATGACGTGGAGGAGTGCAAGGCGCGGGATGCCACATATGCCGCCCCTCTGAAGGTGAAGGTTCGCCTGCGGAACAAGGAGACCGAGGAGATCAAGGAGCAGGAGATCTTCATGGGCGACTTTCCCCTGATGACCCATTCCGGCACTTTTGTCATCAACGGCGCAGAGCGTGTCGTGGTTTCCCAGATCGTGCGTTCCCCCGGCGTGTACTACGGCAAGGACCTGGACCTGAAAACGGATCTGCCCCTGCTGAGCGCAACTGTCATCCCCTACCGCGGCGCCTGGCTAGAATATGAGACCGATGCTTCGGAGGTCTTTTGGGTGCGGATCGATAAGAACCGCAAGCTGCCCATTACCTGCCTGATCCGTGCGCTGGGCATCAAGACCGACGCGGAGATCCGCGAGCAGTTCGGCGATGATCCCCGCGTGATGGCAACGCTGGAGAAGGACCCCTGCAAGACCTATGAGGACGCCATGCTGGAGATCTACCGCAAGCTGCGTCCCGGCGAGCCTCCCACGGTGGAAGCCAGCGAGACCCTGATGAACAACCTGTTCTTCGATCCCCGCCGGTATGACCTGTCCATCGTTGGTCGTTACAAATTCAACAAGAAGCTGTCCCTGTGGGCAAGAGTGACCGGCTACAAGCTGGTGTATCCCGTAGCAAACCCCACCACCGGCGAGATCATGTTTGAAGAGGGACACCTGCTGACAGCGGAAGAGGCAAAGGAAATGGACGCCGTGGGCGTCAGCGAAGTTACCATCGATGTGGATGGCGAGCCGCTGAAGGTCATTTCCAACAAGATGTGCGACCTGAACCACTATGTGGACTTTGACCCGCTGAAGGAATGCGGCATCAAGGAGCGTGTACGCTATGAGGTGCTGCAGGAGCTGCTGAGCCAGTACTCCGGCGAAGAGCTGAAGGAGCAGATCAAGCTCCACAAGGACGCTCTGGTTCCTAAGCACATTGTCATCGATGATATTCTGTGCTCTATTAATTATATGAACGGTCTGGGACACGGTATCTCCAACAAGGACGATATCGACCATCTGGGTAACCGCCGTCTGCGCTGCGTGGGCGAGCTGCTGCAGAACCAGTTCCGCATCGGCTTCAGCCGGATGGAGCGGGTCATCCGGGAGCGCATGACCATTCAGGATCTGGACGTGGTCACTCCCCAGAGCCTGATCAACATCCGCCCCGTCACCGCTGCCATCAAGGAGTTCTTCGGTTCCAGCCCCCTGTCTCAGTTCATGGACCAGACCAACCCTCTGGCAGAGCTGACCCACAAGCGCCGCCTGTCCGCTCTGGGTCCCGGCGGTCTGAGCCGCGAGCGTGCCAACATGGAGGTCCGAGACGTACACTACAGCCACTATGGTCGTATGTGCCCCATTGAGACTCCCGAAGGTCCCAACATCGGTCTGATTTCCTATCTGGCAACCTATGCCCGCATCAATGAGTACGGCTTTATCGAGGCTCCTTACCGTAAGGTGGATAAGGAGACCTTCCATGTTGCCACCGAAGTTACCTATATGACGGCGGATGAAGAGGACAATTACATTGTCGGTCAGGCTGCGGAGCCGCTGGATGAAAACGGCTGCCTCATCAATGCCCGTATCACCGCCCGCCACCGGGATGAGATCGTGGAGGTGGATAAGGAACTGGTGGACTACATCGACGTGTCTCCGCGTATGATGGTGTCCATCGCAACCGCCATGATTCCCTTCCTGCCCAACGATGATGCAAACCGTGCGCTGATGGGCGCAAACATGCAGCGGCAGGCTGTGCCTCTGCTGCGCCCGGAGGCTCCCATCGTGGGTACCGGCATGGAGCATAAGATCTGCATTGACTCTGAGGTCGTGATCCTGGCGGAGGGCGACGGCGAGGTCGTTTCCGTGGATGCCCGCCATGTGAAGGTGAAGTACGACGACGGAAACGTTAAGGATTATAAGCTGACGAAGTTCCTGCGGTCCAACCACGGCACCTGCATCAACCAGCGTCCCATTGTTTCCGTGGGCGAACGGGTCCACGGAAAGCGGATCGGTGCAAACGGCGAGATCGAGGATCCCACGGTACTGGCGGACGGACCCGCTACCGATCAGGGCGAGATCGCCTTGGGCCGGAACATTCTGGTTGGCTTCATGACCTGGGAAGGCTATAATTACGAGGACGCCGTTCTGCTGAACGAGCGCCTGATCCGGGAGGATTACTACACCTCTATTCATATTGAGGAGTATGAGATCGATTCCCGGGATACCAAGCTGGGACCCGAGGAAATTACCCGGGATATCCCCAACGTGGGCGAGGATGCCCTGAAGGACCTGGACGAAAACGGCATCATCCGCATTGGCGCGGAGGTTCATGCCGGCGACATTCTGGTTGGCAAGGTCACACCTAAGGGCGAGACCGACCTCACCGCAGAGGAGCGCCTGCTGCGCGCAATTTTCGGTGAAAAGGCGCGGGAGGTCCGGGACACCTCTCTGAAGGTTCCCCACGGCGAATCCGGCATCATTGTGGATGCCAAGGTCTTTACCCGTGAAAACGGCGATGAGCTGGGACCGGGCGTCAATCAGGTGGTCCGGATCTATATTGCCCAGCGGCGTAAGATCCAGGTGGGCGATAAGATGGCAGGTCGTCACGGCAACAAGGGTGTTGTGTCCCGTGTTCTGCCGCAGGAGGATATGCCTTTCCTGCCCGATGGCACTCCGCTGGATATTGTGCTGAATCCTCTGGGCGTGCCTTCCCGTATGAACATCGGACAGGTGCTGGAGGTCCATCTGGGCTATGCAGCCCATGCACTGGGCTACAAGGTCGCAACGCCGATCTTTGACGGCGCCAACGAGAAGGACATCAGCGATATGCTTCAGCAGGCGGGTCTGAGTCCTGACGGAAAGACCACCCTGTATGATGGACGCACCGGCGAGGCATTTGACAACAAGGTTACGGTGGGCTATGTGTACTTCCTGAAGCTGCACCACCTGGTGGATGATAAGATCCACGCACGTTCCACTGGTCCGTACTCTCTGGTAACACAGCAGCCTCTGGGCGGCAAGGCACAGTTCGGCGGACAGCGCTTCGGCGAAATGGAAGTTTGGGCACTGGAAGCTTACGGTGCTGCTTACACTCTGCAGGAGATCCTGACGGTGAAGTCCGACGATGTGACCGGACGTGTCCGCACCTACGAGTCCATTGTCAAGGGTCACAACGTACCTCAGCCCGGCGTGCCGGAGTCCTTTAAGGTTCTGGTGAAGGAGCTGCAGTCCCTGTGTCTGGATATTCAGGTTCTGGATGAGAACGGCGATGCCATTGAGCTGAAAGAGGACGAGGACGCAATGGATACCTTCAATCTGGCACGGATGGATGCGGAGGATGACCGGCACCGCGCATTTGCGGAGGAAGCGGAATTCACGGATTCCGGCTTTGAGATGGAGGATGCTCCCGAAGACGCAGGCGCTGATGTAGATGTGGATCTCGGCGCGGATATGGACGAAGAGTGATTCGGAATTGCTCTGAATACGCCCCATCAATTCTGAATCATGTAAGGAGGATTACAGCCAAATGACTGATAACAATACCGGCAACAACATTGCTTTTGATGCCATTAAGATCGGCATGGCTTCCCCGGAGCAGATCCGCGAGTGGTCCTACGGCGAGGTCAAAAAGCCTGAAACCATCAACTACCGCACACTGAAGCCTGAGCGGGACGGCCTGTTCTGCGAACGGATCTTTGGACCGACCAAGGACTGGGAGTGCCACTGCGGTAAGTACAAGAAAATCCGCTATAAGGGTAAGATCTGCGACCGTTGCGGCGTGGAAGTGACCCGCGCCAAGGTGCGCCGTGAGCGCATGGGTCATATCGAGCTGGCGACCCCGGTCTCTCACATCTGGTATTTTAAGGGAATCCCCTCCCGGATGGGTCTGCTGCTGGATATCAGCCCCCGTATTCTGGAGAAGGTCCTGTATTTTGCCAACTATATCGTCACCGATCCCGGTGAAACGCCCCTGACCAAGAATCAGATCCTCTCCGAAAAGGAGTACCGTGACTATCGCGAGAAGTATGAGGACGATTTCCAGGCAGGCATGGGTGCTGAGGCAGTGAAGAAGCTGCTGATGGATGTGGATCTGGAAGCGCTGTCTGCCCAGCTGCATGCAGAGCTGAAGGATTCCTCCGGACAGAAGAAGGCGCGTATCGTCAAGCGCCTGGAGGTGGTGGATGCTTTCCGTATCTCCCACAATAAGCCGGAATGGATGGTTATTGACGTGCTGCCCGTCATCCCCCCCGAGCTGCGTCCTATGGTGCAGCTGGATGGCGGACGGTTCGCTACGTCGGACCTGAACGACCTGTACCGGCGTGTCATCAACCGCAACAACCGTCTGAAGAGACTGATCCAGCTGAGCGCTCCCGATATCATTGTGCGCAATGAGAAGCGGATGCTGCAGGAGGCTGTGGATGCTCTGATCGATAACGGTCGCCGCGGCCGTGCCGTGACCGGTGCCAACAACCGTGCGCTGAAGTCCCTGTCCGATCTGCTGAAGGGCAAGCAGGGACGTTTCCGCCAGAACCTGCTGGGCAAGCGCGTAGACTACTCCGGACGTTCCGTTATCGTGGTCGGTCCTGAGCTGAAGATCTACCAGTGCGGCGTACCCAAGGAAATGGCTGTGGAGCTGTTCCGTCCCTTCATCATGAAGAAGCTGGTAGAGGACGGTACTGCCAATAACATCAAGTCTGCCAAGAAGATGGTGGATAAGGGTGTCACCGAGGTTTGGGACGCTCTGGATGTCATCATTAAGGATCACCCCGTTATGCTGAACCGTGCTCCCACCCTGCACCGTCTGGGCATTCAGGCGTTTGAGCCGGTGCTGGTGGACGGACGCGCTCTGAAGCTGCATCCCCTGAACTGCACCGCGTTCAACGCGGACTTCGACGGCGACCAGATGGCAATTCATGTGCCTCTGTCTGCCGAGGCACAGGCGGAAGCGCGTATCCTGATGCTTTCCGCCAACAACCTGCTGCGTCCGCAGGACGGCGGACCCGTGACCGTTCCTACACAGGACATGGTTCTGGGTTCCTACTACCTGACGATGGACCGCATGGGTTCCGCAGAGCTGGGCGCGGAGAAGATCTACTGCGTGGATGCCGGAGAGACCTCTCTGCAGGCAGGTACCGAAGTGGATGCAGACGAGTTCCTGCGGGTCAACGCCGAGGCAAAGGCGGAGGGCAAAAAGCAGGCAACTTACCGCCCGCTGCACTTCTACCGCGATGAGGCGGAAGCCCTGATGGCTTACAATGACCATGTGATCGGTCCCCACTGCCCCATTCTGGTGCGTGTGACCCGGATCGATGAAGAGGGTCACCGTTTGCCTATGATTCCCGGCAACGAGACCGGCGTGGTGGAGACCACCCCCGGACGGATCATTTTCAACAACAACATTCCTCAGGATCTGGGCTTTGTGGATCGCTCCGATCCCGCCCATGCCTTTGATTATGAGGTGACCTTCACCTGCGGCAAGAAGCAGCTGGGTCAGATTGTTGACCGCACCATCCGCGCTCACGGCTTTACCGTGGCAGCTGAAGTGCTGGACGCCATCAAGGCGACGGGCTACAAGTATTCCACGAAGGCAGCTATCACGGTTTCCATCGCGGATATGACCATTCCCCCGAAGAAGTATGAGTTGGTCCACAACACGGAGGACCGTGTGCTGGATATCGAAAACCAGTACAAGATGGGCTTCATGACCAACCAGGAGCGTTATAAGCAGGTTGTTCAGGAGTGGGAAAAGACCACCAACGATGTGTCCGACGCTTTGCAGAAGAACCTGGACCGCTACAACCCCATTTACATGATGGCAGACTCCGGCGCCCGTGGTTCTATGAAGCAGATCCGTCAGCTGGCTGGTATGCGCGGACTGATTGCAAACACCGCCGGTAAAACCATCGAGATCCCCATCAAGGCAAACTACCGTGAAGGTTTGACCGCTCTGGAATACTTCATTTCCTCCAGAGGCGCCCGTAAGGGCTTGGCAGATACCGCTCTGCGTACCGCAGACTCCGGTTATCTGACCCGCCGAATGGTGGATGTTTCTCAGGATGTTATCATCCGGGAGCAGGACTGCGGCGTGACCCATGGCATTAAGGTCCGGGAGATATCCGAAAACGGTCAGGTCATCGAAAAGTTCTCTGACCGTATTTTTGGTCGTTATCCTGTGTTCGATGTGACGGATCCCGCCACCGGCGAGCTGCTGTGCTCCTCTGACCAGATGATCGGTGAGGCAGAGGTCAAGAAGATTGAGGCGGCTGGCATTACCGAGCTGGAGATCCGTACAGTCCTGACCTGTAAGGCACACAGCGGCGTCTGCGCCAAGTGCTACGGCATGAACCTGGCGACCCGCCAACCGGTGGGTCCCGGCGAGGCTGTCGGTATCATCGCGGCACAGTCCATCGGCGAGCCCGGCACGCAGCTGACCATGCGTACCTTCCACACCGGTGGTCTGGCAGGCGGCGACATCACCCAGGGTCTTCCCCGAGTGGAGGAGCTGTTCGAGGCGCGGAAGCCCAAGAGGATGGCACAGCTGACGGAGATCGGCGGCACCATCAAGTTTGAGGAAACCGGCAAGAGTCTGATGAACGTGGTGGTGACTGCGGATGACGGCGATACCCGGATGTACTCCGTACCGCACACCGGTCTGCTGGTCAAGGATGGCGAGCGCGTGGAAAAGGGTACTGCGCTGACCTACGGCGCACTGAATCCTCACGATGTTCTGCGGATCCGCGGCAACGACGCTGTATACAACTATCTGATTCAGGAAGTTCTGCGCGTGTACCGTCAGCAGGGCGTGGATATCAACGATAAGCACATTGAGGTCATTGTCCGCCAGATGATGCGTAAGGTTCGTCTGGAGGATGCCGGCGACACCAAGCTGCTGGATGGCTCTATGGTGGATGTACTGGAGCTGGATGACGCCAACGAGGAGATCGACCGCCGGAACGCTGCCGGTGAGCGTCAGGAGAACGGCGAACCCCTGCGCCACGCAGAGGGGACCCAGCTGCTGATGGGTATCACCAAGGCATCTCTGGCAACGGATTCCTTCCTGTCCGCAGCTTCCTTCCAGGAAACCACCAAGGTTCTGACAGAAGCCGCCATCAAGGGCAAGGTTGACCATCTGGAAGGTCTGAAGGAAAACGTGATCATCGGCAAGCTGATCCCCGCAGGTACCGGCTTGACTGCTTACAAGCAGTTCGCAGAGGAGCTGGTTCCGGCGGAGGCGCCGCTGGCAGATGAAGAGGATGTTCCTGTTTTTGAAGATTGATTTTGAAATGGAGGGGACTGCCGAAAACGGCGGTCTCTTCCATTTTTTGCACAAAATTCACTCGATTTTCCCATAAACAGATCCCATGAAAAAAATAAAAGAAATGCTTGACGGCATATGACAGTGATGCTATAATCAATAACTGCGCGGACCTTTTCCGCGAATTTTGCCATGCGTTTCAGGAGGGATACCCGTGCTGACGGAGCTTGCTTCTTCCAACAAGGTTGTGGGCGTGAAGCAGTCCCGCAAAGCAATCCGGGATGGTCGTGCCGCAAGAGTGTATCTGGCGGTGGACGCGGACCCTGCCATTACCGAGCCGGTGGCTGCGGAATGCGAGCAGGCAGGGATTCCTGTTGAAGACGAATACAGTATGACCCAGCTGGGACACGCCTGCCAGATCACGGTGGGAGCGGCAGTGGTGGTTCTGCTGAAAGCGTAAATTTCCAAGCTTTTATCGGAATAACCGAAAGGGATTCCGTTAAAAATAAGGGAAGCCGCCTTTGCGGCTCCACATTTTGAAAGAAAGGAGAACAATATGCCTACTTTTAATCAGCTGGTCCGTAAAGGAAGACAGCAGGCAAGCTTCAAGTCCAATTCTCCCGCGCTGCAGTTCGGTCTGAATACCCTGAAGACCAAGACCACCGATCTGCCTTCTCCTCAGAAGAGAGGCGTCTGCACCGCCGTTAGAACTGCGACCCCCAAGAAGCCGAACTCTGCACTGCGTAAGATCGCCCGTGTGCGCCTGACTAACGGCTATGAAGTCACCGCTTATATCCCTGGCGTGGGTCACTCCCTGCAGGAGCACTCCGTCGTGATGATCCGTGGCGGTCGTGTCAAGGATCTGCCCGGCGTTCGTTACCACATCATCCGCGGCACTCTGGATGCCCAGGGCGTTTCCGGTCGTATGCAGTCTCGTTCCAAGTACGGCGCCAAGCGTCCCAAGTCCAAGTAAGGACTGTTTTTTGAAAGCTTTGCCGAATAGGTTGTTTATATATAATAGGAAGAACCTCTTTGGCAGGCATTCACGGAAGGCTTTGAATGCCTTTTGAGTACCTATGAGATCATAAAATATTATGAAGGAGGGAAGCATAGTGCCCAGAAGAGGTAATGTTCCCAAGAGAGAAGTTCTGCCCGATCCCGTATATGGTTCCATTCTGGTGACCAAGCTCGTCAACAGCGTCATGCTGGACGGCAAGAAGGGCGTTGCGCAGAAGGTTGTCTACTCCGCTTTTGATCAGATCAAGGAGAAGACCGAAAAAGACCCCATCGAAGTATTTACGCAGGCAATGGAAAACATCATGCCCAGCCTGGAAGTGAAGGCACGCCGTGTCGGCGGTGCAACCTACCAGGTCCCCATGGAGGTCCGTCCTGCACGCCGTCAGACCCTGGGTCTGCGTTGGCTGACCGCTTATGCACGCGCCCGCAGCGAGCGTACCATGGCTGAGAGACTGTCTGGCGAAATTATGGACGCTGCCAATAACACTGGTTCCGCTGTGAAGAAGCGTGAAGAGGTCCACAAGGCTGCTGAGGCCAACAAGGCATTCGCGCATTTCCGCTGGTAAGATAGGAGTACAGTATGCCTAGAAAAACTTCGCTGGAAAATACCCGTAATATTGGTATCATGGCTCACATCGATGCTGGTAAGACCACCACGACCGAGCGTATTCTGTACTACACCGGCGTGAACTACAAGATCGGTGAGACCCATGATGGTACTGCGACCATGGACTGGATGGCTCAGGAGCAGGAGCGTGGTATTACCATCACCTCCGCTGCTACCACCTGCTACTGGTCCGGCTCCAAGAATCAGTTCCCCAAGACCCGTATCAATATCATTGATACTCCGGGTCATGTGGACTTTACTGTCGAAGTGCAGCGTTCCCTGCGTGTTCTGGACGGTTCCGTGACCGTTCTGTGCGCAAAGGGCGGCGTGGAGCCTCAGTCTGAGACCGTGTGGCGTCAGGCTGATAACTATCACGTTCCCCGCATGATTTACGTCAACAAGATGGATATCATGGGCGCTGATTTCTTCAATGTTCTGCACATGATCGATGATCGGCTCAAATGCAACGCTGTGGCTATCCAGCTGCCCATCGGCAGTGAGGAGAGCTTCAAGGGCATCATTGACCTGATTGAGATGGACGCAGATATCTACTATGACGAGATGGGCAAGGATATGCGCGTGGAGCCGATCCCCGAGGACATGGTGGATCTGGCAAACGAGTATCATGAGAAGCTGATGGATGCCGTTTCCATGTTCGATGAAGAGATCATGGAGATGTATCTGAACGGGGAAGAAGTTCCTCAGGCTAAGATCCGTGCTGCCATCCGTAAGGCGACCATCGCCAATGAGATGGTTCCCGTCACCTGCGGTACGTCCTACAAGAATAAGGGCGTGCAGAAGATGCTGGATGCCATCGTGGACTATATGCCCGCTCCTGTGGATATCCCCCCCATCAAGGGTGTGAATCCCAAGACCGAGGAAGAGGAGGAGCGTCCCTCTGACGATAACGCTCCGTTCTCCGCCCTGGCGTTCAAGATCATGACCGACCCCTATGTTGGTCGTCTGTCCTTCTTCCGCGTTTATTCCGGTACGCTGACCACCGGTTCCACCGTGCTGAACAGCGTGAAGAACGTGAAGGAGCGCGTGGGTCGTATTCTGCAGATGCACGCAAACCACCGCGAGGATATCGAGGAGGTTTACTCCGGCGATATCGAGGCGGCAGTAGGTCTGAAGAACACCACCACCGGCGATACCCTGTGCGATGAAAAGCACCCCATCATTCTGGAATCCATGGAATTCCCCGAGCCCGTGATCCGCGTCGCCATCGAACCCAAGACCAAGGCTGGTCAGGAGAAGATGACGATGGGTCTGATCAAGCTGGCAGAAGAGGATCCCACCTTCAAGACCTACACCGATGAAGAGACCGGTCAGACCATCATCGCCGGCATGGGCGAGCTGCACCTGGAGATCATCGTGGACCGTCTGCTGCGTGAGTTCAAGGTGGAAGCCAACGTGGGCGCACCTCAGGTCGCTTACAAGGAAACCATCAAGAAGGCAGTGGACCAGGAGACCAAGTACAAGCGCCAGAGCGGCGGTTCCGGTCAGTATGGTCACGTCAAGATCAAACTGGAACCCAACGAGTCCGGCAAGGGTTACGAGTTTATCAACGGCATCGTGGGCGGTGCAATTCCCAAGGAATTCATTCCCGCTGTTGACGCTGGTATCCGCGGTGCCCTGCAGTCCGGCGTGATCGCCGGCTTCCCCGTGGTCGATGTCAAGGTTACCCTGTATGATGGCTCTTATCACGAGGTCGACTCCTCTGAAATGGCATTTAAGATCGCCGGTTCCATGGCTTTCAAGGAAGCTATGCGTAAGGCGGATCCCGTGCTGCTGGAGCCCATCATGAAGGTCAGCGTAATCGCTCCCGACGAGTATCTGGGTACCGTTATCGGTGATCTGACTGCCCGTCGTGGTCAGATCCTGGGTCAGGAAGCTCGTCCCGGCGCACAGCAGGTGGATGCTTTGGTGCCTCTTGCCAATATGTTTGGCTATGCAACCGATCTGCGTTCCAGCACTCAGGGTCGTGGACAGTACACCATGGAGCCCCACAGCTACGCCGAGCTGCCCAAGAGCATCCGCGATAAGATCGTGGAGAGCCGCACCAAGGCGCAGGGTTAAGGCTGTGTTTGCGGAAAAAAAGATTGCTTTTCTCCGCAACATACTGTAAAATAAGCAGTGCTAAGTGTTTTGCATTGCTGCAAATGTATTTTGAATACTGACAGGAGGATTTTCAAATGGCTAAGCAGAAATTTGAAAGAACCAAGCCCCATGTAAACATTGGTACCATCGGTCACGTCGACCATGGTAAGACCACCCTGACCGCTGCCATCACCAAGTGGCTGGCACTGCAGGGCAAGGCACAGTTCGAGGCATATGATGCCATCGATAAGGCTCCCGAGGAGAAGGAGCGCGGCATTACCATCAACACTGCTCACGTTGAGTATGAGACCGAGAAGCGTCACTATGCTCACGTTGACTGCCCGGGTCACGCTGACTATATCAAGAACATGATCACCGGTGCTGCTCAGATGGACGGCGCTATTCTGGTCATCGCTGCTACCGATGGTCCTATGGCTCAGACCCGTGAGCACATCCTGCTGGCCCGTCAGGTTGGCGTGCCCGCAATTGTTGTCTTCCTGAACAAGTGCGATCAGGTTGACGATGAGGAGCTGCTGGAGCTGGTCGAGATGGAAGTCCGCGAGCTGCTGACCAAGTACGAGTTCCCCGGCGACGATCTGCCCATCATCAAGGGTTCCGCTCTGAACGCTCTGATTTCCGAGTCTCAGGATCCCAACGCTCCCGAGTATGCTTGCATCAAGGAGCTGATGGACGCAGTTGACGACTATATCCCCACTCCCGACCGTAAGGAAGATCAGCCCTTCCTGATGCCCGTCGAGGACGTGTTCACCATTTCCGGTCGTGGCACTGTTGCTACCGGTCGTGTGGAGCGCGGCATCCTGAAGCTGTCCGAGGAAGTTGAGATCGTTGGTCTGACCGACGAGAAGAAGAAGACCGTTGTTACCGGTATCGAGATGTTCCACAAGCTGCTGGACTTCGCTGAGGCTGGTGATAACATTGGTGCTCTGCTGCGTGGTATCGACCGTACCGGTATCGAGCGTGGTCAGGTTCTGGCTAAGCCCGGCACCATTCATCCCCACACCAAGTTCGTTGGTCAGGTTTACGTCCTGTCCAAGGACGAGGGCGGTCGTCACACCCCCTTCTTCAACAACTATCGTCCCCAGTTCTATTTCCGTACCACGGACGTGACTGGCGTCATCACTCTGCCCGAGGGCACTGAGATGTGCATGCCTGGCGATAACGTTGATATGAACGTGGAGCTGATTACCCCGATCGCTATTGAGAAGGGTTTGCGTTTCGCTATCCGTGAGGGTGGTCGTACCGTTGGTTCCGGCGTTGTTATCGACATCGCTGAGTAATCTGCCTTTTATAAAAGAGACCGGTCTATGGACCGGTCTCTTTTTCTTTTGCCTGCGGGAATGCCAAACCGCTTTGAAAGCCGTTTTCTCTTGTGACGATCACATCTCCGGCGACAGGCTGATTTTCGCAGATATACAGATTGATTTGAACGCCTGTTGGGTGCTGCGGGGCGTTTAGAACCTGATAGGTGTAACGCTGAACCTGCTTTCCGCAGCAGGAGGTTAGGTCAAATCCCTGTGTTTTCTGTAATTTGTTATATTCTATATAGGAATCTGGGAGAACCTCCGGAAAAATCAGCTGTAATGTTTCCAGTGGTTCCGGGGACACCTCCCAGCCGTAGCTAGCCAGGTAAGCCACACGGTCAGCGTTGCTTGTTAAGGTTGGTGCTTCAGCAGCGGAGGGAGCAGCCATATGCAGCAGAAAAAATAGAGCTATAAGCAGAAGTATTACAGCGGCAAGGAAAAGCCGCAGTTTTTTTCTTGGAAAGCGAGTTGTCCAGACCCACATGCACATCCCTCCTGCCACGTTTATATTCCAAAGGATAGAAAACTATGATAAAATATTAAAAATTACAGAACGATGCGGTAAGGAGACGAGGAGCGATATGCTGCAAAGGTTGGATAAGGTCATTGCTTCAACAGGAAAATGGTCCAGAAAAGAGGTCAAGCTGCTGGTCAAGCAGGGGCGTGTATGTATTGATGGGAAGCTGGCTGGTGCGCCGGAGGATAAATGCGACCCGGAGCAAGCGGAGATTACGGTGGATGGTGAAGCAATCGGTTACCGGCGGACAACATGGCTGATGATGAACAAACCGGCGGGAGTGCTTTCCGCAACAGAGGACGGACGGGCAAGCACCGTTTTGGACCTGCTGCCAAAGGAATTGCAGAAGCTGGAGCTATTCCCTGTGGGAAGGCTGGATAAGGACACAGAAGGACTGCTGTTTTTGACCAATGACGGGGTACTTGCCCATAAGCTGTTATCTCCCAAGTACCATGTGGACAAGGTGTATTATGCCAGAACCGCGGGATGCCTGACAGAGGAGGACTGCGTTGCTTTCCGTAAGGGAATGCAGCTGGGCAATGGGCTGCAATGTCTTCCAGCGGAGTTAGAGATCCTGCGCGCGTCTCCGGAGGAGAGCGAGGCATATGTGACGCTGCGGGAGGGAAAATTCCACCAGGTCAAGCGGATGCTGGCTGCCAGAGGGAATCCCGTGCAGTATCTGAAGCGAATCAAAATGGGCAATTTGACATTAGATTCCGCACTGGAATCCGGGGAATTTCGTTTTCTCTCTGATGCAGAAGTGGAAAGTTTACAGTGACCTTTCCAATGCTTGCATAGTTTTCAAATGTTAGACAAAAAGGTGCTAATTTTTTTGTTGAAAAAAGAAAAACTATCTTGCATTCCTACAAATTTACCGATATAATGTAGACATTGACAAATTGCACAAAGAAGGAAACTGTTCTGTGTGTGGGGGAGGCCGACTATGTCCGGAAGGATTTTTCAAAATGTAGTCTTGCAGTTAAAGGAGAATACAGATCGCACCCTGGGCGTTATCGACGGTGAGGGAATCGTGATCGCCTGCAGCGAGTTGTCCATGATCGGACAGCGCTGGGCGGAAAACGTCAGCATGATCAATGGCGCGGCAGGCGCAATGATTTCAGCGGACGGCAAGACCTTTAAGGCTCTGAATGGCTGGGGCAACCAGTTTGACTATGCCGCGTTCGCCTTTGGAGATAATGAGATCAGCAGGACAGTCTGCGCAATGGCAACGGTGGCGCTGAATTCTGCAAAGGCGTATTATGAGGAAAAGCATGACAGAGGGTCCTTTATCAAGGATATCATTTCGGATAACATCATGCTGGGCGATATCTATATGCGCGCGAAGGAGCTGCGGGTCAACGCGGATGTGGCGCGGGGTGTTTTTGTGATCCGTTCCCTGAAAAAGGCGGAGTCTGTTCCGACGGACGTGATTCAGTCCCTGTTCCCGGACCGACAGAATGACTTTGTTCTGTCTGTGGGAGAGGGCGATGTGGTCCTGATCCGCCAGCTGAGCGAGGGGGCTGGGACCAAGGAGCTGAACCGCATGGCAGCATCCATTGAGGAGTCCCTGCGAAGCGGAAACGACAGCACAGTGGTGGTTGGTATTGGCACTATTGCCATGCACCTACGGGATCTGGCAAAATCCTATAAGGAAGCACAGATCGCCATTGAGGTCGGAAAGGTTTTCGACACAGAGAAGTACGTCATCAACTATGAAAATCTGGGAATCGGACGGTTGATTTATCAGCTGCCCACAACGCTTTGTGAGATGTTCCTGCAGGAGGTCTTCAAGAAGAATCCCATTGATGCACTGGACAAGGAAACTCTGTTTACCATCCATAAGTTCTTTGAAAACAATCTGAATGTTTCAGAGACGGCAAGAAAGCTGTTTGTCCACCGGAATACACTGGTATACCGTCTGGAAAAAATCAAGAAGCTGACAGGGTTGGACCTGCGGGAGTTTGACGATGCCATTACCTTTAAGGTGGCACTGATGGTCAAGAAATATCTGACCTCCCGGGGAATTGATTCCTGATGGAAAAGAGATTGCTTGAAATGCACCCTTCCTCTTGGAAAGGGTGCATTTTTCCTGCCGCAAAATTAGTTGTGAATAATTGTGAACAAATATTGCGTCGATTTATGAAATCAGATATAATGAAAACGCTATGATTATGTCGACTTCCGGCAGTGCCGCGCGAGAGCTGCCTGGAAGAGTTTATATAAAATGAGGTGCCAAAATGATCCGGTTAAAAGACGTGGAAATGGAGTATGAAAACGGCACAGAAGCAATTCAGGGAATTTCTCTTCAAATCGAGGATGGAGAATTTGTGTTTCTGGTAGGACCTTCCGGTTCCGGAAAATCTACGCTGATCAAGCTTCTGACGGGAGAGGTGATCCCCTCCCGGGGGCGGATTATGGTAAATGGATTTGCAGTCAGCAGCATTACGTCCCGAAAGCTGCCGCTGATGCGCCGTACATTGGGAATTGTGTTTCAGGATTTCCGGCTGATCGAGAAAAAAACAGTCTATGACAATCTGAAATTTGTCATGCGTGCTGTGGGCAGCAGTCAGCGGGAGATCAACAGCCGCATTCCTTACGTCCTGCAGCTGGTAGGACTGGAAAATAAGGCGGACAGCTACCCTAACGAGCTGTCCGGCGGAGAGCAGCAGCGAGTGGCGATCGCCAGAGCGCTGATCAACAACCCGACTACCATCATTGCGGATGAGCCAACGGGCAATCTGGACCCGGACCGTTCGCTGGAGCTGATGAATCTGCTGGTGAAGATCAATGAGCTGGGAACCACAGTGGTTGTGGTAACGCATGAAAAGGATCTGGTGAACCACTTTGGAAAACGGGTGGTCACCATCAGTCAGGGTAAGGTCGTCAGCGATCAGGTCGGTGGATATGTGGGAGGAAGAGCGCATGCGTAAACACAATTTCGGTTATTTCTTCCACGAAGGGCTGACCAATATGTTCAGCCACGGCTTTATGTCCTTTGCTGCCATCGGCATTACAGTGGCGTGTCTGCTGATTATGGGTACCTTTACTCTGGTGGCGGTCAACGCGGATGTCCAGCTGAAAAACCTGGAAAGTGAAAATGAGATCCTCGCCTATGTGGACGAGAATTATTCAGAGGCTGAGGCGCAGGGTTTGAAATCCGAGCTGGAGAGTCTGCCCAATGTTACCTCCGCGACCTATATCAGCAAGGAGGAAGCGACAAAATCCTTCCAGTCCAAGTATCCAGATGAGCAGCTGTTTCAGGATCTGGATCCCACCATCTTCCGGGACCGCTTTGCCATTCATATTGCGGACCTGTCCAAGACCTCTGCCACAGTGGAGGAAATCTCCAATGTCAGCGGGATCGTAAAGGTCAATGCCTATGAGGAAATTTCCAACGGCATGATTACTGTGCGGAATGTGGCAACAGTGGTCTGCCTGGCATTGATTCTGATTTTGTTTGTGGTGTCGGTGTTCATCATTTCTAACACCATTAAGCTGACTACCTTTGACCGGCGGGAGGAGATTGCCATTATGCGCATGGTGGGCGCGACCAACGGCTTTATCCGCTGGCCCTTTGTATACGAAGGGTCCATGATCGGTATTTTAAGTGCCACCATCGCGTTTTTTATCCAGTGGGGAGTTTACAGCGCGGTCGCCCGCGGCGTAGAATCCTCACAGGCTTTGCAGCTCATTGATTTGGTGAGCTTTCAGACGCTTTGGAAGCCGGTGGCGGCGGTATTTCTGCTGGCGGGCATTTTGATTGGTGTAGGCGGCAGCCTGTCTGCCATTCGCAAATTCCTGCAGGCGTAAGGGAGAGACGGTATGCAGCAAACGAGAAAGAAGCTCCGGCAGGCAGCCCGGATTATGATGATGTGGCTGCTGGTGGTGGCAATGGTGCTGCCTTTGTCAGCGCCGCAGGCGTATGCGGTCACGCAGGCAGATATTGACGCGCTGAAAAAGGATGCGACCTCTTTAAAGAGCCAGAAGAAGGATCTGCAGTCCAAGCTGGACGCGCTGGCAGATGATAAATCCGCCGCTGTGCAAAAGAAAAATCTGCTGGACCAGCAGATCAGCAATATCCAGTCCCAGATTTCCAACACGGAAAAACAAATCTCCGACTATAATGCTCTGATCGACCAGACGCAGGCGGAGCTGGAGGACGCGGAAGCAAAGGAAGAAGCGCAGTATGAGCTGTTCCGCAAGCGGGTCCGGGCGATGGAGGAACGGGGGACCATCAGCTATTGGTCTGTTCTGTTCAAGGCGGACAGCTTCACAGACCTGCTGAGCCGGCTGGACTTTATCAATGAAATTATGGATTCGGACCAGAGTGTGATCAACCAGCTGCAGCAGCTGCAGGTGGAGATTCAGAACAAGCAGGACAGTCTGAAATCACAGAAGGCGGATGCGGAAAGTGCCAAGGCACAGCTGGTTTCCCAGCGGTCAGAGCTGGATACCCAGAGAAAAGCCGCCAATGCTCTGGTTATTGAGATTGAGGCAAACGCCAAGGAATATGCGTCTACTCTGAAGTCTCTGGCGCAGGAGGAAGAATCCATTCAGGCAGAGATCGTGGCGCTGTCCAAAAAGCTGGCAGCCCAGCAGGCAGCTGCCGGAAATTCGACGTCTAATGCGGCGCTGGGCGGATATATCTGGCCGGTGTCCAGCAGAAAGGTGAATTCGCCCTTTGGCAGTCGGTCTGCTTCTGCCACCAACGGCGTGGGCAGCACCAATCACAAGGGAATTGACATTGGCGGCGTAGGCTATACCACAACGGTGGTAGCGGCAAAGGCGGGTACCGTGATCGTGTCTCAGCACTCCAATTCCTATGGAAATTATGTGGTTATTTCACACGGCAGCGGAAACACAACGCTGTACGCGCACATGAGCTCCCGTAGCGTATCTGTGGGACAGACGGTTGCTCAGGGACAGGCAGTGGGCGTCACCGGCTCGACGGGACATTCCACCGGTCCGCATCTTCACTTTGAGATCACGGAAAACGGCAGCCGGATAGATCCCTTGAAATACCTGACCAATTACACCAAGGGCTGGTAACCGCAGTTTTGCAGAGTTTGCATCATAAACATCCCTCCTGTCCATACAATGGGGCAGGGGGGATGTTGTTATGTTTGTTTTGATTCAATGGAGCACAGAGGGCAGATTTTTGCCAGCCATAGAGGAGACAGAGCTTCTGCGGGTACCGTTTTGGCAGGTGGAATTACCAAGAGGAAGGGCGTTTTCCTCTCTGCGGGAAAGGACTGCCTGCCGGATCGCCGCGGCGCGGCTGCGGCGTTTAGGCGTTGCCCGGGCAGTGTTTCCGGAGGAATTTTCCCATGAAAGGGCATTTTGCACAGCTGGGATCCTGCCGGTGGAGACCGGAGGATTTGTCAGGAAGCAGGCGGCAGAGATCGCGCAGGCGCATATGGAAGTGTGCGGCTTGTCTCCCGGAACGGCGGTGATTGCCGTATCTGCCCAGCGGATGACGGCAGAGGTAGAGCAGGCGGTGGAGCGGCTGTGCATCCGAAACCGCTATGTGCGGCTTGTGGTACCGGGGGACCACAGCGGACTTTGCCGCCGCCTGCGCAGAGAATATGGTGCGGCGGTGGTACAGGCAGAGGGACAGGTGACGATACATGAGGTGGATTACCTGGTGTGCTTTGATCAAAGAGAGGATTTACCGGAGCAGCTGCCGGTGCTGGAACTGTATTCCGGCGGAGTGCTGCCCCGGGAGCTTGTTCCCCATCTGCCGCCGGATATGGAGGAACAGCTGCCAACGAACAGCTGCCGGCTGCAGCTGCTTTCGGCGCTGTGGCAGGTGGGCAGGCTGCGCTTGACACAGTGCCGGTGGGAAGCTGCGGGAGGTCCCGCGGGTACTTGACATTCTACGGGGGAAACTCTATAATACTTAACCATGATATAATATAGAATAAGTATGTGCAGACGGCGGATGCTTCTGAACATGGATGAAAGTATGAAAGGACGAGAACCATCATGGCAGTGGAAAAGGAATACAGAATGAGTCAGGCTCGCTTTGACGAGCTGAGCACAGAACTGAACTACCTGAAAACGACCCGCAGCGACGAGGTGGCGGAGCAGATCAAGATTGCCCGTGGCTTTGGCGACCTCTCCGAAAACAGCGAATACGACGAGGCGAAGAATGAACAGGGAAAGCTGTATTCCCGGATCGCGGAGCTGGAAGAGGTGCTGCAGCATGTGGTGATCGTGGACGAGTCCAACGCTCCCACCAATGTGGTGACCATCGGCTGCAAGGTCACGGTGGCAGACCTGAAGGGCAATGAAATGCCCGCTTTCAAGATCGTTGGCTCGCAGGAGGCGGACCCCATGAACCGGATTATCTCCGAGGAATCCCCCTTCGGCAAGGCGCTGCTGGGCGCCAAGGAGGGCGCGGAGGTCACGGTAGAAGCGCCCCGGGGCAGCATGGTTTATGTGGTAAAGAAGATCGAGCGGTAAGGAGAACGACGATATGTCTGAACAGAAGAATCAGCCCCAGGAAAATCTGGGAGATCAGCTGAAGGTCCGCCGGGAAAAGCTGGCGGCACTGCAGGCTGCCGGACAGGACCCCTTCCAGCGCACCCGGTTTGACTGGGATGCAACCTCCCAGCAGATCAAGGACCATTTCGAGGAGATGGAGGGTCAGGCGGTCAAGGTCGCCGGACGCCTGATGAGCAAGCGCGGCATGGGCAAGGTCAGCTTCTGCGATCTGCAGGACCGGGATGGACGTATCCAGCTGTATGCCCGTAAGGACGAGATGGATGAAGAGGTCTACAACCAGTTCAAAAAGTATGATATTGGCGACATTGTCGGCGTAGAGGGCGAGGTATTCCGGACCCAGCGGGGCGAGATGAGCGTCCGCGCTAAAAACATCATTCTGCTGAGCAAGTCTCTGCTGCCTCTGCCGGAGAAATTCCACGGTCTTCAGGATAAGGAACTGCGCTACCGCCAGCGCTATGTGGACCTGATGGTCAATCCGGAGGTCAAGAAGAACTTCGTGATCCGTTCCCAGTTCATCAAGCATCTGCGGGATTATCTGGACAACATGGGGTATATTGAGGTGGAGACCCCTGTGCTGAATACCATTGCAGGCGGCGCGGCGGCAAGACCCTTCGTGACCCACCACAATACGCTGGATATTGACATGTATATGCGCATTGCCACCGAGCTGCCGCTGAAGCGGCTGATTGTCGGTGGTATGGATCGTGTGTATGAGATCGGTCGTATTTTCCGGAACGAGGGTATGGACCCCAAGCACAATCCGGAATTTACCACTGTGGAATTGTATCAGGCCTACGCCGATTTCCACACCATGATGGATATTGCCGAGGGCGTGTACACCACCTTTGCCCAGAAATACCTGGGCACCTATGAGCTGGAGTGGATGGGAGAGAAGATCGACCTGACTCCCGGCTGGTCCCGCATGACCATGATCGATGCGGTGAAAAAGTATGTGGGCATTGACTTCGGTGCAATTTCCGATGACGCGGAAGCGGTGGCTGCCGCAAAGGAAAAGGGCATAGAGCTGGCAGAGGCTGCCGAAAAGACCTGGGGCAACGCCCTGTACGCCTGCTTCGACCAGAAGGTGGAGGAGCATCTGGTGCAGCCCACCTTTATCACCATGTATCCGGTGGAGGTCTCCCCGCTGACCAAGCGCTCTCCGGAGGATCCCCGTTTGACCGAGCGTTTTGAGTTCTTCATTAACCGCAGTGAGATGGGCAACGCTTACTCCGAGCTGAATGACCCCATTGACCAGCGTGAGCGCTTTGAAAAGCAGGTGGAGCAGCGGGAGCGGGGCGACGACGAAACCGAGATGCTGGACGAGGATTTCCTCACCGCCATGGAATACGGTATGCCTCCCACGGGCGGCATGGGCATGGGCATCGACCGTGCCGTCATGCTGTTCACCGGCACCGATACCATCCGGGATGTCATCCTGTTCCCCACCATGAAGCCGCTGGGCGGTGAGGAAACCACCAAGGCAGCGGATCCGGCACCGGCAGCCAAGAAGGTTATCGATTTCTCCAAGGTAGAGGTCGAGCCGCTGTTCCAGGAATATGTGGACTTCGATACCTTCAGCAAGTGTGATTTCCGCGCCGTGAAGGTGAAAGCCTGCGAGGCAGTAAAGAAGTCCAAGAAGCTGCTGAAGTTTACACTGGATGACGGCACCGGAGAGGACCGCACCATTCTGAGCGGTATCCACGCCTACTATGAGCCGGAGGAGCTGGTGGGTAAGACCCTGATCGCCATTACCAATCTTCCGCCCAGAGCCATGATGGGGCTGGATTCCTGTGGAATGCTGCTCTCCGCCACGCACACCGAAGAGGGTGAGGAAAAGCTGCACCTGATGATCGTGGATGACAGCATCCCGGCAGGCGCCAAGCTGTATTAAGCGGATAAGCGAAATATTTTGATGAACAGCAGGCAGTCCCTACGAGAGGGACTGCCTGCTGTTTTCAGCGAATATTTCCCGGATTCCGGGAGAGAATGGAGGGAGAACAACACAGGGAGGAAGCAGCATGGTCATAACGGAATATCAGACCGGAGGGGCAGTCATTCGAGTGCATGATGAAAATTGTGTAGACGCGGTGGACGGGAGACTTTCCATTGTCAGCGGGATCGTATCTGCGGCGTATCAAAGGCGCGGCGGGCAAAGCTTCCCGAAGTTTTCCACAGATGTGGAAAAACACGGGAAAAGCTCCGGTAATTTCCAGGAGTGATTTGACGAAGGAGGATTGCGGGAGCGGGAAAGCGCCTGTATAATAAAGCGGAAGGAGGACTGCATGGAGCAATATGTCAAATACCTCCGAAAATCTCGTTTTGACCGTGATTATGCTGAGCTGAGTGTCGAGGAAACACTGAAACGTCATGAAGCGATTCTGGACCGGCTGGCAAAAGACCGGGGATATTGCATTGCAAAGACCTATTATGAGGTCGTTTCCGGAGAATCCATCGCGGCGCGCCCTGAAATTCAAAAGCTGTTGGATGAAATCAGCACAGGACAGTATGCAGGTGTTTTAGTGGTGGATTTAGAACGTTTGGCAAGAGGAAACGGGGCGGACCAGGCGTATATCAGTCAGGTATTCCAGTTTTCCGGAACGAAGATCATTACGCCGATGAAAACCTATGATCCCAGCAATGAGTTTGATGAGGAGTATTTTGAGTTTGGGCTTTTCATGAGCCGGCGAGAATACAAGACCATCAACCGCCGACTGCTGCGGGGACGGGACAGCTCTGCATCCGAGGGAAAATACATCCACAGCATTGCCCCGTATGGCTATGAAAAGGTCAAGCTGAAGGACGAAAAGGGGTTCACGTTACATCCCCATCCGGAGGAAGCTCCGGTGGTCAAAAAGGTTTTTGAGCTGTTTCTTCAGGATTATGGGACCAAACGCATCGCAAATTATCTGAACGATTTGGCGGTTCCTACCCGGCATGGAGAGCAGTGGAATTACTCCACGATCTCTAATATGCTCACAAATCCTGTCTATATGGGCAAAATCCGGAGAGGATGGAGCAGACAGGTCCGCTTCATAGAGGGCGGTGTGGTGAAAAAGAAGATCCAACGGCAGAAGGAATTAGAGAACTATCAAATTTATGACGGGCTTCACCCGGCACTGGTCTCAGAAGAAAGGTTTCTGCAGGCACAGGAACGGCGGCGGGAAAAGCAGCCGGATGCCAGAGTGAAGAAGGAGCTGGAGCTTCAAAATGCGTTTGCGGGACTGCTGTTCTGTGCCAGATGTGGAAAACGCATGGGGCGGACCGTGACATCCCAGAAACGGGGAGCGGTACCGCGGCTGCGGTGCATCAATGCCCGCAGCTGCGGCAATGTCAGCGCGGAATATGATATGGTGGAAGCGGAGATCATTGCGGCACTGCATACCTGGCTGAAGGGATACCGTGTTCAGGTTCAGGCTGGCGGCAGCGCGGCAGCTCTGGAAGCCGGGAAGCACTGTCTGGATCAGTTGGGTCAGACGTTGGATACGCTGAATACCCAGCTGGAAAATGCGTTTCAGCTGGTGGAGCAGGGGGTTTACTCGGTGGAGCTGTTTCAGAGCCGCCGGGAAAAGCTTTCCGCAGAGATTGCAGATGTCACGGAAAAGAAGCAGAAGGCGGAAGCGGCACTTCAACAGCTGGAAGCAGGCACACAAAGCCGGGAGCGGCTGATCCCGCAGACGGAAGCCTTGCTGGACAGCTATGATAGAATGACCAATCAGGAGCGGAACGACCTGTTAAAGGCAATTCTGGGCAGAATCGAATATCAAAGGGAAGCCGGGAAGCGGATGGAAATTGATCTGTATCCCAGGCTTCCACAGCTTTAGCCAATGGTCGTCATCATGGACGGACACATGTGTTATTGAATGACCCGACAAGAGGTTATGGAATTTTGATGGAAAATATGCTGAAAGCGGCGGAATAATTGAAAAAGCCAGGACCGCATTTGCGGTCCTGGCTGCCGTCAGTTTTTTTGAAATGTTCCGTATTTTTGAAAATGGATTGCTTTTTCCATTAATTTTTGATAAATTCTATCTCGTATCCAAGGCTCTGTAGAAGCGGACAGCGCAGCCTGCGGAGAAAACCAGCGAACGCCGCTGTTTTCATCCGGCTTGCACCGGAGAGCTGCTGCGGGGTCGGCTGTGACCAGATAGGTGGCATTTAAGTGCAGATGGGAAGAGACATAGGTTCCCCTCTTTTCATGCCCGTCTACCGTCAGAATTTCCAGAGAGAACAGGTCGCTGGAGAGGGGCGTGACGGTGTCCAGACCGCTTTCCTCCCGTACCTCGCGGAGGGCAACAGAGAGCAGGTCCCGTTCGCCATCGGCGTGCCCGCCCAGCCAGGACCAGGAATGGTACAGATTATGAAAGACCATCAGAACCTGGGAAAAATCCGGACTGACGACCCATGCGGACGCTGTAAAATGCGCGGAAGCGTTTTCGCGGAGGAACAACTCCTCGCCGCTGCGCATCCGCCGCAGCATTTCCGCCTGGTCAGCGGCTTCCTGCTCATTCCAGGGGTGAAAGGCTTCCAGCTGTGATTGAATATCCAATGGGAAATCCCTCCTGTTTGAGATGACATTTTTTAGTACTATAGCATAAGAGCACCGGCGTGGCAAGCGATGCCTGCGTGAGAATGGATTTTGAGCAGAGAAATGGAACCGTGCCGGAAAACGTCGAATTATTTTTGGAATTTTTTTACAATTTTGGGTTGAAAATGGTGTCCAATTATGATACTTTATAGACAACGAGATTGAAGCTTCAAGAATTCTCAAATGTAAAAAACACATCAGTCGATTCAACAAAACCCAAATCTGAATCAAAGAGGATAGAGTTACATGGAAAAAAGGAGCAAAGTGATTCTGGCGGATGCCAGCGAAGAGTTTCGGAGCCTCTTGCAGGAGGCAATAGAAAAAACAGGAGATTTCACGGTGGTGGGATCGGTAGGCGATGGGATGGAAGCTTTGCACCTGATCGAACAGCAGCAGCCGGATCTGGTTTTGATGGATGTGGTTCTGCCGCAGCTGGACGGTCTCGCTTTGATGAAGAAGCTGCCAAAGCAAAACCGCCCGAAGGTGATCGTCATTACCGCCTTTTGTAATGACCGCACCGTGGCAGAGGCAATGGAACAGGGCGCGTGCTATTTCCTGACAAAGCCCTGTGAAACGGCGTCTCTGCTGGAACGGATGCGTGCTGCCGTAGACCGACCGGAGGGGACCATCCGTCCAGGCGAGCTGAAGAATATGGTCACCAGCATCATTCACGAGATCGGCGTCCCGGCGCATATCAAGGGCTACCAGTATTTGCGGGAAGCCATTATCATCGCGGTGGAAGACATGGATGTGATCAACGCCGTGACAAAGGTGCTGTATCCGGAAGTGGCAAAGCGTTTTTCCACCACCCCGTCCAGAGTGGAGCGGGCAATCCGGCATGCCATTGAGGTGGCATGGGACCGCGGTGATCTGGAAACGCTGCAAAAGTTTTTTGGGTACACCGTTTCTAACGCCAAGGGGAAACCGACTAACAGTGAATTCATTGCAATGATTGCTGACCGGCTGGTATTGGAGCAGAAAAACCGCAAGGATATGCTGGGCTGATATACTGCGGAGGCTCTACAGACTGGAAGCATGGATGCACGGTGGTAGGGCAGCAGGATAATGCTGTTCCGTCACGCAGGCTTGCCGGTTCATAATGGTGAACACTCTCAATTTATTGGAGAACCATCCAATAGATTGAGGGTGTTTTTTTGCGAAAAAGCAAACAGCCCGTTTACATACTGTTTAAAAGCGGAGGGGGAAACAGGCTTGCCTTTTTACGCAAATTATGGTATACTGCGAAAACAACTGGGAATAAGGAAAGGAAGAACAGAGACTATGGTATATGAATTTCGTCCGCAGGGTGTTTGCTCTCAGGCAATGAGAGTGGAGTTGGACGAACAGAATATCATTCAGAAAATGGACGTTTACGGCGGATGCAGCGGTAATTTGCAGGGAATTTCCCGGCTGGTAGTGGGGATGCGTGCAGAGGATGCCATTGCCCGTTTGAAGGGAATCCGCTGCGGCATGAAGCCAACGTCCTGCCCGGATCAGTTTGCCCGCGGCTTGGAGCGCGCAATGAAGAAGGAAAGCTAAGAGCGGTCGTACCGGCGCTCTCTTTTTATATGCGGAAACAGACGCAGCAGGCTGCCTTCCACGGGGGAGACAACAAGAAGAGCACAGGCACAGGAGGGATCATATGAAAATCGTTCTGGTCGTGGACCAATTTGACGATGCGAATAACGGAACAACCATCAGCGCGCAGCGCTTTGCCAGAGCCTTGGTGGCACACGGAAACCAGGTCAGGGTCATTGCCTGCGGAAAGCCGGCGCCGTATAAATATCCTGTCCGGCAGATGCATTTTCCGCCGGTGGTGGAGCATATTGTATCCAGCCAGGGAATGCGCTTGGCAGTACCCAATAAGCATGTTTTTGAAAAGGCGTCTGCCTGGGCGGATGTGGTCCATTTCATGATGCCCTCTCCGTTAGGGGTCATGGGGTTGCGTCATGTGGAAAAGGTAGGCATTCCCCATACGGCGGCATTTCATTGCCAGCCGGAAAATATTACGTTTTCCTTCCATTTGGGCAATAACAAGCGGGTCAATGACTGGGTGTATAAAAAATTCCGGGACACGTTTTATAATCGGTTTACGCATATTCACTGCCCCAGCAACATGATCGCCAATCAGCTGAGGGAGCATGGCTATACGGCGAAGCTCCATGTGATCTCCAATGGCATCGGCGCGGCATATTATTACCAGAAGCGGGAAAAGGAAGACTGGCTGGCTGGAAAATTTGCTGTCATCATGGTGGGGCGTTACTCTGGTGAGAAGCGGCAGGATGAACTGATCGAGGCATGCAAGCGTTCCCGTCACGCCCGGCAGATCCAGCTGATCCTGGCAGGAAAGGGACCGCTGGAGAAGAAGTACCGCAAGCTCTGCGAAGGCCTTCCCAATCCGGTGGTGATGGATTTCTATTCTCCGGAGCGGTTGATTGAGATTTTGGCGCAGTGCGACCTGTACGTTCACACTTCGGACGCGGAAATCGAGGCAATGAGCTGTATGGAGGCATTCGCCTGTGGTCTGGTACCCGTGATCGCCGATTCTCCCCGGTCCGCAACGCCGCAGTTTGCGCTGGATGAGCGCAGCCTGTTTCCGGCGGGAGATGTGGATACGCTGGCGAAAAGGATCGACTACTGGATCGAGCATCCGGAGGAGCGCAGAGAGATGGAGCACCGCTATGCGGAGAACGCCAAGAAGTATTCTCTGGAAAATTCCATTCTGCAAACGGAAGAAATGTTCCGGGAGGCAATGGAGGAAATGGGGAGAGTTCCCGGAGAGGGCGCTCAATAAAGAAATACGTTTTCAAAAGGCGGCTGCATTGGCAGTCGCCTTTTTGTCTGCGGCTGCATAGGATAAGGCAGAGCGACAGGAGTGTGACCGAGATGGCTTATTCGGACCGGGAGCTGTTGGCGCGTCTGATCGAGTGTGAGGCGGGAGGGGAAGGGGACAACGGCATGAAGGCAGTTGCCGGGGTGGTCATGAATCGGGTCCATACCTCAGGCGGAGAATATGCCCGTATTGGTGGTGGCAGCATCCGAAAGATCATTATGCAGCCGGGACAGTTTGTTTGTGCCAGCGAAACAGAAAATGGCGTATATAATCCACAAAATATCTATAATATGCAGCCAACACAGGTACATTACGACATTGCGGATTGGGCAATCGCAGGAAACCGCCTGCCGGATGTGGCGGAATCCCTGTGGTTTTACAATCCGTTTTCCCCAAACTGCCGTTCCCGTTTTCCCTCTGACGTAGGGTATTTTCAGATGCGGATCGGCAACCATTGTTTTTATAATCCGACCAGTGCTTACTATTCCACATAAGAGCGGAGGACGCTGATGTCATCCGGACATTGCATGGTTTCAGATATGCGGAAAAGGAGAGCGAGATACGATATGGCAGTGACACAGCCCAATCACACAGGTATGCCGCAGGCGGAAAACGATCCCCGCGCGGCACAGCTTTGGAGCGAGGAGATCCAGTACCGCCCGCCCCAGTCGATGGAAATGCAGAATGAAATGCTTGGCATGATCCCCAATACCATCCAGGGGACTTTGAATGGCGTGAATATGGCGCCGTATCCGGGAAAAAGCAATCCGAATTTTCAGACAGGACTTTCACAGGAGCAGATCGAGAATCCGGTGGATACAAAGGAATCCTATCTGGGTTCCATGAAATCGCTGCTGAGCAAGAATATCGGAAATTACATTGTGGCAACGTTTCTGGTGGGAACGCAGAGTCCGGTCTCCTGGGAGGGCTTCCTGCACAGTGTTGGAAACGACTATCTGGTGATTTTCCAGCCGGATCAGGGACGGTATGTAACGGGGGATTTCTACGCTCTGAAATTTGTGGAGTTTCATCAGAACACTGGAACAGTGCCGCCCTGTGCCGGATACCGCCGGAGGGACGGACAGCAAAGCTGGTGACTGTGTGACAGGAAAGTCCTGCGGACCGGGGAAGCCCCTTCGGTCTGCGGGACTTTTCTTGACCCAATTTTAGAAATATGGTAAAATAGAAAAAATTTTAAAGTGGAGTGATACCATGCCCGGAATTTCTGTCATTGTGCCTGTATATCAGGGAGAGAAGCATATTCAAAAATGTGTGGAAAGCGTTCAGGAGCAGACCTTTCAGGATTGGGAGCTGCTGCTGGTGGATGACGGAAGCAGGGACAAAAGCCGCCAGCTCTGCGAGGCTTGCGCCGCGAAGGACAGCCGGATTCGGGCATTGCATAAGAAAAACGGCGGGGTCAGCAGCGCGAGGAACTATGGCTTGAGTGAAGCAAAGGGAGAATGTATTGCGTTCTTGGATGCGGACGACCGTCTGGAACCCCGCTGTCTGGAGACGCTCTGGAACGCACGGCTGCAGGCGGGAGCGGATAGCGCTGCCTGCGCTCATTGGAATGTGCGTCCGGATGGAACGAAATGGGCAGAGCAGGTGCTGCCTGCGGGAGTATATGATGCGCAGGAGATCCGGGAAAAGCTGGTGGCTCCACTGGTGGGCGACCGTTTGGCACAGCCGCTGTTCAACGGCTTTATCTGGCGCTATCTGTATTCAGCGGAGTTGATCCGGAAAAACAAGCTTTGCTTTGAGGGCGCTTATTTAGAGGACGAGCTGTTTTTGATGGAATATTTCTGCCATGCGCAGAAGCTGGTGGCGGTAGAGGAACCGCTGTACCGGTATTTTCTGAATCCCGCCTCTGCGACCCATCGGTACATGGCGGATTTTCTGAAGACCTTCTCCCGTTTTATGGAGCGCAAGGAAGAGGTCGTAAAGAAATATGGACTGGAGTCCCTGCGTCCGCAGTGGAGAGAAAATTCCAACTGGGCAGGACTTTTGATCGCAGTGGGAAACGAGTATGCACCGGGAAATAAGAAGAGCATCCGGCAGCGGCAGAAAACCGTACAGGAGATCTGCAAAATGCCGGTGTTCGTGGAAGCCATCCAGAAGCTGACACCGGTGGGAATGTCCAAGAACAAGCAGATGGTCGCCAGTTTTGTCAAGGGCGGGCATTTCTTCATTTTAACGCAGTTGTACCGGTTGAAAAACCGAATTTGATTATAGAGTGGAACGGAGAATCAAACGCATGGAAATGCTTCAGGAAAGCTATTGTTATCATTTATGTCTGGTGCTATATGCGCTGTATCAGGAAAGCATCCTGCACCGGTGCTTAAAGGGGATTGGAAACTGGTGCAACCGTCAGGTGGATACCTCCCGGGTGATGGGAGTTCTCTGCCGGGAGGGTGTGGTCGCAAGGAGTTGGCAGGATAGCAGCCTTTGCAGGATTTTGACCACTATTATAAATATTCCTGCTATTATTCTGTACAAAATTTATACTCTGCTGCGAAAACCAATGGAGGAGAGCTGGTTTGCCGGGCTTGCCTTTGAGATGGGACGGGAAAGTGCCATCGCAGAATCCTGGATGATCATGCTGCTGTGGATCATTCCGTTTACTTACTGGAACAACGCCTATAACCTGATGGGCTTTTTCCTCCTGCTGCTTTTGTTCTATGTGTGGGGGATGCGGGAAAAAGCGGCACGGCTGGATCTGAAGAAGATCGGATTTTATCCGGTCCTGCTGTTTACCGCAATTTGCCTTGCGGTCCCGTTCTCTGCATATCCTTCTTTGTCGGGGCGGTTTTTGATGTATCATGCCACCAGCGCCCTGTGTGTGCTGCTGACGGTCAGTGCGGTCCGCTGTGCGGAAGATCTGAAGCGGTTGGCGGCGGGCGCGGGATTCGCCGTGCTGGTGTCCTCCCTGTACGGGATTTATCAGCGGATCATAGGTGTGGAGGTCAATCCCTCCTATGTAGACACCACGCTCAACGCCGGAATGCCCGGTCGCGTAGAGTCCTATTTTGATAATCCCAATACCTTTGCGGAGGTGCTGATCCTGTTGCTGCCGCTGCTGGTAGCGTTGGTGGTGGCATCGAAGCATTGGATCTCCAAGGTATTGGTGGCAGGTGTTTTCGTGATCGGTGTTGCCGCGCTGGGAATGACCTATTCCAGAGCCAGCTGGGTGGGAATTGCCTGCGCCGCGGTGGTGTTTGTGTTTTTATGGAAGCCGCGTCTGATTCCGGCGTTTGCCGTGCTGTGTGTACTGTGTGTCCCGCTGCTGCCCAGCACCATTTGGAACCGGATTTTGACCATCAGCAATACCTCGGATTCCTCTACTGCCAGCCGGATTCCGTTGTATCAGGCGGCGATTGCCACCATTCTGAAATCTCCCATTTCGGGCGCGGGACTTGGCACAGCGGCTGTGCAGCAATACATTCAGGATAATAATCTCTATCATGGCACAGCGCCATATGTCCACGCCCACAATATGTATCTGGAGCTGTGGGTGGAGGCAGGAGTGCTGGGCGTTATTGGATTTGTAGGGTCCATGCTGTGGAACATCAAAAACGCCGCGCGGCAGGTCCGGCACAGCCGGGATTCGCTGGCAAGGACAATGGCGGCAGCCAGCTGTTCCGCTCTGTGCGGTGCAATGGTGGCAGGACTGGCAGATTATTTCTGGAACTATCCGCGGGTGATGAGCATTTTCTGGTTTGTGTTTGCGATGGCGATTGCCAGTGTGAAGGTATGCAGGAATGCGGAAGAAAGGGCAGACGCCTGCTGATTCGCAGCTTGCCTGAAAAATGGAATATAAGGCAAACAGGCACGGTCAAAAGACCGTGCCTGTTGTTCTGTAAAGTATTTTCTCAGTGGATCACTGATACAGTGGAAATCTGGCGCAAAGGGCTTCCACTTCCTCCCGGACCTGTCCGGCAGTGTTTTCAAAGTCCCGGGCGACCATACCCATCAGCTTTCCGATTTGGACCATTTCCGGTTCCCGGAAGCCACGAGAGGTAACAGCAGGCGTTCCCACGCGGATGCCGCTGGTGACAAAGGGCTTTTCAGGGTCGTTGGGGATGGCGTTTTTGTTGACGGTGATATAGACCTCATCCAGTCTTCGTTCCATCTCCTTACCGGTGATGTGGAAGCTCCGGACATCCACCAGCATCAGATGGTTGTCTGTGCCGCCGGATACCAAACGGAAGCCTTGACGGGTCAGTTCCTCCGCCAGCGCGGCGGCATTCAGCACGATCTGGTGCTGGTAGGCTTTGAAAGAGGGCTGCAATGCCTCACCAAAGCAGACGGCTTTGGCGGCGATGATATGCTCCAGAGGACCACCCTGTGTGCCGGGGAAAACAGCGGAGTTGATCTTTTTGGCGATTTCTTCGTCATTGCACAGGATCAAGCCGCCGCGGGGACCCCGCAGGGTCTTATGGGTGGTGCTGGTGACCACATGGGCATAGGGGAAGGGAGAGGGATGCTCACCAGCGGCGACCAGACCGGCGATGTGTGCCATGTCCACCATCAGGTATGCGCCCACGGCATCGGCGATCTCACGGAATTTGCGGAAGTCGATGATGCGGGAATAAGCGGAAGCGCCCGCCACGATCAGTTTGGGCTGGCATTCCTGCGCCAGCTGCATCACCGCATCGTAGTCGATCTCCTCTGTTTCATCATTCAATCCGTAAGGAACGATGTGAAACAGCTTTCCGGAGATGTTGACCGGGCTGCCGTGAGACAGGTGTCCGCCTGCCGGAAGGCTCATGCCCATGACGGTATCGCCCGGCTTTACCAGCGCCATGAACGCGGCAAGGTTGGCATTGGCACCGGAGTGGGGCTGCACATTGGCGTACTGGCAGCCGAACAGCTGGCAGGCACGCTTCTGGGCAAGCTGCTCCGTGACGTCCACGGCATAGCAGCCGCCGTAATAGCGCTTTCCGGGGTAGCCCTCGGCGTATTTGTTGGTCAGGCAGGTCCCCATTGCCAGCATAACGGCTTCACTGACCAGGTTTTCGGATGCGATCAATTCAATATTGCGGCGCTGACGGTCAAATTCACCGCGGATGGAAGCCCCGACCTCGGGGTCCATCTGGCAGAGATAATTCATTGTTTCCTGTATCATGATAGTAACCTCCCATATGACAGAGAATGTTCCGGAAACGGCTTTGGCGGTGAGAATGGAAAGGAACAGGCTGTATACGGGAACGTCGGGGTACTGTCTGTGTTTCCATGAGATTCGACCATTTTAAACGCGCCGGACAAAAATTAGACTACCAAACGCAGTGGATTCTGTCAATGACAAAATGGTAATACCTTTTATTACAAAAAAGTATATCGAAAAGCTGTGCTATTCGATTTTGGCGGGAATGCCATCCTCGTAAAGACCGCGTTCGGAGACTACCCAGTGAATGGGGATGTCGTGGGGCTCCACGGGAAGCTCCTCCCGCAGCAGCTTTTCCGGGCAGACCACAACGGCTGCAGAGCGGTAGGTGGAGAGGAAACGGTCGTAATATCCCCCACCATGCCCCAGCCGCGCCCCGGCGCGGCTGCAGGTCATACAGGGAATTACGGCAAAATCCACATCGTCTACAGAGATGGCAGGAGCGGACAGGGGGGGCTCTGGAATACCGTATTGTCCCGGAAGAAGCTCGCCCAGAGAAAAAATCTGGCGCAGCTCCATCCGCTGCTCATCTGTGCAGAGGGGAACACACAGGCGCTTTCCTTGCTTCAGTGCATCGGAAAGGAGGGGATCGGTCCGGATCTCCGTACCTGTGCCTACAAAGCAGAAGACGGTTTCGGCATCCCGGTATTCCTGCATGGCTTTTAAATGGGCGCAGATGGCGGCGCTGGAACGGCTGCGCTCCGCTTCGGAAATGGTGCTGGCAGCGGTGCGGATGGCATTTCGCAGCTGCTGCTTTTTCTGTGCTTTGGTCATGTTGGGTCATCCTCCTCTGGTGCGGTGTGAGTACCGAATTGAATGGAGCGCATACCGAATTTGCCGCGGATAGAGTCCATAGCGGCCTCCAGCTTTTCCTGCCGTTCCTTCCAGAGTGAGCCCTCCCGGTCAAAAAGGTCTACCTGCTCGTAGGTGGTTTCCGTAGTCAGATGGATGGCAGTCACGGTCAGCATTCGGATGGGGGCAGGCGGCTTCCAGGCGGCGTTGATCAGCTCCATGGCGCCTGCCTCCAGCTCCCGCATGAGGTGGCTGGGTGCCGGGAACTGTTTTTGGCGGCTGATGGTTTTGAAATCCGGCGTCCGGATGGTGACCTGAACACCGCCGGCATAAAGTCTCTGCCGGCGCAGGCGCATGGAGACATCATCCGCCAGAACGGAGATGCCGCTGTGGACCTGTGAACGGGTGGTGAGATTGGTGGGAAAGGTCGTTCCCCGCCCAATGGATTTCACGGGCTCCCGCGCTCCGGCTGGATGGACAGGCTCCTGCTCCAAGCCGTTGGCGTACTGGAACAGCTGGCTGCCCAGTTTGCCCATGTGGTCCTCTAATACCCGGGGGTCGCAGGCGGCAAGCTGCCCAATGGTTTGAACGCCCAGCTGACGCAGCAGCTTTTGGGCGGAACCGCCTACATAAAGCAGCGTTCCTACTGGCAGCGGCCAAACAACTTTTTTCCAGTTTTCTCGAGATATGACCGTGGTGGCGTCCGGCTTCCGGTAATCGCTGCCCAGCTTGGCAAAGACCTTATTGAAGCTGACGCCGACGGAAAGCGTCAATCCCAGCTCACTTTTCACCCGCTGCCGGATGGCATCGGCGATCCATTTGGGATCACCGCCGAAGAGGTGGGCGGAGCCGGTGATATCCAGCCAGCTTTCATCAATGCCGAAGGGCTCCACCAGATCGGTGTATTGGGTGTAGATGGCGTTGACCCTTTTGGAATACTCCCGGTAAAGCGCATGGTGCGGCGGCAGCAGTACCAGCTCAGGGCATTTTCGGCGCGCCTGCCAGATGGTCTCTGCTGTCTGTACGCCGAACCGCTTGGCGGGTTCATTCTTTGCAAGAATGATGCCGTGCCGGGAGGCGGGGTCGCCGCATACGGCGGTGGGAACGTTTTTCAGCTCTGGATGGCTCAAAAGTTCCACCGAGGCATAAAAGCAGTTCAAATCGCAGTGCAGAATGATTCGGTTTTGCGGAATGTCCATCAAGTCACCTCCCTGGCAGAGAGAAGGAACGCCGGATCTTTTGCGCCGCGGCGGTCAGCGATTGGTCAGTCGTAGAAGCCTTCCGGGTGTTCTTTTTCATCCAGAAGGTGATTGTATGCCATCAGCCGGTATTTTTCATAAAGCGTACGGGTACTGTCATCCAGATCCTCCTCTGAGTCCGTGACGGTTCCGTCGGCGGTCTGGAAGCCGATGGTGGTTGCTACCGGGAGGACTTCCATCAGCTGGGCATGCAGCTTCTGATAGCCGGTCAGCTGCAAGCCAGCCAGCTGCGCGGTCAGGGTGCCAAGATAGTTGGAGGACAGCGTGATCCCGTCAGCTTCGGGAATATCATAGTTTGCCCAGATAAAGAACGGGACCTCATACTGCTGAAAAACCTCTTGAATGGTGCGGTCATCCAAAGCCTTACCATAGAGCTTTTCGTAAAATTCGTTACTGAGGGGAGGCTGATGGTCGCCGAAGAAGACGATCATGGTCCGCTCGTCACTGGCGGAGTAATGGGAGATCAGCTCCTCTATAGCGCGGTCGCTTTCCTGGATCAGAGATAAATACTGTTCCACATAAGAGGTAGAGGACAGCGTTGGAGAGAGCAGCTGAATGGAACGCTCCAGATGATTCCAGCCCTGTGCATAGCCGCTGTGATTCTGCATGGTGACATTAAATAAGAAAGTGGGACCGTCTGTTTCCTCAGTCCAGCGGTAGAGCTGCTGATAGTCGCAGGAGTCGCTGATATACTTGCGGATCAGCTGCGGGTCCTGCACGTCCTCCTGATAATGCTGCTCATCAAAGCCCATCCATGAGTAAACAGAGGTGCGGTTCCATCCGGAGGACAGGTAGGGATGGAAGGCAATGGAGTGGGCATTCAACTGCCGCTTCATCTGTGAGACCATTGAGGGGATGCCATCGTAAAGATAGAGCTGATATGCCACGGTAGAGGAGGGGAGGAAGGCGAGGGAATCCCCAGTAAGATACTCGAATTCCACATTTGCCGTGCCGCCGCCGGTGACCGGGGAGATCATGGTTCCTTTAACGGTATTTTCTGTCAGGGAGTGGAAGAAGGGCAGAGGGTCCTCTGATAATTCCAGCTGCGGGAAAGCGGCGGCAAGATCGGAAAAGGATTCGTTCATGATAACGATCAGGTTTTCCGGCGGCTCCGCGTCCGAAGCGGGGACCTGCCAGGAGGAGACCTCGTCCGCGATCTCCTGGGCAGCCTGCGCCGAGTAGTTCTCCGGAGCGGAGACGAAGCTGTAGCGCAGGGCGGTCATGAAGTTCAGAAGAAAGCCGTTAGCCTGTGTTTTCCACTGCTGGGCATAGATGCCGATGCTGGGCAGCAGCGGCGTGAAGAAGAATACATACAGAAAAGCCAGTATGGCGGCAAGAGAGGAGAGAAATGGGAGGCGTCCAAGCTTTTGCCGTCCCTTTTTCCGAAAGACCAGCCGGGACAGCAGGATCAAAAACCAGTATCCGGCTAACAGCGCCAATGCGATATAGCAGCTGCGGTCCAGAGAGTAGTCGTAATTGGCGGCGACATTAGCGGCTGTGCCGAGACACAGCAGGTCGCAGGGGAAAATGATCCGTCCACGGAAGGTGAGAACAAAATGGTTGGCAAGACCGAACAGGAAGCAAAGACTGCTGGCAAGCCATCCCCCCAGCCATTTTCGCCCGGTGACCATGCGGCAGATCCAGAAAATCAGGTAATACCAGATCAGGTTGAGCAGGACTTGCTCCGCCGTGAGGGAGTGAAAGGGGTCGTTGTTGTTCAAGTATTCCACCATCAGGTAGGAGATCCACGGTCCCAGCAGAAATACGACCCGGGCGGTATTTTCCCGGTCGCGGAGCCAGCGAAGAAGGGAGAAGCCGCGGGAGGGGACCATTTCCAAAGAAATACCCGGATCGGTCTCTACATACAGGACCCGTTCAGGCTGCTGGGACGCATCCTGTTCGGGAGCATGGGGATGAAGTTCCATATAAGAACGCCTCCTTGCGTGAAAAGAAAATACGGCAGACGCCTGCAGCGTCTGCCGTAGCAGAAATCAGATCATTTGTGCAGCAGGGGGGAAAGGGGCTTATAAATCAAGAAGCAAAGACCCACATCCAAAAGCCCCTTTACAAAAGTGAACGGCATGTTAAAGGTGATCAGGCACTCTAAAAGACCGTTGACGCTGGGACGGATTGCCTGATACATTCCCACGATCACTTCCACAGGCATAAAGTTGGCATAGATCGGATAGGTCAGGTAATAGTTCAAGGGAATACTGAGGACTGCCATTGCCAGCGCGCCCACCAGAGAGCCGATCAAGGCGCCGGCGCGGCTTTTGTGATTGTGGAACTTTTCATAGATGAAGCCGGCACAGAAAACAAAAATGGCACCCAGCAGGAAATTGCCCAGCTCACCGACGCAGCCCGTAGTGGTGCGCAGGCAGTTGATGAGGTTTTTCACCAGGCAGACCGCAACACCGTATCCGGGTCCCAGACTGAAGGATGCCAGCAGTGCCGGCAGCTCCGAAATGTCCAGCTTGATGAAGGAGGGCATGAAAGGAACGGAAAAGTCAATGAACATCAAAACAGTGGCGGCGGCAGACAGCATGGCGGCTACCGTCAGCTTGTGGGTCTTGCTGCGGGTCACAGCGTGACCGGCGGCATGAGTACGGGGTTCAGACATAAGAAAAACAACTCCTTTATATTGCTTGAAAACACCTTGAGACGCTTTGTCTCCCAAGGTGAACAAGCAACAAAGGAGTTCCTTCGCTGCAATCATCTTCTTCCATCCAGACTTCGGCAAAAGCCGTTACTGTTGGTCCCGGAGTCACACCGGGTCAGCGGACAAGAAGGATCACTTTCTCATCCGGTCGCGGACTGTACCGCCAGTGGGGAATCGCACCCCGCCCTGAAGACAAGTATCCAGTTGTTTTCTCGCTTGTAGTATACGATGTCCGCAGCCAAAATGCAAGCCCTAAAATACACTTTACAAAAAAGAACAGGCGTTCTACAATAAAAAGGATTTCGGACGAATTTTGGAAACGGGGGTGGGAGAATGCGGGGAAGGCAATCCTCGTGCAGCTTCACCGGGCATCGTCCGGGCAAGCTGCCCTGGGGCTACCGGGAGGAAGACGTCCGCTGCGTGGATCTGAAGCGCCGGATCCGGGACGCGGTAGAGGCGGCGTATGATGAGGGCTTCCGGCATTTTCTCTGTGGGATGGCGTTGGGCTGTGACCTGTACTTCTGTGAGTGTGTATTGGCGCTGCGCAGCAAGCACCCGGATGTGACGGTAGAAGCGGTGATCCCCTGCCCCACCCAGGCGGACGAATGGAGGGAAGCGGAGCGGCTCCGCTACCGGACGCTGGTTTCCGCCTGCGATTATGAGACAGTGGTTTCCTCCCATTATACCTGGGATTGTATGCAGCGGCGCAACCGCTATTTAGTGGACCACGCGGCGCTGCTGATCGCGGCGTATGACGGAACCGCGGGCGGAACGCAGTATACGATCCAATACGCCATCCGCAGAGGAGTGGAAATTGTCGATCTGCCGGTGGAAATTCGGGAAAAGCGGGAACCTTTTTCAAACCGTTTCGTCTAACCTATTACAAAACGGCGTCCGCCGAAACAAAAACTACTGAACAAAAGGAGAACCACCATGAAAAAAAGATGGACTGCCCTTCTGCTGAGCCTGATATTGATGCTTTCCACAGCGGCGTGCGGAAATTCTGCGGGAGGAGATGCTTCCTCCGGCGCCGGATCGTCCGCGCCGTCATCCTCTGTGGAAGCAGGAGCTGAGGACACAGATCAGGAGATACCGGAGGAGGATGTCTCCACGCAGCCTGCGGATACATCGGGAGAAGAAACGGGAGAAGAGCCGAAGGAGAATGAAGATCTGACAGAGCCTGCGGGAAAGCCCACAGAAAACCTCACGGCAAAGCCGGTGGAAACGCCTGTGGTGTCCAAGCCTGCCGCAAAGCCTGCCGGCAGCCAGAAGCCGTCCTCCAGCGCGGCAGCCTCCGGCAGCTCCAGCAGTGCGGCAGGCAGCAGTGCAGATGCGCAGGTAGATCTGGCGGCATTTTACAGCACGCTGAATTCCAAGTTTGATCTGCCGCCTTCTATGGCGGCACTGTCCCAGGAGGAGATTGATGCCTTCTACGTGGGCTTGAGCGACCTGAAGCCGGTGCAGTGTGTGGTTTATATGCCCATGATCTCCGCGGTTGCCTGTGAGGTAGCGCTGGTAGAGTGTGCCAGCGAGGACGATGCGGCGTCGGTAAAGAGTATTTTCCAGAGCCGGATCGACTATCAGGTGAATACCGGCGCGTTTTACCCGGAGACCATTGAGCTTTGGGAAACACAGTCCGGCATTTACTCTCACGGGAAGTATGTCATGCTGTACTGCGGAGATAACGGCAGTCAGGTGGCAGCTGCATTTCAGGCGCTGTTCGACGGTGCAAAGTGAAAAGGACCGCTGCTGAATAGATAGAAAAAGTGTATGACACCTTGCTTTTCCCATTAACATTGTGATAAAATGTGTTTATGCAAGGAGGTGTGGGAAATGATGGTGTCAACGAAGGGGCGCTATGCGCTTCGCGTGATGATCGACCTGGCGGAGCATAACACCGGAGAGCCGCTGCTGCTGATGGATATTGCCAAGCGGCAGGGGATTTCGGAAAAGTATCTGGAGGGCATCATGGCGGTCCTCAGCAAGCACGGCTTTGTCAACGCCCAGCGCGGACGCGGCGGCGGCTATAAGCTGGCGCGCTCACCGGAGGACTATACAGTGTGGAGCATTCTGACCCTGATCGAGGGACCGTTGGTACCGGTCTCCTGTCTGGAAAATGAAGTCAACAACTGCGAGCGGGCGGCGGAGTGCAGAACGCTGCCCATGTGGAGCCAGTTGAGCACGCTGATCCGGAAGTATCTGGAGGGCGTGACGTTGGCAGATCTGCTGGTGACGGACGCGGCGGATCAATATGTGATCTAAAAAAACAGATGCGGTCTCCCGCATCTGTTTTTGCTTCTTTTAAAGGGCCGCTCCGTTGGACAGGCGGTGGTTGTTGTCCTGAATAAAACCACGGTAGTATTCCCGAATGGTATTCATGAATTCCCGGGTCAGCGGAGAGAGATAGGCGCTGTTTTTATACACCAGAGACAGGGGAATGGACAGGTCGGAGGACCGCAGGTCGTACCAGACCAGCTCGGGATAGCGGGCGGCGTCCTGAAGCCCGGTCTCCACTAAAAAGCAGAAGCCCATATTCTTGGCGACCAACCGCAGAACGGTGCTGGTGTTGGTGCTGGTCAGGCAGTTGGAGAAATTCAGCAGGTTTTTCCGCAGAAAGTTGTTGACCTGGCGTCCCACTGTCAGGGTCGAGCTGAGGGTGATAAGCCGCTCCTGCTCCAGCAGGTGCAGGTCCGGTATGCTTCCCTGACGGAAGCAGGCGTTCAGCGTGGGAACTAAGGGGTGGTTCCGGTTCAGGACCAGCAGGATCCGTTCATAGGCAATGGTCTCATGAATGAAGTTCTCCGGCAGGCTGTCCGGCGTGGTGTTCATGACGGAGAAATCCACCTTTCCGTCCTCCATTTGGATATATAGCTCGCTGACGGGAAATTCATGAAGGGTGACCCGGGTCTGCGGATGTTGCTGCAAAAATTGCGGCAGTACCTCGGGGACAAGAACGGTACCGCGCCAGTTGCCGGAGCCCAACTGGATGCTTTGCTCCCGGTTCTGGTCCAGATCGGAAAGGTCGGACAAAAAGCGGCGGTATAAAAAGGTGCTGCTTTCCAGATAGTTGCGGTACAGCTCGCCCGCGGGCGTCAGGGCAATGGGAGACTGGGTCCGGTCAAACAGGCGGACCCCCAATTCCTTTTCTAGCTTTGCCACATATTGGCTCAGCGAGGATTGTGTGATATACAGCTTCTCTGCGGCGCGGGAGATCCCATGCTCGCGGACGATGGTGAGAAAATATTCCGGGTTGCGGTGATTCATCATAGCGCATTCCTCCGTATGAACAGCTGCAGCGAAAAGACTGCCAGCGGATAGCATGATTTTATCATAAGGAAACATGAATGTATATAGCGGAGAAAAAAGAAATTGAGGAGCCTGAAATATCTTTATAACCTGAAAAATATGTGAAAAATTTCACTCTTTGACGGATATACGGCAGAATAGTTGTGCTTTTGACTAAAACAGATCAAATTGAGAAGAAAAGCTGATACATTAGCATAAGCTAATGACTTGATGGGGAATTCCGACCTTTACAAAGAACAGACAGATGTGATATGTTGAAGCTGTAGTTAAGAGCGGCTGCAAACCGCTCCCCATCTAAAAAATTTATTGGAGGTATTACACATGGATCTCGGTTTGAAGGATAAGGTTGTAATCTGCATGTCCTCTGCCGCCGGTATCGGCAAGGGCATTGCCACGGAAGTCGCCCGCGAGGGCGCAAAGGTCGTCATCTGCACCGCAGAGCCCTTCAAGGCAGACCTGGAGAAGGCACAGGCAGACATCGAGAAGGAAACCGGCAACCGTCCCTACACCTTCCTGTATGACGTAAAGGACGCAGCCAGCATCACCAAGATGATCGATGATGTGGCGGCTCAGCTGGGCGGCGTGTACGCTCTGGTGAACCACTGCCCCGGTCCCAAGGCTGGCTCCTTTGAGGCTCTCACCGAAGAGGATTGGGCTGACGGCTACGAGAAGTGCCTGCACAGCTACGTTCACTCCATCCGCGCCGCTCTGCCCTACATGAAGGCTGCCGGCGAAGGTCGTATCCTGAACAGCACCTCCTCCTCTATCAAGAGCGCTCTGGACAACCTGATCCTGTCCAACACCTTCCGTATGGGCGTGGTGGGCATGAGCAAGACCATGGCTCGTGAGTTCGGTCCCTTCGGCATCCTGGTGAATACCATGGGTCCCGGTCGTATCTACACCGACCGTATCAAGTACCTGAACGGTATCCGCGGCGAGAAGCTGGGCATCAGCGAGGAGGAGTACACCAAGCGCGACAGCGCAGGCTTCCCCCAGCGCCGTTATCAGACCGTGGACGAGTACGGTCGTATGGCTGCCTTCCTGGTCAGCCCCGCTAACGGCAGCGTCAGCGGTCAGGCATTCCTCTGCGACGGTGCAATGACCACCTCCTACTAAGCCGTATTTGTCGAACGGCTTCCTAAGTCTACCCGATCTGCCTCCGGGCGTCTGAATTTCAGACGCCCGGAGGTTTTTTCAGGTGTGGGCACAGGCACTGTTTTCTCCATGCTGGACAGCGGTTGTGGAAAATTGGGGGATTTCATTGACGCCGGAGTGAATCCTGCGGTATAATATCATGATTTATTGTAAAAACGGATGACTTTTTTACCACGATGGAGGGACAGATATGTGGATTGCGGATGAATGGCAAGATTATGAGCTGCTGGACTGCGGCGGCGGAGAAAAGCTGGAGCGTTGGGATAAGCAGTACCTGGTCCGCCCGGATCCCCAGGCGATCTGGGAGACGCCGCACCGCAATCCGGGCTGGAAGCGGGCAAATGCCCGTTATCTGCGGTCGCAGACCGGCGGCGGGCACTGGGAAAAGAAAACGCTGCCGGAGAGCTGGAGGATGCACTACAAGGACCTGACCTTTCAGGTGAAGCCCATGAATTTCAAGCACACAGGACTGTTTCCGGAGCAGGCGGTGAACTGGGACTTTGCAATGGAGAAGATCCGCAGCGCGGGGCGTCCGATCCGGGTGCTGAATTTATTTGCCTATACCGGCGGCGCCACGGTGGCATGTGCCAAGGCTGGCGCCCAGGTGTGCCATGTGGACGCGGCAAAGGGTATGGTGGCATGGGCAAAGGAAAATGCACGGCTGTCCGGACTGGAAAACGCCCCCATCCGGTGGATCGTGGATGACTGTGCGAAATTTGTGGAGCGGGAGATCCGCCGTGGAAAGACCTATGACGCCATCATTATGGATCCGCCCTCTTACGGCAGAGGTCCCTCCGGCGAGGTCTGGAAGCTGGAGGAAAACCTGTATCCGTTTGTAAAGCTCTGTGCCGGAGTGCTGTCAGACAAGCCGCTGTTTGTCATCATCAATTCCTACACAACGGGACTGGCACCCTCTGTACTTGGATATCTGCTGCATCAGCTGGTGGCGGAAAAATATGGCGGAAAATGTGTGTGGGATGAGCTGGGGCTGCCGGTAACGGAGACGGGACTGGCGCTGCCCTGCGGCGCGACAGGACGCTGGATGAGTGAATAAACCGGAGTGGGTGAGACAATCAATGGCAACGATGATCGAGACAAAGGAGCTTCACTACACCTATCCGCCTTCTGAAGAGGGCGGACGGGAAACCGTAGCGCTGAAGAGCGTGGACCTGTCCATTCAGAAGGGCAGCTTTGTAGTGGTGCTGGGACACAATGGGTCTGGCAAGTCCACCCTGGCAAAGACGCTGAATGCGGTGCTGCTGCCGATGGGCGGACATGTATATGTGGAAGGAATGGACACGCTGGACGAAAGGCTCCTGCTGGAGATCCGCCAGCGGGTCGGCATGGTTTTTCAGAATCCGGATAACCAGATCGTGGCAAACGTGGTGGAAGAGGACGTGGCATTTGCGCCGGAAAACCTGGGCGTTCCCACGGAGGAGATCCGCAGACGGGTGGACGATGCGCTGGCGGCGGTGGGAATGAGCGAGTTTGTTCATCACGCGCCGCATCTGCTCTCCGGCGGACAAAAGCAGCGGATCGCCATTGCCGGCGTCATTGCAATGGAGCCGGAGTGCATTGTGCTGGATGAGGCGACCGCCATGCTGGACCCCATCGGCAGACAGGAGGTCCTGTCCACGGTTCATAAGCTGAACCGGGAAAAGGGTATGACAGTGGTGCTGATTACTCACCATATGAACGAGGCGGAGGAAGCGGACCGCGTCATCGTCATGGACGATGGACAGGTGGCGATGGACGGCTCTCCCCGGGAGGTGTTTCAGCAGGTGGACCGTCTGCGCTCAATGGGACTGACCGTGCCGGATACGGTGGCGCTGCTGTATGACCTGCGGCAGAGCGGGATGGATGTTCCGCTGGATGCTTTAACGGTAGAGGAGTGCGCGGACGCCATTGTGCAGGCAATGTCTGAAGGTAACGGGGGAGCGGACAGGTGAAAGAGATCTTACAGATAGAAAATTTAACGCATACCTACGGCGCTGGAACGCCGTTTCAGCGAAACGCCGTGGAAAATCTCTCCTTTACAGTCCATCAGGGGGAATTTCTTGGCATTATCGGGCATACCGGCTCCGGAAAGTCCACCCTGATCCAGCATTTGAACGGGCTGCTGAAGCCTACGTCCGGAAGGATCTTGTTGGATGGAAAGGATATCTGGGCAGACCCGAAGAATATCCGGCAGGTGCGCTTCCGGGTGGGACTGGTGTTTCAGTATCCGGAATACCAGCTGTTTGAGGAGACGGTGTATAAGGACATCGCCTTTGGTCCCACCAATATGGGCAAGACCGGCGAGGAGCTGGACCGCTGTATCCGTACGGCGGCAAAGCTGGTGGGGCTGGGTTCGGAGACTCTGGAGAAATCTCCGTTTGAGCTTTCCGGCGGACAGAAGCGTCGGGTGGCGCTGGCTGGCGTGATCGCAATGGAGCCGGAGGTGCTGATTCTGGACGAGCCGACCGCCGGACTGGACCCTGCCGGACGGGAAAACCTGATGGCGAATATCCGGGACTTCCACCGCAACCGGGGCGGAACGGTCATTCTGGTGAGCCACAGTATGGATGAGATCGCGCAGAACGTGGACCGGATCCTGGTATTGAAGTCCTCTCACATCTTAATGGATGGAGCGCCCAGACAGGTGTTTGCCCGGGCGGAGGAGCTGCTGTCCGCCGGACTGGATGTGCCGCAGATCACACGGGTGGCAATGGCGCTGCGCCGGAAGGGACTGCGGGTGGACCCGGCGGTATACACGATGGAGGAGCTGAAGCAGCAGCTGCTGACACTTCGGAAGGGAGGCACCGTATGCTGAAGGATATCACGCTGGGGCAGTATTTCCCCGGAAATACGGTGGCACACAAGCTGGACCCCCGGACGAAGATTTTGCTGGTGGTGCTGTATATTGCCGCATTGTTTCAGGCGCAGTCCTTTGCCTCCTACGGCTTGGTAATGTTGACGCTGCTGGTCTGTGTCCGGGTCTCCCGGGTGGGATTCAAGGCGCTGGTGCGGGGACTGAAGCCAGTGACCATCATCATTTTGTTTACCGGTGTGCTGAATCTGTTTTTCACGCCGGGTAATGAGCTGGTGCGCTGGGGCTTCCTGCGGATCACAGATGCGGGCGTGTCCAGTGCCATCCGGATGGTGCTGCGGGTGATGCTGTTGATCATGGGAACCTTTCTGATGACCTATACTACAAGCCCCATCAGTCTTACCGACGGTTTGGAGCGGCTGCTGAACGGCTTGAAGCGGCTGCATGTGCCGGTGCATGAGCTGGCGATGATGATGTCCATCGCACTGCGTTTCATTCCTACTCTGATTGAGGAGACGGACAAGATCATGTCTGCGCAGAAGGCACGGGGAGCGGATTTTGAAAGCGGTAACCTGTTTCAGAAGGCGAAGGCGCTGATCCCCATTCTGGTGCCGCTGTTTATCAGCGCGTTCCGCCGGGCGGACGAGTTGGCGGTGGCAATGGAGTGCCGCTGCTATCACGGCGGAGAGGGACGGACCAAGCTGCATGTCCTGCGCTATGAGCGGCGGGATATTCTGGCGCTGTTTCTGGGCTGCATTTTGACGGTGACCATAGGAATCCTGGGGCATTTCGGCTGGTGAATAGGATAGGAGAGGATCATGCGCAACATTGCACTGAAACTGATGTATAATGGCACCGCCTATCATGGGTGGCAGGTGCAGAAAAACGCGGTCACGGTCTGTGAGACGCTGCAAAAAGCCATCTCTCAGATCACTGGAGCGCCGGTCCACCTGACAGGCTGCGGCAGAACGGACGCCGGGGTGCATGCGGAGCGGTACATTGCCAATTTCCGGACGGAGTCCCGGATTCCACTGGAGCGGCTGCCCTTTGCCATCAATACGCACACGCCGGTGGATATTGCAGTGGAGCAGGCATTTGAGGTGGCGGAGGATTTTAACGCCACGACCTCCTGCCTGCGGAAGGAGTACACCTACCGCATTTATAATTCCCGGTTTAAAAACCCCTTTTACGTTAATCGGGCGTATTTTTACCCTAAAAAGCTGGACGAGGCGTTTTTGAACCGGGCGGCAAATATGTTTGTGGGAACGCATGATTTTCGCGCAGTGCGCAGCGTGGGAACGGAGACAAAGACCACCGTCCGCACGATTTATTACTGCGATGTTCACCGCAATGGCGAATTATTGGAATTAAAGGTCTGCGCCAACGGCTTCCTGTATAATATGGTGCGTGCGATCACTGGAACGGTGCTGTACGCGGCAGAGGGGAAATTTGCCCCGGAGGATATTCCTGCCATTCTGGAAGGCGGGGACCGGACAGCGGCAGGCCCCACGGTACCGCCGGGAGGACTGTATCTGACAAAACTTTGGTATGAGGATGAACGGCTGAATGGATGAGATGGAACGGGAAGAGCAGGCGCCCAGAAAGTGCGGCTTTTTAAAATGGCTGTTGTTTTTGCTGATCCTGGTGGCAGTGCTGGCAGTAGCGGTACTGGCGGCGTACCGGGACGGCACGGGCTTTGACGCACTGCGGCGGTACTTTGCTTACGGAAAGAGCTCCGGCGGAGAGGGAAAGGGCGTGATCAGCTACGATGCCTCCTCAAACAACCGATTTGCCGTGTTAGGCAGCAGTCTGGTGGTGCTGTCGGACACGGAATTACAGGTGCTGGATGGCAGCGGAACGGTGACGGAATCGGTTTCCGTTGCCATGAGCGCCCCTGCCATCAGCGTGGGCAGCAGCTGCGCGGTGGCGTATGACGTGGGCGGAAGGGAATTGTATGTGGTGGACGCCAAGGGCGTGCGGCTGCACCTGACCGCGGAGGAGGATGAACCGTTTATCGCGGCGACCTTGAACGGAAAAGACTGGCTGGCTGTGGTTTCGGAAAAGAAAAAATACAAGGGCAGCGTATCTGTTTACAACGACCAGATGAACGAGGTCTTTGATTTTGACTCTTCAGAGCGCTTTGTGACAGACGCCTATGTGTCCGACGACTGCCGCAGCATGGCGGCGGTCACGCTGGGACAGGAGAGCAGCGTGTTTGTCAGCAACGTCGTCATCTACGCGCTGGACGCGCAGGAGCCGAAGGCAAATTACAGTGTGCAGAACGGGCTGGAGGTTGCCATCCGGCAGATCGGCGATGCGCTGGTTACCGTCAGTGACACCTGCCTGACAGCAGGCAGCTTTTCTGGAGGTGTGACCCAGACCTACAGCTATGCCGGGGAGTACCTGCGGGAGTATTCTCTGGACGGAGACGGTTATGCCGTGCTGCTGCTGAACCGCTATCAGTCCGGCAGCGTGGGGCGGCTGGTAACGGTGGACGCCAAGGGTGAGCAGATGGCGCAGCTGGATGTTCAGTCGGAGATTTTAAGCGTTTCCGCCGCCGGCAGGTACATCGCGGTCCTGTATGCGGACCGGCTGGTGATCTATAATCCGGATCTGAAGGAGTATGCCAGCCTGACGGGAACGGAGTTTGCGAAGGATGTACTGATGCGGACAGACGGATCGGCGCTGCTGGTATCCTCGGAAAACGCAAGGGTCTTTGTTCCGTAAGGAAGGATCTGGCACGGAATTCATAGAACGTTTACAAGCGGAAAGGTAGGCAGAACAGGTGAGCCATGTTATAATAGACGGTATCGTGGCAGCCGTATTGATCGGTTTTTTTATCTACGGCGCGATGCGCGGACTGTTCCACAGCATTGCGGGACTTCTGGTGATGGTGCTGGCGCTGGCAGGCGCGTGCATCTTTGCCAATGAGATGACGCCTGTGCTGTCCCAGCGCCTGCAGCCGTGGATCGAAAAACGGGTGGAGGAAAGGGTGGACAGTGCGCTTTCCGGCAGGCAGGAGGAGCTGCCCACTGACGGCTCCTCTGTGCAGATGCCGGAGATCCCGGTTTCCGGAGCCTCCAGCGAGCCGGATACGGCTGAGGAGGGACTGCTGGAAAAGCTGAACCTGCAGCAGCTGCTGAAGCTTTTGGGCATTGACCAGGACCCGGCTGCGTCTCTGGAGGAGACGGTACATCAACGGGTGCGGGACACGGGAGTGTCCGTGGTGACGGCGATGATCTCCGCGGCAGCGGAATCATTGCTGCATACGGTGCTGTTTGCCGTGTCGCTGGGAGTGCTGGGCATTGTGCTACACCTGATTGCACGGGCGCTGGGATTGGTCATGCGGCTGCCGGGGCTGCATCTGGCAAATCAGCTGGCTGGCGGCGCTGTTGGACTGCTGGAGGGAGCGCTGGCGCTGTTTCTGGCTGTATGGATCCTGCGCAGGCTGGGCGTGTCCTTCGATACGGAGCTGGTGGAAGGCACCAGGCTGCTTCGTTTTTTTACGGTAAACACCCCTTTATCGGTGCTGCCGTTTTGAGATCTCGGGTGGAAAGGCCACCCATTTGGAGGTAAGGTATGAGACCTACACTTTGTTCAAGATGTAAGAAAAATATGGCGGTGGTATTTATCTCCCGCTTGGAGGGGGATAAGACCATCAATGAAGGTTTGTGCCTGAAGTGCGCCCGGGAGCTGGGGCTGCCGCAGGTAGACGATATGATGAAACGCATGGGCATTTCAGACGAGGATCTGGAAAACCTCAACAGCGAGATGCTGCAGGCGTTTAACGGTGTGGAAAATCCGGAGGACCTGCCGGATGGCGGCGATGGCGAGGAAGAGGACGGAAAGACCGCTACCTTCCCGTTCCTGAACCGTCTGTTCAACAACGGAGAGATGTCCCGCAGCGGCGACGAGCCGGCGGAGGGCAGATCCCGGGAATCGGCGGGCAGGGACCGCAAGGCGGAGAAGACCAACAAGCGCAAGTATCTGGAAAGCTATTGCCAGAACCTTACCGGGAAGGCAAAGGAGGGCAAGCTGGACGCTGTGGTCGGACGGGAACAGGAGATCGAACGGGTGATCCAGATTCTGAACCGCCGGCAGAAAAACAATCCGTGTCTGATCGGCGAGCCGGGCGTTGGCAAGACCGCCATTGCAGAGGGCTTGGCACAGCGTATTGTGCAGGGCAAGGTTCCCTTTAAGCTGCGGGATAAGGAGGTCTATCTGCTGGACCTGACGGCACTGGTTGCCGGCACACAGTTCCGCGGACAGTTTGAAAGCCGGATGAAGGGACTGATCGACGAGGTCAAGCGTCTGGGAAACATCATTCTGATGATCGATGAGGTCCACAACATTGTGGGCGCAGGCGATGCGGAGGGCAGCATGAACGCTGCCAATATCCTGAAGCCCGCGCTGTCCCGGGGCGAGATCCAGGTGATCGGCGCTACAACATTTACAGAATACCGGAAGTCTATTGAAAAGGACACGGCGTTGGAGCGGCGTTTCCAGCCGGTTACCGTGAATGAACCGTCCATCGAGGATGCCATCAAGATCCTCAAGGGCATTGCGCCTTACTATGAGGCATTCCACGGCGTCAAGCTGTCGGATGGAATTTTGCGTCAGGCGGTGATGCTCAGTGAGCGGTACATCACGGACCGGTTCCTGCCGGATAAGGCAATCGACCTGATTGACGAGGCTTGCTCCGACTTGAATCTGAAGGACCCTGATATCTCCCGGAAAATGGAGATCCAGCGGGAGCTGGCGGATTTTGAAAAGGAACGTGCCATGCTGGAGGAGGCTGCCTCCGGTGAGGATGGCGTGATGGATTACGAGCGGATGGCGATGCTGAAGAGCAAGGAGATGCAGTTGCACACGGAGCTGGACGCCTTGCAGGCAAAGGGAGACCCCCAGCTGTCCATGGAGAATCTGGCGCATGTGATCGAGCTGTGGACCAAGATCCCGGCTTCCCGGATCCGTGAGCAGGAATTCCAGCGGCTCAGCCAGCTGGCAGACCGGCTGAAGAAGCATATCATCGGACAGGATGCCGCCATTGACGCCGTTGCCGCGGCGGTCCGGCGGAACCGGGTGGGAATCAGTCCCAAGCACAAGCCGGTGAGCTTTATCTTTGTGGGCTCCACAGGCGTGGGTAAGACGGAGCTGGTCAAACAGCTGGCGTGCGACCTGTTCAATACGCCGGATGCCCTGATCCGGTTGGATATGTCCGAATTTATGGAGAAGCACTCTGTTTCCCGTATCGTGGGTTCTCCTCCCGGCTATGTGGGCTATGACGAGGCGGGACAGCTGACGGAGAAGATCCGCCGGAAACCCTATGCAGTGGTACTGTTTGATGAGATCGAGAAGGCGCATCCGGATGTGCTGAACGTGCTGCTGCAAATTCTGGATGACGGTGAGATCACGGATGCCCACGGCAGAAAGGTGAACTTTGAGAATACCATCATCGTAATGACCTCCAATGCCGGAAGCAGCACCCGGGAGGGGACCGTTGGCTTTGGCAGGACCGTCAGTGAGCAGGATAAGGATAAGGCGATGAAAGCACTGGAGCAGTTCCTGCGTCCGGAGTTCATCAACCGGGTGGATGAGGTCATCTGCTTCAACCGTCTCAGCCGGGAGAATTTCCAGGGCATTGCAAGGATCATGCTGGGTGAACTGCAGCAGTCTCTGGAGGAAAAGAACATCCACTTTACCTATGACGACGCGATAGTGGAGTATCTGACAGAACGCTCCTACTCCCTGACCTATGGCGCGCGGAATCTGAGAAGAACGATCCAGAAGGAGCTGGAGGACCCGATGGCGACAAAGATCATTGACAGCTATGAGCATCCGGTCTCCCAGATCAAGGCAACGGCAGAAAACGGCGCGGTGGCAGTTTACGCGCTGTAAGAATGGAAGTGAAAAGCGGTGAAGCTGTTTCGGAAGAATATAGAGCCTCGGTGTGCCTACTGTGAAAAAGGGCAGCTTATCAACGACCGCGAGGTGGCATGTGTGAAGCATGGCGTTGTCCCAATGGAGTCCCATTGCCGTGCGTTTCGCTATGACCCGCTGAAGCGGGTTCCGCCCCGTCCGGCATCTCTGGAGACGGGACGGCTGAAGGAATCGGATTTCTCGCTGGATTAAGAGATCTTTCCGCGGGGCGGAGAAGATAAATAAGAGGTAAGAGAGGGAACATCATGAAGACAGAGAGAGTTTGGGCGGCGTATTGGAGCGCGACCGGCAACACCCGGACCGTGGTGGAGTGCATCGCAAAGGCGCTGGCAGAGCAGATGGGATGTGCTTATGGCACGGCGGATTTCACTCTGCCGGCTGCGAGAGCGCAGGCACTGGAATTTCAGGAGGGCGATCTGGTGGTGCTGGGAACGCCTACCTACGCCGGAAAGATTCCCAATAAGATGCTGCCCTATGTAGCGGAGCAGATCCACGGAAACGGTGCGCTGGGAGTAGGGGTAGTGACGTTTGGCAACCGGAGCTATGACAATTCTCTGGCGGAGTTGTGCGCCGCGATGGAAAAGAACGGCTTCCACACGGTCGCCGGAGCGGCATTTGTGGGGCGTCATGCCTTTACAGACAAGCTGGCGCCGGGACGTCCCGGAGAGGAGGACCTGGCACAGGCGCAGCAGTTTGCCAAGGCTGTGGCGGAGAAGGTCAGGGACGCCGCTTCTGTTCCGGCACCGGTGGTGGTGAAGGGTGACGCGGAGGCGCCCTATTATGTGCCGAAGGGGACGGATGGGCAGCCGGCAAAGTTCCTGAAAGCAAAGCCGCTGACCGATATGGAGAAATGCAACCACTGCGGTGTGTGTGTAAAGCTCTGCCCGGTAGGCTCCATTGATCCGGAGGATGTGTCCAATGTACCCGGCGTGTGCATCAAGTGTCAGGCATGTATCCGCGGATGCAGCCAGCATGCCAAGTATTTTGAGGACGCCGCATTCCTGTCCCATGTGGCGATGCTGGAACAGAATTTTACGGCACGGAAGGAAAACGAGCTGTTTCTGTAAGGCTTGACCGGAAATCAGAAAAGCCGCCCTGCCCTGGGCGGCTTTTTCCTGTTTAGGCTGGACTTGGAGACACGGAAGGGAGTATCAACATATGATCGAAAAAGAGATCGGAGAGATCCGCAGGCGGTTGCGCCCGGAAAAAAATAATATCAGCCACATTTGTGGGTGCTATGTCAATGAAAAGCGGGAGGTGATCTCGCTGTTTGACCAACCGGTATTGAATATGAGTCAGGAGGAGACGGAGGCATATCTGGCGCTGTTTAAACGGACACTGTCCGGAAGCCTGAACCGGAATCTGCTGGACGTGGAATTTGAGACCCGGCAGGTGGCGCAGGGCGAGGAACACCGGCTGCTGATGGCGCTGCGGGATTCTGAACTGCGGGATGACGAAGCCGTGCGGACGTTTTACCAGCGGGTCATTGACAGCTACCAGACCGAGGGGAATTACCTGATCCTGCTGGCAAAGGATACCTATGACGTGCCGTACCGCGGAAAGGATGACGAGGACCAATCGGATGCCGGGTCGGAGGTGTACTCCTACATCCTATGCAGTATCTGCCCGGTCAAGGTAACTCGTCCAGCACTGCGGTATGATTTTGAGGAAAGTATATTCCACAACCGGGAGATGGGTTGGGTGGTATCGGCTCCGGAGACGGGATTCTTGTTTCCTGCGTTTGATGACCGCTCCACAAATCTATACAATGCGTTATATTATACGAAAGATATTACGAATAGTCATGTGGAATTGGTGGATGCCCTGTTTCACCGCCCTATGCCCATGCCGGCGGCGGAGCAGCAGGAGACCTTTCAGGGCATCCTGCAGGATGCCTTGAGCGAGGAGTGCCGACTGGATGTGCTCCAATCGGTTCACCAGCAGATCGCGGAGCAGGTGGAACTGCATAAGGAAAACCGAACGCCGGAGCCGCTGCTGTTGACCAAGACCGCGGTGCATGGAATGCTGAAAGCCAGCGGCGTATCGGACCGCCATGTTGAGGCGTTTGAACGGGAATATGACGAGCGGTTTGGTGAGGATTCCGGCCTTAGTCCCAAAAACCTGATGGATAGCAAGCAGATGGAGATCCGGACACCGGATGTAGTGATCAAGGTCAACGGGCAGCGGACGGATCTGGTGGAGACCAGAGTGATCGGCGGCAGAAAGTATATCCTCATTTCAGCGGAGGATGGTGTGGAGGTCAATGGTATTCCCATCACCTTTTCCGGAGAGAACGAGCGTTCTGACGTATAAAGCTGCGTTTGGCACGGGTATGAAAAGAGGGAGCCGTAAGCGTTTGCTTACGGCTCCCTCTTTTGGGTTTAGAATTGGGAACGGATCGCCCAGCGCATTTTGGTGGAGTGGGCGCGGGGATTGCGGAAGCATTCCTCCGCAGAGGGGCGGATGACATCCGTGGCGATCTCCTGATAAAATCCTTCCTGAAGCTGCTGCTTAAAGGCTTTTTTGACCAGACGGTCCTCTCCGGAGTGAAATGTCAGGACGGCGACCCGCCCGCCGGGGCTTAAGACGCCGGGAAGCTTTTCCAGAAAGGCATACAGGACCTCAAACTCACTGTTGACGTCAATGCGCAGGGCTTGAAAGACCCTCTGGCAGGATTTTTTCACAGCGTCCTTTCGCTCTTTTGCGGGAAGAATGGAAAGAGCGTTCTCAATGACCTGCGCCAGCTGGCGCGTGGTGGCAATAGGGGCTCCCCGGCGCAGCTGCTGAAGGATGGCGTGAGAGATCTCGGCGGCGTAGAGTTCGTCGGAGTTTTCCACAAGAAGATCGCAAAGCTCATCCTCCTGCAATTCCAAAAGGCGCTGGGAGGCAGGGATCCCTTCCTCCGGATTCAGCCGCAGATCCAAAGGACCATCTGTTTTAAAGGAAAATCCCCGCTGGGGATTGTCGATCTGCATAGAGGAAACACCCAGATCCGCCAGAACGAAGTCAAAGGTCTTGCCGGGGGCTACCTGGTCCAGCTGGGCAAAGTTCATGTGGCGGATGGTCAAAATATCCGGACCAAAGCCCAGAGCTTCCAGGCGCTGCTGGGTTTTAACGGATTCAATGGGGTCCACGTCTGTGGCATAGAGATGTCCCTGCCCTTGCAGGCATTTCAGCATTTCCCGGGTGTGACCGCCATAGCCAAGGGTAGCATCCAGACCGGTCTGACCGGGCTGAATTTGGAGAAAGTCCAGAATTTCGTGAACACAGATGGGAATGTGCATTCCGGCAGGCGTTTTGCCCTTTTCCAGAATTTTTTCAACATCCTGTTGATATTTTTCTGGATGCAGCTCCTTATATTTTTCCTCAAATTTTCTGGGGTGTGTTCCCTTATACCGGGGACGGCGGACGTGCTTCTGTTCTTCTTCCATAAGCTCTCCCTGTTGTTCAGCCATTGGGTTCCGCAGGAGCGACCTGCTGATAAATGGCGGTGTGATCAAAAATGCAGCGCCAGCTGCTGTCAGCCTTTCCGGTGACACAGAGATATCCGTTTCCGGAGGTGTCCTCCGCGTAGCTGGCAGAGCAGGAGCCGGACTGTGTGACATACCCGGTTTTGGCACAAAGAACCTCCATTCCGGCGGGACAGTGGTCCTCGATCCGCCGCAGGAACCAGTTGGACAAAACCATTCCATTGGGATGCTGCGCCGTGGCAGAGGTGGTGTAGATATGGGTGGACAGGACCTTTCGGCATAGCTCGTTTTCCACAGCGGCGTGCAGAATCACCGCCATATCGTAAACCGTGCAGTGGTGTGCCTCGTCATAAAGTCCCACACAGTTGGTGAAATGTGCTGTCTCGGAAAGTCCGAGAGCTTCCGCCTTCTGGTTCATCAGCTCCACAAAGGCTTCCTGAGAGCCGGAGACGTAATTTGCCAGTGCCAGCGCCGCATCCGCCCCGGAGGGAAGAATGATGCCATAAAGCAGATCTGTGACAGGGACCTGTTCATCCAGTTCAAATCCGGCAACACTGCAATGATTTTTATAGCAGTAATCAGTGATCTCCCGGGTGATGACAGAGGTTGCGTCCCAGTCCGCGATCTGCTCCGCCGCTACCAGCACGGTGAGGATCTTTGTCATGGAAGCGGGGCTGATGACAGTATCGGAAGCCTTTTCAGCCAGAACGGTCCGGTTGTTTACATCGATCAAAATGGCGTAATCACTGTCGATTTCCTCTCCGAACTGCCGGGTTTGAGCGGTCCGCTCCGCCGAAAAACGGGTGGGAGCGGCGATGGGCGGAAGTGGGTCGGATTTGACGGGTTCTGCAGAAGCGGCAGCGGTGCTGCCGGCAGGAACTGCCTGTGATTTATGATGGGAAAGAGCAAAACCGGCGGAAAACAGGATCAGCAGTCCGGCGACGCCCGCAACGGGAAGAATCCGGCGCAGCTGCTGTTTTCTTCGCTGACGCTGTTTTTCCCGTCGGCGTGCTGCCCGCTCGACCCGGCGCTGTGTCCGCTCTTCTTCAGAGATGGAGGGTTCAAAATCCATAACGGAGGATCTCCTGTCCGATGCTTTAGATTTTTCTTCCTGCAAAAATAAGAGAAAAAGGAAGTATTTTTTATTATATCAGAAGAAATGGCGGAAAAACAGTATGCTATGCGGAAAAAGTGAAAAGAATTCTCTGGGCAATAATCGAAACGGACCGGATTCTATATCCCGGTCCGTTTGCTGATTGAAATTGAAGCCGATCAGCGTCTTCCACCGCCGCGTCCGGCACCACCGCCGAAGGAGCCACCGCCGAAGCCGCCGCGTCCGGCACCACCGCCAAAGGAGCCACCGCCGAAGCCGCCGCGTCCGGCACCACCGCCGAAGGAGCCACCGCCGAAGGAGCCACCGCCGAAGCCGCCGCGTCCGGCACCACCGCCAAAGGAACCGCCGCCGAAGCCGCCGCGTCCGGCACCACCACCGAAGGAGCCGCCGCCAAAGCCGCCGCGTCCGGTACCACCGCCAAAGGAGCCGCCACCGAAGCTGCCGGGGCGGTTTCCTCCGCGGGGAGGAGTAGGACCGCTTTTGGGCGGATGGGGACCGGGACCAGGACCGTGCGGCGGACGGGGACCTCTGGGGGGACGCCGCCACCAGCCGCGTCCCCAAAAGATGGGGTAATAGAGAACAGTGGGCGTTCCCATTCCACGCCGCAGATACCGGCGGCGGTAACGGTTCCAGCGAAGACCATCCAGAAGGACCCAGAGAAGGAACAGAACGACCAATACCTGCAGGAAGGACCCGAGGATCTGTCCTGTGGGTGTGGGAGCGTAGCCCGTGGATACGCTGGAATAGCTGCCGCTTAAAGAGCTGTAGCTGCGGGAGGTGGCAGGAATGTAGTTCTCCCTGACGGTGACACCGTAGCCGTCGGCAAGATATTCTACCAGCGCGTCAAAGGTGGACAGAACGCCGCTGTCATACTGTCCGGCAGAGAAATCGGATTCCAGATAAGAGGAGACGATGCTGTAAATGCTCTGTGTCTCCTGGGAACTCCAGCCGCTGCCCCAAGCCACATAGTAATCTCCGACCGGCTGACCCTGATAGAGGTTGTCCAGTGCCAGCAGCAGGAGAATGCCATTATTTCGTTGGCTGGACCCTACGCCAAGGCGGGTAAATTCCGCTTCCGCATAGTCCGCGATGTCGGTAGACCCGGTGGTGGAGAGGATCTCTACCGCGATTTGCGCGCCAGTCTGGGAAAAGAGGGAGGCGTTTATCGCGTCAATATGCTGGCAGGTACTGGAAGAAAGTACCTGCTCCGTATCGTAGACATATGTGTAGCTGCCCTGAATGGAGGTAGTAAGGGGCTGGGTTGTGTCAGGCTTCCGCGCCTGTCCGATGAAGACACTTGCCGCGATGGAAGCTATCAACACCAAAGCGGCAAAGCTGCGTTTTTGAAACAGTTTCATATGGACCTTCCTTGCCGAAATGAAAATCAGAAAACTGGAAAGGGTTTACCGGTGGAGCTCCAGAAGCTTTGCCTTCAGCTCTCCCTCGATTTTCCCAAGCTCGGCTTCTGCGGCGGCGCGCTTTTCCGCGCCCTCCCGTTGAATGGTCAAAACCTCGTCCAGTGTGGAGATCAGCTGCTCATTGGTGTGCTGCAGCGTTTCGATATCCACAATGCTCCGCTCTGCTTCCTTAGCGGTGGCGAGCGTACCCATTTTCAGCATATCGGCATTCTTTTTCAGCAGCTGGTTGGTCATGTCCGTCACGGCGCTTTGCGCGGCGGTTGCCTGACGGGAATGCTCCAGTCCGAGAGCCAGGACCATCTGGCTTTTCCACAGGGGAATGGTATTGACCAGAGAGGACTGGATCTTTTCCACCATCAGGGCATCATTATTTTGCAGAAGCCGGGTCTGCGGACCCATCTGAATGGAGATCATCCGGGTCAGCTCCAGATCGTGCAGCTTTTTCTCAAACCGCTGGCACATCTGCTCCAGATCGTTGCAGCGCTGGGCGTCTTCCTGCGTACCGGACTGCTCTGCCTTTTTACGCAGCTCGACCAGTTGGGTGCCGCGAACGTTTTCCAGACACTTTTTTCCAGCCAGAATATACATGGTCAGCTCTTTGTAATATTTCAGGTTCAGCTCGTACATCTGGTCAAACATGGCGATGTCCTTCATCAGCGTGACCTGATGCTGTTCCAACTCCCGGGCAATCTGATCGACATTGCTCTCCACCTTGGAATACTGTGCCTTCATGACCTCCAGACGGTTGACCGGCTTGCGGAACAGTCCCGCAAGACCTTTTTTTTCCTCGTCCGCGCCGAAATGCTTCAATTCGGCAACCAGCTGGCTGAGGGATTTGCCTACCTCGCCCAGATCCTTGCTGCGGACGGAGGAAAGAGCATTTTCAGAGAAACCGGCAACGTTTTTCTGCGCGGCGGAGCCGTATTGCAGGATGGTATTGGAATCCTCAACATTGATCTTTTTGGAGAAATCCTCGACCATCTGCCGCTCAGCGTCGGAGAGCAGGGAATCATCCATCGCGACGGGGGCGGCTTCCGGCTTTTCCGGCTGGGGCACGGGAGCGGCGGGAGTGGAAACGGCAGGCTCCAGCGTCAGCGCGGGGATGGAGCTTTCTGCCGGTGCGGACTGCGGCTCCAGCGTCAGTTCAGGGGTCATGGAATCGTTCATAAATAGTTCCCTCCGTAATTTAGTTCATAGGTGAGTTCATGTACCGCTGCGGGCGGTAAAGTAGTTCATCAAAGCTCCAGATGAATATCGGAAGTGTTCTGCGCTTTCTGCGGCTCCGGCTTTCGGGAGGACAGCCCCTCCTGCGCCATCATGGTTTCCAGCACGGTGATATCTGTGGAAATGTCCAAAGCGGTATCACCAAACAGGGCGTCCAGCTGCTTCTGGAAGGCGGCGACGATGGTTTTCATCATCCCGGCGACCCGGGCTTTGGTGGCGTCGATGTTTTCACCGGAAATTCCGGCGGCGCTGGCACGGTCATAGGCATTTAACAGCTTTAAGGTAGTGGGAAGGTAGTAGTCCATGAATTTCCGGATCTGCGGCAGCTTTTTCGGCTCTGCCTTTACCAGATCAAATATCTTTCCGCAGACCTGCTCCAGCTGTTCAATGTCTGCGGATACCTCCGGGTCAGCGATGCTGTCATTCAGACGCTTCATTTCGGAGATCGCCATTGCACCGTCCTTCAGCACCTTGTCCATCGCGGGATCTCCGGTGGAGGGCTGGGGCTCCGGCTTTTTCTTTTCAGCTGCCGTTGTACTGCTCTGTACGGCGGGAATTCCCGCGCTGCGGCACAGGAAATCCACCAGGAAGAAGCCCGCGGCGGAAAGGACGATCAGCAGAAGGTAGTGCTGAATGGCGTACAGTGGGAAAAACAGCGCGTAGCAGAGCCAGATTGCTGCGGCGGCATAGAACGGGGCGACCGGTTTACGAGCAGGCATGGTGAAAAGACCCTCCCTTAAATGCACACAAATCTGTAAAAACTGACCATATTATAGCCCCGGAAAGCATACAGCGTCAAGGGCGGCGGTACGCGGAGAAAAATGGTTTACGAAGAGTTCATAAATAGAGCGGTCCCCACCTGTTAAAACAGGTGGGGACCGGGGAAAGCTGGATCAATGGGTGGTGCAGTCGTCCACATACAGCACACGGACGGCGTTGGGGTCCGCTGCCGGGGCTGCCGGCTGTGCCGGTGTGGGAGCTGCGGCGGTAGGTGCTTCCTTGGGACCATCCCGGTACGCAAGGAACTTGGGCGCGACCTGGGGGAACAGGGCAAGGCTGAGAATGTCCTCGTCACTCTTGGCAATGTCCTTATATTCCTCACGGTACTTGGGAAGCTCCGGCTCCAGCAGGTCTGCCGGACGGCAGGTGATGACATCCTCTGGACGGATACCGGCTTTGGCGCGGATGCTTTCATTTACGGTGCCGGGAAGCTTTCCGTATTCACCGCGCAGCATCGCCTTGGATTCCTTGGTGAAGGTCTTGTAGCGTTCACCAAGAACGATGTTCATGACTGCCTGCGTGCCGACAATCTGGCTGGAGGGCGTGACCAGAGGAGGATAGCCATAGTCCTTGCGGACGTTGGGGATCTCCGCCAGCACCTCATAATACTTGTCCTCCTTGCCAGCCTGCTTCAACTGGGAGATCAGGTTGGACAGCATTCCGCCGGGGACTTGGTACAGCAGGGCATTGGGGTCCACATTCAGGACCTTGGGGTCCAGAACACCCTCCTGCTTCAGCTTTTCAGCGACCCTGCGGAAGTGAACGGCGGCATCGCTCATCTTTTGCAGGTCCAGACCGGTATCTCTGGGCGTTCCGCGCAGCGTTGCCACCAGAGACTCTGTTGCGGGCTGGGAGGTGCCGTTGGCGAGCGGAGACAGCGCGGTGTCTACAATGTCCACGCCTGCCATAGCCGCCATGAGATACACCATGTCGCCGGTGCCGGTTGTGTTGTGGGTATGCAGATGAATGGGAACGGAGACCGTTTCCTTCATCCGCTTTACCAGGGAGTAGGCGTCCATCGGCAGCAGGAGGTTTGCCATATCCTTGATGCAGATGGCATCAGCGCCCATCTGCTCCAGCTCCTTTGCCAGATTCACGAAGTATTCCTCGCTGTGGATGGGAGAGAGCGTGTAGGACAGGGTCGCCTCGACCTCACCGCCATACTTCTTGGTGGACTTAATCGCCTGCTCCAGATTCCGGATGTCATTCAGGGCGTCAAAAATACGGATGATGTCGATGCCGTTTTCAATGGACTTGCGGCAGAATGCGTCTACCACATCATCGGCATAGTGCTTATAGCCCAGAATGTTCTGCCCGCGGAACAGCATTTGCAGCTTGGTGTGGGGCAGAGCCTTCCGCAGGGCGCGGAGACGCTGCCAGGGGTCCTCGTTCAGAAAGCGCATACAGGCGTCAAAGGTGGCGCCGCCCCAGCATTCCAGGGAATAATAACCGATGGAGTCCAGAATTTCACAGGCGGGCAGCATATCCTCCAGACGCATCCGGGTGGCTGCTTGAGACTGGTGCGCATCCCGGAGAATGGTGTCCGTAATCAGCAGGGGCTTGTTGCTCAAAAATTCCATATATACCTCCTAACCGCCAGCGCGCTTGCGGCGCTGCGCGGCGGTGATGATGAGACCGGCGGACATTACGCCGGAGGGATGGGTTACTGGATCACGCACAGCAGTGCGCCGGATTCTACCGCGGCGCCCTTGGTGGTGTTGATGGAGGCGACCACGCCGCCCTTGGGAGCGACGATCTCGTTTTCCATTTTCATAGCCTCCAGCACCATCAGGACCTGCCCCTCCTGCACGGACTGACCGGCGGCAACGTTGATGGATAGAATGGTTCCCGGAATGGGAGCGCAGACCTTTTCACCGCTGACAGGGGCGGGCGCGGTTGCCGGAGCGGGCGTGGGAGCCGCCGGCGCGGCAGATGCGGCGGTTGCGGGAGCGGAGCCTGTCAGCTCTTCCAGCTCGATCTCATAGGCGGTGCCGTTGACAATGACTTTATATTTTTTCATTTCCTCAATCTCCTATCATATTATTGGACAGATGTTTACAGCTTCTTGAAAGAGTGGATCCGGATCCGGGAGATATCTGTGCCGAGACTTTCCGCCAACGCGGCGGATACAGCGGCGACCAGTTCCTGCGGGATGGGTTCGGCAGCGGCGCTGCCGGAGGGAGCGGGTGCCGTGGTAGGAACGGGTTCTGCCGCTGAGACCGGTGTGTCTTGATGACGGCTGCCCTGCAGACGGATCAGGTGAATCAGAAGAATCAGGCAGATCAGGCTGCAAATTGCCGAAATCCCCAGCAGGCAGAGGAAAAGATTGGAATTTTCCATGAGACGCCTCCTTATTTGATGCTTTCTTGCATTGTAACAATTTTGCAGTGAAATTACAATTCTAAAAGGCGCATTTTTTGATTGTCTGCAAGAATTGAGAGGTTCTGAAAAAAACGGAAAGCAGATTTGGCATTTCTTCACAAAAAGTTATAAAGAAGGCGTGAAAAAACAGCGGCGGCGCGGGGAGCAGAAGATGCTGTGTATGGTGGAAAAGCGCGAAAGGAGTGACATATGCGGCGGACAGAAATGGAATTCTGTGCTATAATCAAAACAAATAGCATTTCAAATGCAGAGAGGGGGCAGCAGGGTGAATTATGGCACGGTGATTCCCGGACGGTTTTTGCACCGCCCAAACCGCTTTATTGCCTTGGTGGAAACAGAGGAAGGACAGCAGGTCTGCCATGTGAAGAATACGGGGCGCTGCCGGGAGCTGTTGGTCCCTGGTGCAACGGTGTATCTGGAACAGGCGGAAAATCCTGCCAGAAAGACCCGGTACGATTTGATCGCCGTGGAGAAGGGGGAACGCCTGATCAACATGGATGCCCAGGCGCCTAACCGTGTGTTTGCCGAGTGGGCGGCTTCCGGCGGCTTTCTGCCGGAGGTGGAGAGAATATTGCCGGAGTACCGCTACGGCGATTCCCGGCTGGATTTTTGCATAGAGACTGCGAAGGGAAAGCGGCATTTGGTAGAGGTCAAGGGGGTAACGCTGGAGGAGCATGGACACGCCTCCTTTCCGGACGCGCCCACAGAGCGTGGGGTCCGCCATATCCACGAATTGGAGCGGGCGGCGCGGGAAGGACTTGACGCTACATTATTCTTTGTGGTACAAATGAATGACATTCTCAGTGTGGCTCCCAATGACCGGACGCATCCGGCGTTTGGCACCGCGCTGCGGGAAGCTGTTCGGAACGGAGTGAGGGTGCAGGCGTGGGAATGCCAGGTGACACCGGAAAGCCTGTTCATCCAGAAGCCTGTTCCAATTATATTATAAATGGGGCATAATCATGGGGATTTTAGAGTTATTTTTGATTGGCGTCGGACTGTCAATGGATGCGTTTGCGGTGTCCATCTGCCGGGGACTTGCCATGCAGAGACTGAATTGGAAAAACGCAGTAGTTATAGGATTGTATTTCGGCGGCTTTCAGGCACTGATGCCATTTACAGGATGGCTGCTGGGATCGACCTTTGCAAGGTATATTCAAAGCGTGGACCATTGGGTGGCGTTGATCCTGCTGGTGTTCATCGGCGTGAACATGATTCGGGAAGCAATGGGAGACGAAGAGGGAGAAGAGGAGAGCTATCTGGAAGAGAAGCTGGACCACAAGCAGATGTTTCTCATGGCAGTGGCGACCAGCATTGATGCTTTGGCAGTGGGTGTGACCTTCGCCTTCCTGAACGTTTCCATTGTCCCGGCAATCTCCATCATTGGATGTACGACCTTTGCACTGTCCATTATAGGCGTTGTTGTAGGAAATTTCTTTGGAATGCGCTATAAAAAGCGGGCGGAGATCATCGGCGGCGTGATCCTGATTTTACTGGGTGTGAAGATTTTGCTGGAACACCTGGGCATCCTGTAAGAAACTGAACTGACCAAAAAGAAAGGAGAAGCATATGCATTATTCTGGAAGTGTTTACCGTCCCCCCAGCGAAGCATACAGCCTGATCGTACAGGTGACATTAGGGTGTAGCCATAACCGCTGCGCTTTTTGCAATATGTATAAGGATAAGAAGTTCTCTATTTGCCCAATCGACCAGGTCATGGACGATCTTGCATGGGCAAGACAGCGGTATTCCAGAATTGAACGGATTTTTCTGGCGGATGGCGATGCACTGATTTTGCCGACAGAACATCTGCTGCGCATATTGAATTTTATCCGCAGAGAGATTCCGGAGTGCCAGCGGGTGGCGACATATGCCAGTCCCAGGAGCATCATCGGAAAAACGCCTGAGGACCTGCGGCGTTTGCGGCAGGCGGGGCTAAGTATGGCGTATCTGGGACTGGAAAGTGGAAACGATGCTTTGCTGAAAAAAATCAATAAGGGTGTAACAGCGCAGCAGCAGATTGCCTGTGGACAAAAGCTGAAGGAAGCTGGAATGATTTTATCTGTGACTGCCATCAATGGCTTGTCTGGAACGACGGGATGGGAAGCGCACGCGATAGATACCGCCCATGCGCTGAACGCCATGCGCCCGGATTATATTGCCCTGCTGACTTTGCGTATTTATACAGGGACACCGATGGCACAGTGGATTCAGGAGGGAAGCTTGGTCATGCCCTCTCCGATGGAATTGATTCGGGAAACGAGGTTGTTTTTAACGGAGATCGACTGCCCGGGGGCGGTATTCCGCTCCAACCACGCCAGCAATTATCTGGTATTGAAGGGAACACTGAACGAGGACCGTGAAAAAATGATCCGGCAGTGTGATGCGGCATTGAGAGGAGAAAAAGCACTACGGTCTATTGTGGAACTGGGACACTGAAACAGTCCGGTTGCGTAATAAGTAATTCTAATGGCGAATATTAGGAAATACACTTGACAAGCTGGGAAAAGTCTGGTATTCTAAGCAAGCTGTCGGGACGGCAGCGTGTTTTAGTGTCGGAATTTGGAAAACGGCGTTGACC
>CAKTIO010000006.1 GCA_934565855.1 uncultured Dysosmobacter sp.
ATACTTGACTGGTGACGGTCCGGAAAGATAGGTAGTGCCAACATGAAGCGACTTGCTTACGCAGGTCGCTTTTTTATTGCCCAGAATGGACAAAGCAGAAATGTCAGAGACTTCATCTGCCGCCTGTAAATACCTCTTGCAGAATACGCTTTCATCAAGTATAATATACAAATGTGTTTTGCGGCATTTTGCCTTTATATACACCATTTTCGTTAATTTTTGAGAGGACTGAAACAAATGAGCGCATCAAACGAGAAAAACACCCATCAGGGAGATCTGCTCTCCGGAATGGGCGGACCCCGCACCGCCAGAGAGGCACAGCAGAGAAAGGAAGAACGCCGGAGCAATATCATGTATGCTACCATCGCGGTTTTGTTTGTGCTGGTTGCCATTGTGACCCTGACCTGGAAGTCTGGTATTGTGCAGCGGAAAGCCACTGCTGTCAGCATCAACGGAGAAAACTACAGTGCAGCCCAGGTGCAGTATTATTACACCAACGTGTATCAGAGCTTTATGAACAGCTATTCCAGCTATGCTTCCATGCTGGGACTGGATACTTCCAAGGACCTGCGGGAGCAGGAGTGTGGAATGTCTGAAAGCGGTCAGAGCTGGTTTGACTATTTCCTGGACCAGGCAATCACGCAGATGACCTCCGTTCGCGCCCTGTGTGATGCAGCGGATGCAGATGGCTATGCCTGGAATGATGATATGCAGAAGAGTCTGGACGATAATATGAAGACACTGGACTCCAATGTGGAGACCTACAACAGCACCTATGGGGCTTCTCTTACCACTGCCGGCTATCTGAAGACTATTTTCGGAAGCAACATGACCAAGGGCATTTACGAGCAGGAGCTGAAGAAAGGAATCCTTGCCAGCAGCTATTCCCAGAACCATATTGATGGTTTGACCTACACCGAGGACGAACTGGAGAGCGCTTACGCAGAAGATCCCAACTCCTATGACCGCGTGGATTATGAGAGCATCCGAATCAACGGAAAGGCACAGTCCACGAAGGATGACGATGGAAACACGGTAGATCCCACGGATGAAGAGACCGCAGCCGCACTGGAAGCCGCCAAGAAGTTGGCGGATTCCTTCTATGCGTCTTACCAGTCCGGCAGCAGCCTGTCTGATTTGGCGGACACGGATGACACCGCAACTTACACAGACGGAGAAGCTGGTTCCTATTCTGATACCGTTTTGATGAATTGGCTGTTTGATTCCTCCCGCAAGGCTGGCGATTCCGCTCTGCTGACGGATGAGGATAATTCCGCTTACTACATTGCAGTGTTTGGCAGCCGTTACCGTTATGATTACAACACGGTGGATGTCCGCCACATTCTGATTCAGCCAGAGGCAGGTACGCTTTCCGAGGGCGATGATGGCTATGAGGAGGAGCAGGCTTCTCTGATGGCAGATGCCAAGAAGGTTGCGGATGATCTGCTGGATCAGTGGAAGAACGGTGCTGCAACGGAGGATTCCTTTGCGGAACTGGCAAACGAGAATTCCAGCGATACCGGTTCCAATACCAAGGGCGGTCTGTATACGCAGGTTTACCAGGGGGAGATGGTCTCCAGCTTTAACGACTGGTGCTTTGACCCGTCCCGCCAGCCCGGCGACACTGGTGTGATCGAGACCACCTATGGCTATCATGTGATGTACTTTGTGGGAACGGATATTCCCTACTGGCAAGTGCAGGTAACCAACACTCTGCAAAACAATGACTACACCACCTGGTACACTGGTCTGACGGAAAGCTACACCGCAGAGCAGCATAGCTTTGGAGTGAAGTTTGTTGGTTAAATGACAACGAAAGAGAGCGGTACAGCGATCGCTGTACCGCTCTCTTATTATTGGTGTAAGAGGATTTTCTCAGGTATTTTTATGCTCTTGGAACCAGCTGCGGACATAGGTATTGATCTCCTGCTCACCATTGTCCGGCGATACATAAAAGATGGTTCCATTTAATACAACATGGCGACCGGCTGCATAGCAGGCAAAAGCATGACTACGGCTTTTATCATAAATCCAGAACCAATCAGTCATTCCTTCGGCTCCCCACGGGTCTGTATAGAGAGGTTGTGGCATTTGCGTTTTGATCCAACTGAAATTCTCTGTCAAGCCTGTAAACAATTCCCGCAGGGCTTCGGCGTCTGATGCCATGTATACATTTGTTGTGGGAATGACATCATTGACTGCATGGTTGTCTGTCCATTCGATGGTGACTGTGCCAGGCTCTGCCGTGAGCTTATTGAATTCTTCCGCTGCCAGCATGTTTCCGCTGTGGGGACTGGTGGAGTAGATGGAACTGAAATCGAACAGACGGTCTGCGGAGATCGTGTCATCGCCTTCCAGAGAGCGGATCGCCTGTAGGCAAACCTCCGTGGGCTCTAACGCCCAGGTGCTTTCTCCGCTGTCCGCTTGTTTTTGAAGCGCCTGGTAATATTCATCCGCCGTGAAATCAGTTTTGGGGAAATAATATATGTGGTCAGAGTTTTCGGGAAATTCCACGTTGTCATAGATTTGTTCCACGCACCAGATCCCGCCGTCTCCCTGCGTGACCGGCTGAGCCAGGATCAATTCCCAACTGGTCCGGTCTTCCTCTGGGGTGGAATCCGTATACGATTTGTAATATACATTCATATGATTACCATCGTAGCGGTACGGCTGATCGAAAAATTCCTCGCGGGGATCGTATGAACGCATTCCGGGGAAGGATAAAATGGTTTCAGAGAGCCAGTCGGTCAAATCATCATAGACGGCATTGTAATCTGCTTCATTTTCAAGAGAGTAGCGAACGTCGGTTGGAAAGAAGAAACCATAATAATAAGTATCATCCCGGGCAAAGCAGCGGGTGCAGTACTCATTCTGAACGAATTGAATGTGTTGCTCCAGTTCCGCCTGTGTCCATTGAAACACGGAACACAGCCAGCCGCCCCAGTTGTTTCCGTAATCCGGCGTGTAAGAGGCAAAGAAGAGCAGATGATCTCTGAGTTGGTCATCGACCTGTTTTTGAATGCTCTCTGGAAATGGCTGGTCTACAGGCGTCAGAGTAACCTTCTCTGAGAAACGCTCCGGAAGGCGGTTCAGCACCTGCTGAAGGGATTCCTGCGATAGGGCTTCCTGCTGTGCGGACTGGCTTCCTGTAGATTGCTGCGGCGGTGTGGAACCAGCGGCGCAGCCAGCTGTCAACAGTGCTGCAAACAGGCAGGCGCCTGCGGTTTGCAGCATTTTCGGCATAGACATGTTTGTTCCTCCAAAATTTTTTCGTGATAAAAGTGCTGCTAAATCAATAGACGGTTCAGAGCGGAATTTTGTTTCCGTTTTTTACAAATATTATAAAAACCAAAGAATATGAAAGAAGGAGCAGACGGACATGCCATCTGCTCCCATTTCTTTTATTTGAGACCCCACCCAGCCGTGTAGACCCGTTATAACCTGCACCTTTACGGACAGGTGGGTCGCCTACAGTCTGTTTCCTCGCTTCCAACTTCCAGCCGCAGACAGCAGCCGGGAGGCCTGCGATCCGCAGATTGATCCGGCATCCCGAATAACGAAATGTGGGTTAAAAAAAGATCTATCACGCACCGCGCAGGGTCATCATTAACGTATCATATTTTTGCCATGAAAGCAATCGAATATGAAAAAATTTTCAGGTACTTTCTTCCGGACCTTCCTCTTCGTCGAACAGCAGCTCCATAAAAGCGTCGTACGCGGCGTTCAGCTCCTCCTCGGTATCACAGGTGGAGAGAAGCTCTTCACCGTTCTCCTGAATGACCTTCATGATGATGAGACCATCATCTGGGTCCTCTTCCTCGCCCTCGGCTTCCGTCGGAAAAAAGGCGCGGTATTCTACGCCGCCCAGCTCCAGAGAAGCGACATATTCCAAGGTCAGCTCCTCACCGTCCTCTGAGGTGACGCTGATAAAAGTGGGACCAAATTCTTCACCCAAAGGGAAATCCCCCTTTCTTACTGATGTAGGGGTATTTTATCCGGAATTTACAGAAAAAGCAAGGGGCGCGTTCCATGAAAAAACGCGGAATACTTTTACAGGAACGGCAAAACACCGTAGTTTCAACAGAAAAATGAAAGAACCGGAAACTTTTTTGGTAAAATCATCACATTTTAGAAGTTGACAGCCCATGTTACAATAAAAATTATTATGGATTTATATTGACTTTGATCCGTATGTACTATTTTAAGCGTAAAGCTGGAAAGGGAGGCGCTCTGTTATGGAACACGGAAAGCACGAACAGCGCGTGGAACGGACTCCACGGCGTAAACGGCATCAGAGCACCAGAAGACCTGGCGGCAGAGGGATCGCGTTTGTATTGGGAACCATTCTTCTGATCGGCGTGGTGACCGGCATCATGATGGCAGGTCTTTTTATGATGTATGTAAAGACAACACTGGCGCCCAATCTGGATGTGGAAGCACAGGACTTTATCATGAACCAGTCTTCCATCATCTACTATCAGGATAAGGCGTCGGGCGAATGGAAGGAGCTGCAGACCCTGCACACGCAGGAGGATCGGGTACTGGTGACCTTTGACCAGATCCCGGACGCCATGTGGCAGGCGGCGATATCCATTGAGGATGAACGCTTTATGACCCACCACGGCGTGGACTGGAAGCGGACCATCGGCGCGGCGGGAAACATGTTCCTTCACGCCAAGAACACCTACGGCGGTTCCACCATCACCCAGCAGCTGTTGAAAAACCTGACGGGAGATGACGAGGGCACCATCAAGCGGAAGGTGACGGAGATCTTCCGGGCGCTGGAGTTTGAGAAGAAGTACAGCAAGGAGGAAATTCTGGAGCTGTACCTGAACAGAATTTATCTGGGCAACGGAAAGTACGGTGTGCAGACGGCGGCGCAGTATTATTTCGGCAAAAATGTGGAGGACCTGACGGTGGCGGAGTGTGCCTGTATCATCGGCATCACCAACAATCCGTCCATGTATGCCCCCATGCGGACGGACAGCCAGAACCACCACATTCTGCGGGACGCGCAGCATGTGGAAAACAACAAGAACCGGCAGGAGCTGATCCTGGATAAGATGGAGCAGCTGGGCTATCTGACGGAGGAGGAGTGCCAGCAGGCAAAGCAGGAGAAGCTGCAATTTGCAGAGACCACCGTGGAAGATTCCTCTCAGGACGACGAAGAGGGCAGCGCCGGTGTGCAGTCCTATTTTGTGGACCAGGTGCGCCGGGATGTGGTCAACGACCTGGCGGAGCAGTTGGGTGTTTCCACCAAGCTGGCAGAGCAGAAGATCCTCTACGGCGGCTATAAGATCTACACGACGCTGGACCCGGATATTCAGGCGATCTGCGAGGATGTCTATGAAAACGACTATCTGCATGTGACATCGGCAATGGGACAGCCGCTTCGCTCCGCCATCACCATTGTGGACGTGACCAACGGAAACGTTGTGGCAATGGTGGGCGACATGGGTAAGAAAAAGGGCGACATGGTGTGGAACTACGCAACGGACCTGCGGCAGTGCGGTTCCTCCATCAAGCCGTTGAGCGTTTATGCCCCGGCACTGGATGCCAACGTCATTACGATGGCGTCTACCTTTGATAACTACCCGGTCCGGCTGCTGAACGGAAAGCCCTGGCCAAAGAACTCTCCCAGCGGCTACACCGGCTGGACGACGCTGTCCACCGGCGTGGCGCGGTCCATCAACACGGTGGCAGTGCAGGTGGTGGAAAAGCTGGGACTGAACAGCTCCTTCCAGTTTATGACGGAGAACCTGGGCTTTACCACTCTGGTTTCCAGAGAGGAGAATCCGGCGAACAACGACCAGCAGAGCGGCGCTCTGGGGCTGGGCGGTCTCTATAAGGGCGTGACGACTGAGGAGATGGCGGCAGGCTACGCAGCCTTTGCCAACGATGGCATTTACAATTCTCCCCGGCTGTATACCAGAGTGACGGACGCCAATGACAATGTGATCTTGGAGAACGAGACGGAGACCCGGGTCGCCATGAAGGAGACCACGGCGTATTTCATGAACACCCTGCTGCAGGGCGTGGTGAACGGCGGCACAGGTTCTTCCGCAAGGTTCAGCGGCATGGCGATCGGCGGCAAGACCGGTACGACCAGCGACAACTATGACCGTTACTTTGTGGGCTATACGCCGTATTACTCCGCGGCAGTCTGGTGCGGCTACAAGAGTAATGAGAAGGTGGTCTACTCCGGAAACCCCTCTATTACCATGTGGAAAAAGGTCATGAGCCGGATCCATGCCAATCTGGAGAACAAGTCCTTCAGCAAGCCCAGCAGCGGTTTGACAACGGTCAGTGTCTGTATGGACAGCGGTCTGCTGGCAACGGATGCCTGCGCGATGGACCTGCGGGGAAGCCGTATCCATCAGGTGGAGATCGCAGCCGGAACGGCGCCCACGGAAAGCTGCACCATGCACGTTGTGCGGGATTACTGCACGGAAGGCGGCGGCCTGGCAGGCGAGTTCTGCCCGGAGAGCAGCGTGGTGCAGAAGTCCTTCCTGGATTACACCCGGACCGATTACGGTGAGGGGATCGTGGCGGATGACAACGGATATCTGCTGGGTACGCTGGAAGCCCGCCTGGAAGCGGATGGATGCCCGGCGCACACCACGGCGGCGGAGGAGCCTGCGGAGGATCCGACGCCGGAGGAACCCGGCAGCGGAGACGGAGATCACAGCGGCGGCAATACCGGGGGAGAGTCCGGCGGGAATACCGGAGGCGGCGATCCTCAGCCCACGGAACCGTCCGGCGGCAGTCCGGAAGAACCCGGCGGAGACACCTGGTGGGAGAACCTCTGGGGAGGAACGGACTGATCCGGCTGCCCCATTGCGATGATAGAAAACAAAAACAGGGACCCTGTCGGCTGGCAGGGTCCCTGTTTTGGCGCTTTCCGCCGCCTGCGGCAATTTGCCCGCGGAATAAGGACAAAGTGACGAAATATGTTTTGAAAGGCCGGAGAAATTTTTCCCTTTTGTCAGGTTGCATTACCCGGTAAAGTATGATACCATGAACAGCGTGTAGAGACAAATGACCGTACGAGGTGGACTGGATGAGCAAGGAAATAAAGTACTATATCGTAGCGGCGGACGCCCTGCCTGAAATTTTTATCAAGGTGGCAGAGGCGAAGCGGATGATGCAGACCGGTGAGGTTGCGACCGTGGGCGCAGCGACCCGGCTGGCTGGGATCAGCCGCAGCGCGTTTTACAAATACAAGGATTCTGTTCAGCCGTTCAACGATATGAAAGCGGAGCATATCATCACATTCTATGGAATGCTGAAGGACAACACCGGTGTGCTGTCCCGTGTGCTTTCCGTATTTGCCAGCTCCGGCGCCAATATCCTCACCATAAACCAGAGCATTCCCACGAATGGCTGTGCGGCGGTGACGATCTCGGCGGAGACATCTGAAATGGCGGAATCCCTGGAAGCGCTGATCGGCGAGGTTTCCGCCGTGGAGGGCGTTGTAAAATTTGAAGTAATGGCAGGCTGAGGAAAGGAACAGGCGGCATGATTAAAGTTGCAATTATGGGGTTTGGCACAGTCGGTACCGGCGTGGCGAAGGTCATTGCGGAAAATGCCAAGCAGATTGAGAGAAAGCTGGGCGAGCCTTTACAGGTCAAGACCATTCTGGTGCGCCATTTCAAGGACGGTCCCTACCGTCAGCTGATGACGGATGATTTTTCCAGGATCGAGGAGGATCAGGAGATCCGGGTGGTGGTGGAGACCATCGGCGGAGTGGAAGCCGCCTATGAATACACCCGCCGGGCTTTGGAGGCGGGAAAGCATGTGGTGACCGCCAACAAGCAGCTGGTGGCAGAGCATGGCTGCGAGCTGCTGGAGCTGGCGCGGAAGAAAAATGTGAACTATCTCTTTGAAGCCAGCGTGGGCGGCGGCATTCCGGTGCTGCACCCGCTGACGCAGTGTCTGGCGGCGAACCGGATCGAGGAGGTCTACGGCATTCTCAACGGCACCACCAACTACATTCTTACCCGCATGGTCCGGGGCGGCATCTTCTTCTCGGATGCCCTGCGGGAGGCGCAGGCAAAGGGGTACGCCGAGGCGGACCCCACGGCGGATGTAGAGGGCATTGACGCCGGGCGGAAGACCTGTATTCTGGCAGATTTGGCGTTTGGACACCAGGTGGACCCGGAGGAGGTGCCGATGACGGGCATTTCTAAGCTGTCTCTGCGGGATGTCAAGATCGCGGAGCGGGCAGGCTACCGTATCAAGCTGCTGGGACGGGCAGTCCGGATGCCCGGCGGCGGACGGACAGCGTATGTGGCGCCGCACCTGATCCCGGAGGATCATCCCCTGGCAAATGTGGAGGATGTGTTCAACGCGGTGGTGGTCCGGGGCAATGCCACCGGCGAGGTCATGTTTTACGGAAAGGGCGCGGGAGAGATGCCCACGGCGTCCGCCTGTGTCTCTGATATTATGGAGGCAGTGGAGCAGAGCGCACAGCGCGGCGGCTATGACTGGAGCAGCGAGACGGCTGGTTTTGTAGATCCCAATGAGCTGCACACCCGGTTCTACTTCCGCATTGAGGGAAGCCTGACAGACGCCGCAATGGCGTTTGGTCAGGTAGAGGTTTTGTCTGAAGACGGCGAAACGGCGTTTTTGACGGACCGGATCAGCGGTACCGCGGCAGAGGAGCAGTCGGAAAATCTGAATGTGCTTGCTTGTATGCGGGTGTTGATGTAAAATCCAAAGGCAGATATGCTTTCAATTTCATAGAATAAAGAAGGAAACAAGATGAGTTTAATTGTGCAGAAATTCGGCGGCACGTCCGTGAAGGACGCGGAGCGGATCAACCATGTCGCAGAGATCATCGCGGATACCTACCGTGCCGGAAACGATGTCATCGTGGTCCTTTCCGCGCAGGGCGACACGACGGACGACCTGATCGCCAAGGCGGAAGAGATCAATCCCAGGGCATCCAAGCGGGAAATGGATATGCTGCTTTCCACGGGTGAGCAGATCTCCGTGGCGCTGTGCGCGATGGCGCTGGAGCGGATGGGTCTGCGCTGCGTCTCTCTGGCGGCGTGGCAGGTGGGCATTCAGTCCACATCCGTTCACTCTGACGCCCGTATCAAGAAGATTGACTCGGAGCGCGTCCAGTCTGAGCTGGACAAGCACCGCATCGTGCTGGTGACCGGCTTCCAGGGCATTGACCGCAACGGCGACGTGACCACGCTGGGACGCGGCGGCTCCGACACCAGCGCAGTGGCGCTGGCAGCGGCGTTCAAGGCAGACCTATGCCAGATTTATACCGATGTGGACGGCGTATACACCACCGATCCCCGTATCGTTCCCAACGCCAGAAAGCTGGATGAGATCACCTATGACGAGATGCTGGAGCTGGCATCCCAGGGCGCTCAGGTGCTGCACAACCGCAGCGTGGAGCTGGCAAAGAAATTTCATGTGAATTTGGAAGTGGTGTCCAGTCTGGAAAAGAAGCCGGGCACGACCATCAAGGAGGTTACCAAAGTGGAAAAGACGAATATTGCAGGCGTGGCAAAGGATACCAGCATTGCCCGTGTGGCTCTGGTGGGACTGCAGCACAATCCCGGCGTGGCATTCCAGGTGTTTGACCTGCTGAGCAAGAGCAACATCAACGTGGACGTGATCCTGCAGTCCATCGGCAGGGAGGACACGAAGGACATCACTTTCACAGTACATAAGAAGGACATGGAAGAGGCAGAGCGCATCCTGAACGAGCATAAGGACGCTCTGAAGTTCGACCATCTGGAGGATGACGACAAGATCGGCAAGGTCTCCATCGTGGGCGCCGGTCTGATGAGCAACAGCGGTGTAGCGGCAAAGATGTTTGAAGCCCTGTATGAGGCGGGCATCAACATTCAGATGATCAACACTTCTGAAATCCGGGTTTCCGTCCTGCTGGATGAGGATGATGTAAACAAGGCAGTGAAGGCGATTCACGCAAAGTTCTTCGACGAGGTGTAATGAAAAGCAGGGCGGGGTATGCACCATACTCCGCCCTTTTCTGTTCTGTCCCCTCTGAGCCGGTCATACACTGGCGGTGAGGTGACGGATATGAAAGACAGATTCAACCGATTTGCCATCCGGTTGGTAACGGTCATGCTGCTTGGGGTCCTGCTGCTGTTGCTGCACACTTGGCGGACAGTCCCGGTGCTTGCTTTTCTGGTTCCGCAGTCCCGTGCGCCATGGGAGCTGGGCAAGATCGCCTATTTTCCCCTGCTGGGAATGATTTTGCTGACCGGGCGGCTGACCGGAGGGACCCGTACCACGGCGGAGCAGCTGCTGCCCTGCCTGGTGCTGCTGCCTGCGGCGGTGACGCTCTCACTGTGGCTGCTGTCTCCGCTGCATCTGGGAGCGGGGGCGCTTCTGCTGCTGTGGATCGTGTGGATGGCAGCGGGATTGGCAGCGGGCGACCGGATGGCGCCGCACGGAAAGGCGTGGCTGGCGGCAGCGGTCCTGTGGGGCGCATTGTATATTCTGTTTACCTGCCTGCCGCCTGTGGTGGGACCGTTTTTGGACCCGGCGGACGTATTGACTATGAGACCGGTCCCGTTGTGCTGACGGACAGCCGGGGAAAGAAAAGCCTTATAATTCAGATTCAGATACAAAGGAGAAACCAATATGAATGCGATTGTTACTGTGATCGGACAGGACCGTGTGGGCATCATTGCCGGCGTATGCACACTGCTGGCGGAGAACCAGGTCAACATTCTGGATATTAGCCAGACGATCCTGCAGGGAAATTTCACAATGGTCATGGCAGTGGAGCTGCCGCAGAACGGAGTCTCCCTGACTGAACTGGCGGAGAAGCTGGAGGAGCTGGGAAAGAGCATGAATATCTCCATCCGCATCCAGCGGGAAGAGATCTTCGATGCGATGCACCGCATCTGAGGAGGGAGACCGTTTATGCTCAATCAAAAGGAAATTCTCTCGACCATTGAGATGATCGACCAGCAGCATTTGGACATCCGCACCATTACGATGGGTATTTCCCTGCTGTCCTGCTGTGATCCGGATGCCAAGCGTGCCTGCGAAAAGATTTATGATAAGATCACCCGCTATGCGGAAAAGCTGGTAAAGACCGGCGAGGACATCGAGCGGGAATTCGGCATTCCCATCGTCCACAAGCGGATCTCCATCACGCCGATGGCGCTGGTGGCTGGCGCCAGTGAGACAGAGGACTATGTTCCCTTTGCCCTGGCAATGGACCGGGCGGCAAAGACCTGCGGCGTGAACTTCATCGGCGGCTATTCTGCGTTGGTGCAGAAGGGAATGACCGAAGCGGACAAAAAGCTGATCCGCTCCATTCCGGAGGCACTGGCGCGAACGGAGTATGTCTGCTCCTCCGTCAACGTGGGGTCCACCAAGGCGGGCATCAACATGGACGCGGTGGCGCTGATGGGACGGATCATCAAGGAGACGGCGGCGAAGACTGAGGCAAACGACGGTTTGGGCTGCGCCAAGCTGGTGGTGTTCTGCAACGCGGTAGAGGATAATCCGTTTATGGCAGGCGCTTTCCACGGCGTGGGAGAGGCTGAGCGGGTCATTAACGTGGGCGTGTCTGGTCCCGGTGTGGTGCACCACGCTTTGCAGAGCGTCAAGGGGCAGCCCTTTGACGTGGTGGCGGAAACCATCAAGAAGACGGCGTTCCGCGTGACCCGGATGGGTCAGCTGGTGGCGCAGGAGGCGTCCCGCCGGCTGGATACGCCGTTTGGGATCGTGGATCTGAGCCTGGCGCCGACTCCGGCGGTAGGCGACAGCGTGGCGCGGATCTTAGAGGCGATGGGTCTGGAGACCTGCGGTACCCACGGCACAACGGCTGCGCTGGCGCTGCTGAACGACGCGGTGAAAAAGGGCGGCGTGATGGCGTCCTCTTCTGTGGGCGGACTGTCCGGCGCGTTTATCCCGGTGTCTGAGGACGAGGGAATGATCGCCGCCGCCCGGGCGGGAACGCTGTGCCTGGATAAGCTGGAGGCAATGACCTGCGTCTGCTCAGTGGGACTGGATATGATCGCCGTGCCGGGAGACACCCCGGCGGAGACCATCTCCGCCATCATCGCGGACGAGGCGGCAATCGGCATGGTGAACTGCAAGACCACGGCTGTGCGTCTGCTGCCCGCTCCCCACAAGAAGGTGGGAGACACCATTGAGATGGGCGGTCTGCTGGGCAGCGCACCGGTGATGCCGGTCCATCCGGAATCCAGTGCGGAATTCATTGCCCGCGGCGGAAAGATCCCCGCTCCGCTGCACAGCTTGAAAAACTGAATAAAAAGAAGAACAGCAGCGCTGCGCTGCTGTTCTTTTACATCTGTGTGGAATGGGTGACGCGGGGTCCCGCTTATTTTTCGGCAAACTGCTCCTGTGCGCGGCGGATCTGCTTTTGGTAGCGATCCGCCTCGGAGAAGACGCAGCCGCAGTATTTCTGCATGTAGAATCCCAATTCCCGGGCGCGCTGGTTTCCGGCGCGGAAATTGGGGCGGAAATCCCGGTATAAAAACTGTACGCCGTACTGCCGGGCAAACCGTTCGGCAGCCGCGGCGATCAGGTCGTGGTTCTGATAAATGCTTGCCAGCAGGGTGGAGGTAAAGGCGGTGAAGCCGTGCTCCGCCGCATAGCGGGCGGTACCCTCCAGCCGATGCTCATAGCAGTATGTGCAGCGGTGGTCAATGTCGTCCGCCACATGGCGGACAAACTCCTTCAGCCCGTAATCCTCCTGCACGCGGACCTCCATTCCGATGGTGGGGGCGTATTCCAGCAGACAGTTGCGCCGGGCTTCATATTCCTTCCAGGGGTGGATATTGGGGTTATACCAGAAGGCAACCGGCTCGATGCCCTCTTCACGCAGGGGGTCGATGCAGCTGAGCGAGCAGGGCGCGCAGCAGCAGTGCATTAAGACTTGTTCCATAAGCTCTTCCTCTTTACTGCTCCTTTTCTCAGGGGGTGCTGGCACAGCGGCGGCAGGGATAGAAGGCAGACCGTCCACTGTGCGAACCTATTGTACCACATTCCAGAGGAAACGCCAATGGCAGAATTTCTGTATCCTTAACAGTTTCTTTACAACCTTTCATGATTTTGCCGATTGCGAATTTTGCCTGAAAAGAGTATGATACAAGCTAATGTGGTATTTTCTGATTGTGAACGAAGCTTTCACGATCGCGTTCTAAGGAGGCAAAGAACTTGAAACTCGGATTGGATGTTGGGTCCACCACCATCAAGTGCGTAGTATTGAATGACGATGGCAAAATCATCTACAGTACCTATGAACGCCATTTCAGTCATATTTTAGAAAAATCGGAGGAGCTGCTTCGCCGGGTGGCAAAGGATTATGTGCCGGGCGGACGGGCGTATTTCTCCATATCCGGTTCCGCCGGCATGGGCATGGCGGAAAGCGTCGGCGTGCCTTTTGTGCAGGAGGTGTTTGCCACCCGTGTGGCGGCAAACCGTCTGGCGCCGGGAACAGACGTGGTCATCGAGCTGGGCGGAGAGGACGCGAAGATCCTGTTTTTGACCAACGGTCTGGAGGTGCGGATGAACGGCAGCTGTGCCGGCGGCACCGGCGCGTTTATCGACCAGATGGCGACCCTGCTGAAAATGAGCGCGGACGAAATGGACGTGGCGGCGCAAAAGGCGGAAAAGACCTATACCATCGCGTCCCGCTGCGGCGTATTCGCCAAGAGCGATGTGCAGCCGCTGATCAATCAGGGCGCAAAGGCGGAGGATATTGCCGCCAGCATTTATCAGGCGGTGGTAAACCAGACGGTGGCAGGACTGGCACAGGGCAGACCCATTCAGGGCAATGTGCTGTATCTGGGTGGACCGCTGACCTTCTCCAAGTGCCTGCGGGACAGCTTTGACAGGACGCTGCATGTGCAGGGGACCTGCCCGGAAAACAGTCTGCTGTTTGTAGCGCTGGGCGCGGCTTTTTACTCTGACGCGGAATTTGACCTGCTGGCGGTGGCGGACCAGCTTCAGCGGAAAGGCGTCAGCGCGGGCTACCGGAGCCAGCCGCCCCTGTTTTCCAGCCGGGAGGAATATGAGCGCTTTCAGGCGCGTCACGCAAAGGCGTCCGTTCCCCGGGTACCGTTTGACGCGGACTATGCGGAGCCGGTCCATATTGGCATCGACTCCGGCTCTACCACGGTAAAAATGGTGGTGATGGACCAGCAGGCACGGATCTTATTTACGGACTACCGCCCCAATCTGGGCAATCCCGTGCCGCTGATCCGGCAGGTGCTGCAAACGCTGTATGCTCAGCATCCAAAGCTCCATGTGGCGTCTGTGACCACCACGGGCTATGGCGAGGATCTGGCGCTGCATGCCTTCCACGCGGATTACGGCGTGGTGGAGACGGTGGCGCATTTCACGGCAGCGCGGCACTTCATGCCCAATGTGGATTTTATCATCGACATTGGCGGACAGGATATGAAGTGCTTCAAGATCGAGGATGGCGCCATCAGCGATATTTTCCTGAATGAGGCGTGTTCCTCCGGCTGCGGCAGCTTTTTGCAGACGTTTGCGCAGGCGCTGGGGTATGATGTAAAGGAATTTGCCAAGCTGGGACTGTTTGCGGACCGTCCTGTGGATCTGGGCAGCCGCTGCACGGTGTTTATGAATTCCTCGGTAAAGCAGGCGCAGAAGGATGGCGCGACCATTGAGAACATCTCCGCGGGACTTTCCATCAGCGTGGTGAAAAACGCCATTTACAAGGTGATCCGCGCATCCTCTCCGGAGGAGCTGGGAAGAAATATTGTGGTGCAGGGCGGCACCTTCTACAATGAGGCTGTGCTGCGGGCGTTTGAAAAGGAGATGGGGGTGGAGGTCATCCGCCCGGACATCGCCGGTCTAATGGGCGCTTACGGCGCGGCACTGTACGGCAAGGGCAAGGCGGCAGAGGGACAGACCAGCCGCCTGCTGACGGCGCAGGAGCTGGAGGGCTTCCATCAGGAGACCCGGAACGAGCTTTGCGGGCGCTGCGGAAACAACTGCCAGCTGACCATCAACACCTTTGCCGACGGAGAGACCTTCATCAGCGGAAATCGCTGCGAACGCCCCATCACCGGCAAGGCGGACAGCGGAGAGTGGAACCTGTACGATTATAAGCGGAAGCTGCTGCTTTCCTATAAGCCGGTTCCCGGAAAGCGGGGAAAGATTGGGTTGCCGCTGTGCCTGAATATGTATGAGCTGTTGCCCTTCTGGCACACGTTCTTTACAAAGCTGGGCTTTGCGGTCTATCATAGCCCCTTCTCCAGCCGGGAGCTGTATCTGAAGGGACAGGGGACCATTCCGTCGGATACGGCGTGCTTCCCGGCAAAGCTGGCGCACGGACACATCCAGTTTTTAAGCAAGCTGGGACTGGACGCCATCTTCTATCCCTGTATGACCTACAATGTGGACGAGGGCAAGGGACAGAATCACTACAACTGTCCGGTGGTTGCCTATTATCCGGAGGTGCTGGCAGGCAACTGCCCGGAGCTGCAGACCACGCGGTTCATTTATGATTATGTGGGCATTCACCGCCCCAAGGACTTTGTGAAAAAGATCCATGGCATTCTGGGGAAGTATTTCTCCGGGATTTCCCAGCGGGAGGTGACGCAGGCGGCGGATGCAGCCTATGCCGAGTACGCGCACCATATGGAGCAGATCCGGCAGGAGGGCGGACGCATCATTGAGCATGCCCGGAAAGAGGGGCGCCGGATCATTGTTCTGGCGGGACGCCCCTATCATGTGGACCCGGAGGTCAACCACGGCATCGACACGCTGATTACCCGGTTTGGCGCGGCGGTAGTGACGGAGGATTCCATTTCGGACCGGGTGGGGAGGTTCCACACCACGGTGCTGAACCAGTGGACCTACCACGCACGGCTTTACGCGGCGGCGAGATACTGCTGCTCGCAGCCGGATATGGATCTGGTGCAGCTGGTGTCCTTTGGATGCGGTGTGGACGCCATCACAACGGATGAGACAAGGGAGATCCTCCATCAGGGAGAAAAGCTGTATACACAGCTGAAAATCGACGAGATCACCAATCTGGGCGCGGTGCGCATTCGTCTGCGCAGCCTGTTTGCCGCTTTGGACGAGCAGGACGAAAAGCGCGCGGCACAGAAGAAGGAGGCGTAAAAGAGGATGGAAGAACAGGAATATCCGCGGTTTACGCCGGAGATGAAGAAGACCCACAAGGTCCTCATTCCCAACATGGCTCCGGTGCAGTTCCGGATTCTGGCTGCGGCAATGAAGTATGAGGGCTACACCTGCGAGCTGCTGGGCAACTGCGGCAGCCAGGTGGCGGAGCAGGGCTTGAAATACGTTCATAATGACACATGCTATCCGGCGCTGCTGGTGATCGGGCAGTTTCTGGACGCGCTGAATTCCGGAAAGTACGATCTGGACCACACCGCGCTGATCATTACCCAGACCGGCGGCGGCTGCCGGGCGTCCAATTACATTTTCCTGCTGCGAAAGGCGTTGAAAAAGGCGGGCTACGGGCAGGTCCCGGTGCTGAGCCTGAATTTCTCCGGACTGGAAAAGGACAGCAGCCTGCCCATGACGGTGCCGCTGATGCGGATGCTGCTGGCGGCGATCTATTACGGAGACCTACTGGTGGCGCTGAAGGCGCAGACCATGCCCTATGAGGTGCATCCCGGCGACGCGGAAGCCTTGCAGGAGAAGTGGCTGGACCGCATCTGCGATCAGATCCTTCACGGAAAGGGGTACTCCCAGCGGGAGGTCAAGGCGGCGATGCCGAAGATCGCGGCGGAGTTCGCGCAGATCCCAGTGCGCCGGATCCCCAAGGTGAAGGTCGGCGTTGTGGGTGAGATCTACGTCAAATATTCGCCCTTGGGAAATAACGACCTGGAGAAGTTCCTTGCCTCCCAGGACTGTGAGGTGAATCTGCCGGGTCTGATGGGCTTCGTGCAGTACTGTGCCTATAATATTTCGGAAAAGGCGCGGCTGTATGGCGGCACGTTTATGGAGAAGCACATTTCCGGAATGGTGCTGGCGTACATCGCGCGGATGGAGAAGGTCATCATTCAGGCGCTGCGGGACAATGGCTATCATGCGCCGATGCCCTTTGAGCAGCTGTGCAGGCTGCCGGAGCAGCACCATATGATCGGCATGGGCTGCGTAATGGGAGAGGGCTGGCTGCTGACGGCGGAAATGCTGGAGCTGGTGCAGTCCGGATATGAGAATATCATCTGCGCGCAGCCCTTTGGCTGCCTGCCGAACCACATTTGCGGCAAGGGAATGATCAATAAGATCCGCGAGCTGTATCCGCTGGCGAATATCACGCCCATTGACTATGACCCCTCTGCCACCAGAGTGAACCAGGAGAACCGGATCAAGCTGATGCTGGCTGTGGCGCGGGAGCGCCTTCAGCCGAAAGAGACGGAGCAGGAAACTTCCCCCGCGGCGGCTCCCCGGACGGAGACTCCTGTGGGGGCAGGTGTGTAAATTAAATACGCATAAAAGAACGGAACTGGCTGTCAGCCAGTTCCGTTTTTCCGTTTCAGGGGAGAGTACAGGTCAGTTTCCATCCTTTGCCAGCAAAAAGATGGTGGTGATGATGCAGGCAAAGCCCAGCAGGTCCAGGGCGGTGAACTGCGTATGCAGCCAAAGGGCGGAGAAGACCGTGGCGGCGACCGGCTCTGTGGCGGCAAGCATGGCGGACCGGACGGGACCCACGTCGGCAACGCCCTGCATGAACAGGGTGAACGCCAGCACGCTGCCCAGCAGGATGACGGATGCCATTGCCAGCCAGCCCTGCACAGGCAGCTCCACATGATAGTTCCAGCTGTGGGCGGCAAGGTTGACCACGATGCCGCCGACCAGCATGCCCCATCCGGTCACTGCCTCCTTGCCCCAGCGGGGAAGAAGCTTTCTGGGCAGGATGGAGTAGACCGCCACCGCCACGGCGGTCATCAGCCCCCAGAACAGTCCCTGATGGGATAGGACCATGTGGTGGGGATCAAAGCCTGTAGCAATGATCCAGGTGCCGAGAACGGCAAGCAGCAGCGCTATGACCTCCCGGCGGACGGGCAGGCGCCGTCCGCTGACGCAGGCAAACAGCATGATCAGGACCAGGCTTAAATTTTGAAGCACGGTGGTGGTGGCGGCATTGGACCAGGAGATGGCGGTCATGTAGGAATACTGGCACAGCAGCAGACCGAAAATGCCGTAGCAGACCAGCTGAAACGCATCCTTCGGCACTGTCCAGATCCGGCAGACGGACTTGCCGTGCTTCCAGAAGGCAATGGTTAAGAGCAGAATGCCGGAGGTCAGCAGGCGGACGCAGGTCAGCCAGAGGGAATCAATGCCGAAGTTGGAAAAGAGGTATTGCCCGCAGGTGCCGGAAAATCCCCAGCAGACGCCGCCCAGCGTTGTGCAGAGAACACCGCGCAGCGTGTGTTGTTTTGTTTCGTTCAAAATCATTCACTCCAAACAGCGAGCCTCCGGAGCATCCGGAGGCTCACAAAAGTGATTCGTTCAGCGGCGGATTACAGCTTCCGCTGCTTTTCCGTGTCGCAGTATGCGCAGCGGTAGGTGCGCTTTTCCTCGTCGCTCAACAGGAAAATGGCGTCCAGCTGCGGCTCGGCAACGGTGATGCAGCGGGGATTTTTGCAGTGGATGACGTTTACCAGCTTCTTGGGCAGCTCCAGATGCTTCTTGGAAATGCGCTCTCCGTTGCGGATGATGTTTACCGTGATGTCCGGGTCGATATAGCCCAGCACATCCAGGTCCACCTCCATCGGAGAGTCGATCTTGATGATGTCCTTTTTGCCCATGCGGTCGCTTTTGGCGTTTTTGATGATCGCAACCTGGCAGTCCAGCTGGTCCAGGTGCAGATACTTGTAGATGTCCATGCTCTTACCGGATTTGATGTGGTCCAGGACCACGCCGTTTTGAATGCTGTCAATATTCATACTAAATAAATCTCCCATCTTATGCATGCAGCCCCAAGAGTTTCAGGATCAGTGCCATCCGGACATACTTTCCGTTTTTCACCTGCTTGAAGTATGCCGCGCGGGGGTCCTTATCCACTGCCACGGCGATCTCATTGACACGGGGCAGGGGGTGCAGGATGCACAGGTCCTTCTTGGCGGGAATCAGCTTTTCCGGGTCCAGCACATAGGTGTCCTTCAGGCGGATGTAATCCGCCTCGTTGAAGAAGCGCTCCTTCTGGACGCGGGTCATGTAGAGGATGTCCAGCTTCGGCATGGCTTCTTCCAGAGAGGCGGTCTCCTCATAGCTCAAATGCTGCTTGTCCAGCACATTGTTTTTCAGGTATTCCGGCAGCTTCAGCTCATCGGGGGAGATGAAGACGAAGTGGATACCGGTCCGACGGCTCAGGGCATTGACCAGAGAGTGGACCGTGCGTCCGAACTTCAGGTCGCCGCAGAAGCCGATGGTGAAGTCATCCAGCCGTCCCTTTTCCCGGTGGATGGTCAGCAGGTCGGTCAGGGTCTGGGTGGGGTGGTTGTGTCCGCCGTCGCCTGCGTTGATGATGGGGACCTCGCTGCACTGTGCGGCGGCGAAGGGCGCGCCCTCCTTGGGATGGCGCATGGCGATGATGTCCGCGTAGCAGCTGACCACACGGATGGTGTCGCCGACGGTCTCACCCTTGGAGGTGGAGCTGCTGGAGGCGGAGGAGAAGCCCAGAACGCTGCCGCCCAGCCCCAGCATGGCGGATTCAAAGCTCAGGCGGGTACGGGTGGAGGGCTCGAAAAACAGGGTGGCAAGCTGCTTGTGGCGGCAGAGGTCCTGATATTTTTCCGGGTGGGCGATGATATCCTCCGCAGTGACGATTAGCTCGTCAATCTCCTGCGTGGAAAGGTCGGTGATGTCAATGAGATTTCTGTGTTCCATGTGTGTGACCTCCTTAACCGTGGATCCAGCTCTCGTCAGAGGGATTGGCGCGGAATTTTTTCAGACGGGCAATGTCCTCTTCCCGGATGCGGCCTTCCTCGGCGGCAACCTCGCAGACCGCGTCAAAGTTGGACAGGGAGTAGTTAACGACCTGCGCGTCCTTCATGCGGTCAATGCCCTTTTGCAGACCATAGGTGAAAATGGACGCAATGCCCAGGACCTCGGCTCCGGCTTCCCGCAGCACGTCCACCACCTCAATGCAGCTGCCTGCGGTGGAGATCAGGTCCTCAATGACGACCACCTTCTGCCCCTTTTCCAGCTTGCCCTCGATCTGGTTGCCTCTGCCGTGGTCCTTGTGGCCGGAACGGACATAGCCCATGGGCAGACCCATGATGTGACCCACGATGGCGGCGTGAGCGATGCCGGCGGTGGAGGTGCCCATTAGCACCTGGACCTCCGGATAGTGCTTGCAGATCAGGTCCACCAGACCGTTTTCCACGGCGGTGCGCACGGCGGGAGCGGTCAGCGTCAGGCGGTTGTCACAGTAGATGGGGCTGTGGATGCCGGAAGCCCAGGTGAAGGGCTCGTCCGGACGCAGGAACACCGCGCCGATGGACAGCAGGTCATGTGCGATCTCACGTTCGATACTCATATGATGAAAACTCCTTTGAAATATTTTTAGAGAGAGGGATCAGCCCAGAAAATCCTTGACAGCGCGGCGGTACGCGGCGACAGGATCGGCGGACTGGGTGATGGGGCGACCGACAACGATGTAGTCGCAGCCGGACTTTCCCGCCTTTTCCGGCGTCATGATGCGCTTCTGGTCACCAACGGCGCTGTCGGCAAAGCGGATGCCCGGCGTCACGGTGACAAAGCTTTCGCCGCAGCGTTCCTTTACCAGTGCCGCTTCCAGCGGAGAGCAGACCACACCGTCCAGTCCGGAGTCGGCGGCGTTCTTGGCGTAGCGCATCACGGTTTCCGCCATGGGAACGTCGATCAGCAGCTCGTTTTTCAGGGCATCGGCGTCTGTAGAGGTTAGCTGGGTAACGGCAATCAGCAGGGGACGGGTCCCATCCGGGCGGGTCAGTCCCTCCAGCGCGCCGCGCATCATTTCCGAAGCGCCGGCGGCATGCAGGTTGACCATATCCACGTCCAGCCGGCTCAGCACGCTCATGGCGCGCTTCACCGTGTTGGGGATGTCATGCAGCTTCAGGTCCAGGAAGATCTTGTGTCCCCGTGCCTTGATCTCCCGCACAACATCGGGTCCCTCCGCATAGAACAGCTCCATTCCGATTTTTACAAAGGGCTTTTCTCCGGCGGGAAACTGGTCCAGAAACGACAGGGTCTCCTCCCGGGTGGGAAAGTCCAATGCGATGATGACATCTTTTGCACTCATTGATGCGCTCCTCCTGTTAATTCAGAAATATTGGCAACGCCCAGGGTCTCGCAGACCGCGGGCAGGTTTTCCACAATGGTCTTGCAGGCGCAGGGGTCTTTCAGGTTGGCGGCTCCCACCTCTACCGCGGTGGCTCCGGCAAGCATCATTTCCGCAGCGTCTTCGGCGGAGGACACGCCGCCGCAGCCGATGATGGGGATCTGGACTGCTTCGTATACGTCCCACACCATCCGGACCGCCACCGGGAACACGGCGGGACCGGAGAGACCGCCGGTGCGGTTGGCAAGCAGCGGACGTTTGCGCTTCAGGTCGATCCGCATGCCCAGCAGGGTGTTGATCAGGCAGATGCCGTCCGCTCCGGCGTCCTCGCAGGCGCGGGCGATCTCCGCAATGTCGGTCACGTTGGGGGTCAGCTTCATAAAGACAGGCTTGTGGGTCACAGCCTTTACCGCGCGGGTGACCTCAGCTGCCGCCTTGGGGTCGCAGCCAAAGTTTTTTCCACCGGCGTGAACGTTGGGGCAGGAGATATTGACCTCCAAAATGCCGACCTCCGGACAGGCATCCAGCTTCTGGCAGTTGTGTTCATATTCCGCCAGGGAAAAGCCGCCCACATTGGCAATGAGGGGACCCTGGAACAGCTTCCGCATATTGGGGATCTCATCCCGCAGGACCGCGTCGATGCCGGGATTTTGCAGTCCCACGGCATTCAGCATTCCGGAGGGGGTTTCCGCAATGCGGGGCTGGGGGTTGCCGAAGCGCGCCTGCTCGGTGGTACCCTTGAAGGAGAAGGACCCCAGCAGGTTCAAGTCGTACCACTGGGCAAATTCCCGTCCGTAGCCAAAGGTGCCGGAGGCGGGGATGATGGGGTTTTTCAGCTGGACCCCGGCGAGGTCAACACTGAGATTTACCATACCAGTTCCTCCTTTCGGAATATGGGACCGTCCTTGCAGACCCGGCGGGGACCGTTGGCGGTTTGGATGGTGCAGCCGACGCAGGCACCGAAGCCGCATGCCATCCGGGCTTCAAAGCTGAATTGTCCGTCTCGGAGCTGTTCCAGCCCGGCGACTGCGCGCAGCATGGGCGTGGGTCCGCAGACAAAGCAGTAATCCGCCTGAGGCAGTTCCCCGCGGACCAGATCGGTGACAAAGCCGCGGGTGCCGAGACTGCCATCCTCCGTGGCGACAAACAGCGGACAGCCCAGCGCGCGGAATTCCTCCAGATAAAAGGTGTCCGCCTTGCTCCGGAAGCCCAGTGCCAGGGCGGGGGAGACGCTGCGGTGCAGCAGCTGCTGTGCCAGACCGTACAGGGGGGCGATGCCGATGCCGCCGCCGATCAGCACGGGATGCGTTCCGCCATCCTCGGGGGAGAACCCGTTGCCCAGCCCGGTCAGCGTGTGGAACGCGGTACCCGGCGCGGCGGAGACCAGCTCCCGGGTCCCGGAACCGGCGGCGCGGACTAAGAGGGTCAGCTGCCCGTCCGGGGTCCAGCTGGAAATGGAGATGGGGCGGCGCAGGAATTTCCCGGGCAGCTCTAAATTGACAAATTGACCGGGAGCGGTGATGGCGGAGGTGTCGCCGGAGAACACCATTTCATAGGTGTCCGGGGCAAGCCGCCGGGTCCGCTCCAGTGTGTAGACCACCTGTTTCATAGCGTCTCCTCCCGGTTGAAGTCGGTGTAGACCAGCTCGCCGCCGCAGATGGTCGCCGCGATAGCGGCGGACACCGTCCAGCCGTCAAAGGGGGTGGCGTGTCCCATAGAATGGAAACGCTCCGACTGGATCAGGTGCGGGCGCTGGGGATCGATCACCGTCAGGTCAGCAATCTCGCCTGCCGCAAGCGTGCCGCCGGGAAGACCGAAGATCCTTCTGGGGCGGATGCACAGGCGGTCCAGCAGGACCGGAAGGGGCAGGATGCCCGGCTCCACCAGCTGGGTGTAGAGGATGGGGAAGGCGGTCTCCAGCCCTACAATGCCAAAGGAGCTGCCCCGCAGTCCCTTGGATTTCTCTTCGGCGGAGTGGGGGGCGTGGTCGGTGGCGATGCAGTCGATGGTGCCGTCCAGCAGTCCTGCCAGCAGGGCTTCCCGGTCTTCGGCGGAGCGCAGGGGGGGATTCATTTTAAAGCGTCCCTCGTCCTGCAGGTCGTCCTCGCACAGCACCAGGTAGTGGGGACCGGTCTCACAGGTGACGGGCAGCCCCTCCGCCTTTGCCTGGCGGATCAGCTCCACGCTTTCCTTAGTGGAGATGTGGCACACATGATAGGCGCAGCCGGTCTCCCGGACCAGCTGGATGTCCCGCTGGACCATTTTCCACTCGCTCTCCGAGGAAATGCCGGGAAAGCCGTGTTCCTGCGCCCAGTGTCCGGCGTGGATGCAGCCGCCGGGGGTCAGCAGCTCGTTGACCTCGCAGTGGGCGACGATGTGCTTGCCCAGCGCCTTTGCCTGCCGCATGGCTTCCCGGGTCAGGTCATCGTCCTGCACACCGTGTCCATCATCGGAAAAGGCGACCACATGTCCGGCAAGTCCGGCAAGGTCGGAAAGCTGTTTTCCCTGCTCACCCACGGAAATGGCACCGTAGGGGTAGACGCGGATACGGGCGTCCCGGGCGATGGCGTCCAGCTCCGGCTGCAAATGCTCCGGGCAGTCCGGCACCGGCTTCAGATTGGGCATGGCGCACACAGCGGTATAGCCGCCTGCCGCTCCCGCCGCCGTCCCGGAGGCAATGGTTTCCTTATAAGAAAAACCAGGCTCCCGAAGATGAACATGAACATCAACGAAACCTGGAACGATCAAATGATTATGAACTTCAATCACGGAATAACCATCACGGGGAAGGTTGGGGGAAATGGAAACAATACGACCGTTGGAAATGGCAACGTCTGCGGAAACAAAGCTTCCGTTTAAAAATACGGCGCCGCCGGTCAGCAACAACTCCATAAAAACTCCTCTCTTTCCTCTTCATACGCATATTTTCAACCATATATACTACCGGAAAGAGCGAGGGTTGTCAACGGAAAAGTCTTATGGAAGCTGCCAAAAAGAATCCTTTTTTTTCTCTGCTTTTTGGCGGGCGGCGCGGCGGAGAAAAATGCCCTCGCCAGCCGGAGGCGGCTGTGATAAAATAAAACAGAAAAAATTGGATAGAGTTGAAGAAAAACGCAGAGGCATCTCGTTTTATGGGCAGAGAGGGGGCGAGGCGCCTTGTGACAAAGCCATCATCCATGACACTGGAGGACATGATCGGGCAGTATGGAAGGCTGGTGTATACCGTGTGCTATCAGCTGACGCAGGACGCCCAGACGGCGGAGGACCTGACACAGGAGACCTTCCTTTCCGCCTACCTTCACCGGAGCAGCTGTCCGGAAGCCTTTGAAAAGCCGTGGCTGGCGAAGATCGCGGCGAATAAGGCGAAGGACTACCTGCAAAGCGCTTACCGCAGGCACACGGTCCTTCCGGGAGAAAACGGACTGCCGGACGGTTCGCCGCAGCCCTCCTCCGAGGACCTGCTGCTTCAAAAGACCGGCGCGCAGCGCATCCGGAAACTGGTGGAGCAGCTGCGGGAGCCTTACCGCAGTGTCTGCCGGCTGAATTTGCTGGAGGAAAAGACACCGGAGGAAATTGCCCGCCAGCTGGGCAGACCTGTGAAGACCATACATACCCAGGTGGCGCGGGGAAAGGAAATGCTGCGGCGGCAGATAGAAAGGGGAGAGACGCCATGAAAAAACTGAAAAAGAACGGACATCTGACCGGAGAAACGCTGCGGCGTCTGGCGTCTGGCGAAGCGCTTTCCGAACAGGAACGCCTGGCGGCGTCGCAGCACCTGTGCAGCTGCGACCAGTGCCTGCTGCGGTACACGGAGCTGCTGACGGAGGAGACGATGCCGCCGCTGCCGGAGCGGAAGAAGGAAACGTGGCTGTGGCGGGTGCGGGCGCGCATCGTGCAGCTGATGACCAGCCGGTATGCCACCGCCGCCGCTGCAATGGCAATCGCCGTGACGCTGTGGGCGGGCGGCTGCTTTCACGATGTGGTTTCCGTGACGCGGGAGGTCTCTCAGGCGCAGACGCCTGCCGCGGTGACAGAGTTTCTGCACGGCTGGTCAGAAAAGGTGGACCAGTTCTGTAAAGATATCTGGAGCACCGTTCCCCGGCAGCAGGACCACGGAGAAAAACAGACCACGGTGCAAACAATGCAAGGAGGATTTGGAGCATGAGACGAAAGAGCGGACTTCTCTTATTTTTAACAGCGTGCATTCCCGGCTGCGGGCAGATGTATCAGGGATATATGAAGCGGGGCGTGTCCCTGCTGAGCATGAGCTGCCTGCTGGTCCTGTTGGCGGCGATGAGCCGGGGCGGAGAGCTGGTGCTCTTTTTGCCGGTGCTGTGGCTGTACGCCTTTTTTGACACCTATAATATCCGGGCAGGGCTGGATGCGGGGACCGCGCCGGAGGACGCCTATCTGGTGCGCCTGCTGGATGCCGATCAGAAGCGTCTGCGCCAGCTGCTGCGCCGGCGGCACAGCCTGCTGGGCTGGGGACTGGTGATTGCCGGAGTGTACGGCTTACTGTCAGAGCTGTTGGATGCGGTCCGGGGACTTCTGCCGGATTGGCTCTATTGGAGCTTCCGGGAGGACGTACCCCGGGTAGTGCTGCTGCTGGCGATCATTGCGCTGGGCGTCTGGTTCATTCGCGGACCCAGGCAGCCGCAGGAAGAGAATTTTGTTCCCTTTACCCCGGAGAAAAACAGTGCGGAGGAGAACCAGGAGGACGATATCCGGGAGGACGCCGGCGGGGACGAGGACTCCGAGCCGGAGTTTCAGGAGGCGGACCATGTGGAGCCGTAAGACCTCCGCGCCTGCTTCTGGCGCGCCGCAGGGCGGATGCCGCCGGGTCGGCACATTGACCTTCGGCATCGTTCTGGTGGTAACAGGCGTGGTGATGCTGTGCGCCATGTTTTTCCCAGCGGTGGACTTTACGCCGCTGCTGCGGCTGTCCCCGCTGGTGCTGGTGAGCCTGGGCGGAGAAGTGCTGTGGTCCCTGCGCCGGGGCAGCCGGATCCGCTATGACTGGATGGGGATGCTGCTGTGCGGAGTGCTGACCTTCACCGCCATCAGCCTGTTCTGGTATATTTCCTATTATCTGAAATATTGGGGACGGCTCTGATCAGAGATCCCGGAATACGGAAACCTCCCGGTGCAGGCTGTTCTGCACCGGGAGGCTTTTTGCATGACAGGAGAAGATTTACTTCTGGAGCGTGGCGACCCATGCGCTGTACTTGGCGATGTTGGCATCGCATTCCGCAGCATCGGTGCCCTTGGTCAGGATGTAGACCTTGATCTTCGGCTCCGTGCCGGAGGGACGGACCAGAATGGTGGTGCCGTCCGCCAGTTCAAACCGCAGGACGTTGGAGCCGGACAGCTCCATGCGGCTCTTGACGCCGGAGGCGCAGTCGGTGACTGTACTATCGGCATAGTCTTTCCGGACTGCAACGGCAACGCCGGAGATCTCCGCCGGGGGTTCCTCCCGCAGGGACTTCATCAGCTTTGCCATGTCTGCGAGACCGTCCAGACCAGGCATGACCAGATTGTGGGTCTTTTCCGCATAGTGTCCGTACTTTTCATACAGCGCTTCCAGTGCGTCAAACAGCGTCATGCCCTGGGCGTAATACCACGCCGCCATCTCCGTCAGCAGCATGGAGGCGGTAACAGCGTCCTTATCCCGGACGTAGTCGCCCAGCATATAGCCGTAGGATTCCTCATAGGAGAAGATGACCTTGCCCTCTCCGGCGGCTTCTATGGCATTTTTCTTCTCTGCCATGAACTTGAAGCCGGTGAAGGTGTCATAGCACCGGACGCCGTTTTCCTCGGCGACCTTCCGTGCCATTTCTGTGGTGACAATGGTTTTCAGCGCCACGGGATGGGCAGGCATTTTGCCGGAGCGCTTCATGGCGCCGATGAGGTAGTCCAGCAGCAGTACGCCGGTCTGGTTTCCGGTGACGGGCTGGAATTCTCCGTCATGATTGCGGACCATGATGCCCACCCGGTCGCTGTCCGGGTCTGTACCGAGAATGAAGTCCACGTTGTTCTGCTTTGCCAGGTCGATGGCAAGATAGAAGCCCTCGGGATTTTCCGGATTGGGAGAGACCACCGTGGGGAAGTTTCCGTCAATGACCATCTGCTTCGGCTCACAGATCAGGTGCTTGATGCCCAGCGTCTTCAGCGCCTCGGGGACCAGCTTGTAGCCGCAGCCGTGGAAGGGAGTGTAGACCATCTGGAAGGTGTCGGCGACCTTGGCAACGGTTTCCCGGTCGTTGATCATGGCGGTGACGTGGGACATAAAGGCGCGGTCCGTCTCCTCGCCCATCGTTTCAATGAGCCCCGCCTTGACCGCTTCATCAAAGGGCATGGTGCGGACCCCGGTAAACACGTCGATATGCTCCAGCTCCCGGGCGATGGTGTCGGCATGGTGAGGGGGGAGCTGTGCGCCGTCCTCCCAGTAGACCTTATAGCCGTTGTACTCCTTGGGATTGTGGCTGGCGGTGACGTTGATGCCCGCCTGGCAGTGGTATTCCCGGACGGCGAAGCTCAGCTCCGGGGTGGGACGGAGGGACTCAAAAATACGGACATGGATGCCGTTGGCGGCGCAGACCTCAGCGGCGGCGCGGGCAAACTCCATAGAGTGGTTCCGGCAGTCCATGCAGATGGCAACGCCGCGCTGCTTTCCGGATTCGCCCTCGGCGGCGATGACCGAGCAGAAGCCCTGGGTCGCCCAGCGGATGACGTGGATGTTCATGTTGTGCAGACCCGTGTGCATGGTGCCGCGCAGACCGGCGGTGCCAAACTCCAGCGGACCGTAGAAGCGGGATTCGATCTCCTTGGGGTCCTGACGGATGGCTTCCAGCTCTGCATGCTCTTCCGTGGAGAGGGCGGGGCTGGCAAGCCACTTTTCATATTCCTTCATGAAGTCCATAAGAAAGTGCCTCCTATTCTGATTTTTCTCCGCCGTCATCCGGCAGAGCGGTTTCCTGTGCATCCAAAAGCGCCCGTGCGTCGCCCAGCTGCGCGGCGGGAACGTAAATCTCCACGCCCTGTCCGGCGAAGCCGAAGATCACCTTGCCCAGAGAACCGACCTTGAAAGCCGGAATGCCGTAGCTCTCCAGCATGGACAGCGTGATGTCCGCCATGCCGCCCAGCTCGGACTGGATGGCAAGCATGGCGGCTTCCACGGGTTCTCCATTTGCGTCCTTGGGCCAGCGCTCCAGCAGGTCGTGGTCTGCGCGAGCCCAGAAATCTTTTGCCTGTTCCATAAAATGTCTTCCTTTACTTGTGGTATTTTGTACCAGCCTGGATCTGGTAAGCCCGGTAGATCTGCTCTAAAAGCATGATGCGGGCGAGATGGTGAGGAAACGTCATGGGGGACATGGACAGCCGCAGGTTGGCTTTCTGCTTCAGTGCCGGAGAAAGTCCTACGCTTCCGCCGATGAGAAAGGTCAGTTGGGAAGCGCCGCCGACTGCCAGTTCGTTGAGCTTCTGCGCCAGCTGGGGAGAGGACAGCTCCTTTCCCTCAATGCACATGGCGATCAGCGCGGTGCTTTTGGGCAGGCGCGCCTCGATCAGTGCGGCTTCCGCGGAAAGTGCCTGCTGGATCTCCGCAGGAGAGGGAGACTCCGGCAGCCGGGATTCCGGCAGCTCAACGATGTCCAGCCGGCAGAACCGGGAGAGCCGCTTGGAATACTCCGCCACGGCATCCATATAAAACTTTTCCTTCAGCTTGCCTACGCAGAGGACGGTTATTTTCTGCACGGTGTCGCCTCCATAACAGTATAGCAGGAACTCATCGTGTCCCGGGGCGCCACCGACAGCCGGACCTCGAATTCCAGAGGAGCCAGCGCCCGGGCGACGGCGTCCCGCGCCATGACGGGGGTGTTGTTTTCCCGGCTCAGATGCGCCAGAATGATCTCCTGTGTTCCGCTCTGTGCGGCCTCTGCCGCGAAAGCCGCGGCGTCCTCATTGGACAGGTGTCCCTCGCCGCCCAGAATGCGCTGTTTCAAATAGGCGGGGTAGGGACCGCTACAAAGGGTCTCTACATCGTGGTTTGCCTCCAGCACCAGCAGAGGGACCCCCAGCAGCACGCTCCGGGCTTCCTCAGTGACATAGCCGGTGTCGGTCAGAACGCCGACGCCCTCCACGCGGTAGCCGCAGGAGCCGGGAGCGTCGTGAGAGGTGGGAAAGCAGGTGACCAGGCAGCGCCCCACGGTAAAGCTGCCGCCGGGAACCACCGGACACAGCAGGTCCTCTATGGCAGGCAGGCGGTAGCCAAGCTCCCGGGCGGCGCGCTGGCTGGAATAGACCGGGACCGGATGCTTTTTCAGCAGGTTGGGCAGTCCGGAAATATGGTCGGAGTGCGTATGGGTAATGAGAATGCCGGACAGGTCCGCCGGAGTCAGCCCCAGCTCCCGCAGGGATGTGACGATGCGGCGGCAGGAGATGCCCGCGTCCAGCAGCAGGTGGGTCCCGTTGTGGGAAATCAGCAGCGCGTTTCCAGAGGAGCCGCTGGCAAAGGTATGTACGGTGGTCAAAAAAATTCCTCGCAGTAATATCAGAGTGAAACTGCGTCCACAATGGAGACTTCGGCAAAACGCCGTCCTCCCTCGCGGACGCAGAAAGATGATCAGGAAAGCAGATGCTGGTCAGCCAATGTGGGCTTCCAGCTCGTCATTGTCCCCCGGGACCTCCACCGCCTGGATGTCGGCGCCGATCTTGCGCAGCTTTTCCACAATATGCTCATAGCCGCGCTCAATATACTGTACGCCGCTGATCTCGGACTCGCCCTGGGCGGAAAGCGCCGCGATGACCAGTGCCGCGCCGGCGCGCAGGTCGCACGCCTGAATGGGCGCGCCGGTGAGATGGTCCACGCCTTCGATGACGGCGGTCTTATCGTCCACCTGGATGGAAGCGCCCATGCGCTTCAGCTCGTCCACATAGCGGTAGCGGTTGTTCCACACGCTCTCTGTGACCAGAGAGGTTCCCTCCGCCAGAGACAGCACGGCAGTGATCTGCGGCTGCATGTCCGTGGGGAAGCCGGGGTAGGGAAGGGTCTTGACGTTGGTGCGCTGGGGACGGTGGGTCCGGCGGACCAGAAGGGTGTCTTCCTCTTCTTCCACATCAATGCCCATTTCCACCAGCTTGGCGGTGATGCAGTCCATGTGCTTGGGAATGATGTTTTTGATCAGCACCTGACCGCCGGTGGCGGCGACTGCCGCCATATAGGTGCCTGCCTCGATCTGGTCGGGAATGATGGCATAGGTGCCGCCGGACAGATGGCGCACGCCCTGAATTTTGATGGTGTCCGTACCGGCGCCCCGGATGGAAGCGCCCATGGAGTTCAGGAAGTTTGCCAGATCGACGATGTGCGGCTCCTTGGCGGCGTTTTCAATGACGGTATTCCCGTCCGCCAGAGCGGCGGCGATCATGATGTTCATGGTAGCGCCCACGGAAACCACGTCCAGATATACATTGGCGCCGTGCAGACGTCCGGATTCAGTGGAGGCGTGGATGAAGCCGCCCTCCACCACTACCTTTGCGCCCATAGCGGTGAAGCCCTTTACATGCTGGTCGATGGGGCGGACGCCAAAGTTGCAGCCGCCGGGCATGGCGACCTCCGCCTGGCCGAACCGGCCCAGCAGGGCGCCGGTCAGATAGTAGGAGGCGCGGATCCTGCGGGCAAGGTCATAGGGCGTCCGGGTGGAATGGATGCTCCGGCAGTCGATCTCCACCGTGTGGGGATTGATGCTGCGGACCTTTGCGCCCAGGCTTTCCAGGATCTTCAGGCAGAGTGTAACGTCGGAGATCTGGGGGATGTTCTCAATGCGGCAGACGCCGTCTACCAGTAAAGCGGCGGGGATGATGGCAACGGCTGCGTTTTTCGCGCCGCTGATCTCCACTTCGCCAAACAGCGGTCTCCCGCCGTGAATCACATATTTTGTCAAAATGAAACCCTCTCTCAAAAGGTCGTATTTTTCAATCCTATAAGCTCTCTCTGTCTCCAGTGTTCCCATGAGGATTCCGCGTCATACCTGCGGAAAAGGAATGGCAACAGATTTTCATACAATTTTAGCTTACCATAACAATTTGTAAAATGCAATTCCTTCTTCCAACAGAATGTAAAAAAACGGAGAGCGTCCGCAGAAGAAAAAACAGCGGGTTTCAGCGGCGGGATACCGCGCCGGTAAGGCAGTTGACGCTGTAAACGCCCGTGTCCGTGGCGATGTCCCAGGAGGGGGACAGCGACATGGGGACCGCCGTGGAGCTTTGCAGCTCATAGCAGAGGGAAAGTCCCTGCACGGCGGAAAAGACCGTGCCGCCGCTCCGGGCTTCCAGAAGGCGGGTGAGGGCGGTGGCGGCGGTCAGAACGGCGGTGTCTCCGGTCTCCTGTGCGGAGTAGGTGTCCGGCAGGTGATAGCCGTTGACGGAGACGAGGCAGTGGTCCTCTATGCGGAATTCCACTGTGGCGTTGGAGACCGGATACCCCTCGTAATACTGCACGGCGGTGGCGGTGCCGCTGCCGTTTTCCAGAGAGAAGGTCAGCTCCCGGTAGCCGAAGAGACGGCAGAATTTTCTGCAAAGGTCCTGGGGGTCCTCCTCTGACAGATGCCCGGAGACCGTAAAAACGCCGTTGGCGCGGAAAACGCCCTGTCCGGTCTGGCTGGAAAAGGACAGCAGCCCGCCGCCCTCGTCGGTCTCCTGCGCGCTGCCGCCCAGCAGAAAGTCAGCGATCCCCTGATCGGCGCTGGCATCGCGGACCAGCACCCGGGCGGATGGCGGCGTGTCGCTGGGGATCTGGTCCAGCTCCAGAGACACATCCGACGAAGCGAACAGCTGCGTCAGCTCCTGCGCGGTGTATTTTCTGGAGCGCTGCGCCTCCGCGGCGCGGACCAGAAGAATGCCCGCCAGACAGGCGTTCAGCAGCAGGAGAATCAGAATGATGATGTTTTTCAGACGGGAACGTTCCATGAACCACAGTACCTTTCTGAAGCGGTTTTCAGCGGCGGGCTTACCCGGCGATCCATCCGGCGGAAAGCTCTGTGCCGCCGCTGTCCAGATAGCAGATCTGCAGCTGCTTTCCCGTGTAGCGCCGGGCAATGGCAAGCGCCTGCGTCAGGGGAAGGATCAAAGAAGGGGAGGTGCTCTGCCGGTACTGCCGCATGGTGAAGGTGAAGGAGAGAACGGAGCTGCCCTGCAGGGTGATCTCCGCGGCGGGAGCGCCGCCCCGCTGCAAGATCAGCAGTCCCCCGGACTGGTAGGCGAAGGACAGCGTTCTGACGCCGTTTTCCTCCCGTACCTGCTGAAGGTACAGCCCGGCGTCGCCGGGGGTGGACAGGGCGCCCAGAAAGCTGCTGCATCCCAGAACGGCTTCCTTCAGGGAGGGGGCGGGATTGGAGCAGACCTTCAGCAGCTCCGGCGCGTTTCCGCAGTCATATTCCAGGGTGTTGTCAGTGCGGATGCGGAGCGTCCGGTCCCCCTCCATAACGACCTCTGTACCGTTGGATTCCGTATAGCGGGAATTGGTCCTTGGGTTGAAGCCCAGGGCGGTCAGCAGCGTGTCCGTGCTGTCCACGGCGCTGCCGGCGGAGAGGACCGGATAGCTCTCCTGATCTCCCGTCAGCAGAAGTGAATAGGGGGAGAGGGAAATGCCCTGTCCCAGGTCAAAAACGAAAGAGGCGTTTCCCAGCGGATAGCTGTTGCAGACCTCCTGCAGCTGCGCGGAGGAGACCTTGGTGGAAGCGCGGGTATAGGCGTCTCCATCACTGCAATAGAGAAGGACCTTTCCGTCTTCCTCTGCCAGAACGATGCGCTGGGCGAAGGCGGAGACGGAGATCTCCGCGCCCACATACCCGGCGAGAACGGAGAGGGGAAGGGAAGAGCAGAAGTCATAATACACGGACGGCTGGGAGAGCGCGTGCTGGAAGTCCGCCTCCGTACAGGCGGTGGCTGTATTCTCCGCCGAACCCAGCGCCTCCCGCAGCAGGCTGCCCAGCTGGGAGAATTCCTCGTCTGACGTGGTAGTGCTGAGACTGCCGTAGCGTCCGTAAACGCCGCTGACGGCAATGCGGACCGGAGCGGTCAGCGCGGTCAGCTCGCTGGAAGCCAGCGTGGGCGCGGCGGCGGTGCCGCCGGAGGAAAACCACCGGGAAAACAGCCGGTTTTGGTGGTCAAACACGGATTGAGACTGCAAAAACATCAGCAGGGCGGAGACGGAGAGCAGGACGATCAGCAGATTTTGCAGCAGGTTTTTCCTCTGCTTTTTCTCATGCTCCTTGTCCATGAAGGACCCTCCTTTCCCGCATTGTGTTGTTGGTCATGTTCCCGGCTGGCTGATGGGCAGCTCCAGCCGGACGGTGGTGCCGGGACCCTGATGGGGGACCAGAGAGATGGAGCCGTGGTGCCGGTCCACGATCTCCTTGGCGATGGACAGCCCCAGTCCGGTGCCTCCGGATTCTCTGGAACGCGCCTTGTCCACCCGGTAGAACCGGTCAAAGATCCGTTTCTGGTCCTTTTCCGGAATACCGATGCCGTCGTCGCAGACCTCCACCCACACGGAGTCCTCCTTCGTTCCGGCAGTGACCTGGATGTGTCCGCCATCCGGCGTGTATTTGATGGCGTTGCCCAGAATGTTCATCAGTACCTGTTCCAGCCGGGAGCGGTCGCCCACGATCAGGGGAATGTCCGACACCGCCTGGAAGGTGAGGGTGTGTCTCCGTCGCTTTGCCTCCAGCGCGTTGGCGCGGCAGACGCTTTCCACCGCGTCCCGGAAGTCGAAGCGGGAGAGGATCATTTCCGCGCGCCCGGCATCCAGCCGGGAAAGCGTCAGAAGGTCCTGCACGATATGCGCCATGCGGTCCGTTTCCTTGATGATGATGTCCAGGAAGCTGTTGGCAGTCTCCTGGGGGATGTCTCCATCGGCGTCCCGCAGGGTCTCCGCGTAGCTGCGGACGTTGGTCAGCGGGGTGCGCAGCTCATGGGACACATTGGCGACGAATTCCTTCCGGCGCTCCTCGTTGCGGTGCTGCTCCGTTACGTCGTGCAGAACGATGAGGATGCCGCCCCGCTCCTGATCGGAGAAGGGGGCGAGATACAGCTCCAGCGTCCGGTCCTCCACCGCAAGCTCGCCCACGGCGTAGTTGGGGCGCTGCAGGGCAAGCATCTGTTCAAAGGGATAGACCTGGCGGAAGATGGCGTCATAGGTGATCTCGCTGCTGTCGCTGCGGTGCAGCATGGAGAGGGCTGCGGGATTGCAGTGGATCAGCTGCTGGTCGTGTCCAAAGGCGACCACGCCGTCCGTCATGTGCAGGAACAGGGTGTCCAGCTTGTTGCGCTCGTTCTCCATAGCGGCAAGGGTCTCCTGCAAAACGCCAGCCATTTCGTTGAAGGTGCCGGTCAGCACGCCGATCTCATCCGTGGATTCCACGGGAAGCTGGCTGTCAAAGTCTCCGGCTGCCACCCGCTCCGCACCGGAGGTCAGCTTTTCAATGGGTCCCACCATTGCCTTGGACAGCAGGAAGGAGAGCAGCAGGGAGATTAGCAGACCCACCAAAAGCGCCTGCATGATGATCAGGAACAGCTGGGAGTTCAGCTCGGAAACCGTGTCCCGGTTGTCCAGAATGTACGCGATGTAGAGAAGCGAACCGTCTGACGGGTCCGCAATGGGGATGGCGGCATCCATGTAGTCGGAGGTGATGCTGCTGGTCTCGCCCACGGAGCCGTTCATGGCGCTGAGCAGGTTGGCGGTGGATTCCAGATGCGCGCCGCCGTCCGCGTCCGAGCCGGAGAGATAGCCGCCGCCGGCGTCCAGAACATAGTAGTTGCGGGTGCGGTAGTCAATGCCCAGATAGGCGGCGTTGGCGCTGAGGATGCTCTCCACTCGTTCCGCGCCGTCCGGCTGGGCGGCTTCTTTGCAGAGGGTGGCGTAAAAGCCGGCGTTTCCTGTGCCGAATACATCCTCCACCTGCTGGTAGAACATATCAATATAGAAATTGGAGACGCTGGTGGTCAAAAACGCGCCGATGACCGCCATCAGCGAGGTGATCAGCAGCAGAAGGATCATGGTCAGCTTCATGTGCAGGCTGCGGAACAAGAAGGTCGCCTCTTTTCTGCAAGGATTTTAGCTGGGAAGGTCAGCTTACATGAAAATAGTAGCCCACGCCGCGGCGGGTGAGGATGTAGGCGGGATTGGCGGGGTCCACCTCAATTTTTTCCCGCAGGCGCCGCACGGTCACATCCACGGTCCGGGCGTCGTCGCCCACATAGCCGTAGTTCCAGACCTGCTCCATCAGGTCCACCCGGGAGTATACCTTGTCGGGATGGCTGGCGAGAAAGGTCAGCAGCTCGTATTCCCGCTGGGTCAGGTCGATGGCTTTCCCGCTGCGAAAGACCTGATGGCTGTCCGTGTTGATGGAAAGGTTTCCGGAGACCGGCATGGCGGACTCCGAGGCGCTGGCGGCAGCCTGGGCAGACATGGCGGTGCGGCGGATGTTGGCGCCCACCCGGGCGATCAGCTCCCGCATGGAAAAGGGCTTGGTGATGTAATCGTCCGCGCCGATCTCCAGTCCTAACACCTTGTCGGCTTCCTCCTCCCGGGCGGTGAGGATGATGACGGGAACGTTGTTGCCCTGAGCGCGCAGCGTTTTGCAGACGTCAAAGCCGATCATCTTGGGCAGCATGACGTCCAGCAGGATCAGGTCCGGATTTTCTGTAATGGCTTTGCGCAGCCCCTCCTCCCCGTCATACGCCTCCAGGGTGTCATATCCGGCGCGCCGCAGGTTGAAGCACAGAATGTCCACGATATTTTTCTCGTCCTCTACAATGAGGACCTTTTTCTTTGTTTCCATTCGGAAACCTCCCAATCAAATGGTTGCCGCCTGCCGGTGCTCAGAGGTTCAGCAGCAGCTTTGCCTTCAGCACGGCGGCAATGGTTTTTGCGTCCTCGATCCCGCCGTTGAGACAGCGGTGGACCATTTCATCAAAGGGAATGCGCTCCTGGATCAGGAACTCGTCCTCATCCGGATGGGTCTGCCCCATGTGCAGTCCTCTGGCAAGGAACAGGTGCAGGACCTCGCCGAAGCAGCCCGGAGAGGGGAGCAGCCGTCCCATGGGAATGAACTCGTCCGGTACCGCGCCGGTCTCCTCCATCAGCTCTCGCAGCGCGCCTGCCATGGGGTCCTCGCCGGGTTCCAGCTTTCCCGCCGGGATCTCCAGCAGGGGTCTGGCGAAAACATAGCGGTATTGGGTCACGGTCAGCACGTTGTTGCGGTCATCCAGCGCCAGAACGGCAACGCCGGGGCAGTGGTCCGCAACCTCCCGGGAGGAGGTTTTTCCGTTGGGCAGTGCTACCTGGTCCACATGGACCTGTAGAATACGTCCCTGGTAAATATCTTCTCTGGAAATGCTTTTTTCAGTCAGCTCCATCGGTTCGTTCATAGGAGGACACCTCACAATGATATAAGTGGTGATCAAATAATCACACAAATTATAGCATAGGCAAATGGAATTGCCAATGTTTGTTTTCCTTGAAGTATGGGGAAAATCATGCTATGATAAGATCATCATCCAAAGGGAAGAGGTGAGTCCCACGGAGAAAAAAGGAATCAAAATCGCGGCGCAGAACCGAAAGGCGTGGCACGACTACTTTGTAGAGGAAAAGTATGAAGCGGGGATCGAGCTGTTCGGCACGGAGGTCAAATCCATCCGTGCGGGAACGCTGAACTTGAAGGATGCGTGGTGTTCCATCAAGGACGGTGAGATCTTTGTCAACGGAATGCATATTTCCCCCTATGAAAAGGGAAATATTTTCAACCGGGACCCGCTGCGGGTCCGGCGCCTGCTGATGCACCGCCGGGAGATCGCCAAGCTGTATGCGCTGGTGAAGCAGGACGGATACGCGCTGGTGCCTCTGTCCGTGTATTTCAAAAACGCCAGGGTCAAGTTGGAGATCGGTCTGTGCAAGGGCAAAAAGAATTACGACAAGCGTGAGAGCATTGCAAAGCGGGACGCACAGCGGGAAATGAGCCGCGCGATGAAGGTGCGCTGACCGCTTGAAATAAATTCCCGTGCGGAACAGGAAAAAGAAAGGAATTCCGAATATGTCTGAAATGAAAAATCCATTGGTCACCATTGAACTGGAAAACGGAAAGGTCATGAAGGGCGAACTGTATCCGGAGAAGGCGCCCAACACGGTGGCAAACTTCATCTCCCTTGCCAACGGCAAGTTCTATGACGGGCTGATCTTCCACCGCGTCATTCCCGGCTTCATGATCCAGGGCGGCTGCTCGCTGGGAACCGGGACCGGCGGCCCCGGCTACTCCATCGGCGGCGAGTTTTCCCGCAATGGCTTCCGCCAGAACGATCTGAAGCACACGCTGGGTGTGCTGTCCATGGCGCGTGCCATGCACCCGGATTCCGCCGGCAGCCAGTTCTTCATTATGGTGGCGCCCGCGCCGCACCTGGACGGCGATTATGCCGCTTTTGGCAAGATCCTGGAGGGCGTGGAAGAAGCCGTGGCAGTGTCCGAGGTCGCCACGGACTGGAACGACAAGCCCAAGACTCCGGTGGTCATCAAGTCTATCCGCGTGGACACCCAGGGCGTGGATTATCCGGAGCCGAAGAAGCTGACGGAGCGGTAATCAGAATCAACGCTGGAAAGTAACAGAATTGTAACACACTCCGGCAGCGGGGTGTGTTACAATTCTGGATGGTAAATAGAATTGTCTGCCCTGTATCCGGAATATCATGGATAAGAGAGATGTATATGGGGGTGTACCGGTTTCGACGGGGGTATGGAGGCAGGATTAGCGGGCGGATGCGCCTATCATCCTTAAAATGGGCAATTATAAATTAAAGAACAACGAAACTTTCGCTGTTGCTGCCTAATTAAGGCAGCCGTCTGACCCGGAAGGACCGCGAGCCGGGAAAGGCGTCGTTTAGCGGTAAATGTGAGTACGGTAAGCTTTGCCCGTGCCACACATCATGAAGCTTACCTGCCCCGGTGGCGTGCCGGTTTGCCATCGGGAAGGGGAACGCAGAGAGCAAGACTCTGAGAATAACCGCCTGCGCCCGGAGAAGATCCTGTTAAAGTGCTTTCGGACGGGAGTTCAACTCTCCCCACCTCCACCACGTCGGAGCAAGCTATGTATCGCTTGCTCCGACTTATTTTATCAGTCGGAGCGTGCTCACTCTGGTTTGCAGTTTGAGGGGAAACAGAGCAATACCGTCTTGGACAAAACGAATAAAAATGAAAATAAAAAAGCGCAAATAAGCGGTTGATTTCCTTTTCCATATTCTTTTTCTTCTCTTTCTTCTTTCCTTTTTTATTTTCTTTCTCTTTTTTCTTCTCCTTCTCCTTGGTCACGGTCGTTGACGATCGTCAACTCCTGCTGAATGTGTCCAGATGGCTATCATACGCGCGGAAATCCTTCGCCGCCAGGCACTGTGCATCTCCGCTTCTAAGGTTTCAGCCATCTGTTTCCGGCTGGAACGCCCGGGTCATATACGAGTATATCCGAGAGAGAAGACCTCCACCGTGCGCAGAAGTCTATAAAGAGAGTCCGCTTTCGGCGGGGTAATTTCTGAAAAAAGTCTTTTGCGGAGGGCAAGGAGCTTGCTGAAACCAGAGATAGGGCGGCACCAACAGGCGGCGGAACGCTTTTTTCTGTCTGATGAAAAGGACCGTAGATTCCAAAAGCAAAAATAAAAAATGGTTCTCCGAGGATTTTTGCGTCCCTCGGAGAACCGTTTTTGCTTTTGGAAAATTATTTCAGCAGATACACAGTGCAGCTGCGTCTGCCAAAGCTGATGCACTGGGCGTAGGTGTCGTAGTACAGGTCGATGATGTTCCCACGGACACCGGTGTCCTCTGCAACGGCAACACCGTAAATGATGCGCCCATCGCTGGTCTGGATATACATTCGGGTGCCCAGAGGAATGACGTTTTTATCCACGGCAACGGTGCCGACCTGACAGGCGGTGCCAGTTGCGGTGTAGTTGTCCGCGCCGCCGTGACCGGAGGTGTACGCCGTGGCGGTCATGGACTTGACAGCGGAGAAACGCATGGTGCCGCCGGAACGGAAGGTGAGTACGCCGCTGCCATCCGCGTTGCTGGAAACATTGGCGATGCGGTCGCTGCGGTCCACAGAGGAGACGGACGTGCCGTAAGCCACGATTTCGTCCACGGCGGTGGAATCCGTTTCCTCCACGAACTGGCGGGAAACCAGCTCGCCGCCGGAATAAGTGACCTCATAGACGATGGAGCGCGTACCGTTTTTTCCCGCCTGAAGGACCTGCTCCGTTCCCTTGGGAAGATCGGCAGAGGGGACGCGGGTGGTCTCGTAGGCAACAGACTCCACCGCGTGGTCGTAATACGTCAGGTCAGAGGCAATGGTCAGGTCAATGCCGTTGGACAGGTCCACCAGCACCATGTCCAGAGGGCTGGGGGTGATGTGCAGCCGGGTCAGCAGGGCGGAGATGGTCTCGCCCTTTGCCTGAGCAGTGATGTCCGCGTCCTCGTAATGAACGGTGACGGGGTTGCCGGCTTTCAGGGTGATCTCAAAGCCGGTGGTCTTGGTATCGACATAGACCAGCTGAGAGGAAAAATTGGGGAGAGGCTCCGTCTCGGTGGAATCATCCAGTACGATGGCGGAATCCGAAGCGCCGGTGAGAATATACAGGGCGTTGGCGCGATCCATCATGAAGAAGCTGGCGCAGACAACGGTGACCAGCATGAGAAACACGAGCGAGGAACGCTTCCATGTTTTTTGCGTTTTTTCCGGTTGCTGTAAAGCTTTCAAGTGAATACCTCCTATTCGTTTTTCCGTTTCAGAGACTTTCCTCCGCGGTGGTCTGCCGGGAAGAAAAACAAAATGTTACTTTTGTTACAAACTGAAAAACTGGGCTTAGTATACACCAAACACCCACTTTTGTCAAGTTTGAGCCGGTTTATAGGTGTTATGTCCCCCACTTCGGCTGCAAAAGCTAAAAGTAGTATGGTTGATATTGGAAATTATATTCAAAAAGTAACAAAAGGATTACAGGAGTAAAATAAAAAAACAAGCTGATACAAAATCTTCTGTAATCAGCCTGTTTTCTGCATATATTTCGGGAAAACGAAAGAAAATAGGTAAAATCAGTCCTCTTCAGGGGAATCGGGACCGGAGCTCTCCGCGGCGAACTCCTCCTTTGCCTGTTGAAGGATCTTCCGCTCCGCTTTCGTGGTTAGAGCGGACTCGTCAAATTTGGCGAACAGATCGGGACGGCGGCGCATGGTGCGCTTGTAACTCTCTTTTTTCCGCCACGCGGCAACGTTGGCGTGGTGTCCGGAGAGCAGGACGTCCGGCACCCGGCGTCCGTGCCACTCCTCGGGACGGGAGTATTGGGGATATTCCAGCAGTCCGTTCCAGTGGGATTCCTCCATAAAGCACTCCTCGTCCGGAAGGACGCCGGGGACCATGCGGCACACCGCGTCACAGACCGCCATCGCGGGGATCTCGCCGCCGGTCAGCACAAAGTCTCCCATAGAGATCTCCTCGTCCACGCATTCGTCGATGAAACGCTGGTCGATGCCCTCATAGTGTCCGCACACCAGCACAATGTGTTCATACCGTGCCTTCAGCTCCTTGGCGACTTCCTGGGTAAAGGTGCGCCCGCAGGGGGAGAGAAAGATGGTGTGGGGGTGCGGGTCACCGCTGACCTCCCGGATGTGGTCCCAGCAGCGGTACAGGGGGTCTGCCTGCATGACAGCGCCGCGCCCGCCGCCGTAAGGGTAATCGTCCACCTGCATCTGCTTGTTGGTGGTGTAGTCCCGGATTTGGTGGGTCTGGATGGTGATGTGTCCCCGCTCCTGAGCGCGCCCCAGAATGCTGACGTTCAGCATGGCGTCCACAGAGTCCGGAAAGAGGGTCATGATGTCAAATCTCATCGGTCGCCATCCCCTCTATCACATGGATGTCCATGCGGTTCGCGTCCAGATCGACAGACTGGATGAAAACCTGCGGAATGGCGGGAATGAGGTATTCCCGCTGCCCCCGCACGGTGTAGACCTTGCTGGCGGGATAGGTCTCCACTTTCTTGATCTTGCCCAGCAGGTCGCCGGTGTCGGCGTTGTATACGTCCATGTCCAGCAGCTCCTCGTCAAAGCACTCGCCGGGAGCCAACTTTGCGTCGTCGCGGCGGATATACAGCTCCTTCTCCTTGTAGGTCAGGGCGGTATTCATGTCGTCCACGCCGGGAAATTTCATCAGGACCAGGCTTTTGTGAACATGGTTGGCGGTGGGGGAGACGGGCTTGCCGTCCAGATAAAAGGTCTTGAACCGGGTCAGAAACTGCGGGGCCTGGTTCCAGGGCTGCACCCGTACCTCGCCCCGGATTCCGTGGGCGTTGACGATCTTCCCGACCTTGATGGTGTCTAATCTCATAAAGAATCTCTCCTGTGCCGGCAGGGGCGTGTCGCCGCTGCGGCGGAATTTGTTGGCTGTTGTTATTATAACCTGACGTCCGGAGAAGGACAATAGGCTGTGCTGGGCAGAGCGGAAAAAAGAGCGGTGCGCCTGCACCGCTCTTTCATTAGTCTACAATATCGACCGAAACCTTAACGCCGGTCCGTTGAGCGTAGGAACGCACAACCGTGCGGATTTCCTTGGCGATACGACCCTGACGGCCGATGACCTTGCCCATATCATCGGGGGCGACGCGCAGCTCCAGCGTCAGTTCCTGATCGCCCTGCACTTCAGTCACGGAGACGGCGTCAGGTTCATCTACAAGGTTTCTGGCGATGTAGAGCAGCAAGTCTTTCATGCTACGTCCTCCGAATTAGAGGACTTCCACTTTTTTCAGCAGAGCGCGGACAGTGTCGGTGGGCTGAGCGCCGGACTTGATCCAAGCCTGAGCGCGCTCGGTGTCGATCTTGATCTCAGCGGGAGCGACACAGGGATTGTAAGTGCCGATCTCCTCGATGAAACGACCATCGCGGGGGAAGCGGGAGTCAGCGACAACAACGCGGTAGAAGGGAGCCTTCTTAGCGCCCAGACGGCGCAGTCTGATCTTAACCATAGTAAACGTACCTCCAAAAATATGAAATAAAACGTATATTGATCAATGCGAACAGCACTTAATCACAAAATCAGATCAACGGAACTTTTTCTTCCGCCCAAAGCCCGGAAGACGTCCGCCGCCCAGTCCCATAGGCATCCGCCCCTTGGACAGGCTTTTGGTCAGCTGCTGGATCATGTCGAACTGCTTCAGCAGGCGGTTGACATCGGACACCTGAAGTCCGCAGCCAGCGGCAATGCGCTTTTTCCGGCTGGCGTTCAGGATCTGGGGATTCTCCCGCTCCAGCGGGGTCATGGAAAGGATGATCGCCTCCGTACGGGTGAGGACCTTCTCATCCACATTGGCGCCTTCCAGCTGCCGTCCCATGCCGCCGGGCATCATGGCTGCCAGCTGGCTGAGATCGCCCATGCCCCGCAGCTGCCGCAGCTGCTCATAATAGTCCTGTAAGGTGAAGCGGTTTTTCCGGAGCTTTTCCTCCAGCTTTGCCGCCTGCTTCATATCGTAATTTTCCTGTGCCTTCTCGATCAGGGTCAGCATATCGCCCATGCCCAGAATGCGGGAAGCCATCCGGTCCGGATGGAAAGGTTCGATCATGTCCAGCTTTTCACCGGTACCCACAAACTTGATGGGTTTTCCGGTGGTGGCGCGGATCGAGAGCGCGGCGCCGCCCCGGGCGTCGCCATCCAGCTTGGTCAGCACCACACCGTCAATGCCCAGCGCCTCGTCAAAGGCGGCTGCGGCGTTGACCGCGTCCTGACCGGTCATGGCGTCCACCACCAGCAGGATCTCGTTGGGGTGCAGCGCGGCTTTCATCCGCTTCAGCTCGTCCATCAATGTCTCGTCCACATGCAGGCGGCCTGCTGTGTCCAGAAAGACCATGTCGTTGCCGTGGTCCTTAGCGTACTTGACTGCCTCCTGGGCGATGGTCACAGGATCGGTCTGCCCCATCTCAAAGACGGGAATGTCCAGCTGGCTGCCCACCACCTTCAACTGCTCAATGGCGGCGGGACGGTAAACGTCACAGGCGACCAGCAGGGGACGGTGGCTCAGTTGGCGGCGCATCAAACCGGCAAGCTTGGCGCCGTTGGTGGTTTTACCGGCGCCCTGCAAGCCCACCATCATCACAACGGTAGGAGGCTGGGACGCCATGTTCAGCTTCGCGTTGGAGGTGCCCATCAGCTTGGTCATTTCCTCGTTGACGATCTTAATGACCTGCTGCGCGGGAGTGAGGCTGTCCAGAACATCGCTGCCGACGGCGCGTTCCGTCACGTTGGCTACGAATTCCTTGACGACCTTGTAGCTGACGTCCGCCTCCAGCAGTGCCAGGCGGACCTCGCGCATGCCCTGACGGACATCGTTTTCCGTCAGGCGGCCCTTGCCGCGCAGCTTTTTGAATGTGGCATTCAGTTTTTCGGTAAGACCTTCAAAAGCCATGAAAACACCTGTTATTCCTTCAGAGCGGCAGTTTCCCGCTCGATCTGTTCCGCCAAATCACTGAGACGCTGGTCCTCATATTGCCGGTAGTTGATGGTTTTGATCTCTTCCGCGGCGGAGAGGATCGCGTCCAGATGACCGCGGACCTGCTCAAACCGCTTGATCAGACCGGTCTTGTCCTCGATCTCCTGCATCTGCGCCTCCGCCCGGACGATCACGTCCCGGACGCCCTGACGGGAGATGCCCGCGTTTTCCGCGATCTCAGCCAGAGACAGGTCCTCATTATAATAAAGATCGAAAAATTCCTTCTGCCGGTCCGTTAGGAGTTCGCCGTAAAAATCGAATAGCATCGTCATGCGGTATGTCTGATTTTTCATCAGGACCCCTCCTTCTGTAAAGTTCACACCCTTTACAACATGAAACAGTTTACCCGAAATCAGAACGGAAGTCAAGGGAAAATATGCGGAAAACGAAAAAACTTTCTGAAATGCGCTCCATGCCGTAAAAAAGGTTGCGAAAAGGAAAAAAGAGCGTCGAAATGCTCAAAATCTCATGGGAAAGTACGGAAACGGTATGCGCTCTGCTACTTGCGGGAAAATAGAGAAGAGTGCTATACTGAATCTGAATTTGCGTACAAACCGTACAGATAAGGAGTGGAAATGTGGAAGAAACCCGGTCGAAACTGGCGGGCGGCGTCTATCTGACCTGCCTGCCTGCGAAAAAGTTTAAAACCAGCCTGATCTCGGCACAGTTCGTCACGCCGCTACGGGAGGATACCGCGGCGCTGCAGGCGCTGCTGCCGGCGGTCCTGCGGCGCGGAACGGCGCGCCACCCGGATATGGGAAAGCTGTCCGTGGAGCTGGACCGCCTGTATGGCGCGGAGCTGGATTACACGGTCCGGAAAAAGGCGGAGAGCCAGTGCATCGGCTTTGTTGCCAGCCTGATCGACGATGCGTTTGCACCGGATGGGGAAAAGCTGCTGGAGCCGGTGGCAAAGTTGCTGGGCGAGGTGATCTGCGCCCCGGTGATGGAGAACGGACTGTTTTTGGAGAGCTATGTGGAAAGCGAGCGGACCAATCTGGTGGACGCCATCCGCGGCATTCAGAACGACAAGCGGGATTATGCGGACCTGCGCCTGCTGCAGGAGATGTGCGGCGGAGAGCCGTACGGCATCAGCCGCTTCGGACAGGAGCGGGACGCGGAGCAGATCACGGCGCAGGCGCTGCTGGACCAGTACCGCGCGCTGATCTCCACCGCCCGGCTGGAGCTGTTTTACAGCGGCAGCGCCGAGCCGGAGCGGGTATCCGCGGCGCTGACAGAGGCGCTGTCCGCCCTGCCCCGGCAGAAGGTGCAGGGACTGACCCCGGCAAAGTACCACACCCCGCGGCAGGAGGTCCGGTCGGTAACGGACCGTATGGATGTGACCCAGGGCAAGCTGGGTATGGGCTTCTCCTGCGGCAGTGACGACCACACGGCGCTGCTGCTGGGCAACACGCTGTTCGGCGGTTCCAGCAACTCCAAGCTGTTTATGAACGTCCGGGAAAAGCTGTCCCTCTGCTATTACGCCTCCTCGGTATACCACCGCCAGAAGGGGCTGATTACCGTGGCGTCCGGCGTGGAGTTTGAAAACTTCCAGAAGGCGTATGACGAGATCCTGGCGCAGCTGAAGGAAGTGCAGGCGGGAAATCTGGAGGACTGGGAGCTGGAAGGCGCCCGCAGCACCCTGCTGAACGCCTATGCGTCCATGGGAGATTCCCAGGCGCGGCTGGAGAATTTCTATCTGGGACAGGCTGTCACGGGACAGAGCGAATCGCCGGAGGAGCTGGCGGACATGGTACGCCAGACCTCGCTGGAGCGGATCCTGGCGGCGATGCAGACCGTCCGGCTGGATACGGTGTATTTCCTGAAGGGAATGGAGGCGCAGAAGTGAAAGAGACGTTTTATGAACGGATCGGCGAGACGGTCTACCGGGAGACGCTGCCCAACGGGCTGATGATCTGTGTGGTACCCAAGCCGGACCACGCCAAGAGCTATGCCTTTTTCGCCACCCGCTACGGCGGGATGGACGTGCGCTTTCAGCTGAACGGAGAGTGGCTGGACACCCCCGCCGGCATTGCCCATTATCTGGAGCACAAGATGTTTGACACCAAGGAGGGCAACGCCTTACAGGAGCTGGCAAAGAACGGGGCGGAGCCCAACGCCTTTACCAGCAATGCCATGACCGGTTATTTCTTTGACTCCACGGAGCATTTTCAGGAGAACCTGAAGATCCTGCTGTCCTTTGTCTCCATCCCTTATTTTACAGACGAGAGCGTTGCCAAGGAGCAGGGGATCATCGGACAGGAGATCCGGATGATCGAGGACAACCCGGATTGGCAGATCTATACCCAGATGATGAAGGCGCTTTACCAGAAAAACACGGGACGGATTTCCGTTGCCGGAAGTATTGACAGCATCAAGCAGATCACGGCGCAGACGCTGTATGACTGCCACAAGGCGTTCTACACGCCCTCTAACATGATTTTAACGGTGGTGGGCAATGTGGACCCGGTCCGCGTGGTGGAGCTGGCAAAGGAGGTCCTGCCCAAAGAAGCCGGACCGGAGATTGCCCGGGATTACGGCGAGGAACCGGCAGAGGTCGCCCGGAAACGGGTGAGCCAGCGGATGGAGGTCTCCATGCCCCAGTTCCTGCTGGGCTACAAATGCATCCCGGCGGCGGAGGGCGAGGATTACCTGCGGAAGAGCATGATCGGTGACTTGGCATGCGACATCCTGCTGGGGGAATCCAGTCCGCTGTACCAGCGCCTGTATGAAAGCGGTCTCATCAACGGCAGCTTCGGCGGTTCCTTTGAGATGCTGCCGGGCATTGCCTACCTCTACGCCGGCGGCGACAGCAAGGACGCGGAAACGGTCGTCGGAGAGATCCAGAAGGAGGCGGACCGCCTTGCACGGGAGGGCATTGACGAGGCGTTTTACCAGCAGGTCCGCCGGGCGGCGTTCGGCGGGATGCTGCGCAATCTGAACTCCTTTGAAAACATCGCCGTGACCCTGACCGAGGGCTATTTCCACGGCTTTGACGCCTGCCGGTTCCCCCAGGTCTTTGACCAGATCACCAAGGCGGACATTCAGGCGTTTATCCGGGAGAACCTCATCGCGGAGCATACGGTGCTGTCCGAGATCCTGCCGCGCGCCTGAGACAGAGAAAGAAGGAATCGTGTTGACAGTGATGAAGGATTCTCCCATCAGCTTTCCGGGGCTGTTCGGAGATTGGCAGTTCCGGGTCGGGTCCGTGGCGCTGCACATCGGAAACGGAATTTACTGGTATGGCATCATTCTGGCGCTGGGCGTTCTGGCGGGACTGTGCCTCTGCTCCCGGCAGGCGAAGCGCTACGGGCTGAAAGAGGACAATGTGCTGGATCTGGTGCTGCTGGGGGTGCCCATCGGCATTCTGGGCGCCAGGACCTATTATGTAGTGTTTTACCAGAACCTCTTCCGGGGGGAGAACGGGGCGCTGGACTGGAAGCGGGTCGTTGCCATCTGGGACGGCGGTCTGGCGATCTACGGCGCGGTGATCGCCGTGTTTGTGATGGCGTTTTGCTACTGCCGCTATAAAAAGCTGCCCATGGGCGCGGTGACAGACCTGTGTGTCATGGGACTGCTGCTGGGGCAGGTGATCGGACGCTGGGGCAACTTCATGAACCGGGAGGCGTTCGGCGCGGAGACCACGCTGCCCTGGCGGATGCGTCTGTGGACCAGCGCGACGGCGTATATCGACGTGCATCCCACGTTTTTGTATGAGAGCTTGTGGAACCTTGCCGGACTGCTGCTGATTTTATTCGTGGTGTCCAGGGGACGCCGGTTCGACGGGGAAAACACCTGCTTTTATTTCCTGTGGTACGGTCTGGGACGCTTCTGGATCGAAGGACTGCGGACGGACAGCCTGTACCTGTTTGGCTGGACCGCTTTCGGGCAGCCCATCCGGGTGTCTCAGGCGCTGTCGCTGGTGGTGGTCCTCGGCGCGGTCTGCGGACTGTTCTACGAGCTGCGGATCAAAAAGCGCACGGCGGATGGCTTGCTGGTGAACCGGCTTGCCCGGGAAGAAGCAGAGCAGGCGGCGGAAGCCGCCCAGGCGCAGACGGAGGAGGAAGAGCATGGCGACCATCATTGACGGAAAGGCACTGGCGGCAAAGCTGAAGGCGCAGCTGATGGAGGAAACGGGAACGCTGCCCAGAACGCCGGGATTGGCAGTGGTGCTGGTGGGCAATGACCCGGCGTCCGCCGTGTATGTGCGGAACAAGGAGAAAGACTGTCAGGAGTGCCGCTTTCAGAGCTTTGAACACCGCCTGCCGGAGGAGACGACCCAGGAGGAACTGCTGGCGCTGATCGGCGAGCTGAACAGGGACCCGCAGGTGGACGGCATTCTGGTCCAGCTGCCGCTTCCGGCACATCTGGACGAGGAGCAGGTGCTGTGCGCCATCGCGCCGGACAAGGATGTGGATGCGTTCCACCCCTATAACACCGGCAGGCTGGTCAGCGGCGACCCGGTGTTCCTGCCCTGCACGCCGGCAGGCGTGATGGAGATGCTGCGGGAGTATCAGATCCCCATTTCCGGCAGGCATTGCGTGGTTTTGGGGCGGTCCAACATCGTGGGCAAGCCGATGGCGATGCTGCTGCTGCAAGCCAACGGCACCGTGACCATCTGCCACAGCAAAACGGCGGACCTGGCGCAGTATACGCGGTCGGCGGATATTCTGGTTTCCGCGGTGGGCAGGCGCGGTCTGGTCACGGCGGATATGGTGAAGGAAGGTGCTGTGGTGATCGACGTGGCGATGAACCGGACGCCGGAGGGCAAGCTCTGCGGAGACGTGGACTTTGCGGAGGCGGAAAAAAAGGCGTCCTACATCACGCCGGTCCCCGGCGGGGTGGGTCCCATGACCCGTGCCATCCTGATGAAGAACATTCTGACAGCGGCAAAACGCCATATGCAGGCGTGAGCTGTGGACATTGTGGAAAAAGAGAGCGGAACCGGAGAAGGTTCCGCTCTCTTTGCATCTGTTTTGTGGAAAGGTCATTGCTTCTGGTTCAGCTCACCGATGTGCTGCTGGACAAATTCTGAAATGCGGGCAAAGGTTTCATCGTTCAGGTCATGCTCCACCTTGCAGGCATCCTCCGCGGCGATCTCCGGAGAAACGCCTAAAATGGAAAACAGCTTGGTAATGGTCTTGTGCCTGCCGTAAATGCGGGATGCGATCTCAAATCCACTGTCGTTTAAAGTGATGCTGCCGTCAGGCGCCATGTTGATGTAGCCGTTTTCCCGCAGCTTTTTCATTGCGATGCTGACGCTGGGTTTGGAGTATCCCAGTTCATTGACGATGTCAATGGAACGGACCATTCCAAGTCTTTCTTTTAAAACGAGGATGGACTCCAGGTAGTCCTCCGCGGATTCATGAATCACCATGGAATCGTCTCCTTTCTAATCAGAATCTGAATGCTACTGAATAGTTCTATGTTACCACATCAGGCGAAAAATGCAAGAGAAAAAATCCGCGCCGCTGAGCCGCTCCGGCAGCCGGAGGGGGAGGGCTGGAAAATATTTCTTGCATCTTTTTCCGACAGCATCTAAAATGGGAACAGACTGAATTTTGCCGGATACGGCGGAAAAATGACGGAGGCGGAGCCAATGACCAGTGCTGCGGAGATCATGGTGAGCATGATCGCCTTTTCTAAGGGAAACCATCATGACATCAACCATTTTATGAAGGTGTACGCCTATGCGCGGACCATTGCCCTGCGGGAGGGGGTATCGCCCCGGCAGCAGCGCGTCATTGAGATTGCCGCCATCCTGCATGACATTGCCTGCCCGCTGTGCAGGGAAAAATACGGAAACACCAACGGCAAGCATCAGGAGGCGGAGGGGATGCCCCTGACGCGGGAATTCCTGAAGGACGCGGACCTGCCGGAGGAGGAAAAGGAGCGGATCGTCTGGCTGGTGGGACATCACCACACCCTGCGTCCCATTGAGGGGACCGACCACCAGATCCTGATCGAGGCGGATTATCTGGTCAACGCGGAGGAATCGGCGTACCCGGAGGAGAACATCCGGAATGTGTACGAGCGGATCTTCCGGACCGAAACGGGGCGGGCGCTGCTCCGGTCCGTTTATCTGGAAAACCACTGACCGTTTGCAGGCGCTATTGGGGGAGGAAACGAATATGTCCAAAAAAGAGTCCGCAAGAAGGCTGTTTTTAGCCGCCTTCTTCCTGTTTACCATCGCCAACGGTCTGGGTGGTTCGTCCATCCTGTCCAACTATTTCAAGGATGTCTTTCTGGTGGACTCCGTTCAGCGGGGATTGCTGGAAATTCCCCGGGAGCTGCCCGGCGTAGTGGGGGTTCTGGTCATTGCGCTGCTGCCGGCGTGGGGCAATTTGTCGCTGTCCGTGCTGGGCTTTGTCCTGTGCTCCATCGGAATGCTGGTGCTGGGAATGCTGTCGCCCAATTACTGGATCATGCAGCTGTTTGTGTTCACCTATTCCCTGGGCGACCACCTGATGATGCCCCTGCGGGACGCCATTGCCATGGACCTGTCCGAGGAGGGAAAGACGGGAACGTTTCTCGGCAAATACCGGGGCTGGATGACGGTGGCATCCATGCTGGCGTCGCTGCTGGTGTTTGCTGGCTTCCGCAGCGGGATCTTCTGGTTCCACCCGAGAACGGAGTTTTCCCTGCGGGACAACTTTCTGCCGTCCTTCTGCGTGGCACTGGTGACGCTGATGGCGGGGCTGGTCTGCCTGCTGTGTCTGCGGAAGAGGTATCCGGAGCTGAACGTCCGGAAGAAAAAGGAAAAGCGTGGTTTTCCGGCAAAGAAAAAATACATACCATATTATATTGTCACAGCGGTTTACGGCTTTCAGAAGCGGATGCGGCTGGTGTTCGCCCCCTGGATCATCATTGAGCTGCTGGCAATGGGCGCGGATACGCTGGCGCTGCTGGGCATCGCGGGGCATTTTTGTAGCAGCTGGTTTGCCCCGCTGATCGGGCGGTTTCTGGACCGGTACGGTGTGCGGAAGGCGCTGGTGCTGGAATCGGCGGGCATTGCGTCCATCTTCCTGTATACGGCGTGGGCGGTGGCAGGCATCACAGGCGGAACACTGACGGGAACGGCTGGCATGGTGGCGGCGTTTCTGGCGTTCATTCTGGTGACCATGTCCGATCACTTCAATTCGGTGCATGTGATGCTGATGCGGGAGCTGAGCGAATCTCCCGCGGACGTGATGGAAAACCTGTCTCTGGGACTGAGCGTGGACCATGTGCTGGCGGTCACGGTGTCCGGACTGCTGGGTGTGGTGTGGAAATTCGTGGGTCCCCAGTGGGTGTTTGTGCTGGGCGCTGCCGTATGCCTGGTGCATTTCGCGGTGGCGATGTGGCTGAAGGGGCGGGAGACCGTCGGAAAAAAGCCGGCTTGACCGGGCTGTGAAGAGAACCGTGGAAAACCGGCGCGTCTGCGCCGGTTTTTGCCTGCCCTGGAAAAGCACACGGACCAGGCGCGGGAATGGTGATTTTCAGTTGTATTTCCACGGCACTTGTGCTAAACTCTACACTGATATCATAATATCTACAGGGCGTATACCCGCTGAAGGGCGGCGTCCTGTGTGGATGCGGCGGGGCGGAAACCGTTCCGCCTGCCGGAATAGAAGAACAGAGAAGAGGAAAAACATGAAAATTGTTGTGTTGGCTGGCGGGCTTTCCACAGAACGCAATGTTTCTTTGGTAACAGGCACCTCCGTGTGCAGGGCGCTGCGGGAGCGCGGGCATCAGGCAATCCTGGTGGATATTTTTATGGGGCTGGAGCAGGTGCCGCAGCTGGTGGAGGAACTGTTTGAGGAGCCGGACGGTCTGTGCCGGGATGTGAAGATCGACGTTACGGCTCCGGATCTGGAGGCGGTGCGGAAGAGCCGCCCGGACCAGAGCAGCAGCCTGTTCGGCCCCCATGTGATAGAGATCTGCCAGAAGGCGGACGTGGTCTTTCTGGGGCTGCACGGCAAGGACGGCGAGGATGGCAGGGTGCAGGCGGCATTTGACCTGCTGGGCATCCCCTATACCGGTTCCGGTCATCTGCCCTCCGCCCTGGCAATGAATAAGGAAATGACCAAGCGGATGATGGATGCGCTGGGGGTGCCGACCCCGGCGTGGCAGATCCTGACCTACGGACCGGAAGAGGTGGACCGTCTGGCGCAGGAGCTGCCGATGCCCTGTGTGGTCAAGACCATTGACGGAGGTTCCTCTCTGGGCGTTTACCTGCCGGAAAACCGGGAGGAGCTTCGCGCGGCGCTGCTGAACGTGCTGCACTACGGCAGCCGGGTACTGGTGGAGCAGCGGGTATACGGTAAGGAGCTGGCGCAGGGCATTCTGGGGGACCGGTATCTGCCGGCAGTGCTGACCATCCCTGCCGGGGACCGTTTTGACTACGAGGCAAAGTATCAGCAGGGCGGCGCGCAGGAGATCTGCCCGGCGCCTATCTCCGAGGAAGCGCAGAAGCTTGCCGGCGAGGTGGCTTTGAAGCTGCACCGCGGACTGGGATTAGAGGTCTATTCCCGGGCGGATATCATTCTGGACGATCAGGGACAGGTCTGGTGTCTGGAGGTCAACTCCCTGCCGGGCATGACCGCAGCCAGCCTGCTGCCCAAGGAAGCGGCGGCAGTGGGCATGAGCTATGGCGAGCTGTGCGAGGAGATCGTGCAGCAGTCCATCCGCATTCAGAGGAGAACGTGATATGCAGCCATTTACGATCAAGGAACTGGAAGCGGCGGTGAACGGCGTCTGGTGGAACCCGCAGGAGGGACTGCCTGCCGTGACCAGCGTATCCACAGACAGCCGGAAAATAGAAAAGGGCTGCCTGTTCATTCCGCTGTGCGGCGAGAAATTCGACGGGCACCATTTTATCGACCAGGCGCTGCAGGCGGGCGCGGCGGGCGTGCTGTGCGCAAGGCTGCCCGCAGACCTGCTGCCGGGAAAGTTCTACATCAAAGTGGACGACACCCGTCTGGCGCTGAAGGCGCTGGCTAAGACCTACCGGGAAAGGTTTGACATTCCCTTTATTCAGATCACGGGAAGCGTGGGAAAGACCACCACGAAGGACATGATCGCGGCGGTGCTTTCCGCAAAATATAAGGTGCTGAAAACGCCGGAGAATTTCAACAACGATATCGGGACGCCGCTGACGCTGCTTCAGCTGAAGCCGGAGCATCAGGCGGCGGTCATTGAGACCGGCATGAACCACTTCGGTGAGATCCGTTATCTGGGAGAGATGGTTCAGCCGGATATCGCGGTGATCTCCAACATCGGCGACGCCCACATTGAGTTCCTGGGCAGCCGGGAGGGGATCCTAAAGGCAAAAAGCGAGATCTTTGAGTTTTTGAAGCCGGACGGTCTGGCGGTGCTGAACGGTGACGATGCGCTGCTGAACACCCTGACGCCCCCGGTGGAGACCCTGCGCTGCGGCAAATCCCAGCAGGCGAATGTCCGGGTGACGGAGATCATGGACCACGGCGTCAGCGGCATCTCCTGCACAGTGCAGACCGCCAAGCAGAGCTATGAGCTGAACATTCCGGCGCCGGGAGAGCATATGGTGTATTCCGCGTCGATGGCGGTGGCGATCGGTGAGCGGCTGGGCATGGAGAAGGAGGAAATCCTTCGGGGCGTGGCGTCCTATGAAGCCAGCGGCTCCCGGATGCACATTGTCAAGCTGGCGGGCGGCAGAACGATTCTGGACGACTGCTACAACGCCAACCCGCAGTCGGTGACAGCGGCGCTGGAGATTTTGGCGAAAACAGAGCGGGACCATAAGATCGCCGTGCTGGGCGACATGGGCGAGCTGGGCGACCTGACGGAGCAGGCACACTACAATGTGGGTGCGCTGGCAAGCATGCTGGGCATCGACCAGATCTATGCCGTGGGTACCAAGGCGGCAAAGATCGCCGAGGGCGCGGAGGACAGCGGCGGACATGTGCAGTATTACGCCACCAAGGAAGAGGCGCTGCGGAACATCCGGGAGGGCTTCGGCGAGGATACGGCAATGCTGATCAAGGCGTCCCATTCCATGCATTTTGGCTGGTTGGTGGACCAGCTGTGCAAATAAGTACGGACGGATAGGAACAGAAAACATGATTGATATCCAGGTCGAGGGGTTGGTGAAATCCTTCGAGATCGGAAAAAATATATTGGACGGGCTGTCCTTCCAGATCGACCAGGGAGAACGGGTGGGTCTGCTGGGCAGAAACGGCGCCGGAAAGACCACGCTGTTCCGTATCATGACGGGCGAACTGGACTGTGACGAGGGCAGTGTGGTCATCGGAAAGGGGCGCAGGCTGGGGCTGATCTCGCAGATCCCGGTCTACCCGGCGGGCTACACGGTGGAGGATGTGCTGCGCACATCCTTTTCCCGCCTGCACGACCTGGCGGAGGAGATGCGCCAGCTGGAAGCCCGGATGGAGCGGGGCGAGACGGAGGAGGCGCTGCTGAAGCGCTATGGCGCGCTGAGTGAGCGGTTTGAAGCGTTTGGCGGCTATGACACGGATGTGGCTGTGAATAAGATCGCCAACGGTCTGTCCATTTCCGCGAAAATGCGCGCCCAGCAGTTTGACAGCCTTTCCGGCGGAGAGAAGACCCGGGTGAACCTGGGACGTCTGATTTTGGAGGACACGGACATCCTGCTGCTGGACGAGCCTACGAACCATCTGGACCTGCACGCCACAGAATGGCTGGAGGAGTATATCCGCGCTTTCCGGGGAACAGTGGTGGTGATCTCCCACGACCGGTATTTTCTGGACCGGATCGTGACGCGGGTCATTGAGATCGCCGACGGAAAGGCGGAGTTTTACAGCGGGAACTACAGCTTTTACGCCGTGGAAAAGGAACGTCGCTATCAGGAGCGGCTGAAGCAGTACGAAAAGGAGCAGGCGAAGATCCACCAGCTGACAGAGGCGGCGGACAAGCTGCACCTGTGGGCGTTTATGGGAAACGACGCCCTGCACAAGCGGGCGTTTTCCATCGAAAAGCGGATCGAGCGGATGCGCACAACGGCAAAGCCCACTAAGGCGCGGAAGATGGACGCACGGTTCAACTCCGCGGAGTTTCACGGCGACGAGGTGCTTGCCCTGCGGAATGTCGCCAAATCCTTTGGCGAAAAGCACCTGTTTGATGGGATCAGCCTGAAGGTGGAGGGCGGTGAGCGGATCGCTCTGATCGGAGACAACGGAACAGGAAAGTCCACGCTCATCAAAATGATCGTGGGAGAGGAATACCCGGACGATGGGCGCATCAAGCAGGGACCGCAGGTGAAGGCGGCGTACCTGCCACAGATCATCCACTTTGACCACCCGGACTGGAATCTGGTGGAAAATATGATGGCGGCAAAGCGCGGACTGTCCGCGCAAAGCGCCCGGAACCGGCTGGCGGCATACAACTTTCGTGGAGAGGATGTGCTGAAGCCGGTATCGGTGCTGTCCGGCGGCGAGCAGAGCCGCCTGCGGCTGTGTATGCTGATGGATGACGAGATCAATTTCCTGATCCTGGACGAGCCTACGAACCATCTGGACATTGCATCCCGGGAGTGGATGGAGGAAGCGGTGGAGTCCTATGACGGGACGCTGCTGTTCGTCTCCCACGACCGGTATTTTATCAACCGCTTTGCCACCCGTATCTGGGAGCTGAGTGGACAGACCATTACCGACTATCCCATGGGCTTTGCGCAGTACCGCAGCGTCAAGGCGCAGGAGGAAGCGGAAAAGAAGACCGAGACGCCGACGAAGCCGGCAAAGGAAAAGACCGCGGTGGAAAAGCCCCGCGGCAACAAGGCGCAGCAGGCGGCGCGGCGGCAGCTGACCATCTGCGAACGGGAGATCGCCAAGACCGAGGAACGTCTGGCGGAGCTGGACACGGAAATGGAAGCGGCTGCCTGCGATTATGAAAAGCTCAACGGCTTGGTAGAGGAGCAGACCCGGATACAGGCACAGCTGGAGGAGCTGTACGGAAAATGGGAGGCGCTCAGTGAAGAAGCCGAGGCGTAACGGCAGACGCTACCGGGGAAGAAAACAGACCGGACGAATGGTATGGACCGGGATGGCTGTGGCAGCGGCGGTCCTGGGCGCTGGGCTGTTGTTTACCCCGGTACGGTTTCTGGGTGTACTGCTGTTGCTGCTGACTGTCTGCTGCGGCACCGGAACGGTGTTGGAGCGGTGGGCAGAGGTTTCCCGGCGGGGACGGCTCTGGAAGAGAATTTTTTGTTTCTGTGCTGCGGCAGCAGCGGCGGTCTTTTGCGTAACGGAGGTCTGCATTGCCCGGGCGGGACGGCAGACAGAGGAGGACCGCCCCGCGGCAGCAGTCATTGTGTTAGGAGCGGGGCTGCGGGGCAGAACGCCCTCTATGGCGCTGCAAAGCAGGATCGACCGGGCGGCGGAGTACCTGTCGGCACATCCGGAGCTTCCCGCCGTTTTGTCGGGAGGACAGGGCGCGGACGAGGAGATCTCCGAAGCGCAGGCGATCTATCAGGGACTGACGGAGCAGGGCATTGCTCCGGAGCGGCTGCATTTGGAGGACCAGTCCCGCAGCACAGCGGAAAATTTCCGCTATGCCGCAGAGGAGCTGCGCCGGATGGGTATTGACCCCTCAACAGCGGAGATCGCCGTGGTGACCAATGATTTTCACATATTCCGCTCCCGCTTTCTGGCAGAGGCGGCGGGTGTGCGGATGGTGAGCGTTCCGGCGAAGCTGCCGCTGTGGTGGCTGAACGCCAACTGCGCGGTGCGGGAATTTTTCGCTTTGGGAAAAATGCTGCTGTACCGCGCCGTGGGATGATTTCAGCGGAGTTTCAGAAAAAACGGGTATCTTCGTCCAAGGAGGCGAAACGATGAGCGATGTTTTATGTATCTATTATTCCCGGACCGGGAATACCAAAAAGGCAATGGAGGAGATCGGCGCCGCATTAGACGCGGAGGTCGTCCGGGTCAACGATGCGGTAGAGCGCTCCGGCTGGAAGGGCTGGCTGCGCTGCGGCGTGGACGCGATGAAAAAGGAATCCGCCCCGTTGCTGCACTTTGAAACGGACCGCCCGCTGGAGCGTTACCGTCTTGTGATCGTCGGAACGCCGGTGTGGGCAGGGCGGTGCAGCGCCGTGGTCCGTTCCTTTTTGAAGAGCTATGGTGCGCAGCTGCCGGCAGTGGCATACGTTGTGACCCGCAGTGGAGACAGCCGCTTTGAGGAGGTTTACCGGCAGATGGACCAGTATGTGCCGCAGCCGCATGCACTGGCGGCGTCCCTGCGGTGTGATTCGGTGGGCTACCAGTATTGGCAGGATGAATTTCTGCGGCAGGTGCGGGAGTATCTGGATGGAGACAGGCAGTAGTTTTCCGCGTATCTGAAAAAACGGTACGAAGGGAAGAAAACAAAATGCTGGAAAAACTGAAGGAACTGGCGGTCCGGTACGATGATTTGCAGACCCAGCTGACAGACCCCGCGGTGTATGGAGACGCCAAACGGCTGAAGCAGCTGAACCGGGAGGTCAAGGAGCTGGGACCGGTGGTGGAAACCTACCGGGAGTTCTGCCGGACGCAGGATGCCCTGGCGGAAGCGGAGACGCTGCTGAACGATCCGGAGATGAAGGAGATGGCGCAGGAGGAGTACGCCGCGGCAAAGGTGCGGCTGGAACAGCTCCGGCAGGAGCTGACGGTGCTTCTGCTGCCGCGGGACCCCAACAACAGCCGGAACGTAGTAATGGAGATCCGGGGCGGTGTCGGCGGCGAGGAGGGCGCGCTGTTTGCACACTCTCTGCTTCGGATGTATACCATGTACGCGGAGAACCGGGGCTGGACCATGCAGCTCCTGAGCATGAACGAAACGGAGCTGGGCGGCGTCAAGGAGTGCAGTGCCCTTATTGAGGGAGATGGCGCATGGTCCCGCCTGAAATTTGAAAGCGGCGTACACCGGGTGCAGCGGGTGCCGGAGACGGAGTCCGGCGGACGTATCCACACCAGTGCCGCTACGGTGGCGGTGCTGCCGGAGGCGGAAGAGGTGGAAGTGGATATTGATCCGAAGGACCTGCAGATCGATACCTACCGCTCCAGCGGCGCAGGTGGGCAGCACATCAATAAAACGGAATCCGCCATCCGCATTACGCACCTTCCCACGGGACTGGTGGTGGAGTGTCAGGACGAGCGGAGCCAGTATAAAAACAAGGACAAGGCGATGAAGGTGCTGCGGTCCCGGCTGCTGGAAATGGAACAGGCGAAGCAATCGGCGTCCGTTGCGGCGGAGCGGAAGAGCCAGGTGGGCAGCGGAGACCGCAGCGAGCGTATCCGCACCTATAACTTCCCGCAGGGACGGGTGACAGACCACCGCATCGGCTTGACGCTGTATAAGATCGATTCGATTATGAACGGCGCGCTGGACGAGCTGATCGATGCGCTGGTGACAGCGGATACGGCGGCAAAGCTGAAGGACGGAACAGAACCAGCCGGATGACCGGCGGAGGAAATACGAGGCGAAAAAATGGAAACACAGCTTTTTGATTTACGGAATACCAAACGCCCGGCAAAGGAAGTGGAGGACCAGATCATGGCTGCCGCGCGGATTCTGCGCGGCGGCGGACTGCTGGGAATTCCAACGGAGACCGTGTATGGTCTGGGCGCCAACGGACTGGATGAAAACGCCGTGCGGCGGATCTTTGAGGCAAAGGGCAGACCGCAGGACAATCCGCTGATCCTTCATGTTCCGGGTCCGCAGTGGCTGGCGCGGTACTGCGTGGATGTGCCGCCGATGGCGTATGAGCTGGCGCGGCGCTTCTGGCCGGGACCGCTGACCATGATTTTAAAACGAAACCGGGTGGTGCCGGATGTGACCACCGCAGGACTGGACACCGTGGGCGTCCGCTGTCCCAGCCATCCGGTGACGCTGGCAATTATCCGGGAAGCCGGTGTGCCTGTGGCAGCGCCCAGCGCCAATACCTCCGGACGCCCCAGCTGCACAACGGCGCAGGACGTGCTGGAGGATATGAACGGAAAGATCGAGGGCGTGGTGGATGGCGGTCCCTGCACAGTGGGCGTGGAATCCACCATTCTGGACCTGACCTGTACGCCGCCCCGGCTGCTGCGCCCCGGTGGGCTGCCGCTGGAGGACCTGGAAAACGTCGTGGGAAGGATCGATGTGGACAAGGCAGTGACCAGCCTGCTGAAAAACGGCGAGAAGCCCAAGGCGCCGGGCATGAAATACCGGCATTACGCGCCCAAGGCGCCGGTGACAGTGGTGACGGGTGCTCCGGGCAAATCGGCACAGGAGATCCAAAAGCGGCTGACGGACACTGCTGGCGTGATCTGCTTTGATGAGTACGCGCCGCTGTTTGCAGGACATGAGGTCCGGACGCTGGGACCCTGCGGCGATAAGCTGACGCAGGCGCAGCGGGTGTTTGATGTGCTGCGCAGCTTTGATTCCAGCCCGGTGACAGAGATCTTTGCCCAGTGTCCCGATAACCGGGGGCTGGGGCTTGCCATCAATAACCGGCTGAAAAAGGCGGCGGGCTTCCATATTATTGACGCGGACGATACCAGCGTGGTCATCGGCATCACCGGAGGCACCGGCGCGGGAAAGACCAGCGCGTTGCGGGCGATCGAGGAGCTGGGCGGCAGGGTCCTGGACTGTGACCAGGTGTACCATGAGCTGCTCGCCAACAGCCAGGAGCTGCGCACGGCGCTTCAGGGTGAGTTTGGAAATGTTTTTCAGGCGGATGGGTCACTGAACCGGCAGTATCTTGGAAATCTGGTGTTCAGCGATAAGGAGCGGCTGGCGCGGCTCAACGACATCGCCTTCCGCTTCGTAAAGCCGGAGCTGCGGCGGCGGATGCAGGAGCAGCCCTGCCGCCTGTACGCCATCGATGCCATCAATCTGGTGGAGGGCGACCTGGCGGAGGTCTGTGACCGGACTGTTGCCGTGACCTCTTCGATGGAGCTGCGGGTGCGGCGGATCATGGCGCGGGACCACATTGACGAGCAGTACGCCCGTCTGCGGATCAGCGCCCAGAAGTCGGACGATTATTACCGGGAACACTGTGACTGCGAACTGGAAAATTCCGCGGGGACCGCGGAGGAATTCCAGCAGGATGCAAAGCAATTTTTTGAGAAACTCATCGAGACCATTAAGGAGGAAAAGATCCATGGCGGAAACGAATAAGGCATTGAAAGAAAAGCTGCTGTCCAACAAGAAGAACGGCTGGGATCGCCTCTCCAAAAAGGAAGAAGCGGCGGTAGAGGCGTACTGCACGGATTACAAGGCGTTTCTGGATGCGGGCAAAACGGAACGCCTGTGTGCGGCGGAGGCCATCGCCCTGGCGGAACAGGCTGGCTATGTGCCCTATGAGCGGGGCATGGCGCTGAAGAGCGGCGATAAGGTCTATGTCTGCAACCGCGGCAAGGGCGTGATGCTGGCACATCTGGGAAAGAAGACGCTGGAGGAGGGTGCGCAGATCACGGCAGCGCACATTGATTCCCCACGGCTGGACCTGAAGCCAAATCCGCTGTATGAGGACGCGGAGCTGGCGTATTTCAAGACGCATTATTACGGCGGCATCCGTAAGTACCAGTGGCCCACCATTCCGTTGGAGCTGCATGGTGTTGTGGTTCTCAAGGACGGAACGGTCCAGAAGGTGAACATCGGCGGAGACGAAGGAGACCCGAAGCTGGTCATTACCGATCTGCTGCCGCACCTGGGAATGGAGCAGAGCAAGAAGCCGCTGGGGCAGGCGATTCCCGGCGAGACCCTGAACCTGCTGCTGGGCAGCCGCCCCATCGGAGAGGAAGAGGGCAGCGACCGGGTGAAGCTGGCGGTCATGCAGCTGCTGAATGAGAAGTATGGTATGACGGAGGACGATTTCACCTCCGCGGAGATAGAGGCGGTCCCTGCGGCAAAGGCGTGTGATATCGGACTGGACCGCAGCATGATCGGCGCATACGGTCATGATGACCGGGTGTGTGCCTACGCCGCGCTGCGCGCGCTGCTGGACCTGACGGAAACGCCGGAAAAGACAGCAGTCTGCGTGCTGGCAGATAAGGAGGAGATCGGATCGGACGGCGTGACCGGTATGCAGTCCGCTGCGTTTGACACCTTTATGGAGGACCTGTGCGACGCGCAGGAGATCCCTGTCCGGGTCTGCATGGAGAAATCCTTCTGCCTGTCTGCGGATGTAACGGCGGCATACGATCCGAATTTCGCGGAGGTGTATGAAAAGCGGAACGCCGCCTATTTAAATTACGGCATTGGACTGTGCAAATACACCGGCGCACGGGGCAAATCCGGCGCTTCCGATGCCAGCGCGGAGACGGTGGGCTATGTCCGCCGGCTCTTCGACCAGGCGGATGTGATCTGGCAGATCGCCGAGCTGGGCAAGGTGGATGCCGGTGGCGGTGGGACCGTGGCAATGTTCATGGCGAACCGGAACATCACCACGCTGGACGCCGGTGTGCCTGTGCTGAGCATGCACGCCCCCTTTGAGGTGGTTTCCAAGCTGGACTGCTATGAGACCTACCGGGGAATGACAGCAGTTTATCAGGCTGCGGAATAACGGTAAAAAAGAAAAGCACCTGGTTGAAAGCCAGGTGCTTTTTCATGTGTCAGGCATGCTGTGCCGCAAGCTGCAGTCCGTACCGTCCCGGCTTCTGCTGGTCCAGATAAGAGAGGTAATGTTCCCGGATTGCCCGCAGGTTTCTCTGACGGATGGGAATGAGGTCGCCCGTTATCAGCTCGAATGCCTTGTCTGCGCTGCGGATCTTATCCATGTTGACCAGAAAGCTTTGATGGCACCGCAGAAACCGCTTATCCTGCAATTCGGCTTCAATAGTGTTCAATGTCTTGTAAAGAATGTACTCCACAGGATTACCGGACTGCTGTGCGTGGATTAGGCAGGTGTTGTTGCTGCTTTCAATGTAGAGGATCTCATCGTACAGAACATATACGCTGCCGGAGCGCTTTTGAATGCGGTAGGTCTGCTGGACCTGAGACTGCTGCAAGGCGCGGTCCAGTGCCTGTGCCAGCTTTTCATAGTTATGGGGCTTGAGTAAATAGTTGGAGGCTTCCACCTCGTAGCTGTCCACGGCGAATTCGTCAGTTCCAGTCAAAAAGATCAGCTTTCCGCGGTAGCCGTCCTTCCGGAGCTGCTGTGCCACACGGATACCCAAGGTGTCCTCCAGATAGATGTCCAGGAAGATCACATCATAGGAGTCTCCCTCCTGCATATCGCGCAGCAAATCAGCGCCGCGGGAATAGGCAGTAAGAGTAAAGAGACAGTGCCGCTCCTCCGAGTAACATCGGATCATGGTCATGAGGAGATCTTTATCAAAGGGATTGTCTTCGCACAGGGCTAACCGGAACATTTGCTGAAGGACCTTCTTTCACGCAAGGGAAGTATATTTTGAAACAGACGGTTCTTTGTGAAAAATATTTTGTAACTGCAAGAATATTTTACTGGGATGAGATGTAAAATTCAATGGTTTTTCTGCCGTTTTCCATGAGAACGCGCACAGAAAAAAGAATCTGTTACAATAGAGACATCAAGAAGCTTTCGGATTCAAAAAGGAGGAGAGACCATTGATTCGATATTGTGTGGAACGTGAACTGATTTGCCAGCCGGGACTGAAACAGCATGTTGGCTTTGCCATCGCCGTTTATCAGCCAGAGCGGCAGGATTCCCGGATTTTGCTTCATGATGTGTTTCTCCATTTGGCGGATGCGGAGCAGTTTGTAAGAAACTGCAACCGGTTACAGCTCAGCCCGATCCAACTGCCGGATGTGGTAGAGGATTTTCTCGGAAAGGATTGAGGGGCGGACCATCAAAGCCGCTTGCGCCTGTCATTATAGCTTCCTGAAATCGAATTGTCAATCTTTACCATGCGACAGCTTTCCCCTTTCTCTTGCCGGTTCCTTTCTTTTGGCGGGCATTCCGTGAGATTTTTCAGGGAATGCCCGCTTTTTTAGGATAGAGGAGGCAGGCTTGGAAAAAAATCGAAAAATTTCAAAAAACCTATTGACTTTTTTCTGCTTTTCAGTATAATAACACTTGTTCGCTGCGGTGAGCAAACGAATTTCATAAAAATAGCGGGTTTGTGTAAAGGTAGCACAGCAGACTCTGACTCTGTATGTGAGGGTTCGAATCCTTCACCCGCTGCCATAGTGTGTGACCTAAAAAGATATCACACCGGAAAGCCCAGAAACCACAATGGTTTCTGGGCTTTTTCGCGTCTATTTTTGACTGCATGAATAAAAGATATTTTTCTGATAATCTCCCGTGTGGTAAGGAAGTGAACTAAATTTCTCCAGCTTTGCGTCTCTTCTGCGCCCCTTTTTTAATAGGGTTAGCATTTTTCTAAAAAATATTTTGTTAACTTTCTGTGAATAAAGTGGTTTGTATCATATTGTGATACAAACCACTTTTTCATTTCAATAAATAAGTTTTTAGTCGGCGCTCATTTTCAGAGTGCCGACCTTTTTTGTATAGAAATAGAATAGGAGAACCATAAAATGAGTAACCAAAATGGAACTGCGCAGCTCCGCTATCTTGAAGAAATTGCTGCCTGCCTTCGCCGCATGGGTTTTGAAACCATGCCTATGGAGAATCAGCACCTCCCCATTAAATGGAACGGCAGCTACCTTTGCCGTATTTCTGGTAGAGGGAGTGTCCTGTACCAAGAGGCAGATGTCAAACGTGCCAATGCGCAGGATGCTCTGCACAGCATAATTGATACTGCCAAAATGACTTCGGAATACATGGCAATTCTGGACCACGCGCCGCAGCTCAAAGCAAGCGGTCTTGTTGGCGATTATCGCGTCCTCGCAGACTTCGGCGACGCTGTGCTGGCGGGTCATCCTACAGAGCGCGGCGTACAGTTCGTGACTTGGAGCTGGGACTGGGATCGCAAGGGCGTTCATCAAGGGAATTATTTCTACGAGGACTACGAAGCTGCCAAGCGAGATTTCACCGTCCGCAGCGGGCTTGTTCAAAGAGACGCCCTTTTTGAGGCGGAGCAGCTTGCGGAGTTTTACCACGCGCTAAAGTTCGTCCGTGAACGCGACGAAAACCTTTCGTTCGGGCGGGATCAGGCGCTGGCAGAGCTCATGGAGCAGGTCGGCAGATTACTGCCGGAAGCCGCTCTGCGGCAGCGGGATACGCCGGAGCAGAGCGGCATGACAATGAAATAAGGAAAACACTCAAGCCGGACAGAAATGTCCGGCTTTTTTCATTTTGAGTCTGCAAATAAAAAGTCAATAGGAAATTGAGAAAAATTTGCAGACTCAGGAGGAGGCGAAAGAGAGCATAACAAAAAGACCGCCGCACAAGCGCCGGTCAAATTGAAAGAGTATGGAAGTGGTCAATCAGCGTTTTCCCGTGAAGCCAGATACTCCTTTACCCGCCCATAGTAGATGCGGAGGAACTTGTTGGCTCCAGCTGTCATGTAAACCAGATAAGGTTTTCCCTCGGCTCGTTTCTTATCCATGAAACGGTACACCGGGTCATCTTGGGGCATGGTTTTCAGCAGGCAGTCCATGACCAGGAAGAGTGCTTTGCGCAGTTCTGGCGGCCCGCTTTTGGAAGCCCTTGTGCTCTTTGCCTCATAGGTTCCGGATTGGTCAGCACCAGGATCAACCCCTGCAAAAGCAGTAATCGCGTTTCTGTGGGTGAACCGGGTCACATCCCCAATTTCCGCCATGAGCTGAGGACCGAGGGAATCTCCCACACCGCGCATAGCCATGACAACTGGATATTCGGGAAGTTGGGCGGCCAGAGTGCGCGTTTCAGCCTTTAGGTGTTCCAGAGACCTGGAAACAGCGTTCAGCGCGTCAATGGCCTGCCGGAGCATTGTTTTGGTCAGGGCGTCCTTGGGGAGCATGGCAATCAAATCCCGCGCGTCTGTGTGGATCTCAACAGCACGGCTCTGGCTGAAATTGTAGCCATGTCGTTTGCACTACTTGCGGTAACGCTCGGTAAAGGCGGCGAGGCTCATGCTTCGCACACAGTCCACATGCCAAAAGGTTGTGGCAAAGTCCACCCACTTCTGGCTGCCATCCTCACGGACAGGGCTGTCGAACAGGTTGTTGACACCGGGATAGGTCTGATCCAGGAGGGCGATGAGGTTGTTTTTCATCATCGTTTTAGTCTTGGAGTACAGGCCCTGCTGCCGGTTCAGCGTTTTCAGTTGCATGCGAATCGTGTCCATAGGAGTATGTTGGCGCAATTCCGCCCAGTTGTCAAGCCCGTAGCGAGCAATCTTCCTGGCATCTGCCTTGTCAGTCTTTACTTTGCGCAAGGAGTTGTTCCCGTAATCCTTGATGAGTTTAGGATTGACCGCGCTGACAAAGATGCCCTCCTCATGGAGAAAGCGAGCCACTGGCTCATAGTACCGCCCGGTGTGCTCCATGACCACCCGTGTCTCACCGTCCAGGCTTTTCAAGTAGTCTGCCAGCTCCTTGAGTTCACTGCCGGTGTGACCAACAGCAAATGGCTTTGTCACCACTTCCCCAAAGGGACGGAGAACAGATACCATGCTCTTTCCTTTGGAAACATCTACTCCTGCCACATTGTTCATGTACAACGCTCCTCATCGTGGATTTGTCTTTTGGCGTCCAGCCATTTCATCATTGCCTATCCAATCTATTTGATGACACGGGCGCACCGGTGTGGCGGCTCAACCTGCATAAATCGAACGCTGCGAATGGGAGGCTGGCTGACGGACTCAAAATCGGACGCAACGATCCTTGGAGGTAAACATCAGACCAAGACTCTCTCATTCTAACAGCTTAGGCAACAATGTGGAAAAAGACACGGCTGGCTGCTGTGCCTTATCCCGTAAATGTATTGTAATAGGAGGAAAAGCAATGGAAATTCAAGGCACGATCCACTTCAAGATCATTCTTCCGCATATCCCCGGCTTCCAGCAGGAGCCGCTGCCGGAGCCTGTTTGCAGCCACTCCCCGGACTGTAAGGACTGCCCCTACCCACGCCACGGCTTTCTCTGCTGGGGCGCAGATGGAACCTGTCTGCGGAGCCGAATGAACGAGATCAACAAAAAGGAGGCGCACGACCCCAATGATGAATGCAGTTCTGAGTAACCCCAACCATCCGGAATACGGTGTGGCAACCATTCCGTTTCCCATCTCTCACGACCAGTATGCGTACTGCATGGAGCTTCTGGAGGCTCTGGAGATTGGCGACGCGGTCAAAGCCGACTGCAAGGTTGAAAAGGTCAACAGCTTCTACGATGTACTCAAGCGAACAGAGATGCTCACGGTCAATGTAGAGGAACTGAACTACCTCGCTAAGCGGTTGGATAGCTTTGATACCGGCGAAGCCGCACAGTTTCAGGCGATGGCACACAAGCTGGAGCTTTTCGAACTGAAGGATCTCATCAACCTGACCTTTAATTGCCAAGAGGCCACGGTCATTTCAGATTTTTCTGACCTCGCCGCCGTTGACCGCGACCACTATATGAACCTGCACGGTGGCTGCGCCAAAACGGAGGAGTTGGATGCGCTGGACGGTGAGGAAACGGCACGGATGCTCATCGAGCGCGGCAGCGGCACGGTCACGCCTTACGGCGTGGTCTATGACAACGGCATGCATCTGAAGCAGATCTATGACGGTCAGTTCTTTCCCTGCTATTACTTCGAGCCGAATGCCATCACAGTTGCGGTGACCGCCAAATCTGAGCCGGAGGACACCGAGCATATCACATGGCTGTACCTTCCCATGGCACAGGAGGAGATCGACCGCGCTCTCCAGCGTGCGGGTATTACAGATCCTGCGGATGCCCGCCTTCGGCTGGAAGATTCTCAGCTGCCGAAAGAGGTGGATGTGTTGCTGGATATGGAGCAGGAAAGCCTTGCAGACCTCAACGCTTTGGCGCAGGCAACGAATGGCTTTTCAGATGACGGCCTCAAAAAGCTCGGCGCTGTGGTAGATCTGGCAAAGCCGAAAAACGCCGCACACATCAAGAATCTGGCGGAAAACCTTGATCTCTTTGACTTTGCCCCCGCTGTTCATACCCCGGAGGAATACGGCAAGTACATGATCCAACAGTCTGGCCGCTTCGACTATGACGAAGCTCTCAGCGAATTTTATGACTATGGAAAGTACGGTGTGCAGCGCATGAATGAGGAGGACGGAATGTTCACCGACCGCGGCTATGTAGCGTACAAGGGTCATGTCAGTATGGCAGAAGTGATGAACGGTGGTCAGAGTCCCCGTATGGACTTTCGGATGGGAGGGCTGTCCCGATGATGCTTTATCTGACGCACGGTAATGGCGAGGAGAGCATTCCACTGGAATTGCCAGCATCCTCTTCCCAAGTGGAGGAGATCGATATCCGGCTGGACGATATCTGTTCCGGAGAAGGAAATTTCCGCATTTCAGATGTAAAGAGTTCCGTAAAGGGACTCTGGCAGTTTATCCGAAACGCGGATCTTCTTAACCCGGAAGAATTGGAAAAGCTGAATCGGCTCTCCAGACGTATCGACGGGATGAGCGAAAAGGAGCGGCAGATATTTGCCGGGGCGCTACTGAGCGAGCCCGTCAGCAGCCTTGACGATGTGCTGCGAACGGTTGGATGCATTAGGCTGTATGAAATCATCCCAGAGGTGACCTGCAACCGGGAACTCGGTGGGTATCTGGTGGAGCATGGCAGAATTGACTGCCCGGAGCATCTCAAGCCGTACCTTGATTATGCTGGTATTGGCGCGGAGTTTTACAGCAATTGCGGTGGTGCATACACTTTAGATGGATATGTAGTTCAAAAGGGGCGTCTGTCAATCCACTCTCAATCGCCGGAGCCTTGGCGTGATGAAAGCCGGGATGAAATGCTGCGGCTGACATTGCACGTCAAAGGAAAGGCGGACTACGCTCTCGTCCTCCCTGCTGATGAGGAATACCTCACCGATGTGAAGAAATACCTCGGCATTGACGATTTCACGCAGGCGCAGATTCGGGATGTACGCTTTAAGGCCCCATATATTGGAGAGATGGCACATGCTATGGATTGTCCTTCGGTAGAGGGCTACAACGAGTTTGCCGAGGAGTTAGAAGGCATCTGGCAGAAAGATGGGGCGCTATTGACCTATGCCGCTGTTTTGTCTGTGGAAAAGCCGGACACCTTGCAGCAGGCCCGTGAGCTCTTAAAGAACCTGAACAAGTATGAGCGCATCGTCGAGGGTACCTACGGCTACGGTCAGCAGCGTTTACAAGAAAAACTCGGCTTAGACGATGAGGGCATCGAGAAGCTGGAGGGGTATATGGACTTTGAGCGGTACGGTCTGGATTGTATGGAGCAGGACGGCGTCGTAGAAACGGAATTCGGCCTGCTGCGGCGATTAAATCCACCCTTTCCGGAACAGCGGCAGGGACTGCAGATGAAAGGTTTCCGAAACTAAAATCTTTTCATAGCTATTGCGGAAAAGGTGTGGTATGTTTGCCGTTACCCAAAGACCGAAAAAGGAGGAAGACAAATTGGCTGTAAATGCAAGAACAGAAGAATTCCAGCATATTGAGTTATTTGACAAGTATGCGCTCTTTACCAGCGGCCGCATCGACCGATCCACCGTGCCGGATGGCTGGTACTGCTACGACTTCCGTGGCTCAGACGACGATCCCGGTGAACTGTGCTTCGTTGAGGAAAATGTGGTGGTCAATCACGCGGGCTCGGTGCTGATGCCGGAGGAATTGGAGCTGCCAGCTTCTGGGCGTCTGGATGCAAGAGATGAATTCGGCTTTCTCGATGAAAGCAATATGACGCTTCGGGAGTTCTGCGTAGTGCATCAGCTCCCGTATCCCATGGAAAAAGAACAATTTCATATCCGTCCCGCCCGCCCGGATGAGGCGGGCTTATTTTATACCCCACACCCCGAAGAAGATAAGCGGCTGGGTACCGTTGGCCATGTCCGCATGGACTTCGGACGCAGCGGAAATGAGTTCTGGCACACATGGTGGCCCCGTGGTCCGGAGGAGTTGAACAGCCCTGCGTTCAAGGCAGAGTTGCAACAGGTCGTGGACAAGCTCCGCGAAGATGTCTTGAAGAACCGCTTTGCTATGGAGCGCTTCTGCTATGCCCACGGTGGCAAAATCAGCGGCGGCTGGACGCAGAACTACGGTTTCATCGTGGAGACTGAGCATTACCGGTACTGCCTGCGGTGCAACCCATCCCCAGGGACATATAACGCATACCTGACATGCTTTGACCTTAATGTCCAGCGGCAGAACATGGCGCAGGAAAAGCCACTGGTCGGCCGCGTTACCTATGTTAGTGGCGATACACAGGAATTTACCGGTGCCGAAGCCTTTCTCAAATGCATCCGCGAAGAACTTCCATACCGTCCAACTACGGGCTTCCGCTTTGAGGTGTTGACCGACGATCCCACCGTCCGCAAGGCGGTGGACGACATTATCTTTGACTTCTATGGCGAGGAAAATCCCAACCAACTGGAAGATTATCAAAAGCCGCCCGAACAGGGCATGACAATAGGAGGCATTGGCAAATGAACAGAGATAGAAATGATGTGGATCGTATCAAAGCGCACTATCCGCCCAGTACCCGAATCCGACTCAATTCCATGGATGACCCATGGCATCCCATTCCCTCTGGAATGGAGGGCGAGGTAGACTTCGTGGACGATGAGGGGCAAATTTTTATGAAGTGGGACAATGGTAGTGGGGTGCCGCTTGTTCCCGGTGAAGACAGTTTCACGGTAATTGCGCCGAAGCTGAAAACTCTCAAGTTCTATATGCCCTTGATTGCAGATCTCTACGAGCGAAATGAGCACGGCGACTTCGACGATAGCAGCATGCTGCTGGAAGGTAGTGAGCTGCGCGGCTATGAAGCGCAGATCACGGCGGCATTGGTGAAAAATCGGATGCCGGAGGAAACAGAGCGCGGCATCATGCATTGGTACCATGAGACTGACAGCGTCAACACAAAGGTCCGCTCTGTTGAGTTTGCGGTGGATAGCCGAGGCGGAGAGCTCTGGGGCGTTGCGGAGTGCCGCGTCGCCGGTGAATTGTCGGATACCGAAATGGATACTTTGAAAGAGTTTATCACCGGTCAGGCATCGGACGGCTGGGGCGAGGGCTTTGAGCAGCGAGAGATTTCCGCGAATAACGGTGGGGAATTGCATATCCACTTTTGGAATTCGGACGAGTGGAGCATCCAAACGGAGCAGGAACTTTTCTCCCCCAAGTTGGCGGAGGGGCTGCCGGAGCTGTGCTTCTCCACGCTTGCCAGTACCGGTGAGCTCATTTGTATCAAACGCGGCGAGAGCGGTTATTATCCAAGTGATTGGAGCACGGACGATCCCGCGCAGAATCGTGAGTTGGCGGACTGCAACAACGAACGCCTTGGCGTGACACAGGAACAGCGGCTGGCAATGGAGTGCGGCAGTATGCACGGATGGAACCTGCCCGGCGCGGACCCGAAAGCATATGAACAGGGCGGCATGAAAATGGGAGGGCTTGGTCGTGGATAAGAAGATATTCCATGTATATCTTGCAAAGGCGGATGTTCCCAATAATGAGGCATACGCCGCGCTGGACTTGCCCGCCTCCCCGTGGGAGTTATGGGACGCGATGGAAAAGGTGCGGCTGAAGGATGGCGAAGAACTGTACATGGAAATCGAAGATTACTATGCTTTCAGCTCTCTTGCGCCTCATTTGTCGGGGTTGGACATCACACTCATGGAGTTAAATGACCTCGCCGCACGGCTGTCGGCACTGGACAAGGTGCAGGGCGTTGCCTTTGACGGTCTGCTCCACATGGAGGTGCAGAAAAAGATAGACACAAACGGCGGCATCATTACAATGCAGGACATGCGAGATCTGGCGATCAGCGCAAGGACCGACTGTTATCATGTGGTGGATGCCGCAGACGATGCTGCCCTCGGCCGGTTTTACGCGGAGAACGATTTTATTCCAGAATTGGAGGGCGTATCGGACAATGTGCTCGAACTGCTGGACTTCTCTAAAATCGGCAAAAAGATGCGGCAGGCGGAGAAAGGCATCTTTGTTGGGAGCCTTTATTTACTGCTGGACGGTGAATTGGCAGTCGCACCGCCCTGCCCTAAAGGTTTGCCCCCGAAGCCGGACTATCTTTTTCACCTGACGCTGGGGCGTCATCCTGACATGGGGGATGACCGCACGGCGGTGCTGACACTGCCTGCCTCCGAAGAAGAACTGAACGCCGCACAGGAGCAGCTCGGCACGCTGAAATGGGAAAATACCGTTGTTCTCGACTATGACGGTATTTTCCCCAATACGGCGCTCCTCGCAAATCTGCCTATGGAGCTGGAGGCGTTCAATGAACTCGCCGCAGCGGTGCGGGATATGCCCTCCCCAGAAAAACAGCTTCCGAAGCTGAAAGCCCTGCTGAAGCAGTTTGAGGTGCGGGACATTGCAACCGCCATGAGCCTGACGGAGCATCTGGAGGACTACGTCCTCACACCGGAGATCAGTTCGCCGCAGGAAACCGCCATCGACCAGCTTCACTTTATGACGGACGATCACTCGGCGGAACTACTGCTCTCTCATGTAAACCTTTACGCCTACGGTTGCGACATCATCAAGGAGGACAATGCCTCCCTCACGCCCTATGGCCTGCTGCACCGTGCGGACTACCAGCCCATGCTGACGCCGGTACAGCAATCTCAGAAAATGGAGATGAGAATGCGGTAATTGTCATGCTCGCTATCGCATGATATAATTACCTCTACAAATCATCATTTTTGGAGGACAGCCGATGATACTATATTTTTCTGCGACAGGAAATTGTAAATATGTTGCGACTCGACTTGCCCAGTCAACTGGGCAGGAAATTGTTTCCATCGTGGACTGTATCCAAGAAAAAAGAGTCAATTTTGAGGATGATATGATCGGCATGATTTCTCCCACCTATGATTGGGGGCTGCCAAGCATTGTCCGGGAGTTTTTGGAAACGGCATCCTTTCAAACGGATTATTTGTATTTTGTTGCGACCTACGGAACAATGCCAGGAGCCATCGGAGCGATGGCGAACAAGGCTATCCGCGGGCGCAGGATAGATGCCTATTATTCCGTTCGGATGGCAGACACATGGACACCGATTTTTGACCTTTCTACTCCGGAAAGGATCGCCCAATACACGAAGAACACGGAAACCGAAATCGATGCCGTCATCCGCAATGTTCAAGAACGCCGCACGAACCGCCATATGTCTCCCCGCACGCCGGCTTTTATCACCGAATGGATCGCCGAGCCGACCTACAACAAAAAAGTGCGGCTCACATCCAACCTTCGAGTAGAGGACAGCTGTATCGGCTGCGGCTTATGTGCCAGAAAATGTCCGGTACAAGCCATTGAAATGCAAAACAAAAAGCCAGTTTGGGTCAAGGACAAATGCGTCATGTGTTTAGGCTGTCTGCACCGCTGCCCTAAGTTTGCCATTCAGTATGGTAAAAACACGAAGAAGCATGGGCAGTACACGAATCCGAATGTCAAAGTATAAATCAGTTATCGCAATAACCAACTGAATCACCCAGCCTTACTCCGTCACCACGGCGGATAAGAATAAATTTAGGGGCCGATTTTCCGAAAGAGGGATCGGCCCCTTCTTTTTTATGCCCTTTTTCGGGAAAACACCCCGGAAAGGAGAAAAACATGCGCGATGAACAACTGCTGGCTTACCTCAAAGGCTCCTGCTCCGGCAGGAAAAACCGCGTCAGCGGGACGGAATTGGAGCGAGAACTCCACATCAGCGGAACCGACCTGCGAAAGCTGGTGAATCAACTGCGGCGCAAGACCCATCCCATCGCCAGTGACCGCAGCGGCTACTTTTACGCCACGACTGCCGGAGATGTCTATGACACCATCCGCCAGCTGAAACGGATGGCGGCAGGACTGGAGGCGGCGATCAACGGTTTGGAACGGTCCATGGACCGATTCCGCGAGGGCGAGGAGGCCGGACATGGCTAAGCCGCCGTTCCCTTGGATCGGCAGCAAGGAAAAAATCGCGCCGTACATCCTGCAGCTTTTCCCGCCGAATTTGACGCAGTATGTGGAGCCGTTCGGCGGCAGCGGCGCGGTACTGCTGGCTCTGCCGCCGGACCCAAACCGGCTGGATATTTACAACGATTTGGACGCGGAACTGGTAAACCTGTTCTCCTGCATCAAGGAGCGTTCCAACGTTCTGCTGCGGGAACTGAAATTCCTGCCCATCCACAGCCGCAAGCTCTTTGAGTATTACCGGGACTTTGTCGCCCACAAGGAGGTCTATCTCCACAATGTGCAGATGGAGATCGAATGCCTTGGAGATCGGTCCTGCTTTACGGAGGAGCAGGCCGGAGAACTGCTCCCCATTTTTCAGGAGCGGCTGGCGCTTTACGATGTAAAGCGGGCGGCGGCGTATTATCTCGCCATCCGCGGCAGCTTCAGCGGGACGATTACCTCCTTCGGCGTCAAGGGACTGGACGTCGAGCGCTTCCTGAACTTGTTCCCTCCGGTGTCTGCACGGCTGAAGGATGTGCCGCTGGAGAACAAAAACGCCTTGCAGCTCATCCGGGAGCGGGATCGGCCAGATGGTCTTATCTATGCCGACCCGCCCTATGTCAAAACAGAGCGGCTTTACCGGATTGCCGGAAAGTTGGGGCGCTTCCGCAGATTCCATGTCCGACTCTGGCAGGTGCTGACCGGCTGTGACGGCTACATGGTGCTGTCCTACAATGACTGCCCCTTTATCCGTAAGCTCTATCAGGATTGGTACATTTTATCTTTCCAGCGCAGCAACCCGCTCTCTCAGAAAAAGGGCTCGTCCTTTGGCGAACTTATCATCACCAACTACGATCCCCGCCCCTACATGACCAGCCAGATGAACCTCTTCGATGAGCCGCTGGGCGAATGGGAGTTGACGCTGATCCATATTCCAAATCATCCACCAAGGAGGAAAACAGCATGAAATTCAATTTGAACCATGATCCCGCAAATAAAACACTTTCCATCCCCCGCGCCGCGCTGCAGCTCTCCGGTCTTGCGGACGTCAGCGACCTGCTCCTGCATACCGACAGCGGCTGCATTCTGCTGCTGCCGGGAGATCCCACCGTGGAAGAACTGCTGAAAACCATTTCTCTGCTCTCCGCCGTTACGCCGCAGTTGATCTCCCGTCTGGCGGAGAGAAGTCAGTTGGCGATGGAGACTGAAATGGCGGAAACAGCGTGCGGCGCCTGTGCGAACGAGCCTCATTGCTCCGGTCTTGAAATCCCGCCCTGCCAGCTGGAGGAGGCGGGGATCTCTCCCAATGCTCCACTGGAATCCTTCGTAGAGGATGGCAGCGTCATCGTACAGGCAGCAGAGAAAACCGCCGCAGATGTACTCATCGGTGAGTTGGACGATGATATTCGCACCATGCTGGAAAATTCCGGTGTGCAGATGGAAGGCGTGTGCCGCCTGCTGGAAAAGGAGGAGGTCTCGGGATGAATGATACCTACCTCTACCCGTATTCCGCTGCTGAAGCCCACAAGCGGAATGAGCTTCCCCTCTGGCGGGAGAGTCACAGGGCGAACATCGCCTGCCGGGATGCTATCGAGGATTCCATTCGCAAAAATTACGATGGCATGAACCTTCAACCGGATTGCCTGAAAACCGTGCTGGACGAATACGGTTACAAGCGTACTGCTTGGGTACTCGCCAACACGCTGCACGAACTCAAGTGGGATGGGCGCTTCAGCCCTGCCAATAAGCAGTGGGCAGAAAAAACGCACATTCCCGTAGATCTCAACCACAACAGTGATTTTGTCATCCGAAGCCATCCGGCTGTGCTGGATGGCTTCGTCAGTTCCTATCGCAAGGCGGTGCAGGCGCTGGGGCTGTTCGGCGCGGAGCATTGTGTCGGCGACCGTTCAGAGCAGGACTACACCGGCAAGGTGCTGGTGCTTAGCCCGGATACCCTCAAGGAATCTTGCTGGAGTCAGGAAAACCAACTCTGGTATGTAATATAGACTCCAAACGAGCAAAGCCCCTGCAAATTGGGGCTTTGCTCGTTGTGGACATGTTCACAACGATGGGAAACAGTTCAATATTTTTCGTATTCTTTAGCATAGAAACTTTTTAGGATGGAAGATAGCCGATCCACCTCTGCTTCTAATTCGCGGATGCGTTTATTCTTTGCAGCAATTATGACATCTTTGCCTTTGTCGGTAACAGAGGGTTTCATAAGCAGCTTTGAGGTATTGCAGTTGCAACGCAGAGATTCAATTCGAGCGCGATACTCTGGGTGATTATATAGTGTTGTTTTTGACACGCAGGCACGTGCGGCCACAGAATTGAAGTTCACCGCAAGGTTTTCATGCATGAGGGATTCAATTGCCGAATCGATTCGCTGCTTAACGGTTTCACTTTTAGCTTTTGCGTGCGATAAGATTCCGCTTACATTGCGCACATGGTCATTTGACATTTTCTCTTTCCTCTCCAATATATTCACGGCCCTTTTTCCCTGCAAGATGCCTTGTCTGACCGGACCTTAGAACGGATACAATTTCCTCATATCTTTCCAAAAGATGCTGATTCTTTTCAACCCATACCTCACGCCCTTGGGCTTTGCCGCGCTCAATTAGCAGCTTGGTTTCTTGAATCTCGTGCTCATATTGCGGCAGAAAATCTGGCGTGGTACAAAGATTGCGGCAAGTAAGGCATGGGTTCAGCTGCGTAAAACAGTCCTGCTTTTTGGGCTTCATGCAAAATCCAAGCGGCATTCTGACAGCGTCCAGATTATACCTGATGTATTCCCATTCAATTAAATCCTCATTTTCAATACCGGAAATATCGATTTGTTTGAGCTGTCCGGAGGCTGTTATTTTGAATAAGCCGTTCTTAACTGCCTGCTCCCATGATTTTCGCAATGTAGTATCTAATACCTTTGCATAAACAAGGGTCATCTCGGGGGACATATGCGCCATCCATTTCTGAACATGCACCAAACTCATGCCGTTGTTTATCAGTTCTACGCCCTTTGTGTGACGGAATGCATGGAGTTTAAAATGATATAGATTACCCTGATCATCGACGATGTTATGTTTTTGCGCCAATTTGTTCAAGGCTTCGCTGATCCTGTGGGGATCCGGAGCCATCCCCATGCGCGACCCACTATAACGATTAAACAACAAATGCCGAGGATTATTCGTCTCTGTACTCTTTTGCCGGGCGATTTGGGCCACGGCTTCCACAACAGCTTTTACCTCATCAGAGATTGGGACGCGGTGTCCTATAGTGCGCGTTTTTCTGATGTCGCCTTTTAAATACCAGCCTTGCTCCGTATATTCAAGGCAGGTATCATACCGGAGATTTAATACATCAGAGATCCGCCACCCAGACGCAATTAGAATAATTACGACAGGGATATGTTCGGCGGGCGTCAAAAATTCTAAGTTTTCCTTTAACTGTGCCATTACACCATCTGGTATGTACTTGATTCGTTCTGATTTTGGCAGCAATGTTCCAAATAAGGGAATATCCTCATGAAAAAATAGTGAGGGTACTGGAAGCGATGGGGCTTCAGGATAGTCAAACTGTTGTATTCGAAGAAGAAAATTTCGTGTGCTTAAGAGTTTGTCTAACTGCCGCCTGGTTTTAGCCGGGAAAGCGTTTAGATATTTCTGAATAAAATTTTCAATATGGCTACGTGTAAGATGTCTAAGGCTCGTCCATGTAGGCTCCGCTTCTGCAATAAACTGTAGGAAATATGTAATTGCATCTAACTCCAAACGCACTGTTGATAAAGCGCAGATCACCAATCTCATTTTTATATATTTTTTTGCCAGTCTTTGAAATGCTGACGGTATAAACGTGAAATTAATCAGGTGATTCACGGCATGTACAGGAATATCAACTGAAGGGATTTTTCTGCAATCCCATATATCCTTTTCATATTCGTCTCGTGTATCGTAAAAATCAGAGAAAAATAAATACAGTTGATAAATTTGGGCACGGTAGCCCTGCCTTGATGACTTGCGCCCTGACAGTGCTATATAACTAAGCCATGCGGGGAGCATTTCATCAATAGAGATTTCAGAAAAACTGTTAATTTTGGGATAGGCTTCTTGAAGAAAACGTATGAATTTTTTGAGCATAAACTGATAATCTGACCAGAGCGATGTCGGGCTGAGAGTTTTCCTTAAAAGCCTTGTTGCCAGATAATACTTCATTTCCAAACGCAAGAGATGCGGATAGTCAGAAAAAGTAATGCGGCGTGATGCGAAGGATTTTTGCCCAACGCTGTGGTCATTCCAAAAGGGGTCGTTTAAATTCCATACATCATTTTCCCAGTAGGATCCGGTTATAAAGCGCTCCATGTCTTTTACCTTCCCAAAATCCGGTATTAGCTGATAGTTATAAGCCAGATTCATTTTTTGTACTTCCTTTCCTCAACAGCATCTGCTTTTCTGTGCGTATCCATTCCTGGCGCAACTCCTCGTCATCAGCATGAAGGTACACATATGTCGATTGCACAAAATGATGCCCTGCACGGATCCTTAATTGTTCTACCGGCCATCCAAGACGCCGAAGTTCTGAAAGCGAGGAGTGTCTGAGCATATGTACCGTAAAATAGATGCCTGTTCTTTTCTGAAGCCTGCGAACCAGCGCGGACACATCGCTATATTCAAGAGGGGAATGCTTATGGGGCCCACTCAGCTTGATAAAAACATGGTTTGTGTCAACATCATCAGTGTGTGCTTCGACAATATATTCAAAGAACAAATTGATAAGATCCGCTGACACATCAACTGTCCTTGGACTGCATACCGTTTTGATCTCCGAAAGGTTGGCCAGTTCTCCTCGATCAACAACATGAATTCGATGCGCGTCAGGCTCAATGTCTTCGAGCCACAGTGCCAGCGCCTCCCCGATCCGCAGCCCACTTTCCCAAAGCAATTGTATCAGGAATCGATCTCGCGTTGTCAGGCATGCCGATAGGATGCTCTCTACCTCAGACTTTTTAAGTGTTTTGATACGCTTTTTAGGCTCTTTCAGCTTGATGACCCGCGTATCATACTGTTTTGTTCTGTTAATATGGTAGAGAAAATCTTTAAAGCCTCGCCTCGAGCCCAATATTGTGCGGGTGAGTTTATCTGACAACCGCAGTCGATATTCCTCGTGGCGAGATAGGTAATCGTAAAACGCATAGACCGTTGACAGGTAGACATTAATTGTTTGGGCGGAGCATGCGGAAACTGTCGCCGCAGGGAAAGACACAATTTTCCTCTGCCTGTGATTGTTTTGAAGCCATCGAATAAACCCCGCCAGTTCATCCATGCCAATCTGCGAAAAAGACATTCCAATGAATTCCAAGTATTCAAAATAGGATTTCAAGTGGAAGCAGTATGCCCTCAATGTATTTCGGGCGCGTCCGCAATTATCTTTGAAACGCAAAAATCTAAGCACCACATCGACTGGCAACCCCGAAGAGTCTACAAGGATATACCTCGTCAGTCCATTTGTACTTGTAAATGATTCAACTCGCATTTGTACCTCCCAATAAAATTGGCAGCGCTTCGGGCACTTATTTGCTGCCGAATGCCCATCCCCCATACAATTATACAAAAAATGAGAGAGCAATGGTTTTATACCGTTGCTCTCTCTGTTTTTGAAGGGAAGTGGTTAAAATGATTCGCTAAATCGGCAGTTATGTTTTGTACTTTGAGTACTATGAAATCTCAGTCAAGTTTGCAGTTCATCGACGAATAAGAAGGATGTGATTTTAATTCTTAAACTACTATCTGAACGCTTATTTTTCCCAGTCTATATTAGGTATGCCCATGACGGTTTCGGCTGTTCCCCGCACGCCATTGGACGTTCGGTGCGCTGCACCTGCCTCGGGGACGGTGAGATGACACGCTGGAACCGCAATGAGTTCATCGGCGTGCTGGATGATAAGTTCCTGCCGGAATGGGCAAAGCCGAAGCTGGCAGAGCTTCAAGCACAGGAACAGACCGACACGCCCACTATGGGCGGTATGAATATGAAATGAGGAGGATGCCTGAATGTGCATGACCTATTACACCGTGGACGATCTCCGCCCCGGAAGGTCCGGATGGGATGTGAGACAGTTCTCCGCACCGGCGGAGGCCATTGAGCATTACCGGACGCTCCCTATGGATGGGACCCGTGTCCTTGGTATGGCGGATAACGCCCACGCCTATGAACTTATCCGCTGTGTGCGGCTGTTCCCCGGCGACGCCCAGGGCGAGGATGTTTTGGCGGCAGATTACTGGCGCAGCGGCTTGGCCAAAAAGAATGCCAACCTGAAAGCTGCGCTGGATACTTGCTTAGAAACTGTGCATCCCCGCTTTTTGTTGGAGCCGGAGCTCCTGGCCCCTGTTCCACAGCACAGAAAGCTGCGGGAGGAACTGCGGGAGGCGCTTCTCTGGCAGGGCTATGAAGAAAACTACGAGTCCGCCATCCGTTCCGTCTTTGTAGAAGGTGTTGGCTGGATCTCACCCCAGGACGTGAAAAAGCAGCGTCAGCTTCCCCTGGTGTTGAGCTACCGGGTAGACGGTATGACAAAGGATGGCGCCTACCTTTCCTTAGAACTGGAGCCTTGGGAATATGACCTTCTGCTGGAGCAGACGAAAAAACATTATAAAAATGAAGAAACATCAAGGAGAAACACAAAATGAAACGAATGCTTTCCCTCTGCGCCGCAGCGCTGTGCCTGACCATGGCGCTGATGCCCACCGCGCTGGCAGCAGACTTTGAACCCGCGGTGCCGGATGCCAAGGTCTGCTATCCCACCTCCATCGTCCGAAGCAACGATGGCACGGAACTGAAGAAAATCTATGATCTGAATCCGGAAGACGATCCCGCGGGCATTCCCCGCTCGGACTTCCGGCAGGACGGCTTCCAGTACACCCTGACGGATCTTCTGAAGCAGGAACTGCCGGAAAACGAGAGCCGCCAGCACACGGAGCACGTTTCCGTCGAAAGCGCCAAAAAGGATATGGAATCCGTGCTGGCGCTGCTGCCGCAGGAGCGCGAGTTCATCACGGACGATGGGCTGATGGGGACCCTGACGCTCCGACTTGATACCGTGCAGGTGGAACCTTCCGGCTACGGCAGTTCCACCAAGGAGATCTCCACCAAGCGCAGCTATCCCAATCTTACCGAGCAGGATACGCAGTACATTCCCAAGAGCATTGAGGTTAGCGGCAAGACCCTGACACTTACGGATATCCAGTGGCAGACGGACAATACCGCCAACATGGACGGTTATGCCGTGGCGGATCGCTATACCGCCGTTGCCACTTACACCGGCAGCGCCACCAGCAGCTATGTGAAAGGTTATACCGTCACGGCGGATTACACCGGCACCGTCAGCCGAATCGCCCTGAACCGTGTCCGCTATATTGCCATTTTTGAGGGAACACCCATCCAGCCCGCGGAGCCTGTGAATGTACCTTCTGCGGCATCCGCTTTCCGCTGGTCCTATGTGCTGCTTCCCCTCGGCCTTGTGGCTGCGGCAGGTGCAGGTGTTGGCGGTGCGCTGCTGGTGAAGCACAGAAAAGAAAACGCAGATGAGGAGGAAGCGGCAGAATGAAGAAGTTTTTAACCTTTGCGCTTGCCATCAGCATGATGGCATCCTTTGCGGTCAGCGCCTCGGCTTTGGAATACAGCATTGACGCACCGGACGATTATGACTTTGGCAGGGACACTTCCATCGAGGTCATCCATACGGCGGATGGCGGCGCTATGAAAAATACCGATGTGAGCAAGAACGCCGCGCTCATTCCGCCCGCCTTTGGCTCGGAGAGCATGAATGCGCTCAACACCGGTGAGTATCTGACGCCAAATCTTGCGTCCGGCGGTATCCCCGCATCCGGCTCGGTCATTGGCGGCGGCGCCGCCGGCATTGTCACACCCGGCAGCACGGTGAGCGGCGGCGGTTATCAGCCCTCCTTGCTGTTCACGGAGGTGACGAGTGATCTCTACTACAAAAACGGCTCTCTTGGCAGACTGGAGATCCCCGCTCTGGGCCTGAGCGTCCGCATTTATCAGGGGACGGACAGCAAGACGCTTGCCAAGGGTATCGGGCATTTCGAGGATACTTCCATCTGGGAGGGCAATGTCTGCCTCGCCGCCCATAACCGCGGCACCAACAGCTACTTTGGGCAGATTCACACGCTGGACATCGGGGACAAGATCACCTTGACTACCAAGCTGGGTACCCGCACCTACAAGGTGACAGATGTCAGCAAGGTCAGCGAGACAGACCGCAGCGGGCTTGCCGACTCCGCTGAGAATATGCTCACGCTTTACACCTGTGTCCGCAACCAGCGGGATCAGCGGTGGTGCGTAACCGCGGTGGAAGCTTGATTTTTCTCCGTTTTGCCGGATCGGTTCTGTTCGACTTCCGTCCCTCACTTGTGCTATGTTCGTGCTGCAAAGATTTCCACATACCAATTAAAAATGGAGGCAGAATTATGAACAGGATCAAAAGCACCGGACTTGTCCTCTGCGGGATTACGCTGGGTCTTGCCCTGAATTCTCCCGCGGTGCAGGCGGTGGAGTCGCTGAAAGCGACACTTTCCACCAACCGCATTTTTGTGGATGGACAGGAAGTGCAGATTGAAGCCTATACGATTCACGATAACAATTTCATACAGCTGCGCGACATCGGCAAGGCGGTTGGCTTCAATGTCTATTGGGATACCGACACCAAAACCGTGCAGATTGAGACAGACAAGCCCTATACCGGCATTGCTCCAGACAAAGCCGGAATATCCGGATTCACTCCGCAGCCGGAGGTCACGCTGCCTGCCGATGATGTGGATGTACTGAAACAGGACATTGTGAACCGCACCAATGCCCTCCGCAGAGAGCAAGGAATTTCTGCGCTGAAAGTCAACCAGCAGCTCATGCAGGCGGCGCAGGTACGGGCAGAGGAAATGGCTGCCAGCGGCATCTACTCCCACACCAGACCGGATGGACGGAAAAATACCACCGTTACGGACTGCCCGTATGTAGGCGAAAACATCCATCGCATCGCGGATTGGTCGCTGCGGGGGAAATCGGTGTCCGAAGTTGCCGTGTGGTCATGGAGCCTCTCCGGTGGGCACCGTGACAATCTCCTCGAAAAGAATTACGCTGAGATTGGCGTGGGACTTGCCAGAGGAGTCAATGATAACGGTGAAGCATGCTGGTACTGCGTCCAGCTCTTCCTATGGAACGACTATGCCGTAGGATGGGTAGACGCTCCGGCAGCCAAATAAAATCAAATCATATCAACCCGAAGCAGACCGAAAGATCGGTCTGCTTCTTCGTTTCTAAATCTGATTATAAGGAGGAAACAACCTTGAAAACATGGAAAACAAGAATCATGTCAGCACTTCTTGTCATTATGACGCTGTTGACGCTGCTTCCGACTTCCGCGCTTGCCGCTTCCAGTACAGGAACCGGCATCAAGCCTACCAGCAATACCAACTACTGGACAACGAGGCTGCTCCATGACGGTACACCGTATAGCTACAAGCCCCCGATGGCGGCGGGCAAAATGCTCTACTGCCTGGATCGCGGCTATGGCTACCGCTGGGGTACTGCCAGCTTCCTGAACAGCTACACCTATACCTCTGCCACCGGTGCGGACGCGGACACCGTCCTGAAAACAGCGCTGGCGCAGAGCGGTATGGGCGAATTGGATGCCCAGCAGCTTGAAAACTTCAAATGGATGATGACGTTCATTGTGGACTATAAGGGGGACATTCCCGGCAGCCTGTTCATGGCCGCACAGACTTATGTGTGGGATCATCAGACCTTCAAGGGCGAGGGAGACGGTGACATTGATGGCGGCGGTTACGCAAACGCCGATACCTATGAAACCTACCTTGGCTATATCGACTGGATGTTGAAGGAAAAAGCCAAGGAGGACGCAGAATTTCAGCGTCAAATTGAAGAATACGCAGAACAGGGTATCATCGCCTCTGTGGTAGAAGATGAAGCTGCCAAATGGGCGGTCTATGCAAAGTCCAGCGTCAAGGGCCGCCAGAGCTTTTTCAATTACTACGCGCCTCGCAAGCTGGTGGTAAATGATGCGCCCGAACCGGACAAGCCCACGCCTCCCGCGGGAGATGCGGACATTACCTTGCGAAAGGTGGCTGCCGGAACGACCCGCGGGCTGGATGGTGCAAAATTCAACATCTACCGCGACGGTCAGATCGTCGGCAGCGATGTGACCAAGAACGGCGGCATCATCGAAGTCAATGACGTCACCGAGGGCCTGTGGTCCTTCGTGGAAACCGAAGCTCCGGCAGGCTTCTGTGCCGATCCCACCCCCATCAGCGTCTATGTGGACACCACGGATGGAGACAAGCAGTACACCGTGACCGCTGCAAACTATGAACTGCCCAGCATGAAGATCATCAAGACCGACGCGCAGACCGGTGCACCGATCCCCGGTACGGTGCTGTCCATCAAATCCGTGACCGGCAGCTATTCAACCTCCGTCACGACTGGTTCGGACGGTTCGGCAACCCTTTCGGATATCCCCGCCGATGTGTATGTCGTCCGAGAGGAATCCGTGCCGGAGCCGTACATCGTGAGCAATACAGAGCAGACCGTAGCGCTCCGACCCGGGAAAATCTCCGAGGTGTGCTTTCAGGATTACCAGAAGCCCGGTCTGGAAATTTTAAAGAAAAACATTGCCACCGGGGAGCCCATCGAGGGCGTCACCTATCTCATTGAACAGATCGACGGCAGTTACTCCACCAGCGCCACGACGGACAGCGTGGGGCGCATCTTTTTAGAGAACATTCCTGTAGGCACATTCCGTATTACGGAGAAAAATGTGCCTTCCAATGTCATCCTTTCTGAGATCCCCCAGGAGGTCTATCTGGAAGCAGGCTGTACCCGCACGGTGACCTTCTTCAACGCGGTCAAACCTTCTTTGACCGTGTTGAAGCGAAACAGCGTCACCGGAGATGTCCTCGCCAACGCTAAGTTCCATATCTATTACGGCTCGGATAATACTACCACCGGCGAGATCAACGACCTCGGCGTGTTCACAACGGACGGGAGCGGAAAAATCACCCTCAACGATGTGAACAGAGGCTGGTACAAACTGGTTGAGGAGTCCAGCCCCCGGGGCTTCGGCATTCGGGGCAGCGGGGTGACTGAGTTTTATCTCGAAGCCAATGTCTCCAAGACCGTGACTGTGGACAATGTTCCTCTGAGCGCCCTTGTTGTATACAAATATGACGCCAAAACCGGAAAGGGCTTGGAGGGCTGTCGCTTCGAACTGCGTTATCTCAGCGGCAATACCAGCGGCACAGGCGGTACGGTCATCGGGACTTATGTGACCGGACCCAACGGGGCTTTCACCGTGACGGGCCTCAAAAAAGGCACTTATATCTGCCAGGAGATTGAGAGCGATGGAAATCACATCATCGACCGGGAACCGCAAACCGTGTGGATCTCCGGCGAGGAACAGGACGTGGTGACGATCCGCTTCGGCAATGCCCCGCTGGGATCGCTCTTGATTACCAAACTGAGCGATGACAGCAAGTATGAACCGCTGTCCGGCGTGGAGTTCCTGCTGACGGACAGCAGCGGCAATTATCTCGGCAACGACAACGGCCGCTTCACCACCAATGCCGCAGGTGAGATCCTCGTGGACGGTCTGGAACCCGGTATGACGGTCGTTGCACGCGAAGTCAGGGCCAAGTCTGGCTACCTGCTGGATGACAGCCCCCAGCACGCACGCATCAAAAGCGGCGAAACGGCGCATCTGCAGTTTTTGAACCAGCCCGCAGGCAACCTCATCATCCGCAAGGTCAGTTCCGGCCCCAACAAGGAACCTCTGGAGGGAGTAGAATTCCGCATCACCTATGCGGATGGCAGCTTCGTTCCCGATGCCAACGGCGAACTGTCCAGCAATGGCATTTACTACACATCGAAATCCGGTGAGATCCGCATTTCCGGCATCGTTGGCACCGTGGTAGCGACAGAAACCAAGACAATTCCGGGCTATACCATTGATGAAGCCACGCGCACGCAGACCGTGGTAGTCAACCCCAACGACACACAGACGCTGACATTTTACAACAAGCCTACCACGGCCTTGACCATTCAGAAATATATTTCCAGCACGAAAAATGAGCCGCTTGCCGGGGTAGAGTTCCTTGTGACGGACTCCTCCGGTGCGGTAGTCGGCCCCAACAACGGCTACTATACCACCGACTCCGCAGGCCAGATCGTCATTGAGAACTTGACAGATGGTATGACTATCACCGCCAAGGAAGTCAAGACTGCGGAAGGTTTCGTGCTGGACGGAACGCCGCAGAGCATTAAAATCGACCAGAGTAAATCGCCCCAGCGCCTGACCTTTTGGAATGAACGGGAGGGCGGCTTAGAGCTCATCAAGGTCAATGCAGCGGACAAAACCCAGCGCATCCCCAACACCACCTTCGAGATCCGCCGTGTCAGCGATGACGGTCTGGTGGACACCGTCACCACCGGAACGGACGGGCGCGTGTATGTGCCGCTGGAAAGCGGTAGCTATTATGCCGTGGAAACCGAGGCGGGCAAGGGCTTCCAGCTTGACAATACCCCCATTTATTTTACCGTGGAGGACGGTAAAACCACGACCAAGACGGTGACCAACAAAGCCATCTCCGGTATCCTCATTCACAAGATCGACAGCACCACCGGGGAAGGTATCTACGGCGTTTCTTTCATCCTTTACGATTCCAGCAACAATCCCATTGCACAGGAAACCAGCGATGACCGCGGTTACGTCCGTTTTGAAAATCTGACTGCTGGCCGTTTTTATCTGCGTGAACTGGAAAATGAGGGATACATCCCCGATACGCAGAAAAAGACGGTTTATGCCCGCAGCGGTGAAACCACGGAAGTCGAGTGGAAGAACACCCCCATCACCGGTCAGATTCAGATCGTCAAGACCTCGGCGGACTATAATTCCATGAACGGCTGGCCTGCCGGAACGCCGATCCCCAACACCGTCTTTGAAGTTTACAACGCCCGGACCAACCGCCTGGTGGATACCATCAGGACGGATAAGAACGGTCTGGCGGTCAGTAAGCCTTTGCCTCTGGCGCGGTATAAGATCGTGGAATCCAAGGCTGCGGAGTTTTATGGGCTGGATAAGACGCCCGTTGAGGTGGAGATCGAACACGCCGGTCAGATCGTCAAGGCGGCTATGACCAATAAGAGCCTGTACACCAATGTTTCCATCAAGAAAACAGGCTACGTGGAGGTCATGCCGGGACAGCTTGTCCGCTACAACTTTACCGGAATTGCCAATAATTCCACCACGGCGCTGGAGTCTTTCTTCTGGCGTGACACCCTGCCCATCAAGGCGGTGCGGCTCCAGACCATCTACACCGGCACTTGGAATACCCCCGGAAATTATAAGATCGTGTACAAAACCAATCTCAGCGGCGATATCTGGCGCACGCTGGCGGATAACCTGAGCACATCGAAAAACTATGTCTTGGATGCTTCGCCTGCGGCGCTGGGACTTGCCTCCAATGAGTATGTGACGGAGTTTATGGCGGCGTTCGGTATCGTACCTGCCAACTTCCGTCAGGTAGAAACGCCCCGCGTGGACTGCAAGGCGCTCTCGAAGCTCACCGGCGGCACGCAGTTCGTCAATCAGGCAAACGCGGGCGGAGTCTACAATGGGCAGTGGATCATGGCGACTTCTCGCTGGGTCACCCGAGTCTATGCCCCCAGCAAGCCCCTGCCTCGCACCGGCTATTAAGGACTAACACATCAGTTGCCGCTCCGTGAGGGGCGGCAGCCCCGTTTTAAGGAGGTTAAAGTTTTGAAACACAGGAAAATTATCGTTTCGGCGCTGACACTTCTGCTCCTGACCACACTTTGCTGCACCTCTGCCTTTGCAGCAGGCGGCGATGTGGCGGGAGCGGTGGAGCAGACGTGGACGGAGGCAGCCAAGCAGATCAAGAGCGTGGTGGAGAAGGTGGTCTTTCCCGCATTGGATATGATCCTCGCTATCGCATTCTTTGTGAAACTTGGTGGAAGTTATTTCGATTATCGACAGCGAGGTCAGTTTGAATGGACCGGCCCCGCTATCCTCTTTGCCTTCCTGATTTTCAGCTTGGTCGCGCCGAAATACATCTGGAATATCATCGGGATTTAAAAATGCACGAAATCCTGCGTACTATCAAAAATCAGTTGCTTAATTACCGCGTGCCGGATATAATAGAAAGCGAGAAAGGAGGCGCTGCAAGTGACGGAATCTGTGAAAAACGAGCTTTCTGATATCTGCCGAATCATTGACGATACCGTAGACACAGAGAAGATATATCTCTTCGGTTCCTATGCCTATGGTACGCCTAACCGCGATAGTGACTACGACCTATGCGTAATTATCCCTGAAAATTCAATGCGTCCGGCAGATGCGGTCAAAGCAATTCGACGTGCGCTCTTTTCAGTGCAATCTGTGCCCCTTGATGTAATTGCCTATCGTTCTGGCGCATTCCGCCAGAGAGCGGAACATGCCTCCTTGGAGCGGAAAATTGCAAGAGAGGGGGTTTTGCTGCATGAGCGTAGGCCGAAGCAGCGAATGGCTTGAATTTGCCTGCATGGATCTCAGTGCCGCAGAATACCTGTTGACAATGCATCCTCTACCAGTAGAGATTATCTGTTATCACTGCGAACAGGCGGTTGAAAAGTTTTTGAAAGCCGCACTTGTTCAGTTTGACAGAGAACCTCCCAAGACGCATGATTTGATTCAACTTTGCAAACTGTGTTGTGAATTCGACGCTGAGTTTGACCAGATCGCGGATGCTTGTATTGAACTGACGCCGTATGGTGTGCAAGTGCGGTATCCATCCAACTTGGAACTGGATGAAACCGATGCCGCTTGCGCATTGAAGGAATGCAGACTTGTTCAGAACTTCGTCTGTCAGAGACTTGGATATGAACTGAAAAGCACGGACGATCCGAGCACTGGACAGACGATGAAATAAGTAAAAATCATAACGAAGGCCGTTGCCCACTTGGGCGGCGGCTTTCTGCATTTTCAGGAGGTGACCAGAAATATTTATTTGGGATTTTGTTGCCGCGACGGTCCTGGATCAGCTGGTGGACTGGATCTACGGGCAGATCGTAGGCTTTCTCGGCAACTTCTTTGCCCTCATGGGCAATATGGGCGTGGAACTATTTGAACTGGAATGGGTCAGCGCCATCATTCTCTTCTTCTCCCGCCTCGCCTGGGCGCTGTTTGCTGTCAGCGTAGTGGTCTGTGCATTTGAGTGCGGTATCGAATATTCCACCGGCAGGGGCAATCTCCAGCAGTGCGGGATGAATATCATCAAGGGCTTTCTGGCGGTGAGCCTCTTCACCGTTGTTCCCGTCCGGCTCTACGCCTTATCGGTGTCGCTGCAGGGTACTTTCTCTGCGGGACTTACCGGCTATGGTCGGAGCATCGGTGAGGTAGGGCAGGACATCATCACGGAGCTCAGCGAGATCCAGACGCTCTCGGATGTGGTAAACAGCTCCCATTTTGGCCTTGGCATCATCACCAGCCCCATTATGCTGCTGTTCTGCATCATCCTTATGGGCTACGCGGTGCTGAAGGTGTTTTTTGCCAACTTGAAGAGAGGCGGCATTTTACTGATTCAAATTGCAGTCGGCTCCCTCTATATGTTCAGCGTCCCGCGAGGCTATCTGGACGGATTTATGGGCTGGATGCGGCAGGTCATCGGCTTGTGCCTGACCGCTTTCCTCCAGTCCACCATCCTTATTGCAGGTCTCATGGTGTTCAAGGATCACGCGCTCATGGGCGTGGGGCTCATGCTCTCCGCTGGCGAAGTACCCCGTATTGCCGGTAATTTCGGTTTGGACACCACGACGAGAGCCAACATCATGAGCGCCGTTTATACGGCACAGTCCGCAGTGAATGTGACGAGAACCATCGCTGCGGCAATCAAATGAAAAGGTGTGTATGAAATGACACAGTCAACAAGGAAACTCACTATGGGGAGCCTGTTCGATGGCATCGGCGGCTTTCCTCTGGCTTCGGTGCGGTGCGGCATCGAACCGATATGGGCCAGTGAAATCGAGCCGTTCCCCATACTGGTATCAAAAGTTCGCTTCCCACGCATGGAGCAGATGGGAGACATCACAAAGCTGAACGGCGCGTATCTGCCGCCTGTGGATATCATCTGCGGAGGCAGCCCGTGCCAGGACTCAGCGTGGCCGGATTGCGTGCTGGTTTGACCGGCGCGCGTTCCGGCCTTTTTATGGAACAAATACGGATCATTCAGGAGATGCGAGATGCAGACAGAAAATCTGGAAGGACAGGAGTGCATATTCGGCCAAGGTTCGGGATCTGGGAAAATGTTGTCGGCGCTCTCTCAAGTGGGCGGGACGCTGAAACGAGTCAAAAGAAGCCTGGGGCGGATTTTCAAAAAGTCCTCGAAGCGTTCCTCCAAGTTGAAGAACCACACCTTCATGTTGTTAGACCTGAGGCCGGGCGCTGGGAATATGCTGGGGGCATATTGGGAGTACGATCCTCCGTGGCTTGGATCGTTTGGGACGCTCAACACTTCGGAGTGCCCCAAAGACGTCGTCGAGTCTTCGCTGTGGCTGATTTTGCAGGCTACAGCGCCATCCCAATACTCGCTATCCCGGACAGCGTGCCTGGGTATCCTGCGCCGCGCAGCCTGCCGCGGCAAATCGCTGCCACCATTATTGGAAGCTGCTTTGCGCATGCAGGCAGGGCTTGACCCACCTGCGCCCATATCCGGTGAAGCGAAGGCTTATCATATCAACCAGCGCAATGAGGGCATTGATCTGGACGGTGTGTCCGGTGCATTAATGGCAACGCAGAACCTCCAGATGCAGACCTTCATCACAAATCCCGGCATCAATCAGAACGACTTGCAAAAACGGATGGCCTTTGCCGCCAACCAGCGGGATGAAGTGCGGGATCTGCATGACATAGCAGGTGCGCTGCAGGCTCAGCCGGGAATGAAACAGCAAACCTTTGTCGCTGGACTTGTAACGAAAGGAAACGGAGATTGTTTTCTTACACCGGAAAAACATACTGCGCTCTTAACCGGAGGCGGACAGGCGGGACAGGGATATCCATGTGCTTTCGTCGCTGGCTTCTCGGCCGGAGCAGGTGCAAGCGCTGGGACTATCGGGTATCAGGAGGGCGTATCGCCCACATTGAAAGGCAGTCCCAGCGGAAACTGTATGCCCAGCATCCTCTGTATCAACGATCAGGGCGGGCAGATCATGGAGTGCAGCGAGAATGTCGCCGGAACCCTGCGGGCACAGGAACACGGGCACCAGCCTCTAATCCTGCGTCCAACAGGACCCAAGGTTTATGAAAACCACGGTATCGACGGAAGATATACCGGGCCGCACGATGTAGCCCCCACCATGTCCGCCCGCTATGGAACCGGGGGAAACAATATTCCCCTCGTACAGCAGGAAGAAATCATCTGCATTGCAGGCAATGCCATCGACCGCCAGCCGCAAAACGGCGGCAACGGCTTCGGCTGGCAGCGGGATATTTCCTATACCCTGACCGCTACGGACCGCCACAGCGTCTATGCCCGTCAGCGGGTAGATCAGTTTAAGAATGACGAGATTGCCTCCACGGAGAGCGCACGGCAGCATAAGGATGCAACAGATCTCGTCTGCCAGCCAACCTCTGCTTGGGATGCGGACTGCCGGAATCTCATTCGCCGCCTGACACCTCTGGAGTGCGAACGGCTCCAAGGCTATCCGGATGGTTGGACCGATGTTCCTGGCGCTTCGGATTCCGCGCGCTACAAGGCTCTCGGCAACAGCGTCGCCATCCCCTGTGTGGAATACCTCATGCAGCGGGTGGCTATGGTCATTGCGCTTGGTTTGGAGTGGGATTTTTAGTTGGTCCTGGTAATAGCTTTTGCACTTACTTTCGGGTATCTTGGCTTTACCAAAAAAGACTGGAGGAACTGTTATGGCAGAAAAAACGCGCAACCTCTGCGCACAGATCCCCGTGGAGTTGCATGACAAGGTGCGGCAGCGGCAAGCGGAATCCGGCAATACCCTGAGCCAGTACATGACCGCGCTCATCACCAGATTTTATGAAATGGAGGAACGGCAGGCTATGGAGAAAGAAGTGACAAGGCCCGTCTGTGTGCAGGTGCCGGTGGAGCTGTTCGAACAGTTCAAAGCATACCTGAAGCAGCACAATATGAAGCAGAAGGACTTCGTCATCCGCTGCATCCAGCAGGCGCTGGCGGAGGACGTCGGCACTGCCGAAGAATAAGAAATACATCGCGTGAACCGCTGCCGAAAATCTCGGCAGCGGTTTTGCTTTGGAGGAACAAAATGTTTATTTACCCTGAAAACTTGAAAGCCAAGCCCATGCTGTGGCTCTGGCTGCTGCGGGACATCGGCATCATCGGCGTAGGCGCCCTGCTCTCTGTACTGGCGCTGACGCAGGGGCTGGGTATGGGCTTGCTGGTGGTCACGGTGCTGTATGCCTTTCTCACCATTCAGGTGGATGGCAGCAGTATTTTAGATTTTCTGCGCCGTGCCGCCTGTTTTCTTTTCCTGTGCCAGCAATTCTATGAATGGAGGCTGGACCCATGAATCGCAAACAGAAAAAGGAACTGCGCCAGCTGAAGTCTACGCGGCAGCTCATGGGCATTGTCCGCGTGACGCCTCACGGAGTTGTGACAGATTCCGGGGAGCGCGTCTTTTACCTGCTCCAGCCGGACAACCTCTCTGTCCTGTCCCCGGAGGTCATTCGGGGACGTATCCGCTCCCTCACCATGCTTCTCAGCACCCAGCCCTCGCTGGAAATCTTGGCGCTGGACTCCCGTGAGTCCTTCCAGCGGAACAAGGAATATTACCTGCGGCGCTTGGAGGAAGAAACGGAGCCTGCTGTGCGGGAACTGCTGGAGCGGGACATCGCCCATCTGGACGCCATTCAGTTTTCCTCCGCCTCCTCCCGCAGGTTCGTGCTGGTCATCCCCCTGACGGAAAAGATGAACACAGATGAAAGTGCGCTGCGGCAGCTGGAGAAAACCATCTGCGACCACGGACTTCGTGTGCGTCTGGCAGAGGAGCAGGACATCAAGCGTCTGCTGGCAATTTACTACCAGCAGGATCTCACTACGGAGGTATTCCGTGATTTCGATGGAGAGGAGTATATGCATGGCTAAAAAGAAAGCAAAGAAGAAAAAGAAAGCGCCGGAGCCGATCCAGCGCCCCAAGGATTTTCTGGATATGATCGCGCCGGCAGCGGTGAAGTTCAACACCGACCACTTCATCCTCGGCAGCCGGTACCACACGGCGATGGCTCTGAAAAGCTATCCGCCCATGACGGATGAGCTTGCTTTGCTGCGGGGCATTGGGGATATGGGCGGCGTCAACCTGCGGCTGACCGCGCGGCAAGTCACGCCTGCCGAGGAGGACGCCATCCTCCATGCCGCCACTAATAAAAGCCGCATGGAGCGGAGCAACACCAACGACTATAAGCAGAGTGTCACTGCCGAAGCCAATCTGCGGGACATGGCGGAGCTGCTGGCAAAGCAGCGGCAGGAAAAGGAGCCGCTCATTCACTGCGGCGTGTATCTGGACATTGCCGCGGCAGACACGGAGAAGTTGCGCACGGCGCGGGACACGGTATCCGCACAGCTGATCCGCTCCCGCATGGGTGCCGATCCGCTGCTCCTGCGCCAGCGGGAGGGTTTTCTCTCCGCCAATCCCGCGGGCGGCAGTCAGCTGGCAAACTTTGCGGAACGGGTATTGCCCGCATGCAGCGTTGCCAATCTGTACCCCATGAACTACTCCGGCAAAACAGATCCCAAGGGTTTCTTCATTGGGCGGGACAGGTTTGGCTCCAACATTATCGTTGACTTTGACCGACGCGCCTCTGACAAGACTAACGCCAGCGCCCTCATCCTCGGCAACACCGGACAGGGTAAAAGTTTTCTCTTAAAGCTCCTGCTCTGCAATGTGCGGGAGGCGGGGAAAAACGTCATTTCTCTGGACTCGGAGCATGAGATGGAGGATGAGTGCCGTGCATTGGGCGGCTGCTTCCTCGATTACCTGAGCGGGCAGTACCGCATCAACCTGCTGGAGCCGCGCTGCTGGGACGATGGCAGCGAGCCGGAAGACCCGGACGCGCCTGCCGCTTTCCGTGGAACGCTGCTTTCTCAGCATATCTCCTTCCTGCGGGATGTGTTTCGCGTCTACAAGGACTTTGACACGCCCCACATTGACACGTTGGAGCTGATGGTGGAGAGCCTTTATAAAAAGTGGAACATCACCGACCGCACGGACTTCGCCCGGATGCGGCCGGAGGACTATCCAGTCCTCTCAGACCTCTACGATGCCATTCAGGAATGCTATGACCACTATGATGCCGCCGACAGCCTATATCCGAGGGAGATGCTGCGGGATCTGCTGCTGGGGCTTCACTCCATGTGCCGTGGCGCAGACTCCCGCTTTTTCAATGGGCATACCAACATCACGAACTCCAAATTCCTTGTCTTTTGCGTCAAGGGATTGGATAACATGGCGGAAAACCTGAGAAACACCCTGCTGTTCAGTCTGTTGTCTTATATGTCGGATCAGCTTCTGACGCTGGGCAATTCCGTGGCAGCTATCGATGAGTTGTACCTGTGGCTGTCCAATCCCACTGTCATCACCTACATCCGCAACGCGCTCAAAAGGGCGCGCAAAAAGGAATCCGCCCTATTCCTTGCCAGCCAGAACTTGGAGGACTTCACTCAGCCTGGCATCCGGGAGTTGACACGCCCGCTCTTTTCCATCCCCGTCCACCAGTTCCTGTTCAACGGCGGCAATGTGGATAAAAAATTCTACATGGACAACCTCCAGTTGGAGGAATCCGAATACTCCCTGATTCGAGATCCGGCAAAAGGCTCCTGCCTCTATAAGTGCGGCAACGAGCGGTATCTCTTGCAGGTGCAGGCACCGGAGTACAAGCAGGCCCTCTTCGGAACGGCAGGTGGGCGGTAATGGCGGCCCCTGCCGCAATGCTGGCAAAAATCACCGCTGCCGCTCTCTCAGATGATGAAGCGCGGAAGAAACTGGGCTGGATCGTGGCGGCGTTGCTTGCGCCCATCCTGCTGCTGGCCGCTTTTTTCTGCTCTCTGCTCTCCGGCAGCGTGGATCATAACAACTCCGCCGTCCTGCTGTGCTTCCACGGTGGCGACATTCCGGACAAAACGCCGACAGAATACGTTGCCTACATCGAAGATATGCGTCGCAGCTTCACGCTGCTGGACAGCGCCATTGCCACCGTCAATGACATGACGGCAGGCAGCGACAGCCTTGACGATATCCGCGTCAAGGCTGTTTTCTATGCCATTTTCTTTGGAGAGGACACGCCGAGCAAGAGGGCACATAAGCAGTTCGTAGACTGCTTCGTGACCTACGAGGAGCGCACCCGCACCGTCACCGATGAGAATGGGACAAAATCTGAGGAGAGTTATACCGTGGCAATTCCTATTACGAACATGGCAGAAGTCTACGAAAATATTGAAAGCGTGCTTCACTTGCAGATCTCCGAGGAACAGAAGTCCAACGCCGACGGCGTGTACAATCTGGTGCGCTATGGCGTTGCCGGAGGTTCGGAGGGCTGGATACCCGGCGCGGATGTGCCGTACATTGGCGCAGACGGTTTCTGCTCCCCAATCGGCTCGGGCTGGGAGAACCGCGTCACCTCTGAGTTCGGCAACCGCATCGATCCCATCACCGGCCAGCGCAAGGGACACACAGGCATGGATTTAGCTGTCCCCACTGGTACGCCGATCCGCGCCGCGCTGCCGGGGACGGTGACGGTCTCGAAGTACAACGCCGGAGGCTACGGCTACTACGTGTGCATTGACCACGGTAACGGACTCGTTACGCTGTACGGTCACTGCTCGAAGCTGCTGGTGAGAGTCGGTCAGACCGTGCAGGCGGGAGACATCATCGCCCTGTCCGGCAGCACCGGGCGCTCCACCGGTCCGCACCTCCACTTTGAGGTACGCATCAACGGTGAGCGGACGAATCCAAGGGCATATCTGCCAAAAAGTTAAAAAGGACAACAGTCGAAAGAACAGAAATGGAGGCAAGTGATGTCAGATAAAAACTCGCCATTGGAATTCCCAACGGACGAAACCAAGGGAAAAGTACAATGGACAAAGGGACACGATTTTACGGATGGCACGCCGCGTTATACCTTTGAGGGGCGCGATCCCGCGACGACCTATGAGCGCTTTCAAGTCGTAATTTACACCGAGCGGGAGCGCCGGTACGCACATGATCCCGGCAGCCGATGCAATCACTATTACGGTTATGTGCGCGATAATGAACAGGAATGGTCGGAAACCATCGGCCCGTTCTTCTCTGTACAGGAAGCGAAGAAGGAAACGCTGGCGCTGTTCAATTCCTTTATGGAGTCGGCTACGCAGAAGCACGATATGAAAATGGGAGGAATCTGAGCATGGCGTATGTAAAAGTCAGGCCGCCGGTCAAGATTTATCACCTGACGGGAAAGGACAATCTCAACCGCATTCTGGACGACGGCGTGATTCGCCGCTTCGCCGATACGGAATGCTGGTTCTGCGAGAGTCTCGAAAAAATGAAAGCGTACATGGCGCAGACAGTCCTCTGTGAGGGTAAGCCTTATTACGCCGTGAGAGGTCAGCTCTGCCGCTATCCCAAATTTGTACCGGAAGATCATGTTCTTCTCAAGCTCACGCCCTGTGGCTATGAAGATAACTGGTACCGCTGGGATCAGGAGGTGCCGCCCGGCAGTCCCAGAGAACTGGTGCAGGCAGCAAAAGAATTCTCCATGCTGAAAATCGGATACTGTGGGGATATGGCGTTCAAGGAGCCGGAAGTCATTGATGTGCCGAAATTCCTTTCCGGGGAGATCGTCAGCCATAAGGAACTGACCTCCAGCGAAATGTGGGGTCTGATATTTGAGAGAACCGAAGCGGAAATGGCAGCCTATATGCGGGGGCTGAATCAGTTGGAATGGGATGAACTGATTCAGTCTGCGGCGGAGATCTCTGCTATGCAGGTCTGCCGCAGCGAACTGACGGTGCAGGGGGAAAGCCTGCCCAGAGAGGAACTTCAATTTTTGCTGCAGACGGAAAAGCCTCTGGAGGTTCTCCGGGAGGCTTGGCTGGAGCATCAGAGCGTTGGTGAGGGCGAAACCTTTTCCAGTCTGCTTTCCGGTCTGCGCGAGGAATCGCAGCGAATGGAATCCCCAACGATGCAGATGAAATAGGAACGGAGGAATATGCCGACTATGAAAAAAGAAAATGTCACGATCACATTCGAGAGTGAGCAGCTCGCCGCTCTCGAATTTTCTCTTAAAAAGAAAAACACCAGCGTACAGGCGCAGCTGGAGGAACTGCTCAAATGTCTCTACGAATCCGAGGTGCCGGAGCCGGTGCGGGAGTATCTCGACAGCCGCGCAGCACCCGCTGCCCGTCCGCGCCGTCCAGCAAGACCGACGAGAGCGCAGATGCCGGAGCAGAAAGCTGCTCCCTCTGCATTGACATCATCTGATGCCTCTGAAAAGGTCGGTGGCTGAGATGGCACAGCAGGAGAAAATCGTGCTGTGGATCGACCGGCGCTGGTTGACCGCTATCGAAAAGCACCTCAATGGTGAGACGCTGCAGGAGCACATGGAAGATGTGCTGGACGAGCTCTGCAACCAACTGCCGGAGCGGGAGTATGCGCGGATCAGCAAGGCGATTCTGGCGGAAAGCGCTGCCGCCCGTGAGCGGGAAGAAGCAGCACAGACATGGTCTGCCTACCGCGTACTCGAAAACGGTGAGGAATGGTACTTCAAAGTCACACATGGCGAGGAACTGCTGGATGCCGTTGAAAAACTGAACCGTTACCTGAACACACCTGCCGACACAGGCGGCAAATTCATTCGCCTTTTCTCCCGTGGGACGCTGCTCACGCCGGAGGAATATCAGCAGATGCTCGCGGAGCGTATGGAAAACACCGGCAAAGTAACCGGTGTGTTTGAACTCAATTTTGACAAGCGGGAGTTCTCTGCCGTTCACATCATGGATGGCTGGCAGACGTGGGCGATGCAGGATGTGTCCGCTGCCGCTGAGCAAGCATTTCGAAATAACAATGTCTCGGTCGATGACAGATACCGTATCCTGCTGTCCCAGCTGGATGGTCGGGAACTCTCGTCAGCCGGGCACCTTTCCGCACGGGATTTTTCATTCTCGGATGAGATCATCGAGTCAGATGGCAAGCTCAATTTTTATGTGCAGATTAAGTTCGATGTGGACGCAGCCTTCGGTACTTTTGTCCTGACCGATGAAAATGATGACTGGCTCAATGTTTACGCCAACTACGACATCACACAGGGCAAGCCCTGCGACACGTTGGAGCTGACGCTCTGCAAGGGCGACGGTTCTGAGGAAAGCTGGAGCTACCAGCTCAACGCTGCGGAACAGGATGTTCTGCTGCGGAAGATGGAGGAGTTCTGTCAGAAGCAGACTGGCATGAGCCTTCGTGACTACGCGCAGAAGTTCCGTGAAGAATCGGAACAGCAGCAGGGACCGGTGATGAGGCTGTAAGTGCAAACGTAGGTACAGCAAGGCTGAGGCACTCGCGGCTGCGAAAGCAACAGCGTCCAGGCTGCGCGTGCCTGCGGGCCCGCGGCGCCGCCAAACTGCGTCAACCCGCTCATGGCGGGCAGCCGCAGTTCGTCGGCTGTCATTCTGCTCCCGCATTTTTTCTGCGATGAGGATAAGCTCAAAAACAAAAGAAATTCGAAATGGAGGTGCTGGATGCACGACTATTTTTTAGAGCTGCCCGATGAGAAAAAGGCAGAACTGTTTCACGGTCTGGTTTCAACGGTTTGCGATTTTCTTTATCGAGAGAAGTATTCATTCCTTCACGATTTGGGTATGCCGGACGAGGAGATCCTTGCGCGGGGGTACCTCACGGAAGAAGGAATGATTGCCGGAGGTGCGAGGCTCGCCCATCTGGAAAGCATCAGCATGAAATTAGAAGACATCCTTCAGCATGATCTGTCAGACGATATTTTTCTCGTTCACGCACAGGGAGGAAAAGCGGTTTCAGTGGAAGCATTAAACACGTTGACGAGAAAGGAGCAGAAGCTCTTTTCAGATTTGATGGAAGCGCATGTCTGCGAAAGCCGAGCCGGAGAGCTCGGAACAGAGATCGTAATAGATGGTATCGAACCGGAACGACTGGAAGAACTGAGCGTAGCGCTCGATACCTGTAAACGGAAACAGCAAATGATCATGCAATAGAACACTACCCGCATTTTTGTGCTTTCGAATGTACCGCACAGGGCGGCTCCTCGTTTCCCCGCGCCGTTCGCCCTGTGTGCCGCTGTGTGCGCGTTTAGGGGCTTGGGTGGAGTGTGTACCCGCCAAAGCTCTTTGAAGCGAGCGTTGCGACGTTTGCGGGCGATGTGTGAAAAATCCGTGTGGATACTGCTTCGACGATGGAGAAATGAGCCTTTTGGAGTGAGGTTTTTCCTCCTGACCATGCCCTGTTTCGGAGGTTTTAGCCCTTTATTTGCCCGTTCGATAAAAGCACAAGATAAAAGGCCGCAGTCGCAAGCGCCTGCGGCCTGCCCACAAAGCCCCGCAGTGCGGGGCTTTTTCACGCTTTCCAAAGCGCAGTCTATTTCAGCGCATTTCAGAAAAAACGCAGTCTGTTTTCTAAAAAGGCACGGTGTTTCCGGCATTCGTGCCCTTTTTGACCGACGGCAAGGAAAGGAGAACCCCGATGGAAGAAAAAGTGAAAAAGAAAACGACATTCTGGCTCCCGCCCGACATGATCGACCGAATGGACAGCTGGCTGAAGGCGGATAACTGCCGTAGCCGCAATGAGTTCGTAGAAAAAGCCCTGCGCTTCTACATGGGCTACCTCGGTACAGAGGATAATACTGCCTACATCTCTCAAGCCATCCTGACCGCTATTCAGGGTACGCTGGACGACAATAACAATCAGCTCTGCCGCATTCTTTTCAAGTGCGCGGTGGAGCAGAACATGATGAGCCACACCATCGCTGCGCATTTCCGCGCCGATCCCATTCACACGCGGGAGCTACGTGCCTATGCGGTGGATGAGGTGAAGCGTACCAACGGGCAGGTGAGTTTTGAAAGCGCGGTGCATCAGCAGCGGCGTGTGGAACCGAATGAAGAATGGCCCGAATCGTATTGATCTCGCCCTACCTCAAGGGCGGGCAGAACGCCGCGAAGCTGGCACAGCGTACCCGCTACTTCGCTACCCGTCCCGGTGTGGAAGTGCTGGCGGACGAACGCAGTTCACTTCCCGCCACAAAAAAGCAGCAGGATTTTATCACGCGGCTGCTGAAATCTTTTCCCTCCTGCTGGGAACTCATTGAATACGAGGAGTATCTGGATCACCCAACTCAGGACAACGCCTCCGCGTTCATTCAGCAGGTGCAGGAAAACTACATAGAGGCGTTGGATCAAAAGAAAAATTTCGTAGACTACATCTCCCACCGCCCCGGTGTTCAAAAGGACGGTGAGCATGGATTGTGGGATGCCCACGGCAAGGTAAAAAATCTCGCGCAAGCGGTGCGGGAGGTGGCGGAGCAACCGGGCAATGTGTGGACACCGGTGGTGGCGCTGCGCCGTGAGGACGCCGAGCGGCTGGGCTATGATAGCGCGGAAAACTGGCGGGCTCTGGTGAACGCCTCCATCTGCGATATCGCAAAGGCGTATAAGATCCGCCCGGAAAACCTGCGCTGGTATGCCGCCTTTCACCAGAAGCCAAATCAGGTGCACATTCACATGATCATCTTCTCCGCAAATCCCAAGGAGGGCTACCTCACCAAAGAAGGTATCCGGGAAATGAAATCTGTCTTCGCCAGACGGATCTACCACGCGGATCGTCTACACATCTACCAGCAAAAAGATACGACGCGGCAGGAGCTCCAGGAACAGACCCGCAAGGCCATGGTGGAATGCATCGCGCAGCTGGAGCATGGCACGATGGATAACCCAAGGCTGGAGCAGCTCACCGCAGAACTGGCGGAGCGTCTGCTGACGGTCAAAGGACGAAAGGCCTACGGTTACCTGCCGCCAAAGGTCAAAGCTATCGTGGATGCCATTGTGGAGGAGCTGGTAAAGGACGAGCAGGTGTCCGCCGCATACGAAACATGGCAGACGCTCTATGAGCAGGTGTGCCTGGACTATAACCAGCGCCCTCCAAAAAGGCTGCCCCTCTCTCAGCAAAAGGAATTCCGGACCGTCCGCAACATGGTCATTCAGGAAACATTGCAATGGCTGGCGGAGCGTCAGAGGCAGGCGGATACGCAGAAATTTTCTGCCATGCCAGAGGAATCCACTCCGCCTGAAAGTTCTACGCCGACCGCAAAAGTTAAGGTAGAATCCACAGTACCAGCCGTTCCTGCACAGCCGAAAACTCAAGATATGACAGTTCCGACCACAGAAGATTCCGGTTCCGTTGATGCTGCCGCTTCCAAGGATGCTGCGTCGCCTGTGGGTGAAGGTGCTCCGACACTCTCACAGCAATCCGGCCAAACAAAACAACATGCACCGGCAGAATCAGATTACCATGCTCCCACGGTGAGCGAAGCCGTCGTGCGGATGCTGCACCACATGAGCCGGATATTCGAGGACAACAGCAAAATGGATCAAATCCACCGCGGCCTGCAAATCGACTGCAAGCGCCGACAGGAATTGCAGCGCAAGCGTTTGGCAATGGGTCACAAACCGGACGATCATGAGGAGCAGACGTTCGGATAAAAAATGCTGCCGCAGAATTGCGGCAGCATTTCGTGAAATTAAATCTGTGTTTGTGTCGGAACGAATTCCAGCTTGAGTGCCATTCCCATGCCTGCGGCAAGGCGCTTGAGCGTCCGCAGAGAGGGATTGGCTGTTCCGCTTTCCAGCCTGCTGATGTCAGCCTGCGTAATGCCGGTAATGTCGGAAAGCTGCTTTTGCGTCATGCCGTTTTCCTCACGGCCTTCAACAATGGCGCGCATGATCTGACGTTCCGGTTCCTGCGCATCCCACTCAGCGCGGAACGCGGGGTCCTGCATTCTTTCGTTTAAAGTCTCACGAAAATTCTTCCCCATAAATCATGCCTCCTCTTTTCGGTTAAAGTCTGCGCGATACCGCTTGGCTCGTTCGATCTCGCGCGGTGGCGTTTTCATCGTCTTTTTTACAAAGCCATTGGTGAGGATCACTCTGCGTCCCACTACAAAAAAGTAAAGCACTCTGCTGATATCCGAGCCTTGCTTCGCGCGAACCTCGAAAATCCCGTCATCCAGCACCTTTGAATACGGCTCACGCAAAGCGGGTCCTTTGCTTTCAAGCAATTCCAACGCGGCAAATATTTTTGCCTGCATTTTATTATCCTGCGAGAGAATGAATTCTTCAGCAGGTCTGCTGCCATCATCCTTCTCGTAGTATTCCACCGTGTAGTCCATACATCCACCACACTTTCTCTGCAACTCATTATATGTGATAAAACACATATTGTCAACAGAAAGAGCAATGATCTGAAAGGACATATCATGAGCAAATTTATCTATTTTACGCCGGAGGAAAAGGCGCGGGCGCAGAACACGGATCTCGTGTCGCTGCTGCGCGCCCAGGGCGAGCGACCTGTGCGCTCCGGCCGGGAGTTCCGTACTCCCAACGATCCCAGCATCACCGTGCGGGGCAACAAATGGTTCGACCACTCCGCCCGGGTCGGCGGCTATGCCGTCAGCTTTGTCCAACGCTATTACCGTCTCCCTTATCAGGAGGCGGTTTTGCTTTTGCTGGGCAGGAAGAACGGAAAATCGTATGAGCAGGCCAAGCCTGTGAAAGAGGCTCCAAAGCCCTTTGCTCTGCCGGAGCCTTACGGAACCATGCGCCGTATGTATGCCTACCTCATGCGTCAGCGTCACATCGACCGTGCGGTTATTTCCACCTTCGTACATGAAAAACTGCTCTACGAGGACAGGCATCACAACTGCGTTTTCGTGGGGCTGGATGACAGCGGCGAAGCAAAGCACGCCCACATCCGCAGCACCAACAGCACCGGAAAAACCTTCCGCATGAACATTGAGGGCAGCGCAAGTGAGCATTGCTTCCATAAGGACGGAACGGACAAATCCCTCTATGTGTTCGAGGCTCCCATCGACCTCCTGTCCCACATTACCCTTTATCCCTATGGCTGGCAGGAGCACAGTTATGTCGCCTGCTGTGGGCTTTCCATCCAGCCGGTGCTGGAACGGCTGCGACAGAATCCGAAGCTGGACATGGTGTACCTGTGCCTCGACAACGATGACGCAGGCAATGATGCCTGCGACCGCATAATGGATACGCTGGAGGAGATGGGCTTGGATGTGGAGCGGCTCTGCCCAGTACGAAAGGACTGGAACGACGATCTCTGCGCTAAATTCGAGAGGAAGGAGAAAAACACATGAACGAAAATGTATGGCCCTTGATTCTGCTTGGCGGCGGACTGCTGGCATTTCTGCTCGTGGTGTCCTTCCTCTCCAAGAATTATTCTCTCAACAATTTTAAGAGCAAAACCGTTGGTGACGGTCAGCATGGAACGGCGCGCTGGGCTACGCCCAAGGAGATTCGCACGACCTATCATGTAGTCCCGTTCCGTCCTCGCCGCTGGCGCAAGGGCGAGGATCTTCCTACGGTGCAGGGCATCATCCTCGGCAGTATGGGCGGCAGAAAGCGCAGAGTCAAAAACGGCGTGATTTCGCAAGCCGCTCACAAACTGCTGGAGAGGCTCCGACGTCCTACAGCGGGAAAAAAGGAAAAGCAAAAGCCCAAGAAAAACAAACCGACGATCTCTAAGGTCAAAAACTTTATCGAGGATCAGCAGGATGTCCGTGCGCTGGTGGACAGCGACGACGTTCATTGTCTCATGATCGGTGCCTCCGGCGTGGGTAAAACCGCATACTTTCTATACGCCAACTTGGAGTACGCCAGCGCCAGCGGCATGAGCTACCTGGCGCTGGATACCAAGGGAGACTTGGCGAGGAACTACGGTGCCATCGCCTCCCAGTACTATGGCTACAAGGTATCCGTCATCGACTTGCGCAATCCCACACGCTCAGACGGCTTCAATTTCCTGACGCTGATGAATCATTACATGGATATTGCGCGCAAGCATCCGGAGAACCTTGCCGCACGGGCACGCGCAGAAAAATATGCCAAGATCCTCGCCAAGACTATCATCAATCCGGACGGTGACGCTGCTCAATACGGCGAGAATGCCTTCTTCTACGACAGCGCAGAAGGTTTGTTGACCGCCATTGTGCTTCTGCTGGCGGAGTTTGCTCCGCCAAAGGATGGAGAGCCGGAAAAGCGGCACATCGTGTCGGCCTTCAAGTTGGTGCAGGATCTGCTGGCGGTGCCGAAGTCAAAGGGCAAGAACGGCTTTCAGCTGCTCATGGATGAACTGCCGCCGGAGCATAAGGCACGGTGGCTGGCAGGTGCCGCCCTCACCAGCGCAGATCAGTCTATGGCTTCGGTCATGTCCACCGTCATGTCCCGCCTCAACGCCTTTCTGGATACGGAATTGGAGCAGGTCATCTGCTATGACAGCCCCATCAATGCGGAGATGTTCGCCTCAGAGAAGTGTGCCATCTTTCTGATTTTGCCGGAAGAAGATCCCGCAAAGAATTTCATCGCAGCGCTCATGATCCAAAACCTGTCCCGCGAATTGTTCTCCGTGGCGGACGAGACTGGCGGCAGGCTCAAGAACCGTGTGGTGCTGTTTTGCGACGAGTTGGGGACTATGCCACCATTCGACATCCTGCCCCTATTCAGCGCGGGGCGCTCCCGCAGGCTGACGCTGGTGCCGATCATTCAGTCACTGGCGCAGCTCGAAAAGAACTATGGAAAAGAGGGCGCGGAAATAATTTGCGATAATTGCCAGGACACCATCTTCGGCGGCTTCTCGCCTCAGAGCAAAACAGCCGACGCCCTCTCCGCTGCCCTTGGCAGCAGGACCGTGCTGTCCGGCTCCGTCAGTCAGGGGAAAGAGAGCAGCCAGTCCTTGCAGATGATGGAACGCGCTCTTATGACGCCGGATGAATTGAAATCCATTCCCAAGGGTGAGTTCGTGGTGATGAAAACGGGAACGCATCCCATGTGCACCAAGCTGCGTCTCTTTCTGGATTGGGGCATTACCTTCGATCCAGACGGTTACCGGATGCCGGAGCAGGCGGCTCGAAAGATCGCCTACGTTGACCAGAGCGAACTCGTTCGCAATATCAAGCGGCGCTACACGAAAAGTCCCTATAACATGGAGGGAGGCAGATGAGTCAATTCAATTTTATCTACGCCGAGGAGCATCTGAGCCACCGGGAAAAGACGGTCTACATCTACCTGCGGGATCGGGCGGATGCCTCCGGCGTCTGCTGGCCGGGGATCAAGACCATTGCCCGCGAATTGGGACTTTCGCCGCGGACAGTCCAGCGGGCTCTGGCAGATCTGGAGCGCAGGCAGCTCATTGAGAAGCGGAACCGCCGCCGCTCCAACGGCAGCCTCACCAGCAATTTATATCGGCTACCAAAGCGAAAAACGTCACAGTCTCCCGCCAAGGGGGAACTGTGACGTTTTCTTTGAATAAGGGGTGCCCCACAAAGTCGAAAGGCTTTGTGGGGAGAGGAGACGCAGCGCAATGAGTGAGTCCTGTCGCTTGCGGCTGGACGAACAATATGCAGCTTGCGTCGACGAGTCCATAGGGTGGCGTCATCATGGCGCATCCGGAAGAACCTACTCTACCGGAGGATACAGGACAGAGAGAACAAAAATATGGGGGTACTTATGAAGATGATCGTTAGAAGAACAGTGCTGGCTGTCTGCACCTTTGTCCTGGCATTGATCCTGCCCACCGCCGCTTCCGCTGCCTGCGCAGGCTTTGATGACGTGCCGGAGTCTGCGGACTGCTATGAGAGCGTGATGTACCTTGCAGAGCATGAGATCACCCGCGGCACAGGGAACAACACCTTTTCACCGGACACACCGATCACAACCAGTCAATGGGCTATCATGCTCTGTCGTGGCTACGGTGTGGAAACCAACGGAAGCTCGTGGAGCGAACTGAGCCGGAGTGCTGCGGCGCAGTCCTATCGAAAGGGCTGGCTGAGTGAGACTGCAATCTCCATACCCAATACGCAGCTCTGCCGCGGTGCTCTCTACAAAAGCGCATTTGCCGCAGCCCAAATTCCCGTCTATGACAGCGTCCTCTATGAGGGCGGCGTAGCGCTGTCCGATTATGAAAACTTCATCCGGATCGGGAAAGAACTTCAACTCTGCGGCAAAGAGGACAACGCAAATGAGATCGTGACCCGCGGAGAAGCCGCCAAACTCCTCCACGCCATCCTGACCAGAACCTTCACCGTGGAGGCTCCGGCAGCTCCGGTGACACTGGTGAATGCAGCTGGTGTAAATGCCAACGATTTTCTGTTGGAACTGTGGAAGGTACCCAAACCAATCCTCGATGCCTTCAATGCCGCAGGCTGGACATACCGTATCGACTTCGACTACATGGGAGCACTCAGCGACCATCTGAACATGAGCTGCATTGGAGCGACCAACTACAGCCAGAAAACCATCTACATTTCGGAGGCCAGCGCGACGCTCCATGAGTTCGGACATTTCCTGGACGGACGAATGGGCTTCCCCACAGAGCATGAGCGGCTGTATCTGGCAGAAGCGCAGAACTCGGGGTTGCGGGATTACGCCAAAACCAATGCCAGAGAATACTTTGCAGACTGCTTTGACTACTACATCACCTACGGCGGTAATTCAGAAATGCTGGAGCGTCTGAGAAAGAATGCACCGCAGACCTGCACATATATGGATAAGTTGGTCGCATTCGGCTGAAAGAAATATTAGTTGGTCGCATAAAAAGTACATCAAGGCAGAATACCTTTCAGATGAACTTTTTACGCTGTCGTTCATTACGCCAAGACCCGCGATACCTATGTTACCTATTGTAAGGCCGGGTACTCCAAGAAATTTCTTCAGAGTATGGAATCGAGATCACGATCCATAAGGCCGTAAAGCTATTTTGCTGGGTTTGCATCAAGAAGCTGCCCACCATCAAAGCGCTGAACACCGAGTATGTCGAACTGCTGGCGGAGAAGAAAGCTACCTGCGCCAACTGCTGAAAGCCCGCGAGGAAATGAAAGAGCTGCTGACGGCCAAGGCCAATAGCGACCGTATTCCGGAACTGGGCAAAGAACAGGCGGATTCCGTTCACACGGAATCCGCCTGTTTTCGCAAAGTGGGTACCGCTTTGCAGTGCCTGCCGTTTTCCTGCGTAAATCTGAACACGCTCTTACAACTTCCAGCCCACGGCTTGCTCACGCCCGCTGATAAAGTGCCGATAGATACCATCCTGTTCCATCAGCTCATCGTGTGTACCACGCTGGATGATCTGTCCTTTGTCCACCACGAGAATCTGATCGGCATGCCGGACAGTTTTCAGCCGGTGGGCAATCATGATAACCGTTTTTTCCTGTGTCAACTCGCTGACCGCTTCCATCAGCTCTTTTTCATTCTCCGGATCGACATTGGCGGTTGCCTCGTCCAAAATAATGATTGGCGCATCCTTCATCATGGCGCGGGCGATGGAAAGCCGCTGGCGCTCTCCGCCGGAAAGAGAGCCGCCCGCTTCGCCGATAACCGTATCATACCCTTGCGGCAGCTTCATAATGAAGTCGTGGCAGCGTGCTTTTTTCGCCGCTGCAATGACCTTCTCCATGGGCGCGTCCGGCTGGCCGAAGCGGATGTTGTTGGCGACAGTGTCGTGGAACAGATAGACATTCTGGAACACGAAGCTGAAATTCTGCATCAGGCTGTCCATATCGTACTCCCGCACGTCGCGTCCGCCCAGCGTGACGCGCCCGCCGCCCACGTCCCAGAAGCGGGACAGCAGATGGCAGAGGGTGGTCTTGCCGCCGCCGGAAGGCCCGACGATGGCGGTCGTTGATTTTTCGGGTATATCCACCGTGACGCCGTTGATGATAGGCTTTTCATCATAGGAGAAGCGAATGTCCTCCGCACGAAGGTCGCGGCGCTCCGGCGTAAGTTCCGCACCGGAAATATCCATGGCAGGCAGGTTCAGAATGTCGGTCGCCTGATTCACGCAGGTATCCACCACCCGCAGCAGGCTCGATTGTGTACCGGCCTGTTCCAGACCTTCGGTGAGCAGGAAGGAGCAAATGCAGAGCATCACGCAGTTCAGCAGCTCCATTCTGCCACTGGTATAGAGAATAAGGGACAGCACCACGACGCCTACATCTATGAGCTTGGCAACGACATTCTGCGCTAACATCAGCGGCAACAGCTTTAATTCCATGTCGATATTGGAATCCACATTTTCCTCAATGACAGCTTCCAGACTGCGGTTATATTTGCCTGTCAGAGAGTAGGACTTCACCTCGGCGATGCCGCGGATGTACTCCAATACCCGCTCCACCACCGCCGTGTCCCCGGCAAATTTGCGGCGGGTCGTCTGCTCGGACTTTGCCTGCATGGCGCGGTTTACAAAATAGTAGACTGCAAGCCCAGCCACGATCAGCAACCCCACCCGCCAGTCAAAGAGGAACACTGCCAGCGTCATCACCGCTGTGGAGAAGATGCCTTCCGTGACCAGCATGACCACACGCGTGGACACGCCGGAGAGGTTGTCCATTGTGTTTGTTGTGACGGATGTAATGGCACCCAGACTATTTTCATTAAAATAGCCCATCGGAAGATACCGCAGATGCTCGGCAATTTGCACACGCTTGTTGGCGGTCGTGCAGTAGCCTGCGTCTGTCTGCAAGGCGGTGGCGCGGTATTTGAGCAGCGACGAGCCGACGACCGACACCAGCATAACCGCAAGGGAAAGCAAGATTGTTTTCGCGGTCACGCCGCCTGTCAGGATTGCTTGCAGCATCACGCCAATCGCCGGAATTTTGAGTGCCGAAAACAGAGCCGCCAATACGCCGAGGGCGATGGAACGATAAAACTCTTTCCGCTCCCGCTCGTCACAGAAATGAAAGAACTTTCTCAGAATCTCAAGCACGGTCAGCACCTCCCTCCGTGCTGTCACGGGATGCAATATGTGCATTCCAAAGGGTTTCATACAGCGGACAGGTTTGCAGCAGCTCCGTCTGCGTCCCTGCTGCCTCGATATGGCCATCGTTTACTACGACGATCTGGTCGGCGTCCACGATGGTGGAAAGCCGGTGGGCAATGACGATCAGCGTCTTGCCCCGCACGAGCCGGGCCACGCTCTCCTGAATGATGGCTTCGTTCTCCGGGTCGGTGTAGGCGGTCGCTTCGTCCAGAATCACAATCGGTGCGTTTTTCAGCATGGCGCGGGCAATGGAGATGCGCTGCTTTTCACCGCCGGAGAGATGTCCGCCGCCGCTGCCGACCACGGTATCAAAGCCGCTTTCAAGCCCTATGATGAAGTCATAGCAGCCGCAGTCACGCGCCGCTTGCTCCACCTCATCATCGGTTGCATCGGGTCTGCCCATGTGGATATTTTCCCGCACAGTGTTGTCGAACAGGAAGTTATCCTGCGAAACGTATGCAACGAGTTTGTTGTAATGTTCAGAGGAAATGCTGCGGATGTCCACTCCACCGACGGTGATATTGCCGCTGCCGACATCCCAGAAGGAGGCAATGAGCTTGGCAATGGTGGATTTGCCGCTGCCGGAAGGCCCGACGAGTGCGTTGACGGTTCCCTCGCAGAAAGTCAGGTCAATTCCGTGCAGCACTTCTGTTTCACCATAGCCGAAGTGCACATTATGCAGTTCTACGGTGCTGCCCCGCGGTGTTTCTGTGTCCGTTTCGGGGCGGGACAACTCCGGCGCGGTCAAAATATCCGTCACTTGAGAGATGATGGTGCCCACCTTGGCCAGATCATCGGTGAACTTCATACAGCCAATGATGGGCGTAATCAGCCCCATAGAAAGAATGACAATGAGAACGAATTTCTCTGGCGTCAGCGTCCCGTTTTTCAGCAAAAGTCCGCCGATGGGAAGCACGGTCAGGAGCGTCGCAGGCATGATGTTCATGGCAAAGGTGAAGTAGAAATTGCTCTTATTCATCCAGTCGATGTAGCTCTGGGCGCACTCTCTGGCGGCAGAGACGAACTTTTCATAGCTGCTTTTGGCCTTGCCGAATACCTTGATGACCTCAATGCCGCCGATGTACTCTACCGCCGTATCGTTCAGGGTGTTGGTGGCCGCAACGGTGCGGGCGTAATTCTTGTTGTAGCCCGCCATCATCAGCAGGAAGAATATCATACCAAGCGGAAAAGTGATGAGCGAGGCCAGCGCCATCCGCCAATCCAGCACAAGCAGATAAACAAGCGTCGCCAGAACGACCACCGCATTGCTGCTCATTTCCGGTATCACATGCGCCAGCGTTGGCTCAATACTGTCCACACGTTCCACGAGAATGTTTTTCAGTTCACCGGAGCCTTTGGCCTGCACATCACCCAGCGGCATTTTTGCGAGTTTGGCAAGCCCCTGCTTTCGGATATTTCCCAGCACGGCAAAGGTCGCCTTGTGGGACTGCGCCGTAGACAGCGAGTGGAACAGTACACGCAAGAGCCAAAATGCTGCCATCACCGCACAATCGATCAAATAGCCTGCAAGGCCTTTGTTCCCGGCCAGCAGCTTGCCGATGACCCGTGCCATCACAAAGAACGGCAAAATCTGAAATGCCGCGCCGATGACAGCCAAAAGGACACTTGCGATATAGCCTGACCTTTTCTGTCCAGCGAAGGTAAAGATCCAGCCGAATGTGCTTTTTTCTTTTTTCACTTTGTTCACCTCACATCGAAAATTTTCTTCATCATGGGAAGCAATTCTTCCGTTACGGATAGATCATCCTGTATCTTGCCATCGTCCAGATGCAGTACTCTTGTGCAGGTGCGGCAGACGAACTCATAATCGTGGGTGACGATAAAAATGATCTTCCCAAGTTCGGAGAGCCTCTGAATCAGCGCCGCCAGCCGCACCATACTGTCATAATCCAGTCCACTCGTCGGTTCGTCAAACACCAGCAGATCCTTCCCGCAGACCATAGAGGTTGCCGCCGCCAGCCGTTGCTTCTGCCCGCCGGAAAGCGTATTCGGATGGCGTTCCCGGAAAGGAGCAAGCCCCAATTCTTGAAGCGTTTGTTCCGCAAGCGCTGTGTCCGGTCGCTTGATGCCGAAGATACACTCTGCTTTCACGCTTTCAGCAAAAAGCTGATAGTTCACGTCCTGCATGACCATATAAGAACGCTTCATGCGCTCTTTCGTTTTCTGCGGTTTACCGTTCCAGAGATAGGCTCCAGTCGTTTCCTTGTGCAGACCGCAGAGGGCGCGGGAGAAGGTCGTTTTCCCCGCGCCGTTGTGCCCGACGACGGCGATAACATCGCCGGGCGCGGCTTTCAGAGAAATATCCCGCAAAACAGACCGCTTCTGATAGGACAGGGTCACGTTTTGCAGCTCCAGTACCACTTTTTTATCGGAAGCGGCAAAGCCCACCGGATGTTCTTCCGCCAGATCAACAGCCCGCAGACCCATGCTCTGCCGCTTCTCAGCGGACAGCTTACGGAACTGTTCCGGTGTCCAATCCCCGGCGATATGTCCGTTCTCAAGATAAATGATACGGTCAGCTACATCCATCAGATAGTAGAGCCGATGTTCCGCGACAACAATCGTTTTCCCCTGTGACTTGATAAGACGAAAATGCTCCCGCAGATCATGGATCGCCGCTATGTCCAGATTGGAGGACGGTTCATCCAGCAGATAGATGTCCGGCTCCATGGCATATACCGAAGCAAAGGCAATTTTCTGCTTCTCCCCGCCGGAGAGGGCGAAGATATTGCGCCCGAGCAGATTTTCGATGCGCAGCACCTTGGCCGTTTCTGCTACACGCTGCCGCATTTCCTCCTGCGGCACAGCCTCGTTTTCCATGCCGAACGCGATCTCGCTGTCAGTGTCCACGTTAAAAAACTGCGTCCGGGGATTCTGGAACACGCTGCCTACTCTTTCCGCAATGCGGTACATGGGCAGGTCAGCGAGGTTTTTGCCGTCAAGCAATACTTTGCCGCTCAATTCCCCCGCAAAGAACTGCGGGATCAGGCCGTTGATGAGCCGCGTCAATGTGGTCTTCCCACAGCCGCTCCGTCCGCATAGAAGGACGCACTGCCCGTCCGGAATGGTGAGGTTCATATTTTTGAGTCCGCCGTCTGTGCTGTCCGGATAGGCGAAGGACACATTCTTAAATTCAATCATACACCCACCGCCTTCCATACGATCTCAGCAGCAAGAAACGCCGTAAACAGCGCCATTGTCAGAAAGTCTGCTGCCCTCATTTGAATTTTTACAAGGCAGGTGCGGGGCTTCGGATTTTCAATGCCCCGCGTCACAGAGGCGACAGACAGTTCGTCTGCCGCTTTGCTGGCCGCAGTCAGCAGCGGCACATAGATGCAGTTTATTGTCATAGCCGGGACTTTCAGGAAGCCCCAGAATGTAGGTGAAACATCACGCAGGCGCATGGCGTCCTTGACAGAATGCCAATCCTCCCGGATGGTGGGGAGATAGCGAAGCATGACAGCAATGGGGATAGTCAGCTTTTTGGGCACATGCAGCCGTGCCATAGCGGAGAGAAACTCGCTAACCTTTGTGGTGCTGATAACCAGTCCCGCCAGCATTCCGCAGGCATAGACTTTATGTACCAAACCAAGAAACGCTACAAACATCGTCCGCCACGTGCCAGTCAACACCCCCATGCACCAGACGGTAAACGCGCAAATCAGCGCGTATGCAAGGATGCCGCGCAGCGCATACTGCCATTTTCCGCAGAGTGCGGCCAGTAAACCAATCCCTGCTGCTAGTGCAAATTGAAAATACAGATTCGGTGCAAACATGGCACTCAGGACGCAAAGCGGGATGAGAAATAATTTTGTTCGAGGATCGAGGTACAGCAGCTTCATTTTGTGATACCGGCCTTTTCAAATTGCTTTTTCAGCATTTTGCAGCCGATAAAGGCGCTGATCGCGGCGGCCAGAATCGTTCCCGCCAGCATGATAACGAGAATCCACGTTGTGCCGGTATTGCGCATGGTGTCGATGTAGGACTGCTCTGTACCGTTGCCCAGCATGGTTTTTGCCCAGCCATCTGGGTCAGCGAAGAACACGAGATAAGATGCCGTGCCGCCGAGGGAAATCAGAATGTAGGAAAGCGAGTTGATCTTCTTGCTTTTGTATCCGCCTATGCCTGCAACGAGATCGGCAACAATACCCGTGATAAGATAGCCAAGCGCCATGGCCCAGTGCATACCGGTGACAAACCAGATAATGCAGAGGATCGCACCGAGGATGGTGGCCACCCAACGTTTTTGAACCTTAGCAAGCATGAGCAGGTATATCGGCCCACAGAGTAGAGCGCTGCCCACGGGCATATAGAAGGTCAGCACCGGGTTTGGCGCGAAGAAAATGCCTCCCACCAGGGCGAATACGAGAAAGAGTGCAGAAAAGATACCGACCGTAACCAAATCCTTGACCGTAAGTCCCTTTTTGTTGATTGTCTGCATGATAAGATCTCCTTTGCGATAAATTGACGGCTTGACTTTTGCACCGCCGTTTGCTATGTTTCGGTTAGAGGAAATTAACTGCCATTCAAGCTATCATACTGCATCGGACAGAGCAATATCAGGCGGTGACTTTCGCCTGTTCGTTGCAAAGAATTGTCTGTTCATTGCAAGGAGGACTATGAAAAGCGACATTTTGACGGATTACTACTGCCCGCTTTTGGAGCAGAACAGCTTTTTTCCCATCCCATGCCCGGAGAAATTCAGCCCGGCGGGACGGTGCTGGGCGATTTCGCCCACAGTTGGAAACGGCTACTATTGGGTCTATGCGAAGCAGGATCTGTTTGACATTAAAATTCACGATTTTTATTTTCATGATGACTGCTGCCTGGATATGGCAATTCCGGAGTGCATCAGTATCCAGCGCTACGATTCCATCTCTGGTGAGGAATTGAACCCCTATCGGCGTCTCTCTGCCGGAGACATTCAGACCATCGTGGGCGGCAAGCAGCGCTATCGTGCGCTCATCCATAAGCGGATTCCCATTCATTCCGTTGGTGTGGAAATTCTGCCTGCCTACTATGAAGATTTTCTGAAAAAGCAGTATCCCGATATTTATTTTGATCTTCCTGCCGCTTTTCAAAGCGTGGATCAGGCGACGGACTTTCCGGCTATGTCCAAGCTGTTGTTTGAGATTGAGAACTATCGAGGCGAAGGGGCGGCAGCAACTCTTTTCTATGAGGCCAAGGTTACGGAGGCTATTGCGCTGATTGTGGACGCATGGAAGCGGCAGAGCCAGAAAAGGGAACGCCCGCTGTCGGCAGAGGATCAGCAGAGCCTGCAAAATGTAGTCAGCTATATCGCCGATCACTATGCCTTTGATCTTCCGCTCGGACGCCTTGCAAGCATTGCCTGCATGAGCGAGACGAAGCTGAAAAGCTGTTTCAAGCGGCAGTTTGGGTGCAGCGTCACGCAGTATATTCAGGGCCGAAGAATGAGTCAGGCGGAACACCTGCTCATTGATACCGATTTCACTATGGGACAGATCGCTCAGATGATCGGCTATACTACCTCCAGCCGTTTTGCGGAGTTGTTCAAAAAGAGTACGGGTATCTTGCCTATTGAGTATCGGAAAATTGCAAGGCGTGAATAAGACCGTTGTGCAGCATAAAGACAGACGCCAGGTTTCGTATTGCTCAAAGCTAAAAAGAGACGGATTCCTTTTGATTGGAATCCGCCTCTTTTCAGTTTTCGATAGGCTGCGATGAGCAGCAAAATATTTTTCTGCCCCCTCTTGACAAGTAACCACTCGGTAACTATAATTACAGTTACCGAGTGGTTACTTTCGCGAGGAGGAATATTATGGCGGGAAATACGAAAGAACGAATTTTGGAAACGGCTCTGGAATTGTTTGCTCAGAACGGCTACCTTGGAACATCTATGAATGATATTGCGGGGCAGTTGGGGTTCACGAAAGCCGCCTTGTATAAGCACTACACCAGCAAGCAGGAAATTTTGGACAGGATCGTGGAACGCATGAATGAGATGGACTATGAACGTGCTGAAGCGTATGAAATGCCGGAAACGGAACCGAACGGCTTTGCGGAGGCGTATCTGAACACGCCGGTTCAAAAAATCCGCGCGTACAGCACGGCGCAGTTTGATCATTGGACGAAGGATGCGTTTTCTTCCAATTTTCGCAAGATGCTGACGCTGGAGCAATACCGTGATCCCAAGCTGGCGCAGCTCCATCACGACTACCTTGCGGGTGGGCCTCTGGAGTACATGGCGGCGATCTTCCGTAAGCTGACGGATTCTGATGAAGCCGCCATGCAGTTGGCACTGGAGTTCTACGGGCCAATGTACCTGCTCTACAGCGTCTACGATGGTGCAAAGGATAAGGATTCTATTGCTCCCCTGCTGAATGCGCATATTGAGCAGTTTATTGCTAAAGTTGAATCCTGTTATAGAAGGGACAGGGAGGCAACATGACGGAACTCGAAGGGAAAAAACAATGGATTTTATGCCCTTGGTGCGGCTCGAAAACGCGGCTGCAAATATTCCGAGAAACTGAGCTGAAAGACTTTCCTTTGTTCTGCCCAAAGTGCAGACACGAAAGCATCATCAACGCAAAGAATTTCACGATTGAGACGAAAGAAGCCAGACGCTAAGACGCAGTGCTGATCGCAAAGCCGATCACGCGCTGCGTCTTATTTTTTGAAAAGAGGATTCTTATGAACGCAATTATTTACACCACTAACACCGGCAGCACGGAGCATTATGCCAGGCTGCTGGCGCAGAAAACCGGACTTCCGGCGTATTCCCTTGCGGAAGCGAAGAAACGGGTCTTTGCCGGAGCGGAGGTCATTTACCTTGGCTGGATCATGGCAGGCTCTGTCAAGGGCTATGCCGAGGCCGCAAAGCGTTACCGGGTACGCGCCATCTGCGCTGTCGGCATGGGGCAAACCGGAACACAAACCGACAGTGTGCGGAAAAAGTCGGCTGTCCCGGCTAATATTCCGCTGTTCACCCTGCAAGGGAACTTTGATGTGAAAAAGTTACACGGCGTCTACCACCTCATGATGGAGATCATGGTTAAAACAGCAGGCAAGAGCCTTGCCGAAAAGAACGACCGCACGACGGAGGAGGACGATATGCTGGATATGATGCTCCACGGCGGCAAGCGGGTCAAGGCGGAAAATCTAAGCGCTGTTCTCGATTGGTACAACACTCGGCAATAAGAATAGGAGGAAATTATGATGATGTGTCCGAAATGTGGAAAAGAAATGAGAAAAGGCTATCTGTTTAGCAGCAAGGTTGGCGCGTTCAGCTTTGCAAACGAAATGCCGAGCGCCTTGGAAAATGCCAAAAATGCGGAGGGATTTGTAAAGCTCACCGCTCTGAAGGTCGGTGGCCGCACGAGCGTAGCAGCCTGCTGCTGTGATGTGTGCAGAATCATTCTGCTTTCGTACTGATGGGAAGCTTTACTTTATAAATTCCAAATTTAGTTATTGACGAGTTGGAACATGAATGGAGCATATAGAAATGGAATTAAAAATTGATAATCTAACCAAGCGCTACGCGGACAAAACGGCGCTTGATCATATATCGTGTTCCCTTACACCGGGGATTACAGGGCTTCTTGGTGCAAACGGTGCAGGAAAAAGCACGCTGATGCGAATGATCTGCGGAGTTATGAAACCAACCAGCGGCTCCATTATGCTGGATCAATATGATGTGGCGAAAAAAGAATATCGTAATCTGATCGGATATTTGCCGCAGGATTTTGGCTACTATCCCGAATTCACAGGACTGGAGTTTCTTTTATACGTTGCGGCTCTGAAAGGACTGGATAAACAGTCAGCAAAAACACGCGGTTTGGAGCTTTTGGAGCAAGTAAACCTTGAGGGAGCTGCGGAGAAAAAAATCAAAACGTATTCCGGTGGGATGAAGCGCCGATTAGGAATTGCACAGGCGCTTATCAATCGGCCTAAACTGATCGTTCTGGATGAACCAACAGCAGGTCTTGACCCCAAAGAGCGTGTTCGGTTTCGGCATATTTTTGAGCAGCTTGGTAAGGACAGCATCGTACTGCTGTCAACGCACATTGTATCCGATATTGAAAAGTGCGCTGACAGAGTCGTGATTATCAAGGATGGACAAAAGGTATTCGGCGGAACAGAAGAAGAAACTGGCAAGGATTTGGAATCCTTTTACATTGACATATTCGGAGATGAGGAATAATGGGAACATTATATTGCTTTGAGATCAAAAAGATGCTGCGCCAAAAAGTGCTGTGGATCGCCATACTGCTTATGACCGCAGTCCTGATCGGATCAGGCTTTGCAGATATTATTGTAGGAAAATCTGCCAGTAGTGAAACCTGCAAACAGTTTTCAGGCCGAGTGATTGATGATGCGTTACTGAAAGAAGTGCAGGAAAATGCAGACCCAGAGGATGTCATCGTGTTCCGCAATTTTATTACCTTTTGTATGGGCAGTTCGGAGCACGGAATTGTAAATGCTGAGCAGGTCTATACAGCCAGAGCAAAAGCAAACGAGCAACAAATGACGCAGGCGCATTTAACTGATGCAGAAAAAGAATACTGGCAAAAGAAAGAGTCTGAAATTAAAAAGCCTTTTACTTATTATTTTGAAGAAGGATATGCTGGAATCTATACCACCGTCTATGTAGCAAATTTTATGCTGCTGATTTTAACTGCGATTGCGGTCTGTGGTCTTTTTTCTGACGAAAGGATCAACGGAACGGATCAAATCATTTACAGCAGCACAAAAAAAGAAACGCTATTTACTGCCAAGATGCTTGCCGGACTAAGCATAGGGGCATTGCTGGCGCTGTACCTTTTTGCAGTTTTATCCGGATGCAGTTTCGGCATTTATGGGGTATCAGGGTTTGATGCACCACTTCAGCTTAGAATCCCCGGTTGTATGCTGAACATTACTGTTGGCGAATCATATCTGTATTTATTTATGTTGTTCCTGATTGCGGGCGTTGTTTACGCCGCGTTTTCGATGTTTCTGTCACAGGTTTTAGGCAATCGCTCGGCTGCAACGGCAATTATGGTGATGGGACTGTTTTTGTCTATGCTGAATATACCGGAAAACATGGGCTTGCTTTCAAAAATTTGGAGTTACCTGCCCGGAGCCTATATTGGATCATGGACATTCACCGAGTATAGGCTGATTTCTATATTTGGACGGTACTTCAACAATCTGCAAGCAGCCCCTGTGCTGTGGCTGCTTGCATCCGCTTTGTTTATGGTGGCCGCCAAGGTTGCCTATCAGCGATATCAGGTGCAGGGAAAATGAGCACTGTTTTGATTTTGGGGGGCGAGATAGCAGCATGAAACTTTATTTTGGAAATACAGTTACAACTCTTACAACATTGATGATACTTATGCTGATCGGCTTTATCGGTTGGTCGGCTTTTCATCGCACAAACATTCAATATTGGGGACGCCGAAGTGCAATTCTGTTTCTTTTCGGTCTTGCCGTGTGCTGCTTCGCAGCGGCGCGGGACGGGTTGGATAAAACGATTCAGCACGCCATCGACGGAAGTTGCGCACCGGGCCTGTTCCCGCTGGTCAGCATTCCCACCATCGTCGGCTGTGTCGGTGCGCTGCTGATTATCATTGCCGCCATTGCTACGCCGATCGCCAAAACGCAAAAGATGCGCGAGGTTTGGTTCTATGTGATGTCGGGCGGTGCGGTGCTGAAGATTGTGACGATGGAGATCGCACGAATCATTCTCTGAAGCGAAAAGGAAGTGTACTTATGCCGCAGATGAATAAGGGCGGAAAATTTATTTTTGGAGAATCAGAGATTCATTCCGACGGACGGGTGCAGCTTCCTCCACAAGCCGTGGACGAATATCGCATTGCTTCGGAAGGAAAGGTCTATCTGTTTACCGGAAGCAAAATTACGGGCGGCTTCTGCGTGACACGGGAGGGACTGCTCCTGCCGTCGAAGCTGGGACATATTCTGACTGAAACGCCGTCGCTTTTACATTATGAAGTTTCTGCTGGTACTTTTCTTCCCTACAAGGGGCGTTCGTACTGCTGGACAGCCATTTCAGCGTCCGGCGAGATCACACTGACGGAAGAAATGATGGCGTTTCTGTATGCAGCATTTACAGTTACTTGTCCGTCCGACCCTGATGAACATTTACCATATCACCGCCGAAGAAGCAGACCTTTATTTTCGTAATCTATGGTTCGTTGTTCATAGCCTGTCCACGCTGATCGTGACCGGCGATTGCCCCTACTCCGACCAAGAGATTGGGCATATCCTAACGGGCTTCAGTATCAGCATTTGCAAATCCATCAAAGAAATCCCCGGATTTGCGGCAGGTACCTTTGACCGTGATGCTGAGTTTCGAGCATTGGTCAGCAAATGAACGCGTTCGAGGCAAACCAAGGAGAGGTCAAATGAAAAAGTTACTTGAGATCGCACACCGAATGGACGATTATGCGTGTATGTGGAACGGTGTGGAAGATTTATATATTCGGGATACCGGCGAAACGCTGCCGCCAAAGTTCTTCTATGTACTGAGCGGCTTCGGTTCGTTCTGCTATATGAAAACACCAAAGGCAGAACTCAAACGCATGGTTGCGCTGGGCGACGGCAGGACGCGGCAGATGTACGAGTTCCTTGCACCCATTGTTGACTTTGATTACAAGATCTGCGAGTATAAAACCTTTGAGAAAGCGCTGGCAAAAATCAAATCCGAAATTGATGCCGGATTCCCGTGCATGATCGGTGCATTGGATATGTTTTATCTGCCGCACTTTGAAAAGCTCTATCACAAAGAGCATATCCCGTTCCACTACGAACTGATAACGGGCTATGACGACACGGAAAAGCTGCTGTATTTCAGTGACTGCGGCCGTGAAGATACGCAGCTCATCTCCTATGACGATTTGCGGCTCGCAATGGATTGTTCCTACCCCGGACTGTCGAAGCCAAACACGGTATGGACGATTCGGATGCACACAAGCAAGGGAAAATACGAGATTGCCAAGGAAGCCTTTGCTCGGAAAAAGGAACTATTCCTGCATCCACCGGTCGGTTTTATCGGTTGCCGTGGCTTTGAGAAGTTTATAAAAGAACTGCCACATTGGAAAAGCGAGCTGACCCATGAAGATTACGACAAGCAGCTTTATCAGATGGTGCAGTTTTTCGGAACAGTCCCCACAGTTCCCAATGCCCTTCGGGGCATCGGCGAGCCTGACAGTATTGCGTTCGGCGGTGGGTTTGATAAGGCTGCGGTGGTGCTGGAGAGTCTTGGTAAAGAATACCATGACAAGGCGATGCTTGCGGCCTCCGAGATTTTCCGCCGTGCCGTGCCGGTCATCGGTCAGATCAAGGAAAATATCGTGGATTACCTGACCGGCAAAAAAGATGAAACGGAGCAACTTCCGCTTCTATTTTCGCAGGTTGCAGACATTATGAAGGCGGGGTTTGAAACGCTGCCATTGTAAAAGCGGCAAATGAACCGAGGTGATTCCAAATGGTGAAAAAAGAAAATGTCAAAGTTGATTGGCTTTGCTGCCCAAGATGCGGTGGAAAAACGAGGACTCAGATACGACCACACACGGTATTAGAGGAATTTCCCCTATTCTGTCCAAAGTGTAAATACACCTGTGTGATCCGTTTCAAGGACGGGAAAATGGAAGAACTTAAAATGGCAGACGCCAAAATCTAATATGAAAATACAACAACGATTCAATTTGAAGCCGGAAATGCGGCTCCTGTCTATCCGCAGCAGCGACATTGCTTTTACCATGGGCGCGAAAGGGCCGCTCTTAGAAAAGGCGGCGCATTTTGACGGCGAGATCCCGCTGTTTTGAAAAAGAGGTGAGGTTCATGGGAGATCCGACAAAATTTCGTTACCTGTGGGAGTATTACTCTTTTCATGTCGTATTTGCGTGTCTGCTGCTTTCCGAGCTGTTCATTTTCCTTTATACAATGCAGCGCGGCCCCCGCGCACAGACAGCAAAGGGCGATCACGGCACAAAGTGGCTGCTCTATGGCAACTTTGCCGTTTGCCTTTTTATCAGCATTTACTCTGTCAGTCAAACCGCACCGGCGCTGTTGCGGAATTTGGTGTTCCCGCCCTTCGTGGCGGATATTGGAACAGCTTTTATTGCGGCAGGAATCGTGATTCGGCTCAGTGCTGTTCTAACCTTAAAGAGAGCATTTACGCTTCATGTGCAGACGACAGCCGGGCAGCAGTTGGTCACATCCGGTCTGTATCATACGGTTCGCCACCCGGCCTATTCGGGAAGTATTCTAAGTCTGTTCGGTGTTGCTCTGGCGTTTCGGAACATTCCTGCTGTTTGCCTTGTCCTTTTCTGCTGCCTGATTTGCTACAGTGCAAGGATTCGAGTGGAGGAAAAGGCACTGGAAGCGCAGTTCGGCAAGGAATACGCAGATTATAAACGCAACACATACAGGCTGTTTCCGTACATCTTTTGAAGGAATGTAATCATGAATATTACGGTTATCTATGCGACTGGCCGGAAAGCACAGTCATGTACTTACAATATCGCTCAACTGCTTATCAAGGAACTTTTGGCAGGCGGTGAGCTTTTCGAGTTTCAACTCCCGCGGGATATGGCCCATGTCTGTATAGGGTGCTATGCCTGCATCAAGGGACAGGAGCAAAAATGCGGCGGAACTTCCGCGCTCGCACCGATTCTTGCCGCAATGGAACAGTCAGAGTTGATCATCTTCTGCACACCGACCTATGTGTTCCATGTTCCGGGGCAGCTAAAAACACTGCTGGATCATTTTGCCTACCGTTGGATGATCCACCGCCCGGATTTGTCTTTTATGAAGAAGCAGGCTGTTATCATCAATACGGCCGGAGGCGGTGGTATGAGATCTACCGTCCGGGAGGTCAAAGACAGCACGGACTATTTGGGCATCGCCAGAACACACATCCTCTCGCAGAAAGTGTGGGATCACGACTGGTCAAATCTGCCTGCATCGTTCCGCAAATCGGCAGAAGCCAAGGTCAAACGGACAGCCCGAAATGTCCGACGCAAAGCCGAGCGCCTGACGCCATCCCTTAAAGTGAGATGCCTGTTTACGCTCTATCAGTTTCTGCATAGAAAGCAGAAAATGTCTGCGGTCGATGACGCCTATTGGCAGGAGAAGGGGTATGTCACGGGAAAACCGTGGAAGTAAAATGAGGATAGAGCATTACAGGGGGAGGCAGTAGAGATGAAAATTCAGGAACTGCGTTCATACATACAGGAGCATCAGCCGAATATCTGCCAGATCAGCGTGCTTCAGAACGGGAACGAACTCTACTCCGCAGAATGGAACGGCTATCAACGGACAGATTGTGTCCATATCGCGTCCGCGACGAAAAGCGTTATGGCGCTGCTGATTGGCATTGCTATCGACCATAAAACGATTGGCAGTGTGAATGATACGGTGCTTTCCTACTTTCCGGAGTATTTGGTCAAGCGCGGTGAAAAGACGATCTTTGATGTGACGATCCGGCATCTTCTGACCATGCGCGCACCCTATAAGGGGCATGGTGACCCGTGGACGAAGGTGTGTTCCGGTGAGGACTGGACGAAGGCGTCGCTGGATTTCCTTGGTGGGAAGATCGGCATCACTGATGAATTTGACTATCGGACGGTCTGCCTGCACATTCTCTCCGGTATCCTTTTCAACGCCACAGGGATGAAAACCGTGGACTTTGCAAATGAATATCTGTTCCGTCCCCTCGGCATTGCCGAGCACACGAACGCTTACGCCGGAACCGCGCAGGAGCATAAGCTGTTCATAACGGACAAATCGCCGAGAAAAAATGTGTGGCTTGCCGACCCACAGGGACTTGCAGCTCCCGGCTACGGGCTGTGTCTAAGCGCTGCTGACATGGCAAAGCTCGGTCAACTCTGTCTGCAAAACGGCACATGGAACGGGCAACAGATCGTTTCCTCCGAATGGCTTCATGAAATGCTTTCCCCGCGCAGGATTGAAAGCGGAGCTTTCAGCGGAATGTCCTACGGCTATCTTTGGTGGATCGTGCATCCGGAAAGAAATGTTTATGCCGCAATCGGTGACAGCGGCAATGTGATCTATGTTGATCCGAATGAGAAAGTTGTGGCCGCAGTATCTGCCTACTTCAGACCGACAGTACATGACCGCATTGACTTTATTGAACATATTATCGTTGCAGGCGCAAAAAGAAAAAATGCAACTCTTTCAGCGTATGCGTAGGTGCTGCCCTTGGCATGATGCTTGTCGGTGCGCTTGGAACGGAAGTAGTTTCTGCCGTTTATTTCGGCGATGTGGAGCGTTTCAGTGAATTTGCCGCAACAGGCTTTAATGTGGCGCTTAGCATTCACCTGTTTTGTATGAAACCAAAAGAAATCAAGGAGTAAACCTATATGAGCATCATTCCCTATGTGATCGAACAAACCAGCCGCGGTGAACGAAGCTACGACATCTTCTCCCGGCTGCTCTCCGACCGAATTATTTTTCTCGGTGAGGAAGTAACGGACGCATCCGCCAGTACCATTATTGCGCAGATGCTTTTCTTGGAGGCACAGGATTCGGACAGAGACATTCAGCTTTATATCAACAGTCCGGGCGGCTCGGTTACTGCCGGCTTTGCGATTTACGATACCATGCAATATATAAAGTGTGATGTATCTACCATCTGCATCGGTCTGGCCGCGAGTTTCGGCGCTTTCCTGCTGGCAGGCGGCGCAAAAGGCAAGCGGATCGCACTGCCGAATGCGGAGATCATGATCCATCAGCCACTGATCGGCGGAAGCGGCGTACACGGCCCAGTCACGGATATTCAGATCGTGACCGAACAGATGCAGAAAACGAAACAGCGGCTGACCCGCATCCTTTCCGAGAATACAGGCAGACCCTTTGCGCAGGTCGCCGCCGATACGGAGCGCGACAACTACATGTCAGCAGAAGAAGCCCTTGCTTACGGGCTGATCGACAAGATTATTGACAAGAGATAAGGAGAAACACCATGTCAGAAAATAATATTACCATTCGCCTCGAAACGAAAGACGATTACAGAGCCGTGGAAAACCTGACCCGCGAGGCCTTTTGGAATGTCTACCGCCCCGGCTGCATGGAGCACTATGTGCTGCACTGCTATCGGGATGACCCGGCTTTCGTGCCGGAGCTTGACTTCGTTATGGAGCGGGACGGCGAGCTGATCGGGCAGGTCATTTATGTGCGGTCGGAAATCGACTGCGACGACGGAAGAATCGTGCCGATCATGACCTTCGGCCCCATCGGCATCGCACCCGCATACAAGCGTCAGGGCTACGGAAAGAAGCTGCTCGACTATTCCATGGAAAAAGCGAAGGAAATGGGTGCAGGAGCACTTGCTATCACCGGAAACATCCTGTTTTACGGCAAGTCCGGCTTTGTGCCTGCCAAAACAAAGGGCGTTCGGTACGCTGACGACCCTGAAGCGGATTATTTCCTCATCAAGGAGCTGACGCCCGGATTTTTGGACGGTATCTCCGGCACTTACAAAGACCCGGAGGGCTATTTTGTCTGTGAAAAAGATCCGGATGGCTTTGAGCAGTTTGAAGCGACCTTCCCGAAGAAGGAAAAGCTGAAGCTGCCGGGACAGTTATTCTGAGTAGGAGGAATCTGAGTATGATAGAGTCAAGATGTGGGCTTCGGTGCAGCGATTGCAGTTTTCGTGAAGCAATGGGCTGCAAGGGGTGCGTGAATATGGACAAACCCTTCTGGGCGGATAGCTGCCCCGTGAAATCCTGCTGTGAAAAGAAAGGCTTGCAGCATTGCGGCGAATGCGATGACTTCGTTTGTCTTTTATTACATACTTTTGCTTACGACATGGAGCAAAGCGATAACGGCGCGAGAATCGAGCAATGCAAAAAGTGGTGCAAAAATGGCATCCAGTAAAGAGTATCTTCATTTCATTCTGGAACAACTATCCGATTTGGACGATGTTTCTTACCGCCCTATGATGGGAGAATTTATCCTCTATTATCACGGTAAAATCGTCGGCGGGATCTATGATGATCGGTTGCTTGTAAAGAAAACAAGATCCGCTCTGGAACTTATGCCCGCAGCAATCTGTGAGCTCCCGTATGAGGGAGCGAAGGAGATGCTGCTGGTGGATGAGGTTGACAGCAAAGAGTTTCTTACAGAGCTGTTTGAGGCAATGTACGAGGAATTGCCCATGCCAAAACGAAAGAACAACGGAATGCGGCAGAAACTGCATTCACGGAAGGGAGAAAAACAATCATGATGGAAAATGTTCTGTCTTTTTTGCGCGCGGCAGCGCCGTGGATCTCGATGGGTCTGCTGATCGCCTTCCTCTGTGTGCGGCCGGCGATCCGCAAGGGTAAAGCAGAAGACGACTACGCAGAGGAAGGGATGTGCGTCGGCATGTGCCTCGGCCTTATGCTCGGCTCTCTGTCCGACAGCAGCAACAGCGGACTTGGCGCATCGCTCGGTATGCTGTTCGGTCTTGTGATCGGTCTTTGCATGCACAAAAAAGGAACCGAGGATTGCGGTAGCGAAAAATAAATGTTGTCCCTGCCCGCACGACCGGCAGACGGTCTCTCTGCGCCGACGGGATTGGGACGAGAAAAAGGGATGCCTAATATTCTCACTATTCAGTCGGGTGACCTTACGGCATTGGAGGAATAACCGATGAACTATATTCGGATCACAAAAGAAAATATTGACAAGGAGCATATCTGCTGCGCCATGTCCGGCAAGCAGAGTGTTGCAAAAAAGGAATGGCTCAAGCAGCGCTTTGAGGATGGACTTGTTTTCTACCGCAGCGAGGAACGCGGTAAATGCTTTATCGAATACATCCCGGCTGAAAACGCCTGGGTACCCATTGCGGCAGACGGTTATCTCTACATTAACTGCCTCTGGGTATCCGGTTCCATGAAGGGGCACGGATACTCCAATGACCTTCTGGAGGCGTGTATCCGGGACGCTAAGACGCAGGGGAAGAAAGGCATTTGTATTCTGTGCGCGGAGGGTCGGAAGCGGGAGTTTCTCGCTGATCCGAAATTTCTTGCCTATAAGGAGTTCCGTGTGGCAGACATATCCGACTGCGGGATCAATCTCATGTACCTTCCCATGGAACCGTCCGTACAGCTGCCAAAGTTCCGGGAATGCGCGAAGCATCCGGCGACTGAGGAAAACGGTTTTGTCCTCTATTACACCGATCAGTGTCCCTACACCTATTATTGGGTACCAAGGGTGCAGGAGGTGGCGAAGGAACATGGTATCCCGTTCAAGGCCATCCATATCACTGACAAAGCATCTGCGCAGAATGTACCCGCACCGGTCACGACCTATGCTCTGTTTCGGGACGGTCAGTTTCTGACACAGAGTATTCAGTCGGATAAAAAATTCCTGGCGCTTGCGGGCTTGTAAAACTGATTTTATCGAAGCAGAAAAAGACTGTAGTTACAGGAGCAAATGCAGATGAGTGATCGACCGGAGCTGAATAAAAAACTGGATGCAGCCACTTTCCGCAGCTTTTATTATCTGAAACAGGAGCTTGCCGACTTTTGTAAAGAAAATGGATTGCCGACATCGGGCAGCAAAATAGAGCTCACGAATCGAATCGCATACTTTCTGGACACGGGAAAGGTGCAGAAAACCTCTCCCAGAAGAATATCGGCTGTGATGATCGGCACGCTCACCGAGGACACGGTCATAGAACCAAATATCGTCTGCTCCGAAAAGCACCGTGCTTTTTTCAGCGAGAAAATCGGGAAAAGTTTTTCTTTCAATGTTCCGTTTCAGAAATGGCTGAAAGCAAACGCCGGAAAGACTTACGGCGACGCGATTCGGGCATATTATCGAATCTTAGAGGAAAAGGAACTAACCAAAACGGAGATCGGCGGGCAGTTTGAGTACAACACATACATCCGTGATTTCTTTGCAAACAATCCCGGAAAGAACTTGCACGACGCGATCGTATGCTGGAATTACAAAAAGGGCTTGTCGGGGCATCATCGGTATGAGCAGTCCGACCTTCGTGCGCTGGACTGACCAATTTTGTAAAAACTCAGGAGGTTATTAAAAATGGTACATTTGGTTTATTGCGATAATGCAGGGAAGAAAGGTGAAAAGGAGCTTGACAAGATTCTCGCCGGGGCAAAAACAATGGTCGTGCGCGGTGCGGCAGGACGAAAAATTCCGCACAGCCGGGTCTTTGCAGGAGAGCGCCTTTATTTCATGGAAAAAGGGAGTGCTTCGATTACCGCAACTGCCACGGTCAAAGAGGTTCAGAATTTCGTAAAGTTGTCTGATGAGGAAATTACAAAAGCTCTTGCCGACAATCAGGGAAAGCTCAATTTATCAGATAAGCAAATTACACGCTGGCACAAGAAATGTCTGTGCCTTGTGGAATTTGAGAGCGTAGAAGAAATTGCTCCCCTCGCTTTTGACCATCAGGGTAACATGGACGACTGGTTGATTATTGAAAAGATTGAGGATGTTGTTGTCGGGACAAGCATCCCGTACAATTATGAAAAATCAAAGTTTTAATGTGGTGATCTTGGCATAAAAACAAGGAGAGTATAAAAATGAAATATAAGTCTTTTATCCTACTGCTTACTGTCGTGATGGTACTTTCCCTCACGGCCTGCGGAAAATCACCGGCACCCAATAAGAGTGAGTTATCGGTTTCAACTGATACGCAGGTTGAATCGTCGAACGAGACAGAAGTGCCGACTGATGAGAACCCTACAGCAGATGCAGATAACTCTGCCAATGATGAGATGTGGAAAACGGAGTTTGAGAAAAGTCTTTTGGAAAACTATGGTGTCACGCCGGATCATTATGAGGATCTGGGTGACGGCGTTTATCAGGTCTATGTAGAGATCGACGGCAAGATCGTTCCCTATGTTGCGGTAGATTCCACAACCGGCGATTATCACGGATGAAGGAGAATGGAAATGAAAAAGAACGCTCTTATTTGCGCTGCCGCGCTGACTTTGGCGCTGTCATTGGCGGCCTGCGGCGGGAAAGTTATCACAAAAACGACGGACTCTCTCGATCAGCAGGGACAGACATCTGCTTCGGACAGTGAAGCTCCCGTCTCAGAGCGCACAGCAACCGGCACGATGTTGCTGGATGGAAAAGAAACAACTGTGTATCTGGAAGTCAACGATACGGAAATCAATTTCTGGGACAGTGCTTCCGGTGGAAAGCTGCTCGCCGTCGCAAAATATCCCGAAACGCTCGCCGGAGCCGCTGAAGCGCTCAAGGGCTGCGATTACACGGATCTTGACGAGGATGGCAATAGTGATTTAACCGCAGAATTCACCTTTACCGATGGCAGCACAGCCAGCCTTGTCTGGTTCTATGCAGATGGTGGCCTGATTTATAACGAGGAATTCTCCCGCCTTCCCGGTGACGCGACTGCCGCCGAGGCAAACTGAACCGGTGTAAAGTGCAATGAAGTATCTCAAGGCAGATGCCTACGACGGCATGTGCTTCTTCGGCGGACTGGTGTTCTTTGCGCCGGTCGCCCTTCTGGTGCGAACGCAGGCTGGGATCAGCGGAGGAAAGGATTATCTGGGCACATCATGGCGGCGATTTTTATCCACGATTTAATACCGGTCGTACTCTCTACTGTTTTGCCAGACACCAGCGACTTTTCCGTCATTGACGCAAACAAGAAGGCAGCCTGTTGTCAAGGCTGCTTTCGCTGCTGTCTGGCATCGCCGGGGTAGTGCGTGATGAAAGACGATCTGCAAACGGTCGGTGCGCAAATCGGAAGCTGTGAAAAGGTCATCATTCTCTCACGATGCTGCTACGGGGGATTCAGCCCCGGTGTCAAGCGGGTGCTTGATCGTGCCATATCGCTCAGTCTGCCGTTTTTCACCTATGAACATCTTGATTTTGAATGCCAGTCCAAAATCCAAGGGCAGCACTTCTGCATTTTATTCATCCCTGCTGCGGCTGTTTCTGACAGGGTGTGAGGTCAAGGTCAATCCGCTCCGCGGGGCAAGAGACTGCGAAAAGGCTTTTGAACTGCTTCCGTGGGCGGATGCTGTTGTGATTTCAGCTCCGGTCTATGTGGACGCTGCGCCATCACACGTCACCGCCTTTTTAGAGCAGGCGGAACAGCTCTGTCAGGAACAGCTATGCCATTTCAAACTCTATGCTATTTCCAACTGTGGTTTTATTGAGGGACATCAGAATGAACTGCATTTGCGAATCTATGAGGCGTGGTGCCAGTGCGCCGGCGTTTGCTGGGGCGGCGGATTGGGGATCGGCGGCGGAGTGATCCTGCGCTGGACGTGTATGCTGACAGCGTTGTTCGCCGTGTCAGATACTGTGCAGCTGATCCTGACGGCGCAGGCAGCGCCGCTGACTGTGCAAACGATCTTTTCCTGTTACAGCAGTATGCTCGTGATGCTTGTGATGAGCCTCGGCGCGGTGATCTGCCTTGCCGTTATGGGACACCGTATCAAGCACGGTGCTATCCGCAAAAATCTGTTCACCCGCTGCCTGATGCCGTCATTTTTGTTCATCCCCGTTTCAGACATTTTTATGCTGCTCTCCGCGTTAGCACGCGGAAACTTGCCGCACACACTATTCCGCAGGCGCGAATGCCCTGCCCAGGGGGAAAGAACACACCTATAAAGCTATTGGCTGTGTGCTGCTGCGTGGTGAGCTTGTTATGTTATATGCGTTCGCTGCGAAAAGGCAAGGAAAGTCGAGAGATAATTCTCCCAACACAGTACAATGTTTCTGTAAGGAGTTGAGAAGAATGACGGAGCAGGTATTGGCTGTCCAGCGAATGCAGGACTACATTGAAAAGTACAAAGCGGAGGAGATCAGCCTGTCCGATCTTGCGCGGGCATCGCTGTTTTCTCCGTGGTATTCTTATCGGCTGTTCCGGGACTGCCTTGGGCTTACACCGACCGAATATATCCGCAAATACCGGCTCACACAGGCGGCAAATCAGCTTCGCAGCGGCGAGATCAAAGTCATCGACGCGGCCTACAATGCCGGTTTTACCAACGTGGACACCTTCACGCGGGCATTTTACCGGGAGTTCGGGCTGAATCCGAGCGACTATATGAAAAATCCCGTTCCTGTCCCGTTCTTCATTCCTTACGGTGCAAAATATCGTGAACTGAGAAAGGAGAACATCGACGTGTCCAACATTCAACCGATTTTCATACAGGTCATCCACAAGCCGGAGCGCCTGTGTATCATCAAGCGCGGTCTGCACGCAGAGGACTATTTCCCTTACTGCGAGGAAGTCAGCTGTGATGTCTGGGGCATACTCATGAGCATGAAATCACTCTGCGGAGAGCCTGTTTCCATGTGGCTGCCCGAAAAGTACAAAAAACCGAACACCTCTACCTACGTGCAGGGCGTGGAGGTCGAAACCGACTATATGGGGATGATCCCGGAGGGCTTCGACACCATTCATCTGCCGGAGGCGGAATATCTGATGTTCCAAGGTCAGCCCTTCCGTGAGGAGGACTACTGCGAGGCAATCCGAACCGTGCAGGCGGCGATGGACAGCTATGATCCGTCCGTCGTCGGCTACCGCTGGGACGACGAGAACCCGCGCATCCAGCTTGAACCCCGTGGTCAGCGCGGCTATATCGAGCTGCGGGCAGTCAGGAGGGTTCAGAAATGAGCGAAGCGATTTTTGTTGAAGGACTGACGAAAGCCTATGCCGGGAAAACCGTGGTCGATCATTTGGATCTTTCGGTAAAAAGCGGAACGGTATTCGGACTGCTCGGTGCCAACGGTGCCGGAAAAAGCACTACGATCGAGTGTATGCTCGGCACAAAACAGGCAGATAGCGGAACCGTGCGTCTGCTTGGAAAAGACCCAAAGAAGAAACGCCGCACACTTTTTCAGCGCATCGGCGTGCAGTTTCAGGAGGGCGACTATCAGAAAGAAATCAAGGTTTCCGAACTTTGTGAGGAAACCGCAAGCCTTTACCGCAGCCCTGCCGATTGGCGCAATCTGTGTGAGCAGTTCGGTATTGGGGACAAGGCAAACACGCCGGTCAAAGGTCTATCGGGCGGCGAACGCCAGCGGCTTTTTATCGTGCTGGCGCTGATCCCGCAGCCGGAGCTGGTATTCCTCGACGAGCTGACCACCGGCCTTGACACAAAGGCACGGCGCGGCGTATGGAAAACACTTGAACACTTAAAAGAACAGGGCCTTACGATTTTCCTGACTTCTCACTTTATGGATGAAGTTGAGGCGCTGTGCGATGAGATTTGCATTTTGAAAAAGGGCACTCCCGTTTTCCGCGGAACCGTGGAGCAGGCAAAGACTCAATGTGGCTGTGAACGCTTCGAGGACGCTTATTTGCAGCTGTCCGATGAGGAGGTGGACGCATGAAACGCTTTTTTACATATCTTAAAACGGAACTGAAGCTCAGCCTGCGGGACATGAATATGGTGATTTTCGCCATCATCATGCCGCTTGTCATCTTTATCATCCTCGGCATCATTTACGGGACAAAGCCGGCCTATGACGGTGCGGACTATACATTCATGGAGCAGTCTTTCGGAGCTGTCAGCGCAGTTGCCATTTGTGCAAGCGGACTTATGGGCCTGCCGCTGGTAGTATCAGGCTTACGAGAGATGATGATTCTCAAACGGCTGCGTGTTACGCCGGTCAGCCCGGTATTCATTCTGGGCGTTGAGCTGTCCATGTATATCGTCTACTGTGCTGTATCCCTTGCAACGCTGTCAGTTGCGGCGCTTTTGTGGGGCGTGCGGCTGCACGGTTCACTTTTGGCGTTCCTCGGAAGCTGGGCGCTTACTATGCTCTCGACCCTGTCAGTCGGTATGCTGGTCGGCGGCGTAGCGAAGGACACCAAGCAGGCCAGCGTCATCGCCTCAATTCTCTATTTCCCCATGCTGGTCTTTTCCGGCACAACGCTGCCGATTGAGATTATGCCAGCGGCAATGCAGAAAATCGTCAGCATTTTCCCGCTGACGCAGGGACTTACGATGATGAAAAATGCATTTTTAGGCATCAGAACGGGAAGTGTTCTGTTTCCAATCTGCGTGATGCTTGTACTTACCACGGTGTGCACCGTCCTTGCTATTCGCTTCTTCCGATGGGAATAAAGCGTTCCAAGATTTTTAGGGTACTCAAATCAGAGGCTGAACAACCGAATATATTCTGAGCCAGACGCATAGACGCAGGGCCGATAATCCGTGAGCCATCAGGCAGCACGGGTTATCGGCCCTGCCTTTTTTGTTCAAATAACTTGCTCTTTACCACTTGCGGGTAATAAATGTGCCGCCGAAGGTGTTTCTCAAAGAGGAGACTGTTGTAAAATGTAGGAAGCGAGAAAAATATATAAAGAAACATATCTCGTGCCGGACAACCTGCATACGATGCTGGGGAAAAATATTTGTCGCCTCCGTAAACAAAAAAAGATGAGTCAGGAGCAGTTAGCGGAAGCTGCCGGAATTGGTCAAAAGCAAATATCAAAAATTGAATCTGGACGAGTCCACGCGAAGTTGACAACCTATTTGTACATAGCAAATGCGCTTGAAGTTACATTGGATTATCTGCTCGCTGACGCACTATTTGTTGAGCCAGAACATCAATTAGCAGCAAGACTATCCGGCGTAAAAGAGCAGAAATTCTTTCATGAGATAGTTCGTGCTGCCCTTCATTATCTGGACAATAAAGAAACATGACATCCCGGTTGGAATGCCATGCTTCTTCAATCTAAATCTTTTTGGGAGAGCAACATCTCAATGAAAGCAATAATCAGTCTCCGTTGTTTGTCCGAACAAGTTGCTGCCAGACGCGCAATTTGCTTCAAATCGCTGTTCTCGGTAAATAATTCCGGGTAAACTACCCGATCAGACGACGCACCCATACTGCGAATCAGCTGAAACAATATGTTGGGACTTGGGTTTTTATCACCCAGCTCAATGGCGGCCAGATGCCGTACACTGATTCCAACACGCTCACAGAGTTGTTCACGAGTTAGACCTTTCTCTTCACGAAGCGCCCGCAGAGCACTCCCGGTTTTCTTCATCAAAGGATCATTTTTTTCTGACACCAGTAGTTCACCTCCTCTTCAGATATTGTAACGAAGTCGAGGTTTAGGCGGAATGCTCGGTTGGTGTCGAAATTTAAGCCCCATCAGGACATCTTAAAAATAAAAACCTTCCCTGCCATATAAAAAAACGGCAGCCGGGAAGGTCGGCGTCAGCATGCAAAAAGCCCTTCACCGCTGCGGTGGAGGGCTTTTATGTTGTTCCTGTTTCAAAGGGGACTCCTTGTGAGTCCCCGGTGGTAACCAGCCACCAAGCTACCAGCAGTTCATGTCCGAGATTGCAGGCTTCGCTCCAAGAGCGAGCCCGGAACAGCAGGCACCGGACATGAACTGCTGGTAGTTTCTTTTTGGCTCTATACTGCTCCCGCATGCTTTTGCCATGCAGGGAGCTTCTATTTTACATACCCAATTCGTGGCCCTCCTCCATTTCTGAAATTTTCAAAATTTTTAGAAACGGAGGAAATATAATGCGCTTTGACCAAGCGGCCTTTGGCTGCCGTCTGAAAGAAATGCGAAAAGAACGTGGCCTCACGCAGGAGCAATTGGCTGAGGCGTTGAATATCAGCACGCCGCATTTGGGGAATATCGAGATCGGCAAAAGAGGAATATCCGTTGATTTGCTCATGGAAGTATCGGATGTGTTGAATGTGTCCGTTGATTTTCTGATTCGTGGGACGGACAACCAGACCCAGCAAATCAAACCTCTGCTTGCACAGATTCGAGAACTTCTTGTCCAAGTGGAAGTGCTTAGTGAAAACCTAACCTGACACGTTATGTTTTCCACCAAAACCCAGCCTACGACGTTATAAAAATTTGCGCTCACCGGAGTTACAATTTTATCGAAGTCAAAGATGAACTTCATTTCACCTTGAAAAATGCCGAGACAACAGCGGCCATATCCGGTGACGAATAACGTCAGCTGACGGTCCCCCGGCAAAGGGGAACAGCGATGCGGCGAGTGCGCCAAGACCACCTGCATCAGAGATTTCTCTGGTGTCAATGAACGGCCTTTAAGGTGTCGAGCGAAACTCACTCAGCCAAAAGCAGGCGTGGCAGCCTGCTTTGCAATGATCCCGTCGGCCTATAATGGTACATTCTGTCCAGCCACAGCCGCAAGCAATGGGGGCAGCTCGGAGAGATCCTCGGAGGGGTGAGATTCCCGATGGGCGCTGCCAAGCGCCGGTTCGTTCAACCGCCCGACAGTCCGGGAAGTAGTGTCGAATAGGACTGAGCAAAAGAAAATTCCAGAAACGGCGAGAGCCGTTCCATATCCGAGTATAGCAGTATGCTGCCAACCAAGACAGGAACGGCTCTCGTTTTTATCTCTGAGCCAACAAATGTGTTTTCAAAAGCACATTTTCCAACGCTCTATGATCTTCATGTAATTGCCACCAGCAGGGCCTTAGAAAATGCAGGGCTTTCTCAGCCCACTGGTAGTCCTCTGGCTTCAGCGTTTCCGCTGCAGCGCCGCGCTGGAATGCCGCGTTGCGCTCCCGCACAGAGGCATCCACGCTGGCCCGATTCAGATATAAGTTCAGAAAACCGCAGACAATAGCGGCTTCTTCCGTCGTGTAAAACATCGTTTTCCTCCCATTCCGCAAACAGACAATATTGTAGCACGGTGCCCCTGTTTTGAAAATGGGCTGTTTCCACAAGATTCCACCGGAAAGTTTAGCGCAAACAGTTGTTCGATTTATGCCGCTGTGCTATACTGTCCTCACTACGAGCGAGGAGGTGTTCCATGCAGCAAAACGAACGAACATATATCGCCATTGACCTGAAATCCTTCTATGCCTCCGTGGAGTGCATGGAGCGCGGACTCGACCCCCTGACCACCAATCTGGTGGTGGCAGATGCCAGCCGGACAGAGAAAACTATATGCCTTGCCGTATCCCCTTCCCTGAAAGCATACGGCAATCCAGGCAGAGCACGGCTCTTTGAAGTAGTGGAGCGGGTCAAGGAAGTCAACGCAGAGCGTCGGCGCAAGGCTGGCGGCAGGCTTTCCGAAAAAAGCTGCGACGCCAATGAACTGGCAGCGGACCCATCCAGAGAGGTAGGATACCTTGTTGCCCCGCCCCGGATGGCGAAATACATCCAGATCAGCACCCAGGTCTACAATGTCTATCTCAAGTACATCGCCCCGGAGGACATCCATGTGTACTCCATCGACGAGGTGATGATGGATGTGACCAACTATCTCCAAACCTACCACATGACTGCCCGTGAACTGGCGAAAGCCATGATCTCGGATGTCCTGCACACTACAGGCATCACGGCCACGGCTGGCATCGGCACAAACCTCTATCTCTGCAAGGTCGCTATGGACATCATGGCGAAGCATGTTGCGCCAGATGAAGATGGCGTCCGCATCGCGGAGCTTGACGAAATGAGCTACCGTGAACAGCTTTGGGATCACCGCCCGCTGACGGATTTCTGGCGTGTTGGGCGCGGTTACGCCAAGAAACTGGAAGCCATCGGTATCTACACCATGGGCGATATCGCAAGATGCTCCATCGGCAAGTCGAATCAATACTACAATGAAGAACTGCTCTACCAGATGTTCGGCATCAACGCTGAACTCCTCATAGACCACGCATGGGGCTGGGAGCCGTGCCGGATGCAGGACATCAAGGCGTACCGACCGGAAACGAACAGTATCTGCTCCGGACAAGTCTTGCAATGCCCTTATTCCTTCGAGAAAGCACGGCTGGTGGTGCGGGAAATGGCAGAAGCCATCGCGCTGGATCTGCTGGAAAAGAAGCTGGTAACGGATCAGTTGACCTTGACCGTGGGGTATGACATTGAGAATACCGCAGGCGGCAGTTATCACGGCGAGATCGTGACAGACCGCTACGGCAGAAAGATTCCAAAGCACGCCCACGGAACGGCAAACCTGCCGAGAAAGACTTCCTCGGCCCGGAGCATCACGGACGCTGTGCTTGGCGTTTATGATGCAAAGGTCAACCCCAAGCTGTCCGTCCGCAGGCTCACTATCACTGCCAATCGGCTGGTGGACGAAGCTGCGGCACATCAGGAGCCGGAAGCTCCGGTACAGTTTAACCTGTTTGACAACATTGACGTGCAGGAGCAGCGATTGCAGGAGGAAGAATCCAAGTTAAAACGAGAGCGCAAAATTCAGGAGGCTATGCTGGGCATCAAGAAGAAGTTCGGCAAGAACGCTATCTTGAACGGTGGGAGCTATCTGGAGGGTGCGACCGCCAAGGAGCGGAATAAGCAGATCGGAGGGCATAAGGCTTGACTGGAAAGTACGATGACATTATCCACCTGCCCCATCCGGACTCACCAAGGCATCCACGGATGTCTCTCCATGACCGTGCGGCGCAGTTTTCTCCCTTTGCGGCCCTGACTGGTCACGGCGCCGCCATTGCGGAAACTGGGCGGCTGACTGATCAGCGCATGGAATTGGACGAATATGAAATGGCGCGAGTAGACGCGGAATTGCAGCGCCTTCAAGAACTGCTCCCCGGCAGACCCACGGCGTCCGTTACCTACTTCGTACCAGACGAACGCAAAGCTGGCGGCAGCTACCAGACTATTACCGGAGAGGTCAAGCGGATCGACGTGGTCAGCGGTACGATTCAAATGGCAGACCGGCAGCTCGTTCCCATTGCGGATATTTTCAGCATTGAGATTATTCCGTAAAGAAACATCATAATGAAAACTCCCAAACCCGTTTATAGAGCGGGCTTGGGAGTTTTCATTATAACTTAAATTATAATAGAAAAATTAGAGAACCATAACGTAGATCATTTCGGTATCATCGTATGGCTCTGCAATTTATAGAAACAAGGTTTCATCAGTAGAAGGTACTTCTAAATCAAACGGGGTAACTCTTGTTTTACGGTATTAATTCATTTTACATTCTGGAGGGGATAAAAGTATGATTGCTGTATCGCAGACCAAAAGCGCGAACTACCTATTTATCGTGGCCATTTTGAAAGTAATGAGGGATAATGATTTAATCACCCCTGCCGAATATGATCGAGCCAAGCGTTATTATCGAAAACTTACTGGCTCGGACCTCGCTATCGCGGATTAAATGTAAACACCTTGCTTTGTATAATCTGATGTGTTCACACCGCCAGGTATGTTGACTTTGTAGAAAATTATTTCTTTGCATTCTTTCAATAGACTTTCAGACCGAGTTGAATATAATGTTCGTTGCGTACAAAAAGTGGTTTGTATCACAATGTGGTACAAACCAAAAAGCAAGACAGAAAGGGGGGTCTACTGATGCCGCAAGCCAAACTTATCTCGCCGATTACACGGCAGACAATTCAGAAAACACGCGTTGCCGCCTACTGCCGGGTATCCACCAATTCTGCGGATCAGCAGAATTCCTATGCAACTCAGGTTCGAGTCTATACCAGCCTCATCCAGAAGAAAAAAGAGTGGGAACTGGTGGAAATATTCGCTGATGAAGGATTATCCGGCATGAAAGCGCAAAACCGTGTTGAGTTCCAGCGGATGATCAAGATGTGTGAACAGCACAGAATAGACCTGATCGTTACCAAGTCTGTCTCCCGCTTTGCCCGTAATGCCAAAGAGTCGCTGGAATATGTCCGAAAACTGAAGCTCCTCGGTGTAGGCGTTCAGTTTGAGAAGGAAGGCATATACACCTTGGCACTTGGCGATGAGATGCTGCTCAATACCTTCTCTGCCATCGCTCAGGAGGAATCAAAAGCGATATCTCAAAACCAGAGATTATCCATTGTGAAGCGGATGCAGCGCGGTGAATATGTGGACAACAACGCTCCATATGGGTTCCGTCTGGTTGACAAAGTTCTGGTTGCCTATGAACCGGAGGCTGTCATCGTCCGAGAGATATTTGCTAAATACCTATGCGGACACTCCATAGCGGAAATCGCCCGAGAACTTAGTGACCAGGGCATCAAGACGAAGGCTGGAAAATCGGTATGGCGCCCTTCTAAAATAGCATATATTCTTGGAAATGAGCGATATCGCGGCGACAGCAAGTATCAGAAGACCTACCGCGATACAACGGTTCCTTTCAAGCAATACCGAAACCGTGGGCAGGAGGATATGTTCTACGCAACTATGACACATACGCCCCTAATCGACAGAGATACCTTTGACAATGTCCAGATTCTTCTCAAAAAGCGTCAGGATACCTTTAGAAAATACACAACGCAGAATATCTATCCGCTTACGAGCCGCATTCAGTGTTCTGAATGCGGCTCATATTTTCGCAGACGTATCGTTTCCGGGATAGCCAAGTGGGGATGTTCCCGTCATATTCAGGATCGCACACAGTGCAGTTCTAACTATTATAGCGAGGAACGAATCTATGACGCTTTCACTGTCATGGTCAACAAGCTTCGCTTCTCAGAATTTGATATTCTGGGGCAAGTGATTTTACGGCTGGAATCTGCCGAACGGAAACAGAAACAGAAAAGCACAGCGGCAAAAGAACTCAGCCGGAGCATTGCGGACCTGAATGCAAAATTGGTGATGGTGGAACAGCTCCATTCCAAGGGATACCTCAAAGACGAAATCTATAAAGCGCAGGTGAGGGAGATCAACAATCAGCTGCGCCAATTAAAATGCGAACGGCAAAGCGAGTTTTCCTCGGATATCTCCGATATGATAAATGAACTGGAGCGCCTGAAGAAGCTCCTTGACGAATTAGAAGAGCCACAAGAGCATTTTGATGAAAAGTTATTTGTCGAAGCCGTCCAATCCATCAACATCAACCAACATGATGAAATAACATTTACCCTGATTGGTGGACTCCGTTTCACGGAAATGCTCTGACAGAGAGGAACTACCGAATGAAAAAAACGCGCTACATCCCATACGGCTATACCATGAGAAATGGGCGGACAGTTATCGCCCAAGATGAAGCTGCAGTTATCCGTGAGATATTCAGTACCTATATCAGCGGAGCATCCCTGCAAAGTATTGCGAATTTGCTTACCGAAAGGAAAATCCCTTATAGTGAACGGACGGACGTATGGGATAAAGCCCGCATCGCAAGAATTATCAGCAACATCAAATATCTCGGTAATGACGAATATGACCCCATCATTGAAGAAGAACAATATAAAGAAGCGGCTTCTGTCAAAACAGCACGACAACGAAATGTGTTCGAGAAAAATCTCCAAGGAATCGATCTTCTCCGTGACTGTGTCCGATGCGTAGAATGCGGAGCACCTATGAAGCGTCGAGTCAACAGCATGTATCGGATTCGAGAAAGCTGGGAATGCACCAACGCTGAGTGCGGCCGGAGAGTCCGAATCTCTGATGCACATTTGCTGCAAAGAATAACGGTTCTAATGAATCGTATCATCTCCAACAGTTGTTTGCTCATCCCGCACACCAAGAAGCGAAAAGAGACATCCATAGAAGTGCAGCGGATCAGTCGGGAAATTGATGCTGAACTGGAGCGGGATAACCCCAGCGATGCGTTCATCATCGCCAAGGTAGTCGAGATGGCTGGTCAACTCTATACGGAGAGCGATACACAGCTGCAGATTGCCGTATCTATCGCCCGAAAAAGAGTCAAGATGATGATCCCTCAAGAGGTGTTTAACCCAGATTACTTCAATGACATCATCGCCTATCTTACGCTGGGGAGCAGCGGAAAAGTGATTCTGCACACAAAGACAGACGCAGAGATAGAAGGTGAAGAAGAGAATGAATGTGACCAAAATACCCAAAAAGACAATATCGATTATTGAACCAAGACGATCGCTAATTGTCAATAAGGAGCAATATCACCAACAGAGAGTCGCAGCATACTGCCGTGTATCTACTGACAGTGAAGAGCAGCTCACCTCGTATACTAATCAGAAAAAGGTATACACAGAAATGATTGCCGCAAAACCCGAATGGGAGTTCGCGGGGCTCTATGCCGATGAGGGTATTTCAGGAACACGAGCAGACAAGCGGCCTCAATTCCAGAAAATGATCAATGATTGTATAGCCGGTAAAATCGACTATATCATTACGAAGTCAGTATCCCGCTTCGCCAGAAACACAGTGGATTGTTTGGATCATGTTCGCATGCTCAAAGCGAAAGGGATCGGCATCTACTTTGAGGAGCAGAATATCGACACACTTCAAATCGATAGTGAGTTGTATCTGGTCATTTATGCCGGGTTTGCACAATCTGAGTCGGAAAGCATCAGCAAGAATGTCACATGGACTTTCCGGAAGCGGTTTGAAGAAGGAAGACCGATATTCAATTATAAGTGCCTGTTGGGATACCAAAAGGGTGAGGATGAAGAGCCGGAGATCGTACCGGAAGAAGCTGTAATCGTCGAGCGGATATTCAACATGTACCTTGCCGGTGAAACGGTCAAGCGTATCTCAGAAAAGCTCCAAGGGGAACATATCAAAATCCCTGGAAAGAAGTTTAACTTCTCTGCCGGTATGATCAAAGGTGTCCTCCGCAATGAGCGTTACTGTGGTGATAGTATCCTGCAAAAGACGGTCACGATTGACTGTATCGGGAAAGTCCGGCGAAAGAACATGGGAGAGGCTCCCATGTATTACGTACAAAATAGCCATCCCGCGATTATCAGTCGAGAGATTTTCCATAAAACGCAGGAGGAGCTTGCACAGAGAATGAATCGTGAGCCAAACTCCACGAAATCCGCTATCACAGCCACGGGCAAATATTCCCGATATGCACTATCCAATGTAATGATTTGCGCAGAATGCGGCAGTAGATATAAGCGTGTGACATGGACTTCCTGCGGAAAGAAGCGTATTGTCTGGCGGTGTATCAACCGTTTGGACTACGGAAAGCGGTACTGCAAGACTTCCCCCACGGTAGAGGAAGAGGCGCTCCACGCAGCCGTTGTTCGAGCAATCAATCGCTTCAACGAAGAAGATGAAGCGACCTACCTTGCACTTATGCGGGCAACCATCGGTGAGGCTATTGGACTGACAGGAGGCACGGATGAAATCGACCTGCTCCGGCGAAAAGTCGATGGGCTGAATCGGAAAATGGTTTCTCTGATTAACGAGAGCGTGGAAAGCGGTGACGGAATTGAAAACCGGGAAGAGGAATTCAAGGAACTCTCAGATACAATAGAACTTCTTCAAAACCGGATTCAGAAGCTGGAGGAAAACAGTCGGACAAACAAAGAGAACGATAGTCGCATCCAGCAGCTGCAGCAAATGATTGCAGAGCGGGTATCCAACAGGATGACATATGATGACTCTATCGTCCACCAGATGATTGAATGTGTCAAAGTATATCCGAATGGCAGGCTGGACATCATCTTCGGAGGCGGATATCTTATCGAAGAACATATGGAGAAATAATAACTTCAAATATATTTGACATAATCGCTTGAATAATATAATATATTAGCAATTAGGAGGCGGTTATGTATGGCAAAAAAATCCGCGGTCATTATGCCGCAGACACGAGAAATCCTCACGCAGATGGGCGAACAGATTCGCCTCGCCCGCCTGCGCCGGAAACTGACATTGGAACTGGTGGCAGAGAGAGCTGGGATCAGCCATGCGACCCTTGTCTCAATTGAGAAGGGGGTGCCTACGGTATCCATCGGCGCCTATGCTGCAGTTCTTCATGCTTTAAATAATATGGACAGTGACCTGCTTCTCGTCGCAAAAGATGATGAGCTCGGCAGGAAGCTACAAGATTTGACGCTTCCCACAAGGAAGCGAGCACCTAAGAAAGGAGAGTAACGTTGGCACAGAGTGAAAAAACGATTTATGTCTACGAAAACTGGAGAGCGGAAAACCCTACCTTACTAGGGCGGCTGCGCTGCAGTTTTGTTCGTGGACAGGAATCTTTCTCCTTTGAGTATGATCCGACATGGCTGGCATCTACCGAAGGTTCTTTTTCTCTTGACCCAGATCTTGCACTTTTCCGCGGACGCCAGTATGTACCATTGGACAAGCGGCTTTTTGGCCTGTTTGCTGACTCCTGCCCGGATCGTTGGGGCAGACTGCTGATGAAGCGCAAGGAGGCTATCGACGCACGAAAAGAGGATCGTAAGCCCCGCAAGCTCTATGAAAGTGATTACCTGCTGGGCGTTTATGATGAGTCACGCATGGGGGCACTGCGATTTAGTTTGGAAGAAGGAGGAGAATTCCTCTCCAATGATAAGGCGTTTACAACACCGCCATGGGTAAGTCTGCGGACACTGGAGAATGCCTCTATTGCCTTTGAGAGCGACGAGAGTGGGCTCAATGAAAAGTGGCTGCGGGAACTTCTGGCTCCCGGCTCTTCACTGGGTGGTGCTCGCCCTAAAGCCACGGTGCAGGCGGCGGACGGCGCTTTGTGGATTGCCAAATTTCCATCGAAGCATGATGAGTTTAACAGCGGCGCATGGGAAAAAGTGGTCCACGATCTGGCACGGCTCTGCGGGCTGGATGTACCGGAGTCCAAACTGGAAACTTTCTCCAAAACGGGAAGCACTTTCTTAGTTAAGCGCTTCGACCGAGACGGCAAGCGACGCATTCACTTTGCCTCCGCTATGACGCTGCTGGGCAAAACTGACGGCGCCTCCGCAGCAGACGGAAGCAGTTATCTGGATCTGGCGGCATTCATTCGTGCGGAAGGTGCCGCACCGCAAAATGATCTGGCTGAGTTGTGGAAACGGATCGTGTTCAGCATGGCGGTGTCTAATACCGATGATCACCTGCGTAACCACGGCTTTCTTCTGACGCCGACTGGCTGGCGACTTGCTCCGCTTTTCGACGTGAACCCAGATCCTACGGGAGAGCGTCTTTCTCTCAATGTAAGCGAGAATGATAATACTATCGATTTGGATCTGGCGCTGGAGGTGGCAGAATACTTCGGACTGAACCGGCAGGATGCGGAGCAGACAGCAGAAATGATCTGTAAAACGGTATCTGAAAATTGGGAGCGGTTGGCACAGCAATGCGGCCTCAGCCGCGGCGCAATGGAGTATATGCGATCCGCATTTTCTCTTTAAGCATAGACAGACGATTCCTTTGGTGGAACCGTCTGTCTGCTTTTTACTCGATTTCTTCAAACTGTTCTCCATCCGCACTGTCATCTAAGTCATCATCAATATCAAGACCTTCACAGTTTCCAACATTTTTTTCATAGAGTTTAGTCCACTTAAGTGGATACTTGCACTTGCGGTTATAGGCAAGAAGCATCGCCTCAGCGTATCCCATAGAGCCAGGACGACGCTCCTTGGCAGTTCGTGAAAGCAGCTTGACCGACATTTCGCCCACTTTTTCCTTAAAGATTTCATCCCTCATGGTATCGCCAAAGGTATGTACTAATCGAGCAATGCCATTGAGCATATTGGCAGAAAGCGAATTGATATCTCCTTCCCATGTGCCCACACAAAGTCGAAGTGTTCTGTCAAGTGTATGGTACCCAAATTTGTCATAGATGTTTTCTAGAGTAGTCACTGCACAAACAACTCCGTAATTGCGAACCTGACCAATTGACAGGGAATAGGATTCAACCAGATCCCGAATGATAAGCTGCTTCTGATTTCCAGCTTCAATATTAGCCATGAACACTTCATACGGTTTCAACGGCTTTACATATTTCATCTGGTTTGCAAAAATGTCTGCTTCCTGTTCATAATTTAAGTCATCATAGATCATGCACCAGACGGGCGTGTCACGGGAGCCAGAAGCTAATGCAACAATCTCTACCGTGTGCTGCCCATTGAACACATAGTTGATTCCATTTCGCCTGCTCACCTTCACAGGATTAATTTGGCACAGATCAAAATGAGCGGCAGCATTCAGTACATGCTGTTCGGAGATGTTGCGCTGGTACTCCTGATTGGAAACAAGATTCTTGATGGGAATCTGCTCAAAATGAACATTTGGAACAAACATGCTGTAATCTGCCATCAGGATTCCTCCTCGATTGCCATAAGCATATCCTGCACCTTTGTGTTCAGTAACAGCAATGTTTCCCTCAGATTTTTTCTGGCGGTAGGAGAAATCATCTCCAAGCACGCCACATTTTTTGCGCGGTCAATGGAACTTATCCATGATGGGATAGTAAGTGTAAGTCCCGCAACTTCTGCATCTGGATCATAGATTGGCATCGTTTTGATAGCTGGCTGCTCCGTCACCTGTGGCGCAGGTTTTTCAGATAAATCGGAAGACAGGCTGCGTCTTGATTCACTGTAGCGGGCAAATGTAAGAGGGTTCTTGCCAACTTTTTTACTGAGTTCTTGGAGTTCGTTTGGCTCCATCTCCGCAAGCGCAACAATATTTTCATACGAGATTTTATATGCCCCTGATAGAATTTGAGAGGTCAGTTCCGGTGCATTTTGACTGATAGTGTCCAGAGCGGCACTATACTTCGAATATTTTAGGACTGTCGTTCCACACACGTTGTACTCCTTCCCGAGCCGAGCTGCTGTTCGCCGCCCGCTCTCTTCATCCGGGCGGCGCCCTCTTTTTGAAATACCCCAAGGACTTGGACAATACTGATTATAGCCGTTCCCGTTTTTTTGAGCTTTCTTTTCCGCCTCATACTGACGGCCAATCAGATACTTTCTGGTTTCTTCCGAAATATTTCTCCGGCCAAGTTGATTAGAGCAGATCCACGCAATTGCTGCATCTTTGCCGGAAAATGATTGTTCCTTGACCTCGTAGGGAATGTGTAACTTGTTGCAGATCTCATAGCGGTTATGTCCATCAACAATCGTATCATTCCAGGTGATGATAGCTTCCCGACATCCTTCCATGGCGAGATTAACTTCCAACTGCCGATATTCCTCCCTGCGAAGCGGGCGAATCAAAGTTTTAAACTCAGGGTCGATCTTGAGCTGCTTAAATCCTTTCTCTGCCATGTGGTCTCCTTGACACAGCCTGCCTTGCCGTTTTGAGGGAGAAATAAGCGACTCGATTAATCTGATCGATTTCTCCTGTTAGCAAATAGCTGAAACGCAAATCAAATCCCCCCACAACATCCAACAGGCGGTTCATCATTGTAGCGCTGTAAAACTCCACGGACTGAGAGGTGCTAAAACTGTCTGTGGACAATCGAACCTTGTTTGCGGTTCCTCCAACAACAGGCTTATCTGAACCGAGAACAGCAATATAGAGTTCCTCCGGATTTACAAGGAATTGCACATATGCTGGATCTCCAAGGCTGTGGAGAGTCTGCCTATGGATACGTATTCTATTTCGCCGGGGATCAAGTGTTATCGAAACTTGCAATTGAGGTTGTGTGTTCATATTCTGCATCCTCCTATTGTAGATTTTGACCATCGCTGTTGTTGCTGGACTCAGAAGCACCGAGTTCAGAGACATCCGTGGTCACGGTATTATCACGCAGCCCATACACGGCGTAGCCTTCGAAGATGTCCACTTGCATAGACTTCTGGTGTTCACGGAAAGGAAGTCCAAACTGCGTTTTCCATCCTTCCGGGAAAACGGGTGTTCGAAGGGACTTTGGCTTTTCACCATCCGTCCGAATCCGCTGGTAAATTTCCGTAGCCGTGAGATCAAAGGCAATAAGCCATTCGTCTTTGGCGTGGATCACACGGCCAAGAAGCTTATACCGGTAATCCAGATTCCAATTCATCATGGAAAACACCTTGGCAAAAAACATTTTGCAGGTAATTTGCTTGGGTTTGCGCTTTCCGGAATCACCATAGCACCACGCACAGGCGTCTCGCTCCTCCGGCAGGCATGGGCGAATTGCTAAAGTCTTGCTCTCTTGGTTGACTAACACCTGTACATGGTCTGCTTGTGGAAACTTCTTTAAACAAGCAACATTCACATAGAACTTGTAGTTATTAAATGTCACAGATGGTTCATTGATATGAGCAAAGAATTCTCGGCGTACTACCTGGTAGCCGTCATAGTTGAACTCCCCGTCTAACTCCAAGATACTGTCCTCACAAGTGCTCTCGGGCAATGGTACTATGACGCTTGGTTCTTGTGCTGCAGGTGGGTTGCTATCGGTGCGTTCTTCTTCCAAGGAGAGGAGCATGTTGTTGATTACCCCTTCATGAAAATCCGACCTTTCCTCATTCATTTAACTTTCCTCCATCCCTCGCCGCTTGAATTCCTGGCGAATGTAATCTCTCAATTCGTCAAATCCAGTCACATGGAGCTTCTGCCCAGTCTCATATAGCTGCCCCTGCATTCGGATCTTCCAATCTTCCTCACTTTGATCACAAACAGGAGCGGCAGACTGCTGATGGACATAATACTTTTTTCCGAAAGAATCGACCCATTCTTCCGGAACAGCTCGTACCCGTTTGCCCAGAGTAGAGAGTGGCTGAATGGCCTCTTGCTCCTGTGTTACACTCTGTTTTCCGGAAATGAGATATGACTTTATAAATACTTCTGCGTCACAGACATCGAAGATACATGCAGATTCCGCTTCAGCTTGGTACAAAGTTCCAGCAACCCGATATTTCAAATCCAGACTCCAATGAAACAGCTGAAGCAATGCTTCCATATAGGCGCCTCCGGCAACTTCCCTCGGCTGATACTTTCCGTTTGACAGCTTTGAAAAAATCACCGCATTGCGGCTGTCTGCCGCAGCTGTGCGAATGGCAAATTTCATTTCTATGGGATTGACCAGTAATTCGACACGATTGTTTTTCCCGAAAACACGCACACAAGCAGTGCTGAATTTGATTTTCTTATCCTGAAACAAAACATAGGGACGGTGATAATTATCAAAAAACTCACTTCGGGCAATCTCAAAGCCCCTCATATCAAAATTTCCAGGTGCCAATGTAATACTCGAGGCGATCCGGTTCTCTGGCTGTTGTCCATCAGGTGCGTAGACACTTGCGGAAGCTTGGTAGTAATCCGCTGGCTTAAAACCAGCCCAGCGAGGATTAATGGTTACGAAGCCTCTTAGCAGTCCACTGTCAATTACACGCAGCTCTGGAAGAATAGAGTGGTTACCATATTTGGAGTTGTTCAGCATCTGCTGGACAGCAATATAGTCATCTCGTGAGATAATGCCCTCGTGATGGTTTCGATACAAACTCTGCGGACGGTCACCTCGGTTCTTTCTGGATTTATGATTCAGGTAATTCGGCGTGAAGGTCTTGCGTGTCAGAACATCTCCGCAGTGCCGCTCATTCCTAAGAACTTGCACGATGGAATTGGATGTCCAATTGACATTACCCAAATAAGTCTTTCGACCCAGTTCCGTAAGGGCAGCAGCGATATCGGCAGTGGAGTATCCATACAGGTACATATAAAAGATCAGTTTCACCGTAGGCGCTTCGTCTGGGTTGACCACCAGATTTCCATCCGCATCGTGAGAGTAGCCCAGCAGCTTGGGGGTCAGCGGCAGGCCACCATCCAACCGCATCCGAAGCGAGGTCTCCATGCTTCTGCTGCGGATATGTGATTCTTCCTGTGCCATGGTCGCCTGAAATGAGAGTGCCATCTGTGAGTCGTCTTTCAGGGAAAAAATGCACTCGCTTTCGAAAAACACGCCCACAGGACTTGGAAGATCTGCAAGCATTCTCACCATGCTGATGCAATCCACCACGTTTCGAGCAAAGCGAGATACACTCTTGGTGATGATCATATCGATTTGTCCACTGCGACAGTCCGCAATCATGCTGTTGAATTCGTCGCGGTGAGCAAGAGAAGTTCCGCTAATGCCCTCATCGGCGTATATCTTGATTAGTGTCCAATTTGGATGGTGAACAACGAAATCTTCATAATACCTCTTCTGCAATTCATACGAGGATGTCTGCTGGATATTATCCGTGGAAACACGGGCGTAGACAGCGACGCGCTGTTTCACTTCATCGTCATAAAAATCAACAGGCTTTTTCGCAGGAAAGAACTCGTAGTTCGCCGAATCGATCTTGGTGTTGATCCGGCGTCGGACTCGGTCTTTCTTTGCTTCATTATCTCTTCTTACGGATGCGTCAATCATTCAGCATTTCCCTCCGTGGTTCGTCGTCAGACAGTATCTTCCAATCGGGTGAGGGCAGGAAGAAAGGATCGTGCAGATCCTCACAATAGTAGGAAGCCAGCGTGTAAATGTCCTCGGACACGAAGTAGATGCCGACCGGCCTTTGCAGCGATGCTAACAGCCGTGCACAGAAAGCAAGCTCAGAAAGCTTCTTGGAAATATTGCTTGCTTTTTGGGTAATTACAAGATCGACTTTTCCGTCATAACAATCCTGAAGAAGCCTTGACCATTCCGGGGCGCTTTCCATATTTGGCGCTGTGCCGCCTTCGTCCACATAAAATCCAATGAAGTCCCAATTGGGGCAAAGAGCCAATGTGTCCAGAAACTGCTTCTTGTGGGCGGAGAGGTAATCCTCATATCGGGTCTGATTGAAATAGCGAATGTACACAGCCACACGGTAATGCTTTTTCGGGAGTGGCCGTTCGCGTTTAATGCTCTTTAGCCAAGTACGGTGTTCCGCCAAAAGTGGATTCTTTTCAGATTTCTCCTCCAGCAAAAAATCAAAGGAGGGCATGATTTCCTGCGTAGATTCCTCTCTCTGGTCAATTTCTCCTGACATATTCGGCGCTCCTTTGTTGTTTCTCTTCCAGGCAATTATATAATTCAGGAACTAATAACAAAATCGACCAGAAGTCAACATATTGACTCCTGGTCGATAAATAAGAAAAAAAGCTGCGAATAGGTTATCCTAACTCGCAGCTTATATATTATCTTCGTCTCTTCTGGCTATAGTGGATTTCAACTCTCGAACAATTTTCAAGATAGAGTCCAGTTCCTTTGGGGAACAATCTGCCAACAGCTCATCAAACTCACTTTGATAGAGACTCCTCACTTCAGGCACATCCGTTCGAAGCAAAGAATCCGCGGATACTTGTAACGCCTCGATGATTCGAATAAAGGATTCCAACTTCATGCTGGTTTTCCCTTGTTCAATATTGCTGATATGAGGCAGAGAGATGTTTGCTTTCACCGCAAGATCCGCCTGACTCATGCGCCGCTTAATCCGCGCCTCCCGGATGCGAGAGCCAACCAATTGGCGCTCGGTCAACTCTTGTTCCATCATCGGCTCCCCTCCTTGAAATATATCCTCTACGCTATTATGCTCTAAGAATATATCAACTCGGGGCGAAATTGATATAATGTAAAGTTTAATATCTAATCTATACAATATAATAAGGCCACATTTTTTTGGAGGTCTTATTATGAGTCTTAATTACAAAACCATTGGAAACCACATCCGTGAGATCCGCCAGCGGAATCATTTATCGCAGGCAATGCTCTCTGAACTGGTGGACAAAACCCCCTCTTATATCAGTTACATAGAGTGTGGTCTCAAAAGTATGAGCTTGGAAACCTTTGTCCTTATTGCTAACGCCCTGAATGTGTCTCCGACCCGCCTTTTGCTCGGACAGGCTTTCAACTCAGAATTATGTGCCAGCGAAGAAATATCTGAGCTTCTTTCAGATTGCAGCACTTATGAGGCACTTATCATTCTGGATGTGCTGAAGTCTCTGAAAAAATCCCTGAAAGAGCATCAGGACAGGCGTAATAAACTGACGGATTCCAATTTTAACCCTCGGTATTAAGAAAACAATCGACCGGAAGTCAACACCTGTGACTTCCGGTCGATTCGTATCTTTGAGATATGTATATGATTTTGCATGAGTGTATATGTTTTCTGAAAATACGAGATGTGTGCAGGTTCAGTTGGTATAATGTTGCCGGGAAGATGGAACACGTAATGTTTTACTACACAGGCGATATCTACGGGAGCCTCGTGAGGTCTACCGAGCAATTTAAGGAATGAGGAGAATACAACATGAAAAAACTGCCTTCGGTCTCTGAAATGGAACACATTACCTCCAAAGAGTTTGGGGAACACATGGATGCCATTTTAGAGCGAGTATCGAAACAGGACATTGCCCTGATTATTGACCATGAGGATAAATCCTATGTCTTATGCCCGGCCAGATGGTTTAAGCTGCCGGAACTGTCGCAGATAGAGATTATGGTCAAAAACTCTGTGCGATACGTCGCTGAGATTGACGACTCCGATTTGGCAGAGACTGTACAGATGGTAAAAGAGCTTGCTTCGGGATTATCTCCAGAGTGTATGATCACGCTCCTTGAGATTATCAAATGCAAGATCTCGAATGACCGCGGTGAGTGGCATGAGATGGAGCAGGCTTTAAAGAATGCGCTGTCGAGAGAGGATAGTGAGAGAGGAGCGGAATCGCCATGATTTACTATATTGCGGATATGCACTTCGGGCATCAAAATGTGCTGCGTTTTGACAATCGTCCCTTTGCGGATACCGACCAGATGGAAGAAACGCTGATTCATAACTGGAATGGGCGTATCACGCCGGAGGATACGGTCTATGTGCTCGGTGACGCCTTTTGGAAGAACGAAACCAGCAGCGCCCGAATCATTCAGCAGCTCAATGGGCATAAGCATCTGATTCGAGGTAACCATGATCGGGTTCGAGGTCAACTGCAATTCCATTGGGAGAGCATTGAGCAGTATGCGGAGATCAACGATGGAAATACACTGGTCATTCTAAGCCACTATCCTATCTTGTTCTACAAGAATCAGCACTACGGAGCAGTCATGCTTTATGGGCATGTCCATAACACAAGAGAGTGGCATCTTGTGGAGAAGTGGAAGCGTGAGCAATGGGATATGGGTATCCCCAGCAGACTGATCAATGTGGGCTGTATGATGGATTACATGGGATATACGCCAAGGACACTGGAAGAATTGATAGAAGCTAATCCCATGCCTGTTATTGATAGGATCAAGAAGGATGGAACACCCACTAACACCCATACATGAGGAACTGAAAATGGAACACAATGAAGAACTTTTAAAGGAAATCCAATGGATCACCGAGAGAATCAATGAACTTCGCAGCCTGGCATACGCGCAATACTCTCAAGCTGTGGATGAAGTCCTTGCTGGGAGAATCACCGATGAGGGGCAGATTGAGCATATCCTCGACGGTATTTTGGATTTCGGGGATGATCTCCGATTCCTGAAGCTGTCTAAGAAGCTGTGCCGCCACATCTACAATCAGTACCCGCAGCTTGTCGGTGACTTCGTGTCAATGTACCGAATGCTCTTTGAGGAGAAAGGAGACAGCGATGGAGCAGGTAACGATCACAGTTAGGCTCCCCACGGAAATCTATGAAAAAGCCGCAGAGATACTCGCAGGTCAAGGTCTGACGGTGGAAGATGCCATTATTCTGTTTATCAAGGAAACAGTTCGGCTCGGACGAATCCCTTTCGATTATACGGAGGAAGCCCTCAAGGAAGTCCAAAGATGGGAGAAGCTGATGGACGATGATCCATGTAATGTCTAATATTCACGGCAATGTAGGTCATTTCCATCCCATTTATAATACCTTGGAAATATGGTAGTATTCAAGTGGAGGCAGGTTTGGCAGCGACTGCGGATGCGGTTTCCTGCATCCATCATCTCACGAGCGTTACCCAGCATACGGGCAGCTTGCCTGTCTGCGATTGGATGATGGCAAGATATTTTATTCAGAAGAAGAAATCCCAGAGGAGGTGGAGAAGCTTGTACGGTAAATTAACGCAGCCCAAAGTGGATGGGTACATCGACTGGCTTCGACGAAACGACTATTTTGGAATGACAAGCTGCATCTACGATGACAAAAGCAAAGAACTGCTCGATGAGCTGTTTGCTCTGCTGGAGCAGATTGCGCCGACATCCCCAAACGGGAGCAGGTCGCTCTGGCTTCGTGCAGAAAGGGGCTCAATCGAGGACTTCGGCAATGCAGAGGAAGAAATTGCAGATGGTAACTATCAGTCGGAGGAAGAGTTCGTAGAAGCGTGGCAAAGTTGGTTTCCCGACGAAGTCAAATGGTACCAATTTCAAGCTGTTGAGGACAAGAAGGAGGGGTACCGTGCCGTTGCACTCCGTCACAGTCTTGTGATCGTTCAGGACAAGCGCAGAGAACCTGCTGGATGGCTCTATGAGATTTCTGGGTTTGTCGAATGGCTGGTTGATGGTGTCAGAGAATGCATTGATATGTTAAAAGCAGGGACTTACAACGATTTTGTCCGTGAAAGCCTGCCGCCCCAGCATCGGACGGGAACGATCCGGCGCAAGGACTATTGGGATGTTTGGCCGGATGCAAGAGCGGACTTTTTCCAAGATATTTCTCCTGCGGATGTTGCAGAGTTCATTGAAAAGGCATCCACGCAGGCAGAGAATCCAGTGTTGGGAGGAGATCGACTGCCATCTATGACTGCAAACGACTTCTTCCGTTTCTGTGCCATGGGATATGCAGAAAACCAATATAGTGGCTGCGACAAAGCACCAAAGGATCAGTATTATCTCCATGCCGATGGGCGGGATGATGGCCTGCAAAATATCGATGCGGACAGTCCTGAAGCGTTTCATGCGTGGCTTCATGACAGAAATCGGTATGGCGGACATCCGTGGGAGGTCTGCCGCGGCGGAAATTCCACACATGTCAGCCTTCAGGTAATAGAGGATGACGACGGCTATTTTCTCTATCTGGCCGGAGATGCGTGGAATCGGACGATTGAAACCGTCAAGTTCTACCTTGCCCTGACAAGAGCGCGCATTCCCGTTTATCTGGTCGAAGCACAGATGCTGGCGGATCGGTTAGCTGAAAAAGAAAAGATCGGGATCGTACCGGAGGGCGTCATGCCTGCCTACTGCGGGAACTGGTTTCCCAATGAGCACATCATTGACTTCATGAATCTGCCTGATGAGGATCGGGAGAAGTTCTTGCCTTTTTGCACTTGGTATGATGAGCAGCCCGTGACTCTGTCCCAAGATAAAGAAAGCAATCTTATATGAGCGGCGGGCTTTCGCTTACACCCAAGCCGATTGTATTGACTTTTTCTAATAAAACAATTATCATGATATTATCAGTTTTTGAAGAGGCTGAGCAACTATTTTTTTTTGACAAGCAAATTCAACAATCAATATTTTGAGAATCAGACACTAAAATTGAAATACAGCGGTCAATCGAGCAAAAACTAAATGCAAAACACAAAAAAGCAAGTTCGACTGCCTGCAAGGCCTTAAGTTGCAAGGCTTTTTGGAAATATCTTTATTGGTCACACACTCCAAAAGAAGTCCTGAAACGTAAGGTTTCAGGACTTCTTTCTATATATGCCTGCTGCGATTCAGAAGATTTTGCCGCCGGGAAGGGAGATTATACGGCTGGACAGGAACCCTTTTCCAATACAGAACGCAGCTTTTTTGACTGCGGAAGTACATCAGGATCTCATTTTCAATACACCTTGTTGCATAGGCTGCCAGTTTTGCGCCCTTGGAAATATCAAAGCTTGTGATTGCCTTCATTCACCCGATGGTTCCGATAGAAAGAAGGTCTTCCTGATTTTTGCTCTGCGCATAACATTTCTTTAACATGTGATCCAAAGGCATAAGAGAATCTTGTCTGAATCTGTTGAATAAGATTTGCTGTCAAGCCATTCAAGCGTTTTAAGCAAAACAAAAACTGGCGTCACGAAATGGGACGTCAGTTTTTGTTTAAAATTTAATTTCAGAGTTGCGACCGCTTGGCTGCGCAGTTATATGCTTTGCAGTTGGAGGGGTCCGCATGCTTTCCTTATCTTTTCAGAATGTCCAGCAGCTGCACGGGGATAGAGGTCTCGCCGCGCTGACGGATCAGCTGCAGGACCTCCTCCAGCGTGGGCAGAGAGGGCATGGCGCCCATCCGGGAAACCGTGATGGCGGCGGTGTAGCTGGCGAAGAACAGCGCCTGCTCCTGGGTCATCCCGGCGCACAGACCGATGCACAGCGCGGCGACAAAGGAATCGCCCGCGGCGGTGGGGTCGGCAACGTGGGGCATTTTCACAATGGGGATGTAATGGATGCCTGTCTGCTCCACCACGGCAGAGCCGTTTCCGCCCAGCGTGATGATAACATGCTCCACGCCTTTCTCCCGCAGCGCGGCGGCGATCGCCTGAAGGTCTGTCTCGGAGATGCTCCCATCCGTGGTATGGAGCGGAAGCCCGGTCTCCACAGCAGCCTCCTGCTCATTGGGGGTCAGATAGGTCACATGGCTCAGCAGCTGGTCGCTCAGCGCGGCGGCGGGAGCGGGGTTCAGCATCACGGGGATCCCGGCGTCCGCCGCCCATTGGGAGACCAGCAGATTGATCTCCAGAGGAATCTCCATTTGCAGCAGCACCATGTCATACTCCTGAATGCGGGGCTGGAGCCAGGCAATGTCCTCCGGATAGAGGTGCTGGTTGGCGCCGGGAATGACGGTGATCCGGTTCTGGGCGCTGTGTTCCGTGACCTCCAGCAGCACATGTCCGATGCCGGAGGATACGCTGGGGTCGATTTTCACATGTTCCACATGGACGCCGGCGTCCCGCGCGGTATCCAGCAGTTCCCGGGCAAAGATATCTCCGCCCACGCAGCCGATCATGGTCACATCCGCGCCCAGCCGCGCGCACTGGACCGCCTGATTGGCGCCTTTTCCGCCGGGAGCGATGTGGAAATCCCGCCCCACAATGGTCTGACCGGATTTCGGTGCGCGGTCCGTGGTGGCGATGAGATCCATAACAAAGCTGCCGACTACCAGAATTTTGGGTTTCCTATTCATGAGGAGCCTCCTAAGTGTCTCCGTAATCGTTTTACTCTCTCTATTATACGAAAAAGAGAGAAGAATACAAGTGCTTTTTCAGAGAAAATCAGACCAGCGGCTTTTTCCGGCACAAAAACGCGGTGAGCACCGCGAAGAGCAGAGAGGTGATGCCGGCGGCAAGGAAGGAAAAGGCGGGACCATTGCCGAAGCACCGTCCCACAGGCGCGGTGAAATACGGAGATGCAAAGTATCCGATGTTCAGGCAGGTCAGCACAATGGCGGTAGCAACGGGAGCGTCCGCGCTGTTGGCGGCGTCAGAGATCGCGGTCATCAGCCAGGGGGTGTAGAGCGCGATGCCCAGCGCGCTGGCGACAAAGGCAACGGTGATGGACAGGGTGCTGACCCGGCAGCCGGCAAAGGTATAGCCGATGCCCAGAATGACGAAGGCAATGGCAAAATTGAAGCGCCCGGTGATCCGGCTGATCCGTCCGTACAGGGCGGCAAAGACTCCCGCCACCGCGCAGGAGAGGGAGGAAAGGACTCCGGTGGTGGAGGCGGTGCCAAGACCGTAGCTTTCCACATAGAGAGAGCCGTCCGTGGAGATCACGAAGTAAAGGCAGGCGAACATGGCGGCAAGAAAGGACAGCAGCCAGACCCTTCCGCTGGTGAAGGAGGCGGTGTCCCGCGCGGACTGCCGGCTGGACTGGGCGCTGCGGCGATCCTCCGGCAGAAGGACGGCGACCAGAAGCAGCGCCAGGATGGCGAACACATAGGTGTCATACACGGCGTACCAGTGCCGCTTGGCAAGCACACCGCCGATGAGGTAGGTGACAAGGCGTCCGCCCTGCAGCATGGCGGCACAGAGTCCCATTACGGTGACGCGCTCATCGCCGGAGAAATTGGAATTTACCAGCATGGGGTACAGCGTGCTGACCATGCCGTAGGAGATGCCCATAATGGCGCTGGCGAACAGCAGCGCGTAAAGCACATCGTGCAGCAGCAGGCAGATGCCGCCGCCCAGCAGCAGCAACAGCAGGCTGAGGATGGAAAGGGACTTCTGGGACAGGTAGGGGGTCAGGCAGGGGGTGATGAGAATGCCCACAATGCCCGTCAGGTTCGGCAGCGTCAGGATCAGCATGACCCGGCTCTCCGGAACGTCCGGAAAGGCGGCAAGCAGCCCGGCGACGGACACGGTGAGGACCAGATACATCAGGGCGGTGAAGCAGAGACTCATGATGGCAATTTTCTTTTTCACAAAAACATCCTCCAAGACGTGGGATCAAAAACAACAACTAAACATTTTAACACGAATTTTCCGGATTGCAAATTTTTTAAAAGCCATTCCAAAACGGCGGCGGGCGTGGTAAAGTAGCCTTGAATAAAACGGCTCGCGCGGTCCGTGCGGAAGCGGACGCCGGACCGGCAGGAAGAGGGAGGAAGCAGCCATGCTGGATTTTCTGCGGCAGGAGGGCGTTACCCCGGAGATCATCGCCGGGATCGAGGCGTTCCGGAGGCGCTGCCCGGTCCGGGCGGAGGTGCGGGGACGGATCCCTGTGCCGGGATACAGGTATTACGGAAGGGAGATCTGGGAGGAGGCGGCAACGGCGCTGCTGGCAGGGGAAAACCTGCTGCTGGTGGGTCCCAAGGCGACGGGCAAGAACGTGCTGGCAGAGGGGCTTGCTGCGGCGTTCGGCAGACCCGCGTGGGACATCTCCTTTTACATCAACACGGATTCCGCCTCCCTGATCGGCACGGATACCTTTGAAAACGGCAGGGTGGAGCTGCGGAGGGGTCCCATTTACCGCTGTGCGGAGGAGGGCGGCTTCGGTGTGTTGGACGAGATCAACATGGCGAAGAACGAATCGCTGGCGGTGCTGCACGCCACGCTGGACTTCCGGCGCTGCATCGATGTTCCCGGCTATGACCGGATCGTGCTGAACGACGCGACCCGCTTCATCGCCACCATGAACTACGGCTACGCCGGTACCCGGGAGATCAACGAGGCGTTGGCGTCCCGGTTCATGGTCATCAATATGCCGGTGATTTCCCAGGAAAATCTGGAAAAGCTGCTGAAGCGGCAGTACCCGGCGCTGCGGCAGGAATATGTGCAGCAGTTCGCCGGACTGTTTCAGGATATCCGCAAGAAGTGCGACAGCGCGGAGATCTCCACCAAGGCGCTGGACCTGCGGGGGCTGCTGGCGGCGGTGCGCCTGATGGACCGGGGGCTTCCGGCCGCCGCCGCCCTGCGGATGGGATTGGTGAACAAGTGCTTTGACGAATTTGAGCGGCAGCTGGTGGAGGACCTGATCGCGGTGCGCCTGCCCGCGGAGCTGGACCGGGCGCAGCTGTTTGGCGAGTGATATGGAGCTGTCGGAATTTGAAAAGCGCCGGGCGACCAACCTGATCTGGAACGCGGCGGAGGATTACGGCTTTCAGCCGGAGCTGCGGGCATATGACGCCAATGGAAGGGCGGAGCTGTACTGGAACAGCGTCATCGGCGCTGCCCGGCGGGATTACCAATGGGAGGAGCTGGCGGCGTTTTTCCAGAGCTTTCAGGGGCTGCCCGGGCAGCTGCTGTATGAGAACCTGCTGTGGCTGGGGCTGGAGCATGCCATATATGAAAGGGAACGACTGGCGCGTCCCGCGTGGACGGCGCTGCGCCGGGCGTATGCCCGCAGGGTGACTGCCGGAAAGCCGGCGGACCGGCAGGGGCGGCTGGTGGATATCCTGACGGACGCCTATTTCCGCGGTGTGCTGGGGGAGGCACCACCGCTGGACCAGCGGAACCGGCAGCTGCTGGAGGGGCTGGCGTTTTCTCCGGAGTGGTCCACGGCGGAGGTGGTCCGGCACGCGGAGACACTGTTCCGGGAGTATCTGGATTATGAGCCGGCGGAGGAGGAAGCGGTCTCCGCCGGAAAAAGCCGGGGAGGTCTGCGGTTTTTGGTCTTCGGCAGAAGGCGGAGGGCGGGAAAGAACAGGCTGCCCACCGTCCGCGGCTTTTCCTTCGGCTTGGGAGAGCATGCCGGGGAATATGGCGAGTCCGCGAAAAAGCACCGGCAGGGAATGCGCCTGCCGCTGCCGATGACCACCTCCCAGACGGAGCAGGGACTGCGGACCTACATCACCAATTATTTTGGAGAGCCGCTGTACGACCAGCGGAGGGCAAAGCAGCTGGAGCAGAGGTTCTGCACGGGAAACCACCGGACCTGTCATCTGCATTTTACCAGGGGTGTCTACCGGGACACCTCTCTGGCGACAGGCTATGTGGGGGCGCAGAAGCGGGAGCATTTAAAGCAGATCGCGAAAAACCAGGCGTATTATCAAAAAAATCTGGTGAAAAACCGGATCAGCATTGAACGGCTGACACAGGAGCTACGCAACTCCATGCTGACGCAAATGGAAGCCTCTGACGTGATGGCTGCCACCGGCAGCCTGCAGGGCGGCAGGGTCTGGCGGGGAACGGTGCTGAATGACGACCACATTTTCAAAAAGCAGCTGAAGGGCAGCATGGGCAGCCTGTCGGTGGATATCCTGCTGGACGGGTCCATCTCCCAGCGAAGCCGGCAGGAGCAGGTCTCTACCCAGGGGTACATCATTGCGGAGAGCCTGACCCGCTGCGGTCTGCCGGTGCGGGTGTACTCCTTCTGCTCCATGAGCGGCTATACGGTGGTCAACCTGTTCCGGGACTATCACGAGCCGCAGAAAAACGAAAACATTTTCCACTACTTCACAACAGGCTGCAACCGGGACGGGCTGGCGATCCGGGTGGCGGCGGGACTGCTGCGGGAGACGGGCTGTGAGCACCGGATGCTCATTACCCTGTCCGACGCAAAGCCCAATGATGTTTTAAAGGTCGCGGACCTCCACGGCGGAATGAAGAGCTACACAGAGGAAACGGCAATTCAGGACACGGCGGAGGAGGTCCACCGGGCGCGGATGGAGGGCATCTCCGTGCTGTGCGTGTTTACCGGAGAGGACGAGGACCTTCCGGCGGTCCGGCGGATCTACGGAAGGGAGTTCACCCGCATCCGCTCGCTGGAGCAGCTTGCGGAGGCGGTGGGGACCCTCATCCGGAATCAGATCAAAAGCCTGTAGGCGGCAGAGAGCATGAAAAGGGACAGGAACGGAGCATTTCCGTTCCTGTCCCTTTTTGTATCTGGTGTGGCGCATCACTCCTGAGAGGGCATCTCCCAGGCGGTGTGGTCCGTGTGCAGAAGGTGGTGGGAGCGCTCGCCCAGCGGGCGTCCCAGATACTCCCGGTACAGGACCTGAATATCCGGATTTTCGTGGGAGAACCGGATGGCGGCGTGGGAGTCCAGCTGCCACAGGTGGCTGCCGCGCTCCTCGGCAAGCTCCTCGCCGTTGTGGATGGGCTGTCCACCGCCGCCGGCGCAGCCGCCGGGACACGCCATGACCTCAACGAAGTCATAGGAGACCTGCCCCTTGTCAATGGCTTCCATCAGCTTGCGGGTGTTGGCAAGACCGGAGACCACCGCCACATGAACGTCTCCGGCGCCCGGGATCTGGAAGGTGGCTTCCTTCCAGGGCTGGTTGCCGCGGATGGCGCGGAAGGCATCCGGGTCCGGGTTGCTGCCGGTGACAAAGTAATAGGCGCTGCGCAGGGCGGCGTCCATCACGCCGCCGGAGGTGCCGAAGATCACGGCGGCGCCGCTGCTGCTGCCCAGGGGAGAGTCAAAGGCGCTTTCTTCCAGATCCTTGGGAACGATGTGGTCGCTGCGCAGCATCCGGGTGAATTCCCGGGTGGTCAGCGCCACGTCCACATCCGGGTCGCCGCAGGCGTTCCGCATGGTGGGCAGCTCGCACTCCTTTTTCTTGGCGGTGCAGGGCATGATAGACACCACAAACAGCTTGTGGGGGTCAATACCCAGCTTTTCAGCAAAGTAGCTCTTTGCCACCGCGCCGAACATCTGCTGCGGGGACTTTGCGGTGGACAGGCAGGAGGTGTAGTCCGGATACTGGGACTTCAGGAAGCGGACCCATCCGGGGCAGCAGCTGGTGAACATGGGCCAGCGGTGCTTGCCGCGGTGTACGAAGCGGTCAATAAACTCCCGTCCCTCCTCCATGATGGTCAGATCGGCGGCGAAGTTGGTGTCAAAGATGTAGTCGAACCCGATCTGCCGCAGGGCGGAGACCATCCGTCCGGTAGTGGCGTACTCCTGCGGGATCTGGAATGCCTCCGCCCAAGCCACGCGGACCGCGGGGGCGACCTGAACGATGGTGGTGACCTCCGGGTCTGCCAGCGCGTGAAAGACCTTATTGGTGTCGTCTCTGGCGGTCAGCGCGCCGGTGGGACAGTGGGTCACGCACTGCCCGCAGAAGGTGCAGTCCGTGTCCTTCAGCAGCCGGTTATAGCTGACGTCCACCGTGGTGCGGGAGCCGGTGCCGGACACATCCCAGATGTTCATGCCCTGCACCTTGTCGCAGATCTGCACGCAGCGCATGCACTTGATGCACTTGCTTGCCTCCCGGACCACCGGTTCGTCCAGATCCACAAAGGTGCGCTCCGGCTGCACCTTGTAGGGCTGGTAATGGATGTTCAGATAGCCGGACAGCTTTTGCAGGGCGCAGTTTCCGTTGCGGATGCAGGTGGTGCAGTTGGAGTCGTGCTGGGAGAGGATCAGGCGGAGGTTGGTGCGGCGCGCCTGGCGCACCCTCGGAGAGTTGGTGTGAATGACCATGCCCTCGGAGACCGCGTTGTTGCAGGCGGGCAGCAGCCGGTCTGTTCCCTCAACCTCCACCACGCAGATGCGGCAGGCGGCGATCTCATTGATCTCCTTCAAAAAACAAAGATGGGGAATTCCGATTCCAATCTCGTTGGCAGCCTGTAAAATCGTGGTGCCCTCCGCGACGGAAATGGGACGTCCATCAATCACTGCGTTTACCATTTTTCCACGCGACCTCCCTTAAAGATTCCATAGCCGAAGTGGTCGCAGCGCAGGCAGCGGGAGCATTCCTGCTGGACCTCCTCCAAAGATAAGCCGTTTTCAATACACTCAAAGTCGTCCTTCCGGTCGAAGGCGTCCCGCTCCGTGGTGTCAACGCGCCCACGGGGCTTTAGGTCATAGAACTTCGGCGTGGGAATGGAGACGTCCGCCTGGATCTCGTGATGGAAGCCCAGGTACTCGTCCATGTTGGCGGCGGCGACCTTGCCGGCGGCAATGGCGCGGATCACGGTGGCGGGACCGGTCACACAGTCGCCTCCGGCGAACACGCCTTCCATTTCCGGCAGGCGGGTGCTGGAATCGGCAAGCAGGGTGCCGCCCCGCTGAATGAGGATGCCAGCCTGTTCAAAGCCCTTGGTCTCAATGCCCTGACCGATGGCGACGATGACCAGGTCGGCGGGAATGCGCTTTTCGGGAACCTCGGCGGTGTTGGGACGGGGACGACCGTGGGCGTCCACCTCGCCAATGATCTGGGGCTGCGTCCACAGGGCGGCAACGTGTCCGTCCTTGTCAGCCTCAATGCGGACAGGCGCCTCCAGCGTCAGGATCTCGGCGCCCTCTGCGATGGCGCCCTCTACCTCCTCCTGCTGGGCGGTCATATCCTCCTGCCGCCGGCGGTAGACGCAGGAGACCTTCCGCGCACCCAGACGGATGGCGGAACGGGTGACGTCCATTGCCACGTTGCCGCCGCCGATGATGGCGATGTTCTGCCCGGTGAAGTCCGGCTTTTCTCCGTCGCCGATCCGCCGCAGAAGCTCCACGGCGGAGATGACGCCTGCGCTGTCCTCGCCGGGAATGCCGGTCTTCTTGTCGGTGTGTGCGCCAATGGAGAGGTACAGGCAGTCATAGGAGCGCTTCAGCTGGTCAAAGGTGATGTCGGTGCCGATGTTGACGCCGGTCCGGGTCTCAATGCCCAGAGAGAGGATGGAGTCGATCTCCTCGTCCAGCTTCACCCGGGGAAGGCGGTAGTCGGGAATGCCGTAGCGCATCATGCCGCCCAGCTGCTTGCGGCGCTCGTAAATGGTGACCTTGTGTCCCATCAGCGTCAGGTAGTACGCGGCGGAGAGACCGCCGGGACCGCCGCCGATGACAGCAATCTTCTTTCCGGTGGGCGGCGCGCACTCCGGCTGGGGGACGTCTCCGGCGTGGTCCACGGCAAACCGCTTGATGGCGCGGATGTTGATGGGGTCGTCCACCATGTTGCGCCGGCAGCGGGCTTCGCAGGGGTGCTCGCAGATATAGGCGCAGGAGGCGGGCAGGGGATTGTCCTTCCGGATGAGCCGGACGGCGTCCTCATAGCGTCCCTCCCGCACCAGGGAGATGTAGCCGGGAATATCCACGCCCGCGGGGCAGAGTGCCACGCAGGGAACGGGGTTTTTCAGGCTGCCCAGGCAGCGGTGGTGCAGAATATGCTCCTCGTAATCGTCGTGAAAGCTTTTCAAGCCCATCAGGACCAGCTGCGCGGCGTTGATGCCGATGGCGCAGTCCGCGGTATCGACAATGGTCTGCGCGGTCACCTCAATGCGGTGCAGGATCCGCAGATTGGCTTCACCGTCCAGAACCTCCTGCAGCATTTCGGACAGCTGTCCCAGACCGATGCGGCAGGGAACGCACTTTCCGCAGGTCTGCGCATGGCAGAGGTTCAGAAAGTTCAGCGCCATGTCAATGGGACAAAGACCCGGAGGGCTGGCGGCAATGCGGCGCTCCACATTGCGGTACAGCTGATCGACAACGGCTTGGGATTTACTGGGTGTCTTAATATCAAGACGACTCATTGGGACTCACTCCTTGTAAGACTGTGCTTGTTGGATCATTTGGATAAATGATGAATATTGGAACATTTTAGCACGAAAGTTACCGGTTGTAAACGTTTCGGCAAATAGTTTATAATATAACAAAATCGTTTAGCTCTTCACAAAACGACAGAAAAAGGAAAGGTGTTCCCACTGTGAGAACACCTTCCCTGAAATGACCGAAGCGGGAGCTCAGACCTCTGCGATGACCTCGACCTCCACCAGAAGCTCCTTCGGCAGCGTCTTAACGGCGACGCAGGAGCGGGCGGGCTTTCCGGTGAAATAGCGCCCGTAGATCTCGTTGAAGACGGCAAAGCTGCCCATGTCGGAGAGGAAGCAGGTGGTTTTCACCACTCTGGAGAAATCCGTCCCGGCAGCCTCCAGCAGGGCGCCCAGATTTTTCATTACCTGCTCGGTCTGGGACACGATGTCGTTTCCGGCGGGGGCGCCGGTGGCGGGGTCCAGTCCGATCTGACCGGAGGTGAAGAAAAGACCGTTGCTGATATAGCCCTGAGAATAGGGACCGATGGCGGCGGGTGCTTTGTCGGTTTGAATCACTTTCATGAAAAATTCTCCTTTTCAAATAGATGGCACAGGCTCAGCGCTCCTCACGGAAATACGCCAGTCCCAGACTTGCGGGGGGCTGGTTTTCCTTGCGGTTCCGCAGGGAAATGACGATCAGGACCGCGATGGTCACCAGATAGGGGAGCATCTTGAACAGCTCCTGGGAACTGCGGGTCAGTCCGGGAACGTAGAAATACATCCAGGAGAGCAGACCGAAGAGGTATGCGCCCCAGATGGCGTGAACGGATCTCCAGGTGGCGAAAATGACCAGCGCCACTGCCAGCCAGCCCAGTCCCTCAATGCTGCCGTCGTTTGCCCAGGTCCCCTTGGTGTAGTCCATAACGTAGTACAGACCGCCCAGACCGGAGATCCCGGCGCCGACACAGGTGGCAAGATACTTGTTCCGGGTCACGTTGATGCCGGCGGCGTCTGCGGTGGCGGGATTTTCACCCACGGCGCGGAGATTCAGACCGGCGCGGGAGCGGTTCAGGAAATACTGGGTGCCGATGGCGATGATCACGGCGAGGTAAGCCATGAAGCCGTAAGAGAAGAAGAGCTTTCCGATCACGCCGGACTTTGCCAGCGGCGTGGTGGCGCGGAAGCCGCTGGAGGCAACGGCGACGGAGATCTGTCCCACGCCGCCAGCCAGCTTGTTCAGGCTGCCGCCAAAGAAGTTTGCCACGCCGCCGCCGAAGATCGTCAGCGTCAGACCGGTCACGTTCTGATTGGCGCGGAGGGAGATGGTCAGAAAGCTGAACAGCAGACCGCCTAAGGCGGACACGGCAAAGGTGCAGAGGGTACACAGGAGCACGGCGGCAACGGGAGAGGGAGAGGCGGCGTTCGCCTCATAAAAGAATGCGGCGATCAAGCCGGAAATGCCGCCCAGATACATGATGCCGGGAACGCCCAGGTTCAGGTTGCCGGATTTTTCCGTCAGGATCTCACCGGTGGCGCCGAACAGGATCACGGTCCCAAAGACGATGGCGGCTTGGAACAGAGAAATCAGCTGTGACATAAGGTGTGCCTCCCTTTCTCAGTGATGCTTGCGGCGGAGGTTGACTTTATAGTTGATAAAGAACTCGCTGCCCAGAATGAAAAACAGGATGATGCCGGTGATGATCTCCGACGCGTAGTCGTTCAGCTGATAGCGGGAGGCGATCTCAATGGCGCCCTTTTCCAGGAAGATCAGAAGGAAGGAAATCAGGATCATCACAAAGGTGTTGAACTTGGCAAGCCACGCGACGATGATGGCGGTGAAGCCGCGCCCGCCGGCGGTGGAGCTGGAAATAGTGTGGGACGCGCCGGAAACGGCAAGGAAGCCGGCAAGACCGCAGATCGCGCCGGAGAGCGCCATTGTGCGGACAAAGACCTTCCGCACACTGATGCCGGCGTAGCGAGCGGTGTTTTCGGAGTCGCCCACCACGGCGATCTCATATCCGTGCTTGGAGTATTTCAGATAGATATACATGGCGACCGCCAGCGCCAGCACGATGATGACGTTCAGCAGATAGGACTGCCCCAGCAGGGACGGCATCCAGCCGGCGTGGGTTTTCTGATTGATGATGCCCACGGAGTTGGAGCCAGCCGGGTTTTCCCATTTGGAAACGCAGTAGCTGGTCAGCTGGATGGCGACATAGTTCATCATCAGGGTGAACAGGGTCTCGTTGGTGTTCCACCGCGCCTTGAAAATGCCGGGGATAATGCCCCAGATCCCTCCGGCGATCAGCGAGGCAACGATCATGACCAGAAACAGCAGGGGGGTGGGCATGCTCTTGAAGTAGATCATGCAGGCGGCGGTGGCAATGCCGCCCACCAGGATCTGCCCCTCTGCGCCCACGTTCCAGAACTTCATCTTAAAGGCGGGTGCCAGCCCCACCGCGATGCAGAGCATCATCATGGCGTCCCGGATGGTTGCCCAGGCGCGGCGGCTGGTGCCGAAGGCACCCTCAAACATGGCGACGTAGACCTTCAGGGGGCTGAGCTCGACAATGGAGAAGATGACCAGACCGGAGACGATCAGCGCCAGAAGCAGCGCGGCGGCGCGGATGAACAGCGCCTTGGGCTTGGAGATCCCGGTGCGCTTGGAGATGCGGAAGAGAGGCTCCTTGTGTTCATGTGTTGCAGTCATGCCTGTACCTCCTGTTCCTGATGCAGCTGGGTCATCATCAGACCGATCTCTTCCTTTGTGGTGGTGCGTCCGTCCACAATGCCGCTGACCTGTCCGCCGCACAGAACCAGAATGCGGTCGCACAGCTCCACCAGAACGTCCAGATCCTCACCGACATAGATCACGGCGACGCCCTTCATTTTCTGCTCTGTCATCAGGTTATAGATGGTGTAGGAGGTGTTGATGTCCAGACCGCGCACGGCGTAGGCGGACATCAGCACGGTGGGATTCATGGCGATCTCCCGTCCCACCAGCACCTTCTGCACGTTGCCGCCGGAGAGCTTGCGGACCTGGGTGGAAATGCTGGGTGTGACGACCTCCAGCTCATCCACCACGCTTTCCGCCAGCCTTCTGGGCTTTTTGCGGTCCGCGAAAACGCCGCGTCCGGTCAGATAGCTGCGCAGCAGCATATTGTCGGTCAGGTCCATGTTGCCCACCAGCCCCATGCCGAGACGGTCCTCCGGAACGAAGGAGAGCACAACGCCCAGCTTGGCAATGTCCAGAGGGTTCCTGCCCAGAAGCTCATGCTCCACGCCGGCTTCATCCGTGTAGATGACGTGGGAGCCCTCCTCCGCGGGCTGAAGCCCCGCGATTGCCTCCAGCAGCTGCTTCTGTCCGGAGCCGGAAATGCCGGCAATGCCCAGGATCTCTCCGCCCTGGGCGGTAAAGCTGACGTCGGAGAGGCGGTTGACGCCGTCCTTGTCCCGGACGGTCAGGTGCTGCACCTCGATCCGCTTCACCAGATGGTCCGCCCTGGGGCGGTCGATGTTCAGGGTGACTGCCCGTCCCACCATCATGTCGGTGAGCTTCTGCGGGTCGGTATCCTTGGTGGCGACGTCTCCGATGTACTCACCCTTGCGCAGGACTGCCACGCGGTCGGAGACGTCCATGACCTCGTGGAGCTTGTGGGTGATGATGACCAGCGCCTTTCCGTCCGCCTTCATGTTGCGCATCACGGAAAAGAGCTTGTTGGTTTCCTGGGGGGTCAGCACGGCGGTGGGTTCATCCAGAATCAGGATGCTGGCGCCGCGGTACAGGACCTTGACGATCTCCACAGTCTGCTTCTGGGAGACGGTCATGTCATAGACCTTCTGGTTGGGGTCGATGTCAAAGCCGTAGCGGTCGCTGATCTCCTTGACCCGGTCGGCAATGGCCCTGCGGTCCAGCCTGCCCTCCTCCTTCAGCCCCAGAACGATGTTTTCCGCGGCGGTGAAGACGTCCACCAGCTTGAAGTGCTGGTGGATCATGCCGATGCCAAGGTCGAAGGCATCCTTCGGAGAGCGGATGGTGACGGACCTTCCGTCAATCAGGATCTCGCCCTCATCGGGGTAATAAATGCCTGCCAGCATATTCATCAAGGTGGTTTTTCCGCTTCCGTTCTCACCCAGCAGAGAGAGAATCTCGCCGCGCCGGAGTTCCAGGTTGACACGGTTGTTGGCAACAACGCTGCCGAAGCGTTTGGTGACGTTTTTCAGTTGTACTGCGCTTACAGTTTCCAAAAAGACCATCCTTTCCTGCCAGAGATGGCTTGATATCCGGTATGAGGCTCCGGGAAAAGCACGGTGCCACAGGGGATTTTCCTGTGGGACCAGTATAGCATGGATACCAGTGGTTGTAAATTACAAAGGTAAAAATAATTGTTGGATTTGCACAGAAGGAGCGGGTGTAAATGCAAATAGGTTGACCTATTTTAACGATTTTCCGGGTGCATTTCGTGAAGTCGGAGCAGCTGCTCCGTGAAAAAGAAAGAGAGGGGACTGCCGGATGGCAGCCCCCTCCTTGGGTCGGGGATAGCCCTTGCTCAGCCCAGCTCGGTGATACCGTCGATTCTCAGAGAGAAGGAGGGTGCCGACTGGAAGTAGGACTCGTGATAGTAGCCGTCGATGATCGCCTCGTCTGCGTCGGGAGTGAAGTCGCCGTCGGTGTCCGTTGCGAAGGCGCTGGTCACAGGCTGACCGCCCACCGTGAAGGTAGAGGTGTCGAAGATGTGCAGGGAACCGTCCTTGATGGCGGCTTCCGTCTCAGCGACCTTGTCAGCAGTACCCTCCGCGCAGGCGGGACCCAGATCGGAGATCTTCACAGCGCCCTCGGCATAGCCGCCGGTGTAGTCCTTTTCCAGGGTGCCACCGTCCATAGCCAGCTGGATCAGCTCGGTATAGAGAACGCCCCAGACATTCTGGGAGGAGGTCAGCGCCACATCGGGAGCGACAGACAGCATGTCGATGTTGTAGCCCACGGAGAACACGTTTTCGCCCTTTTCATGGGCAGCCTGCACAGCGGAGGGAGCGCCGGTGGAGTCCGCGTGCTGACCGATGATGACGCAGCCCTTGCTCATCAGAGCGTTGGCAGCCTCAGCCTCCTTGGTGATGTCGAACCAGGAGTTGGTGTACTGAACGTCCATATGTGCATCGGGAACGATGGAGCGGATGCCCAGGAAGAAGGCGGTATAGCCGGAGACCACCTCTGCGTAGGGATAGGCGCCGACATAGCCGATGTAGGGATCGGTCACCTCGCCGTTGTCCATCATTTCCTTCAGCTTCAGACCGGCGACTACGCCGGAGACATAGCGGGACTCATAGATGCGGGTGAAGTAGTTGCAGAAATTGTCCAGACCGGAGGTCTTTGCCATTGTTCCGGTGGCGTGGCAGAACAGCACGTCGGGGTTCTCGCTGGCTGCCTGAAGGATGTAGGATTCATGAGAGAAGCTGTTGGCAAAAATAATGTCGCAGCCCTGCTCCACCAGGTCGATGGCGGTGTCATAGCAGGTCTCATCCTCGGGAATGTTGTACTTGTAAATGATCTGGTCGTCGCTGAGCCCCAGGGTCTCCTTTGCCTGCTCAACGCCTTCGATGTGGGCATAGGAATAACCCTCGTTTTCGTCACCGATCAGGATGACGCCCACCTTCAGGTCGCTGGCTGCGGCAGAGCTGGCGGAGCCAGAGCTGGAACCAGAACCGGAGGTGTCGCTGGAGCTGGAGCTGCCGCAGGCTGCCAGACTGAACGTCATGGCTGCTGCCATCAGCAGTGCAAGGAACTTCTTCATTCTGTTAGTCCTCCTTATAAAAATAGATATTACATCAGACAAGAAAAGCCTTGTCTGTTTTCATCATACAGTCTGGAAAATTAAAATTCAACCAGTAAGATCAAATTTCCAAGAGAAGTATATGAAAAAATCCAAAAGCTCTGCTTCAAAAAATTAGAATAAATTACAAAAAAAGCAGAGGACGAAGAATTCGTCCTCTGCAAAAGCAGGCGGAAGTCCTGCGAAAATTCAGGAAAAGGCTTGGCTGACTGCGGTGCCTGTGCGCCCGGCAATGCCGTCCCGCGCCTTTTCCAGCAGCGTGATCAGCGCTGTGCGCCCCGGCTTGGATTCCGCGAACCTTACGGCAGCCTGCACCTTGGGCAGCATGGAGCCTGCGGCAAACTGCCCCTCGGCTTCATACTGCCGCGCCTGCTGGGGCGTCAGCTGGGAAAGCCAGGTCTGCTGGGGCGTGCCGAAGTGGATGGCGACCCGTTCCACCGCTGTCAGGATGATGAGCGTGTCCGCGTCCAGCTCCTCCGCCAGCAGCTCAGAGGCGAAGTCCTTGTCAATGACCGCGCCTGCGCCCTTCAAATGGTTGCCCTCAGTATGGTACACCGGAATGCCGCCGCCTCCGCAGGCGACCACCACCTCACCCGCGTCCATCAGGGTGCGGATGGTCTCAATCTCGATGATGGACTTGGGCTTGGGAGAGGCGACGCACCGCCGCCATCCGCGCCCGGCGTCCTCCATCACGGCGTTGCCCCGGCGGCGCATTTCCTCCGCCTCCTCCTCGGTCATAAAGGTGCCGATGGGCTTGCTGGGATTCTGGAAGGCGGGGTCCCTGGGGTCCACCTCCACCTGCGTCAGGATGGTGGCGACCGCCTTATGGATGCCGCGGTTCAGCAGCTCCTCCCGCAGGGAGTTTTGCAGATCGTATCCGATATAGCCCTGGCTCATGGCGGTGCATACGGACATGGGCGCCATCGGATGGGTGGGGTCTTCCCGGGAAAGGGTCGTCATGGCGACATTGATCATTCCGACCTGCGGACCGTTTCCGTGCGCCACCACTACCTCGTGTCCGTCTTCAATCAGATCTACAATCGCCCTGGCAGTCTGCTTGACTGCCGCCATCTGTTCCGGGAGATTTTTTCCCAGTGCGTTGCCGCCCAGAGCAATGACGATTCGTTTCGGCATCACAAATTACCTCTCTTTGTCAGAATGGAGTATGCCGTTAGTGTTGACGGGTGGGAGAGAAATTATTCCCCGGCTCAGAAGGACTTGCGCTTGCGGTCGCCGCGGTCCATTGCCATCAGTGTGGCAACGGGGTCCTTGACCTTGCTCATCAGGATCATGGCGGCGATGATGTACGGCTTGTAGGAGGCTTCCTTATACAGGGGGACCAGATAGCGGTCAAACACGGACTGGTCCACCTCGCCCTCCTTGCAGGACAGACCGGAGATGTCGGCGGGCAGGCAGTGGAGATACAGGGCGCTGCCGTTCTTGGTGCGCTTCATCAGCTCCTCGGTGCAGGTCCAGTCCTTATGCAGGGCGTTCTGTGCCAGCAGCTGCTTTTCCAGTGCATCGATGCCAGCCTGGTCGCCAGCCTGATACAGCTTGGTGCGCTGCTCCATGGCGGCGAAGGGAGCCCAGGACTTGGGATACACGATGTCGGCGCCCTCAAATGCCTCCTCCATGGTGGCGACCTTGGTAAAGGAGCCGCCGGTGGCTGCGGCGTTCTTCCGGGCGATCTCCTCCACCTCCGGCATCACGTCATAGCCCTCGGGGTGTGCCAGCACCACGTCCATGCCGAAGCGGCTCATCAGACCGATGACGCCCTGGGGAACGGAGAGGGGCTTACCGTAGGAGGGAGAGTACGCCCAGCTCATGGCGATCTTCTTGCCTTTCAGGTTTTCCACGCCACCGAACTCGTGGATGATGTGCAGCATGTCCGCCATAGCCTGGGTGGGGTGGTCCACATCGCACTGCAGGTTTACCAGCGTGGGCTGCTGCTCCAGAATGCCGTCCCGGTAGCCCTCCTTGACGGAGTCCATGAAGGTCTTCTGGTACTTGTGCCCCTCACCGATATACATGTCGTCCCGGATACCGATGACGTCCGCCATGAAGGAGACCATGTTCGCCGTTTCCCGGACGGTCTCGCCGTGAGCGATCTGGCTCTTCTTCTCGTCCAGGTCCTGCACCTGTAAGCCCAGCAGGTTGCAGGCGGAGGCGAAGGAGAAGCGGGTGCGGGTGGAGTTGTCCCGGAAGATGGAGATGCCCAGACCGGAGTCAAAGATCCGGGTGGAGCAGTTGCGCTCTCTCAGGTCCCGGAGGGCGTCCGCCACCGTGAAGATGGCGTCCAGCTCCTCGTCGGTTTTATCCCAGGTCCAGTAAAAGTCGGACTTATACATGTTGTTGGTGTGCAGCTTTTCCAGATGCTTTGCCAGTTCAATCGTTTTAGACATAGCGCTTTTCTCCTTATAACCGTATAGAAGTGTGGCTTCCGCCCTCTCCCGCTCCGGGACGGGCGGAGGCGCCCTGAAAATTTACTGAATGTCGTTGTCGGTCAGGCTCTGACGGAATTCCGTGACGTCGCCAGTCTTGTTCTCGCTCCGGTACAGACCGGGAACGGCGGCGTACAGGGCGGCGCAGGTGACCAGATCCTGCTTCCAGGTGATCTCGTTGGGAGCGTGTGCCCAGGACTCCGCGCCGGGACCGAAGCCCACGCAGGGAATGCCGTAGCGTCCCTGAATGGAGACGCAGTTGGTGGAGAAGGTCCACTTGTCGGTCAGGGGGCGACCCTCCCGCAGGTGCATGGCGTCCTTATAGGGATCGGTGTCGGCATGACCGATGCGCTTGTCGCCCCACAGGGCGTGGTGGGCGTCCACCAGTGCCTGCACATGGGCGGCGGATTCCTTGTTGATCCAGGTGGGGAAGAAGCACTCCGTTTCATAGACCTCGCCGGTCCATGCGGGGCGGTCGTACATATACATGCTGACCTTCACGTCGTCGCCGTACTTCTTGACGCTGGGCAGCTGGCGGATCTCCTCCAGGCAGGAATCCCAGGTCTCGCCGGCAGTCATGCGGCGGTCGATGGAAATGGCGCAGCTGTCCGCCACGGCGCAGCGGGAGGGAGAGGTGTAGAAGATCTGGGAGACCGTGCAGGTGCCGCGCCCCAGAAACTGTGCGTCCTCATAGTGCTCGGGGTTGAACTCGGGGTTCAGCATCTTCACCAGACCCTTGACCTCGTAGGATTTTCCGTCGCCGTTCTCATTCAGGGCGCGGACCTCGCGCACGATGTCCGCCATCTTGTAAATGGCGTTGTCGCCCCGCTCCGGCGCGGAGCCGTGGCAGGAAACGCCCTTTACGTCCACGCGGATCTCCATTCTGCCGCGGTGACCGCGGTAGATGCCGCCGTCCGTGGGCTCGGTGGAGATCACGAACTCGATCTTGCTGCGGGCGTCCTCCTGCCCGGCGAAATACTTATTGACGATGTACTGCCAGCACATACCATCGCAGTCCTCCTCCTGCACGGAGCCGACCACCATGATTTTGTAGCCCTCGGGAATGAGACCCAGGTCCTTCATGATCTTCACGCCGTAGGTAGCGGCTGCCATGCCGCCCTCCTGATCGCTTCCGCCGCGACCGTAAATGATGTCCTCGGTCTCATAGCCCTTGTAGGGGTCGTCTGTCCAGTTGTTGATGTTGCCGATACCGACGGTATCCACATGGGAGTCAATGGCGATGATCCTGTCGCCGCTGCCCATCCAGCCGATGACGTTGCCCAGCCCGTCGATCTCTACCTTGTCATAGCCCAGCTTTTCCATTTCCGCCTGAATGCGCTTGACAACGCCCTCTTCTCCGCAGCTTTCGCTGGGAATGGCGATCATGTCCCGCAGGAACCGGACCATGTCCGCCTGATAGTCCCGCGCCGCGCGCTTGATAGCTTCAAAATCCATACCGCTGCCTCCTAAAATCATTGAAAATTCGAGCCTGTTTTCCAGAAGTTGCGTTTTAAACCACTACTATCATAACATAAGAAAGGCAGATGTCAAACAAAAAATTAGAAACCCTAAAAATTTTTTTAAAAACGGATTGATTTATCACAAAAGTATGGTATGATGAAATCAAATAAGCAGGGACCCTCTGCGGAGGGGACCCCTATGAGGAGGGATACTGCACGGAAACCGGAAAAATGGAACTGCTGAAGCAGATCGCTTCTGGCATTGCCGCGCAGTTCGGTGCAAATTGCGAGGTGGTGGTCCACGATCTGAGCCGCCATCCGGACCATTCCATCGTCGCCATTGAGAACGGACACGTCACCGGGCGGAAGGTGGGGGACGGAGCCTCCACCGTGGTGATCGAGCAGCTGCAAAGCCAGAACGCGCAGCCGCAGGACCACTTGTGCTATCTGACGAAAACGCCGGATGGGAAGATATTGAAGTCCTCCAGCATCTATATCCACGGACGGAACGGCAGGGTGGGCGCGATCCTGTCCATCAATTACGACATCTCCAGAATGCTGATGGTGGAAAACGAGCTGAAGGACCTGGTCTCCACCGGCAGCGCCCAGCAGGCGGAGCCGGAAAAGATCGTCAACATCAGCGACATGCTGGACGACCTGATCGAGCAGTCGGTGGCGCTGGTGGGCAAGCCGGTGGCGCTGATGAATAAGGACGATAAGGTCCGGGCGATCCGCTTCCTGAACCAGAACGGTGCGTTTCTGGTGACAAAATCCGGCGATAAGGTCGCAAAATATTTCGGTATTTCAAAGTATACGTTGTATTCCTACATTGACGCGAAGCAGAACAATCAACAGGAGGGTAAATAATATGATCGATCTTTCCATCAACAAAGCCGGACTGGACCATAACCTGGCAAAGGCCCGGGAGAACAACATCATCATCCCTACCATTGCGCAGATGCAGCACCCGGAGACCATTCCCGGGAAGCTTCAGGACCGGCTGAAAAAGGTGGGGCTGTGGGATGTCAATCCCCTGAACCTGTTCCGCATCACCTGGAAGAACGAGCCCAAGGAGATGGGCGGACTGTTCCAGGCGGTGCCCAATTACATCGAGTTTCCCTCTGAGCTGACGGGCGTTCCCTGCCGTATCGTGGCAATGGTAGGCAAGTGGTTCCCCACCGGCTGCCACAAGGTGGGCGCCTCCTTTGGCTGTCTGGCGCCCCGTCTGGTCACCGGTCAGTTTGACGTGGACGTACACAAGGCGGTGTGGCCCTCCACCGGCAACTACTGCCGCGGCGGCGCCTTCAACTCCCGGCTGCTGGGCGCCCAGGGCGTGGCGATCCTTCCCGCGGAGATGAGCAAGGAGCGCTTTGACTGGCTGCATGAGATCGGCGCGGAGGTCATTGCCACCCCGGGCTGTGAGTCCAACGTGAAGGAGATCTTTGACAAGACCAACGAGCTGAAGCAGGACCCTCAGTACATGATCTTCAACCAGTTTGAGGAAATGGGCAACCCCATGTGGCACTATAATGTCACCGGCAACGCGCTGGCGGATGTGTTTGAGGCGGTCAAGCGCCCCGGCGACCGCTTTGCAGGCGCCTGCTTCACCTCCGGCTCCGCCGGAACCATGTCCACCGGCGACCGCCTGAAGGACCTGTATCCGCACCTGAAGCTGGGCGTGGGTGAGGCGCTGCAGTGTCCCACCATCCTGAACAACGGCTTCGGCGGACACCGGATCGAGGGCATCGGCGACAAGCATATCCCCTGGATCCACAATGTGAAGAACACGGACATGGCAATCGCCATTGACGACGAGGATTCTCAGCGCCTGCTGCGCCTGTTCAATACCCCGGAGGGACAGAGCTATCTGAAGCACACCCTGAGGCTGGACGATGAAATGATCGAAAAGCTCACCTGGCTGGGCATCTCCGGCATTGCAAACCTGCTGTGCTGCATCAAGATGGCAAAGTATTATGAGTTCACCGAGCGCGACGTGGTAGGCACCGTGCTGACGGACTCCGCGGTGATGTACGGCAGCCGCATCCAGGAGCTGAACGAGCAGTACGGCGCATATACCGAACAGGCGGCGGAGCTGGACCACAATATCCACATGCTGGCGCTGAAGACGGATAACCTGATGGAGTTGACCTACAACGATCGGAAGCGGGTCCACAACCTGAAGTATTACACCTGGGTCGAGCAGCAGGGAAAGACCAGCGAGGAGCTGAACGCCCTGTGGTACGACACGGAGGGAACCTGGGATGCCGTTCACGCGCAGGCAAAGGAGCTGGATGAGTTGATCAATGCCTTCAACGATGCCACGGGTCTGCTGAAGAGCCTGTAAGAGACAGTCCAAAAACGCTGCGGGGGCGGGCGGTTCGCCCGTCCCTGTTTTTTTGTGAGAGAAGGAGAATACCATGAAGAACGTATTGTACGGCAAGTGCGTAAAGTGCGGAAGGACCTATGAAGCCACGCCGGCTCTGACGATCTGCGAGTGCGGCGGCATTTTGGATATCACCTACGACTATGACTACATCAAAGCACAGCTGACGAAGGAAAAGCTGGCGGCGCGGCAGGAGCGGACCATGTGGCGCTACCGGGAGCTGCTGCCCATTGAGGAGACCACGGAACCGACGCCGCTGCGAGTGGGCTGGTCCCCCCTGTATGAGGAGCCGAGACTGGCGGAGCTTCTGGGGCTGAAGCAGCTGTGGGTGAAGGACGACGGGCAGAATCCCACGGCTTCCCTGAAGGACCGTGCCTCCGCCATGGCGGTGGCAAAGGCGCGGGAGACCGGGGCGCGGGTGATTGCCTGCTCCTCCACGGGAAACGCCGCGTCCTCTCTGGCGGGAAACGCCGCTGCCGCGGGCTTGAAGACCTATATCTTCGTCCCGTCCCGGGCGCCCAAGGGAAAGGTAGCGCAGCTGATGACCTTTGGCGCAACGGTGATCTCCGTAGAGGGCAGCTATGAGGACACCTTTGAGTTGAGTAAGCAGGCGATTGAAAAATGGGGCTGGTACAACCGGAACGCAGCCATCAATCCCTACCTGTCCGAGGGCAAGAAGACCGTCTCTCTGGAAATTGCCGAGCAGCTGAACTGGAGCATGCCGGATTATCTGGCGATCTCCGTGGGCGACGGCTGCACCATCGCGGGCGTCTGGAAGGGATTGAAGGACCTGTATGCCATCGGCTGGATCGACAGGCTGCCCCGTCTGATCTCCTGCCAGGCGGAGGGCTGCTGCCCGCTGAACCGCGCCATTGCGGAAAACCAGCCCTGGCGTCCGATGGAGGAAAACACGCTGGCGGATTCCATCGCGGTGGGCGTTCCCAGAAACGCTGATAAGGCGCTGATGGCGATTCGGGAATCCAACGGTCTGGTGGTCAACGTCTCCGATGAGGAGATCATGGCGGCGCAGAAGTTGCTGGGCAGGACCTGCGGCGTGTTTGGCGAGCCTGCCGGCGTCACCGGCACGGCGGGCGTGAAGAAGCTGTGTGAGCAGGGCGTTCTGGGAAGGAACGACACGGTGGTGTCCGTGGTGACCGGAAACGGCTTGAAGGATGTGGCGAATGCCATCAAGGTTTGCGGAGAGCCGATTACCATTCCCTCGGATATGGACCGCCTGCTGAAGGCGTTTGAGGAGCGGGGCATCGTGGTGGAGGAATGACTGCGGTGACAGTGAAATAAAAAGGACCGGGCGGCGCTGCTCCATTTTGCAGCGCCGCCCGGCTTTTCAAATGTCAGGGGGAGGGAGGCTCCGGAGTAATCTCCAGGACCGTGAGTGTGCGATCCTTCACGGTAAAGCGGACGTTGCTGCCGCCGAAGCGCAGCCCATAGACCCGGTCGGCGTCCGACTGGTAGTGCGGTCGGGGATCGTTGGCAAGAACGCCCAGCAGCGCCGCCTGCCGGTCGGCGGAAAAGCCGCGGAGAAGCTCCGGAGCGCAGCGGACCTCCAGCAGGGCGTCCGCCTCTCCGCCGGTCCACCCGCCCTGGGCGTCCGGGTGGGCGTCTGCGTAGGGGAGATAGGGCTTGATGTCAAAGATGGGCGTTTCGTTCAGCAGGTCCGCGCCGGAGACGTGCAGAATGGGACCGGAGGGAGTGTGCGGCTCCACGCGGTCCAGACGGACGGAGGACAGACCGATGGGATTGGGGCGGAAGGGCGAGCGGGTGGCAAAGACGCCCATTCTGGCGTTTCCGCCCAGACGGGGCGGGCGGACGGTGGGGGACCAGTCCTTCCGGACCGCCTGGGAAAACTCCCAGATCAGCCAGAGGTGGGAAAAGCCCTCCAGACCGCGCAGGGCGTCCGGATTCCGGTACTCCGGCTCAAAGACGATCTCGGCACGCAGCGCCTCCACCAGACCGCTCTGCCGGGGAATGCCGAATTTTTCCGGAAAGTCCGTGTGGATCCGGGCGATGACCTTCATTGTGTGTTCCATGACCTCAAACCTCTTGCTTTCTGAAGCTTTTTTTCCATCATACCGCAGGAGCGGCGGAAAAAGCAAGAGACGAAAGCATCCCATCCGGAGGGGAAAAATTTGCGGGACTGCTGTTCAACGGGAAAAAGGTATGGTACAATTTCAGGAAAGGGACCATGCGGAAAGCAGGGCAGGCAGGCGCGGGCGGCTGCCGGAGACTGGAAAGGTGGAAATCAGAGGATGCGGAAAACAAAGATCGTATGCACATTGGGACCGGCGACGGACCGGGGAGACAACCTGAAAAAAATGATGCTGGCGGGAATGAACGTCGCCAGATTCAACTTTTCCCACGGCAGCCACGCGGAGCATCTGGCGCGGCTGGAGGAGGTAAAGCGCCTGCGGAGGGAGCTGGACCTGCCGGTGGCGGCAATGCTGGACACCAAGGGACCGGAGATCCGCCTGAAGAGCTTTGCCAACGGTCCGGTGCAGCTGAAGACCGGCGGGGAGTTTACGCTGACCACGGAGGATGTGCCGGGAGACGAGACCCGGTGCGCCATCACCTATGCGGAGCTGCCGGAGGATGTCCGGGCGGGAGACACCATCCTGCTGGATGACGGTCTGGTGCGTCTCACCGTGCTGGAGACGACGGCGCGGACCATCCGCTGCCGGGTGGAAAACGACGGCGTGATGAAGGACAAAAAGGGCGTCAATGTGCCGGGTGTCCGCCTGTCCATGCCCTATATGAGCCAGCGGGACCGGGAGGACATCCTCTTCGGCATCGAGCAGGGCTTTGACTATATTGCCGCCAGCTTTGTGCGCTCCGCGGCGGATGTGCGGGAGATCCGCCAGCTGCTCAGCGAGCATGCCTCGCCCATCCGCATCATCGCAAAGATCGAGAATCAGGAGGGCGTGAACAACCTGGCGGAGATCCTGTCGGTGGCGGACGGCGTGATGGTGGCGCGGGGCGACATGGGCGTGGAGATCGACTTTACGGAGATCCCGGTCATTCAGAAGAATATGATCGCCCAGTGCACCGCCTGCGGCAAGCCGGTCATCACGGCAACGCAGATGCTGGATTCCATGATGGAGAATCCCAGACCCACCCGGGCGGAGATCACGGATGTTGCCAACGCGATCTACGACGGGACCTCGGCGATCATGCTGTCCGGCGAGACCGCCGCCGGAAAATACCCGGTGGAGGCGGTGGAGACGATGGACGCCATCGCGGTGCGGACAGAGAGCGACATCAACTATGGAAAGCGGATGCGGAACACCGTCAGCAGTGCGGCACGCCTGTCCATTGCCGCAGCCACTGCCCACGCCGCCTGCTCCACGGCAATGGAGATCGGCGCGGACGCCATCATTACCGTGAGCCAGAGCGGCGCCACCGCGCGCCTGGCAAGCCGCTTCCGCCCGGGAACGCCGGTGATCGCCTGCCTGCTGAGCGAGCAGGTCCGGCGGCAGATGGCGCTGTTCTGGGGCGTGACGCCCATTCTGATGCCGCAGGCAGGCAGCACGGATGAGCTGATCGAGCTGGCGGTGCAGTCGGCGGAGCGCGCCGGACTGGTGAAGCAGGGCGACCTGGTGGTGCTGACAGCAGGCGTTCCGGTGGGGATCCCCGGCACCACCAATATGATCAAGGTCCACATGGTGGGCGGGGCGCTGCTGAACGGCGTGGGCATCGGAAAGGGGACCGCGTCGGGACGGCTGTGCGTCTGCCGCACACTGGATGAGGTGCGGGAAAAGTTCCAGCCGGGCGATGTGCTGGTAGTGCCCTATACCACCAACGAGGTGCTGGAGGAGATCCGCCAGGCGTCCGCGGTGGTCAGCGAGGAATCCGGCGTCAACAGCCACGCCGCCACACTGGGACTGGCGCTGAACAAGGCGGTGATCGTCGGCGCGGCGGGCGCCACCAGGACCCTGAGGGATGGCGACCGGGTGTCGGTGGACTGCGCCCGGGGAACGGTGCAGCTGCTGCCGCAGTAATACGGAGAAGAATAAAGGAAACCGGGGGAAGCTCTTACGGGCTTCCTCCGGTTTTCGCATAATCGGATATTTTTTTACTGGGGGTCCATTGCGGTGCGCAGTGTGTCGGTAATGGCGCCCTCAAACAGCTCGGTGGCGTGGGCGTGCAGCGTTTCCAGCGCGCCGGCGGAGAGGGTGCAGGGCAGCTGACCGCCAGCCATAGAGAGGTCCATGTCCAGAATGAACTTGACCTCCGGGTCCTGCTGGGCGTTGGGGCGGTTGTTCTTCAGGCGACCGGGACCGGCGTGGATCTTTGCCTGGCAGCTGGAATCCAGCTTGAACAGCAGGTCCGTGGAGCAGTTGAAGAAATCCTCCTCCCGGACATCCGGCTCCTTCAGGGCGCCCAGATAGGCGGGGGTAAACAGCTCGGACCACTGATAGTCGTTCAGGGAGAGCTTTTCCCGGGAAAAGATATTCACATAGCGCAGACCCACCCGCTCAAAATAAGAGGGCTTGTAAAGCGCGATGAACTCTGCCAGCGGCTTGTCCAGCTGACGGGCAAAGTCCTGCCAGCCGGTGTAGTGCAGCGTGGAGAGGGAGATGAAGTTCTGGGTCAGGTTCAGCTTCCAGCGCCCGTCTGCGGAGAGAAGGTTGTAGTTGGCAATGGGCGGCTGCTGCTTGATTTGCGGGTTTGGACCGCCCAGACCGACGATCTGGGGAGCCGGAGTGTCCAGCCGCTTGACATACTGGGGGAAATGCTCCCGGACGGCTTCCTGAAAGTCTGCCGGTTCATTTTGATTGATGGTGAGAATGGGGGGGAAGCGGAACTGGCAAATGACCTCGTGAGCGGGAGACTTGCCGTAAAGAGTCCGCGGATGATCGGAAAACAGCATGAGGTGTACTCCTTTGTATCAGAATGTCTTTATTCTATCCCCATCCAGAAGAAAAGTCAACGCTTGCCGCCGGAGCGTCCGCCAGTGCTACAGATAGAACCGGTGGCAGCCGATGGTGGTGAGATAGGTGCGGTTGGCGCGGATCCAGCTGCCCTGAGACAGGGCGGGAGCGTAGAAATACAGGCTTTCTCCAATGGGGCTGCTACAGCCGGAGAGGACGGATCTTGCCGCGGCGACCGACTGCGCGGAGGGGGCGTCATAAATACTGCCGTTGCTGACCGGCTCAAATTGTACGCCGTAGCTGTCGTCAAAAATAACGCCCTTGATGGTGTCGGGAAAGGTGTCGGAGGCGACACGGTTCAAAACCACATGTCCCACGGCGACCTGCCCGTCAAAGGACTCCCCCCGGCTTTCCGCGCTGATGATGCGGCTGAGCCAGTAGAGGTCCTCTTCACTGTAGGAGGGGGCGTCCTGTCCGGAAACCGTGGTGACCGCGGCGCCCTGAAGGGCGGAGTCCCACTCCACCTGCCAGCCCAGTGCAGTACACAGCGTCCGCAGGGGGAGGTATGTAGCTCCATTTTCGATGTAAACGGGACTGGGGAGCGTCACGGCGGCGTCATCGACCCGCAGCGTGTAGGAGCCAGGCTGGGCGGTGATCCTTCCGGCGGCGCCCTCCGCCTCAGCCTGCTGCCGGGCGGCGTTCCAGGAGACGTTCCACTCTCCCGCGGCATTGAGAAACGCGCGGAGGGGAACGGATGTCACGCCGTTGGAAAGGTATGAGACCGCGGACAGCCGCACACCGTTGATGGTGACGGGAACCGTCCGGGATGCCGCGGCAGCGGGAACGCTCAGGGCGGCGGATAGGCACAGGGCGGTCATTCCCGCCAGTAGCTTTCGTTTCATGATAGAATTCCTTTCTTTGTGGACCTTAAGGACAGCATACTAAAGGTTACAAAAAGTAACAACCCACAAAGAATGGAAGGACTGGAAGAAACAGGAGAAACTCAACGCAGCGTTGCTTGCCTTTTGGCGCGCGGACGGGTATGCTTTTGAGAGCGGAACGAGGAACCTGTAAAAGGAAAGGAATGAGAACGATGAACGCGGAGAAAACAGGTGCGCTGCTGCGCAGGCTGCGCCTGGAAAAGCAGATGACCCAGCGGCAGCTGGCACAGCTGCTGTGCATCAGCGAGCAGGCGGTCAGTAAATGGGAACGGGGCGTGGGAATGCCGGATGTGTCGTTTCTGCCCCAACTGGCGGAAATTTTTTCCGTCAGCACAGAAAAGCTGTTGAGTGGCTCGCTGGAGACCAACGAGCCAGAGGGAGGAAATATGAAACGGTTAAAATTTTATGTGTGTCCGGACTGTGGAAATGTCATGACAGCCGCGTCCGCGGCAGAATTGACTTGCTGCGGACGGAGACTGCAGCCGCTGGAGGTGCATGAGGGCGATGAAGCCCATACTGCACAGGTAGAGCTGATAGAGGATGACTGGTACGTCACATGGCGGCACCCGATGGAAAAGGACCACTTTTTCCGCTTTGCCGCCTATGTGGGCAGCGAGCGGGTGCTGCTGGTGCGGCTGTATCCGGAGCAGGGCGGAGAGGTCCGCATTCCGCGGATGTCCGGCGGCAGGCTGTATCTCTGCTGCTCCAGACACGGGCTGTTTCCGGTCGGGCTTTAAGCAAGCAGTCCCTGCTGGCGGAGAAATGCCCGGGCGGTCTCCTCCACAGACTGTCCCTGTACGTCCACGGCATAGGTCAGCTGAGACATGGCGTCGTTGGTAAAGCTGCCGGAGAGCAGGTTCAGCGTCTCCTCCAACTGGGGCGAGGTCTGTGAGAACCGCTGAAAGAGATCGTCCCGGACCAGCAGCGCCCCGTTGTATTCCGGGAAGAAGTGCCGGTCGTCCTCCAGAATCCTCAGTCCGGCGCGGCGGTTCAGCCCGTCTGTGGTGTAGACCTCCGTCACCTGAAAGCTGTTGTTTTCAATGGCGGCGTATTTCAGTCCCAGATCAACGGAAACAGCGTCCCGGAAGGAGAGACCGTAAAAGTCGGTAAAGGGGCGATACTTCATGCTGCCCTCCTGGGTGAAGAAGCCATGCTCCGCTCCAAAGACCAGCTGGTCCGCCACAGGCAGCAGGTCGCTGATGCAGCGCAGCTGGTAGGCGTTGGCGGTGTCCTCCGTGACGGCGATGGCGTAGGTGTTGTTCAGCCCCAGCTTGCCCAGCAGATGGACCTGGTAGGCGTCGGACGCCTGCTGATTCGCATAATCGTACAGGGAGACGCCGGGGGGAATGTCCGTGGTGTCCTGATGAAGGAAGGTGGTCAGCAGGGTTCCGTCGTAGCTGACCATCAAGTCGCAGGAGGGATCGGCGGCAGTCAGCTCGTGGAACGTGTTGACCTGGGTCATCTGGTCCTTGATGTGAACGTTCAGGTCCGTGTGCTCCTCCACCAGCAGCTTCACCATCTGTGTCAGCAGCTGCGTTTCCGAGTAGTCGCCGTCGTAAAGGATCAGGGTGTTGGCGGAGCTGCTATCCGTCCGGAAGGCGATGCCGCCTGCCGCCAGCGCCGCGCAGAGCAGCACCGCTCCGCAGATGGCAGCCGCCCTGCCGAGCCGCTTTCTGGGCGCGCCTGCGGCAAGCAGTGTCTCCAGTCGTCCCATCAGGGTATCAAACACAAGGGCAATGGTCATTAGGGCGGCGGTGGGCAGCAGGATCAGGCGCATTTGCTTGGTGCGGATCCCCTGATAGATGGCGGTGCCCAAGCCGCCTCCGCCGATAAAGGCGGCGAAAACAGCGGTGCCGATGGCGTTGACCGCGGCAATGCGGATGCCGGTAAAAATGGTGGGGAATGCCAGAGGGAGCTCCACCTGCACCAGCTGCTCCATGCGGCTCATGCCGCAGCCCCGGGCGGCTTCCTTCAGTGCGGGAGAAAGCTCCTGCAGCCCCAGACAGGTGTTGCGGACGATGGGCAGCAGAGAGTACAGGGTGATGCCCAGTACCACCGTCAGCTTTCCTGCGCCGAACACGACCATCAGAAGTCCCAGCAGAGCGAGAGAGGGAATGGTTTGAAAGAGGTCGGAGATCCAGAGAATGGGTTTGCGGACTTCTTTTTTCATGTAGGCAAGAATGCCCAGAGGCAGTCCGGCAGCAATGGAGAGCAGCACGGACAGCAGGACGATATACAGGTGCTCCCAGATCAGTTTCCAGCTCATGAATGCACCTCCCTGCGCAGCCCGCGGGGCGTGACTATTTTTTGAAGCTGGTCCACCAGAGCGCCCAGCAGCACCGCCATCAGGGCGGCGGGAACGGCGCCCGTGACGATCAGCAGGCGGTTGTTGGAGGAAACACCCTGATAGATGAAGTCGCCCAGACCGCCCAAGCCGATCATGGATGCCAGCACCGCCCAGGAGACGGTGTAGATCACGGACAGGCGAAGCCCGCCGATGATGGTGGGCAGTGCCAGCGGCAGCTCTATATGCTTCAGGGTCTGCAGGGGAGAGTAGCCGCAGCCCCGGGCGGCTTCCCTGTACTGTGGCTCGATCTGCGTCAGACCGGTGTAGGTGTTTTTCAGGACCGGAAAGGTGGCGTAGATGGCAAGCGCGAAAATGACGGTGAAGGGGGTCATGCCGAGGGCAAAGAAAAGCAGTCCGATGAAAACAATGCCGGGAACGGTCTGAAAAATGGAGAGGACCGGCAGCAGAACAGAGGACCAGGCGGCAGGCAGGCGGGACAGAAGAATGCCCGCTGCCAGCCCCAGCGCCAGTCCCAGAGAGACGGAGACCAGAACATATGCCAGATGGACCAGAACTGCGTGCAGCAGCATGGGACCGTATGCGGAGAGAAACGAGTGCATCAGAGAGGACCTCCTTTCAGGTGTTCGTCCGGCGGCTTACTGCGCTTCGCCCCAAAGGGTGTCCGCCACGACGCGCGCCATGCTGTTTTTGGTGATGATGCCGGCGATGGTGCGGTCCGGATTCAGTACGACAACGTAGTTGTCGTCCGAGTTCATCAGGTACTCCATCGTCTGGCGGGCGTCCTCTCCCACCAGAATGGTGCGGACCTTGGTGGTGATGAGGGGAACGATGCTGTCCGCGGTGCGTCCGTACAGGCGGATATTCTGAATGGGAAGCACCCCCAGATATGTGTCGTCGTCATCGGTGACCAGCAGGGTGTCCACGCCGGAGCGCGCCATCAGCTCTGCACATTCCAGCACGCCGCGGTGCTTGGTAACGGTGTATGGATTTTTGCGCATAAAGTCCTCCGCCTTGATGGGCGCGGACTCCGTCACGCCCTGATGCTTGCCCAGAAAGCTGCGGACCAACGGAGAGGCGGGATGCTCCAGCATCTCCTCCGGCGGCGCCATCTGCTCCATGCTGCCGCTGTTCATAAAGAGGATGGTGTCTGCCAGACGCAGCGCCTCGCCCATGTCATGGGAGACGAATACGATGGTTTTCTTCAGCTTCCTCTGCAGCTTTTTGACCTCCTCCTGCAGGGTCTCTCTGGTCATGGGGTCCAGCGCGCTGAAGGGTTCATCCATCAGAACGATGGGGGGAGACGCGGCAAGCGCCCGCAGCACGCCGATGCGCTGCTGCTGTCCGCCGGAAAGCTCGCTGGGGTATTTGTGGGCATACTGCCCGTAGGGCAGGTGGACCAGCTCCAGCAGCTCCCGGGTGATCTCCTCACAGCGGGAGCGTTCATACTTCAGCAGCCTGGGGACCACGCAGATGTTCTGCTCCACCGTCATGTTGGGAAACAGTCCGATCTGCTGGATCACATAGCCAATGTGGCGCCGAAGCTCCACGGGATTCAGGGTGGCAATGTCCTTCCCGTCGATCAGGATCCGCCCCTGATCCGGCTCCAGCAGGCGGTTGATCATTTTCATGGTGGTGGTTTTGCCGCAGCCGGAGGGACCGATCAGTACCAGAAACTGTCCGTCCGGAATGGTGAAGGTCAGGTCCTTTAAAATGACGTTTTTCCCATAGTATTTTGAGACGTGTTCAAACTGGATCATGCTGGATATCCTCCTTTGACGTGACAAAATGCCGGACAGCCTCCGCGGCGGCGGGTGTGCCTGCAAGCACGATGATGTCTCCACCGAAAAGCCCTGCGTAGGGACCGGGGGAGAGGATCGCCCTGCCGCCCCGGCGGATGGCGATGATGGTGGCGCCGGTGGACTGCCAGAACCGCAGCTCACCGATGCTTTTTCCCAGCAGGGGAGAATCCTCCGGAACGGGGACCTCATAGTTGGGGAACGGTTCGCTGGAGGCGGCAAGAGAATCCCGGCTCTGGATGAGGGCGGCTACGGTCTCAGCGGTTTTCCGGTTCAATTCGGCGTACTGCTCCATCAGGTCCTTCAACTGCTCCCGCAGGGCATGGACCTCGGTATCCGCGGAAAAATTTTCGATGTAGCGGCGGGCGCTGTCCGCCGACAGGACCAGCGTGCCGCTCTGCTGCTTGATGGCAACGACCTTCATGTCGGCAAGCAGATGCAGAGCGCGGCGGATGGTCTCCGGAGAGACGCTGTATTCGGAAGCCATGATGGAGCGTCCGTACAGGCGGCTGCCCTCCGGCAGCTCACCCCGCGAGATCCTGCGGGCAATGTCCAGGGCAATTTGCAGATATTGTGCGCTGACAGTGGCTTCCCGCATGGAAGCTCCCTCCTTTCTGTGGGGCTTGAATGGGGTCCTTTATACTGACAACTTTATCATGAACGAAAGAATGGTAGTTGAATAAACAATGAACAAACGGTAAAATCGCGTGAAAAAGCCGTTAAGAAGTTTTGAATATCCGTAAAATCGGGAAATGAGACGAATGGGAGGACCCGGAGGAACCGGCGTATCTCGCCTGCCCTGCAGCGGTGCAAGAAAAGCATAGGACCGGTGCGTCTCTGTGGTGTTTCCCTGCCGGGAAAGGGACGGCAGGATTATTTTACTATGGGAAAGCGCAGAAAAAATAAGAAAAGGGACGTTTTTCAACGTCCCTTTTCCAAAGCTCAGCTTCAATGTTCAAAATGCTCGATCAGGTCCACCAGCTCCGCGCCGATCCGCTTCTGCGCTTCCTTGGTGCCTGCCCCAATATGCGGCGTACAGCTGACTGCGGGATGGGAGGGCAGCGTCCAGTTGGGAGACTTTTCATCCGCCCAGACGTCCAGTCCGGCGGCGCGGACCTTTCCGGTCTGCAGCGCCTCCAGCAGGGCGGCTTCGTCTACGTTGGAGCCGCGGGAGACGTTCACGATCACAACACCATCCTTCATCCTGGAAAGCGTTTCCGCCGTGACCAGCGGGGTGTCTCCGGCGGGGGCGCTAAGGGCGATGATGTCAGACTGTGCCAGCAGCTCGTCCATGGAGACGAAGCGCATGGTCTCACACTCGCAGCCTTCGGGCTTGCTGCGGTGGACCGTGGACAGCACCTGCATGCCAAGTGCCTGCGCCTTTTCACCAATCAGGCGTCCGATCCGTCCATAGCCGATAACGCCGATGGTTTTTCCGGATAGCTCAAACCCCTTGGAATAGGCTTTTTTCTCCCATTTCTGTTCCCGCATGGTGTGTCCGGCAATGGAGATGCTGCGCGCGCAGGAAAACAGCAGGGCGATCGCCAGTTCCGCCACCGCGTTGGAGGAGGCACGGGGCGTGTTCCGGACCTGTATTCCCGCGGATTCCGCATAGCGCACATCAATGTTGTCCAAGCCGACCCCGGCGCGGATGATGAGCCTTAAGCGGCTTCCCTTTGCCGTGTCGATCTGCGGGGCGCGGATTTTGGTGGCGGAGCGGATGATGACCGCGTCAAAATCCCGCAGTGCCGCGCCCAGAGCGTCCGGCTCGTAAAACTGCTCTGTGATCTCATAGCCGTCCGCCCGCAGCCTTTCCATCGCACCGGCATCCATGCCGTCTGTTACCAAAATTTTCATAGCCATTATGATATCCCCTTTATCAATGATCCGGCGGCGCACCCCAGGGGCGCCAGATTGGCGTCGGAAACGCACATCCAATGGGGGATGGATGTGCCGGCGTACCCATCCCGTCCGGCAGGGCGGGATGCGGATCGGGGATCGTCAGAGGGTTCCCCGGTCACATAGGTACAGAGGAATCGTCATAACAGGGAATCGGGATCAGGCGTGCTCCGCCTCGTACTTCTTCAGGAAGCTGACCAGAGCCTCCACGCCCTCCTTGGGCATGGCGTTGTAGATAGAGGCGCGCAGACCGCCCACGCTCTTGTGTCCCTTCAGGTTGTCAAAGCCGGCAGCCTTGGATGCGGCGACCACGTCGGCGTCCTGTTCCTTGGAGGGGGTGACGAAGGGCACGTTCATCAGGGAGCGGTCCTCGGGAACAACGGCAGCGTGGAAGAACCTGCTCTCATCCAGGAAGCGGTAGAGAATGGCAGCCTTTTCCTCGTTGCGCTTCTGCATGGCTTCCAGTCCGCCGTTGTCCAGCAGATACTTGAAGACCTTGCCGCAGCAGTAGATCGCCCAGCAGTTGGGGGTGTTATACATGGACCCGGCGTCCGCGTGGGTTTTGTAGCTGAGATAGGTGGGAACGGTGCTGGGCAGATCGTCCCGGATCAGATCCTCCCGGATGATGACGATTGCCATGCCGGCGGGACCGACGTTCTTCTGCACACCCGCCCAGATCAGACCGTAGTCCGCTACGTTGCAGGGGCGGGAGAGGAACATGGAGGACTGGTCAGCGACCAGAACGTGTCCCTTAGTGTTGGGCAGTTTGTGATAGGTGGTGCCGTTGATGGTCTCATTTTCGCAGATATACACATAGTCCGCGTTTTCCGGGATGTCCAGGTCAGAGCAGTCCGGAATGTAGGAGAAGTTCTTGTCCGCAGAAGAGGCAACGATCTTGACCTCGCCGAACTTCTGCGCCTCCTTGATTGCCTTTTTGGACCAGGCGCCGGTCTCCACATAGCAGGCAACGCCGTTTTTCATCAGGTTCATGGGAACCATGGCAAATTCCAGCGTACCGCCGCCCTGAACGAACAGGACCTTGTAGTTGTCCGGAATATTCATCAATTTACGCAGATCGGCTTCCGCCTCCTCTGCGATCTGCTGGAAAACCTTGGAGCGATGGCTCATTTCCATGACACACATACCGCTGCCGCGGTAGTTCATCATTTCGGATGCAATTTCCTCCAGAACGGGCTCCGGCATCATGGCGGGACCGGCGGAGAAATTGTATGTGCGGCCGTATTTCATGCTTTCATATCCTCCAATACAAAAAATTATAGTGTTTTCAATGGACGTACACTATTCTAAGGTCAGTATACTTCATGCCGTTGGGATAATCAACAGGCAGGCAAAAATTTTGTTAGGTGCCGGAATTGCAGACTTCACAGCAGACGTTTTCTTATCCGCACCGCGAAATTTGTTGCGCAACGGAAAACCCTGTTGAAAATACGGGAAGGCTCCGGTATACTGAACAGAGAGTAAAAGGAAGACTGGGAAAGGGAGCGTCCGGCTCTGCTTCCCCGGCTTGACAGAGAGAAAAAGAGGTTGGAAGAGGAAGAATGGAAGGCTTTTGGAAAAATCTGCTCAGAAAGGTCAGGCTGTATCTGTCGGCGCTGCTGAAATGGCTGCTGCTGGCAACGGTGACAGGGCTTGCCTGCGGTATCATCGGCTCGGCGTTTCACATCGGCGTTCACCATGCCACGCAGCTTCGGGCGCAGCACCCGTGGCTGCTGTACTGCCTGCCGCTGGCGGGACTAGTGATCGTATGGTTCTACCGGGTCAGCCGGACGGAGGGAAAGGGAACCAACGACATCATTGAGGCGGTCAGCCAGGGAAAGGACATTCCCCTTTTGCTCCTGCCGGCAATTTTTCTGGGAACGGTCCTGACGCACCTGTGCGGCGGCTCTGCAGGACGGGAGGGCGCGGCGCTGCAAATGGGCGGCACCATCGGCTATCACACGGGCGAGCTGTTCCACCTGGATGACCGGGACCTGCGGACGGCGACGCTGTGCGGCATGGCGGCGTTTTTTGCCGCGCTGTTCGGCACGCCGCTGGCGGCGACCATGTTTGCCATGATGGTCATCAGCGTGGGAGTGCTGTACCACGCGGCGTTCATTCCCTGCTTTACGGCGTCCCTGGTGGCGTATGGGATCTCCCTGTGGCTGGGAGTGGAGCCGACCCGGTTTTCCGTGGCGGTTCCGGAGCTGGACCCCTTCACCATGATCCGGGTCGGCGTGTTGGGCGCGCTGTTTGCTCTGGTGTCGGTGCTGTTCTGCAACGGCATCCATGCGATGGAGCATCTGATGAAAAAGCACCTGACGAACCCGTGGCTTCGGGTGGTCGCCGGCGGCGCGGCGGTGATCGCTATGACGCTGCTCTGCGGAACGACGGATTACAACGGCGCGGGCATGGATGTCATTACTGCGGCGGTCCAGCAGGGGCAGGCGAGACCAGAGGCGTTCCTGCTGAAGCTTTTGTTCACGGCGGTGACGCTGGCTGCCGGCTTCAAGGGCGGCGAGGTGGTTCCCTCCTTCTTCGTGGGTGCGACCTTCGGCTGCGTGGCTGCGCCGCTGCTGGGACTTCCGGCGGGCTTTGGCGCTGCGCTGGGGCTGGTGTCGGTGTTCTGCGGCGCCACCAACTGCCCGATGGCTTCCGTGTTTCTGGCAATCGAGCTGTTCGGCTCTGACGGACTGCTGGCGTATGCGCTGGCATGCGGCATCAGCTATATGCTGTCCGGCTATAACGGACTGTACTCCAGCCAGATGATCCTGTACTCCAAGCTGAAGGCGCAGTACATCCATGTGCATACCAACGCGCACCACGCCGGAGAGGCGGTGGATGAAATGCCGCAGGGAAGCCTGAAGGAATAATTTCTGGAAAATGACACAAAATTCCTCCTGTAGCATAGTGCAGGAGGAATTTTTTATGGAGCTGTTATCCGAACTGGGAGGGACCTGTCTCGCCGCGCTGCTGAGCATGGTGGTGCTGTTCCTCCTGACAAAGCTGATGGGGGCAAAGCAGGTCTCACAGATGACGATGTTCGACTACGTTGTGGGCATTACCATCGGCTCTATCGCGGCGGAGCTTGCCACGGAGCTGGAAGCGCCCGTGCGCCCGCTGGCGGCGGTGATCGTCTATGGGCTGGTGGCATACCTCATTTCCCTGTGGACCAATAAATCCCTGAAGGCGCGGAGCCTGCTGACGGGAAAGCCGCTGATTCTGCTGGAAAACGGGGTGATCCGCCGGGAAAACCTGAAAACCGCCCGGCTGGACCTGCATGAATTTCTGACCTACTGCCGGATGAGCGGTTACTTTGACCTGAACCAGATCCAAACGGCGGTGCTGGAGCACAACGGCTCTGTCAGCTTTCTGCCCAAGGAAAAGCACCGCCCGGCAACGCCGGAGGACCTGGACCTGAATCCGGAGCAGACGCGCATCCAGATCCCGCTGGTGATGGATGGGATCCTTCTGGCGGAGAATCTGGAGGAGGCGGAAAAGGAACCGGCATGGGTGCGGCGGATGCTGCTGAAGCAGGGCTACCGGGATGAGTCCGAGGTGCTGCTGGCGCTGTGGGGCGGCGGGACCCGGCTGACGGTTTTTCCCATGAAGGGAGGGAGTACCGGACACACTGCCCAGCCGTGAGACATATACTGGCGGGGGTGACGCGGAGTGGACAACTGGGATCCGCTTGCCTGGACCACGGCAGTGAATACGGCGGCGTCGGCAATCGCCGCCCAGCTGAGCGACGCGGAGCTGAATCTGGCGGCGGCTGTGCTGACCCAACTGGGAGACACACTGGCAACCATCGCCGTGCTGCGGGCAAACCGCACCGATTATGAAACAGCCTCCGCTGATAAAACCACCGGGCAGGACACGGATTAAAGGTGTCCTGCCCGGTTTGGCATCATAATGGTCTGAATCAGGATTCGCTCCACTCCACATCGGTGATGATGGCTTCCTTGAACTCAATGTATTCGCTTTTCAGGATATAGTCGTTTTTGCCCACGCGGACCTCCTGCTTGGCGATCTCCGTGGTCAGTACGCTGGACTTGGGAATGTTGGCTTCCACCTCAAAAATCAGTGTGGTATGCTCCGGGTCCTCCACCCAGGTGCCGTCGCTGCCGAGAACATAGTACGGCTCCTGCGAGACGGAGTTGATCTGCCCGTCGTACAGCTCGCCGGAAGCCATCAGCTGGGAGGGAAGGTGCTTTTTGCAGTTTTCATACAGGTCCTTGGCTACGCCCTCGCAGCGTACCGTGTAATTGACCTGAACCATAGCGACCTCGCCGGAGTCGCCGCCCTGTCCGCGGTTGAGGAGCTTGTGTCCGACAAACGCCGCAACGGCAAGGATCAGGATGACCGCGATGATGTCGATGACGTTGATTTTGTACTTTTTCTGTTCCATGCTGTCCTCCATAAACCGGCGGGGATTGACTTGACCCGCTTCCCGCCGCATTGTATAATGTCTAAATCAGACTTTAAAAGATATTGTATTATAATTTTCGGCATTTCACAAGACCCAATTTGAAGTGCCGGGAAAGGGCAGCTTCCTATGAAAGTGATTCATTTGATCAGCGGCGGAGATTCCGGAGGGGCAAAGACGCATGTGCTGAGCCTTTTGCAGCACCTGAATGAAACGATCACCGCGCAGCTGGTGTGTTTTCGGGACGGTCCGTTTGCGGAGGAGGCGCGTTCCCTGAGGATCCCAACGGAGATCATGGGGGGAAACAACATTTTCCGGATTCGCCGCCAGCTGACAGCGTTTATTCAGCAGGGGGGCTATCAGGTCATCCACTGTCACGGCGCCCGCGCCAACATGATCGGCTCTATGCTGCGAAAAACAACGGGACTGCCTGTGGTGACCACGGTTCACAGCGACTACAGGCTGGATTACATGGGCAGACCCCTGTCTGCCATGACCTTTGGGCAGATCAACCGCTATGCGCTGCACCAGCTGGATTACCGGATCGGCGTGTCGGATGCAATGGTGGACCTGCTGATTTCCAGAGGCTTTGCGCCGGACCGCTTCTTTGCGATTTACAACGGCATCGACTTCACGCCGGCTCCGCAGCAGGGAGACCGGCTGAAGTGGCTGCGCTCTCTGGGTATGCAGGCGGATGAAAACAGCGTTGTGGTGGGAATTGCCGCCCGTCTGAATCCGGTAAAGGACATGTCCACCCTGATCCGCGGCTTTGCCAAGGGCTACCGCCGCTGTGCCCGCCTGCGCCTGCTGATCGCCGGAGACGGCGAGGAGCGGCAGAAGCTGGAGTCGCTGGCGGCGGAGCTGGGTGTTTCCGGGCAGGTTTGCTTTGCGGGCTGGATTTCCGGCGGAATGGACCGGTTTTATTCCGCTCTGGATATCAACGCGCTGACCAGCATTTCGGAGACGTTCCCCTATGCGCTGACAGAGGGGGCGCGGTTTCATCTTGCAACGGTTGCCACAGCGGTGGGAGGTATTCCCTACCTGATCGACACGGATGTTAACGGATATCTTATCCAGCCGGGAGATTGGGAGACGCTGGGAGACCATCTGGCGACGCTGGCGGAGAACGACGATCTGCGGCGCGAAATGGGCGAAAAGCTGTTTGTCAAGGCGTCCACCCAGTTTTCCATTCAAAAGACAGTGGATACGCAGCTGCATATTTATGAGGAGATCATCCGCAGGCATAACCGCCCGAGGACCGGGCGGGACGGTGTAGTGATCTGCGGCGCCTACGGGCGGGGAAACGCGGGGGACGACGCCATTTTGGAGGCAATTTTAGAGGAAATGCGCGGGATCGACCCAGATATGCCCATGACGGTCCTCTCTAAAAATCCGGCGGATACCCGGCTGACCTACCGGGTCCGGGCGATCCACCGCTCCAACGTCTTTGCCTGGTGGCACGCAATGAAGCATGCCAGGCTTTACATCAACGGTGGCGGCAGCCTGATCCAGGATGTGACCTCCCGCAGGTCGCTGTGGTACTATCTGCACAACATCCAGACTGCGAAAAAGCTGGGCTGCCGGGTGCAGATGTACGGCTGCGGGATTGGACCGGTCAACCGGGAGAGCCACAGGCGGCTGGCGTCAAAGGTCCTGAACGGCTATGTGGATGTCATCACGCTCCGGGAGCCGGATTCTCTGGAGGAGCTGAGATCCATGAACGTGGTGCGCCCACGGATTTTGCTGACAGCGGACCCGGCGCTGATTTTAAAGCCCGCGCCGGACGATGTGGTGGACAGCGTGATGCTGCGGGCGGGCATTCCGCCTCACGGAAGGTACATCTGCTTTGCCCTGCGGAGGTGGAAGGGCTTTGAGGAAAAGGCTCCGGAGTTTGCCAGGGCGGCGGAGTACGCTTACCGGACCTATGGCTTGACGCCGGTGTTCCTGGCGGTGGAAAAGCACCAGGACCCGCTGGCGGCGCAGCTGGCGGCAAGGGATATTCAGGTGCCGCATTATTTTCTGGATGACGCCGGAAACGCCGGGTCCATTATTGGTGTGCTGTCCAGAATGGAGGTGGTGGTCTCCATGCGGCTGCACGCGCTGATTTTCGCGGCAGGGCAGGGGATCCCGCTGGTGGGCGCGGTGTATGACCCGAAGGTATCGGCGTTCCTGCGGTATATCGGACAGGAGCTGTTTGCCGGTCTGCAGGATCTGACAGCGCAGGAGCTGGCGCAGCTGATTGACCGCGCGGTAGAGCAGGCAGGGCATCCCGGAGACCAGAAGCTGGCGGTGCGGAAGCTGCAGGAAATGGAGCAGCGGAACGTGGAGGTCGCACGTGGGCTGCTGAACGAGTCATAACGTGGAAATGATAGAGCGATAGGAAATAGGGGACCTGAGAGCGGATGCAGGATGGATAAAATTTGAATTACATCTTGCAATCAGCTCTCAGGTCCGGTATAATATATAAGCCATATTCATTGTGTACGGCTGTATGGAGATGTATCGAAGTGGTCGTAACGAGGCTGACTCGAAATCAGTTGATGGGTCAAACCATCCGGGGGTTCGAATCCCTCCATCTCCGCCAGAAATCACGCCAGCAGTCGGTTTTCCAGACTGCTGGCTTTTTCCTTTTTTAGTTCGGAATAAAGAACCTCAGACTATTCTCCAATATGGTTCATTAGGACACCGTTGGTCAGCAAGAGATAGCACAGCGATGCTTGTGATTATATTTTGATTACTGGTAAATAGCTGGGGTGTATGGTGATTTGTTTTTTGTTATTGCCACTTATGTTACAAATTATTTGAGGGATATACGAAAGTGGTATTGACATATACAAAACGATATGATAAATATATAATATCGAGTTTTGTAAGAGTCTCATGACATAGTTTCGTGGGAACAGAAACGCAGAATTGTCGATGATATGTTTGAATAATAGAATGCTCTGCTTTTTGAGGGAGTAGTGTATCTGTTGCTATTATATCCGATAATGATGTTGTCCAGAGACCTTACATTCGTGTAGGGTCTTTTTCTTTTTCAGGACTCGAAATGATTTTATCGGAGGTCATAACCATGGTTGAAAACAAATTTGAAGTGAATTCCAGTGAAATCCAGCAGGATTCTTCCGTCACACTGATCCGTGTTGACCGTATGTATGAATCTTTACGCTATAATGATTACTCTGCCCAAAATGGACTGGGGGAAATCGTTGACAACTCCGTTGAGGCTGGAGCGGCACGCATTGCTGTAATGGTAACGACCGAGAAAGTTCGTAAGTCCGAAAAAAAGAAGGCTATCGATCAAATCACGGAGATTGCTGTTATAGACGATGGTTGCGGAATGAATCAGGATACGCTTCATAGATGTCTGGCGCTGGGGGAGTCGATTCGAGGACGTGACACTGGGAAACGGGGAATTGGTCGCTTCGGAGTCGGTATGACCTTGGGCAGTATTTCTCTCGCCAGAAGGATTGAAGTATACTCCCGAACCCGGAGCAGCGAAGAGTTTCGCTATACTTTCATTGATTTGGATGATATTCAACAGGGAAATCTAATTCATATTCCAGTCCCGGTTATACAGAATCCTCCTCAAAATTATGCTGAACTGTTGAATAGGACCAGCGGAACGGTTGTCATTCTTAAGAAGTGTGACAGGATCGATGGAAATATTGATTTCTCTAATTATCTTGGACAAACGTATCGGAAATTTATTGAACGTGGACTTGAAATCAGGCTGAATGGTGAACATGTTTATCTGCACGATCCCCTATATATGGCAAGTCCCACGGTTTTTGATGCTCAATGCCTTGCTGATGAGGGGATGATTGAACCGAAGGCCACCTCGCTTGGTGAGTTCAGAATTCCCCGTGAGATTCCTGGATCTGGCGGAAAAACTGCAGATGTTATAATTCGCATGTCTTTACTTCCCAAAGAGTGGAGACTCACGATGGGATCTGGTGGTAGTGCTGATGCAAAAAAACGCAAGATCGATAAGAATGAAGGCATTTCCATTTTGAGAGCTGACCGGGAAGTCTTTTATGGACATGTTCCCTATATCACCGGCAAAAAAGGTGAGGCAAAATCAGATGAGAAAGATCGTTGGTGGGGCTGTGAAATCTCATTTCCACCTGAACTTGACAGCGACTTTCAGGTCAGATATATCAAACGTGGAGCGGAACCGACCACTGACTTAAGAGATCAAATCAGAGCTGCTATTGGTGATGTTGTTCGGACTGCGCGTAAAATAGTGCAGGAGACCTGGAATGTAAACAGGTCTGAAAAGAGCAAAAAGGCAGGGAATTTTGGTAAAGCGGAAGAAGCCATGGCAAATGCCGGTTCTATTTTACCAAAGAACAAAAAGGGTAGGGAACTGACGATTACCGAGGATGAAGAGAAAGTCGATGCGCTGGCCGCGGTGGCGTTGGGGAACGAAAAGAATGACTTACAGAAGAAAGAGAGAAAGAAGGCTGAGATCCGTAAAAAATCGTACTCCATTGAACCGGTCAGGTATCCTGACACGGTTTTGTTTGATACAGTTCACTTGTTGAATAACACGATTATCAAATTGAACGTTAATCATCCTTTTTATAAAAATGTTCTCCAGCCTCTTTGCGGCGATTTATCTGAGCAGGAAGTAAACCCGGAGAGGGAGGGAATCAAGGATGCCATTTTGCTGCTGTTATTTGCTTATACCAAAGCGGAGGCAATGTTCGATAATCATGAGGAACTGTTTAGCAACCTGCGTAATCAGTGGGGGATTGTTCTTGCTACAGCATTGAATGAATATGACCGTGAAGTGCGGTCTTAAGCGGAACAAAAAATACGCGGGTGGCATGATGCCATCCGCGTATTTTGAATGATATACCTATGAAAAAATCAAATGTCGGAAACTCTGGTACGTTCGGCAATTTCGGCATCCAGTTCCTTTTTCAGCTTAATATTTTCCGCCACCAGATCATCGTAATGGCGACTCTGCACATAATACTTTACAAAGCCGAAGGTTGCCTCCTGGAATTCCTCCTCGCTGTACTCGGGAAGCAGGGAACCGTTGATGCGCCGCAGTCCCTGCACGGAGATGATGACCAGACGGCGGTTCTTTTCAGACAGCTGGATGATCTTCAGAGAGTCTGGAATATCCAGTTTCAGGTCATAGATGGCGTTGACCCGCTCCAAAAGCTGCCGCTGTTCCGGTTTTGCCGAAACAATAACGCCGTATTTGGAAAACAGGTCCTTCAAATAGTCTGCGGAAACAGATTCCCGGGTGATGGTTCCCTTGCCGATTCCGGAGAGCATGGTGTCAGAAAGAGAAAAGCTGACAAAAACTTCGTTGCCTGTCTGCGGATAACCCATAATATGTACCTCCTGAAATTCCAGAGATGTGCAGCAATGTGATTGCATATTTTTATTATAACTTATGTTGCGTAAAAATCAACTATAAATTACGCAATATATACAGCGGAAGCTGCCTCTTTCCTTTGAGGACGAAATTTGATATAATGCGGCTATAGGAAATCAATGAAGGATCGCAGGAGGAACACCATGCTGACATTTAACCACTTCAACTTCAACGTTATGGATCTGGAGAAATCTCTTCAGTTTTACAAGGAGGCTCTGGGGCTGACCCCGGTAGGAGAACGGAAGGAAGCGCAGGACGGCGGTTTTATCATCGTCTATCTGGGAGATGGAAAGACAGACTTCCGTTTGGAACTGACATGGCTGCGGGATCATCCGCAGAAGTATGACCTGGGTGAATGCGAATTTCACCTGGCGCTGCGGGCAGACAACTATGAAGCGGCACACCGGAAGCATGAGGAGATGGGCTGTATTTGCTTTGAGAACCCCAAAATGGGAATCTACTTCATCACCGACCCGGATGGGTATTGGATCGAGGTTATTCCGACCCGCAAATAACCGTTCAGCCGCCCTCTTGGGGCGGCTGAATTCATACCTCCGAGTATTTGCGAAGGACCGCGGAAACAGCTTCCGGAGAAAGCGCTCCGATGGGACGGAAGGGTGCGGGAGCGCTGAGGTGTGGGGACAGCTCCTTTTCATACCATTGTACGTCGTACCATTTTCCACATTTATAGCCGGCGCTGCGGTAGATCCCAATGCTCCGAAAGCCCAGCTTCTGGTGGAGCGCCTCGCTTTTCTCATTGGGATGTGTTACGCAGCCATATGCCGTTTTCACCCCTTGCAGACGGAGAAGCTCCATAAGTGACAGATAGAGCCGGGTCCCAAGTCCTTTGGAGGTGTACTCTCTGGACAGGTAGACGGACAGCTCGGCATTCCACTGGTAGGCTGCCCGTTCCATGTGACGGTGGGCGTATGCGTAGCCGATGATGCTGCCCTGTTCCTCGCAGACCAGATAGGGGTACTCTGCGGAGATGGTGTCAATGCGGCTGCAAAACTCCTGCTGAGAGGGAAGTGTGTATTCAAAGGTGATGGCGGTGTCCATATACTGCCCATAGATACGCAGCAGGGCAGGGCAGTCTGAACGGTGGGCGAATCGGATATCCATCTGTATTCCTCCGTCTGTCAGTTGATGACTGAATTATACAACAGGCGGGCATTTTCCGCTATGGCAGGGTATACAAAAAAGCCGCAGGTTTTTTAAAAACCTGCGGCTTTTTCAATGTGGTGTGCGATCAGGTCATGGGAACAACAGAGCCGTTGTAGGTGTTGTTGATGTAGTCACGAATGGTGTCAGACTCCAGTGCGTCCACCAGTGCCAGAATGGCGGGATCGTTTTCATGACCCTCCTTGACAGCAATGATGTTTGCGTAGGTCTGGGCAGCCTCAGAATCTGCATCCTCAGAAGCCAGAGCGTCTTTGGCGGGATTCAGATGTGCCTGCAGAGCATAGTTGGAGTTGATGACGGACAGATCGACCTCTTCAATGGTGTTGGGCAGCATAGCGGCTTCCAGCTCCTGGAACTGCAGGTTCTTGGGGTTGCTGGTGATGTCATTGGGGGTTGCCTTCAGACCAGCATCGGGATTGATCTCGATCAGACCCTGAGCCTCCAGCAGCAGCAGAGCGCGGGCTTCGTTGGTAGCGTCGTTGGGAACGGCAATCACAGCACCGTCAGACAGGTCGTCCAGAGACTTGCACTTGCCGGCGTAAATACCCATCGGCTCGTAGTGGATCTTGGCGATGCCCACCAGATGGGTGCCGTTCTCCGCGTTGAACTGGTCCAGATAGGGCTGATGCTGGAAGTAGTTGGCGTCCTCGTCGCCCTCCTCCACAGCGGTGTTGGGAACGACGTAATCGCCGTATTCCGAGACCTGCAGGTCAATGCCCTCCTCTGCCAGGATGGGAACGCACTGCTTCAGGATTTCTGCATGGGGCGTGGGGGAGGCTGCTACCTTCAGAACGACGGTTTCCTGAGTGCTGCCGGAGGCAGCTGCGGAACCGGCGGCAGAGCTGCCGGCGGCGGAGGATGCACCATTGCTGCCGCAGGCAGCCAGAGATACAGCCAGAGCCAGGGAAAGGGCAAGAGTTAATGCTTTTTTCATGTTTAATTCCTCCAATGAATGAAATAACAAATATTGATAAAACAGAAGCTGTTTGTATCCGGTGAAAAGGGAAAAATGAAGGTCAGCGGAGCCGCTTGTCGATCTTGGTGGACAACCAGCTGCACAGGGATTGGACGATCTGGACCATGACGATGATAAGGATTACAGTGACCCACATCATGGAGGGGACCTTCCGGTTGTAGCCGTAACGGATGGCAAGGTCACCCAGACCACCGGCGCCCACGGCGCCTGCAATGGCGGTGTAGGCGAGGATGGTGATGATGGAAATGGACGCGCCCAGGATCAGGGAGGGCATTGCCTCGGGAAGATAGACCTTCCAGACGATCTGGGGAACAGAAGCGCCCATGGACTGCGCCGCCTCGACCACGCCGCTGTCCACCTCTGCCAGAGAGGTTTCCACCATACGGGCGATAAACGGCGCGGCGGAGACCACCAGCGGGACAATGGCGCCCCGGATGCCGATTTTGGTGCCTACCAGAAGCTTGGTGAAATCCATAATGGCGATCATCAGAATGATAAAGGGAAGGGAACGTCCAACGTTGACGATCCAGCCCAGCGCACGGTTCAGCCAGCGCCGGGGCCAAATGCCGTGGGCGGAGGTAATGGACAGCAGTACGCCCAGCGGCAAGCCGATCAGATAGGCAAAGACAGTGGAGATGCCGACCATGATCAGTGTGTCCAGCAGACCGGAGATCAGAAGATCACCGTATTGCTCCCAAAAGGCGGAAATAAGCTCATTCATGCGTGGGGGACCTCCTCGACAGTAATGTTGGGCTGGGAACGGATATAGTTGAGGGCGCGGAGGGCTTCCTCCGGCTTTCGCGGCAGTCCCAGCAGCATGGTTCCAAATGCCTTGCCCTCAATGTTCCGCGTGTCGGCACCCAGAATGTTGACCTTGACGCCGCAGTCCATTGCCAGAGTGGCGATCAGTGGTTCATAGGAAGAGCCGCCGTTGAAGGCGATCCGGATGACCCGGGAGGTGGGAAGCTTGTCGATCTGAACGCCGCCGGGATAGACCAGCTGGCGACCGATGTCTGTTTTCGGGTTGGCAAAGATGTCCTCCACCCGTCCCTGCTCGGCAATGACACCGCCATCCAGAATGGCGACCCGGTGGCAGACCTCTTCAATGACATTCATCTGATGGGTGATCACGACGATGGTAACGCCCAGCTTTTCGTTCAGCTCTTTCAAAAGCTCCAGAATGGACAGCGTTGTGGTAGGGTCCAGTGCGGAGGTGGCTTCATCGCACAGCAACACCTTGGGATTGGTCGCCAGCGCCCGGGCAATGGCGATGCGCTGCTTCTGTCCGCCGGACATCTGGGCGGGATATGCGTCTCCGCGGTACTCCAGTCCGACCAGCTTCAAAAGCTCATTGGCGCGATCCACTGCGTCCGCGCGCCTTGTGCCGGAGAGCTCCAGCGGGAAGCAGATGTTGTCCAGCGCCGTGCGCTGCATCAAAAGATTGAAGCTCTGAAAAATCATGCTGATGGACTGCCGGGCTTTCCGCAGCTCCTTGTTGCTGAGCTGCATCATGTCCTGACCGTTGACGATGACCTCGCCCTCGGTGGGACGCTCCAGCAGGTTCATGCAGCGCACCAAGGTAGATTTACCGGCGCCGGATAAGCCGATGATGCCAAAAATTTCTCCGCTTTCCACAGAGAGGTTGATGTCTTCCAACGCGTGGACGGCAGAATCACCTGTCCCAAATATTTTGCTCAGGTGCCGGATCTGAATGATTGGTTCACTCACGTTGTTTCTGCTCCTTTTTTAAACCCCGGAAGGGTGTTTTTTATATAGAATCGGGAATGATGAAATAAAAACGGTGGTATTTTGAAAATAAAAAACGCCCCTGATGCTCCTGCATCAAGGACGAACGCATTTCAGATACGCCGTGGTACCACCTTGCTTTGTACAGCTCCTCACGAAGCTGACCTTTGAGAGTGCAGACACACTCCTGCGCGATGACGGGCGCTCCCGTCGCAGCCTATGCCATCCGGCAGTCGGTGCGCGACTCCAAGACCATGTTCGGCACGACCTTCCGTGTCCGTTTTCACCATACCGGACTCTCTTTGCCGTATCTTCGTGCCTACTCTTCTCTTCATTGTCTTTTCGGTGTTTACTTGTCAAAACGTAGTTTAGCGAAAAGACGCGGTGTTGTCAACTGGTAATTTTCATCATGTTTGAGAAAAATTTACGTTATGCTTCTGTGTAAATGTTGAAAACTGAACGGGAGAAAAAATGACATGGAAATTTAAAGGAAAGTTCATTGAAAGAAAATGGCAGAACTGCTATGATGTGGGCAGTTTGAAACCATATGGAGGAAAACCTATGCAGAGACGAAAACAGGCGGTTCGCTGGTTGAGGGACCTGCTGTGCGGTGTGCTGATTGGAGCCGGCGGCATTCTGCCGGGGGTTTCCGGCGGCGTGCTGGCGGTGATCTTTGGGATTTACCGCCCCTTTATGGAGGTACTGACAGAGCCGCGGAAGGCGCTGCCTAAATATCTGCCGTATATTCCGGCGCTGGGGCTGGGATGCCTGATCGGCTTCATGAGCTTTGCAAAGGGGATCTCCGTAATGCTGGCGCTGTCCAACACCGTTACGGTGTGGCTGTTTATTGGACTGATCGTGGGAACACTGCCGCAGATGTTTCAGGAGGCGGGCAAGGAGGGACGGGACCGGAGCTCCTGGCTGAGCCTGACAGTTTGCTTTTTGGGAATGTTTTTGGGAATGCTTTACATGAGCCGCGCAGCACAGACGGCAGTGACGCCGAATTTCTGGTGGTATAGCTTCTGCGGTGTCCTGTGGGGAATGGGCATCATCATTCCGGGAATGACATCCTCCTCCATCATGATGGCGCTGGGGCTTTACCGCCCGGTGATGGACGGGCTTTCCCAGCTGAACTGGGGGGTACTGCTGTCCACGGTACCGGGACTGGTGCTGACGGTGGCGCTGCTTTCCCGGGTTGTCAGCTGGTTTTTCAAGAAGCACTATTCGATCGCCTTTCATGGAATACTTGGCATTGTGCTGGCGACCACGTTGGTCATTATTCCCACCAGATATCAGGGGGCGGGAGAGATTTTCGCATCTGTACTGTGCTGCCTTGGCGGCTTTTTGCTGGCATTTTTGCTTTCCAGATTGGACAGCCGCATAGACAGGGAAAATTAAAAAGGAACAGAGAACAGTTAAAAAATATCCCGCCGAAAGAAAAGCTCTTTCGGCGGGATATTTGGCAGTGTGGAAAATGGTCAGGGCAGCTGGACCAGTCCGGCGTCCACCATTTTTTGCAGGGATTGCAGAATGCCCAGCTTGGCGTGGCACCAGGTGAGACCGCCCTGGAAGTAAACGGCATAGGGTTCCCGGATGGGACCGTCCGCGGACAGCTCGATGGAGCTGCCCTGCACAAAGGCTCCGGCAGCCATGATAACGTCCGCATCATAGCCGGGCATTGCCCACGGCTCTGGCGTGACATAGCTGTCCACCGGCGCGGCGGACTGAATGCCCTTGCAGAAGGCTTTCATCCCATCGGCGCTGCCCAGCTCGACTGCCTGAATGATGTCATGGCGTTCTGCGTCCGCGCCGGGAATGCAGCGGAAGCCCAGACTTTCATAAATTCCGGCGGCAAAAATCGCACCCTTCAGCGCTCCGGCGACAACCGTGGGGGAGAGGAACAGCCCCTGATAAAATGACGGCATCAGCCCGAGATTCGCGCCGACCTCCTGCCCCAAGCCGGGAGCGGAGAGCCGGTAGGCACACCGCTCGATACATTCCCTTGTGCCGCAGATATACCCGCCGATGGGCGCCAGTCCGCCGCCGGGGTTTTTGATCAGGCTGCCGACCACCATATCCGCGCCGAGGTCAGAGGGCTCCAGCCGCTCGACAAACTCACCGTAGCAGTTGTCCACCATGATCTTTACACCGGGCTTGACGCTTTTGCAGAAAGCGATCAGCTCGCCAATTTCCTGAACGCCGAAGGAGGGGCGGGTGGCATACCCCTTGGAACGCTGGATGGTGATGAGCTTGGTCCGGTCGTTGATGGCGCTGCGGATGGCATCGTAGTCAAAGGAGCCGTCCGGCTTCAGATCCGCCTGCGCGTATGTGACGCCGTATTCCTTCAGAGAGCATTTGCTTTCCCGGATGCCGATGACCTCCTCCAGAGTGTCATAGGGGCGTCCCACCGGGCTGAGAAGCTCGTCTCCGGGAAGCAGGTTGGCGGAGAGCGCCACCGTCAGCGCGTGGGTCCCGCAGGTGATCTGCGGGCGGACGAGAGCGGCTTCCGTGTGGAAAACATCGGCGTAGACCCGTTCCAAATTGTCCCGCCCGGCATCGTCATAGCCATATCCCGTGGTCGCGGCAAAGTGGGTGGCGTTGACCCGGTTTTTCTGCATGGCGTGCAGGACCTTGCCCTGATTGTATTCAGCGGTCTCGTCGATTCCGGTAAAGCGGTCCTTCAATCCGGACAGAATGCGCTCGCCGTATTGATAAACGGGTGAACTGATGCCCAACTGACCGTACATATCCAAAAGTTCCATGAAATTCCTCTTTTCTGAATGGTAGAACCAAAAATTTATCACAAAGCGGGAGAAAATGCAAGAAGGAGGATCAGGGGTGTTCCTTGCAGGTCATTTCCGCAGCGGAAAGGCGCAGTACCGTAATGGAGGACAGCGCCTGCTTAGGAATATTCCAGTCGGATTTTCCGGTGAAATGCTCCATGATGTATTGCAGACCGTGCATTTTTTCCGCGGGTGTTTCCAGAATGGAGACCGTGCCGGAGCCAATGACGCTTTGGAACTGGAAGGAGTATCCGCAGGCAGCATTGGCAGTTTTCAGTGCATGATTTGTGTCCAGCTCAAAGCCGACCCGGGGATCGCGCCGGATCAGCTCCAGCTTCCGCCCCTCGGCGGCGCCGTGAAAGTAAAAGGTGGGGACACCGTTTTCGCGGGTGTAGCCAAAATTCAGGGGAACGATGTAAGGGGCGCTTTCGGTGGAAAGTCCCAGACGGCAGCAGTCACAGCTGCGGATGATCTGGTCTATTACGGCGGGATCGGTGATTTCACGGTCAGATCTTCTCATATTCAGATTCTCCTTTTTTCAATACAAGCGTCATATCCTCCGGCAGGGGAGCGGTCAGGTGCAGAAGCTCTCCTGTAACGGGGTGGCGCAGGCTCAAGCTGTGCGAGTGGAGGGCGGGGCGCGGAATCAATCCGGGGTCCTCTGTGCCGTAGAGCCAGTCGCCTGCCAGCGGATGCCCGATGGCAGCCATGTGGACCCGCAGCTGATGGGTCCGTCCGGTTTCCGGAGACAGGCGGATCAACGCATAGGGACCGGCGCGCCGCAGCACCTGATACCGGGAGAGAGACGGTGCGCCATCGGGACGGACCATGCGGGCAACGGTGGACCGCTCATCCCGTCCGATGGGAAGGTCAATGCTGCCTTCTGCGGGAGATGGGCAGCCCATACAGACCGCAAGGTATTCCCGGGAAAAATCACTGCTGTGCAGCACCCTTCGGAGCAGATTGTGGACGTATCCGCTCTTTGCCACCACCATGAGACCGGTGGTTCCCTTGTCCAGACGGTTTACGACATGAAACAGCTCCTCCATGCCGCGCTGATAGGCAAGCGCACCCGCAACGGTGGGAGTCTCCGGCAGAAAGCTGGACGCCAGAGAAACCATTCCGGCGGGCTTGTTCACCACCAGCAGATAGGGATCCTCCCAAACGATGGGAAGGGGAACGGCGCAGGGGACCACGGGAGTGTGGGAGGGGCGGCGGTCGCTGATAAGAGCGGTCAGCGTATCCCCAGTGTGAACAATGGCTGTGGAAAAAGCGGGAGCGCCGTTTAACAGGATCCCGTTTTCCGTGCGGGTCAGACCGCCGATGGCATGAGAGGAAAAGCCCAGCCTCCCTTTCAGGATGCTGCGGATTTTTTTTTCGTCATCGCCGGCGTCAATGGTAATGGACAATGTCTGCATAGCGTGTAAAATACCTGCCTTGCTGATTTATAGCTTAGAATAACACAAAATGGAGAATTTGCATAGCAAATCCGCGGAAATTGTGGTAGACTGTCATCCGAATAAAAAATGTGAGAGACAGAAAGGGAAGGGATCGGATCTATGCTGCTATCGGCAGAGCATCTTTCCATCAACTTTGGCAGCCGCCAGCTGTTGACGGATGTCAATTTTTATTTGAATCAGGGCGACCGCGTGGGCGTAATCGGAATCAACGGCACCGGAAAATCCACGCTGATGAAGGTTCTGGCGGGATTGCAGGAGCCGGATGGCGGAACGGTTTCCCGGGACCCCAACGTGCAGATCAGCTATCTGCCGCAGAATCCGCAGATGGATGACGAAGCGACCGTTCTGGAGCAGGTATTTCTCAGCTTTCCGGCGGAGTTCCGGGCGCTGAACGAATATGAGGCAAAGGCAATGCTGGGAAAGCTGGGTATCCCGGATTTTCAGCAGAAGGTGGGAACACTGTCCGGCGGACAGCGAAAGCGGGTGGCGCTGGCGGCGGCACTGCTGCATCCGGCGGATGTACTGGTGCTGGACGAACCGACCAATCATCTGGATACAGAGATGGTCTCCTGGCTGGAGGAGCGGCTGAAGCGGTTCAAGGGAGGACTGATCATGGTCACCCATGACCGGTATTTTCTGGAGCGGGTGGTCAACCATATTACAGAGCTGTCCCGGGGAAAGCTGTACCACTACGAGGCAAACTACTCCAAATACCTGGAGCTGAAGACCGAGCGGGAAGAGATGGCGGAAGCCAGTGAACGGAAGCGGCAGTCCATTCTGCGGGTGGAACGGGAGTGGATCCTGCGGGGCTGCAAGGCGCGTACCACCAAGAGCAAGGAGCGCATTCAGAGGTATGAGGCGCTGAAAAATCAGGATGCTCCGGAATATGATGACAAGGTGGCGCTGGCTGCCGCGTCCAGCCGGTTGGGGAAAAAGACCATTGAGCTGGAAGATGTCTGCAAAAGCTTTGACGGACGCTGTGTGCTGAACCATTTCTCATACAGCGTACTCCGAAAGGACCGGATCGGCATCGTTGGTCATAACGGCGTGGGAAAATCAACGCTGCTGCACTTGATTGCCGGAGAATTGGCTCCGGATTCCGGTCGGGTGGAAATGGGAGCCACGGTGAAGATCGGGCATTTTTCCCAAGAGGGACGGGAACTGGACCTGAACCAGCGGGTGTATGATTTTATCCACGATATTGCGGATGAGGTGCGGACCGATGAGGGGACCTTTACGGCGAACCAGATGATGGAACGGTTCCTGTTTCCCGGCGATTTGCAGTCCCAACCCATCGGAAGGCTTTCCGGAGGAGAACGGCGGAGGCTGTATTTGCTGAGCATTCTGATGACAGCACCCAATATTCTGCTGCTGGATGAGCCGACCAACGATCTGGATATTACAACGCTTGCCATTTTGGAGGACTATTTGCAGAGCTTCCCGGGACCGATCATTGCAGTGTCGCACGACCGGTGGTTTTTAGACAAACTGGCGGACCAGATCTTTGAGGTGCGGGACGGCGGAAATATCCTGCGTTTTCCGGGAAACTGGTCAGACTGGGAAACTAAGCGGATTGAGGAGGAGAAGGCGGCTTCCACAGAGAAGACAGCGCCTGCGGCGGAGAAGCCCAGGGAGAAGAAGCTGAAGTTCTCCTTCAAGGAACAGCGGGAGTTTGAGACCATTGACGACGAGATCGCAAAGCTGGAACAGGCACTCAGAGATTGTGAAACGGAGATGGCTGGCTGTGGGAGTGACTATGTGAAATTGCAGGAGCTGACACAGCGCCAATCTGAACTGGAAAAACAGCTGGAGGAAAAGACAGACCGATGGGTCTATCTGAACGAGCTGAAGGAGCAGATCGACGCACAGTGAAAACAGGGGACGGATTTTTAAATCCGTCCCCTGTCTCTTTTTAAGTCATGAGGTGTTTTTTGTCGGCGGCAAACCAGAGATTGTAGGCTTGCCGGTAAGCATCGGCATCGGCGGCTTTGTGGCAGACCATGCGGACACGCTGAATTTCCGGATGGTCATAGAGAAAATCCATGATGGCACGTTCCGCCACGGTGGCTGCCAGATGCACCGGGTAACCGAAGACTCCTGTAGAGATGGATGGAAAGTCAATGGTGCGGATGCCGGAGGTGACTGCCAGCTGCAGGCAGCTCCGGTAGCAGGCGGACAGCGCAGCGGCTTCGCCCTGCGAGCCGCCCTGCCAACGCGGACCGGTGGTATGGATCACAAAGGGTGCTTTTAGAAGGTACCCCGCGGTCAACCGTGCCTGTCCGCAGGGGCAGGTACCAAGATGCTGGCATTCCTCCGCCAGCTCGGGACCGGCGGCAGCGTGAATGGCGGCATCAACACCGCCGCCACCGGAGAAGATTTCATCGGTGGCGTTGACGATTGCCTGTGCGTCAGACTGGGTGATGTTGCCTACTGTAATCTCGAACCGTGCCATAAAAGAACCTCTTTCCTGCTGGGGTAAGCAGTTAGATCTGATTTAAATACGCACTGCACACCCGGTTGGAAGTTTCTGCCGTCTGCAGCTCGTCAACGGTGGTGAGATGTCCATCCTGTACGGTCATTTTTCCGTGAATGATCGTATAGTCCACAGCACCGCGCAGCCCTACTGTGGCAAGCACGGATTTGGGATCGTACAGGCTGCCCACCAGCTCCAACCGGCGGGCATCCACCAGAAACAGGTCCGCGCACATTCCAACGGAAAGCTGCCCGATATCTGTGCGCCCCAGAAGACGGGCGCTGCCCCGGGTGGCGATCTTCAGCAGGTCATATCCGCTGGGAGCATTGGCGGAGGAATGCAGACGGTGCAGCAGATAGCTGACCCGCAGCTCCTCCATCAAAGAGGAACCGTCGTTGGAGGCGGAGCCATCCACAGCAAGCCCTACAGGCACGCCAAGCTTCAGCATTTCCGGAATACGGGCGACACCGGAGGCAAGCTTCATATTGGAGATGGGGCAGTGGGCAACGCCGGTGCCGGTGCGGGCAAGCTCCCGCAGCTCCTCATCGTTGAAATGGATCCCGTGGGCGTACCAGACATCCGGACCGGTCCAGCCGACAGACGCCATATATTCCAGCGGGCGCATGCGGTAACGGTCAAGAGTGTAGCGCTCCTCGTCCTTGGTTTCGGCAACGTGCGTGTGCAGCCGGACACCGTACTGCCGCGCCAGAACAGCGCTTTCCTGCAGCAGCTCTCTGGAAACGGAGAACGGAGAGCAGGGTGCCAGGGCGACCTGGTGCATGGAGCCAAAGGAAGCGTCGTGATAGGTCTCAATGGCATGGACGGAGTCCTTCATGATCTCGTCTACTGTCTGCACAACGCTGTCCGGTGGGAGACCGCCGTCCTTCTTGCTCAGGTCCATGCTGCCGCGGGAGGCGTGCATCCGGATGCCCAACTGATCCGCGGCGGAAAATTGGGCGGACAGCAGATCACCGGAGCTTTTCGGAAAAACGTAATGATGGTCAAAGCAGGTGGTGCAGCCATGCTTCATCAGCTCTCCCAGTCCAGTAAGAGAGGAGTAGTAGATGACCTCCGGGGTCAGCCCCTTCCAGATTTCATAGAGCGCAGTCAGCCAGTCAAACAGCTCCATGTTCTGAACCTGCGGCAGATTGCGGGAAAAGGTCTGATAAAGATGGTGGTGGGTGTTGATGAGACCGGGATAGGCAATCATATGGCTTCCATTTAAAACACGGTCCGCCTGCTGCGGCAGGTTTGAACCGATGGAGCGGATAACGCCGTCCTCTATGTATAGGTCAACATTTTCCAGAACGCGGTCATCATCGTCGCAGGTGACGACGGTTTTCAGGTTTTGAATGAGCATGGAGGGCATGGGCAGGACTCCTTCCGTTGTGATTCTAAAAATAAATGTGTTTGAACACAGTATAGGAAGAAATTTTCAAAAATGCAATGAAAAAAGAAAAGCGGCGGAAAATGGACGTTTCTTGCAGAAACCGGTTTTCTATGGTAAGTTGATAATACTGTGAGCATGATCGACAGGAGAGAAAAGAATGCTGGATATATTTGATATTCTGGGACCGGTGATGGTGGGACCCTCCAGCTCCCATACGGCGGGTGCGGTGCGGATCGGAAATATGGCAAGGACGCTGCTGGGCGGAGAGGTAAAAACGGCGCATATTTTTCTGTACGGTTCCTTTGCGGAAACGGGGAAGGGACATGGCACAGACCGGGCGCTGGTGGCGGGATTGCTGGGCATGAAGCCGGATAATTTGGAAATTCCAAACAGCTTTGAGCTGGCACGGGAAAAAGGACTGCAATTTGATTTTGGGACGGCAGAGCTGCGGGAGGCACATCCCAACACGGCGGTACTGGAATTGGAAAGCACACGGGGAGATTCGCTGAAGATCCAGGCAGCATCCACAGGCGGCGGGCGCATTCGGGTGGACCGACTGAACGATGTGGACGTGAGCTTCACGGGAATGTACCATACATTGATTGTTCGCAGCCGGGATATTTCGGGAGAATTGGCGGATGTGGCGAAGCGGCTGTCCGACGGAAGAGTAAATATTGCCAACATGAGCCTATGCCGCAGCTGGCGCGGCGGAAATGTACTGATGGTCATTGAAGTGGATCAGAAGGTGCCTGCAGAAGTCCGGAGATCCATCGAGGAGCTTTCCGGCGTGGATCATCTGACATATTATGAAAAGGAGGATGAGTGAAATGCTGGATTCCATGAGCGAGATTTTTGAAAAGATCGAAAAGCTGCATAAGCCGTTCTGGGAAGTGGTACTGGAAGCGGATATGGAAGAGCGGCAGGTCACTCGGGAGGAATCCTTTGGGAAAATGCGGCAGACCTGGCATGCAATGCTGGAGACAGATACCACCTACCGGGCGGACCGGAGGAGCGTCAGCGGCTTAGTAGGCGGAGACGGAATGAAAATGCGGATGTATGCGGCAGAGCAACGTAGTATATGCGGCGATTTTATGAGTGAAGTTATCACAGTTGCCCTGTGTACGGGAGAATCCAATGCCTGTATGCGGAAAATCGTAGCGGCACCGACAGCTGGAGCCTGTGGGGTGCTGCCGGCTGTTTTGATTCCTAGTTGGTGGAAGGAGCGTATTCCAGAAGAGAAAATCATTCAGGCGATGTATGTCGCGGCGGGGATCGGTGCGGTGATTGGATACCGGGCGTGCATTGCCGGAGCCTCCGGCGGCTGTCAGGCGGAAATCGGTACGGCGTCTGCCATGTCGGCTGGAGCATTGGTGGCATTGAAAAATGGAACGCCGGAGCAGATTGGAAACGCGGTGGCAATGGCATTAAAGAATTTGATGGGTCTGATCTGTGATCCGGTAGCTGGTTTGGTAGAGGTGCCATGTGTAAAAAGAAATGTGATTGGAGCAGTGAACGCAGTGAGCTGCGCGGATATGGCGCTGGCGGGAATCACAAGCCGGGTTCCAGTAGATGAAGTAATTGACTGTATGGGAGGTGTTGGGCGCAGAATGCCGGTAGAGTTTCGGGAGACAGCGCTTGGCGGTTTGGCGGCAACTCCCTTTGGACAAGCAGTAAAAGCAAAGATGCAAAATAAAGAGAAAACAAGGACGGTGGAACTGGGACACTGAAACAGTCCGGTTGCGCAATAAGTAATTCTAATGGCGAATATTAGGAAATGCACTTGACAAGAGGTAGAAAGTCTGGTATTCTAAGCAAGCTGTCGGGACGGCAGCGT
>CAKTIO010000007.1 GCA_934565855.1 uncultured Dysosmobacter sp.
CACTCTTGGCGGCGGGATGTCTCTGGTACGCCCGTCCGGTGGGAGTGGACACCCTGTTCCCCGGTCTGGAGCCGGACCATATCTATGTAACCCTCATTAACTTCAGCGATAGCCACACTGTAACTCACGATCTCGTGTTCATCGCAGGAACCTCGGAGTTCAATGACCTCTGGACTGACATCCAGTCCCTGCGGTTCCGCCGGATCCCTACTAACGTTCTGGTCCAGATCTTTCCCTTTCTGGAAGGCGTGATGCAACCCTACAGCAAGTCCATAAATGACGATGAAATCGCCCACATGTTTCTGGACTTCTCACAGGTCCATGGTCTGCCATCCGCACGAACGGAGGAGCTCCGCTTCTGGATTGATGCCTGGGAATACCGGGACCTTGACCACAGCGTAAATCTCCCGCTGGTAATACGGAACGGCGGAAAAATCGGGCAGGAGTTGGCGCATGCCCTGTGGGAACAGGCAGAGACGGCGGACTCCTAAAGGCAATCGACCCACATCCCACGAAAACGGAAAGGAGTTGGCGAACCTTGCTGAAACGGAAAAAATCTATTCTGCTGGCGCTGGCTGCACTCTTGGCGGCGGGATGTCTCTGGTACGCCCGTCCGGTGGGAGTGGACACCCTGTTCCCCGGTCTGGAGCCGGACGCCATTTGTGTAGGGATGCATGATTACAGGGAACGGGGCGGTAAGCTCTACAGCCGGCAGTTCACCGTTGATGCGGGAACACCGGAATTTGACGACCTGTGGGAACAGCTGCAAGCCCTGCGCTTTCACCGCTCTCCCCTGAATCTGATCCGGCGGGTGCTGCCCTTTTCAACGCAGCGTGAACTCAAATCTCCCCCAGGAGAGGAAGACCCCATCGATCTTGTTCTCATTGCTCTGTCTTCAAGCAGCGGCAGCGGGATACTCATTCTGTATGAAACGATATCCTGGTCCTATAACGACATGAGAGACCATCCCTCCTTAGAGCTGCCGCTGGGCATGCGCCACAGCTCGGATATTGGACAGCCGCTGACGCGGTCCCTTTGGGAACAGGGGAGCGAGCAATAAAATCATCTTCAATATCATCTGAAAAGATTTTTTGATATTCAAATCACACCAGAAAGGAACAATCATTATGATGCAGAACCGAACTCACACCTGCGGTGAGCTGCGCGGCAGCGACGCCGGAAAGCAGGTCAAGCTGGTAGGCTGGATGGAAAACGTCCGGGAGGTGGGCAGCGAGCTTGCCTTCGTCATCCTGCGGGACTTTTACGGCACCACTCAGGTGGTGGCAGAGACCCCCGACATGGTGGCAACCTTCAAGGGCATTACCAAGGAATCCACCATCTCCGTAGAGGGCGTGGTGCGGGAACGCGCCAGCAAAAACCCCAAGCTGCCCACCGGCGACATTGAGGTGGTCCCCTCCAAGGTGGAGGTGCTGGGACGCTGCCAGCACAACGAGCTGCCCTTCCCCATCAACCGCAGCCGGGAGGCAGACGAGGCACAGCGCCTGAAGTACCGCTATCTGGACCTGCGGAACCCTGAGGTAAAGAAGAACATCGTGCTGCGGTGCAACGTGGTGGCAGCCCTGCGCCAGGCAATGACTGCCCACGGCTTCCTGGAGATCACCACCCCCATCCTGACCGCCTCCTCTCCCGAAGGCGCCCGGGACTATCTGGTGCCCGCCCGGAACCATCCCGGCAAGTTCTACGCCCTGCCCCAGGCACCCCAGCAGTTCAAGCAGCTGCTGATGACCTCCGGCTTTGACCGCTATTTCCAGATTGCCCCCTGCTTCCGGGACGAGGACGCCCGTGCCGACCGCTCCCCCGGCGAGTTCTACCAGCTGGATATGGAGATGGCGTTTGCCTCTCAGGAGGATGTGTTTGCCGTGCTGGAGGACGTTCTGCCCCCCATCTTTGCCAAATACGGCACCTATGACCGCGCCAGCGGCGCACCCTTCACCCGCATCCCCTACCGGGAGGCAATGGAAAAATACGGCTCCGACAAGCCGGACCTGCGCATTGACCTGACCGTGCAGGACGTGACGGAAACTCTGGGCGGCTGCGGCTTCGGTCCCTTTGAGGGCAATGTGGTCAAGGCTGTGGTGGTGTCCGGCTTCCACGAGACCCGGAAGTTCATTGACAAGACCCTTGCCGACGTGGAGACCGTCTCCGGCGGCAAGCCCTACTGGTTCCGTCTGGACGACAAGGGCGAGATCGTGGGCGGCATCGCCAAGTTCGTTGCTCCCATCAAGGACGCCGTGGTGTCCGCACTGGGTCTGAAGCCCAACGACTTTGTGGCACTGTCCGCTGGAAAGCTCACCGCCGCCCAGAAGACCGCCGGCGTGCTGGTGAAAACGCTGGGTGCAGCCGTTCCCGGTCACATGGACCGTGAGCAGTACGCCTTCTGCTGGATCGTGGACTTCCCCATGTATGAGATCGGCGAGGAATCCGGCGAGCTGGAATTCTGCCACAACCCGTTCTCCATGCCCGCAGGCGGTCTGGAAGCCCTGCTGAAGGCAGAGCGGGGCGAGATCGACCCCCTGACCATCACCGCCGACCAGTACGATCTGGTGTGCAACGGCGTGGAGCTGTCCTCCGGCGCGGTCCGGAACCATGACCCGGAGATCATGATCAAGGCATTTGAGCTGGTCCGTCTGGGTGAGGACGATGTGAAAGCCAAGTTCCCCGCCATGTATAACGCCTTTACCTACGGCGCACCTCCCCACGCTGGCATTGCCCCGGGCGTGGACCGCATGGTCATGCTGCTGGCAGGTGAGGACTCCATCCGGGAGATCATCCCCTTCCCCATGAACAAGAACGCACAGGATGTGATGATGTCCGCCCCCAGCGAAGTCACGCAGAAGCAGCTGGATGAGCTGCATATTGCGCTGGTGAAGCCCCAGGATTAAAAGAATATCCTACAAGAAGAACCGACCCGGCTGGGTCGGTTCTTCTTATACGCGGTTTTTATGGGGCAGGAGCGGCAAAACCATCCCCGCCAGCACTGTGAGCGGCGCTTATCCCCGCTTTTGATTGATCCTCCGCATGATCAGCCAGACTGCGCCTGCCGCCAGAAACGTGATGCCCCGCAGCAGCAGCGGCATATACCACGGCGTAGCACGCAGGGCAAGCTTCGCCGGATCGCCCAGCCAAGTGGTGAGGGTCCAGATGCCTTCGCCCAGAAAGATCCCGCCAAACGCCAGCGTCAGCGAACAGAGAATTCTTTCCAACGCATTCATCCTTCAGCCCCCTTTCCATGTTTTTCTCTATCGTACCTGATGGGGCGGCGGCTGTCAACCGCCGGAGGGGCGGTTGACGGGACTGTTACGGCTTTGTAGTTTCTTTTTCCCTACCGTTGTGCTATGGTAAAAATAATACCACCCTCCCCGCTTGCGGAGAGGATATGAAAAGGAGACGCGCATGAAACGCTTTTTCACCGCTGTGCTTGCGGCGCTGACCCTGCTTTCCACCGCCGCCTGCGGCAGTGCGCCCGCCCCGGTCCCCTCCTCCGGCAGCTCGTCCGCCGCTTCCTCCACCCAGGAGCCGGCACTCTCTCCGGAGGAACGGTACCGGCAGGAGCAGGAGGCGCTGGCGCAGCAAAGGGAGCAGCGCCTGCAGGACCTGCTGGACAGCATGACACTGGAGGAAAAGGTCGGGCAGCTGTTTTTCGTCCGCTGCCCGGCAGACCACGCCGTAGAGGACCTTCAGACCTATCATCTGGGAGGCTATCTTCTCTTCGGGCGGGACTTTAAAAATGGAGACAGCTGGCTGAACTGGCAGCAGCTGACGGAAAAGCTGCTGGACTATCAGGCTGCCGCTGAGATTCCCCTGTTTATCGGCAGTGATGAGGAGGGCGGCTCCGTCACCCGGGTCAGCCGGGACCCCCATCTGTTTTCTCAGCCCTTTTCCGCACCCCAGACGCTGTACCAAAACGGCGGCATGGACGCCGTGATCCAGGATGTGCGGAACAAGAGCCTCGCCCTCACCCAGCTGGGCATCAACGTAAACCTTGCCCCGGTGTGCGATGTGGCGGAGGACCCCGGCAGCTTTCTCTATGACCGCACCCTGGGACAGGACGCCCAGACCACGACGGACTATGTGAGCCGGACGGTGCAGACCATGAACGGCTGCGGACTGCTGTCGGTTTTAAAGCACTTTCCCGGCTATGGAGACAACGCGGACACCCACACCGGCTCCGCCGTGGACAGCCGCCCGATGGAGCGCTTTGAAAGCGTGGATTTTCTGCCCTTTCAGGCGGGCATTGACGCGGACGCCCCCTTTGTGCTGGTGAGCCACAATATCGTACAGTGCATGGACCCGGACCTGCCCGCCTCCCTGTCACCGGAGGTCCACCGCATACTCCGGCAGCAGCTGAGCTTTTCCGGCGTCATTCTCACCGACGATCTGGCGATGGACGCTGTCAGCGCCTACGCCGGAAACGGCTCTGTGGCGGTGATGGCATTGCAGGCAGGCAACGACATGGTGGTCACCACGGACTACCGCACCCAGATTCCCGCCGTGATCGACGCGGTGAACCGCGGGGACCTGACGGAGGAGGTCATCAACGAAGCCTGTCTCCGGGTACTGCGCTGCAAGGAGCGCTATGCCCTGCTGAAGCTGGACCTGACGACTTCACTGCTGAGACCATGACATGAAAAGGAGGAATCTCTGATGAAAACTGCAAAGCAATTCTCCCGGCGAACCCTGTTCACCCTGCTGGCTCTTCTGGTGCTGACGGTCTCCGCGCTGGCAGACACCGGTCCCAAGCCCCAGCTGACGGTGCGGCTGGAAAATCCCCCAGAGGAGCCTTATTATCTGGATCTGCTGGCGGAGGGGACCTACGATCCCGCCGCAGGCGGCTATAATGGGCTGGAGTGGAGCTACTCGTACGAAGAGCTGCAGCAGCTGGACCAGGACCTGCTGAACGCTCTGCTGGCACAGATTCCTATGGGCTGGCACGCCTGCACCGCTCAGGGCGGAAGCTTCGCGCCCATGCGGGGCGATCTGGTGGGCGAGGACACCGGAGACCACCTCCGGCTGCACAGCTTCAGCTATGTGGGCGTACCGGAGACCTACCGGGTCCTGCTGGTGACCCAGAGCGGAGACTGCTGGATCACAGACGCCTATACCCGCCATGCCCTGCAATCCTCCATCACCCTGAACTGGGCGGACCGCACTGCCTCCGCTCCATCGGCATGGCTGGGGCGGCTGACACAGTTTGTCTGCACCCTGCTGCCCACTCTGCTGGTAGAGGGCGTGCTGCTGTGGCTGTTCGGCTACCGCAGCCGGAAGAGCTGGCTGTCCTTCCTGCTGGTAAACCTGCTGACTCAGGGCGGCTTTGCCCTTTACCTGACGGTAACGGTGCTGTACCACGGCGTCAGCGGCTGGTCGCTGCTCTTCTACATTCCCATTGAGGTCATCATCACGGTGGCGGAGCTGCTGCTGTACCGCGTCCTGCTGACGGAAAAGAGCCGGAGCCGCGCCGCTGCCTATGCCATCATTGCCAATATCTGCTCTGCCTCGGTGGGGCTGCTGCTTATCGACCCCCTGTGGCGCTGGATCATCTCCTTCTCCTGAGCAACCGCCAAATGAACTGAAAATGAAAGGAATTTTCCACATGGAAACGGAAAAGCTCTACTACGCGGACCCCTTTCTGAAGACCTTTACCGCCACGGTGCTGGACTGCCAGCCCCGGGAAAAGGGCGGCTATTCCGTGGTTTTGGACCGCACCGCCTTCTACCCCGAGGGGGGCGGACAGCCCGCGGACCACGGCACCCTGAACGGCGCCGCCGTAACGGACGTACAGGAGAAAAACGGGGTGATTTTCCACAATGTAGAAAAGTCGGTGCAAATCGGGGAAACAGTTTCCGGAATTCTGGACTGGGAGCGCCGCTTTGACCATATGCAGCAGCACTCCGGCGAGCATATCCTCTCCGGCATTCTCTGCGCCGACTATCACTGTGACAACGTGGGCTTTCACATGGGAGCGGACACCGTTACCATCGACTACAACACGGAAATCACCTACGAACAGGCGCTGGACGCCCAGCGGAAAGCCAACCGCATCATTGCGGAGGACCTTCCGGTGGAGATCACCTATCCCAGCCGGGAGGCATTGTCCGCCCTTGCCTACCGCAGCAAAAAGGAGTTGACCGGACAGGTGCGCATCGTCACCTTTCCCGGGGCGGACTGCTGTGCCTGCTGCGGCACCCATGTGCTGCGGGCGGGGCAGGTGGGACTGGTAAAGGTCCTGTCCTGCCAGAAATTCCGGGAGGGCGTGCGCATGGAGATTGTGTGCGGCTTCCGGGCGCTGCGGCTGCTGGACACGGTGTATGACCAGAGTCGCGCCGTGGCGCAGAGCCTGTCCGTCCATCCTGACACCATCGCCCCCGCCGTGGCACGGGTGCAGGCGGAGCTGGCAGACACCCGGGAACAGGCGGTCGCCGCGGAACGGGAATTTCATCGCGTCTTTGCCCAAGGCTATCAGGGACAGAACAATGTGCTGTTACTGCGCCCGCCCATGCGCCCGGATTCCGTGCGGCGGATGGCGGACGCCGTGGCACAGGTCTGCAGCGGCACCTGCGCCGTGTTTGCCGGTCCGGACCCACAGGGACGCTGGAGCTATGCTCTGGTCCGCGCCGATCAAGAGGACATCTCCGCCCTTGTAAAGCAGATGAATCAGGCGCTTTCCGGGCGGGGCGGCGGACGCAGCGGCTTTGCCCAGGGCAGCGCCGTCTGCACGCAGGAGCAGATCCGGCAATTTTTCAACAAAGCCGGTGGATATTGCTGATCTGCATCAAAAACGCCGGATTGATTTGTGCAGTTTTTCACATTGTGGAATTCTTTGTGCAAAACGTGGATAACTTTTTCAGAACCACTTCCAAAAAGGCGGTCCTTTTCCTGATGTTGTGGTGGCGGCGCAAAAGCAAGCCCCACATTTTGCGTCCGCTTCTACTGTAATTTTACACAAAGCGTCGGTCTTTTTCCTGAAATTCCCTTCCATAGAAAGGAGCATCCATCTTGAATCTGGAGCTCATCAAGCTGACCCCCGACAGCAGAGATCGAAGCATTTTCCAGCAGATCAACAATGAGGCGTTTCCTCCCTCAGAGCGGATGAGCCTGGATGAAATCTTTGCCTTTGCATCTGCCACCAGCACGGATGTGCTTGGAATATACGACCACGAAGCACCTGTGGGCTTCGCGGTCCTTTTGAAAAACGCAGACTGCGGATATCTCTATTTTATCGCCATCGACAGCCGCACCCGCTCAAGGGGGTACGGCGGCACAGCCCTGTGAAGGCTGATGGAGACATACCCCGGCTTACAGCTTGTTCTGGACTTTGAAGTGATTGATGAGCAGGCAGAAAACAACACGCAGAGGGTCCGCAGGAAAAATTTCTATCTGAAAAACGGATTCCATGAAACGGGGCATTACACCATGCTCCGCGACGACCGCTTTGAGGTGGTGTGCAGCGGCGGTGCGCTTCGTGAGGCGGCATTGAAGGACCTACTTCATGTGATTCACCAGCACCGCCCTGAGTTTCCGGACATACTGATCTGAACGGAAATTCACCAGCCTACCCGTTTCTTTAGCGCAATACTTCAGGTATTTTCCGAAAAAGTCTGAAGCACACAAAAAGGACCACTGTATGACGAGCATACAGTGGTCCTTTTCATTCCGCCTCCGGCAGGTTCCCAATGAAGGGCGTCACCGCTCCAGCCGGACACGGTACGCTCCCAGCACCTGGCGGCAGGGGATCTCCCCGGCGTTTTCCGCTGTCAGCGCCCGGCTGGGATAACGGGTGCGCTCCTCCTCCGGAATGGCAGGCAGCGTCTTGCCCTGGCTGACACCGGAGGCGCCGCCCGGCATTTTCCAGGCAAAGCGGCAGTCACAGAACTCCTTGTTGGCAGTCACCGTCTCCGGCAGGCGCAGCCACTCCTCCCCCTCCCGGAGGAAAAAGCAGCCGCCGTTGTCCTTTTCCGCAGGGCAGCCGCCCTGAATGCCCACACCGGTAAAGGAGATGTCCAGCAGGGGGGCGGAAAACTCCACTGTCTCCCCCATCCGCCGGAAGGGAACATCCTGCCAGCAGGCGATGTTCAGCCAGCCCCGCACACCCCGGTGCTCCACCGCCGTGTTCAGCTCCAACCAGCCGGTCCCTCCGTTCCGGATCTCTCCGTTGATCCGCAGCACCGGGCGCAGCGAAACAAAGCCCTCCGGCAGCAACGCCCGCAGGCGGTCCTGCTCCGCGCCGTACGCCATGACAAATTGCTCAACCTCCATCATGCTCCTCCTTGTATCCCTGTGGGAAAATGGCTCTTATTGGAAACATCATAGCATGGATAGCGGGAGATATCCAGTCCCTCCCCTTGACATTTTCCCCGGAACGTGATACATTGACCAGGATATCAGACAGGCTGTGAAGGGGAAGAGTAGCTTCTTTTCCGGTGCAAAGAGATGGGGCGGCTGGTGTAAGCCCCGGACCGGAGAGCAGCGAAGGCACCCTGGAGCCGCAGCGCAGGACCGCGAAGGAAAAGCGCTGCCGGAGACCCGCCGTTACCGGGCAAGAGTGCGCGCCCTGTCGGCAGAGCGCGAATTCAGGTGGTACCACGGACTGCTGTTCGCCCTGAGCCAAAAGGCTCAGGGCGTTTTTTCGTCCCCCGGTTCCGCCAGCCTTTTATCAAGTAAAAAGCAGACAAATTACAATAAAGGAGTTTGGAAACATGGATAACAAGCAGAAGAGCATGGAAAAAATCGTGGCTCTGTGCAAAAACCGCGGTTTCATCTTCCCTGGTAGCGAGATCTACGGCGGTCTTGCCAACAGCTGGGACTACGGTCCTCTGGGCGTGGAGATGAAGAACAACGTCAAGCGCGCCTGGTGGAAAAAGTTCGTACAGGAGAACCCCTATAACGTGGGTCTGGACGCCGCCATCCTGATGAACCCCGAGGTGTGGGTGGCATCCGGTCACGTCGCCACCTTCAACGATCCCCTTATCGACTGCAAGGCGTGCAAGATGCGCCACCGCGCCGACAAGCTGGTGGAGGCATACAATCAAGAAAACAACATCACCGACGTCAACGTGGAAGCCATGACCGGCGAGGAGCTGGTGGCTTACATCCGGGACAAGCAGGTCCCCTGCCCCGGCTGCGGCAAGTCTGACTTCACCGATATCCGGAAGTTCAACCTGATGTTCAAAACCCATCAGGGCGTGACGGAGGATTCCTCCACCGAGGTATACCTGCGTCCCGAGACGGCACAGGGCATTTTCGTCAACTTCCCCGCTATTCAGCGCACCACCCGCCGCAAGCTGCCCTTCGGCGTGTGCCAGGTGGGCAAGTCCTTCCGCAATGAGATCACCCCGGGCAACTTCATCTTCCGCATCCGGGAATTTGAGCAGATGGAGCTGGAGTTCTTCTGCAAGCCCGGCACGGATCTGGAGTGGTTCCAGTATTGGCGCACCTACTGCCATGACTGGCTGAAGGGTCTGAACGTCCGGGACGAGAACCTGCGTCTGCGGGACCACGAGAAGGAAGAGCTGGCGTTCTACTCCAAGGCAACCACCGACTTCGAGTACCTGTTCCCCTTCGGTTGGGGCGAGCTGTGGGGCGTGGCGGACCGCACCGACTACGACCTGACCCAGCATCAGGAACACTCCGGTCAGGATCTGACCTACTTCGACCAGGAAAAGAACGAACACTATATCCCCTATGTCATTGAGCCTTCTCTGGGCGCGGACCGCATGGCGCTGGCACTTCTGGTGGAGGCATATGACGAGGAAGTGGTGGACGCAGAGAAGAACGACACCCGCGTGGTCATGCGGTTCCATCCTGCCATCGCTCCCTTCAAGGCGGCTGTGCTGCCCCTGAGCAAGAAGCTGGGCGACAAAGCACGGGAGATCCAGCAGGAGCTGTCCAAGGACTGGATGGTGGACTACGACGACTCCGGCTCCATTGGCAAGCGCTACCGCCGGGAGGACGAGATCGGTACACCCTACTGCATCACCGTGGACTTTGAGACCGTGGGCGACGACAAGACCCCTGCCGACAACTGCGTCACTGTCCGTGACCGCGACACGATGGAGCAGGTCCGCATTCCCATCAGCCAGCTGAAGGCATACCTGACAGAGAAGCTGGCATACTAAAAATCGTCGGGATGGACTACGCTTGCGTTAGAACCCCCTGTGTCAGGTGGGTGTTCCAACCGCCGCTTCGTCATCCCTCCTCCTTCACCCCGCACCCGCTTCGCTGGGCTGCGGGGTGATTTCTTAGACGGGAGTACGCGATGGACTACGCTTGCGTTAGAACCCCCTGTGTCAGGTAGGTGTTCCAACCGCCGCTCCGTCATCCCTCCTCCTTCACCCCGCACCCGCTTCGCTGGGCTGCGGGGTGATTTCTTAGACGGGAGTACGCGATGGACTACGCTTGCGTTAGAACCCCCTGTGTCAGGTGGGTGTTCCAACCGCCGCTCCGTCATCCCTCTTCCTTCACCCCGCACCCGCTTTGCTGGGCTGCGGGGTGATTCTTTAGACGGAATGCGGTCCTATACAAACCATTTACACAAAAGGCACATAAAAAAGCACCGCGCCGGGTTGGGAGAATTGCTTCTCCCAACCCGGCGCGGTGCTTTTTATTTCAGATTCTTCCCGGTTCAGCGCTTGTCCCGCTCGTAGGACACCACAACCCGGCGGTTGGGCTCCATACCAGTGGAAGCGGTGCTGACGTTGGGGACATTTTGCAGTGCCGTATGGATAACATGGCGCTCATAGGCGTTCATGGGCTCCAGCGTAACGCTGCGGCGGTACTTGACCACCTTTCCGGCAACCTTTTCCGCCAGGTGAGCCAGGCTCTGCTCCCGGCGCTCCCGGTAGTTCTCCGCATCCAGCTGGATGCGGACCCGTCCGCCGGTGCGGTTGACGGAGTAGCTGGTCAGCTGCTGGATGGCATCCAGGGTCTCGCCCCGGCGTCCAATCAGCGCGCCCAGGTTCTTACCCTCCAACAGGACCTTATAGCGTCCCTTTTCAGGCTGATAGACCTTCACCTCAGCGGGGACCTCCAGCTGGGTCAGCAGACCGGACAAAAATGCCCTGATCGCCTGTGCCTTCTCGTCATCCACCTCGTCGCCCAGGGGCTCCGCAGGGATGGCAGCCGCCTTTACCGCCGGAGCAGCGCTCTGCTGGACCGGCTCCGTCCGCTTGGGAGCGGGCTTAGCCGCTTCCCGGGCGGGACGCCGCTCTGCGGCGGGCTTTCTCTCCGGCGCGGGGTGCTCTGCCCGGACAGACCTTACAGGCTCGGGCTTCTTCTCCGGGGCGGAGACCGCCGGCTGCTCCTCCTCGCCGTAGGTGACGCGCACCTTCGCCGGGGCGCTGCCAAAGCCCAGGAAACCGGACTTTGCGCGCTCCAATACCTCTACGGAGACGTCGTCCCGGTCCATGCCCAGCTGGCACAGGGCGTTCTGGATGGCCTCTTCCTCGGTCTTGCCCGTTACATCAATATAACTCATTTTGCAACAAGCTCCTTATTATTTGTCAGTATCATAGCGGTCTTCCCGGTAGGACCTGCCCCGGGCATAGGGACGGTCGCCCACCCGACCCGCTTCTGTGGTGCTGGCTTTTTTGGGCTTCTGCTTTGCCTCCTGTGCCAGCCGCTTCTTTTCCTTCAGACTCAGCTTGACCTCCGGCTGCTGCTTGCGCTCCTGCTGAAGGCGCTTTGCCTCCTCCTGGCGCTTACGGCGGTTCTCCTCGATCTGCTGCTGGCGGAGATTTTCCTCCTCCTCCAGCTTACCGGTGTAGAACTTGCCGAGAACTGCCTCCTGCACGGCGGAGAATGCGCTCTGGGCAATCCAGTACACGCACAGGGCGGAGGGCAGGGAGAAGCCGATCCACAGCGTCATCAGAGGCATCATGTAGATCATCATTTTGTTGCTGGCGGCGGCAGCACCCTCGCTGGGGGTGCCCTTCATCATGAACTTGCTCATGAGGAACTGGACGCCGGCTGCGATGAAGGGCATCAGAATCAGCCCGATGGCAGCCATCGAAAAGCCGCTTTTCAGCATCTGGAAGGCAGCGGTGGGATTGCTGGTCAGGTCCATGCCCAGGAACTTGTAGTTCACATTGATCCAGCCGTCAATATTATTGGCGGAGGCGAAGTCCGGCACCAGCGTATTGATCTGGTTTACCAGAGATATCTCGCCGTAGGCATTCAGACCCGTATAGGAGAGGATCGCCTCTCCGGCGTTGTTCAGGATGGGCTGACCCATAGAGGACAGCACCTCCAGCGCCTTGTCCACCACATCGGTAGAGAGCATCATGAAGTAAGTGATGGGCTTACGGATGATGGCGTACAGTGCGATCAGGATGGGCATGGGGATGAAGCTCCACAGGCAGCCGCTCATGGGGTTCACACCCTGCTCGGCATAGAGCTTCTGGATCTCCTCCTGCATCTTGATCTGGTTGTTGGCGTACTTTTTCTGGATCTCCTGCATCTTGCTGGACATCCGGTTCATGCGGATCATGCTCTTCTTGGACTTCATCTGAAAGGGCAGCATGATGAGCTTCAGCACCAGGGTAAACAGGATCAGTGCCACGCCGTAAGAGCCTGTCAGGTTATAGAACAGGCGCAGCAGAGCGGCAAAGGGGATACAAATCCAGTATCCGATTGTTGAAAACATCTGTTTTTCCTCCGAATCTCCATTCTTGTCTTGGAGTCTTTTTCTCTGGGCGGGAACACCGCCGGAGACCTGTCAGGGAACGGGGTCGTAGCCCCCCTTGTGAAAGGGGTTGCAGCGCAGGATGCGCCGGAGCGTCAGCCAGCCGCCCTTCAGCGCGCCGTATTTTTCCAGTGCCTCCAGCGCATACTGGGAGCAGGTGGGCACAAAGCGGCAGCAGGGGCGTCGGTATGGGGAGATGGCGGCACGGTAAAACCGCACCAGGGCAATGAGGAGCTGCTTCATGGCTGCACCGCCCTTACTTTAAAAGGTGGAGCTTGCCCGCCAGACGCAGATACGCCGCGTTCAGCTCCGGAAAAGACGCTGTCAGCGTTCTCGCCCGCGCCACCACAATGATGTCATAGCCCGCGGCAAGGCGGGGCGCGTTCAGGCGCGTCACCTCCCGCAGCCGGCGGCGGGCGCGGTTGCGCACCACGGCATGTCCCAGCTTAACGGACACGGTGTAACCAAAGCGGTTTCGCCCCAGCTTGTTTTTCCTGCAATAGACCACCATACAGCGGTCCACCGCAGAGGCGCCCTTGGCATACAGGCGGCGGAACTCATAATTTTCCTTCAGAGTGACCGCTGGATCCATCAGCGCACTTCCTTCCCTTGTTCCCTGCGCCCCAGCAGTGCCGGGACCGGTTTTTGACAGACCACTGGCAGAACCTCTTTTAGGGACGGAGGAATCCTTTCAAATTCCCGCCGTCCCTGACAGAACTGTTCCAGTGTTTCCCGCGTGCGCGCGTTTTCCTTAGTAGGACAGAACAGCGCGGCCCTTGGCACGGCGGCGGGCCAGGACCTTACGGCCGTTGGCGGTAGCCATTCTCTTGCGGAAGCCGTGGACCTTCTGTGCGTGCAGCTTCTTGGGCTGATAGGTACGTTTGGTTGCCATGTTGGAAACACCTCCTGTAAAAAATCGGCTGCCGGAATGCGGCAGCTCTGCCCGACGGGGATGCTCCCCGCGGCAAACTAAAATCAGGCGTCATGATGACGCACGGTATAGTATACATACAATTTAAAAATGTGTCAATAAAAACTTTAAAAAAACCTTTTCCGGGAAAAAATTCCCCATATTTTGCCCGATTTCCCCAGTTTCACAAAATCTGGACCAGTAGATGGAAGACCGGCACAACATCCAGTGGAATGTGCGGAAAACCTGTGGAAAAAACAGCGCTTATTTTATTAGTATCAGTATGTTTCTATTGTTTTTTTCCACACTTCCTGTTATAATTTACGCGTATTGTTATGCGCACCCGGCGCATTTTCCTGAAAAAGAGAGAGGTGGATCCGTTTGAACTCTGTTGCAGACATCTGGAATAACGTTCTGCAGCAGCTACGGGAGGAACTGTCCGAAATCACCATCAACACCTGGTTCGACGAACTGGAGGTCGTGGATCTGAAGGGCAACACCCTGTATCTGCACTGTTCTAATGACTTTAAAATCGGCTATATCAAGGACCTGTTCCTGAAGAATATTCAGACCGCCCTGCACAACCTGTTTTCCAAGGATTTTGACGTGGTGATCCTGGACGATCCCTCGTACGAGTCCTTCGTGGGCGGAAAGACCGCCAAGCAGGACGCCTATGATCCCAAGGACGAGCTGACCTTTGACACCTTCGTGGTAGGTCCGTCCAACAAAATGGCATACGCCGCCTCCGTCTCCGTGGCGGAGCATCCCGCCCAGCACTACAACCCCCTGTTTATTTACGGAGACTCCGGTCTGGGCAAGACCCATCTGCTGTACGCCATCGCCCATGTCATCCGCAAGCGGGACCGGGGCGCCAAGATCGCCTACGTCAAGGGCGACGACCTGACCAACGAGCTGGTGGCAGCCATTCAGGCAGGTCCCTCCAAAACGGCGGAAATGCGGGAGAAGTACCGTCAGGCAAACCTGCTGCTGGTGGACGACGTGCAGTTCATCGCCGGCAAAAAGCAGACCCAGGAGGAATTCTTCCACACCTTTAATACCCTGTATGAATCCGGGCGGCAGATCGTGCTGACATCGGACCGTCCCCCTTCCGAAATGACCCAGCTGGAGGACCGCCTGCGCACCCGGTTTGAATGGGGTCTGCTGGTGGACGTGGAGCCTCCCGATCTGGAGACCCGCATGGCGATCGTAAAGAGCAAGTCCGCCATGATGGGGCTGGAGCTTTCCGACCGGATCATCTCCTTCATCGCGGAGAACGTCACCGCCAACGTGCGGCAGCTGGAGGGCACCATCAACAAAATCAAGGCATATAAGGAGCTGTTGGGCTCCAGCGCCGACGAGGAAACCGTCACCCGTGCCATTCAGGACATGCTCAAGCGCAGCAACGAGTACATCCCCTCCCCCGGCGTCATTATCGACTACATCTGCAAGTATTACGACCAGGATGAGTCCATCGTACGCGGACAGCAGCGGGTGCGGGAAGCGGTGCAGGCACGGCAGATCGCCATGTATCTAATCCGCTCCATGACCAACCTGTCCCTGGACGACATCGGCAAGGAGTTCGACAACCGGGACCACACCACCGTTCTGTACTCCATTGACAGAGTGGAAAAGCAAATGAAAAAGGACTCCGCCTTTGCGGAAACCGTGAAGGAAATCAAGACCAATATCAACTCCAAGCGCTGATTTTCAGGCGTTTCTTTTTTCCACTTCTTCTGTGGAGAAAGAAAAACTTCCCTGTGGAAAAACTTTTCAACAAAATGCCCGTGGAAAACCCATCTGATTTATCCACAGTGGGTGTGGAAGAGCAAATCCTTTTCGTTTCAACGCTTTCCACGGTCTTTCCACATCCGTTTTCCCTAATGCTCCTTTTTCTAAACTTATGCTTTTCTTTTCTCTTTTATTCCTTCGATTTTTGTCAAACCAACCTTCATCATCGAACCAGAGAGGATGACCGAACCCATGATGAAATTTTCCTGTGAAAAGACCCTTTTGCAAGCGGCCATCAATGTTGCCTCCCGCACAGTCTCTCCTAAAAGCTCCATTCCGGCGCTGGAGGGTCTGCTGCTTCAGGCAAAGGACGACCTTTTCATTTCCGGCTACAATTTACAGACTGGCATCCGGACCAGAGTGTCCGCCGATGTAACTGAGCAGGGCGAAATGGTGCTGAACTGCCGCCTTTTTGGCGATATTATCCGAAAATTACCCGATGATATCGTCACCTTTTCCGCAGATGATAAGCTGCTGGTGCATCTGCACTGTGGAGACGCCGACTTTGAGATCTTAGGTCTCAGTGCCGCCGACTATCCGGAGCTGCCGGAGGTGGAGGACGATTACTGTCTTTCCATTGAGCAGCAGCACCTGCGGGACCTCATCGACCAGACCGTCTTTGCCGTTTCCACCAACGAAAGCCGCCCGGTCCATACTGGTGCGTTGTTTGAATTGGGTGGCGGCAAGCTCACCGTCGTCGCGGTGGACGGCTTCCGTTTGGCAGTCCGGAAGGAACCGACCCTGAAGGTCGAGGGCGGACTGTTCTCCTTCGTGGTTCCCGGCGCGGCACTGAACGAGGTGGAAAAAATCTGCGGAGAAACTGAAGATCCTGCCACCATTAACCTGGGAAAACGGCACATTTTGTTTGAAATTGGTGACACAGAGCTGATCTGCCGTCGGCTGGAAGGCGAATTTTTGGACTACAAAAACGCTATCCCCCGGAAAAATCCCATCACCGTGATCGCTGACACAAAGGCATTGATCCACAGCATTGACCGGGTATCCGTGGTGATTTCGGAAAAATTGAAAAGCCCCGTCCACTGTATCTTTGAAAAGGACCGGGTTTTGCTGTCTGCCAAGACCGGAAATGGCGAGGCGAAGGACATTTGTCGTCTGGATGGAGACGGTCAGGAGCTGGAGATCGGCTTTAACAACCGCTATCTCATGGACGCACTGCGCCATGCCCCGGCTGATACGGTAAAGATCGAGCTGAACACCGGCGTCTCCCCTGCCATCATCGTTCCCGTAGAGGGCGAGGAGGATTTCCTGTATATGGTGCTGCCGGTGCGGCTGAAGTCCACGGACTAAATCGCTTCGGCGTTTTGACGAAGCTCCGGGCAAATGGAAAAAGAGTATGACAGTATGCCCACGAGTGCATAAATATCCGCGGTATGCAGGAATGCTGCCTTAATTTCCAGAAATGGGACCAGACGCGGAGCCTACACGGGGTGTCGCCTTGTGGTGGACAATACAAAGACGTGAAGCTTCATTTCACAGCCTGTTCTCCACTTGCGGACAGGAGTGAAAATGACAGAATACTGTGCAGGAGAACGGCGGATGGGCTGCAAAATGCGGCGCCGCGCCGGAGCAGGGTCCGACATGGTTCCGTGCATTCCGACCCGAAGCCGTGCAGCTCCGGCTTTTCCGGACCGCCATGATATCACTGAAAGAGCCATTCCCGGCAGGAGTGCATTTCCTCCGGCGGATGGAAGGAGAGCCTATGAAAACCATTACCATCACAACGGAATACATCAAGCTGCAGGACCTTTTGAAGCTTGCCAACGCCGTGGAGAGCGGCGGCGAGGCAAAGGAGCGCATCCAGGGCGGCGAGGTTACCATCAACGGCGAGACCTGCACCATGCGGGGCAAAAAGCTGCGCCCCGGAGACGTGGCGGGCATCGACGGGACGGAGTACGGCGTAAAGTATGCAGATCAATGAGCTGACGCTCCGGGATTTTCGCAACTATCACAGCCAGACCGTGACCCTGGATCCCAGCTGCAACGTCATTTTCGGGGAAAACGCCGAGGGAAAGACCAATCTGCTGGAGGCGGTGCTGTATCTTTCCAGCGGTAAATCGCCCCGCGCCCGGCGGGACCGGGAGCTGATTCGCTTTGACGCGGACAGCGCCGGCATCACCGGACGGTTTTTCACCCGACAGCGGGACTTTACCGTACGGGTGGACCTGTTTCGGGGACAGCGGAGGAAAATGAGCGTCAACGGTGTCACGGCGAAAACCGCCGCCGCATTGGGAGAGGTCAGTGCCACCGTATTTTTCTGTCCCGATGACCTGTACCTCATCCGGGAGGGCGCGGCGCAGCGCAGGCGCTTTCTGGACACGGCGCTGTGCCAGCTGCGCCCCCGGTACGCGCTGGCGCTGAACGAGTACCACCGGGCATACGAGCATAAGACCCGCATCCTGCGGGACAGCGGAGACTATCCGGACCTGCTGGCAGCGCTGCCGGACTTTAACGAACGGCTGGTGCAGTGCGGCGCGGCAGTGATCCATTACCGCGCCCAGTACGTCTGCCGACTGCGGGAGTACGCCGCTACCAACCACGCGGAATGCTCCGGTGGCAAGGAGACGCTGGACATCGCCTATCAGACCGTGTCCACTGTAACAGACCCGCTGGGGGATGTGGGCGTCATTGCCCAGCAGCTGCGGGAGCATATGGCGCAGCACCACGCCGCGGAGCTGGCGTCCCGCCTGTGCCTGTCCGGACCCCATAAGGACGATCTGCTGGTCAGCATCAACGGCAAGGAGGCGCGGTCCTTCTCCTCTCAGGGGCAGACCCGGACAGCGGCGCTTGCCATGAAGCTGGCGGAGCGGGAGATTTTGAAAAACAGCGTGGGAGAATATCCCCTGCTGCTGCTGGACGATGTGCTGTCCGAGCTGGACCCCCGGCGGCAGGAATTCGTGCTGAACCGCATCGCGGGGGGGCAGGTTTTCATCACCTGCTGCGAGGATGACCGCCTGCCAAGGCTTTTGGGCGGCAGGGTATTCCATGTGGAGCACGGCACCGTCCGGTGATGAAGGCAGCGGCAGAGTGTTTCACATGAAACATGAAAAGGGACCTGCTTTACAGGCGGGTGTCCCGAAGGTCGGGCAGAATGGTCCTGCACCGCCGCAGAAAACAGCCAGGGAGGCGCGCCATGTATCTGCACATCGGACAGAATGAAATGATCCCGGACCGGCGGATCATCGGTATTTTTGATCTGGACAAGGCAACCTATTCCCGGCGCGCCCAGCGCTATCTCAACGACGCGGAGCGGGAGGGCGTGGTGCTGGATATCTCCGGCGACCTGCCAAAGTCCTTTGTGGTGTGTGACCACCCCTATCACCGCCAGATCGTGTATTTAAGCCAGCTGAACACCGCCACGCTGAAAAACCGGGCGGAGTCCGACAAGCTGGAGGCAGTATTTTAGATTCTTGATCCCAAGGGCAAGGAGAAGCAGACCTGAACGCCCGGCTGGTTCCGGTCCGGTTCTCTTTGCCCCGAACAAAGAAGGGAGTATATTCATGGACGAACAGTTAAACCCCACCGCGGTCAGCGCGGAAAATGAGTACGACGCCTCGGAGATTCAGGTGCTGGAGGGACTGGAAGCGGTGCGCAAGCGCCCCGGTATGTATATCGGCTCCACCTCCTCCTCCGGTCTGCACCATCTGGTGTATGAGATCGTGGACAACTCCATCGACGAGGCGCTGGCAGGCTTCTGCAATCAGATCACCGTGGAGATCAACCAGGGCGACACCATCACTGTTACCGATAACGGACGCGGCATCCCCGTGGATATCCAGGCGCAGACGGGGCGTCCCGCCCTGGAGGTGGTGTTCACCGTGCTGCACGCCGGCGGCAAGTTCGGCGGCGGCGGCTACAAGGTCTCCGGCGGTCTGCATGGCGTGGGCGCCTCCGTGGTGAATGCCCTGTCCGAGTGGCTCACCGTGCAGGTCCACAAGGACGGAAAGATCTACGAGATGAAGTTCTCCCGGGGACACATCACTCAGGAGATGACTGTGGTGGGCGTCACGGACCGCACCGGCACCACTGTGACCTTCAAACCCGACCCGGAGATGTTTGAGGACACTGTCTATTCTTATGACACCCTGCATATCCGGATGCGGGAGGAGGCGTTTTTGAATGCCGGTCTGCGCATCATCACCATCGACCACCGCGCCGGACAGGAGCAGCGGGACGAGATGTGCTATGAAGGCGGCATCCGGGAGTTCGTCACCTACCTGAACCAGAACAAGGATGTGCTGCACGAGCAGGTCATCTACATGGCAGGACAGAAGGACGACTCCATGGCAGAGGTCGCCATGCAGTACAACGGCAGCTATAACGAGACCATCCTTTCCTTTGCCAACAATGTCCACACCCCGGAGGGCGGCATGCACGAGGAGGGCTTCAAGCGTGCCCTGACCAACGTGCTGAATGCCTACGGTCACAAGATCAAGATGCTGAAGGACGACGAGAAGATCTCCGGCGACGACGCCCGGGAGGGTTTGACCGTGGTGATCTCCGTCAAGCTGACGGAGGCACAGTTCGAGGGACAGACCAAGGCAAAGCTGGGCAACAGCGAGATCCGGACGCTGGTGAACAGCATCGTCTCCGACAAGCTGGAGCAGTTCCTGGAGGAAAATCCTCAGGTGGGCAGAATGATCATCGACAAGGCACAGATGGCAAGCCGCGCCCGGGAGGCTGCCCGCAAGGCACGGGACAACATCCGCCGCAAAACGGCGCTGGGCGGCGCCGCCATGCCCGACAAGCTGCGGGACTGCAATGAGAACAACCCCGAGCTGACCGAACTGTATATCGTCGAGGGCGACTCCGCAGGCGGCTCTGCCACCCAGGGACGGGATTCCCGCTTCCAGGCGATCCTTCCCCTGTGGGGCAAGATGCTGAACGTGGAGAAGGTCCGGGAGGAAAAGGTCATCGGCAATGACAAGCTCCAGCCCGTCATCACCGCTCTGGGCGCGGGACTGGGCGACGATTTCGACCTGTCCAAGCTCCGTTACCACAAAATCATCATCATGGCGGATGCCGATGTGGACGGCGCACACATCCGCACGCTGCTGCTGACGTTTTTCTTCCGCTATATGCGCCCGCTGATCGAGCATGGCTATGTATACTCCGCCGTGCCGCCGCTGTATAAGCTGACCCGCGGAAAGACCACCCGCGTGGCGTTTTCCGACCCGGAGCGGGATAAGGTGTCCGCTGAGATGCGGGGAGACAATCCCAACGCCAAAATCGACATCAGCCGGTACAAGGGCTTGGGCGAGATGGACCCCCACGAGCTGTGGGAGACCACGATGGACCCGGAAAAGCGCACCCTCAAGCGCATCGAGCTGGACGACGCCGTGGCGGCAGACGCCACCTTCACCGTGCTGATGGGCGAAAAGGTGGAGCCGAGAAAAGAATTTATCGAGCGCAGAGCGCGCTACGCTGTGAATCTGGATTATTGATTCCTCAAGGAGGATAAACGATGAGTAAAAAACCACAGTATGATCCCGAAGAGATCCGGTATCCGGACCAGACCATCGTCAGCTCTCCCCTGGTGCCGGAGATGGAGAAGTCCTACATCGAGTACGCCATGAGCGTCATTGTGGGACGCGCCCTGCCGGACGTGCGGGACGGCATGAAGCCGGTCCACCGCCGCATTCTCTACGCCATGTACGAGGACAACCTGACCTCGGACAAGCCCTTTAAGAAATCCGCCACCTGCGTGGGCGACGTGCTGGGACGCTATCATCCCCACGGAGACGCCTCCGTATATGACGCAATGGTCCGTCTGGCGCAGGACTTTTCCATGCGCTATCCTCTGGTGGACGGACACGGAAACTTCGGCTCCATTGATGGAGACCCCCCCGCCGCCTACCGTTACACCGAGGCGCGGATGTCCAAGATCTCCGAGGAGCTGCTGCGGGACATTGAAAAGGACACCGTGGACTGGGACCCCAACTTTGACGAGTCCCGGAAGGAGCCCCGGGTGCTGCCCTGCCGTTTCCCCAATCTGCTGGTAAACGGTTCCTCCGGTATTGCCGTAGGTATGGCGACCAATATCCCGCCCCATAATCTGACCGAGGTCATCAACGCCTGCATCTGCGTGCTGGACAATCCCGAGGCGCAGCTGGCGGACCTGATGGAATATATCAAGGGACCCGACTTCCCCACCAGGGGCATCATTATGGGACGCAGCGGCATCCGTGCCGCCTACGCCACCGGACGGGGCAAGGTCATTGTCCGTGCCCGCCACGAGTTTGAGGAGTTCGGTCCCCAGAACCGCACCCGCATTGTCATCACCGAGATCCCGTATCAGGTAAACAAGCGGATGCTGATCAAGAACATGGCAGACCAGGTGGAGGACAAGCGTCTGGAGGGCATTTCCGACATCCGGGACGAATCCGACCGCAACGGCATGCGCATCGTCATTGAGCTGAAAAAGGATGCCAATGCCCAGGTGGTGCTGAACCGCCTGTTTGCCCAGACCCAGCTGCAGACCAGCTTTGCCATCAACATGCTGGCGCTGGTGGATAACCAGTCCCAGCCCAAGCTGCTGTCCCTGCGGCACATCATTGACGAGTACCTGGCGTTCCAGGAGGAGATCATTGTCCGCCGGACCCGGTACGACCTGAAAAAGGCACAGGAGCGCGCCCATCTGCTGGAGGGTCTGCTGATTGCCCAGGACAACATCGACGAGGTCATTCACACCATCCGGGAGTCCTATGACAACGCCAAGGAAAATCTGATGAAGCGCTTTGGTCTGGACGATGTGCAGGCGCAGGCGATTCTTGATATGCGACTGAAGGCACTGCAGGGACTGGACCGGGAGAAGCTGCAGACCGAGTACCGGGAGCTGGAGGACCGCATTGCCTACTTCGAGAAGCTGCTTGGCTCCGATGCCATGATCCGGGACGTGCTGAAAAGCGAGCTGATCGCCATCCGGGACAAGTTCGGCGACGAGCGCAAGACCGAGATTCAGGAGGTAGAGGACGAGATCGACATCGAGGACCTCATCGAGGAGGAGGAGTGCGTCTTTACCCTCAGCCAGGGCGGCTATATCAAGCGGGTCCCCGTGTCCACCTACCGCACCCAGAACCGCGGCGGCAAGGGCGTTACCGCCACCTCCCTGCGGGAAGAGGATTATGTGTCCACCATCTTCACCGCCTCTACCCATGATTACATCCTGTTCTTTACCAATCTGGGCAGGGCTTACCGCCGCAAGGGCTATCTGATCCCCGAGGCGGGACGTACTGCCCGTGGCAGCAATATCGTCAACATCCTGCCTCTGGAAAGCGGAGAGCGGGTCACCGCCATGATCCACACCCGGGAGCTGAACGATGATGTGTTCCTGTTCATGATCACCCGGAACGGCACCGTGAAGCGCATTGCCTCCGCATCGCTGAAAAACATCCGCACCACCGGCATTCGGGCGCTGAATCTGGACGAGGGCGATGAGCTGATCTCCGTCCGGGAGACGGACGGAAACCAGAATATTCTGCTGATGACCCACAACGGCGCGTCCATCTGCTTCCGGGAGAGCGATGTCCGCTGCATGGGCAGAGAAGCGGTAGGTGTCCGCGGCATCAAGCTGCGGGAGGGCGACTATGTGGTGGCTGGCGTCCGCGCCATTGAGGGGCAGACCCTGCTTGCCATCACGGAGAACGGCTACGGCAAGCGCACGGATATTGCCGAGTACCTCCGGGGCGACGGTCCCCAGAGCCGCGGCGGCTTCGGTATGCGGGGCTATCAGGTCACGGAAAAGACCGGACCCATTGCCGGTGCCAAGGTGGTCACTGGAGAGGAGGACATTCTGCTGATCTCGGATGATGGTACCATCATCCGTATGGCGTCCTCGGACGTGAACGTTTACAGCCGGACAGCACAGGGCGTCCGGGTCATGCGCCTGAAGGATGGCGTGAAGGTCATCTCCCTCGCCCGGGCGGAAAAGGAAGTCTCCGATGAAGCGGAGGAGCCGGTCCCCACGGAAGAGGCATGAAAACAGTCACGATTTATACAGACGGTGCTTGCAGCGGCAACCCCGGTCCCGGGGGCTGGGGAGCCATCCTGATGTACGGAGAGCACCGGAGGGAGCTGTCCGGCGGCGAGGCGGAGACCACTAACAACCGCATGGAGCTGACAGCGGTGATCTCCGCGCTGGAGCTTTTGAAGGAGCCGTGCATTGTGGAGCTGTGGAGCGACTCGAAATATGTCATCGACGGATTGTCCAAGGGCTGGGCGAAGGGCTGGAAAGCCCGGGGCTGGCGGAAGGCGGACAAAAAGCCCGCGCTGAATCCCGACCTGTGGGAGCGCCTGCTGGCACAGGAGGCAGTGCATACCCTCCGTTACCATTGGGTCAAGGGTCACGCGGACAATGAATATAACAATCGCTGTGATGAGCTGGCGGTGCAGGAGAGCCGGAAGTTCCGGTAAGCGCCGCGCGTGACCGTTGGAGAAAACGAAAATTTGCGGGTGTTCACAAATCGTTTACACATAAAACATAATTCCGCAAAAATTACCGGGTATCTTAAGAATCAAGCAAAGGGTTCTCCCAGCCCGATGCGAATTTTCTCCCTCCTAAAACACACACAACAGAAAGCAGCCGCCTGATCAGGCGGCTGCTTCTGTTTTTTTACCGAATGCCCCGGTGAATGAACAGGGAGAGGTTTTTCTTCTGCCCAATCCCGGCTTCTCTTTTCCTTGCAAAGCGGGGCGATTCGGGGTAAGATACAGACAATACCGAAAGTGCTTCAGACCATAAGGAGGTTTGATTTATGAAGGACGGTTTTCTCTCTGTTGCCTGCGGCTGCCCGGACCTGCGTCTGGCGGACTGCGGCTATAACGCAGAGCAGACATTTCAGATGATGCGCCGGGCGGAGTCCGCCGGTGTTAAGGTGCTGGTACTGCCGGAGCTGGGACTGACCGGCTATACCTGCGGCGACCTGTTTTATCAGGAGACGCTGCTGCGGGGCGCGGAGCAGGCGCTTGCCACCGTACTGGAGGCTACCCGGAATCTGGAGGTGGTAACGGTGGTGGGTCTGCCTCTGCGGCTGCACAACCGGCTGTATAACTGCGCGGCAGTGATCCAGCATGGCGTGATCCTGGGTGTGGTACCCAAGGTCCATCTGCCCAACTACAGTGAGTTTTACGAGAAGCGGCAGTTTGCTTCCGCGCCGCAGGAGCCGTGCCGCATTACCCTCTGCGGGCAGGAGAATATCCTCTTCGCCCGGGAACAGATATTTCCCTGCAGGACGCTGCCGGAGCTGGTGCTGGGCTTTGAAATCTGCGAGGACCTGTGGGTGCCGGATTCTCCCTCCATCCGCATGGCGCAGGCGGGCGCCACCGTCATCGGCAACCTCTCCGCCAGCAACGACATCATCGGCAAGGACGCCTACCGCCGTCAGTTGGTGACCATGCAGTCCGCCAAGCTGATGTGCGGCTACCTTTACGCCAACGCCGGAGAGGGCGAATCCACCTCGGACGTGGTGTTCGGCGGACACCAGCTCATTGCGGAAAACGGCACTCTGCTGGCGGAAAAGCGCTTTGAGTCCGGGCTGCTGGTGTCGGAGATCGACGTACAGCGTCTGGCATATGAGCGCCGCCGCACCCAGGAGCTGCCGGAGACGGAGCGGCGGACGGAGGGCGCTTCCTTCTCCATGACCCTCTCTGATACCAAGCTGACCCGGTATGTGGCTCCTCAGCCCTTTGTTCCCGAGGGACGGGAGGACCGGGACGCCCGCTGCCATGAGATCCTGCTGATTGCCTCTCTGGGATTGAAGCGCCGGCTGGAGCATACCCACGCCAAAACAGCGGTGGTGGGGCTTTCCGGCGGACTGGATTCCACTCTGGCGGTATTGATCACCGGGCTTGCCATGAAGATGCTGGACCGCCCCATGACAGACATCGTGGCGGTGACCATGCCCTGCTTTGGCACCACGGACCGGACGAAAAACAACGCTGTGATTCTGGCAGAGCGCATGGGTGCCACGCTGAAAACCGTGGACATCTCCAACAGTGTCCGCAGCCACTTCCGGGACATCGGACACGATATGGAGGACCACTCCGTTACCTTTGAAAACGGACAGGCGCGGGAGCGCACCCAGGTGCTGATGGACGTGGCGAATCAGACCGGCGGCATTGTCATCGGTACCGGAGACCTCAGCGAGCTGGCGCTGGGCTGGTGTACCTACAACGGCGACCACATGAGCATGTACGCTGTGAACACCTCCATCCCCAAGACGCTGGTGCGGCATCTGGTGGCGTATCTTGCGCGGGACAACGCCAAGAAGGACACGGAGCTGCAAAAGGTGCTGGAGGACATTCTGGACACGCCGGTGTCTCCGGAGCTGCTGCCTGCCGTGCAGGGCGAGATCGCCCAGAAAACGGAGGATCTGGTGGGTCCCTACGAGCTGCATGACTTCTTCCTGTACTATATCGTCCGGTGGGGCTTTTCTCCCCGGAAGGTGTTCCGGCTGGCGGAGTACGCTCTGGGCAGGGAGTATGACCGGGAGACCATCCTCAAGTGGCTGAGGACCTTCTATCGGCGGTTCTTCTCCCAGCAGTTCAAGCGGAACTGCCTGCCGGACGGACCCAAGGTGGGCAGCGCCGCTTTCTCTCCACGCGGTGACTGGCGGATGCCCAGCGATGCAAACGTAACGCTGTGGCAGGAGGAATTGGAGACCCTGAAGTAAAAATTTCCGCCCCCGTTTTCTCTGGCGGGCTGCCAGGGGAAAACGGGGGCGGACAGGACCGGGACCATGTTCAGAGAAAGCCGCCCGGCGCTGAAAAGCGGGGGCGTACCCTTGTCTCTGCTTTTTCAAGGGTTCCCGGTCACTTTTACCTGAAAGAAGCGTGTTATTATGGAAAACCTCATCATCCGAAGGGCGCTGCCGCAGGATGTGGACGCTGTCTGCCGGATCTATGACCACATCCACACCGAGGAGGAGCAGGGGCGCGCCAGCATCGGCTGGGTGCGGGGCGTATATCCTGAGCGGGCAACGGCGGAAGCCGCCCTGTCCCGGGGAGACCTGTTTGTGCAGGAGCTGGCGGGACAGGTGACCGGCACCGCCATTCTGAACCAGACGCAGGTGGATGTTTATGAAAACGCACCCTGGAAGCACCCTGCCCCGCCGGAGCAGGTGATGGTGCTGCACACGCTGGTCATTGACCCGGCTGTAAAGGTCCGGGGGCTGGGCAGCGCCTTTGTCGCCTATTATGAGCAGTATGCCCGGGAGCATGGCTGCCCCTATCTGCGGATGGACACCAATGTCCGCAATGAAAACGCCCGGCAGTTTTACCGGAAGCGGGGCTACCGGGAGATCGGCGTGGTTCCCTGTGTGTTCAACGGCATTTCCGGCGTGCAGCTGGTGCTTCTGGAAAAGAAGCTGAACGCGGAGTAACGCTTTTCTTCCCAGCGGACAAAGAAACAAAATAAAAAAGGACATCCATTAGGATGTCCTTTCTGTTTGGGTTCGAATCAGCCGATCTTGTTCAGCTTCAGGGTCATAGCGCTCTTGCGGTGAGCAGCCGTATTCTTGTGCAGAATACCCTTCGCAACAGCCTGATCGACCTTCTTGACTGCAACCTTGTATGCGCCATCGGCCTCGGTGCGATTGCCTTCTGCGGCAGCGACCTCGAACTTCTTGATGGCGGTCTTCAGAGCGGACTTTTCAGCCTTATTGCGGGCGTTTCTCGCTTCGGCGATCAGAACACGCTTTTTGGCAGACTTAATATTCGGCAAACCAAACACCTCCTTAGGCAAATTCAAATGAGGAGAAAATATTTTTCTCCCGTGCAGAATGATATTTTAGCAGTTCTGTAAACAAAAAGCAAGACTTTTTTTGCATTTTTTCAAGAAAATTCAAGAAAATTGTATATTGTGGCGTGGAAGGAAAAAAATAAATGAGAAACACAAGATTTAGGGGCAGAAAGGAAGCGGTTTCATGTGGACAAAGCGGACGGACCTGGCGCTGGAGGCGCGGGAGCTGTGGCAGGAATCCGCGGAGCGGACCACAAAGCTGGAGGGCGTCCGGGCAGTGCGCCGCCGGAGTGAGGGCTATTCCGTGACAGAGGTGCAGGTGCTGAACGAGCAGGGCGCCCGGGTACTGGACAAGCCGGTGGGAGTCTACCGGACGGTGGACCTGACGGGCTATTGGCAGCGGAAGCCGGATTTTTTCGCCCGGGCGGTGCGCACCGTGGGAGGCGAGCTGCGGTCCCTGCTGCCGGAAAACGGAGCGGCGCTGGTGGTGGGGCTGGGCAACGCCGCCATGACGCCGGACGCTGTGGGACCGGAGGTGCTGCATCATCTGTTGATCACCCGGCACCTCATTGCCTCCCTGCCCCGGCAGTTTGCGGGATTTCGTCCGGTGGCGGCAGTGGCGTCCGGTGTACTGGGGTCCACCGGAGTGGAGTCGGCGGAGACAGTCCGGGCGCTGGTGCGCCAGCTGAAGCCAGAGGTGGTGCTGGCGGTGGACGCGCTGGCGGCACGGCGGATGAACCGGCTGTGCTGCACGGTGCAGCTCAGTGACACGGGCATCATCCCCGGCTCCGGCGTGGGCAACCATCGGGCGGCGCTGAACCGCCGGACCCTGGGGGTTCCGGTCATCGCCATCGGAGTGCCCACGGTGGTGGACGGAGCCACGCTGGCGGCAGACCTGCTGGAGGAGTCCGGCGTGACGGAGGTGGACCAGCGCCGCCTGCGCAGCCGGGGACGGACCATGATGGTCACCACCCGGGACATCGACGCCCAGGTGCGGGACCTGTCCAAGGTCATCGGCTACGGCATCAACTGGGCGCTTCAGCAGTTGGAGGTGGAGGAGATCACCTCCCTACTGAGCTGACCGCCGGAAAAGATGGCTCTGCCCTCTTGACAGAAGCGGCTTCCATTGTTAATATATAGATATCCGATATATAGGAGGTCTATATACTATGGGCGTGGACAAAAATCTGCTGTCCGGCAGCACGGGCATGCTGCTGCTAAAATTGCTGGAGGACCGGGACCGCTACGGCTATGAGATGATCGAGCGGCTGCGGCTGCAAAGCGACCACACCTTTGATCTGAAGGCGGGTACGCTGTATCCCCTGCTGCACGGATTGGAGGAAAGGGGGCTGGTCAGCTCCTATGCCCGGGAAAGCGGAGGGCGGTCCCGGAAATACTACCATCTCACCGACGCCGGGCGGCGGGAGCTGGAGGAAAAGCAGCAGGAGTGGAGAGCCTATGTCCACGCGGTGGACCGGGTGCTGAAGGGGGGCGTGTGCCTTGCCTGACACCATTTCCGGATATTTGGAGCAGGTCCGCGCCCAGATCCGCTGGAAGCGGGCGCAGCCCGCGCTGCTGCAGGAGCTGGAGACCCACCTGCTGGACCAGCGGGATGCCTGCATGGCGGCAGGCATGACAGCGGAGGAAGCGGAACGGGAGGCGCTGCGGCAGATGGGCGACCCAGTGGAGACCGGAGCGGCGCTGGACCGGGTCCACCGTCCCCGCCCCCAGTGGGGACTGCTGGCGCTGATCGTAGTGCTGGCTGTGGTGTGCTGTGTGCTGCGTGTGTGGCTGACAGAGGATTTCCTCACCGGCGGCATGCTGACGGACCGCGCGTTGCTGCTGCGGAATTTCATCATACGAAACGCTCTGGGGCTGGCAGCTGGTCTGGCGGTGCTGACGGGCTGCTATCTGGCGGATGTCTCCGTCTTCACCGCCCACGGGAAAGCCGTGTTTGCCGCAGCGGTGCTGTGCGTTGTGGAGCTGACCGTTCATCCGCCGATGAGGGTGAGCGGGGTGTCGCTGTTTGCCAGGTACATCGCCATAATGCTGCCCACGGCGTATGCCTGCTGGCTGTGCGCCTTCCGAAGCCGGGGCTGGCGGGGGATTTGCATGGCGGCGGCAGGCGGACTGTTGGCACTGGGAGTGACTGCCGCCATACCGTATATTTTGGGCTTTGTAGTGTTTGCTGTCACGGCAGATGTGCTGCTGCTTGCGGCGGCGTGGGAGGATTGGTTCGGCATTGGGCGGAAACGGACCCTTGCTTTGCTGGGGCTGGGGAATCTGGCGGTACTGGGCTTGGCGTGGTTTCTACTCCGGGTGCGGGGGCTGGGTGCGTACCGGCTGACGATGGCGTTCCATCCGGAAATGGAGCCTTACGCCGGGGGCTATCAGGCGCTGTCGGTCCGGGGCATTTTGCAGGGTGTGCAGCTGTGGGGACAGGGAACGCTGCCCTCCACGGTCCGGGATGGCAGCCTGCTGTACGCCGCTCCGGCGCTGGACAGCGACTTTCTGCTGACCAACCTGCTGTACCGGCTGGGCTGGATCCCGTTTTTTCTTTTTATGGCGGGCTTTGTCTTGCTGCTGGTCTGGGTGGCGGTCCGCTGTCTCCGGCAGAGAGGCTGCATGGGACGTCTAGTGGCGCTGAGTGTGGCGGTGGTGCTGGGGCTTCAGGCGCTGCTAAGCGTGGCGGCAAACCTGGGCTTCGTGCTGCTGCCCGCACACTTCCCTCTGCTGATGGGGTGCTGGAATACGAATATTGACCTTGCCCTGCTGGGACTGGCGCTGTCGGTGTTCCGGGGCGCGGAGCTGCCCCAGCGGACTGCCGCTGCTGTTCAGCCGAAGCGCTGGATGGCGTCCCGGGTCCGGTTTCAGAATGGCGAGCTGACCATCCGGCTGAGCCGGTGCAGCCCATCGGAAAAGTAAGGCATGGCATATCCGCCTGCCCTCCGGAAGCGGGTTTGCTTCCAATAGAAGAAAAGCAGAGCCGCCCGAAGGGGCGGCTCTGCCGGTTTGATGTTACATCAGCTGGCTCATCTGCCAGTAGGAAAGGTCCGCGGTGCTGGCGGCATCCGAGCTGTCCCAGGCAGGGCAGCCGGTGGTGTGGTGCAGGATGGCGTCCGCCACGGACTCCGGGTCCTCATAGCCCTCCGTCCACAGGGTGGGGTCGTCGCCAAACAGGAAGTAATATTTTTCATCCGCTGATTCGATGATCCTCAACAGACCGATGGAAGACCGGTAAAACCACATAAGCGTTCTTTCTCCTTTATGATCGTCATAGCAGGCGCGTTCCGCGCAGATGGGTTCAGTATATCTGCTTTTTCCCTCTCTGGCAACGGTTATTTTGCCTCTGTCGGGGCGGCGTCCTCCAGCTCCAGCACCACCGGGCAGTGGTCGCTGCCCATCACCTCGCTCCAGATGTCGGCGTTTTTCACCCGGGGCATCAGCCGGTCAGACACCAGAAAATAGTCAATACGCCATCCGGCGTTGTTTTCCCGGGCGTGGAAGCGGTAGCTCCACCAGGAGTAGCGTCCGGCGGCGTCCGGGTGCAGCGCCCGGAAGGTGTCCGTAAAGCCGCTGGCAAGCAGCGCCGTCATTTTCTCCCGCTCCTCATCGGTAAAGCCGGGATTGCGGCGGTTGGACCTGGGATTCTTGATGTCGATCTCCTGATGTGCGACGTTCAGATCGCCGCAGAGGATCACGGGCTTCTTGGCGTCCAGCCCGCACAGGTATTCCCGGAAGTCGTCCTCCCACACCATGCGGTAGTCCAGCCGCGCCAGCTGGTCCTTGGAGTTTGGGGTGTAGCAGCACACCAGATAGAAGTCCGGATACTCCGCTGTGATGACCCGCCCCTCATGGCGGTGTTCATCCCCGCCGAAGCCGTAGGTCACGTCCAGCGGCTCGGTTCTGGTGAATACGGCGGTGCCGGAATAGCCCGCCTTGTCGGCGCTGTTCCAGAAGCGGATATAGCCCGGCAGGTCAAACCTTGCCTGCTCCGGCTTCATTTTCGTCTCCTGCAGGCAGATGATGTCCGCGCCGGCAAAGGCGCAGAAGTCCAGAAAGCCCTTGCCCAGGCAGGCGCGCAGCCCGTTGACGTTCCAGGATACCAGTCTCATGACAGTTGATTCCTTTCTTTGTTTTGCGGTATGGCGGGATACCCGTCAATCTGTTTGATGGTCCGTCGGAGGAGGATACAGTCCACAGACGAAGGAGGACCAGAGAACAGGACTATGGAAAGCAGAGGTCCGTTTCCCACGGTACCGGCAGCGCCGCTTAATGTGAAAAAGCCGCCTCTATGGTTCGTCTCGCTGTGATGCTTCCTTTGTACCAATTCCGGCTGACCGGTGCTGGCATCATCATACCATACATCCCCGCTGGTCACAAGAACAAGAACCGGGACGGAGAAAGCGCCGCGGTCTTTTTCATTTTCATTGTTTTTTCCGCAAAGGCGGCGTATAATGTATAAAATACGGGGAAATTGGGCGCAGCGCCTCTTCCCTGCCCTGTCATTACCGGCCTCTTTCATTCGGAGCGCCGTTTATAAGGAGTAAAAACTCATGGAAGAACAGAAAAAGTTTTATATTACCACCCCCATCTACTATCCCTCCGACAAGCTGCACATCGGTCACACCTACTGCACCGTGGCAACGGATACCATTGCCCGCTACAAGCGGCTGCAGGGCTATGACGTCATGTTCCTCACCGGAACGGACGAGCACGGTCAGAAGATCGAGCAGAAGGCGGATGCCGCCGGCATCACCCCCAAGCAGTTTGTAGACAACATCGTGGAGGGTCCCCGGGGCGTGAAGGACCTGTGGAAGCTGATGAACATTTCCAACGACCGCTTCATCCGCACCACCGATGATTACCACGTTTCCGCCGTGCAGAAGATCTTCCGCAAGCTGTACGACAAGGGCGATATCTATAAGGGAACCTACAAGGGCAAATACTGCACCCCCTGCGAATCCTTCTGGACGGAGAGCCAGTTGAAGGACGGCTGCTGCCCCGACTGCGGACGTCCTGTGGTGGACGCCGAGGAGGAGGCATATTTCTTCCGTCTGAGCAAGTACGCCGACCGCATCCGGGACCTGCTGGAGAACACCGATTTCCTCCAGCCCCGCAGCCGCGTCAACGAAATGGTGAAGAACTTCATCGACCCGGGTCTGGAGGACCTGTGCGTTTCCCGCACCAGCTTCTCCTGGGGCATTCCCGTGGACTTTGACCCCAAGCATGTGGTCTATGTCTGGCTGGACGCCCTGACCAACTATATCACAGCCCTGGGCTATGAGAACGACCGCTATCACGACTACGAGGCTTATTGGCCCGGCATCAACATCGTGGGCAAGGAGATCGTCCGCTTCCACTCCATCATCTGGCCCGCCATGCTGATGAGCCTGGGCGAGCCGCTGCCCAAGCACGTTTTCGGTCACGGCTGGCTGCTGCTGGACGGCGGAAAGATGTCCAAGTCCAAGGGCAATGTGGTGGACCCCTATATTCTGGCGGAGCGCTTCGGCGTGGACGCGCTGCGCTTCTTCCTGATGCGCACCTTCCCATTCGGCTCCGACGGCAACTTCTCCAACGAGCTGCTGATCCAGACCATCAATGTGGATCTGGCAAACGATCTGGGCAACCTGGTCAGCCGCACCACCGCCATGGTAGGCAAATACTTCGGCGGCACCCTGCCACAGACCTGCAAGGACGCTCCCGTCCAGCCGGTGGATCAGGAGCTGATGGATCTGGCAAAGGGTCTGCGGGACCGCTATGAGGCGGCAATGGAAAAGTTTGCTCCCCACGAGGCGCTGAGCGAGGTGTTCCGGGTCATCCAGCGCGCCAACAAGTATATCGATGAAAACGCCCCCTGGGCGCTGGCAAAGGATATGGAGCAAAATGGCGCCCGTCTTGCCGCCGTGCTGTATAACCTGCTGGAAGCCACCCGCATCTGCGGCATTCTGCTGACGCCCTTCATGCCCGCCAGCATGGATAAGCTGTTTGCCCAGATCGGCGCGGCGGCTGATGTGCAGACCTGGCAGTCCGCCGCCCAGTGGGGCAGCCTGCCCGCCGCTGTTACCGTCACCAAGGGCGAAAACCTCTTCCCCCGCATTGACATGGAAAGCGCACTGGCAGAGCTGGAAGCCGCTGAGGCGGAGGCAAGAAAGGCGGCGCTGCCCGCCATCGAACTGGAGCCGCAGTTGACCGAGCAGGTGGATTTTGACACCTTCTGCAAATCCGATTTCCGCGCGGTAAAGGTCAAGGCGTGCGAGGCGGTGAAGAAATCCGCCAAGCTGCTGCGCTTTACGCTGGACGACGGTACCGGCACCGACCGGCAGATCCTATCCGGCATCCATAAGTTCTACGAGCCGGAGGACCTGGTGGGCAAGACGCTGGTGGCGATCGTGAATCTGCCGCCCCGGAAGATGATGGGCTTTGAGAGCTGCGGCATGCTGCTGTCCGCCACCCACACGGAAAAGGGCGAGGAAAAGCTGAACCTCATCATGGTGGACGACAGGATCCCCGCCGGCGCCAAGCTGTGCTGAGAAATATAGAACGAGAGAGAAAAGGAGAGCGCTCTATGGTAAAAATGCTGATCGACTGCGACACCGGCATTGACGATTCCCTCGCCATCCTCTTTGCCCTGAAGCGGAAAGACGTCCGCGTTATGGGCATTACCACCGGCTGCGGCAACACCAACGCCGCCCAGGCGGCGGAAAACACCCTGCGGGTCATCAAAATGGCAAACCCCGGCTATGAGGTCCCTGTTGCGGTGGGTGAGAACAAGCCGCTGGTGGGCGAATGGGAGGGACCCGTCCCCCACATCCACGGCTTTAACGGCGTGGGCGATGTGGAGCTGCCCGCTTCGGACCAGAAGCTGCTGGACGAGCACGCCAGCGACTTCATTGTGCGCATGGCGCGCCAGTATCCCGGCGAGCTGACGCTGGTGACGCTGGGACGGATGACCAACGTGGCGCTGGCGCTGCAGAAGGAGCCGCAGCTGCCCCGTCTCATCAAAAATGTGGTGACTATGGGTGGCACGGTGTACGCCCCCGGCAATGTGACCCCCGTGTGCGAGGCAAACATCAGCGGAGACCCGGAGGCTTCGGATCAGGTGTTTATGGCAGGCTTTGACCTGACGCTGGTGGGACTGGACGTGACGCTGAAGACCCGGCTCACCGCCCAGCATCTGGACGTGCTGGACAAGTACTGCGCCGAGGACTGCCGCCCCATTGCGGACTATCTGCGCAAGGCGCTGAAGCTGTATTTCAACTTCAACCGCCAGCAGAACAACTGTCTGGACCACTGCCCCGTCCACGATCCCCTTGCCATGCTGGTGGCGGTGGATCCCAGCGTGGTGACCATCCGGAAGATGCGCACCCGGGTGGAGTGCGGCGGTACCATGTGCCGCGGCATGGTGGTCACGGATCTGCGGGAGCATCCGATGGACGCACCCTTCGCCTCCATCTGCATCGGCGTGGACGGTGTCCGCGCGGTGGAGGAGATCCTTTCGGCGTTTACCCGGGAATAACGGAAACCAGATCACGCAAAGGGGCGGACCGGAGTCTTCCCCGGGGGCGCGCTGCGCTTCCCGGGGGCGGCGGGGTCCGCCCTTTTCCGCAGACAGACCTCTCGCTTAGAGAGCGTTGCCCTCCGGCAGACTGGTCCCGTTGTATTCCTTTTCTCGCGGTCTGCGGGACCCGGCGGAGCGGCTCCATCCGCGCCGTTTCCGCTTGTTTCTCCCCGGCGGGTGTGCTATGATAGCGGAGAGAAATGCCCCGGCGCGCCGCCGGGAAAAAGGAGACGAGCGCTGTGATCTTTGACACCCATGCCCATTACGACGACCCTGCCTTTGACGCGGACCGGGAGGACGTGCTGTCCGCCCTGCCCTCCGGCGGCGTGGGACTGGTCATTGACCCCGGCTGTACGCTGGAAAGCTCCCGGGCGGCGGTGGTGCTGGCGGCGGCACATCCGTGGGTGTATGCTGCTGTTGGCATCCACCCGGAGGAGTGCGCCGGAACAACAGAGGAGGACTATGCCGCCCTGCGGCAGCTGGCGCGGCAGGACAGGGTGGTCGCCATTGGTGAGATCGGACTGGACTACTATTGGGAGGGCAACCCGCCCAGAGACCTTCAGCAGCAAGTATTCCGCCGGCAGCTGGAGCTGGCGGCAGAGCTGGACCTGCCCGTCATCATCCATGACCGGGAGGCTCACAGTGACAGCCTGTCCATTGTACTGGAATACCCCCATGTGCGGGGAGTGTTCCACTGCTTTTCCGGCAGCCCAGAAATGGCGGCGGAGCTTTTGAAGCGGGGCTGGTATCTGGGCTTTGACGGTCCCGTGACCTATAAAAATGCCCGGCGTGCGCCGGAGGTGGCAGCCATCACTCCGCTGGACCGGATGCTGGTGGAGACGGACTCTCCCTATCTGCCCCCGGTTCCCTTCCGCGGCAAGCGGAACGACAGCCGCTATCTGCCCCATGTGCTGGCAAAGCTGGCGGAGTGGAAGGGGGTTTCGCCGGAGGAGCTGGAGCGCATCACCTGGGAGAACGGGCTGCGCCTGTTCGGATTGGAGGACAAGCTATGAAGCTGAAACAGCTGTGCGCCGCGCTGCTATTGCCCGCGGTCCTGACATTGCCCGCCTGCGGCGCTTCCGAACCGGAAGCGGGGTTGCCGGAGCCGGGTAGAATCCAGCCCGTCTCCGTTCCGGCGGAGGTCTGCGTGGGGGAAGCCCCGGCACAGACCTGGACGCTGCCCACGGCGGAGACGCAGCTTTCCCTCTGGTCCGGAGAGGACATTGCCCTGCTGGCGCGAACGAAGGACGGCTCCGCCGCCCTGTATGCCCTGCCGGATGAGGACCGGAACGGCGGCGTACTGCTGCGCTGGGGCGATACGCTGGAAGAGTTTTCCTGGGTATATGCCACGCCCCGGAGCATCCCGCCCCAGCTGTGGCTGCGGGATATGGACGCGGACGGAGAGGACGAGCTGGTGGTCAGCTGCTATGTGGTCAGCGGCACCGGTGTTTCCGTAGAGCAGCTGCATGTGGTGGAGCGGGACGCGGACGGGACCCTGACGGACCAGGCGCTGCCCTGGACTGCGGCGGCTGCCGCCCTGAACGGTCTGCCTCAGGTGGCAGCGGCGGGAGCCCGCACCTATGTTATGCTGGGGTATGAGCTGGTGGATATTACCAATACCCTGCCGGAGAACACCCTGCCGGAGAGCCTGCGGCTGGACGACAATGTCTGCTTTACCCCTGCGGCGGGAGATGTGGGCATGACCGTTACGGCGGGCGGCTGGCTGGACGGCGAGGGACTGCCTGCCACCGCCGTGTATGCGGCGGATATACATGGTTTTTTGATCTGCAAGGATGGAAGGTTCGTCATGGACGAGCTGCATCTGGACGGATATTGATATCTTGGGTCGAAGGAGCGAAGGAGCATGGAAAAAGGCTTTACCATTACATATGAATACGGGGACAACCTGTATGTAAACCCCACCAACCGCTGCAACTTTAACTGCAATTTCTGCCTGCGGCACAATCAAGGCTCCGGCGGCAGCATTTACACCCATAATCTCTGGCTGAAGCGGGAGCCTACAAAGGAGGAGATCCTTGCCTCCATCGAAGGTTACGACCTGGCGAAATACCGCCAGTTGGTGTTTGTGGGCTTCGGAGAGCCCAGCTACCGTATAGAGGACATCTGCTGGGTCATTGACCAGATGAAGGCGAAGGGCGAGAAGATTTACACCCGCATGGACACCAACGGCACTGGAAGCCTGATCCACGGGCGGGATATCGCCCCGGACTTTGCCGGACGGTTCGACATGGTGTCCATCTCCCTGAACACAGACACGGCGGAAAAGTACAATGCCCTGTGCCACCCCCAGCAGCCGGGGGCTTACGAGGCGATGAAGGCATTTGCCAAGGAGGTCCGGAAATACGTACCCACGGTGATGATGACCGTGGTGGACACCATTCCCAAGGAGGAGATCGAAAGCTGCCGCAGGATCTGCGAGGACGAGATCGGCGCCGTTTACCGGGTCCGGGAGTATATCAAGGACTGACACCGCGGGGAGACGCCGTCTCCCCTTTGAGAAAGCTGGAGGATCGTCATGAAATGTACCGTTTTGACCGACAACTACACCCGCACCGGCACACTGTATCTGGGTGAACCGGGCTTTTCCTGCCTGCTGGAGGCAGACGGAAAAACCGTTCTGTTTGACACCGGATATTCCGATGTGTTTCTGCGAAACGCGGACAAGCTGGGGCTGAAGCCGGAGCAGGCGGACATGGTGGTGCTGTCCCACGGGCATGACGACCACACCGGCGGTCTGCAGCCGCTGCTGGACCGGCTTCCGCCAGACCGCCGCCCCCAGCTGGTGGCACATCCGGGGGTATTTGCACGCCGGATCATCCGGGAGCGGGAGGCAGGCTGTCCCCTGTCCCAGGAGGCACTGTCCCAGCGGATGGACCTGCGGCTGTCCGCCGGTCCCGTGTGGCTGACGGAGCATCTGGTGTTTCTGGGAGAGATTCCGGAGCTGGTGGAGCAGCGCGCGCCTTGCGGCGTTCTGCCGGACGGCACGCCGGACCGCTGTCTGGATGATTCGGCGCTGGCATATGTAGGCAGCAGCGGCGTGTATCTGCTGACGGGCTGCTCTCACAGCGGCATCTGCAACATGGCGGAGTATGCCAAGCAGGTCACGGGACAGCGGTGCGTCGCCGGGATTTTAGGCGGCTTTCACCTGCTGCAGCGGGATGAGCGCAGCCGCCGCACCATCGCCTATCTTGACAGGGAGTCCGTGGCAGAGCTGTGGCCCTGCCACTGCACCTGCTTCAAGGTGCGCATGGAAATGGCGCGCAGTCTGGAGATCGGCGAGGTCAGCGTGGGCATGACGCTGGAGTGGAGCTGAAAAACGAAGAGAGCGCCTGTCTCGTTTTTACGGGACAGGCGTTTTTTGCTGCGGCTATTATTTATCCTTTCAGCCGCATGTATAAAAGCGGGTAGGGATTGCCCTCCTCATCGCAATCGGTCCGCCGGTAGGTCTCAAAGCCCAGATGCTGGTAAAAGCCCACTGCCTGGGGATTCTGCTCGTTCACCGTGACCTCCCGGACCCCATAGCACTGGATGGCGCGCTGCATGAGCTGTCTGCCAAGTCCCCTTCCCCGCTCTGCCGGAGAGAGGAACAGCATTTCCAACCGGCTGTTTTCCGTACCCATAAAAGCTATCGGCGTGTGGCTGCCGTTTTCGGCAACGGTCAGGTGGGCAACGCCCCGCAGCGCCTGTGGAACGTATGTCCGGATCTGCCGGATCTCCGCATCGGAGAGAAAATGGTGCGTTGCCCGGACAGAGACCTCCCACAGCGTTAAAAGGGCAGGTAGCAAGGGCTCCCGGTCCTGCAATTCATAGATGTTCAAGGCGGCTCCTCCTCTGTTTTCCGCAAGTTACTCCGTCAGATCATAGCCCGCGCGCCGGAGCGCGTCCACCGCCTGGTCAAGCTGTGCCTGCTTGACCAGAATATAATCTGTGTTGTAGGTGGAGAGGGCGAAGATGGCAATGCCGTTGTCTGCAAGCACGGTCGCGAGCCTGGACAGGATCCCAACCAGAGAGAAGTCCAGTACGCCCTGAATGCGGAAGCCTCTCCAGCCGTCATCCCGCCGGACCGTGTTGGGCGGAACATCGGCAGTGGCACAGACAAGGGAGCGCTCTCTGTCGGTTTTTCCGGTGAAGCAGAACTCCGCATCCAGCCGGGTCAGGGAGTAGTCCTCCACCTGACATACAGAAAATGTCTGCTTCAGCTGGTTGATCTTCATTTTCACGTCTCCTTTTCCGTTTGTTTGCCTGTTCCGTTTTCTCTGACTGTTGGCAGCTCCAGTAGGTACAGGATGCTGTCCCGGTCCGGGTAGGAATACGGCACCGGAAGCTCCGTCCGGCTGATTCTGCGGAACCCCGCCTTTTCATAAAACCGGTGGGACGCATGGGCGACCGAGGGCGTGTCCAGCAGGAGCTGCCGGACGCCGGTGCTTTCCGCAAAGCGCAGCAGATGGGTATACAGGGCAAGCCCCACCCGCTGGGAGCGGAACTCCTTTTTCACGAAGAATTTCTTCATAACGGCGCAGTGCCGCTCCTTCCGCATCAGTCCCACCGTTCCAATGACCCTGCCGCTGTCCAGAGCGACCCAGAACTCCCCTCCGTCCTGCTGGTAGCAGCGGCGGATATCCAGCAGGTCCGGCTGCTCCTCTATGGACAGGTGAATCCTTGCCTCCCGGTTCTGGATGTCCAGAATCAGGGAGATGATCTCGTTGTCATATTTTCCGCTGTAGGTTTCGATCTGCAAGAGGGTTCCCTCCAAAATGTGGTGTCGGCTGTACCGCCGCTTACACGCCCCGGCGGTACAGAAAATAGGAATAGCCTATGGGCAGCAGGACCATGCCGCCGATCACAAGCAGCTGCAGCCACTGGCTCCACAGGTGCAGCAGGCTCAGCACCACCATGGCACCGCCGCCCAGCACCATGATAAAACCAGCTGCCCGGTGGGTCCGGTTCCAGTTTTCCGGGCTTTGCAGGGTCCAGGGCAGACGGATGCCCATGGAATTGTTCTGCTTGACCTTGGGCAGATAGTTGCCCAGAAACAGGAACATCAGTCCCAGCAGCAGCGGCAGCACTGTCTCTATATGAACGGGATAGCCCAGCGCCATGCCGAAGATCATGCCGCATGCCAGCACGGATACCGCCGGGACCGTCCACATGGAAAAGCGCCGCAGCACACGGCTCATGTTGGCGCGGCGGGGATCGGCGTACATGGCGCAGCACACCAGAATGTGCAGCCCTGCCATCAGGCACGGCAGCCCGCACACGGCAAACAGCCGTCCGGACCAGCCGTTTGGGGTGCCGGACCAGTCAAAGTGGGTGGGAACGCGCTCCGGCAGGCGGCTATACAGCAGCGCCCCCGCCAGCATGGGCAGCAGGCAGATGGCTGTGGTAAGCAGCAGCTGCCGCTTAGGAATGGTTTTCATGATCGCAGGCTCCTTTCAGGTCTTGCAGCCACAGCAGCACCTCCTCCAGTACGGAGGCGTTGAGGCTGTAATAGATGTAATTTTTCTCCCGGCTCTCGAAGATCAGATCCGCCTTTTTCAGCTGGGACAGGTGATAGGACACCGTTGCCGCTGTCATGTCGAACTGCCCGGCGATCTCCCCCGCCGTTTTCCGTCCACTTTTCAGCAGGTTTAAAATTTCCCGCCGCACCGGGTCGGACAGGGCTTTAAAGGTCTGGGCAAACGCCATTGCGCGCATCCCCGCTTTCCATATGGTATTTAGAAAATTTTCTAAATAGATAGTAGCGACCTGCCGGTGAAAAGTCAAGAGCTATTTAGAAAAAATTCTAAATAGTAAAAAGCAGCCGCGCCCCACTGTGGGGCGCGGCATCAGACGGCTGCGCGCAGAAGGCGGCGGTTACTTGCTGGCGTCCTGCAGCAGCTGCGCCAGCGTCTGGGCAAACAGCCGCCCTGCCAGCACCGCCTCGTCCGGAGAGTTTCCGGCGGCGCCCACCTCCAGCAGCAGAGAGCCGGGGCAGGCATGCTGGTTGTACCGGGAGTTGCGCAGCAGCAGCGGGCGCATCAGGGTGGGATAGCGCTGCAGCAGCTGGGACTGTACTGCCGTTCCCAGCTTCAGGTTTTCCATCCAGCTGGGATGGGTCAGCCCGCTGCCGTCAGATCCCACTACCACCGTCAACTGGGCGGCGGTCCCCACACCGTCAATAACGGAGACCACCTTGTACTCGTTGCCCTCCGTGTCCTCAATGGCGTCCCGGTGGACATCCAGAATAAAGGACAGGGACGGATATTCCGCCAGATCGCTTTCAATAGCGGCAAGGGCGCGGTCATACGCCCCGGAGTAGGAGGGGTAGTCATACAGCGTCCGGTCGTGCAGCACGGAGATGCCCGCATCGGCAAAGACCTGTGCCATTTCGTCGCCGACCCGCACCACGTTATAGCGGGTGTCGGTGGTGCGGTGGTCGCCGGAGTAGGAGACGCTGACACCGGAGGGCGGAGTGTAGGCTTCGCTGCCGTGGGTGTGCAGGATCAGGATCTGGGGTCCCCCGTCCTGGAGCCGGGAGGAAAAGCCCCCGTCCAGCTCCTGCACGTTCAGGGTGTGGCTGGTGGAGTTGCTGATGTATACCCGCCCCGCCACCGTATAGCCCGCTGTGCCGTTTGGCACCAGCGTCCGGGCGGGAATGCCGTTGTCCGTCAGGTCCAGTCCGGCGTCCAGGGGCGTTTCCGTCAGGGGGGTGGTCACGGGGTCCGGCGCCGCGCTGGCGTCTGGCTGACCCGGCGCTTCCTCCGCGTCCCGGGTCTCGTGGGACCACAGCTGTGCCACCTGCTGCCGGGCGGACAGCAGCAGGGGCGACTGGCTGATGGTCATCGCCGTGGCGGGAGACAGCCCGTCCGTCTGACGCCAGTCCCCCAACTCCCACCGCAGCAGAGACAGGGGCAGCCCCGTGCTGGAGCGCAGCGCCGCCAGCGCAGAGGACAGGGTGTCGCTGTGGGCGGTCACAGCGGCGCACCACAGCGTTCCAGCCGCCGTGACCAGGGCGGCGGTTCGCCGCCGCAGGGAAGTCCATCGGGACCGTTCCATTTCTTCATCACCTCTGGGACAAACCTATGCGCCGGGGCAGAAAAAAAGAACGGGCGGAGGCAAAAGCCGGCTCCGTCCGTTCTCTGTGTCGTGTGCCATGAAAAAAAGCGTCCGCCCCTCAGCCCTTTTTCAGGGGCAGCGTCAGGATGAAGCGGGTGGACTGACTGTCGCTCTCCGCCTTCAGTGTGCCGTGGTGTTCGGCGGTGATAGCGCTGGCAATGGGCAGCCCCAGCCCAAAGCCGGACTGCTCGCCCCGGGAGGCGTCCGCCCGGTAAAACCGCTCGAACAGGTGCTTCAGCTGCTCCGGCGGGATGGGTCCGGCGGCGTTCTCATTGGATACCGTCAGACGTGCGTGGCGGTCGGCGGACTGCGCCGTCATGCGGATGACGCTCCCCTCCCTGCCGTATTTGATGGCGTTGTCCAGCAGAACGGAGATCACCTGCTTCAGCTGCCCAGCGTCTCCTGTAACGTCCAGCTGATCCGCAATGTCATAATCCAGCGTTTTCCCCGCCTCAAACGCCACAGGCTCAAACAGCAGGGCACAGTCTGTCGCCACATCGGAGAGGTTCACGGCAGTGTATACACTGGTACGCACCATGTTGTCCGCCCGGGCAAGGGTCAGCATCTCCTCCACCAGCTTTTTCATGCGCTGTGCCTCGGAGTGGATGTTGTCCGTCCAGCGCGCCTGCCGCTCCGGCAGGGGCTGGCTCTCCATCAGCTCCGCGTTGGAAAGGATCACCGTCAGGGGGGTTTTCAGCTCGTGAGAGGCGTCGGAGAGGAACTGCCGCTGCTGCCGCCATGCCCTTTCCACCGGCCGGGTGACGTAATAGCTCAGTACCAGGGAGATGAAAAACAGCAGCGCCAGCGCCACCAGCGCGATCTGGATATGGGAGGACATCATGGATGCCAGCGCCGCCTGCTCTACCGAGGTGTCCACAAAGGCGATCTGCTGGTAGAGCCCGTTGTTTTCCCGCAGATAGCGCAGGTCGTATCCGGCGATCACGCCCTCATCGGCGCTCTGCTTCATGCACAGGGTCAGAATGTCCGACAGCACGTCCGTGTTTTCCAGATTTTCATAGGTCCCTCCGGTGACAAACACCGTGGAGGAGTCCCAGATCTGCACGGTGAAATAGGGCAGCTGCACGTTGCCGGAGCCGAACTCCGGGTTAAAGCCCGGGCGCGTGCCGTAATGCCCCGGCAGAGAGGAGCTGCTGCTTTCTGCCAGCACCCGCTGCAGCACTGCCCGGCTCACCTGTTCAATGTTCCGCTCCGACGAGAGGAACACCGATACGATGGTCACGGACAGCACCGCCGTGACCAGCACCATGCAAACGGCGACAAATTGAATGCGAAGCCTGCGGATCATTGCAAACGCGCCCCTTCCCCTCAGTTTTCTCCGGTTTCCAGACAGTAGCCCACCATCCGGATGGTTTTGATCTTCACCTTGGAGTGCAGATGGTCCAGCTTTTTCCGCAGGAAGGAGATGTATACCTCAGCGTTGTTGTCCTCGGCATCGGATTCATAGCCCCAGACCTTTACCAGCAGCTTTTCCTTGGTAATGACCATTTTCTGGTTGCGCATAAACAGCTCCATCATGTCATACTCCTTGCGGCTCAGCCGCACGGACTTATCCCCGCAGTACAGGGTAAAGGAGCTCTGCTCCAGCCGCAGGTCCCCGCAGGTCACGGCATCGGACTCGTGCAGCTCCGGCGCGCGGCGGGTCAGGGCGCGGATGCACGCCAGCAGCTCCTTCGGCTCAAAGGGCTTGGTGAGATAGTAGTCCGCCCCGCTGTCCAGTCCCGTCACCTTGTCCGAGGTTTCGGACCGGGCGGTCAGCATCAGCACCGGGGTGGCGTTGTGCTCGGCGCGCAGCCGCCGCAGCACGGTAAAGCCGTCCATTTTAGGCAGCATCACATCCAGCAGGATCACGTCGTAAATACTGGTCAGGGCGTTGTCCAGCCCCTCCTCGCCGTTGTGGCAGACGTCGGCAGTGTAGCCGTTCAGCTCCAGCAGATCCTGCAGGGTGGCGGCAAGCCGTACCTCGTCCTCTACGATCAGCACGCGCATGGCAGTGTACCTCCAAACTTTTGAACAACTTCCACAAAGAAATTCACAATGTGGAAAAGGCGGCGGCAGAAAACCGCCAGAGGGAAGCGGAAACATCCCACTCCCCCCTGATTTTAACAGTCCTTGTGAAAAATTTCAATCCACTCAGCCATTCAAACCGGCGTCCGCCACGGCAAGAATGCCGCTGAGGGCGTCTGTGGTCATGGCGTAAATAGTGGAATCCTCCGCCAGCCGGACGTGCAGGCTGCTTTCATCCGACGCGGTGGCGCCGCCCACGGTCAGCTCCAGGGTCTGCTCTTCACCGGAACCATCCCGGTAGACCACGCTGACCACGGCGCGGGGATCGTCCAGTCCGCACAGGGCGGAAACGCTGCTGCTGGGCTTATAGTCCACGCAGCGGTCCAGCTTCAGCGTCCGCACGGCGGAGATCAGCTCCTGCACAGTCTGGCTGTCCGTCACGTCGGTGCCGTTCACGCTCCAGGAGACGGTCTGCTCCGTCTGGCTGCCGTCCGCGGCGGAGCTGTCCGCGCTGGCTTCCGCTGCGGCGGAGACAGACGCTGTCAGGGTAACGGGGTCCCGTCCCCTTCCGGTCACGGTGACGGAGACCAGCTGACTTTCGTCCAGCACCGGCAGCTCCGGCAGCGCCATCATGTCATAGATGCCGTTGGAAAGCTCAGAATGCAGGGTGTCTGTTATCACATAGACGGTGGAATCGTCCCCGTTGAGCATCAGGTAGTAGTCATTGCTTTCTCCCGCCGCCTGGTTGCCCAGGGCGCAGGTCAGAGAGGAGCCGTCCGCGGCGGTGGCGGTCAGCGTCATGGCAGGGTCGTCCAGTCCATAAGCCTCCAGCGTGTCGCCGCCGGTAATGGTCTGCTGGGGATACAGTCCGGAGATGGTGTTCACGATCTTGGTGATATAGTCTCCGTCCAGAGGGAAGTCCGGGTCATCCACCCAGTACCACTCTCCGTCATCGTTCAGGGCGAAGGACAGGGTGGCGGTGCCGTTGGAATAGGTCAGGGCGTTGTACGTCACATCGCTGTCCGTCACCGTCTGGGCGGAGGTGCTGGCGGAGGCGTCCGCCTCCTGTGCCTTGCTTGCCTGATGGCGGCGGATCAGCACCACGGCTGCCAGCAGCACCACCAGGATCACCAGCACCCGCAGCAGGTGCTTGAGGGTCTGTTTTTGGGATGCGGTCATAACGGGTCCCTCCTTCTCACAGCTTCCGCCGGCGCATCCAGCGGACGAATCCGGCGATCAGCAGCATCACCGGCAGCACGAAGATGAACAGCAGCGCCCATACGCCGCCGGTGGTCACGGTGTTGGTAGGCTCGGACAGGCTCACCGGCTCAATGCTGATGGCGGACACCTCGTCAAAGCCGCAGGTGGCAGCCTGAATGAACAGGTCCGCGTTGTCCAGATTGGTAAAGGCGGTCAGCAGGTTCTCTGCGATCAGGGAGTTGGAGCCTACCACCGTGAACCGGGCAGTGATACCGTCGTCAATCTCCTCCGTTGCCACCGCGCCCACGGAAAATACGCCGGTGGTCTGGTTCCCCTCGTCCACCACGGCGGTGCCGCCGTTAGAGGTGTTCAGGAAGGAGGAGACGGTGATGGTGTCCCGGGCGGGGGTGCCGATGGTCATGCCCCGGGAGGCATAGCACAGGATCATGGCGTCGCTGCCCAGTCCGTCGGCGGCATCAACGCTGTTGTCCACCGTGGGGAAGAACAGGTAGGGGTTATTCTGGTAGTAGCGCTGAGTGTCGGCAATCATACCGTCTGCCACCACCATGCCGTAGGAGGCGCACAGCTGCTCCAGATTCGGCAGGTCCAGATCCTGCCCCGCCATGTTATACATTACCTGTCCTCCGGCGGCGAGATAGGCTTCCACGGCGGTGCGCTCATCGTCCGCAAGGTCCCGGGAGGGGGCATTGAGGATCAGCAGGTCGCAGTCGTCGGGAATGCCGCCGTCTGTCAGCAGATTTACGCTTTCCACCGTGATGTGCAGCTTTTTCAGCCGGTCCGTAATGGCGGAGGGAATGGAGACCTCGTCGTGACCGGAGGTCTGGTACACCGTCCGGCTGGCATCGCTGAGCACACCGTCCACGGCGGAGGTCAGAAGCCCCTCGGCGTCAAATTCCGTCTCCGTGGCTTCGCCGGAGTAGTAATAGGACATCATGTCGTAGCCGATGATGTCGTCAATGGCAATGGTCTCCTGACGACCGGTGGCTTCACAGGTGACCACGATGGTGTTGGAGTCCGCGTTGTACTTGGTCAGTACGGAGGGATACACCGTGGGGTTGACGTATTCCACCGTCAGGTGGTCGCTGAGGTCCTCATACTTGCTGAGGAACCGGACAATGCGGCTGTCCACCTGGCTCTCGTCTGCCAGCACATGGATGACTACATCGTCGGTGACGTTTGCCAGATAGTCCACCGAGGTCTGGGTGATGTTGTAGATCCCGGTGTTGGTCATATCGAACTGGGTGACGGAATCCGGCAGCTGCGCCACCAGCAGGTTGAACAGCACCACCGCCGCCACGGCAAGGGCAGTCAGTCCGGCGGAAAACGCGCCCCGGCGGGAGGAATGGCGCTCCAGCGCCTCACTCAGCAGGGAGGGCTGCTTGGCGGAGGTATCTCCCTCTGCGGAAGCCTTGGAATGTTTCAGAAAAGACATGATAGCGGCACCTCCTCAATTCCAGCGGCGCTTTTGCAGCACCTGACAGCACAGAAACAGCAGCAGCGCAATGAGGGAAACATACAGCAGCAGTCCCCGCAGGTCGAACACATGCTCCGTGGCAAAGGAGTTGAAGGCGTCCAGCAGGGAGAATTTTCCCAGAGCGTTGGGCAGCAGGTTTTCAAACCACTTGGAGCGGTACAGGTATCCGCCCACAATGGCGGCGGCGCCCACAACGCCCACCGTGGCGGTGAGCCGCCAGTTGTCCGCCAGTCCATTCAGCAGGAAGCATACCAGCACTAAAACCACCAGCAGTCCTGCCAGCGAGCCGCTGGCGGAGGAGGGCAGGAAGCCCACCAGACCGTCCCACAGGTATAGCGCCAGCAGGATGCAGAACGTACCCACCGAGGCGATGACCTGACTTTCCGTCAGGGCGGAAACCAGCAGACCGATGGCAATCTCCACCGCTCCCAGCAGGAAGAAGGCGAGGATGGTGGCATAATCCGCTTTTAGAAACGCAGTGCCGTTGAGCTTGATGATAAGGGGACACAGGCATGCAACGCCCATGGGGATCAGCAGCACCGTGGTCAGCGCCAGAAACTTGCCCATTACCACCGCGCCGATGGAGGCGGGAGACGTCAGCAGCAGCTGGTCCGTGCGGCTGTGCCGCTCCTCCGCCATAGAGCGCATGGTCAGAATGGGAATGGCGACCATGAAAATAAAGGTGGTGGCGGACAGGGCGTAGGAGAAATAGGCGTAGCCGTTGAACAGGTTGTACGCCATGAAGTAAATGCCGATGAACACCGTCAGCACGGCGATGAAGATCCAGCCCGTCATGGAGTTGAAATAGGAGCCAAGCTCCCGCTTATAAATGGCTTTCATCCGTGCAAGCCTCCGTTTCTTCAGATTGTGCCGGGGCGCGCTTCAGCAGGGCGGCGGCACGGGCGGCAACGTCGTCGTTGTCGTCGGTGAGATCCAGGAACACGTCCTCCAGCGACGCCATCCGGGGCTTCAACTCCAGCAGCGGCAGGCGGGCGTTGGCAAAGGCGTAAAACAGTGCCTCCCGGGCGTCTCCAGCGGTGGAGATGTGCAGGCGCACCGTGTCGCCCGTCACCTCGGTAACGGTATGGCTGCGCACGCCGTCCACGCCCATCAGTACGCGCTCCGCGTCCGCCTGACCGCCCCGTACCAGCAGCTCCATCTCGTCGCTGGCGCTCAGCAGCTCCTCCAGCTCCTCCGGCGTGTCACAGGCAACGAATTTGCCCTTGCGGATGATGAGTACATGGTCGCACACCGCCCGGATCTCCGACAGGATGTGAGAGCTGATGATGACAGTATGCTCCCGGGCAAGGTCCCGGATCAGCTCCCGGATCTCCACCACCTGCTTGGGGTCCAGACCCACGGTAGGCTCATCCAGAATGATGATCCTTGGAAAGCCCAGGATCGCCTGTGCCAGACCCACCCGCTGGCGGTAGCCCTTGGACAGGTTCCGGATCAGCCGGTTCACCATGTCCTCCAGATGGGTCAGCGCCAGCACCCGGGCGATCTGGTTTTCCCGGTCTGCCTTGTCAATTTTTTTCAGCTCGGCGCAGAAGCGCAGATATTCCCGCACCGTCATGTCCGGATACAGCGGGGGAATCTCCGGCAGATAGCCGATGCAGCGCTTCGCCGCCTCCGGCTCCTCTAAAATATTGTGTCCCTCGATGATGACGTCGCCGGATGTGGCGGCGAGATAGCCGGTGATGATGTTCATGGTGGTGGATTTTCCCGCGCCGTTGGGACCCAGAAAGCCAAAGATTTGACCGTCCCCCACCGTAAAGCTTAAATGGTCCACTGCGTTGTGGTCGCCATACCGCTTTACCAGATTGTTCACTTCGATCACAGGTAGGTACCTCCTTCAGGGCGCACGGGCAGCGCGTCCAATTTTCAACAATTCTATTATAGAGCCTTATCTTAAAGGAATCTTAAGAAACCGGCAGGCGGAAAGGAAGAGAAAAAAGCCGTTTGTTCATCATCTGTTTTCAAATTTTTAAAGTTCATTTCAGAAAGTCCTGCTATGATACAGACATCCTCAAGGGAGACAGGCTCCCGAGAGGGTCCGCGACGAGGCTCGCGGCAAGGAAACTTTTTCATTTTCTTCTTCTTTTTTCTCTCTCCAAAATTCTCTCTCTTGGAAAAAGGGCTGCGCGGATAGCGCAGCCCTTTTTCTGTCCGGAAAGGGGCGGCTGATGCGGCTTTCCCGCCAGAAAGCTGTTTTCCGCCCTCTGCTGACCAAGGCAGCCTCGTGCGGTTGGGAGCGGTTCAGCCGTTCCATAGCCTGCCGTTGTCGTTCCACTCGCCGTACATCACGCCTCTTCGGGTGTTTTCCACAAGCTTTTCCAGACGGCTGCGGAACAGCTCCGGTTGCCGTTTTTTGATTTGGATGGTGTCGATGCGTACCCGCTGGTAAAGGGGTGGGAACTGGATAAAGCGCTTCCACACCGCCGGGTCTGCCTGTAGGGCATGGAGAATTTCCGGGTCTATGCGGAATCCCTTCGGCGACAGGTCCGGCAGTACGGCACGTCCGGCGTCTGTCATCCGCCCCAGCCGCTCCAAGCGGCGGCAGCGCTCCTTGTTCAGCTCTGACCAAAGGCTTCCCCTGCGCCGGGGCGCCAGTCTCTGGGCTGTTACACCGCACTCCAGACGTTTGGTGGTGCTGTCGATCCAGCCAAAGCACAGAGCCTCCTCCACGGCGTCGATATACCAGAAGACTTCATCAGATACCGGACGTCCGCGCTTCACCACCACCCAGCATTCCTTTTCCGTCCGGTGGTGGATCTCCAGCCAGGCGCGCAGCTGGTCCCGGTTGGTGACGCCCAGCAGATTCAAGGGTTCCATCAGCCATTTTCCTCCATTCTTACCCCTTCAGCGTACAGGATCTGCCGCCCTATTTCAAGAGCGGGCGGCAGGTCCATTGGACCTTCGCCGGGACGGGCGCCGCTTTCTTGCGCTGATAAAGGACGATTTTGCACTTTCTTGCGGTACTGTGTGAAAAGTCCAGCTGATAAAGCTGCAAAATGCTTGCACGAACTGCTGCATAAAATGGGAAAAATCTGTAAGTTTTGTATAATTTTCTGCAAAAGTGCCTTCAAAATGAAGAAAAACGATTGCGCAAGAACGGAAAAATTTCTTTTTTTACAGGAATGCCTTGCAAAAGCAGGGGGGGTTCTATATAATGGGGGGACGCAAACAAGAAAAGGCAGATTTGTCTTTGTGAAAAACACATGGAGGGTATAAGAGAGTGAGAGGCGTACACAGCGCGGTGGACGAGATCCGCCGCAGCGTATTTACCGAGGTAGCCCGGCTGGCTTACGAGGGAGGAGACTATACCCGCGTAGACCGCATTCCCTACAAGATCGTTCCCGGCGAGGTGGCGCGCCACCGCCACGACGTATGGCTGGAGCGCGCGGTGGTGCAGCAGCGGCTGCGTCTGGCGTGCGGACTGCCCCAGCGTCCGGTCACGGACCTGTGCCTGGTCAGCGATGGCATCAAGGCGGCAGCCGAGGCGGACGACAAGTTTTTTGAGGAGCCGCTGGTCAACATCATCTCCTTTGCGTGCAATGCCTGCCCGCCCAAGCAGGTCCGGATCACGGACAGCTGCCAGGGCTGCATTTCCCATCCCTGCCAGAATGTCTGTCCCAAGGACGCCATTTATCTGGATAAGGATAAGCACTGCCACATCGATCAGGACAAGTGCATCAAGTGCGGCAAGTGCGCCGCCCAGTGTCCCTATCACGCCATTTCCAAGATCGAGCGCCCCTGCGCCGCCGCCTGCGGCATGGACGCCATCGAGTCCGATGAGCTGGGACGGGCAAAAATCAACTATGACAAGTGTGTGTCCTGCGGCATGTGTCTGGTGAACTGCCCCTTTGCCGCCATCGCGGACAAGAGCCAGATCTTCCAGATCATCAACTCCATCAAGCGGGGACACAAGGTCATTGCCTGTGTGGCGCCCGCCTTTGTCAACCAGTTCGGCAAGGACGTGGGTCCGGCAAAGCTGAAGGCTGCCATGCGGGAGATAGGCTTTGCCGATGTGGTGGAGGTCGCCATCGGCGCGGACCTGTGTACCATCGAGGAGGCAAAGGACTTCCTGGAGGAGGTCCCGGCAAAGCAGCCCTGGATGGGCACCTCCTGCTGTCCGGCATGGTCCGTGATGGCAAAGAAGCTGTTCCCCCAGTTCAAGGACTACATCTCCATGGCGCTGACGCCGATGGTCATTACCGCCCGGATGGTGAAAAAGCAGCACCCGGACGCCCGCATCTGCTTCATTGGACCCTGCGCCGCCAAGAAGCTGGAGGCAAACCGCCGGTCCGTCCGGTCCGATGTGGACTATGTGCTGACCTTTGAGGAATTGCAGGGCATGTTCGATGCCAAGGAGATCGACTTCTCCAAGATTGAGGGCAAGCCGGAGGATGATTTCACCGAGGGTACCGGAGCCGGACGCGGCTTTGCTGTGGTGGGCGGCGTGGCTGCCGCCGTGGCGGAAGCTATCCGGGAGCTGGACCCCGAGCGGGAGATCAAGATCGAGTACGGCGATGGTCTGCGGGAGTGCAAGAAGATGCTGATGATGGCAAAGGCAGGCAAGCGGGACGGCTATCTGCTGGAGGGTATGGCGTGCCCCGGCGGCTGTGTGGCAGGCGCTGGCACCATCACCCCCGTCCGGGAAAGCACTCTGAATGTGCAGAAGTACCAGAAGGCGGCGGCAGAGCAAAGCGCCCTGAACAGCCAGTATAAGGACCGGCTGAAGCAGGTGGAGGAGCGGGACCAGTAAGCCCCCCCTTCCCCAATCTGCAAGGTACGCCTTTACACCGGAAATTTCATTGTAAAAGACGATCCCCGGCGCTCCGCAGGCTGGAGCCGCCGGGGATTTTTTTCTGTCTGTCTGCCCCGGTTGATTTTTATGGAAACAGACGGAATTTTCCTGCCCGTTAAAAAATAAACAAGCAGATGGCACAAAAAAGTTAAAACGGCGTTCTGAAATAAAGAACAACTGTCCTGGAAACTGGAAAGGTAATCGAATACTTTTAGAAAAGTGCTGGTTTTCCCGGAAACGGGTTGTATGTTTTGGGCTGTTTTTTTATAATTGTCATGTAATAGAGGACGGTCGTTCTCTATCATAGAACGGAGGTACGGTATGGCAGAACAGCAGGACCCGAAGGTCAAATCTCTGGCGAAGGCGTTCCGGATGCTGGAATGCTTCACCGTGCAGACCCCGGAGCTGGGCGTGACAGAGCTGGCGGAGCTGAACGGCATCGCCAAAAGCAACGCCCACAACATTCTTGCCACATTGCAGCAGGGCGGATATGTGGAGAAGCTGCCCAACGGAAAGTATGCCCTGGGGCTGCGGCTGCTGGAGTTCTCCTATATCATCAACCAGCATCTGGGCTACCCCAAGGCGGTGTATGACCTGCTGCTGGAGCTTGCCACCCGGGTGGGTGAGATCGTGTACTTCGGTCTGCCGCTGGGAAGCGAGGTGCTGTACCTCTATGTGGCGCACCCGGTGGATCGGATGCGGCAGCTGCCCTACCGTGACATTTTGGGCGAGCATGCCCCCCTGTACTGCACCGGCATCGGAAAGGCGATGCTGGCAGCCATGCCGGAGGACACCTGGGGCGAAAAGATTCCACGGGAGCGGCGGGTGTATACCGCCAACACCGTCACCGATTACGACGCCATTCTGGAGGAGCTGTGGCGCACCCGCCGCAGGGGCTACTCCATCGACAACTGCGAGCGGGAGGAAAACGTCCGCTGCGTGGGCGTGCCGGTGTATAACTCCACGGGACAGCTGGTGGCTGGCGTCAGCGTTTCCGGTCCCAGCTCGTCCATGACGGACCAGAAGCTGCTGGAATGCTCCAAGCTGCTGGCGGAAACCGCCCTTCGGATGAAGGAGCGCATCTATCGTTAAGTCTCCTAACGCACGCGCGTTAACATGGGGAAGAAAGATCCCCGATACATTGAAGGAGGAAAACTCACATGAAGAATTGGAAGAAATCCCTTGCACTGGTCCTCGCCGTCGGCATGATGGCAGGCGCACTGGCAGGCTGCGGCAGCTCCGGCTCCAGCAGCAGCGCGGCAGCCTCCGGCTCCGCCAGCGCTTCCGGCAGCGCAGAGGCATCCGGCGACCCCGTCAACCTGATCTTCTCCATCACCGCCGTTCCCACCGATGCACACGGTCAGGCACAGCAGGTGTTCAAGGAGAAGGTGGAGGAGCTGTCCGGCGGCAATATCACCGTGGAGTGCTATGATTCCGGCACCCTGTACGGTCAGGACACCGAGACCGACGCCCTGAAGAACGGTGACGTGGACATGATCTACTCCAGCGCCTCCTGGCTGACCGACGGTTCTCCCTGGGTCTCCATGTTCACCGCCGGCTACATGTTCCAGAGCTATGACCACATGACCTCCGTCCTCAACGGCGAGATCGGCAAGCAGGTCTTCCAGAAGATCGCGGATGAGCAGGGCATCCTGCCTCTGGCTGCTTACTACCTGGGCACCCGTCAGATTTCCCTGTCTCAGGACAAGGCGATCAATACTCCCGATGACCTGAAGGGCGTGAACCTGCGTATGCCCAACTCCGACGCATGGGTCTTCCTGGGCACCGCAATGGGTGCCAACCCCACCGCCATCGGCTTCAACGACCTGTACCTGGCACTGCAGACCGGTACCGTGGACGGTCAGGACAACCCCCTGCCCACCGTCATCAATGCCAAGTTCTACGAGGTCCAGAAGTCCATCTCCCTGACCAACCATCTGGTGGACTCCGTGTGGCCCACCATCAACCTGGACAAGTGGAATTCCATGACCGAGCAGCAGCAGGCATGGGTGATGGAAGCCATCGACGCAGCCCGCGAGACCTGCGATTCCACCAACCTGAACACCGAGTCCGAGGCTGTGGACTTCCTGAAGGAGCAGGGTCTGTCCGTGTATGAGGCAGACGTTCCCGCCTTCGCCGACACTGTGCTGAACGCCTATCTGAACGACTCTGTTTCCGAGTCCTGGGATATGGACCTGTATCAGCAGGTGCAGGACATGGCACAGTAAAAGCGTTTTCTCCGGGATTGGGGGGCGGTATCGCCTCCCAATCCTGCGCGTTATTTTTCCCTCTGCATTTTCCGAAGAAAATTTAGCCCCGTTTGGAAAGGAGCTGCTTGCTTGAACGCTGTCAAAAAAGTGGGACGGTTCATCCGCAACTGCGTGGAGCTGTATATTCCCATCGTCTGTTTTGTGGCGCTGTTCCTGATCTTCTGTTTTCAGGTATTTATGCGCTATGTCGCCAAAAACCCCCAGGCATGGACGCTGGAGGTTGAGCAAATGTGCTTTTTGTGGCTGGTGCTGCTGGGCGCCTGCTATGCCCAGCGGGAGAAAAGCCACGTCACCTTTACCCTGGTATACGACATGCTGGGCGTAAAGGGCAAGGCGGTCACCGCCATGATCGGCAACATCATCATCGCCGTGACCTTTGCCGCCGCACTGGTCCCTTCCTTCCTGTATATCTGGGGACAGATGGAACGGGCGCAGGTCACCAGCATTCTGAAAATTTCCAAGACGCTGGTCTTTATGCCCTTCGTCATTTTCCTGGCTTTCATTCTGGTCTATGCCATCATGGATATCTATGAGGAGATCATGGTCCTGCGGGGCGACCAGAGGTACATCGACCGGATGCTCAGCAGCACCAAGTCCGAAGCGGAGCTTGCCATTGAGGAGGCACAGGCGCAGGAGAGCATCAACCTGAATCCCGACTTTCATGGGAACACGAAAAAGGAGGACGAATAAATGATGGAATATCTGCCCCTCATCGCGTTCCTTTCCGTATTTGTTCTGATTTTCATTCTGCGGATGCCCATTCCCACCGGAATGATGGCGGCGTGCTTGTCCTATTTCATTCTGGACGGATTGACCAGCGGCAAGAGCCTGGGCGCCATGCTGATGGGCAGCCAGGGCAGCCTGCATCTGGTGGCGCAGAAGACCATTGAGCAGATTTTTACCAACGGCACTCTGATCGCCGTGCCGCTGTTTATCTTTGCCGCCAATATCATGAACGTCGGCAAGATCACCGAGTACGTTTTCGGCGTGTGCAAGGGTCTGGTGGGTCGCTTCCACGGTGGTCTGGCACATGTGAACGTGCTGGCGTCCCTGGTGTTCTCCGGCATGACCGGCTCCGCCGTGGCGGATGCCTCCGGGCTTGGCAAAATGGAGATCGACGCCATGCGCGCCGAGGGCTATGACGACGGCTTCAGCTGCGCCATCACCGCAGCCTCCGCCACCATCGGTCCCATCTTCCCCCCCTCCATCCCGATGGTCATTTACGCCATGCTGACCAACGCCTCCGTGGGCGCGCTGTTCATGGCGGGCATGGTTCCCGCCGTGCTGCTGGCGGCGGCGCTGTGTGTTTATATCGTCATTGTGGCGCGTAAGCGCAACTATCCCAAGGACGCGCCTCCCCAGCTGTCCGCTTATCTGCGCTACTTCCTGCGGGCGCTGCCTGCCATGCTGACGCCCGTCATCCTGCTGGTGGGTATTTACACCGGCATCATGACCCCCACCGAGGCTGGCGCCATTGCCGGTCTGTACGCCCTCATTGTGGCAGCCATCGGCTACCGGGTGCTGAAGTGGGACGGACTGAAGCAGGTGCTCGTTGACACGGTAAAGTCCACCGGTTCCGTGTCCATCATGGTGGGCGCCGCCTCCGCCATCTCCTTCATCTTTGCCAAGGAGCAGATCGGCACCATGCTGGGCAACTGGCTGCTGAGTGTGGCAGGCAATAAGTATGTGTTCCTGCTGCTGGTGAACATCATCATCCTGATCCTGGGCATGTTTGTGGATACCTCGGTGATCCAGCTGGTGATGATCCCCATTCTGTGGCCTGTGGCGGAAGCCCTGGGCGTCAACATCATCCACTTCGGTCTGATCATCGTGTTCAATATGATGGTGGGTCTGTCCACCCCGCCCTTCGGCATGTGCCTGTTCATCACCTCCGGCATTTCCGGCACCCCGCTGAAGGAGGTGGTGAAGGAGATCTGGTGGCCCATCATCGTGATGCTGCTGGTGCTGCTGGTCATCACCTTCCTGCCGGAAACGGTGCTGTTCCTGCCGAGAATGTTCCACATGATCTGACCGCAGTTCAAAGAGAGATAAGGAGACAAAAGCTATGGCATTTTCTATTGCTCCCGGCATTTGGCCGGTGATGATCACTCCGTGGACGGAGGATAACAGGATCGACTTCAAGGCGATCAAGGGGCTTTGCGACTGGTATGTGGAAAAGGGCTGCACCGGCATTTTCGCCGTGTGCCAGTCCTCTGAAATGGCGTACCTGTCCGAGCAGGAGAAGCTGGACATCGCCCGCGCCGTTACTGACGCCGTGGACGGGCGCATCCAGGTGGTGGCGTCCGGTCACACCGCCGATGACAAGGCGACCCAGTTCCGGGAGATCGAGAACATGATGAAGATCCCCGGCATCGGTGCTTATGTGCTGGTGTCCAACCGGCTGGACCAGAAAAACGAGGGCGAGGCGGTGTTTGAAGCCAACGCCCAGGAGATTTTTGACCGCTATCCGGAGATCGACTTCGGTATGTACGAGTGTCCCATGCCCTGGAAGCGTCTGGTTTCCACCGACTTCCTGCGCCATGCGGGTCAGCAGGGCAGAATGGTCTTCCTGAAGGACACCTGCTGCGACTATGAGCTGGTGCGGGAGCGCCAGAAGGCAGTGGACGGTACGCCGCTGAAAATTTTCAATGCCAACGCCCAGTCCTGGTTCGACAGCGTGCAGCACGGCGCCGCGGGCTACAGTGGCGTCATGGCAAACTTCCATCCGGAGCTGTATAAGTGGGCGTTCGACCACAAGGACAGCGACCCGGAGAAGGCGCGCCAGCTGGCGCATTACCTGACGCTGGCGGCAATGATCGAAATGCGCATCTATCCCTGCAGCGCCAAGCTGTTCCATCAGCTGGTGGGCGTACCCATGAACACCTTTGCCCGCAGCGCGGACTGCTCCAAGCTGGATAAAAACGCCCGGGGCGAGGTGGAGAGCCTCATTGAGACCGATCAGTACATCCGGAAGATGCTGGGCATCTGATTCGGCTTTCGCCGGGACCGCCCGGCGCGGAAAGGAAGAGACACAATGCTGAGAAAACCGAAGATTTTAGTGGTGGGCAGCTTTATGATGGACCTGATCGCCTCCGCGCCCCGGGTTCCCAACCTGGGCGAGACGGTCATCGGCACCCGGTTCCAGACCGCTCCCGGCGGGAAGGGCGCCAATCAGGCGGTGCAGTGCGCCCGGCTGGGCGCGGACACCACGATGGTCGGCTCCGTGGGTGATGACGCCTTCGGAAGGATCATGATGGACACCGCCGCAGCCTCTGGAGTGGACGTATCCCATGTGAAGGTCTGCCCGGGCGTCTCCTCCGGCGTGGCGCAGATCCAGCTGGAGGTCCGGGAGAACGGCGTGCAGAACCGCATTCTGGTGGTTCCCGGCGCCAACTATGCCCTGTCCCCCGCCGATCTGGAATGGCTGCGGGAGGACGTAAAGCAGTATGATCTGGTGATGCTCCAGCTGGAGCTGACCATGGAGACCACCAAGTTTGTGGCAAAGTGCGCCCACGACGCGGGAGTTCCCGTGATGCTGAACCCCGCCCCCGCCGCCGTGCTGGACGATGACCTGCTGGCGTGCGTCACCTACCTCTCCCCCAACGAGTTTGAAGCGGCACTGATCAGCGGACTGCCCCTGCGGGCGGATGAAAACGGTGTGGACCAGGGCGATCTGGAAAGAGTTACGGAAAGGCTCTGCGGACTGGGTATTGAAAAGGTGATGATCACACTGGGCGGCAACGGCTCCGTTCTGTGCGACACGGACGGTATGCACCGTACTGCCTGTGTGAAGATGCCGGAGGTCAAGGACCCCACCGCCGCAGGCGATTCCTTCGTGGCGGCATTCTGCACCGGCATCACCGCCGGTCTGCCGGAGGGCGAGGCGCTGGCATTTGCCAGTCACACCGCCGCCATCACCGTGTCCGGTATGGGCGCCATGCCCTCTCTGCCCACGGTAGAGCAGGTGCAGCAGCTGCTGCGCCAGCGCCAGTACAGCGGCTTTGACGCTGCGGAGTTGGACGCGCTGAAGTAAAACAACAAGCCGCCCTGTGCGCTCCGCCGGGGCGGTTTTTCCCCATTCCACCGGGGAAAACATTGGAAAGGAAGCACGATTATGTTGAAAAAGGAAAGCCGCCAGGCAGTGGACCAGTTCCTTGCCAGCGCACAGGAGCAGTTTGCCGCCTTTGCCGGACAGCTCAGCGCCGACACCTATGAGCAGGCAGCTGAGATCATTCTGGAGTCCCAGAAGCAGGGCGGACGCCTGCATATCACCGGCATCGGCAAGCCCGGTCATGTCTCCGCCTATATGGCGTCTCTGTTCTCCTCCACCGGAAATCCCTGCTATTTCCTCCACGGCACCGAGGCAGTCCACGGCTCCTGCGGTCAGCTGGTTCCGGGCGATGTGGTCATCGCCATCTCCAACTCCGGCGAAACGGCGGAGCTGAAGGCGACCGTGCTGGCAGTTAAGAACAACGGCTGCAAGGTCATCGGCGTCACGGGACACATGGATTCCTGGCTGGCAAGAGAGGCGGACGCCTGCCTGTTTGCCGGCGTCAGCGCCGAGGGCGGTCCCCTGAACCGCGCGCCCCGGAACTCCATCCTGGCAGAGACCCTGACGCTGCAGGCGCTGTCTGTTGCTATTCAGGTGGAGCAGGACTGGGATCCCATCAAATACGTCCGCTGCCATCCCGGCGGGAAGCTGGGTCAGCTGCGGGAAAATGAGAAATAAGGGGGTACAGCCATGCTGACAGGAAGCTGCATCCACCCGGAGCTGATGCGGGTGCTGTCCCTGCTGGGACACGGCGATAGGATCCTCATTGCGGACGGCAATTATCCCCTTGCCTCCAAAACCGGAGACGCGGAAAAGGTCTGGCTGGGGCTGCGCCCCGGTCTGCCCACCACTACCGATGTGCTGGAAACGCTGCTGAGCGTGATCAACGTGGAAAAGGCAGAGGTCATGGAGCCGGGCGATGGCACGGAGCCGGAGATCTTCAGCGAGTTCCGGACGCTGCTGGGCGGTATGGAGCTGGGACGTCTGGGACGCTTCGAGTTCTATGATGCCTGCGGGGAAAAGACCCTGCGCCTCGCCATCTCCACCGGAGAAAAGCGGACCTTCGCCAACATTCTGGTCACGGTAGGCGTGGCATAAGGAAAGAGAAAAAGCCCCCGCGCTGGCTGTTCCAGCGCGGGGGCTTTTACGCTTCTATAGGAGGCTTCCGCGGAGAAAACGCTGCGGTCACGCCTGCTTGAATTCCTCTACCTGCAATGCGCGGGTGGCGTTCAGGATGGCGAGGAATGCCACGCCCACGTCGGCGAATACGGCTTCCCACATGGTCGCCGCGCCGAAGGCGCCCAGCACCAGCACCAGTCCCTTCACCAGCAGGGCAAACCAGATGTTCTGGTGAACGATGCGCAGGGTTTTTCGGGAGATGCGCATGGCGGTGACGATTTTGGAGGGCTTGTCGTCCATCAGCACCACATCGGCGGCTTCAATGGCGGCGTCGCTGCCCATAGCGCCCATAGCAATGCCGATGTCCGCCCGGCTCAGCACTGGCGCGTCGTTGATGCCATCGCCCACAAACGCCAGCGCGCCTTTGTCAGAGACCTGGCTCAGCAGCTTTTCCGTCCAGTCCACCTTGTCGGCGGGCAGCAGCTCCGCATGGAACTCGTCCAGCTCCAACTGCTGTGCCACATGGGCGGCGACCTCCTTGGTGTCTCCGGTAAGCATCACGGTTTTCCGCACACCGGCATCCTTCAGTCCGGCAATGGCAGCTGCCGCGTCCGCCTTGGGCTCGTCGGAGATGACGATGTGTCCGGCGTAGAAGCCGTCAATGGTCACATGCACAATGGTTCCCGGCAGCTCACAGGGCAGCCAGCGGACATTTTCCCGTTCCATCAGGCGGCTGTTGCCCACGCAGACGGTTTTTCCGTCCACCCTGGCGCGGACGCCGTGTCCCGCGATTTCCTCCACATCGCTGACGCGGGCGGCGTCCAGCGGTGTTTTGCAGGCGGTCTTCAGGGATTGGGAAATGGGGTGGTCGGAGTAGCTTTCCGCCAGTGCGGCGGCTTCCAGCAGCTGCTCCGGCGACACGCCCTCCTCCGGATGGACAGCGGTAACGGAGAAGGTTCCCCGGGTCAGGGTGCCGGTTTTGTCGAACACCACCATCTCCGTTTTGGCAAGGGTCTCCAGATAGTTGCTGCCCTTCACCAGAATGCCGCACTTGGATGCGCCGCCGATGCCGCCGAAAAAGCTCAGCGGAACGGAGATTACCAGTGCGCAGGGGCAGGAGACCACCAGAAACAGCAGTCCCCGGTGGAACCATTGGCTCCAGCCGCCCAGAAACAGCGGCGGCAGCACCGCCAGCGCCACGGCGGCAAACACCACGCAGGGAGTGTAGTACCGGGCGAACTTGGTGATGAAGTTCTCACTGGTGGATTTTTTCTCGCTGGCGTTTTCCACCAGGTCCAGAATGCGGGCAACGGTGGACTCGCCAAAGGGCTTGCTAACGGTGACCCGCAGCACACCGGACTGATTGACGCAGCCGGAGATGATGGTGTCGCCGGGATGAACGTCCCGGGGAACGGATTCGCCCGTCAGGGCGGTGGTGTCCAGTGCGGAGGTACCCTCCAGCACCGTGCCGTCCAGCGGCACCCGCTCGCCGGGCTTCACCACGATCACATCGCCCACGGCGACATCCTCCGGGTCTACCTCCTCCAGCTTTCCGTCCTTTTCCACATTGGCGTAATCAGGACGAATGTCCATCAGTGCGGAGATAGATGCCCGGGATTTGCCCACAGCATAGCTCTGAAACAGCTCGCCCACCTGATAAAACAGCATGACGAACACCGCTTCGGAGTATTCCGAGGTACCAAAGGCACCCACGGTGGCAAGCGCCATCAGGAAATTCTCATCAAACACCTGCCCGTGGGCGATGTTGGTCACAGCCTTGGACAAAACGTCCCAGCCGATGATGAGGTAGGGGATCAGATAAACGGCTGCCGCAGCCAGACCGCTCAGCGGCAGCAGTCTGGCAATCACCAGCAGCACCGCCGCAGCAAGAATGCGCCGCAGCATTTTCCGCTGCTTTTTGCTGAGAGAGGACATGGCGCTCCCTCCCTTTTACAGGTGGATGACGCAGTCCGGCTCGACCTTCTTGCAGACAGCCACCACTTCCTGCATGATCTCGTCAAACCGGGCGTCGTCGGCGTCCACCATCATTTTCTGTGTCATGAAGCTGACGGAGGCATCCTTTACGCCGTCGATCTTCTTGATGTTGGCTTCCATTTTTGCGGCGCAGTTGGCGCAGTCCAGGTCGGTGAGATTGAAACGCTTTTTCATAATTAAAAACTCCTTGTATTAAAATTTTTGAATACTACAAAAAGGATTCACAAAAGAGGGGGTCATTCGGAGATATGCTCCAGACCTTGGTCAATAATGGTCTTCACATGGTCGTCCGCCAAAGAGTAGAATACCGTTTTCCCCTCCCGGCGGGATTTCACCAGACGGGCGTTTTTCAGGGCGCGCAGCTGGTGGGAGATGGCGCTCTGGGTCATGCCCAGCAGCACGGCGATGTCGCACACGCACATTTCTGCTTCAAACAAAACGTACAGAATGCGGATGCGTGTGGAGTCTCCGAAGATCCGGAACAGCTCTGTCAGATCGTACAGCTGGTCTTCGTCAGGCAGCTCCCGGCGCACCCGGGCAACGATGTCCTCATGGGTGTGGATAAAGTCGCAGCACTCCACATTGTAATTGTCCTGCAAGTCCTCACTTCCTTTTCTCATCTGAACATATGAACGATTGCTCATATGTTCAGTATATCCAGGGAGGCGGATTTGTCAAGGGGAAATTTTCAAAACCGTGGAATTTTTTTCAGACCGATGGTATACTGAAAAAAACACAGGGAAAGGAACGCCTTTATGAACGAATTAGAGATTCAGGCGCAGGAGCGTCTGAGCAAAAATGCCTTTATGAATTACTGCCACATTGAGATGGTTTCCATCCAGCCCGACCGGGCGACCTTCCGGCTGGAGATCCGCCCGGAAAACCGCAACCCCTTCGGCAACCTCCACGGCGGCGCGTTTTACACGCTGGCGGACAACGCCGCCGGTGCCGCCGCCCACACGGACGGACGGTTCTACGTCACCCAGCAGACCAGCTACCACTTCCTGCGGGGACAGGGCGAGGGTACGGTGTACTCCAAGGCGGTGGTCCGTCACCGGGGACGGTCCACCTGCCTGGTGTATGTGGATATCGTCAATGAAGAGGACAAGCTGCTGGGCACGGCGGAGTTTACCTTCTTCAGCGTGGCGGCAAACGGCAGAAACGAGAAAAAATAATCCCCGAGCGCCATCAGGGAGCAGCCCTCCCCGGTGGCGTTTGCCATGTGGGGAAAAGCGGAGCGGAAAATATGGAGCGTGATTTTGAGACCGTACCGGTGGGCAGACTGGTCTGGCAGCTGGGGCTTCCGGCAATGCTGGCACAGCTGTTCAACATTCTTTACAGCATTGTGGACCGGGTATACATCGGGCGTATGGCAGCCGGCGCGGAGACCGCGCTGGCAAGCATCGGCATCTGTTCTCCGGCGTTTACTGCTGTAACGGGCTTTGCATCGCTGGTGGGGGTGGGCGGTGCGTCGCTGATGAGCATTTCGCTGGGAGAGAGGAACCGCGAACGCGCCCAGCAGGCGATGAATAACGCGCTGCTGCTACTGCTGCTGTTTTCCGCCGTGGTGACGGGCGGGCTGCTGGCGCTGAAGAGACCGTTTCTCTATCTGCTGGGCTGCAGCGATGCCATGTATCCGGCGGCAAACACCTACTTTACTATTTACGCCCTGGGGACCCCTGCCGTGCTGTGTGGGGTGGGGCTGAACCGCTTTATCATGGGGCAGGGCTGCGCCAGACAGGGGATGCTGTCCGTTGTGCTGGGTGCGCTGGTAAACCTTGTGCTGGACCCGGTGTTTATTTACGGCTTGAGCCTTGGCGTGGCGGGAGCCGCGCTGGCAACGGTCCTCTCTCAGCTCTGTGTGCTGGTATATGTTCTGGCAGTGCTGAACCGCCGCTCCATGTCCATTCGTCTGGGCTTCGGTCAATACAGCGCCGCGGTCTGCCGGAGAATCCTCAGCATCGGCAGTATGCCGTTTCTCATCATCGTTTTGGACAACCTGCTGATCGTTCTGCTGAACGCCATGCTGCGGAGCTATGGCGGTGCGCAGGGGGACCGCTATATTTCCTACGCGGCGGTGGTGCAGAGCGTCATGGTGGTGGCGATCTGTCCGGCGGAGGGGTTGACCAGCGGCTGTGCCACGCTGTTCAGCTATTACTATGGCGCGGGAAGCTGCAAACGCATTCTGGAAAGCTTCCGCTATGTGCTGCTGTACGCCGGACTGTACCTTGATGTGCTGACGCTGGCGATCGCTGCGTTTCCGGAGCTGTTCGTCCGGCTGTTTCTCAGCGATCCGGCTGCCGTAGCACAGGCGGCGGTGTTTACAAGACGCTATTGCATGGGATTTTTCTTTGTGGCGGTCCAGTTTGCCTTTGTGGATGGATTTACTGCAATGGGTATGGTCCGGGAGGCGGTCCCCATTTCCTTTTTCCGTAAGGGACTGTATGTTCTGGCGGTGCTTCTGCTGCCCCGGCTGCTGCCGCTGGAGGATATTTTTTACGCCTGCCCCCTGTCAGACTGCCTGGGCGCACTGTTTACCATTGTGGTGTATGCCCTCTTTTTGAGAAAACGCCTGCTCCGCACCTGCCGGGTGCGGACAGCGGATCAGGCGTGAAAAGCCCGTCCAGTCCAAAAATAAGAAAAGCCCCCACCGCAGAGCTTCAGGTCTGCGGTGGGGGTTCGTTAAAAAAAAGCCGGCAAGAGAAACGTCCGTCCCTTACAGAGACTGTGCCAGGTCCCGCGCCCTCTGGCAGGCGCAGCGCAGCTCTTCCTCACCGTCGTAGCCCTGCACGTCCAGTCCGTTGGCGGCGACACAGGTGAAGTCTCCGAAGCCGAAAAATTTCTGAATGGCACGGAGATAGGGCGCACCCTGCTCCCAGTCGGAGCCATCCTCGTAAATACCGCCCCGGGTGGTCAGCAGTACGCTGTGCTGCGCCCGGCACAGTCCCTGCAAGCCCTTCTCCGTGGAGCGGAAGGTGATGCCCTCTACGGAAACGTTTTCGATGTAGACCTTCAGCAGCGCGGGAAAGCTCAGGTCCCAGAAGGGAGCGGCGAACACCACCAGGTCCGCCTGGGCGATCTGGTGCGCCAGCTGAAACCAGGGGTCCTGGGTCTTCCCCGCTGCCAGCAGCGTGTCCCGTTCCGCCAGCGAGTCTGCCAGCAGCGGCTGCAAATCCAGCGCTGTCAGATCCAGCGCCGTGACCTCATACTCCTCCGGCAGGGCGTCCAGAAACGCCTCGCCCAGCTTTGCCGTGCGGGATGCCCCGCCCCGGATGCAGCAGTTGATGTAAAGTGCCTGTTTCATGTGTTTGTGTCCTCCTGACTCAGCCGGTACAGCGCCTCCAGCGCCACGGCAATCTCCCTCCGCTCACCCACGGCGGTCATATCCTCACCCCGGGCGTAGCCGCCGATGGACTCGGCGGTGTCCTGCCCGCAGCAGACCACGTTGTTCAGAATGGAGGCGGTGCGTACGCCCCGCAGCCGTCCCACAGTAAACAGGGCGGCGGTCTCCATATCCGCGCCCAGCGCGCCGCATTGCGCCCAGTGGGCGGACTCGGCGTCGTTGGTGTCGATGTAAAAGCTCTCGTGGCTGTGAACGATGCCGGTGTGGCTGCGCCAGCCGTTTTCCCGGGCGGCGGCAACGCAGTGGCACAGCAGCGCTGTGTCCGGCACGGCGGGATAGCGGGCGTCCACATACGCCCGGGACGCGCCGTCGTCCCGTATGGCGCCGCAGGCGAAGATCAGGTCCCCCAGGGCAATGTCCGGCTGAAGCGCCCCGCAGGAGCCAATGCGGATCATGGCGGAAACGCCGATGCGCCGCAGCTCCTCAATGGCGATGCTGGCAGAGCTGCCGCCAATGCCGGTGGACAGAGCCAGCACCGGCAGCCCCCGGTAAACGCCCCGCAGGCTGCGGAACTCCCGGTTGTATGCCAGCTCCTGTACGTCCGTCAGCTGCTGGGCAATGCGGTCCAGCCGGGCGGGGTCTCCCGGCAGAATGGCGTAGGACACGCCCAGATCCTCCGGAAGCTGGATGTGCGGTTGCAGCATGCTGTACCCCCCTGTCTCAGCGGTTGCGGATGTCGGCGTGCAGTCCCGCCAACACATCCAGCGCCTTTGCCTGCAATTCCCTGTCAAAGCTGTCGGTCAGGCGGGCGTCCACCACGATCTGGGCGTTGGGATAGTGTCCCTGCAGCACCACGGCGTTGCTGATGACGCAGATGTTGCTGACCAGACCGCACAGCTCAATGTGCTCCGGAGTCTCCTTGGGCAGCTTGGCAAGGATCTCCGGGTCGGCAATGTCCATGCCGAAGGTCAGCTTGTCAATGCCCACCGCGCCGACCTCATCCAGAGCGCGGGCGGTCTCACCGTAGTTCTGCCAGCCGTCGCTGCCCTGTATGCAGTGGGGAACCGGCAGGTGTCGTCCCTCCCGGGTGGAGAGATAGTCGTCAAAGTGGGTGTCCCGGGTGAACCACACCCGTCCGGGACCGTATTCCCGCACCCGGGCGGCAATGGCGGCGTCGATCTTTTCCGCCCCGGGGAAGCCCAGCGCCCCGTCTACAAAATCCTTTTGATAGTCGATGACAAACAGACAATCCATGATGTCCACATCCTTTGTTTGTGATGGTGATAGTGTACCACAGCGGGGGGAAAAGTACAATCACCGGAGAAAAACAAACCGGCGCGGCAGAGGAAAAACGCCCTGCCGCGCCGGAAATGGAAGAGAATTGAGAAAACGGGACGCGGGATCACGCCTCCGCCCGGCGGACGCCCGCCTTCATCTGCCGGACATACTCTGCCACATGGGGAGCGGCATCTCTGCCGTAGCGTTCCATCAGCCGGACGATGGCGCTGCCCACGATGGCACCGTCCGCCAGCCGCGCCATCTGCTCTGCCTGCTCCGGCGTGGAAATGCCGAAGCCCACGGCACAGGGAATGTCCGTATTGGCGCGGACCAGCCGCACCATCGCGGCAATGTCCGTGTGGATTTCGCTGCGCTCACCCGTCACACCCAGAGAGGATACGATATACAGGAAGCCGGTGGCTTCCCGGGCGATCATGGCGATGCGGTTTTCCGAGGTGGGGGCGATGAGGGACACCAGGTCCAACCCGTACTGGCGGCACAGGGGGGCGAATTCGTCCTTTTCCTCATAGGGTACGTCCGGCAGGATCAGCCCGTCCATGCCGATGTCCGCGCAGGTGGAGAGGAACCTCTCCGTCCCGTAGGAGTACACCACATTGGCGTAGGTCATGAACACCATGGGAACGGATACGTCCCGCCGCAGCCGCCGCACCATTTCAAAGATGTCGTCGGTGGTGACGCCGCCGGACAGGGCGCGCAGGTTTGCTGCCTGAATGACGGGACCCTCGGCGGTGGGGTCCGAGAAGGGAATGCCCAGCTCAATGAGGTCCGCGCCCGCCTCCGCCATCGCGCGGACGGTGCGCTCCGTGGTCTCCAGATCCGGGTCACCGCAGGTGAGGAAGGGGATAAACGCCTTCCCGTTCTCAAATGCCTTTGCAAGATTACTCATGAAGATCCTCCCCCCTGTACCGGGCGATGGCGGCGCAGTCCTTGTCGCCGCGTCCGGAAATGGTAATGACAATGATCTGGTCTTTGCGCATGGTGGGCGCCAGCTTCCGGGCGTATGCCACGGCATGGGCGCTTTCAATGGCGGGAATGATGCCCTCCGTCCGGGAGAGGTACTCAAAGGCGTCCACCGCCTCGTCGTCGGTGACGGGAACGTATTCCGCCCGGTGAATGTCATGCAGATAGGCATGCTCCGGTCCCACGCCGGGATAGTCCAGTCCGGCGGAGATGGAGTACACCGGGGCAATCTGCCCGAACCTGTCCTGGCAGAAGTAGCTCTTCATGCCGTGGAAGATGCCGAGGCGTCCGGTGTTGATGGTGGCGGCGGTCTCAAAGGTGTCAATGCCTCTGCCAGCCGCCTCGCAGCCGATGAGCCGCACGGAGGGATCGTTGATAAAGTGGTAGAAGCTGCCGATGGCGTTGGACCCGCCGCCCACGCAGGCGACCACGGCGTCCGGCAGACGCCCCTCCTTTTCCATCAGCTGTGCCTTGATCTCCCGGGAGATCACCGCCTGAAAATCCCGGACGATGGTGGGAAATGGATGGGGACCCATGACAGAGCCCAGGCAGTAGTGGGTGTCGTCAATGCGGTTGGTCCACTCCCGGAAGGCGGCGGAGCAGGCGTCCTTCAGCGTTCCGGTGCCGGTGGATACGGGAACCACCGTTGCCCCCAGCAGGCGCATCCGGTAAACGTTCAGCGCCTGGCGGCGGGTATCCTCCTCGCCCATATACACCACGCATTCCATGTCCATCAGCGCAGCGGCGGTGGCAGTGGCAACGCCGTGCTGCCCGGCGCCGGTCTCGGCGATCAGGCGGGTCTTGCCCATCTTCTTTGCCAGCAGCGCCTGTCCCAGCACATTGTTGATCTTGTGGGCGCCGGTGTGGTTCAGGTCCTCCCGCTTGAGATAGATCTTCGCGCCGCCCAGGTCCCGGGTCATCTTTGCCGCGTAGTACAGGCGGCTGGGGCGTCCGGCATAGTCGTTCAGCAGCTGGGAAAGCTCCTGCTGAAACGCCGGGTCCTCCTTGTAGTGGTCATATGCCTGCTCCAGCTCGATCACGGCGTTCATCAGCGTTTCGGGGATATACTGCCCGCCGTGCATCCCGAAGCGTCCCTTTGGATTGGTCATCTCTGTTTCCTCCTTACAGTCTGCCATCGGGCAGCAAAAAACCGTCCCCGATGAGCCATCTCATCAAGGACGGTAAAAACCGCGGTGCCACCTTGCTTCACAGCCAAAGGCTGTGCCCTTTGCGAAGTACCAACATACTTCCGGCTGATAACGCCAGCGCCTGAACGTCGCACGATACTCGCGGCTGCCGCCGCTTTCCCTGCGCCCTCAGCGGACCATTCTGCCAGCCTGCCATTCGGTCCGGCTTCCACCGCCCCGGACTCTCTGCGCGCGCACCGCTGGTTTTACTTCCGCCTCAAAGGTTTCGTCTTTCTTCTGAAATTGTTCCTGATGTTAGCACGAACCGCCGCCCTTGTCAAGAGGCGGCGGAAAAAACAAAATGCAGTCCTTCATGCAAAAGCGCCGGGGAGGAGTGGAAATGCACATGATTTATGCAGGATAAAATTCCTATAATTTCAAAATTCATGAAATTAACGGAATCTTAACAGGCTTTTTATGGATTTATTCCAATGGAAATGCAATGTAAAGCGTGATAAAATGCAAATAACAAAATGCCAGCCTGCCTACAAGCGGCTGGCGCCGCGAAGCAGCGCTGACTTCTGTTCCCTTTCATCACTTCCTTTCTTCTCCTCCACGAAGGGAGCAGCGAGTATCTCAGGTCCCCGGCTCCTTTGAGCCGGGGACCTTTTGCGTCCCGTGGGAAATTCCCGGCGGCACTTGCCACTCCGGTGCTTTTTGTTATAAAATGTAGAAAAACGCGCGGAGGGAAGAACGATGTCACAGGAGACGTTTACCGAACAGCTGCGGAAAATTTTTCTGGAAAACGGCGTGTGTCGGGAGTATCAGCCGGGGCAGATGCTGGTGGAGCGGGGACAGCCTGCCACCCATATCTGCTTCATTGCCTCCGGACAGGCGCGGACCTTCTGTGCCAACCCGGCGGGAGACGACATCACCCTGTTTTATCTGGACGCGGAGAGCATGATCTGCAGCGAGGCGTTGGGACAGGGCGGCACCGTGCGGGTCAATGTGCAGGCGATTACCCAGGTGGAGATGTACCGGGTGCCGGCAAGCCGTTTTTTGCAGCAGTGGACCGCGGCGGGCTATGCCATTCAGGACCTGTTCGACCCCCTTATCAGTCGGCTGACGCTGCTGTCAGACTATATCTGCTGCGCCCACTTCCGGGAAAACCCCAAGCGGGTGGCGTATTTCCTGTACTCCTGCTACACCCGGACGGGTCCGCTGGTGGAGTTCAGCAACTGGCAGATCGCGGAGATCACCGGCATCAACCGGGTATCTGTGAACCGCATCCTCAACCATCTGGCGAAAAACGGCATTGTGGAGCTGGGATACCGGAAGATCCGTATTTTAAATGTGGAGGAGCTGGAAAAGGTCTTCCATTCCGTGGGATACTTCATCGACTGAATCCGGTGCGGGCGCGGAAAATTCTCCGTGATTCGACAGAATGGGACAGGTTTCTCCCCACCGGGCGGTTATGATGGGAGGGCAATGAATGAAACCGACAGGAAAGGAAGTCGCGTGATGGGAAAGCTCTCCAAGGAATATCTGGCGCTGTTCAATGCTTTGACCGATGCGGAGGAAGCCCTGCTGGAGCTGCGGGAAAAGCTCATCGTTGCCCAGCAGCGGGCGGAGGAGCTGTATCTGGAGGAGCCGGAGGACGGTGAGGCGGCGGAAGAGGTCTGATCACTCCGCTTCTGCCGGACCCGCCCCTCTGATAGGCGCTTGTTGGGAGGAGGTCCCGGAGCAGGGGTCTCTCTCCGGTCCGGAGCCGCCGGGGATGGCAGCCCTCCCCGCGGGCAGTCCCATGCCTGCAAAAGGACTGCGGCGGCAGACGCCTGCGCCGGTCCCCGGAGAGGGGACCGGCGTTTTTGCTTTTTCAGGACTGGTCCCAAGCCGTTCATTTGTTCAGAAGCCCCAAATTTTGTGAAACTTTGTGAAGTTTTGAGAGGTTGACCTTTGAAAAATTGGGAAAAACATGAACGAAAATGTTGACTTTTTGTAAACGAATGTTAAAATGATTCCGTAAGAGGTATTACTTTATCATAATCATGCAGGGCGCCCTTTGGCGGCGTCCGTGCGGATGGGCTTTGTCTGGGAGGAGCTTATGAACTATAAAGCGTATCTGGTGGACTCCGGCAAGCGGATGCTCCACAAGGGTTTGACCGTAGAGACCTGGGGAAATCTCAGCGTCCGGGATCCGGAAACGGGGCTGGTGTATCTGACGCCGTCCGCCATGCCCTATGATTCCATTTGTGAGGACGACGTGGTGGTGATGCGTACGGACGGCACCCGGGTAGAGGGAACGCGCAAGCCCACGGTGGAGTGTGGACTGCATCTGGGCATTTACCGCGCCCGTCCGGAGATTAACGCTGTCATCCATACCCATCCCATTTACTCTCTGGTGTTTGCCGTGCAGCACCGGGACATCCCCCCCATCATTGATGAGGCGGCGCAGATCTTCGGAGGCACGGTACATACTGCAAAATACGCCCTGCCCGGCTCCGAGGAGCTGGCGCGCTACACGCTGGAGGCGCTGGGCGAAAAGGGTATGGCGTGCCTGCTGGCAAACCACGGCGCTGTCTGCTTGGGCAAGGATATGGAAAAGGCGTTCCGCACCTGCACGGTGCTGGAGATGACAGCGCAGGTCTATCAGATGGCGCTGACCACCGGAACGCCCCAGACCATCTCTGACGAAAACGTGGCGTTCATGAAGGACTTTATGGATCATCATTACGGTCAGGGAAAATAACGGGGGTGCAGGATGAGATCACTGCCCTACGTTCGTAAAAAAGAGATCCTGGAGATGCTCAAGCGCAGCGACTATCTGGATATCGGTCAGCTGTCGGAAAAGTTCGGCGTCTCCTATATGACCATTCACCGGGACCTGAAGGCGCTGGAAAGCGAGGGGCGGGTCGCCCGGGTATACGGCGGCGCGGTGGCGGGCGTCAACGAGGACGAGACCGCCGCAGGCGGCGCTCTGGCGGACCTGACCATGGAGGAGCGCTTCCGGGTCTGTCAGGAGGAAAAGCGCGCCATCGCCAAAACGGCGGCGTCTCTGGTGGAGGACGGCGAGATCATCGCCCTGGACGCCAGCACCTCCGCCCTGCAGCTATGTCCCCTGCTGCACGACCGGGAGATCACCGTGGTGACCAACGGACTGAACACAGCGCTGCAATTTGCCGATTCGGAAAGGGTGCAGGTGCTGCTGACCGGCGGGCTGTTGCGCAAGTCCTCGCTGTCGCTCAGCGGCATCCATAACCCGGACCTGCTGGAGCATCTCAACATCGACAAGTGCTTTTTCTCCGCCTCCGCCCTGTCCTATAAAAAGGGCATGATGGAGCTGAATTATGAGGAATCCGAAGCAAAGCGGGAGATCCTTAAGCGGGCGGACAAGCTCATCGTTCTGGCGGACCACACCAAGCTGGACCGCGCCGCCCCGTACATCAACTGCACACACGAGCGCATTTATGCCATCATCACGGACCGCTGCCGCCAGCTGACCCCGGCGCAGACCGCCTGCCTTCAGGACTTTGAAAAGGGCGGCACCCGGGTGCTTTACGGCGCGGCGGAGCCGGCGTGAGGCATATTCCCCTGCACAGCAAAAATAGAGTATGAAAAGTACAGAATTAAAGGAGAAGATCAAATGGACGAGATCACAAAGGTCACGCACATTGACAATGTGAAGCTGACGGACAACGGAAAGACCGTGACCATCATCGACCAGACCCAGCTGCCCAACCGCATGGTCTACCTGACGATGGACAAGGAAGAGGACTGCTATGACGCCATCCTGAAGCTGAAGGTGCGGGGCGCACCCGCTATCGGTATTTTCGCGGGCTATGCCATGTATGTCCTGTGCCAGAAGTATGCGGAGAAGCCCTACGCGGAGTTTGCCGCGGAGTTCCACCGCCAGAAGGAGTATCTCAATTCCTCCCGTCCCACGGCGGTGAACCTCAGCTGGGCGCTGAACCGCATGGAAAAGCTGGTGACGGACAACGCCGCCAAGCCGGTCTCTGAGATCGTGGAGCTGCTGGGCGCGGAGTGCGTAAAGATCCATGAGGAAGACATCGCCATGTGCCGCAAGATCTCCGAGTACGGTCTGAGCCTGCTGCACGAGGGCGACGGTATCCTGACCCACTGCAACGCCGGTCCTCTCGCCACCTCCCGCTATGGCACCGCCATCGGTCCCATGCTGCTGGGCAAGGAGAAGGGCATGAACTTCCACGTCTTCTCCGACGAGACCCGTCCCCTGCTGCAGGGCGCCCGCCTGACCTCCTTTGAGCTGCAGAAGGCTGGCGTGGATGTGACGCTGATCTGCGACAACATGGCGTCCATCGTCATGAAGAACGGCTGGGTGCAGGCATGCTTTGTGGGCTGCGACCGCATTGCCGCCAACGGCGACTTTGCCAACAAGATCGGCACCTCCGGCGTGGCAATCCTTGCCAAGCACTACGGCATTCCCTTCTACACCCTGGGACCCACCTCCACCATCGACATGAGCTGCCCGGATGGCGATCACATCCAGATCGAGCTGCGGGATCCCGAGGAGATCAAGGAGAAGTTCTACGCCGAGCCGATGGCATTGAAGGAGGTCAAGTGCTACAACCCCGCCTTCGATGTGACGGACCACAACCTGGTTACCGGCATCATCACGGAAAAGGGCATCTGCTATCCTCCCTTCTCTGAGAGCCTGAAAAAGCTGTTTGACTGAAGCGAGTTTTATAGTTCCCACGGGACTGTAAATAGATGAAGCATTGGATTTTTGAAAGGAGCATTCTAAAATCATGAAAAAGAAACTGAAGGTCCTTCTGGCAGCCACCTGTCTGGTGGCAATGGTCGCCTCTTTGGCAGGCTGCGGTGGCAGCTCTAACTCCGGCTCTGCGGCATCCGGCAGCGCGGCTGCTTCCGGCAGTGCAGAGGCAACGGGTCTGAAGATCTGCATCATCACCTCCTCCGGCATCGATGACGGTTCCTTCAACCAGAACTGCTATGAGGGCATCCAGGAGTTCCTGGCTGACCATCCCGACTGCACCGTGACCGACGTCAAGGAAGCGGACTACAACGAGCTGGTCCCCACTGTGGACCGTCTGGCAGGCGACTATGACGTGTTCGTTCTGCCCGGCTACAACTTCTCCGCTGTGGGCGATGTGGCTGCGGCAAACCCCGAGAAGAAGTTCATCGTGGTGGACTCCACCATCACCGACAGCCAGGGCAACGCTGTGACTCTGGACAACGTGTATACCATGACCTTCTCTGAGCAGCAGGGCGGCTTCTTCGCCGGTCTGGCAGCTGCCATGACCACCACCAGCAACAAGGTGGCTGTCATCAACGGTATGCCCTACCCCACCAACGTCAACTATGAGTATGGCTTCATGTCCGGCGTGAATTACGCCAACGAGCATTACGGTACCTCTGCCGAGTGCGTGGAGCTGCCCTCCTACGCCGGTACCGATGTCATGGGCAACCCCGTGGGCGGCAACTATGTCGGTGACTTCGCTGACGAGGCGACCGGTAAGGTCGTGGCAGAGTCCCTGATCGACCAGGGCTGCGACGTGCTGTTCATCGCTGCCGGTGCTGCTGGCAACGGCTGCATGACCGCTGTGAAGGAAGCTTCCGGCGTGTACGCCATCGGCTGCGATGTGGACCAGTTTGACGATGGCGCCAACGGCGACTCCAACGTGATCCTGACCTCCACCCTGAAGGTCATGGACGTGAACGTCTGCAAGCAGCTGACCGCTATCTATGACGGAACCTTCCAGGGCGGCGACGCTTACCTGGGCGCGGATACCGACTCCTCCAGCTATGTTTCCGCCGAGGGTCGTCAGCAGCTCAGCGAGGACGCACTGGCTAAGATGGCTGAGTGCTACGAGCTGGTGAAGGACGGCACCATCGTTCCCGCTGCCGATGCAACGGTCAACGACTATGTTCCCACCGACTTCCCGGGTCTGAAGTAAGAACGGAGCGCAGCTGATATGACGAAACAATCCATTTCCGCCAGCATTTCCGTCACCGACGCAGAGATCGCCAAGGTGGTGCTGATGCCCGGCGATCCCCTGCGCGCCAAGCATGTGGCGGAGCATTACCTGGAAAACCCCGTGTGCTTCAACACCGTGCGCAACATGCTGGGCTACACCGGCACCTATAAGGGACGCAAGATCTCCGTGATGGGTCACGGCATGGGCGTTCCCTCCATCGGCATCTACGCCACGGAGCTGTATACCCAGTTTGATGTCAACGCCATCATCCGCATCGGCTCTGCCGGCGGTCTGAGCGATGAGGTCAAGCTGCGGGACGTGGTCATCGCAATGGGCGCTTCCTCCAACTCCGCCTACGGCGATGCCTACGATATGCCCGGTCACCTGGTCCCCATTGCTACCTACGACATGCTTGCCAACGCTGTAGAGGCTTCCAAGCAGCTGAAGGTCAACGCCGTGGTGGGCAAGGTCTATACCTCCGACCATTTCTACTATCCCGATCCCGCAGTGAAGATCAACGAAAAGCTGCGGGACCTGGGTCACCTGGCTGTGGAAATGGAAACGGCTGGTCTTTACTGGACCGCTGCCGGCTGCCACAAGAAGGCGCTGAGCATCCTCACCATTTCCGACCACCTGTTCACCGGTGAAATGCTGACCTCGGAAGAGCGTCAGGAGTCCTTCCATGATATGATGGAAGTGGCGCTGGAAACGGCGTGGCACGAAGCGGAATAAGAAAAACCCCCATCTGCCCTCCTCTCCCGAAGAGGGGAGGGCAGATACCCCATTTTTTGTGATTGCAAGGAACAACGGGAGGTAACATGGAAGACTACATTGTGGAAATGCGCCACATCACCAAGCGCTTCCCCGGCATTGTTGCCAATGATGACGTGACCATTCAGGTCAAGCGCGGTGAGGTTTATGCGCTGCTGGGCGAAAACGGCGCAGGCAAGTCAACGCTGATGAGTATGCTGTTCGGTATGTACGAGCCTGACATCGGTGAAATTCTCATCAACGGGGAGAGCGTGAAGTTCCGTTCCTCCAACGATGCTACCGCCCATAGCATCGGCATGGTCCATCAGCACTTCAAGCTGGTGGATAACTACACGGTGGCTGAAAACATCGTTCTGGGCGTAGAGCCGATGAAGCGCGCCCTGGGCATTTTTCCCTATGTGGATATGAAAACGGCGAACCGGGAGATCGCGGAGCTTTCCAAGTCCTACGGACTGGAGGTCAATCCCACGGATCTCATTGAGGACATCCCCGTGTCTGTCCGCCAGCGGGTGGAGATCCTGAAAATGCTCTACCGCAAGGCGGAGATCCTGATCTTTGACGAGCCCACCGCCGTGCTGACCCCGCAGGAGATCGAGTTCCTGCTGAAGATCATTGACGGTCTGCGCAAGAGCGGCAAGACCATCATCCTCATTACCCATAAGATCGAAGAGATCAAGAAGATCGCGGACCGCTGCGCCATTTTGTACCGCGGAAAGCTGGTGGACGTGCTGGATGTGCGCACCACCTCCTCTCAGGACATGGCGAATCTGATGGTGGGACGCAAGGTGGACTTCAACCCGGAAAAAGCCCCGGCGGATTACCGCGGCACGGTGCTGGAGGTGGACCACCTGACGGTGCAGAACGCCAATAAGTTCGATGTGGTGAAGGACGTGTCCTTCCAGATCCGCTCCGGTGAGATCTTTGCCGTGGCAGGCGTGGCAGGCAACGGTCAGGGCGAGCTGGCGGACGCCATCTACGGACTGCTGAAGGCGCATCAGGGTACCGTCCGCCTGTGCGGGCAGGACATCACCAACGAATCCATCCGCAGCCGCTGTGAGGCGGGCATTGCCTACATTCCCGAGGACCGGCAGGGCGTGGGCGTGTTTATGGACTTTACGCTGGGCGACAACCTGGCTTCCCGCCGGTATTACAAGGAGCCGTTTTCCAAGGGCGGCATCCTGAATTTCCGTGAATTTGAAACCTACGCCAACGATTTGATCGAGCGTTATGATATCCGCAGCGGTCAGGGACGCAAGACCTCTCTGCGGAGCATGAGCGGCGGCAACCAGCAGAAAGCCATTGTCGCCCGGGAGATCGAGGAGCATTCCAAGCTTATCATCTTTGTCCAGCCCACCCGGGGTCTGGATATCGGCGCCATTGAAAACATCCACAAGCAGATCCTGGCAGAACGGGACCGGGGCGCAGCCATCCTGCTGATCTCCCTGGAGCTGGACGAGATCATGGAGCTGGCGGATACCATTGGCGTCATGTATAACGGACAAATGCTGAAGATCGCGGACGCATCCACGCTGACCTCGCTGGATGTGGGCAGATATATGATGGGGGTGAAGGAAGCGTGATCAAGGAAAAACAGACGCAGCTGCGCAAAAGCCGGCTGGCAGCGCTGCTGGACAGTGAAAAGTGGTCCGGCATCGCCATCCCCGCGCTGACTATCATCCTGACCCTGATTACCGCCAGCATCGTGCTGCTGGTGATGGGCAAAAACCCCATTGTGGCGTTCCTGAGCTTTTTGCAGGGCTCCGGCTTCTTCCCCAAGGCAAGCTACGGCGGCGGACAGGGTATCCTGACGGACCTGTTCAACTTCATGAACATTCTGGCGCCCATGATCCTGGCGGCGCTGGCGTTCATCGTGGGCAACAAGGCGGGGCTGTTCAACATCGGCATTGCCGGACAGATGCTGGCGGCAGGCTATCTTGCCACCTCTCTCATCGGCTATTCGGATCTGCCCTCTGTGCTGGCTAAGCCGCTGGTGGTGGTCGTGGGTCTGGTGGCTGGCGGTGTGCTGGGCGCTCTGGTGGGCTGGCTGAAGTTCCGCTTCAACATCCACGAGGTGGTGTCCACCATCATGCTCAACTACATCATCAGCTATCTGACGGGCTTCTGCATCAACACCTTCTATGCGGACACCCTCACCCGTTCCATGAAGATCTGCGGCGACAACGCCCGGCTGACACTGACCAATATGCAGCTGGCAGGCGTCAAGTGCAATATTCCTCTGGGCATTGTGCTTGCCATTGCCGCCGCCTTTGTGGTCAAGTTCATCTTTGATAAGACTGTGTTCGGCTTCGAGCTGAAGGCGGTGGGTACCAACGCCAAGTGCGCGGAGTACAGCGGTATCCATGTGGGCAGCCGGTTCATCTTCTCAATGGCATTTTCCGGTATGCTGGCGGGACTTGCCGGCGTGACCTATTACTGCGGCTATTACAACACCATCGTTCCCAAGACGCTGGCGGGCATGGGCTATGACGCCATCTCCGTGGCGCTGCTGGGTAATCTGGCTCCCATTGGCGCCATCTTCGCGGGCATCCTCATTACCATTTTCCAGTACGGCAGCAATTATATGAGCTCCACGCTGGGTGTGGCAAAGGAGATCGCATCCCTCATCACCGGCATCCTGTTGCTGTTCTCCGCCTGCGGCGGCTACTTCCGCTATGTGGCGCACCGCCGTTTGGAGCGGGAGAAGGACGCGGTCATTCTGGAAGAGCGCAGGAAGGCAGTAGCTGCTGCCGGAAAGGAGGAGCAGACTCATGGATAAGGTGTTTATTGACGGTCTGTCCTTTGCGGCGCCGCTGTTCATTATGGCAATGGGCGCCATCTACTCGGAGAAGAGCGGCATCACCAATCTGGCGATCGAGGGCTTTCAGGGCTTCGGCGCCTTTGTGGGCGCGCTGGTGGCGATTTTGCTGATGCCCGTTCTGGGCGATGGCTCTCAGTCCGTAGTTTACATCGCCATGCTGGCGGCATTCATCGGCGGCGGTATTTACGCCTGCCTGCACGCCCTGCTGTGCATCAAGTTCCGGGCGGATCAGGTCATCAGCGGCGTGGTCATCAACATCCTCGCCGTGGCGCTGACCACCTTCCTCACCAGCACCACCAACAAGATCCTCAACGGAGATTCCTCCAATAAGTTCATTCTGGGCGTTTTCAACCGCTACACCATTCCCGGACTCAGCAGGATTCCCGTTATCGGCGCGCTGTTCAAGAACATGTACCCCTATGAATTTATCATGGTGGCAGTCGCCATTTTGGCATGGTATCTCATGTACCGCACCCGTTTCGGCATGCATCTGCGGGCATGCGGTGAAAATCCCCAGGCGGTGGACGCCGCCGGCGGCAACGTGGCGCGCACCCGCTTCATCGCCGTGGTGATCTCCGGCGCGCTGTCCGGCGTGGGCGGCATCTGCTTCGCCTACTCCATTTCCGCAAACTTCTCTCCCAGCATTTACATGGGCTATGGCTACCTTGCCATCGCTGCCATGATCTTCGGCAACTGGAATATCCTGCCCACCGGTGCAGTGTGCCTGTTCTTCGGACTGGCAAAGTCCGGCGGCTATCAGCTGTGCCTGAACATGGGGCTGCCCAGCAACTATTCGGACCTGTTCATGATGCTGCCCTACATCCTGACGCTGATCCTGCTGGTATTCTTCTCCAAGCGGAACCATCCGCCCAAGGCTGCCGGCGAGGTATACGACAAGGGCAAGCGTTGATTTCCGCACACGCGGCACACAGGCGCGGCAGTTCCTTTCCGGACTGCCGCGCCTTTTCAGAAGAAAGGAGCGATTTATGAAAACAGCTATTCTCGGCACTGGCGGCATTGCCCATACCCACGCTGCCGCCCTGCAGGCACTGGGACAGGAGCTGACTCTGGTGGTGGGACACACCCTCTCCGGGGCGGAGCAGTTTGCCCGGGAACTCCACTGTCCTCATTTTACCGACCATCTGACGCCGGAGGCGCTGGCAGAGGTGGACTGCGTTCACGTCTGCACCCCGCCGGAGAGTCACTTCGAGCAGGTGTCCCTGTGCCTGAAGGCGGGAAAGCACGTTCTGTGCGAAAAGCCCCTGTCCCTCTCCCCGGCAGAGGCGGTGCAGTTGACCGGGCTGGCGGAGTCCTCCGGCAGCGTCTGCGCTGTGAACTTCAACAATCGGTTTTACCCCTCCGCTCAGCGGGTGCGGCAGCAGGCGGCGGAAATGGGACGTCTGCTGCTGGTGCATGGGCGGTATTTTCAGGAATTTCACAGAATGCCCGCCGCTTACTCCTGGCGCTACCGGGAGCCGCTGCGGGCGGTCAGCGAGATCGGCTCCCACCTCATTGACCAGCTGCGGTTTTTCACCGGACTGGAGGTAGAGTCTGTCAGCGCCGTGTTCCAGAATGCCTTCCCCCACCGGGTCCTGCGGGACGGAATGCTGTATCCTGACGGAGAGGGAACGCCGATAGAGGTGGCGTCGGAGGATGCCGCCGCAGTGATGCTGCGGCTGGAGGGCGGCGCGCTGGCAAGCGTACTGCTCAGCGAGATTTCTCCGGGGCGCAGCAACGACCTGGCGCTGGAGCTGGTGTCGGCGGACAGGTCCATTTCCTGGTGTGCGGAGGAGCCGTACAGCATCGTCACCGGCACCCAGGGCGCGATGACGGTGCAGAAAAACGCCTTTTCCGGCGGCTTTACCGATACCTTCACCGACTGCTTCGCCGCCTTTTACCGGGCGGTGGAGACCGGACAACGGGATCCGCGGCTGGCAGCCTTCCGGGATGCCGCCATCAACGCGGTGGTAGTGGCGGCAATGGCAGAGAGTGCCCGGGCGGACGGTGCCTGGATGGACCTGAGAGGAGAAGAGGAATGAAGCAACGGGCAAAAGAGCTGGTGGAGCAGTTTTCCATGACCATGCTCCCAGTGGAAAACACCTTCCTGCGGGAGCTGTACTGTTCCAGCCAGAAAACGGCGGAGGGACTGCCTACCGTCACCACCACCTACGGGCTGTACTGCCGGGAGCCGCTGAGCCACTCCTGCTTTCATGTGCTGACCCGGGACGAGGTGTGGAGCTTTTACGAGGGCGACCCCATCCAGCTGTACCTGCTGTACCCTGACGGAAGCGGAAAAACCGTGACGCTGGGGCGGGACCTGGCGGCAGGACAGGTTTACCAGTACACCATTCCCGCCGGTGTGTGGCAGGGCGGGCGGCTGGCGCCCGGCGGCGAGTATGCGCTGTACGGCTGCACTGTGGCGCCGGGGTATACGCCGGAGTGCTTTACCGGCGGACAGCGGGCAGAGCTGACCGCGCGCTACCCGGCATATGCCGCCATCATCCGGGAATTGACAGAAGTGGACGAAGCATGACGAAAAAGAGCGCCGGTGAAAAAAACCGGCGCTCTTTTTATCTATTTTGTACGGGAAAATCGGCTGGGAAACTGTGAGAAACGCCAATTTTCCAAAACGGACGGGAAGTGACAAAATTCTCGCCTTTGATAGGATAAGATGGTCCTGCCAACAGAGAAAGAAGCGAATTTGAAAAGAAAGGAACGGTTTTTTACGATGAAGCTCACAAAAGAATACCTGGTACTGTTCAATGCCATCACAGACGCGGAAGAGTCCCTGCGCATTCTGCGGGAACGGCTCATGGCAGCCCAGCAGAAGGCGGAGGAGCTCTATATCAGCCACATGGACGAAGACGTCTTTCCTCCGCGCTGATCCCGGCAGGGCGTACATATTCCGCGGGCAGGACATGCCAGCCGCCGGAGGGCAGCGGCTGACGTGTGCCTGCGGGACGGAAAACGGTCAAAAATCAGGAAAACAGAAGGGGTCCCGCTCTGGTCAGCCGGAGCGGGACCCTTTTCATGGAAAATTACTTCTTCATCAGCGGCGCGCCGGTCTTCCATGCCTGACCGACCTTCTCACCGATGGCATAGTAGCCGCTGCGGAACTGGTCAAATACAAAGGCATTCAGCCTGGCGGCATCAACCTTGCCGTTTTCGTCCAGAACCGATTCCTCTGCCAGAACTCCCACGATCTCGCCGACAACATGGTGTCCGTAGATCTCCATTTTGTCCTCAACGACCCTGCACTCCAAGGTCAGCGGAAACTCCTGCACGACAGGGGCGTCTACCTTTTCGCTCTTAATTGCGGTCAGACCGCTGCGCTGAAATTTATCAGGCATGCTGTTGCCGCTGGCAATGCCGAAAAAGTCGGCGGCTTCCATGTGCGGAATGTCCGCAATGCTCAGGGTGAAGGCACCGTGCTTTTTGATGTTTTCGGAGGTCTTATGGTCCTCGTCAATATTCAGCGACACCATGTTTTCCGCGCAGATACCGCCCCACGCCATGTTCATCACGTCCACAGTGCCATCGTCACCGTAGGTGGCGATCATCAGCACCGGCATTGGAAACAGATACGGCTTTACACCCAGCTCTTTTTTCATCATCATACCTCCGGTCAGAAATTTGGGTTGACGGAATGGCTCCGGTCGTCTATTATCATAGCAAGCGGCAGAAAAAATACAAGTACCATCTATAAAGACAGGTACTTTCTTAAAAGGAAGTGTTCCGCGCATGGGCTGCATGGAAAAATATATTGCAAATGCCGATTTTGCCGACACAGGCTTCAGCTATACGATGTCACTGATCAGCGGCAAGCACAAAATGGTCATTCTGTACTGCCTGATGGAGTATGAAACGGTGCGGTTCAACGAAATGAAGCGCTATTTGGGCAGCATTACCGACAAGACTCTCAGCAGCAACCTGAAGGAGCTGGAAAGGGACCGCCTGATCCTCCGCAGGGAATACCCGCAGATCCCGCCTAAGGTGGAGTATTCGCTTTCTGAACGAGGCAGGTCGCTGATGAAGGTGCTGGACCAGCTCTGCATCTGGGGTGAGGAAAACCGTCTGCCGGACTGACGGTTCCGGCATTTCCGGAGGAAGGTCATGAAAGGGACCAGTCCTGCAAAACGCAGGGCTGGTCCCTTTTGTGGCTTTATAGACTTTGACAGTTGGTGCCTTCCCTCCCCTGTTCATTCCTGCGGCAGGGGCTGTGTGCCGGGGCGCAGCAGGACTTGCAGCTGCTGCGTGTAATCCAGTCCCAGCATATAGGAGTATTCCTGGCTGGGCAGGGTCCCGGAGGGGAAATTGATCTCCACGCCGTGGGGAGAGATCAGCAGCCATTCCGGGCGGAACGCCGCCTGCATCTCCGTCAGGCTGGGCTGCGTGTCACCCTCCAGGGTCCAGTCCTGACTGGACAGCAGGGCGGACAGCAGCTCCTCCTTCGGGCAGGTAAACAGGTCCTCATTGTTCAGGTGTTCGCCGGTGGTCCGGTCAAAGGCGTCGCACCGGAGGATCTCGTCACAGGACTGCCCGTTCAGCGGCAGTGTGGTACTGGTGAGAAAATACATGACCGTGGAGGAAGCACCGTAGGGAGAGGTTTCCTGTCCTACGTTCCAGCTGGAAAACTCCGTCAGCTTTCCATCGGCAGACTTCTGGCGGTAGTCCGTCAGGGCATCCTGTAGGACCTCATTCAGGTCGTAGAGAAGTCCCAGCTGCTGGAAATAAGCGGTCACCTGTGCCTGTGCGGTCTTCGTCAGGTCGTCATAGCTTTCCAGACCGACCACATAGACGCTCTCCGGACCTGGAAACGTGTTTTCGTATACTAAAACAGTGTCCGGGTCCTCCTCCAGCGAATAGGTGGTGGGGAGAGCACTGTCGCTGCGCCATGCTGCCAGCGCGGTGCCATCCGGCAAGGCATACTCCTCCTTGACCGCCGAGGCGGACAGGAATTTTGCCTGCCGGGGCGAACCGGGGGCGGCGGTAAGCTCCACCATGAGCCGGAAACCGTTTTGAATGGCTCCGCTGCGCAGCTGCTCCGGGTTCATCAGTCCGTTGCCAAACACCTGAGTGGACTGGTCCACCAGAACGGTCCGCTCCTTCTCCTTTTCCACTTTCAGGGTCAGCACCGTGCCGTTCTCTGTTACGGCGGTGCCGGTCAGCTCTCCTTCCAGTGTAAAGAGCCGGGACCCGCAGCCGCAGCACAGCAGCAGAATGCCTGCCAGCAGGACAGGTGTCCAGAAGTATCGCTGTTTCATCATGTCCCTCCCGGTAAAAAATATCCGCCCGTTGAAGCATCCTTCTTATTAAGTAAGACGTTTCAGCGGGCGGTTTTGTTGCAGAAAAAGTGGATTTTCAGAAAAAGCTCAGTAGCTCAGCAGGGCGGAACGCACCGCTGCCGCAAAGCCCTGCCGGTCCACATCCAGCACCACAAAGGCGTTTTTCTCCGGGAACTGCTTGTCGCTCCACAGGTCGGTAACGGTTTTTCCGGAGGTGAGACTGCCCCGGGTCTCCACATATACTCCGGCTTCCTCGCCCTGAAACAGCTCCGGCTGGGTCAGAAACAGCACCGGGCAGACGTCATGCAGGCATAGCCCCGGCTGCATTCCCTTTTCGTGAAACGCCATCAGCAGCTGTGTGCTTTCGCCGAAGAAACGGCACACCGGGGAATCGTATCCGGCGATCTCTGCCGTTTCCTCCGGCGTAAGATACGCCTTCAGTGTCACGTCCAGTCCACACATCACTACAGGCACGCCGGACTTGAACACGATCTGGGCGGCGTGAGGGTCTGCGAAGATGTTGAACTCCGCACAGGGGGTCACGTTGCCGCCCTGTGCGGCGCCGCCCATGATAAGAATTCGCTTCAGGTGGGCAGGCAGATCCGGGTATTTGGCAAGGGCAATGGCGAGGTTGGTGAGGGGTCCCACGGCAATGACCTGCAATTCACCCTTGCGCCGCAGCGCCTCCTGATAAAGGACGTCCCAGGCGCACAGCGTGGTCTCCGGCTCCTGAGAGGGCGGCAGCTCCGCATTGCCCAGCCCGTTTTCCCCGTGGACGTAGGCGGCAATGTGCAGTTCCTTCCGCAGGGGGCGGTCCGCCCCGCGGTACACCGGATAGTGCGCGCCTGCCAGACGGCAGACCCGCCGGGCGTTGTCGTAGGTGTGCTCCACACCTACATTGCCAGCCACGGTGGAAATGCCCGTCACCTCCAGCGTCTCCACCCGGTGCAGCACCAGCAGCGCAGCGGCGTCATCCACGCCGATGTCGGTATCAAACCAGACAGGAATCCTGTTCATCATACACGCACCTCCCAGCCATCATAGGTTTTCACAGCCTCCACCAGCAGGTCGGAAAAGCCCTGCCGGTCCACATCCAGCACGCAGCGGGCGTTGGGCGCGTGGGTGCATTGGGGACGCAGGTCGCCCACGGTCATGCCACGGGTGTATTCGCCTTCTGTTTCGATCTGCACATAGGCGTCCCGGATGGTGAACAGCTCCGGATGCAGCAGGGATGCCACCGCGCAGGGGTCGTGGACCGGCGCGCCGGCGTAGCCGATCTCCCGGTGGAACCGGTAGAAAAATTCCAGCCAGTCCGCCACCACGCCGGATACCTGATTGCCCACGGCACGGATGCGCTCAAAGTCCTCCGGGAAGATCAGCGCCTTCTCTGTCACGTCCAGTCCACACATCTGGATGGGCAGCCCGGAGCGGAACTCCACGTCCGCCGCCTCCGGGTCCACCAGAATGTTGAACTCCGCCGCAGGCGTCCAGTTGCCGTAGGCAATGCCGCCGCCCATCAGGGAGATGCGCCCGATTTTGCTTTTCAGCTCCGGGTGTGCCAGCAGCAGGGCGGCAACATTGGTCTGGGGACCGGTGGCGATGATGGTCACCGGCTCCTCGCTTTCCCGCAGCACCTTTGCCATCAGCTCCACGGCACCCAGAGAGGAAAGCTCCATACCCGGCTCCGGCAGCGCCGGACCGTCCAGCCCTGTCTGTCCGTGAATGTTTCCGGCGGTGATGGGGTCCGCCAGCAGCGGATGAGGGCTGCCCATTGCAATGGGGGCGGTGATGCCCAGCAGTGTGCAGACCCGCTGGGCGTTATAGGTGGTTTTTTGAATGGTCTGGTTGCCCGCGCAGGAGGTCACCGCCCGGATCTCCAGCTCCGGGCTTGCCTGCGCCAGCATCCAGGCGATGGCGTCGTCGTGTCCCGGGTCGCCATCCAGAATGATGGGGATTTTTTGACTGCTCATAAAAATGGTCCTTCCTTTCTGAAACGTCAGAGATGGGGAGAAGCGCCCCGCTCCGGGCGGAGAGAACATATGCCGCCCTTTCAGGCGGCATATGACAGGGTGCGGTTTACTTGGCGGCGTCCTTCAGGGCGGCGGCAGAGTGCTGCCGCTTTGCTTTTCTGCGGGCGGCAAGCGCGAACACCACCAGACCGAAGATGGTCACCAGATACGGAATGGGAGACACCAGGTTGGAGTCAATGCCCTTGGAGGAGACCTTGATACTCAATGCCTGGGCAAAGCCGAATACCAGCGCGGACAGCATGGACCCCAGCGCCTCGCCTGCGCCCATTGCCTGTGCCGCCAGTGCGATGAAGCCGCGGCCGGATACCATGTCCTGGGACCAGCCCATCGCGTAATACATGGACATGAAGGCACCGCCCAGACCGGACAGCGCACCGCCCAGCGCGATGGCGGTGTATTTTACCCGCAGTACGCTGATGCCCACAGAGGCGGCGGCATTGGGATTTTCTCCCACAGAACGGATATTCAGTCCCAGAGGGGTCTTATACAGCAGCACCCAGGTCAGGAATACCAGCAGGAAGGACAGGTATGTCAGGATGCAGTGTCCGGACATGATGTCGCCCAGCACCGGGATATCCCGGATGATGGGAATGCTCCAGGAGGGGATCTGCAGGGACTTGGTGATAAGGGAGGTGGTGGATGCCAGTGCCTTGCCCTCGCTCATCTGGGTGATGACCTTGACCAGAAACAGTGTGCCGCCGGAGCCGATCATGTTCATGGCGATACCGGCAAGGATGATGTCCGTTTTCAGATTGAAGGCGAAGAAGCCCATCACCAGAGACATGAGGATGCCGGTCAGCAGCGCTGCCAGCACACCGGCGTACCAGGTGCCCGTCCAGTAGGCGGTCAGCGAGCCGAACAGGGCGGAGATCATCATGATGCCCTCCAGACCGATGTTGGACACGCCTGCCTTTTCGCCGATGACGGCGGCAAGGGTGGCAAACAGGATGGGGGCGGTAATGCGCAGCACGGAGAAGAAGAAATCGGTATTGAAGATCAGAGACATCTTACTTCACGCTCCCTTCTGCCGCGGTCTCTGCCGCGGCGGCTGCCTTTTGCTTCAGCTCCTCCTCGGTGCTCTTGACCACCAGCTTCTGCCGGTAGCCGGACAGGAACTGCTCGGCGGCGAAGAACAGGAAGATCACAGCCTGAATGATGTCAATGAGCTGGGAGGGAACGCCGGAGTAAGTGGACATCAGGTTGCAGCCCTTGTCCAGATACGCCATAAAGAAGGCGGCAAAGGGGACGAACGCCGGATTGTTTCCGGCGAGGATCGCCACGGTGATGCCGGTCCAGCCGTAGCCGGGCAGGGCGCTCCAGGAGTACACATTGTAGCGTCCCAGCATTTCCAGACCGCCGCCCAGACCTGCCAGCATGCCGCCCAGCACCTGGGACAGGATCACCACGGCGCCCACCTTCATGCCGGAGTACATGGCAAAGTCCTGATTGATGCCGATCATGCGGATGCTGTAGCCCCAGCGGGTGCGGTACATGAACAGCGTGGTCAGCACCACAAAGATCAGGGCGATGACAAAGCCCCAACTGAGCTTGGAGCCGTTGTTGATCAGCTGCGGAATGGTGGAGCCGGGCTGGAAGGGATAGGACTGGACCTGTCCCTTGCTCTTGTCGGCAAGGCGGCTGTTCAGCAGGAACTTGATGAAATACATCACCACATAGTTCAGCATCAGGGAGCAGACCATTTCGCTGACGCCCAGCTTGACCTTCAGCACAGAGGGCACCAGCATCATGGCAGCCACGGCGGCTGCGCCGATGAGAACGCACACCACCGCCAGCACGCCGCCGGGCAGCGGCAGGTAGATGGCGCACAGCGCCGCCACAAAGGCGCCCAGCATGATGCCGCCCTCCGCGCCCATGTTAAACTGGTTGGCGGAGAACATCACGCAGGTTGCAAGACCGGTGAAGATGGTGGGGATCATGGCGGCAAGCACGTCGCACAGGTTCTTGACGCTGATGCCGCCGTTGCCCTTAAAGGCGGGACCTACCAGCAGCTGGCGCAGCGCGCTGAGCGTCAGGCTGACCTTTTCGCCAAGGCTGTTGCCGTCGGAACAGATGAAGATCAGCAGCGTGGCGACAGCCAGCGCGATGAAAATGGCGGCTGCACCCCGGACGATGCTGAAAATCAGACTTCTTTTTTTACTCATGGCAAACCCTCCGGATCTGCTGGGGCGACTGCTGCTTCAGACCCAGCATGTATTCGCCCATGATTTCATCGTTGAGATCGCTGGTATCCTCAAAATACGCGGCGATCCTTCCGCCGTACATGACGATCAGGCTGTCCGACAGCTCCATGACCTCGTTCAGGTCTGCGGAGACCAGCAGCACCGCAACGCCGGAACGGGACAGCTCCACCAGCTTCCTGCGGATGAACTCCGTGGCGCCCACGTCAATGCCCCGGGTGGGCTGGTCGGCGATGATGAGACTGGGGCTGTTGGAGAATTCCCGGGCGACCACCACCTTCTGGATGTTGCCGCCGGAAAGCATTTTCACCTGCTGCGCGCCGGACTTGCACAATACCTTGTAGTCCTTCACCAGCTGCTCGGATTCCTTCCGGATGGCTTTCATGTCAAACAGCAGTCCGCGGTTGAGCCGCTTGTGTCCGCAGCGGTCGGCAATGAGGTTTTCCGTAATGCTGCCGCTGTCGGCAATGCCGTAAAGCATCCGGTCCTCCGGTACCAGGGACACGCCCTTTTCCCGGATTTTCCGCTGGGAAAGCCCCAGAATGGTCTCACCGTTTACCTCCACAGTGCCGGCGTTGGGCGTGTTCAGGTGGAACAGCATGTCCACCAGCTCCTTCTGCCCGTTGCCCTCCACACCGGCAATGCCCAGGATCTCGCCCTTCCGGACGGACAGGGACACCTTGTCCAGCATCTTCTTGCCCCATTCGTTGACGTATTCCAGATCCCGGACCCGCAGCACCTCGTCGGTGGGCTGTGCGGCTTCCTTCTCCACCTTCAGCACCACGTCGCGTCCCACCATCAGGCGGGAGATGTTTTCAGGGTTCTCGTCCCGGGTTTCATATACGCCCATGGACTTGCCGCCCCGGAGAATGGTCATGCGGTCGGTGATCTCCATGATCTCGTTGAGCTTGTGAGAAATGAAGATCAATGTATATCCCTGTTTTTTCAGGTTCACCAGCTCTTTGAAAAGCTCGGTTGTTTCCTGTGTTGTCAGTACGGCGGTGGGTTCGTCCAGAATTAGAATTCTGGCACCCCGCACCAGCGCTTTCAGGATCTCCACCTTTTGCTTCATGCCGACGGGGATGTCCATGACCTTGGCGTTGGGGTCCACCTGCAGATTGAATTTCTTTGAATATTCCTCCGTGATCTCCACGGCTTTTTTCTGGTCGATAAACAGACCGGACCTTTTGGGCACCATGCCCAGCACCATGTTTTCCGCCACGGTCAGGCTGGGCACCAGCATGAAGTGCTGATGGACCATGCCGATGCCCTTGGCGATGGCGGCAGTGGGAGAGGTGAGATTTACCCTTTCCCCGTTCACCCAGATCTCGCCGGAGGTGGGCTGCTCCAGACCGAACAGCATTTTCATCAGCGTGGATTTTCCTGCGCCGTTTTCTCCCATCAGCGCATGGATCTCGCCCTTCCGGACGTTCAGGTCCACGCCCTGGTTGGCGGCGATGCCGTTGGGATACACCTTGGTGATCCCCTTCATTTGGACTGCGTATTCTTCTGCCATGTTGGGATTCTCCTCCCATTTCTGTTTTTGGCGTCCGGGTTCCCCGTTCCACGGCGGAGCGGAGGTCCGGATGGGCAAAGAGGGGGCTTTTCAGCCCCCTCCCCGCAGGAACTACTATGTACTGCTGGTTGTTCCGCGCGTGTTACGGACGAACAGCCTCACGCAGGGCTTCCACAGCGCCGGTGGTGTCGCCAATGGCGGTGGGAACGGTCACGTCGCCGTCCAGAATGGACTGCTGAGCGGCTTCCACGGCAGCCTTGGTCTCATCAGAGGCGTACTTGTCGAAGTTCTTGTCGGTCACGATGCCAACGCCGCCCTCGGCAATGCCCAGCAGGATGTTCTGACCGAACAGGTCCTCACCGGCATCCCACTGGTCGAAGAACCACACCAGAGAGTTGCCGATGTTCTTCAGACCGGAGGTCAGGGTGATGGCAGCCAGGTCGGAGGAGAAGGTCAGCTCCTGGTCGGAGTCCACGCCCAGGAACCATGCCTTGCCGCTTTCCAGAGCGGCCTCCGCAGCGCCGTTGCCGGCGTTGCCGGCGCAGCCCCAGATGATGTCGCACTTGTTGTCATTGATCATGGACAGACCGTATTCCTTGGCGATGGCGGTGTCCACATAGTCGTTGGTGTAGCGGGTGTCCACCTTGATGTCGGGGTTCACGCTCTGTGCGCCCAGAATGTAGCCGTACAGGAAGTCGTTGATAACGGGGCTGTCCACGCCGCCGACGAAGCCGATCACAGCGTCCTCATTGATGTTGGGCACATTGGTGTCGGTGGTCATGCAGGCAGCATACACGCCCATGAGATAGCCCAGGTCATTCTGCTTGTAGTTGATGTTTACCACGTTGGGCTGGTTGGACTCAGAATCATAGATCAGGTACTTCTGGTCGGGATACTGCTCAGCGACCTCGTTCAGATAATCGGGCATCTGATAGGTGCCGCAGACGATCAGGTCGTACTCGCCGGAGTCAGACACCTCGTACAGGGTGGACAGCCAGGTGGGCTGGTCCTCGTCGGTGCCGCCCATCTCAATGGTGGTCAGGGTGATGCGGCCGTCCGCCTTCAGCTGCTCCAGACCGGACTCGGCGGAGTCAAAGAAGGACTTGTCGCCCAGATTGCCGTTGACCAGGTTGCAGACGTTGTAGGTCTTGCCGCCCTCAGCCGCGCTGCCGGATGCCGCTGCGCTGCCAGAGGCTGCGCTGCTGCCGGAGGAGCTGCCGGAAGAACCGCAGGCAGCCAGAGATGCTGTCAGGGTCAGGGCAAGAGCCAGAGAAAGAAACTTCTTCATGAAAAAACCTCCTGAAAAAATATATCTCACAACCGGGAGCGTGTCCTGCGGGGGAATTGGAAACCACACGGATTATGAGACACGCTAATTGTATTCTGTTTCTAACAGCTTGTCAATTTCTACCGGGGGATTTATCTGTTTTGCACGAAAAAAGTGCGGATTTCTTGACTATGAAAACGATTATCCGCCAAAGGAAAGCGTCCGGCTCTCCGGCGTCCTGCGCGGGGATGCTTTCCGGCACAGCGAAGCCCGCTCTTTGCCGTTTTCACGGAAAACAGAAAAAAGGCGGCTTGCACCGGCAAGCCGCCTTTAAAGCGTCTCTTTGCTTGACTTTGACCTCCCTCTGGCGGAGTATACTGCTGTGAAAGGAGACGCTTGGAGCCGGAAACCGCCGTTCATCAGCAGCCTGCAAAACGGAAATGGTTAGCCAAGGAGCATTTGCAGCAAATTGCAGAGCAGCTTGCTTCCGTAGAGAATGATGACGACCCCGCAGATGCGGTTGAGCCAGGTGAGGACAGACCGGCTGATCCTGCTGCCAAGCAGGTGGACTGCCACCGCAAGGCTGTTGAACCAGAGAAAGCTGGCGGAGGCGAAGCCGGTGATGAAATACGGGTCGCCGCCCGCGGGCAGAGAAGCGCGGAAGGCACCCAGCATCAGGGTCCCGTCGATCAGGGCCTGCGGATTCAACCATGTTACGATGAAGGCAGTCCCTACGATTTTCCAAAGGGGACGGTTTACATCCTTTCCCCCGCTGAGCTCTGCTTTGGAACGGATCAGACCGATACCGATGGAAACGACCAGCAGTCCGCCGCCTCCAAGAATGATTTTTTGCAGCCACGGCAAAGCCTCCATCAAAGCGCCTGCGCCGAAAAAGCAGGCAAGCCCCAGAGAGATGTCCCAGAAGGTCACGATCAGCGAGGTGGCGGCTACCCGTCTCAGCCTTTGGCTCATGGCACTGTTGATCACAAACAGGTTCTGCATGCCGATGGGGATTGCAAAGGCAAGTCCCAGGGACAGTCCCTGAAGATAAATGGATATCATTTTCCGCTGAGACCTCCATTTTACAAAAAAGCCGGAGCAAGCGACAGAAGGCTTACTCCGGTGTGGAGCGGGTAATGGGAGTCGAACCCACCTATCAACCTTGGGAAGGTCGCATTCTACCGATGAATTATACCCGCGTCTTGCATTGGAACACTGCGTATTATACCAGAGCTTTTTTGAAATTGCAACCGGAAAAACGGCGGATAGAGGCATGAAAGTGGAAATTCTTTTCATAGACTTTAGGCAGAATGGAAAGGGGTTGAGGGAAATGAAAAAACTGGCGGCTGCCCTTTGCGCGCTGCTGCTGGCAATGGGTTCTGCGCGGGCGGTGGAGGTGGACGCTCCCTCCGCGCTGCTGATGGAGAAGGAGACGGGCACGGTGCTGTTTGCCAAGCAGGAGCACCAGCAGCTGGAGCCTGCCAGCGTCACCAAGGTGATGACGCTGCTGCTGGTGATGGAAGCCATTGACTCCGGGCAGCTGTCCTATGAGGACATCGTTACCGGCTCCGCCCACGCCTGTTCGATGGGCGGCAGCCAGATCTGGCTGAAGGAGGGCGAGCAGCTGTCCGTCAGTGATATGCTGAAGGCGGTGTGCGTGGTGTCCGCCAACGACTGCGCCGTGGCGCTGGCAGAGCATCTGGCAGGCAGCGAGGAAGCGTTTGTAGAGCGCATGAACCAACGGGCGCAGGAGCTGGGGATGCAGGACACCCACTTCTGCAACGCCACGGGACTGCCTGCTGCCGGACATGTGACCTCCGCCTATGACATCGCCCTGATGTCCCGGGAGCTGATCCTGCACCATCCGGACCTGCGGCAGTATACCACCATCTGGATGGACACCCTGCGCGGCGGGACCTCCTCTCTGGTGAATACCAATAAGCTGGTGCGCTTTTACCCCGGAACCACCGGACTGAAAACCGGCTCCACCAGCTCTGCGGGCTACTGCATTTCCGCCACGGCGGAAAAGGAGGGCATGGAGCTGATTGCCGTCATCATGAAGGACGCCACCTCCGCCCAGCGGCTGGAGGATGCCCGCCAGCTGCTGAATTACGGCTTTGCCGCCTACACGCTGGCATCCATCACGCCGAAGGAGGCGCTGCCGCCGGTGCCGGTGCAGCTGGGCATGCAGGCGACGGTGCAGCCAGTGTTGGGGGAGAGGTCGCTGCTGCTGGAAAAGACCCAGGCGGCGGAGCTGACTCAGGAGGTGGCGCTGTCTCCGCTGGCGGAAGCGCCGGTGCAGAAGGGAGATGTGCTGGGCAGTCTGACAGTGCGCAGCGGCGATGTGGTGGTGGCGGAGCTGCCGCTGCTGGCGGGCGAAACCGTGGCGCGGCTGACCTGGGGACAGTTGACCTGGCGGCTGCTGGCACGGATCTGCTTCGCCGCCGCATAACGGCGGGATATGCTTGCCTGCGGGCGGGAGGAATGGTATAATTTCCCCAACAACCCCCACCCGGGGAAGAAAGGACCGTTGCACCATGATCGATGTGAAGCTTTTCCGAATGGATCCCTTTGTTTCAGAGCCGGAGGAGGCGCTGCTGCCTGCCCTGCGGGACGCCCAGCAGAAGCTGCAGTACGGCACCGGCACCGGCAGGGAGTTTACCGGCTGGGTCCACCTGCCCCGCAGCTATGACCGGGCGGAGTTCGCCCGCATCCAGCAGGCGGCGGCGCGCATTCAGAGCCACTCCAAGGCGCTGGTGGTCATTGGCATCGGTGGGTCTTACCTGGGGGCGCGGGGCGTCATTGAGTGTCTCTGCTCACCCAACTACAACCTGAAGAAAAAGTCCACGCCCAACATCTACTTTGTGGGCAACGGGCTTTCGGCGGATGCTCTGCAGGAGGTTATGGACCTGGTGGACGGTGAGGATTTCTCCGTGAACGTCATCTCCAAGTCCGGCACCACCACAGAGCCTGCGGTGGCGTTTCGCTTCTTCCGGCAGAAGCTGGTGGAACGGTATGGCGAGGAGGGCGCCCGCCAGCGGATCTTTGCCACCACGGACCGCGCCCGGGGGGCGCTGAAGTCCTTGGCGGACGCACAGGGCTGGGAGACCTTCGTGGTGCCGGACAACGTGGGCGGACGCTACTCCGTACTTACGGCGGTGGGGCTGCTGCCCATTGCCGTGTGCGGTGTGGACATCCGGGAGCTGCTGCGGGGCGCGGTGGAGATGATGGACACCTGTGTGCAGGAGAGCCTGACGGACAATCCGGCGTGGCGCTATGCCGCCGCCCGCTACCGGCTGTACCGGGCGGGAAAATCCGTGGAGATCCTGGGCTGCTATGAGCCCTCCTTCCGCTTCATGGCGGAGTGGTGGAAGCAGCTGTACGGCGAAAGCGAGGGCAAGGAGGGCAAGGGACTCTTCCCCGCCAGCGTGGATTTGACAGCGGACCTGCACTCGATGGGACAGTACATTCAGGAGGGACAGCGGCTGATGCTGGAGACAGTGGTGCGGTTCGGACTGTCGGCAAGCCGGCTGACCGTGCCGCTGGACGTCGAAAACGGCGATGGGCTGAACTTCTTGGCGGGCAAGTCAATGGACGATATCCGGGACTGCGCGGCGGAGGGAACGCTGCTGGCGCACACGGAGGGCGGCGTCCCCAACCTGATCGTTCAGGCGGGACCCCGGAATGCCCGGACGCTGGGCGAGCTGATCTACTTCTTTGAGTACGCCTGCGGGCTGTCCGGCTATCTGCTGGGGGTGAATCCCTTTGACCAGCCCGGTGTGGAGGCATATAAAAAGAATATGTTTGCCCTGCTGGGCAAGCCCGGCTATGAGGACCGTCAGGCGGAGCTGCTGGCTAAGCTGACGGGCAAAAGCGACAACTAACCATATTGTTCAGGCTTTGTCAATCAACATTATGAACAAAGTTTAAATTTCCTTTTCTGCATTGTATTTTCCCGGGAACTATGCTATCCTTGAAATACGCAAAACCCCCTTACAGGCAGCAAATACAATTTAGAAACAGGAGTGATGTATGATGGTCAGACTGATTATGGGCGTAAAGGGTTCCGGAAAGACCAAGCAACTGATCGAGATGATCAACAATGCGGCGAAGGATGAACCCGGCAACGTGGTGTGCATTGAAGCCAACACCAACATGACCTATGATATTCACTATAAAATTCGTCTGATTGACGCCCGTGAATATAAGCTGGACAGCTATGACGCCTTCCGCGGCTTCATCAGCGGTCTGTATGCAGGCAACTATGACATCTCTCATGTCTTTATTGATAACCTGTGCAAGATGCTCGGCGTAGAGGTCGGTCGTGAGACGGAGGAATTCCTGAACTGGCTGGATGTGTTCGGCGAGAAGAACAATATCAAGTTCACCGCCACCATCAGCGCGGATGTCTCCGCCGCAACGGACGGTATGAGAAAGTTCCTGTAAGGGAAAAGAACCGGATACATCAGAAACAGGACGGCTTACGCCGTCCTGTTTTTTCTATATGCTATAATCCAGTCAGTCGGAGCCGCTTATAAACCGATTTCCCGCCGCTCCCGCTCGTGAACAGCAGTCCGCATGGCGGTAAGGGCGGATAGGCTGCAGGCAGCAAGGACTGTGGTGGAAAATGGCGGAGACATTCCGGGCAGGACCTTATCACAGGGCTGTACGCACAGCGCGGTCCAGCCGGTCAGCACCGCGGCAGTGAGCAATACGGGAATGCGGGTGCGGCAGATGGTTTCCATGAAGCTTCTCCCACTCTCGAATGCATGGGCAGATATTACAAAAAAGCCGGAAGGGTATTCCCTTCCGGCTTTTTGTCAGTGATTACGAAATTATCCTGGTATCCGGAATCAGTTCAGCTTGTTGCCGGCGAAAGCGACGGGCTCGCCGTTGACCACCTGAACGATCTCCTCGCAGGAGGTCATGGTGCAGCGGATCACGGAGTCCTCGGTAGCTGCGCCCATGTGCGGGGTCAGCACGATGTTGTCCATGGTCAGGAAGGGATGGTCTGCGGGCAGGGGCTCCTGCTCAAACACATCCAGGCCTGCGCCGAACAGCTTGCCCTCCTTCAGGGCGCGGATCAGGTCGGCTTCCACGATCAGGTCGCCGCGGGCGCAGTTCAGGAAGCTTGCGGTGGGCTTCATCATGGAGAACTGCTCATAGCCGATGGAGTGGCGGGTGGAAGGCAGGGACTGCAGATGAATACTGACGTAATCACCCTCGCGCCAGACCTCCTCTGCGGTAGCCTTCAGCTCGATGGGAACCTTCAGGTTCTCGGGCTTGATATAGGGATCATAGCCGATGACCTTCATGCCGAAGCCGTCGATCAGGATCTTGGCGAAGCACTGGCTGATACGACCGCAGCCGATCAGACCGATGGTGTGACCGGTCAGGTCATGGGTGCCGGTCAGGTCATAGCGGACGTTGAAGTTGCCGCCGCGCATCTCGCGGTCCACATAGCGGTAGCGCTGTGCGCACATCAGCAGCAGCATGGTGGCATGCTCAGCCACGGTCTGCATGTTGCCGGCGGGAGAGTAAACCACCTGGATCTTCTTGCTGGTGGCATAGTCCAGATCAATGTTGTCCAGACCTGCGCCCTGCTTGGCAATGACCTTCAGGTTGGCGCTGGCGTCCATCATCGCGGGAGTGATCTTGTCCACGCGGCAGAAAATAGCGGTGACCTGGTTGTCCTTGATCTCCTTGATCCAGCCAGCCTCGTCGTTGCACTGAGAGGTGATGACCTCAAAACCGTGCTCAGCCAGATACTTCTGACCGCATTCGTCCATATGCTTCAGAGTTAAAACCTTGTAGCCCATGATAAGCCTCCATCAACAGTAATTTGTCCGGTCTCACCGGGAAAATGAAGGTTTGCCTGCAAATCCTGTGATCCGGCAGGAAACCCTCAGGGAAACCTGATACATCTTCATTTTAGGGTCTGCGTACCTGGAAGTCAATTTAATTCCCCAAAAATTATGAATAAAAACTTGCAAATGTTTTTGCCAGATTTCACAGATTCCGGCAGCTGTCCGCCGAAAGACGAAAATTTTGCAGGAAATTGTCTGTGGAAACCGTCAGGAAGCACCCAGTCCTGCAAGCAGAGAGTAATCGGAATACTCCGCCACGGAGGTCAGGTCGCTGAGACACACGCTCCCTATTCCGAACAGCGCTGCCATCCGCACCCGCATGGCGGCGGAATCGGCGTTGTGGTACCAGACAGTGGCGTGGCTTTTGTTCACGGTGCGGATCAGGTACGGCACGGCGTATCTGGCGGAGTAGCGGCTGGTGGCGATAGAGGTGTGCAGCAGGTCCTCGATCTCCTGGGCGGAGACGGAGGAGAGCCTGCCGCTGCTGCCGGTGCGGGTCAGTCCGGTGCGGGTCAGTCCGGTGCTTGTGAGCCACAGGCTGGTTTTGGCGGCGGGCAGGTTGCCCTTCAAAGACGCCAGCGCGTAGTAGACCTCCTCCAGCGGCTCCGGCGGCAGGGTGGGAAAGCCGCTGACAGTCTTGTCGTAGGCTGCGACCCGGAGGATTACCCGGTCCGCGGCAGCGGCAAGGGCGGCATACTGGTAGCCGTAGGTACTTCCGGAGGAGTCCGGCGCGTCTGCCACGACATACAGCATGCCGCTGCCCAACTGCTTTTTCAGGGTGGAGACCAGGAAGGTGAGGTTTCCGCTCTGGTTCTCCGGCAGGCGGGGAATGTCCAGCAGTACACCGTCATAGCCGCCGCTGCGGACAGCGGCGGTCAGCACCTCCGCCAGATCCGGGGCGCGGGTGTGGACGATGGCGGCATTGGCGGTGATGCCCAGCAGGACCTTGGTGCCGGCTGCCTTGGCGGCGGTCTGCACGGCGCTTACGGTATCCTCTGCCGGAGACCGCACCAGCTGTACGGAGCCGGCGTTGATCAGCTGTGCTCCGGTGATGGCAACGGCGCGGTAGCCGGTCAGATCCGTCAAGCCCTCGGCAGAGGAGGTCAGCCCGATGCGCTCCGGCGCGGCGGTGTGGCAGCGGTCATACAGCCGCATCAGCATCACCACCGCCTGTTCCCGGGTGGCAGTGGCGGCAGGGGAAAAGGTGGTAGCGCTGGTGCCGCCGGAGATGCCCAGATAGTACGCCATATTCAGGTAGCCACGGTTGGCGTCCATGTCCGTAAAGGGGCAGGGCAGCCCCTGGTCCAGCCCCGCCAGTGTGGTGTAGCCCAAAGAGCGCACCAGCATCACCGCCATTTCCTCCCGGGTGACGGGATCGTTGGGGCGGCAGGTGCTGCTCTGCCGGGTCAGCGCGCCGTTGGCGTAGGCGGTCTCCACGGCACTGTAATACCACGCCTTGGGATTCTGGTTGTCGGAAAAGCTGCCCCGGGCAGGCGTCTGCATTTCCCAGCCGAAGAAGCGGCACAGCACCACCAGAAAGGCGGCGCGGCTCATGGGACGCCCCACGCCGAAGGTGGTGGCGCTCTCCCCCTGGATCAGCCCCGCCTTTACGGCACGCTGGATGGAGTCCGCCGCCCAGTGGGTAGACGGTACATCCCGGAACGAGGGGGCTGCCGCGGCGGCTGCGGGGGCGGGAAGCAGGCAGGAAAGCAGGGCGCACAGCAGCAGGCAGGATAGAATGCGTTGAATGCGTGTTCTCATAACGTCCTCCTTAAAGGGAGATTCCGCCGGAGAACGGGGCGCGATGGTCCCCGGAGGGGCGGAAGAATTTGCTGGAACAGACCGCGGCGGACGGGCGGGGGAACTGTTTTCCATCCGGTCGAAACAATTTTATGATACCAGAAAATGCCTGCGGCGTCAAAGTACAGCCGGAAACACGGTGGAAAGATAGAAATTTCTTTACGTTTGAGGGGAACTTTGCTATAATAGAACAGTTATTATGGCGGGATAGTATCTTCCATCCTGCCGGAGAGGGGATCTGTCTCATGAAATTTCAAAAATGGAACATAGGCAGCCCCCGGCAGACGGAAATAGACCTCCTGCGCAGCGCCGGCTATCCTTACCTGCTCTCCACGGTCCTTGCCGCCCGGGGCGTGACCACGGCAGAGTCCGCGGCGGAGTATCTGGACCGGGAGAGGACGCTCAGCTACTCCCCCATGCAGATGCGGGACATGGACCGGGCGGTGGCGCGGATCCAGCGCGCCATTGCCGGAGGAGAGACCATCGCCGTGTTCGGCGACTACGATGTGGACGGCATTACCTCCACCGTGCTGCTGATGGACTATCTGCAAAGCTGCGGCGCTGCCTGTCTGCGTTATATTCCCCGCCGCATTGAGGATGGCTACGGTCTCTCCTGTGATGCCATCCGCCGCCTGCGGGAGCAGGGTGCCACCCTGATGGTCACGGTGGACTGCGGTATCACCGGAAACGAGGAGGTGGACTACGCCAACTCTCTGGGGATGGACGTGGTCATCACGGACCACCATGAGTGCAAGGACCCCTTGCCTGCCGCTGCGGCGGTGGTAGACCCCCACCGTCCCGACTGCCCGTATCCCTTCAAGCATCTGGCGGGCGTGGGCGTGGCGCTGAAGCTGGTGCTGGCGCTGGGCGGCGAGAGCCGGGAGGGCGCGCTGTTCGCCCGCTACTGTACGCTGGCTGCCATCGGCACCATCGCGGATGTCATGCTGATGGAGGGAGAGAACCGCACCATTGTCTACTGCGGACTGGAGGCGCTGCCCCACACGGATTTTGTGGGTGTGCATGCCCTGCTGAAGGAGGCGGGGCTGCTGGGCAAGCCCATCACCTCCATCCAGATCGGCTTTGTCCTCGCTCCCCGGATCAATGCCGCCGGGCGTATGGGCGCGGCGGATCTGGCGGCAGATCTGCTGATGACCACCGACCCCATTCAGGCGGAGCGGATGGCAAAGCAGCTGTGCGACCTGAACCGGAAGCGGCAGGCGGTGGAGCAGGACATCTGCGCCGATGCCATCCAGCAGATCGAAAAGCTGCCGGAGGAGTCCCGCAGCGCACTGGTGCTTGCCAGCGAAAAGTGGCATCAGGGGGTGGTTGGCATCGTCGCCTCCCGCCTCAGTGAAAAATACTCCTGTCCAAGCTTTATGATCCACCTGAAGGATGGGTGCGGAAAGGGCTCCTGCCGCTCCTACGGAGGGTTCAACCTGTTCTCCGCGCTGGATGCCTGCTCCGACCTGCTGGACGGCTTCGGTGGACACGAGCTGGCGGCGGGCTTTACCATCAAGGAGGAGAACGTACCGGCGTTCCGGACGCGGATGAACCGCTATGTCCGGACCTCAATGGACGGTGAGCTGCCCATCAGCTCACTGGAGGTGGACGCCGCCATCCGCTGTCCCGGCGAGGTGACGCTGGAGGAGGTGGACTCCCTGGGAATGCTGGAGCCCTACGGCGCGGGCAATCCCCGTCCGGTGTTCGCCCTGCTGGGTGCCACGGTGGACGCGGTGCAGCCGGTGGGGCAGGGAAAGCACCTGAAGCTGCGGCTCAGCAAGGGTACCTGCCGCTTTGACGGCATTTTCTTCTCCGTTACGGCAGAGCAGCTGGGCGTGGCGGCAGGCAGCCGGGTGGACGCGGCGTTTTACCTGCAATCCAACACGTTCCGGGGCAATACCACTTTGCAGCTGCAGCTCATCGACCTGCGCCCGTCGCTGGTGGCAAGCCGCCACGAGGCGGAGGCGCTGTCCCTTTGCCGCCGCTGCCGGGAGGGCGGTCCCCTGACAGCGCAGGAGATGGTCCGGCTGCGCACATCCCGCCAGCAGTTTGGCGCTTACTGGACCGTGCTGGAGCGGCAGCTGCGCCGGGGCAAGGTCGAGGGCGACGAGCTGCCGCTGCTGCGGCAGCTGGCGGCGGATGCCGGCGGCACGGAGAGCTTTCTGCGGGCGGCGTTGTCGCTGGAGGTCTTCTCCGAGCGGGGGCTGCTGAACGTGGAGCTGGAGGAGCACCGCCTGTCCATGCGGCTGGTGCCGCGGCAGGGCAAGGTGGACCTGTTTGCCTGTCCGTATCTGGCGCGGCTGCAAAATCCCCTGGGGAATCAAAATTGAGGTGAAGGAAGCATGATGATACCGATCGAGGAACAATACCAGCATCTGGAGGACACCGTCCGGGCGTATAATCCCGCGGCGGACCTGCCCGCCATCCGTGCCGCCTTCGCCTTTGCAGAAAAATGCCATGAGGGGCAGCGCCGCAAAAGCGGCGAGCCGTATATCATCCACCCGCTGGCAGTGGCGCAGATCGTGGCGGAGGAGCTGAAGCTGGACAGCGAGTCCATCGAGGCGGCGCTGATGCACGACTGCATTGAGGACACCGAGGCGACCCATGAGCAGATCGCCAAGCTCTTCTCCCCCACCGTGGCAGATCTGGTGGAGGGCGTCAGCAAGCTGACCCGTATCCAGTATGCCACCAAGGAAGACGAGCAGATGGAGAACCTGCGGAAAATGCTCATCGCCATGAGCAAGGACATCCGGGTCATCCTCATCAAGATCGCCGACCGGCTGCACAATATGCGCACCATGGAGTACCAGTCCCCTGCCAAGCAGAAGCAGAAGTCGCTGGAGACGATGGAGATCTACGCCCCTATTTCCCACCGGCTGGGCATGCAGCGCATTAAGTGGGAGCTGGAGGACCTCTCCCTGAAATATCTGGACCCGGTGGGCTTTAACGAGATCGTCTCCACCCTGTCAGTGAAGCAGAAGGAGTACGACGCCTTCATGGCGAAGACCCAGGACCAGATCGACCAGCGGCTGAAGGAGCTGGATATCGACCATGTGGTCTACGGGCGGATGAAGCACCCCTACTCCATCTACCGGAAGATGTTCAACCAGAATAAATCCCTCAACGAGATCTTTGACCTGTTCGCCTTCCGGGTCATTGTGGACACCGTGGGCGACTGCTATAACGTACTGGGCGTGATCCACGACCTTTACAAGCCCATTCTGGGGCGGTTCAAGGACTATATCGGAACCCCCAAGCCCAACGGCTACCAGAGTCTGCACACCACCGTCATGGGCAGCGATGGCATTCCCTTCGAGGTGCAGATCCGTACCCGGGAGATGCACGAGATCGCCGAGTACGGCGTTGCCGCCCATTGGAAATACAAGCAGAATGGACAGGGTGCCGGTACCGAGGGGCGGTATGAGTGGGTCCGCCGCCTGCTGGAAAACTCCGAGGGCACTGACGCGGAGGAGTATATCCACTCCCTGAAGGTGGACATGTTTGCCGACGAGGTGTTTGTTTTCACCCCCAACGGCGACGTGCAGAACCTGCCGGCAGGCGCCACCCCCATCGACTTTGCCTATTCGGTCCACTCCGCCGTGGGCAACCACATGACCGGAGCCAAGGTCAACGGGCGCATTGTCACGCTGGATTCCCAGCTGAAAAACGGCGACATTGTGGAGATCATCACCTCCAAGTCCGCCAAGGGTCCCAGCCGGGACTGGCTGAAAATCGCCAAATCCAGCGAGGCGCGCAGCAAGATCCGCCAGTGGTTCAAGAAGGAAAAGCGGGAGGAGAACATCGCCAACGGGCGCTCCGCCTTTGAAGCGGAGATCAAGCACTGCGGCATCGCCATGAAGGATGTACTCAGTCCCGAGGTGCTGCCCAATCTGCTCAAGCGGGTGTCCTACGGTACGCTGGACGACCTGTATGCCGCCATCGGCTACGGCGGCTTCACCGCCCAGAAGGCGGTCAGCCGGATGCAGGGCGAGTTGAACCGTGTGGCAAAGCAGCACCAGGCGGAAAAAGCCGCTCTGGAGCTGGTAGCAGAGGAAAAGGCAAAGCCGGAGGAAAAGACGCCTCCCGCCCCCAAGCGGGTGAAAAGCGAGCAGGGTATCATTGTGGAGGGACTGGACAACTGTCTGGTAAAATTCTCCAAGTGCTGTACTCCCGTTCCCGGCGATGAGATCGTAGGCTTTATCACCCGGGGCTACGGCGTGTCCGTCCACCGGGCGGACTGCCCCAACGCCTCCGAGGCGCGGCGGAACGCGCCGGGACAGGAGGGGCGCTGGATCAAGGTCTCCTGGGGCAAGGATGTCAACGACAAGTACGAGACATCGGTGGATCTGGTGTGTAAGGACCGGGCAAATCTGCTGCTGGATATCTCCGCGGCGCTGTCCACCACCAATGCCTTCGTCATGGGGATTCAATCCCGCAGCACAGCAGACGAGTTTGCCATGTTCCACATCGACATGAACGTTCGGGACGGACAGCATCTGCGGGAGATCATGAACAAGCTGAATCAGATCTCCGGCGTCCTGAAGGTCACCCGCCCGGCGGGCTGACAGCGGCGTGGAGCGCGGAAAGGAAGAGCTTATGCGTGCAGTAGTCACACGGGTGCGCCGGGCGTCCGTCACCATTGACGGGGCGGTCCGCGGCGCCATCGGACAGGGCTTTCTCTGCCTGCTGGGCGTTACCCACACGGATACGGAGGAACAGGTCCGCAGGCTGGCGGACAAGGTCTGCGCCCTGCGGATCTTTGAGGATGCGCAGGGAAAAATGAATCTGGGATTGGAGCAGGTGCAGGGGCAGCTGCTGGTGGTGTCCCAGTTTACCCTGTATGGGAGCTGCCGCCACGGGCGGCGTCCGGAATTTCTCGCCGCTGCCCGCCCGGAGCTGGCGGAGCCGCTGTATGAGCGGTTCGTAGCACTGTGCCGGGAGAAGGGCTTTGTTGTCCAGACCGGCGTGTTCGGCGCGGACATGCAGGTGGAGTCGGTGAACGATGGTCCCCTGACACTGATCCTGGACACGGAGCAGTGGGAAAGGACCTCCGGATAAAATGACTGGAATGAGGTGGATGCTATGAAAATATCCTGTTTACAGGTGGGACCCATTGCGGTCAACTGCTATCTGGTGTGCGACGAGGCGGCAAGGCTGTGCGCCATCGTGGATCCTGGCGGGGACGCGGACCGGGTGGCTGCGGCGGTGGAGCAGACGGGCTGCCGCCCGGACTGTATTCTGCTGACCCACGGGCATTATGACCACACCGGCGGTGTGGCGGGACTGCGTCAGAGGTGGCAGGACATTCCGGTGTATATCAACCGGAGGGACGTACATCCCGCCGGAGAGTCCCGGCTGTTTCTGCCCCTGCCAGAGGGTGTCCGGAATTATGACGAGGGGGACGAGGTCCGGATGGGCGGTCTCACCTTTCATGTGCTGGCTACACCGGGTCATTCTGCCGGCAGCGTGACCCTTCAGGTGGAGAATGTGCTGCTGTGCGGCGACACGCTGTTTGCCGGCTCCTGTGGGCGCACGGACTTTCCCGATGGCAGCATGGAGCAGATGATGGCGTCCCTGCGGAGGCTGGATGCGCTGGAGGGTGATTATGCCGTTCTGCCGGGACACATGGAGACCTCTACCCTGTCCCGGGAGCGGGCGGGCAATCCCTACCTGCTGCACGCGCGAAAGGGCTGAGCCATGAAGCTGAAGCTGATCGGTCATCAGGAAAAATATGTGGTGGAGCAGACGCTGCTGGCACTGTTTCCGGAGGAAAGGCTTGCCTACGGTACGGTGACAGCGGAGGATGCCCGCGCCGCAGTCATCACCATGACGGATGGCGGGACCCCGGAGGACCCCGTCAGCCGGACGGAGTGCCGTCTCTGCTGGGACGGCGAAGAGCGGACGGAGACATTTTCCGTTCCCCTGCACGGTACGGACTTTGAAAAGGAAGGACAGCGCCGCCACGGACTGGGCATGTGCATTTTCCGGGCGGCACAGGCGGCGGCGCATATCGCCCCGGCATGGGGCAGCCTTACCGGTGTGCGCCCTACCAAGGTGGCGGCGCAGGCGCTGGCGGAGGGACGCTCTCCCCAGACGGCGCGATCGCTGCTGGAGGACTATTACCGCGTGACGCCGGACCGGGCGCGAATGGCGGTGGAGTGCGCCGAAACAGGACGCCGTGCCGCGGCGGAGCTGGACCTGCGGGATATCTCGCTGTATATCGGCATTCCCTTCTGCCCCACCCGCTGTGCCTACTGCTCCTTCGTCAGTGCCTCGGTGGAACGGTCCTTCGCGCTGGTGGAGCCGTATTTACAGGCACTGATCCGGGAGGTACGCGCCGCCGGAGCCATGACCGCCCGGGAGGGGCTGCGGGTGCGCTCATTTTACATGGGCGGCGGTACGCCCACCACCCTGTCTGCGGACCAGATGGACCGTCTGCTTTCCGCCTATGAGGAGAACTTCGACCTGTCGGACTGTGCGGAATCCACCGTGGAGGCAGGACGTCCGGATACCATCACGCCGGAAAAGCTGGCGGTGCTGCGCCGCCACGGTGTGACCCGCATCTCCGTGAATCCCCAGACGATGGAGGACACAGTGCTGCGAGCCATTGGGCGGCGGCACACGGCGGAGGATATCCGCCGCTGCTTGAGACAGGTGTTCGCCGCAGGCTTCCGCCATGTGAATATGGACCTCATCGCCGGATTGCCGGAGGACACGCCGGAGGGCTTCCGCCGGTCGCTGGACGAGTGCCTGACCTTTGGGGCGGACAACATCACGGTGCATACCCTCAGCCTGAAAAAGGGCAGCACCATTCTGATGGAGGGACTGTCCATCCCTCCGGCGCAGGCGGTGGGCGAGATGCTGGATTACGCCAATCCCACCCTCCGCGCCGCAGGCTACGCCCCCTATTACCTGTACCGGCAGAAGTACATGTCCGGCAGCTTTGAAAACGTGGGCTGGTGCCGCCCCGGTGCGGAGAACCTGTATAACATCTACATCATGGAGGAGCTTTGCTCCATTCTGTCGATGGGAGCGGGCGGCTCCACCAAAATGGTGGGCGCGCCGGGCAGCCGGATCCACCGGGTCTTCAATCTCAAGTACCCCAAGGAGTATGTGGAGCGTCCGGAAAAGTGGCAGTCCAATCAGGAGGAGTTTGCCGCGTTTTTCCGGCAGCTTCCCAGAGGCTCCCGCTGAGGGCGCGGCAAAGGAGGGCGGTCTGATGGACGAACGGCTGCAAAAATTACTGGATGCCGCGGGGCGCACCGCTGCAGACGCCGGAGAGCGGGCGTCCCGGCTGGTGGACGATAGATGGGAACGGCTCCGGCTGGCACAGCTGCGGGAGGAGCGGGATCTGCGCCTGCGGGAGATCGGCGTGCTGATCTATGCCACCCATACCGGGCATCCCACAGACTCCGACGTGCTGCTGGAACGGCTGCGGAGCGTGGACGCGCTGGAACGCCGCATCGCGCGGCTGTCCGGCGGCAAGGAAAGGAAAAGGGCGCCGGGATGCTGTCCCGGCTGCGGAAAATCTACCGGACCCGGAGACCGGTTTTGCCGGGAGTGCGGTAAAAAACTGTGAGGTAAAGATGGAAAACTACTCGTATACGCAATACCGGGAGAGCGCAGATGTGCTGGCTTCCCGTCTGAACGGCTTCCGTCCGGAGGTGCTGATGATCCTGGGAACAGGTCTGGGCGCGATGGCGGAGCTGGTGGAAAACGCCATTACCGTTCCCTACTCCGCGGTGCCGCATATGAAGCGGTCCTCCGCCCCGGGACACAAGGGGCAGTTTGTCTTCGGGCATCTGGCTGGACGGCGGGTCATGGTGATGCAGGGACGCCTGCACACCTACGAGGGCTACTCCTTCGCGGACGTATCCTACCCGGTGCGGGTGGCAAAGCTGCTGGGTGTGGAGACGCTGCTGGTGACCAATGCCTCCGGCTGTGTGAACACCCAGTATCAGGTGGGTGATCTGATGATGATTACGGACCACATCAAGCTCTTCGGCGTCAGCCCACTGTGCGGACCGAACCTGGAGCAGTTCGGACCCCGCTTTCCGGATGTGAGCCACATTTATACCCCTGCACTGCAGGAAATTGCCCGTGCCGCGGCGCAGAAGCTGGAGATTCCCCTGCGGGAGGGCGTGTATATGTACTTCCCGGGACCGCAGTTCGAGACCCCGGCAGAGGTGCGCATGGCGCGCCTGTTGGGCGCGGACGCGGTGGGAATGTCCACCGTGCCGGAAGCCATCGTGGCGGCGCACTGCTCCATGCAGGTGCTGGGCTTTACCCTGCTGACCAATATGGCGGCGGGTGTGCTGGACCAGCCCCTGACGGAGGAAGAGGTCGTGGAGGCGGGACGTGCCGCCGGTCCGCGCTTTACGGCGCTGATCCGTGCCATCCTCTCCCGGCTGGACTGCTGATGGCGTCCGGCGCAGATTCCATGAAAGCATGAGGGTGTTGGATCCATGTCAAAACAAGAAAAGAAGCAATCCTTTCTGGGCGGAGCCGCTATCCTGGCATCGGCGGTGGTGCTGGTAAAGCTCATCGGCGCGGTGTATAAGCTGCCGCTGAATAATATTTTAGGCGGCGCGGGGAAAACCTATTTCGACACGGCGTATAAGATCTATAATTTCCTGCTGACCTTTTCCACAGCGGGACTGCCGCTGGCAATTTCCCGGCTGACCAGCCAGGCGCACGCCCAGGGACGGGAAAATGAGAAGCGGAAGATATTCTCCACCGCCATCTGGCTGTTTTTTACGCTGGGTCTGGTGGGCTCGCTGCTGATGTTCACCCAGGCGGACGGTCTGGCAGGCTTTCTGAACAACAGTCTGGCTGCGCAGGCGGTGCAGGCGCTGGCGCCCGCAGTGTTCTGCGTGTGTCTGCTGGCGTGCATGCGCGGCTATACCCAGGGACAGGGCAATATGACTCCCACCGCCGTTTCGCAGGTGCTGGAGGCGCTGCTGAAGCTGGGCGTGGGTCTGCCCCTTGCCTGGTATGTGCTGCACATCGGCATGAGCCTGGAGACCGGCGCGGCGGGTGCCATTGTGGGCGTCACCGCCGGAACGGTGGTTTCTGTGCTGTTTCTCACGGGGTACCTGCTGACCCACCGCAACCGGGAGAGGTCGGACGATGTTCCCTCCTCCAGCGGCGCGCTGATCCGGCAGATCCTCGCCATCGGCATCCCCATTACCCTCAGCAACTCCGCCATGAGCATCCTGAACCTGGTGGATACCAAGATCGTCATGGGACGGCTGCAATCTGCCCTGCAATATACGGAGGAGCAGGCGGCGGTGCTGAACGGACAGTACAGCATGGCAATGGATATGCCCAACATGGTGGCGTCCTTTGTCTACCCTGTCACCATGAGCCTGATCCCCTTCGCGGCGGCGGCGCTGGCGAAAAAGGACAACGCCGGGGCAAGCCGCATCGTCTCCTCCGCCTTCCGGCTCATCGCCATTCTGGCGCTGCCGGCTGGCGTGGGTCTCAGCGTGCTGGCGGTTCCTATCGAGCGGCTGGTGCTGCCCAGCCAGCAGACGGACGCACTGGCGGCTGGCGGGCATTTGCAGATCCTGGGCATTGCCCTGATCTTCATCTGCCTGATGATTTTGACCAACGCCATTTTGCAGACCTACGGCAAGCAGAATATCCCCATTTTCACTGTGGTGGCGGGCGGCATCACCAAGATCGCCATGAACTATGTGCTGGTGGGCAATCCCAGCATCAACATTCACGGCGCACCGGTCTCCACCCTGTGCTGCTATTTTGTGATCTGTCTGCTGAACCTGTTCTTCGTGTGGAAGTATTCGCCCCAGAAGCCCCACTACATGCAGCTGTTTGCCAAGCCCGTGATGGCATCCGCTGTGATGGGTGGCTGTGCCTGGTCGGTGTATGGGCTGAGCATGCGCTTCCTGTTTGGCGGCAGCGGCAGCTACGGTGCCAGCGCCCTGTCCACGCTGCTGGGCATCGGCTCCGGTGTGGTGGTGTACGCAGTGCTGGTCATCGCCCTGCGCATCCTGCGGGCGGAGGACGTGCGCAGCATGAAAAAGGGCGACGTCATCATCCGGGTGCTGCACCTGAAGTAAAAAACCGGGTTTTTCCTTGAAATTCAAGGGCTTTCCAATGAAATTTCTTGCAAAGGCGGGCAATGTATGGTAGATTTTCAATGTAAGGAACGCTACGGCTATGAAGATCTTTTGGAGATCATGCGGCTGCTGCGCGCCCCGGGCGGCTGCCCGTGGGACCGGGAGCAGACCCATGCCTCCATTCGCCGTAACTTTTTAGAGGAGACCTGCGAGGCGGTGGAAGCCATCGACCGGCAGGACCCTGTGGGACTGTGCGAGGAGCTGGGCGACGTGCTGATGCAGGTGGTGTTCCATGCCCAGATCGAGCAGGAGCAGGGCGGCTTCACAATGGCAGACGTCATTGACGGCGTGTGCAAAAAGCTGGTGTACCGCCACCCTCATGTGTTCGGCTCCGTTCAGGTGGAAAACAGCGCGGAGGTGCTGACCAACTGGGAGATGCTGAAGCGGACGGAAAAGGGGCAGCGCTCCACGGCGGACGCAGTGGATGCGGTAGCGAAGACCCTTCCGGCGCTGTGGCGGGCGGAGAAAATGCAGTCCAAGGCGGCAAAGGCGGGCTTTCAGTGGCCCGGCGGCAGCCTGGGCGAGCTGGATAAGCTGGAAGAGGAAGTGGGCGAGCTGCGCCAGTCGGTGGAGCAGGGCTGTATCGACGGTCCCCACGGCGTCCGGGAGGAAGTGGGCGACGTGCTGTTCATGGCGGCAAAGGTCGCGCAGGTCCACGGCATCGACCCGGAGGAGGCGCTGCACAGCGCCTGCGGAAAGTTTGCCCGCCGCTTCCGCGGTGTAGAGGAGGGCGCGGGCGGAACGCCCCTGTCCAGCCTGAGCCAGGAGCAGCTGCTGGAGCTGTGGGCGCAGGCGAAGGTCCGGGAAAAGGAACAGTCTGAAACACGGGAAGACACCGTGTGAAAGAAATAGATCGGGTCCCCAATGCAAATGATATAGGAGGAAAAAACCATGAACAAGGCTGAACTCATCAATGCAGTTGCTGCAGCTGCCGATGTTTCCAAGAAGGATGCGGAGGCGGTCATTACCGCTACGTTTGACGCCATCACCGCCGCTCTGAAGGAGGGCGACAAGGTGCAGCTGGTCGGCTTTGGCTCTTTCGAGGTCAAGCCCCGCGCCGCCCGGATGGGTCGGAACCCCAAGACCAAGGAAGCCATCGAGATCCCCGCTTCCAAGGTTCCCGTATTCAAGGCTGGCAAGGCTTTGAAGGACGCCATTGCGAAGTAAATTATCCGCGGACGGCTGCCGGTGTGGATCCCACACCGGCAGTTTTTACCGCCTTTTAAGGAGGAGACCCTATGAGACTGGATAAATATTTGAAGACCGCGCGGCTCATCAAGCGCCGCACCGTTGCCAACGAGGCATGTGACAACGGACTGGTGACGGTGAATGGCAAGCCCGCCCGCGCGTCCTATGAGGTGAAGGTGGGCGATGAGATCTCCCTGCGCTTCGGCGCACGGACGCTGACGGTAGAGGTGCTGGCGGTGGAGGAAAACGTCCGTCAGGCGGACGCGGCGGCGCTGTACCGGCAGGTCTGATCCTGTCCCTGCCTGCATAGAATGCTGACAGGGAGGGACGGACGCATGAACAGGGATTATGACGCCAATTACACTGCCGGGAGCCATCGGCTGGAGCTGGAGGGACGGGAGCGCCTGGTGGTCTCCGGCGTGGAGGATGTGGAGCGGTTTGACGAGACCGGCATCGTCATGTCCACCACCGCGGGCATTTTGACCATCACCGGCGAGGGGCTGCACATCGGGCAGCTGTCGCTGGAGGGCGGCGAGCTGCATGTAGACGGGCAGATCGACTCCATCGCCTATGAGGACGCCGCCCCGTCCCGGCGGGGACTGCTGGGCAGGCTGCTGGGCTGAGATGGAAAACCACATCTCCGTCCAGCTGCTGACGTTTGCCCAGTCCATCCTGCTGGGTGGCTGCGCCGCGCTGGCGTATGACCTGCTGCGTCCCCTGCGGCGGCGTGTGCCGGGGATAGTATGGCTGGCGGACGGCGGCTACTGCCTGGGTGTGCTGCTGGCGCTGTTTTTCTTTTTCCTCCGCAGGACCGGCGGCGCGCTGCGGATCTATGTGCTGCTGGGCGCGGCAGGCGGCATGGCGCTGTTTTTCTCCCTGCTGTCCGCCCCGCTGCGCCCCCTGTGGGAGTTTTGGGCGGATGTTCTTGGTTGGATGCTACAATTCCTGCTGGCGCCGCTGAAAAAAATGAGCGCAGTTTGTAAAAAAACCGCGCTGCATTGCAAAAATCTCTTTTATTTTTCGCAGAAATGCTATACAATAAGAAAAATCGGAAGAATACCCTTTTCCTTGGTCCATCATAAAGGAGGCGGAAGATATGGCAAAAGCGGCAAAGAAGGCAAAAAGCAAGGCAAAAGCCGGCTTTTTCACAAAGCTTCTGCTTCTGATCCTCATCGCGGCGCTGGGCTATCAGCTGCACCAGCTGCGGGGCAATGTAGACCGGGCGCAGGCGGAGATGACGCAGCTTTCCAACCAGGTGGCGGACCAGCAGCAGGAGAACGATTCCCTGCAGGAAGCCATCGACCAGGGCGGAAGCAAAGAGGAAATGGAAAAGATCGCCCGGCAGGAGCTGGGTCTGGTCGCTCCGAATGAGAAAGTCTTTTATGATGTCAGCAACTGACGCATCCCTCTCCGGGGCTGTGTGCCGGAGACGCGGATGCCGGATGCGGCACAGCGAAGAGAACAGAAACATCGCGGAAGGAGAAACATAATACTGTATGGAGCCTGAGGTCGGGAGCATTCTGGAAGGAAAAGTCACAGCCATTACCAAGTTTGGCGCGTTTGTATCGCTGGGAAACGGGAAATCCGGTCTGGTACATATTTCGGAGATCGCCAATACCTTCGTCAACGACGTCCATGATTTTTTGCAGGAGGGACAGGAGGTCAAGGTCAAGGTCCTGTCTGCGGAAAACGGGAAGATCAACCTGTCAATCAAGAAGGCGCTGCCGCAGGAGCCGCGCTCCAATGCGCCGCGGCAGCCCAGACCCATGCAGCCGCGCCCCGCGTCCGCGCCGAGACCCGCGCAGAACCGGAGCTTTGGACGCCAGCCGCTGCCTCCCTCCGGGGACCTGTCCTTTGAGGATAAGCTGAAGCAGTTCATGACCGCGTCGGAGGGAAAGATGGCGGACCTGAACCGCAATATGGACAGCAAACGCGGCGGTCGCCGCCGGAAATAAGCCGGTCCATTCGGAAAACAGCATCATAGGGGACGCTGGTTCACCGGCGTCCCTTTTTGCTTCCCATTCTGTCTGCCCCGTTTCGGCAAAAGTAGTGCTTTTCCGGCAAAACCTCCTGTTGCAGACCGGCGGCGGGTGCGCTATCATAATAGAGGAAGCTTTCCAATATCCCACCCGCTTGGACCGTTTGCCCCCTTGGGGCAGGCGGTCCCTTTTTATGCCGGAGACGGGAGCTTCGCCAAATTCTGAACTTTTTGGAAACTGCCTTTGCCCCCTCTTTTCAAGCGGAATGGGATGTGGTATACTCAACTTACAAAAAGGGGACAGCCCTTCCTGCCACACGAAAGGAGCGATATCTATGAAGTGTACGTTTTCTTGTAAGAAGGTTTCCCTGAACGATTCCATCAAGGACTATACCGAGAAGAAGGTCTCCAAGCTGGATCGCTATTTCCGGGACGAACCCACCGCCTCGATTACCTTTAATGTGGAAAAAGACCATCTCTGCTCTGTGGAGATCACCATCCGCGGAGATAAGATGCTGCTGCGCTCTCAGACAGAGGCGCCGGACGGCGATATGCGCGGCGCGGTAGACGCCGCCTGCGGCTATATTGAGCGCCAGATCATGAAGAACAAGACCCGTCTCGCCAAGCGGATGCGCAGCGAGGCGTTCCCCGCCCCCTCCGCCCCGGAGGATGACTTCGAGGTGACGGAGGAGAAGGAATTTGACATCGTGCGAACCAAGCGCTTTGCGGTAAAGCCCATGAGCGTGGAGGAGGCAATTTTGCAGATGAATCTGCTGGACCACACCTTCTTCGTCTTCCGCAAGGAGAACGACCCCTCCCTGTCCATTGTGTACCGCCGGAAGAACGGCGGCTACGGTCTCATTGAGACCGGCGATGAATAACAGTCCTGCGGCATGTTGCCGCAGAGCTCTTGCTCTATGAACAGCGGACGCCCGGAGAGCTTTTCCGGGCGTCCTTTTTTGCAGGCGGCGTCTGCCGCACGAAAATACCGCAGGTGCCTGAGGAGGAACAGCGCATGATTTTGGTCAATGGACAGTGGCAGGGCGGAGGAGATCCGGTTACCTGCGTGGCAGCAGAGGAGCTTCGGCGGACGTATCTGCCGGGAAAGGCAGTGGAGCGGGTGGAGATCGACCAGCCGCCCCTGCCGGAGAAGCGCCATTCGGTGCGGGGCTATGACGCGATCCTCCGGCAGACGGAGAGAAGCTGGGCTTTGCTGCGGCAGCGGCAGCCGGACAGGCTGTTTACCCTTGGCGGCGGCTGTGATGCGGATGTGGCGTCCATTGCCTACCTTAATGAGCAGGCGCGGGGAGACCTGACGGTGTTCTGGTTTGACGCCCACGGCGACCTGAATGCGCCGGAGGAATCTGCCAGCGGACTGTTTTACGGAATGCCCGCCCGGGTGCTGATGCAGCCGCAGGACGGCTTTCTGCCGCTGGTTCCGGCTCCGGTAAAAACGGAGAACTGGATGCTGCAGGGCGGAGGAGATCTGGACCCGCCGGAGGCGGCGTTTCTTCAAAAGCACGCCATTGCCTGCTGTCCTCCGGGCGGAGGACGGGAGGAATGGACCCGGTTTCTCCGGCAGCACAGGGGAAAGCGGGCGTATATCCACTTCGACCTGGACGTGCTGGACCCGGCGGAGTTTTCTGCCACGCCGCTTCCCGTGGCGGGGGGACTTTCTGTGGAAGAGACCTTTTCCATGCTCCGCCAGATCCGGCAGGAAATGGATCTGGTGGGCTTCGGATTGTTTGAGTATACAGGCGGCGCGGGAAAAAACGCCGTGCTGGAGGCGGCGGTCGCCTTTGGAGAAGCGCTGGAAAAATAACGATACTGCGGCAGCAGCCCCGCCCGGAGCTTCCGGACGGGGCTGCCCTTATCTGTATTTATGGCTGGACTGTCAGAATGCGATGGGCAGAAACGCGGCTGCGGCTGCCAGCAGCACGGCGGGCAGCAGATTGGCGACCCGGACCTTCTTTCCCCACACCAGATTGATGCCCACGCAGAAGATCAGCACGGACCCCACAAAGGACAGGTAGCTCAGCGCCTGAGCGGTGAACAGCGGCTTTAGGAAGGAGGCGGCAAGGGTGATGCTGCCCTCCAGCAGGAACACCGGCACTGCCGAGAAGATGCAGCCCCGCCCCAGCGAGCAGGTCATTACCATGACGATAAGAAAGTCCAGCACACTTTTAGCGCCCAGTGTACTCCAGTCGCCGGAGATGCCGTCCTGAATGGCGCCCACGATTGCCATAGCGCCGATGCACACCGTCAGGGACGCGGTGACAAAGCCGTGCAGAAAGCCGCTGTCCCCAGCGTTGCCGCTTTTCTGCTTCAGCCATTCTCCGAAGCGGTCAAATTTGGCTTCCAGATCCAGCAGCTCTCCCAGCAGTCCTCCCAGCGCCAGAGACAGCACCATCAGCATGGTCCCTCCCCCGGCAAGGCGGTCCGCTCCCGGCAGCATATAGGGCAGCGCCCCCGCCATGCCGATGAACAGCACGCTGACGCCGCACGCCATGTTCAGCGTGTCCTGAATGCGCCGGGTCAGCAGCCTGCCGAAGCAGAAGCCGCACAGCCCTCCGGCTGCAATGGCGCCTGTATTGATGATGGTCCCCAACCCGATCATAGTTTCCGCCCTTTTCTCTCTGAGTTTTGCAAAATGACCTGTTGAGTATAGCACATTCCGGCGGCGGAATCCAGCCCGGAGCGGACAGACCTACAGGTTCCGCTCAAACAGCAGGTACTCCGTCCAGCCGGTGTCCTCATAGAACATGCTTTTGGCTTCCACGAACTGAAAGCCGCAGCTTGTATATAGGCGCTCCGCGGCTTTGCACGCGGCGAGAACGTCCAGCCGCACGGCACGCTTGTGTGCGGACCGTGCCAGCCGCAGGATGTTTTCCACCACGGCTTTGCCGATTCCCCTGCCCTGCAGGGAGGGATGCACGGCAAGCGCGTGGGGGATCAGAACCTCCTCCGGCTGGCAGGCAATGCTCCACGGACAGCCGACAAACCCCTCGTTGCAGGCGCTGTTGAGGATCACGCAGGCGCATAACATCTCATCGTCCGTCAGCATGTAAAGCTCGGATTTCTGGATGCTGCCGGACAGAAGATCGTCGGATGGATAAACGCCCTTTTCCCATCCGAGATTTTCGTTTTTGACATTGTTTTTGTGAATGTGTTCGATCACATCCCAGTAGAATTGCTGGATAGCGGGAAAATGCTCCCCGGCTGCCGGTTGGAATTGCAGCATTTCGTACCTCCCAGATTAAGCTTACTTTGTGGAACGGAGCGGCGGCTTAACCTCCTCTACATGCCTGGCATAGGAAAGCAGGGTATCGGGGTCTCCGTGAGCACTGATGTGAAACATGATATTTCTGTCAGGCTTTTGCCAGACCAGGGTCTTTGCATCGTCTGGATGGTCAACGTACTCATATAGTTCCCCGGAAAAATCTCCGTCTTGGATCTCCGTTACATTGAATGTATCATCTCCGCTGTCAAGAATCAACATGGAGCCGTCCTCCATGTACCCGTAATAAAAGACAATGGCGGCTTTGCCGTCTGCCGCATTGGGCAGATTATAAATGACCGTCAGCCCGGCAGCATCCTGTATGTCCTCTACGATATAGCCATCCGGCAGGTTTGTAATTTGATAGTCCGGCAGTTCAGCTTCCTGTCCGTTGTCGTCAGCCTGTCCGGTGTACCGGTCTGAAATACTTCCTTGATAAAGTTCACCACAGCCGCCCGCACGGTCGGGCTGACCGCCATAGCCGACCCAAGCCCCAGCAGCAGGATCAGGAAAAAGCAGGCGGCTCTCTGCGCCATGCGCCTCCACACGGGCTTCCGGCGCTCCCGGTACCATTTGCAGGGGTCCTTCAGCATCTGTTTTTGCTGATGGCGGTAGAACAACGAGTTCCCCTCCGCCTCCCCTGCGTACGGCGTGTCCATGATTTCCCGGAAATCCTGAATTGCCGCCAGAGCGAAATAATTTTTCAACGCTTCATTCGTCATCGCCGTACCCTGCTTCTCCCAGCTTTACCGCAAGGACCTTCCGCCCGCGGGAAATGCGTGTTGCCACCGTGGTCTCGTTCATGCGCAGTACCTGGGCAATGTCCCGGTTGGTGTACTCCAATACGAATTTCATTTCCAGCACCTGCCGGTACTGCTCCGGCATGGCGCGGATGATGGCAAGGATCTGATTGGGCGAGTCAAAGGCTTTCTGCTCGGACACGGGCACGTCCCAGTTTTCCGGCAGCTCGGTGGTCCGCCGCTCCCGCCGCAGAAAGGTCAGAGAGACATTCTTCACCACCACAACGATGTACCCCTCGATCCGTTCCCACGGGATTTTCCGGATCTCCTCAAAATGCTGGATGATTTGCAGCCAGCTCTGCTGCACCGCGTCCTCTGCTGCGGCGTGGGATTTCAGAATACTCATGGCAATGCGCATCATTTTGGCTTCATACGCGCTGTGCAATTTCAGAAATTTTTCCCGGTCCTCATCTGATTCCAGCATTGCCAGAAACATCATGATCATAGTGAAGCTTCCCCCTGTAGTCCGTTTTGAGATATCATTGCTTTTTGACGCTCATGGCAAGTGCGACCAGGTCCTCTACGCTGCCCTTGGCACCAATAGAGAACATAATATTTTGTTGCGTATCTTGCCATACTAACCCGGCAGATTCCTCAGGATTTACTGTAGATTCATAGAATTCTCCACGGAAAGAACCCTTTTTGACAGGAGTACACAATAGCCCTTCTCCCTCAACCGCCAAAAGGCTGCCGTCTTCCATAAATCCGTAATACAAGGTGACTGCTGCGTGCCAGTCTTCTGCGTCTGGTAGGTTGTAAATGATCGTTTTATTAACATTTCCACCGTAGAGTATATCTTCTACTACATAGCCATCCGGCAAACCCGTGATCTCATAATCTGGCAGAATATCTGTTCTCTGATCGGAGTATTGCGCTTCTCCGGTAAACCGGTATATCACCTGATCCTGAAACACTTCCTTGATAAAGTTCACCACAGCCGCCCGTACGGTCGGGCTGACCGCCATAGCCGACCCAAGCCCCAGCAGCAGGATCAGGAAGAAGCAGGCGGCTCTCTGTGCCATACGCTTCCACACGGGCTTCCGGCGCTCCCGGTACCATTTGCAGGGGTCCTTCAGCATCTTTTTCTGCTGATGGCGATAGAACAACGAGTTCCCTTCCGCCTCCCCCGCGTACGGCGTGTCCATGATCTCCCGGAAATCCTGAATCGCCGCCTGGGAGAGATATTCCTTCAGCATTGCGTCTGTCATGGGACCTCTGGACCTCCTTTCCTTGCTTCCAAGCCATGCACCCTGCTTCCGTTTTCCGGAAGCAGGAGTGCTTTATACTGCGGCACTCTCTTAAATAGACAATGCAGCACCCGATTCTATTTCAGGTTTTTGAAAAATTTTAAATGAAATCAATCAAATGGTACGACATGGGGCTGTAAAAAGCAAGTTCCACAGGGCAGGACCCGCCGCCGGAGCGTGTAAAGGCGCCTGCAATCGCTGCGCCGAATGCCAAAAAGGTCATCCCACCGATGGGATGACCTTTTTCAGTAAATGGCAGCCTTGCAATAAAAAAGAAAATCCGAACCCATTCCAATCAGGAATCAGTTCGGATTTTACCATTCTGGTGGAGTAGCCCCATCAAAATCCGAACTCAGCGCCGACTCGATCTCTTCAAGCAAGATCGTCTGCGTTCCGTGCTGATAGTTATAGGTCAAAACCAGTTTATCATCGAACACATACACAGCGTTCACAAATGTGCCAATCAGGCGTTTCTGAAACTCACGGTTTGCGGGATCACCATGACGGAACTGATCAAACCATGCTATCATCTGTTTGTGGGTCAGCTTTGGCTTTTGCAGTTCAGCGGTCTGGATATTTACAAGAATTTCTTCTTTTCGTGCTTCCAACTCGTCAAGCCGCTGCTTGGTAGACGGCGTGAAAATGCCCTGTTCGATTGCTTTTAGAATGTTTCCAATGGCAGACTCGGTTTCCGCAAGCTGTGAACGAAGCGCAGGCGTTGTCGTGTCTTCCTGCTCCTGCATAACAAGAATTGCGTCGATAAGCCTGTCATCCATGACGCGCTGCATGGTCAGGCGAACAACAACACGTTCAATCCAGTCCTTGCGGACTGCTTTTTTGTCGCAGCCCTTCCGTCGCTTTGCTCCGCCGCATTTGTAATAATAGTGCATAGCGCCGGTATGGCTTGTGCCGCTTTCACCAACCATCATGCGTTCACACTTGCCGCAGAAAAGCTTTGTTGTCAGCAGATAATCCTCTTTTGCTTTTGCCATTGCAGGAGCATGGCGGTTCTTCTCCATGCGCTCCTGCACACGGTTGAACAGGTCTTCCGGAATGATTGCAGGAACACCACCCTCAATTACAACATCCTGATAGCGATACTCGCCAATGTATTTGCGGTTTTTCAGCAAAGAGCTGAAACTATTGATATTGAACGGTTGTCCCTTCTTCGTTCTGAGCCCGCGGACATTGAAATCCTCAACAATGGAACGAACCGTTTTGCCGTCAGCATACTTTTCAAATATTTCAACCACTAATGGTGCAGTCACGGGATCAATCACAAGCTTCTGTGCCTTCTTGTCCAACAGATAGCCGAGAGGAACGCCACCGCCGTTGTTTCCCTTTCAGCGCATTCTCTTTCTGTCCGCGATGGATTTTCTCTGATAACTCGGCAGAATAGAACTCGGCATAGCCTTCCAGCATCGCTTCCAGAATGATTCCTTCCGGTCCTTCTGAGATATGCTCTTTCGCAGAAATAACCTTTACACCATTCTTTTTCAGAATGTGCTTGTAGTGTGCGCTGTCGTAACGGTCACGAGAAAAACGGTCGAGCTTCCATACAAGTACGATCTCAAACAACTCTTTTGCGCTGTCCTTGATCATGTGCTGGAACTCCGGTCGATCTGCTGTTTTTGCAGATAATGCCCGGTCAATATACGTTCCAACGATGGTCATATTGTTGCGTTCAGCATATTCCTGGCACTCGCGGAGCTGACCTTCAATGGATTCCTCGCGCTGGTTGTCTGAGGAATAGCGGGCATAGATGACAGCGTTCATTCTTCATCACCCTTGTTGCCTTCGCCGCTTTCCAACGCAAGTTCTGTCAATTCACGCAGCTTATTTTGCAGGATGGCTTTATCAGGCAGATGCAATGTGTAATCTGCGACCATTGTCGGAGACATGGATCTGCTGAGCGCATATTCGACTACAGTATCATCCTTACCGGTACAGAGGACTAAGCCAACGCTCGGATTTTCATTCGGCTTCTTTACATCATGGTCAAGTGCTTCCAAATAAAAATTGAGCTGTCCCAGATGTTCCGGTCGGAAGGTATCAATTTTCAATTCGATTGCAACAAGGCAGGACAATGCACGGTTATAGAACAGCAGATCAATGAAGAAATCCGTGTTGCCAACTTGAACGCGGTACTCTTCGCCAACAAAAGTGAAATCATGTCCAAACTCTAAAATGAAATCTTTCAGATGCGAGACAATCTGACGCCGCAAATCCTTTTCCTTGTACGGTTCTTCAAGGTCGAGAAATTCAAACACATAGGAATCGCGCAAAGCCGCAAGTCCGCCGTTCCCAGCAAGCAAATCCTTATGCTTTTCGTGAGAGATCATCGTCCGCTCATACAGCATACTGCCGATCTGACGATCCAATTCACGTTTTGTGTAACGATTTGCAATGCATAGGCGAAGGTAAAACTCACGCGCTTCATCAGTCTTGCAGCCAGTCATAATCAGCAGATTGCTTGTCCACGGAATTTCTCTCACCAGTGGTGAGAGTTTTTCGTTGTCACAATAAGTCTCATAAAACTGCTTCATACGCCAGATGTTCTGCGCAGAAAATCCCTTTGTTCCCGGATAATGCGCTTGCAGAAACTCAGAGAAATCGGCAACCACACTTTTTCCCCAGCCGCCATCCTTCACTCTGCCGCTGACATAAGCGCCGATTTCCCAGTACATCTTAATAAGCTCTGCATTGACCGCTTTCATGGCGCGGCTGCGGGCGTTGTCGATGATATGGATAACCTCGTCAAACTGTCCCGGATGATGGGTTAATTCATTGCTCATGTCTTCGCCTCCCCAAGCATTTTCAGCATCGCTTCTTTCAACTTTTCGTTCATCGGTGACTCCGGATCGAAGCACATCTCAACGAACTTTCGCAGTTCAGGATTATTCGCGTCAACCGGAGGTTTTGCCGCATACAGCTTTCCATGCGGATCATCGCAGCGGGCGAAGATATAGTCCATTGAAACGTCAAAGTAGTCCGCATACTTTCGTAGAAGCTCAACAGTCGGCGTTGCCTGACCATTCTCATAGCGGTTAATGCTGGACTGCGTAGAGCCGATCACATCGGCAAATTTTGATTGGGATAAGCCAATACCTTCCCGCAATGCGCGAAGACGCATACCCAGTTGTTTCATGCTGTTCAACCTCCAATTCGGGTTAAGTATAGTATAATCAAAATCCGAGCAGATGTCAACCCGGATTTTAAAGCTTTTGCGTGACCGTGTAAAAAGAAATCATTTTTCAATTTGAAGCTTGCGTAATGTTATCTTTAGTTGATGCTTCATAGTATTGTTTCGTCAACTCAGAACGCAAAAAAGAGTCATTCATTAATTTCAAAAATGCGTCTTTAGATTTTTTGGTATCTAATCGGATTTTGTTTTTACGAATCATGTAATATCAAATCCGCCTTCAAGAATGAACCTTCTCAGCATTTGGTCAATCTTCATGTTGATCTGGAATTTCTTGATAGGTTTGCCCTCCATCATTTCAAGGAAAGTTTTCGCCTTTTCCTGATCCACGGTTACCTTCAATATGTCAAATTTACCGAACTCATTGATATTGGCTTCTGTGATTTTCGACTGCATAAAACTACGTAGCATCGTTTCATCAACTCCGATTGCGGTGGCAAAACGGTGAATTTGGTCATTTTTGGCACTGGTCATATACTCTGTAATATAATCACGGAGCGTTTTTCCTTCGTCAACTACCACATCACCGTTCTGGACATCGTGGAGGAAGACGTTTGCGTATTTTTGTTCCTCTTGTGTGAGCGTTGCAAACGACTTGTGAAGTTCATCCAGCACAGCGGCAGTTTCTGCGCCATCCTGCAACGCCTTGATGTACTTTTTGAACCGGGAGTTCATATAGTTTGCATCAATTACACCGGTATTGATTTCCGTCAGGTAAGAGTCAATTTCATACGGCACATCCTCAACACCGGCTTCTCCACTGCCGCCAGAGAACAGTTCCTTATAGCGTAAAGCAAGAATCAAGTAGGTGGTTTCATCGAGGTGCAGATTTACGATCACTTTTCTACCAGCGTTCTTAAATTCGTAGGACAGTTTATTCCAAGTGAAACCCTGTATCTTAGCGGCCTCGAGATAGCTGTTAAGCTGCTTGAATAATTTAGCAAATTGTCCGCGCTCCGTATGATCGACCGGAAGCTTTTCGAAGTTCTCAATTCCGGCAGGACGGAAGATGCTCTCAATATCATCGTACAACGCGTTCATTTTTTCGAGGTTGTATTCCAGCTTGTCGGCAAATAGACCAAGGGGCCTATCACCGGAATACAGCTTGAATGCTTCTTCGATGTTCCTCTGCATTGTATACGGCTTGCGATAATAACGAATCGTGCCAAAGGGCTTCTCCGGACCGTAGAGACGGTTGGTACGTGAGAATGCCTGAATCAACTTTTCGTAAACCAAAATCTTATCCAAATATAGCGTGTTGATCCATTTGGAGTCAAAACCAGTCAGCATCTGATCGACAACGATCAGCAGATCAATTTGCTGGTCGGAAGTATGTTCAATTCCTTTGTACTGTTCTTTGTGCGCCAGACGATAGGAAATGTCTTTTTTGAAGGTCGCATAAGTTGCCATTTGGAATTCCATACTGTATCTGGTATTGTAATCTTCGATGATTTCAACAATGCCTTCTTCTTTAAAAAGCCCATTACCATTGTTATCAATACTGGGGTCAAACAAAGCGGTAATCTTTAGATTGCCCTTCGCTTTAAACAGTTTATAATACTGGATTGCCTCTGGAATGCTGCTGGTAGCAAAAATCGCATGGAACTTGCTGCCGTGACTTAGGGTTGTCCAGTTTTCCAAAATATCATCAACTACGGCACACTGATGCTCTTCGCGTTCGTACTGAGAAATAGGCAGATAATCTTCAATGCCTTTCAAATAGTTGCCATCTGCCTGAACATATCCAGCCATCGGCACTTTTGTGTGATCCATATAATGCAGATAGACTTTTTTCTTTTTAGGGTCTGCCAACGCTTCTGCCTCAGTAGTTGCCTTAGCTCTTTCAAGTGCAACCGCTTTCCGAAGATCACGATCTTTGTATGTTGGCACCATGTATGGATCAAAGCCCAGAACATTCTTATCACGAATGCCGTCCGCAATGCTGTACCTGTGCAGCTCATTGCCGAACACATCCGAAGTAGTGCTCATTTTCTTCTGATTTTCATCGTGGATCGGCGTGCCGGTAAAGCCAAAAAACAAGGCGTTCGGGAAAGTCCCTTTAATTGTCCGCAGCATTTCGCCAAATACATCACGATGAGCTTCATCAATGATAAATACTACCCGTTTGTTTTGAATCAGTTCGATGTCGTGCGCATTGAAGCCGTTTTCTTCTTCCACACGGCTCATTTTCTGAATAGAGGTGACAATCAACGTGTTTGCGGGATCATCGCTCCGCAGTTTTGCTACAAGAATATCCGTATTTTCTGTAGCTTGCACAGAGTCTGCATCGTCGGCAAATCCACGATAATCCAACAGAGACTGCGTGCCAAGTTCAACTCGGTCCATCAGGAATACAACCTTGTCGGCATCCTTGGAAGCTGCAATCAACTGTGCGGATTTGAAGCTGGTCATTGTTTTTCCAGAACCGGTAGTGTGCCAGATGTATCCGCCCATCTGATCCTTATCAGCCCAGCGGCGCATAGCAACGCGACCGGTAATACGAGACGTCGCATAATACTGATAGCTGCGCATAACTTTCAGGATGCCGTCGGTATCATCGGCAACGGTATAGAATCCGATCAGCTGGTGCGCCATAGGGATGGAAAGCAGATACTGTGCAATGTCCTTCCAGTTGTTCAACGGCTCATTGTTGACGTCCGCCCAGTGAAAGTAAAAATCTTTGTTGAAATTTCCGTCCGGACCGGGATTTGAAAAATAGACTGTTTCATCAGGCTGCATAGCAATAAAAATCTGCACAAGAGCAAACAACCCGGAGAAAACTCCCTCATGTGCATATTTTTCAATCTGGTTGTAGGCTTGACTGACATCCACACCGCTGCGTTTCAGTTCGCAGTGAATCAGCGGCATGCCATTGATTAACAGCATGAAATCACCACGGCGGTTGGGCAAAACAGAGCTTCTTGCCTTGAACACCGGTTGCTCGGCAATCTGATAGCGGCTTTGACCGGCGGCAATTTCCTGACGGTCATAGATTTTCAAACTGACTTCCTTGCCGAAGTGCAGTTCGTCTGCGGGATTGTCGCGTTTGACAGCAACGGTTTTGCCGTTGATAAAGCCGTTGAGCTTCAGCGGCGTGCGCAGACGGGTAATCTGGTCAAGAATTTGCTGCATTTCTCCGTCGGTCAGCGGAACATCATTCAGTCGATCCACATCGCGGTTGTTTTCAAAGAGGATCTGCTGCCAGTTCCGGATTAGGTCTTCTTCCGTTTTGTAACGCAGAATTTCCGGCTCCCAGCCATATTTTTCTGTCAGTAAGTTAATAAGTGCCGTTTCAAAAACAGCTTCCTGTTCAAATACCATAGCTTGCCTCCTGTATCAGACAAACATTTTCTCAAGCAGAGATTTCTTGATGCTTTGGAGCTTTTCCAACTCACGCTGTCGGAGGATGATAAGGGTGTTTATGGTATCAATCGCATCCCCAATAAGCTTTTGCTCTGGATATGAGGTGAATGGAATTTCTATTGTTTTCATACCTTCAATGTCGATACTCCGCCCATCTCTGATGCCGTAAACATGCGGCTTTAGGTCTGTGTCAATAAAATTTTTTGATCTGAAATATGCGTAGTAAAATCTCGAATCAACGCCGTCCCCGTGAAAAGTATGATACGCAGGACTAATAATTCCTTGTGAGTTTGCCCTTTCCAAGCCGCCTTCAAAAGACCTTAAATGTACAATAAAGTCACCTTCATTAACTACCTTATAGCTTGACAGACTCGCTTTATCGTATTGAAGTATACGTTCTGACTCGTCGCGTCTGATTGTGCCGCTGCCTTGGATTATTGTAAGCGGAGGCAGGTCGGCACGATCCTTTTCCGAATATTCCTCAAACACGTCTCCAAACCTACGCCGTTTCCAAGGCTCAGTAAACCCCTTGAAGCGAATTGCGGGGTAACTGCTGCCGTTTTGCGGGAACATCTTTTCGAGTATTGATTTTTTAACACTCGTCAACTTTTCAAACTTACGCTGATGAAGGGTGATAAGGTTGTCGAGGTGGCTGAAAAAAGTTCCAATCTGCTCTTGCTCTAAAAGGCTCGGCAGATATATTTCCATTGATTCAACATCTCCAGCGTTGTAGGACGGTAACGCTCCAACTTGAACCAAGGAAGTCAAATCAACTGTTCCAAACAGAGCCTTTGCAAAGTCTGCGTCCCACTTCGTTGGACTTAGAGAATATGCCATTGTGTTGTTATCCAAAAGGAAGGGAAAACGGCATAAACGCTTGCGATTTAGCATCACGGCAGCTCCAACCTTTGCAAAGAAAATTGCCGGCAACTCCGTAATAGGCGACCACCTGTGGTTAGCAATCTGCTCAGCCGTAACATAGTTATTAGCAATAGTCATTTCATTCTCATTACCGTCCAAGTTCATATCAGATACTTTGAAGAACGGTACACCGATTGCCCCACCTTGTTCTGCATCGGGGAAGCCCACTCCAGAGCGTGCTTTACCAATATCACCGAGCTTACGCTGTTCCCAAGCGTCGTCAAACCCGTGAAAACGAATGGAGGGTTTTTCAGTTTTACTCATTTGCATCCCCCCTGCAACAGAGCTTTGAACTCTGCCAATCCCTTCATGTCGTACTCGCCGCCGGTCAAGTCATCGATCATGGAAGAAAGCAATTCCTCGGATTTTTGAATCTGCGCACCCAGTTCCAGATAAGTCACAGCATACTTATCCGCCAACGTCTGTACCGATTTTTCCAGCGTATCAATAATTGCATCCGGCATTGCACGGAGAGACCCACCCAAAGGAACGATCCATTTCAGGCGCAGCAACTCAAGGACTTGTTCATCGGACAGCCCTTCGATGGTTTCCTTGGTTTTCATGTGGAGCGCATAGGCTTTTTCCTTAACGTCCCTTTTGACCGCTTTTTCTTCTGTCATCAGTTTATCAGCACAGACCATCTTCGCCTCAAAGGAATCCTCCGGAAACGAATATGCCGCACGCAGCGTTTTCACATACGCCGAGACTTTACCCTTGGTATACGGGGCGTTTCCATCCAAGGACGCCCAGTTCACTTCCTTGTGCTCGAAAATATACTTCAGTTTTGTGGCCTTTCCGGCTTTGGCATCTATCAATGCAGCATAGCCCTGCAATGTAGCAAGCTCCGGAGATGCGATATCTGCATAGATTTCCGCAAGTTTTACAGCAAACTCTTTGGGTACAAATGCAGTATTGTCATCATTCAGGAACTCGCCGCGGTCGCCCTCGTCGATGGAATCTATGATTTCTGTCAGCTCGACAGAAATTTCATCCAGTCTGGCTTCCTTTGCCTTGAGCGCATCATAATCTTCCCGCAGAAGCGTAGTCTGTACTAAATCAAAGGGTATGACATGGCCTATCCAGCCGTTTTGTACTTCTTCCTTATCGTCTTTCTTTTTGATGACCATGTTGGGATCTACCTGCTTTGCGGCGGCAAAACCCTCTGTCTGGATAATTTCGAGATCAGTGGAAATCATGTTCCACTTGTCATCCAACAGCTGATACGCCTGATACTTGTCGATCAGAGGAAGCGGCGCAACGCGGCTGAAGATATTCTGGGTAATAGTATCCTCAGCTTTGGAGATATTCAGATCCATCATTTTTCCGATCAGTTCGGCATCCAGATATGTATCAAAATCCGCGAACGCTGACTGATACTCTGCAATGAACGCCTGTACATCGGCACTGCCTTCGATGGCCTCTTTGATATTTCCAACTGCCAAAGTTGAATATGGGGTTTCATCGGCGGTAAATAGAATACTCCTCAGCTGTGTGAACGTAGCCCAATACTGTTCCAGAAGGTCAATTTCATGGTTGGGAATGCCGCCAAACATGGTGGCGTAAATATCCCAAGTTTCTGCAGCTTCGGAAGAATCGATGTAACGGGGAATGTTCAGGTTATATCCATTGCGGCGAATCTCTTCCTTGGAAACCAGTCGGGCAAACTTTTCAATACTTTCAGGGCGGGCGGCAATAGCGTCCACAATTCTCTTGATGTCCGATGCCATTAGTTTGTTGGTCTTACCAACTTTGGTAAATCCCTTGGAAGCGTCGATAAAAAGCACATCAGAAGCTTCGCGTTTTTGCCGTAAAACCATAATGATAGTGGGAATGCCCGTACCATAAAAAATATTTGCGGGCAGTCCGATGATTGTTTCGATGTTGTTATTTTCAATCAGATTTCGACGAATACGCCCCTCGCCTTCGCCCAGTCCATCAGCGCCTCCAACAGCATCACCACGGAACAGGACACCATGAGGGAGGACGATGGTCATAATACCATCTGGTTTTACATGGTACAGGTCATGAAGCAGGAAGGCATAGTCAGCTTTTCCTTTTGGTGCCATGCCATAGCGATAGCGGGGATCGGTTTCCTTGTGAGACGGATCCCAGTGCTGTGAATACGGTGGGTTGGAAACCACAGCATCCAGATACAACGGGTTATACGTCTGCGTGACATCATCGTACATAGGCCAGTCCTGCTCCAATGTATCGCCACAGCGAGTGAAGATATTGGCTGGATTGATGCCGCGCATAACAAGATTCATACGGGTCAGATTGTATGTGTTTTCCTTCAACTCTTGCGCATAGTACATGATGCTGTCTTTGTTCTTCAGGTACTTGGCAGCACTCTTGCCGATGGTGATCAAAAGGGAGCCGGAACCGCTCGTAGGATCATATATTTCGATTTTCTCGCGATCCTTCAAGTGGTTTGCGACAATCTCAGACATAAGTTGAGACACTTCATGAGGCGTATAGAACTCACCGGCCTTTTTTCCGGCATTTGCAGCGAAGTTGCTGATCAGATATTCGTAGATGAAGCCCAAAACATCATAGTCCTGCCTGCCATCGGTAGGAATATCCTTGATCAGCTGAATTAAGTCGCGGATAGCTTTTGTCTGATTGCTAGTGCTATCACCGAGTTTGCTCAGGCCAGTTTCCAGTGTATTAAAGATTTTGCTGAACACCTTTTTCTGCGTATTGCTGATTAAACGATTGAATGCAGAGAGTGCAGTTCGCACATTGTCAACGGTAAAGCTATTTCCTTTATCCAGCCATGTCGAGAAAAGATTATCATAGGCGATGAAATAGCCCAGGTGCTGCTGACAATAATCAACAAGTTCTTCATTGTTTTCATGTACATGCTCCTGGAGATCAGTTTCTTCATATCCGTCTCTTTTTAGAAAATCTACTTCTTTGTCAGAGAGAAACTTATAGAAGATAAAACCGAGAATGTAATCTTTATATTCGTTAGCCTCGATCTTGGAGCGCATTTTGTTTGCGGATTCCCAGATTTTATTGGCAAGCTGTTGTTTGTTCATATTTGCTGCTCCTTTGTAGAACTCTGCTATAGTCTGTCGAATGGACGATTTGGGTAGATTCGTGACAAGGGATTTGTGCGTCCATTCGCACCCGCGCAGGGTAAGGCGTGTCCTATTTTCGAGTTAGAGTCGCTGATATAATCTGCGGCTCATTTTTCGTTTCCGGCGGGTTTCTTGATATACTTCCCGTTCTTGATTCTCGCATCCGCTGGCTTCTCTGCGTCCTCTGGAATCCCCCAGACCGTGCCAATGCGGATAGCACCTGGGACGCGCCCCTCGCCGCACAAAATCTGAATACGGCGGGTGGAGATACCCCAGCGTTCGGCGGTTTGCGTGATAGATAAGTATTTCATAGTCGGTGCTCCTGTTGCAGTTCGTTCTTGCATCTGCTTATAAAATCACAGTATAATTATAATCGGAAAAGCGAATAAAAGCAAGAACTTTCCCGAAAAGTTCAGGAAGTATTTTCGAATTCGACATGAAAGGGGTGTGGGGCTTTCCCGACAACAAAATGAGCAGGTCAGGTGCAAGGCTGAACTGCCCATTTTTCCGGTGTGTACGGACACCGGATGTGCTTGCTATTCTCTCAAATCTCATATCCGCAGATATAACGCGCTCCTGTTTTCACAAAAGCAGGAGCGCATATTTTTTGAAAATTTTTCTGCTGACATACTCAACAAACGGCAAAGAAATGTCCGTTGTATTGTGAAAGGAGTGTCTCAATATGCCAGACCGCACAAGACCCATCCGCAAAGAAATCTGCCTGAACGAGCAGGAACTGAGCCTGATCTGCCACAAGATGAACCAACTCGGTACCCGCAACTTCGGCGCGTATGCCCGAAAGATGCTCATTGACGGGTACATCATCAAGGTCGATTACACCGAGCAGAAAAAGTTAGCCGCCGCTGTCAGCAGAATTGCCACAAATAACAACCACGTCTGCCGCCGCATCAACAGCACCGGGCATTTTTACGACGCCGACGTTGCCGAACTGAAAGATTGGATGGCTGACGTATGGGAGCTACTAAAGGTGCGGCAGAAGGAGGAACTGTGACCGCAGCCCCATTTCCCGTTACCGGCTTTCCTGACAGCGGATAATCTGACGCTCCGGAGTGTTCCACAGCCGGGTTTCAAGGGCATGGATTTCCGAACCGCCACAGGGGATGAAATTCATACCCAAATCAATAAGAAATAAATCAACGCTCAATATAGTCATCCATCAATCCTATCAATACTGGTTTGGATGGATGGGATAGGAGAATTATGTCACAGAAACTTTTGAAGTTTACAAGCAAGAGCTTGTCGGCATCCTACATACCTTTTCCGCGATTTTTGATGGAGGACAGTTTTGATGGGTTGTCCAACGATGCAAAAGTGCTGTATGCCCTGATGCTGGATCGGGCGGGCATTTCAAAAGTCAACGGTTTTCTCGAAGCTGACGGCACCGTCCGGATTTACTTCACCGTGGAACAGGCGCAGAAGAAGCTACACCGAAGCCGACAATGTGCGACGCGGATTTTCCATGAGCTTGAGTTCAGCGGTTTGATCTGCCGAAAGAAACAGGGCCTTGGAAAACCCGCATTGATTACGCTGAATTATCCCTCTAATGCGAAGCTGATTCAACCGAAGGATGGCGGTGCAATATCGTCCGGATAAAGGTCGAAAACGGGGCATTTTTCGCCCCACAATCGACGCGAAAACACAGGGGAATATCTTTTCCTTACAGCGGCGCCAAAATGGGCTTGTGCGCGCTACAGAAGCGTAAAGGAGGTACTATGTGAACTCAGAAAAAGCGAATATTCAAAACAGCATGGGTGCAGCCGAAATTCCGGAATACGTCTTTGAATCGCTGGCACGAAGTCTGCTTCCGGTAATTCAGAAGTACTACGAAAGCGAAGACGGCAAAAAGGAATTTGCCGAATGGAAAGCAAAGAAGGAACTTTCGGACTCCGTGTCTACATAAAGAAACCGGGAGGATTGCCATGATCGGCAGTCCTCCCGGTTTCTTTATTACCAGTCTTCAATTTTCTCAATAGAAACAACAAATCCGAACCCATGACCAATCGGCAAAAGGTTCGGATTATATTGCTTTGGTGGACGATACAGGACTCGAATTCAAGGAAAAGCATCTTTTACAACAAATTGCACCAAATTATGTGACAAATTATTCTGAAATTATAAAACTCGGTATCAGTCAGTCCAGTTGTTTTATAAGGGATGACCCGCTAAAGGGTCAAAATAAGGGTCGGATTTGAATCCGTGAAAGGACTGTCACACAATGGAAATTACTTATCGGAAACATGGAGATTTTTATGTACCGAACCTGCTTATGCTGGAAGAAGAACCCGCCACATACGAACGCTTTGGACGAATGCGGCTCAAGTACCTGAAAGAGCACTGCAGAGCAACCTATATCAATTTGAAAACGTCCGGCCAGCTGACACATCATCTCAATGAGATCGACCGGGAGGCAAACGAAATGCTGCGGCTGCTGATTAAACAGATGGCACAGGCGCAGGGCATTACAGAACAGTTAAAGGCCGAAGATCAAATAGCATGGGTCGGAGCGACGAATAATATTCATTATATAGCGGAAGAAATTCCAGTACGGGCAATAATCTTAAGATAAGGCAAAAATATTAGGAGGAGAGGGCTAATATCCTCTTCTCCTAATATTTACTTCAACTTTCGTTAGCGGGCGGATTAAATTTACTTTCTAGTCTCTTCCACTCTTTTTTATCAACTTTGTGCTCTCGTTTTGTCACGGAAACTGACAAACGATAGTCGGAAAGTAAGTAAGCATCAATAAATTCGTCTAAATATTGAAGTGCAGAATCTTTGCTCATGCCACTTATTTTTTCTAAGAAGGACTCTTTTATACTTTGGGTTGTCGGTGCTCCATAAATAGCTCTTGTAAGAATTTCGCTTAAACGTATAAAAGAGCTCTTTTGTGTCTGCGGCTCAATTATATCACGCAAAATTATCACTTTATAGTGTAATTTAATTCGTCCTAATCGTCTGTGCTTACGTACGAGGTGAACAACAATTGTTAAGGCCATTAAAAGAAATAAGGCACCCTGTGCAATGAAAAACTTCGGATTGCGAAGATTTCCTTTGCTAAGCCATAGAAAGAAGTCCGAGTATAACACATACAACAAGATAGAATTGATCACAAAAACATATGTATATTTATGAAATATTTTACAAGCAATCGAAACTTCTGCACACTCTTTCGTACAATATCCATCTCCACAGGACTGGCACTGTTCGTAGTGTCCATTCTCTGTAACTATATATTTGCACCTTGTGCTAATTGGCTTACCGGCCATTTTCCCAACTAGGTACAGCAACGCAAAAAATAGTATTGAAAAGAATAAAGCCACTAAGTGCAATGGTAAAAACCAATCGATATGCACTAGATTCAACCATTCCCTTAAAAATTCCGCTTTCAAACGTAATTCCTCCTGAAAAAGCGAGAATTACAGCAGAAAATATGGTAAGCGTTGTAATGGAAGATATTTTGTTACTTTCGAGTTTCTCATCTAAATTGTCAAGTTGCTTTTGTGCTTGTGCTACTGTAGGGCGCATTGCGTCTATAGCCTGCTCAAGTTTTTGCACCTGCTTTGGATCGATGCCAAAATGGCTATCGCTTGATTTAGTGGACTTCTCCTCTACAGCTACACTTGCAAATCTAGATTTAATGAAATTGTACCGGCCTATTTCAAGTCTGATATGGTCTGAAAACTTCTTATAGCCAGCAACTGTATTCTTATAATTGGCATCGTCACCATTCTGTGCTGCCAATTCATCAATTCGATCTCCAAGAACATTCAGGTTCTCCCCAAGTGTCTCTAAAATCTCTTTATCGGTTTTAGAACTGTCCGACATTGTGTCCGACATTATCTGTTGGATTTTAAAGAATATAGCTGAGTAAGTATGCCTATATCCGTTTGAATAAACCTTGTTGAGTCTGCTTATCCACGCATCAATGACGTCTTGACTCTTAGAAAAATTGACATCACATAAGGCATCTATTAAATCTAGTAGTTCATCTGTTTTTTCTTTTTCTGTCATTGTCACGATGCCTCACCCTTCCCAAAATAATCTACAATAGACTTATAAGGAATGAGTGCTTTGTCTCCAAAAATCTCGTGATGATATTTCCACGGATCTTGTTGGTGGGATAATTCCACAAGGCCCCATGTGGTTCGGTATGCATACCTTCGCAAAATAGTATCAATCACTTCAATGTCTTCAGTGCTAAAAGAAACGATTTGCTTTTGTATTGGTAAAACCGAAGAAGAAAAGATAGAGTATTCAGCATAAACAGTGGGAACAACAGGACCCAATTGCCAAGCATAAAAATCGTCCGCAATCAATCTGGCACCTTTAACCTTGCTGTACTCACCTTGCACAAAATACAACAGCTTTTGGAGCTTAAGGTTCGTGATTTGAACATTATGATCAAGGCACCAGTTAATGATATATATTGCGACGTTATGAGCAGAGAACATTAAACTCACCGCCCTTTCATTACACATAATATGCGACTTATTCGTTTGATGCCTGCTTTGTAGTATGATTGCTGTAAGTATTCCAAGTAGGTTCATAATCTGCGGTGGCCTGATTGCCCCACATATCCCAGCCTTCACGATCACCGCGGGCAAACAGTTCGAGGAAGGGCCCCGGTGAGCAACTCTCAATAATTGGGATGATCTCGTCAGGTTTCCGGGAGTGCTCACGCTTTTGTGTCCGAAGCAGATTGACCTGCGAACGGGCCGGAGCCAGCGTCCTAAAATTGTCACCTCTGACCCCAAAAAGAAGAATTTCAGTTACATTGCGAAAATAGAAGCCAACTCCTCGTCCGTCCGGCCCTCCATCTTTCCGAACTTTTTCCCAAATGATATTCCCCTTATATTCAAAGCCCCAAGCCTTCATAACAGCCAGGCCATCCGGTAGGAGCGCATTAGGAACCCATAGATACAAATGGCTTTTTGCAGCGGCGACCTGTTCAACTGGCAGCGCCATTATATCTTCTAATGGCATCGTCTCATACCGATTCAGCTTTTTGTTTTCTGGGGCAACCTTTCCGGTGCGGTTTTGAAAGCGCCAAGGCGGATCAGCATAAATCGTTGAATATCGCTTATTGCCGCAGAAAGAGAGAAGACTTTCAGATGTTTCCTGAAGCGTGCTCATCTATGTAACCCTCCCTCCAATCTGAAACGCAAGTTTTCTTAATGCCAATAGCCAAAACGGGGCATCCGCCATTACGGCGTGACTCTAAGCGATACAGCAGTTTCCCCATCCAAGTAGTGCTCGCGCCATATTTACGCATAATAGGCTTCCAAGTGCGGGAATTCTTATCATAGTCATACACAGTTTTGAACACATCGTTCAGGTCTTGCGAACGGGTGACAATAATACCGGCACTTACAATGTCGCAATCGTAGTATGTCCGCATTGCCAGCAGATCTCTGTCAAAGGTCTGATCCTTACTGTTCCATTCAAGGTCAAATGCAATTCGACCCTTCAAAAAATCGATATTATGACCGTCGATGTAATTCTCCGTCACACGCTCCTCAAAGGGAACGCTAGAAAAGCGTCCCCTCTGATCGGCTTGTCTTGGATAAAACTTGATGTGTAAGTCACCAGAAATCCGAATTTCTCTCCACCCATACGGGTAGAGAACATCATCAAATTTCTTGGGAATTTTAGTTTCGTTTCCGCCCGCTTCACGCAGGTCATCTGTAGTAATGTCGAGTTTTCTTAGGCACTCAACAACCTCACGCCACTCCTCAGGAAAAGCTTGAGTAACGATTTCAATAGCGTGGTTATAGTTGTAGAACTCGAATTTATCTAAAAGATCGGCATCTATATAATCAAGAATTTGCATTCTTACCCCTCCATATAACTATACATTTATAACATATCATATTTGACGATGTCTTTCAATATTTTTTGTCTTCTTCTCTGCAACAGCGTCTAAATAGTAGCAGATTGCAGGCAGTTCTAACCCCGTCTTAACCACATACTCATCTAGTGTAATCTGTCTTCGTCGGTAGAGATCATAATATTTCCAAAACACCTTGGGTGGTTCCCCGTATTTTCTTGGCATATAGCCATTTGGCGAAAATATTGCATCTTTCATGCTACTCACATCTCCTCATTCTTCTTTTTATTATTGCAAATACCTTCAATTAATTTCACACTTAAGTCTCTCTGTATTCTCTTTTTAAAAGCTCCGTCATTTCCTTTGGCAACTGCTTCAGTAGATTCTCGGCCCGCTTGTAACGCTTCTCCAATACAGCGAGCTTTGCACGCTGCTCGGCGCTTTTGTGGCGTTCGGCAATTAGCTCGCCCCTGAGCGTTTTGTTTTCCACGGCACTGTTCCGCTGCATGGAGAGCGAAAGCGACACGGCATCCTGCATTCGCTGAATCTCAGCTTGAAAGGACTCTACATCTGGCAGCAACTGCGCCAGCAGCGCAACAGCTTCCTCACGCTTCTTTCCGGCGTTCAGTACGTTGATGTCGTTCAAGGCCGCTTCCAGCCGCTCTATCTTCTTGTCCATCGCCGTGACCTTCTTGTACCACTGGGGTGTCAAATGCCTGCGCTTAGTCTCCACCGCAGGCGTTCCGCGTTCCAGTTCCGGCCACCGTTCCGCCATACAGGCGTAGAAATCATCCTGCCAGCGGATCATGGTCTTCTTGTTGCCGAGTATCTCCTTTGCGGACAGCCGTTTATCTTTCGTCAGCGGGACAAAGCAGAGGTGCATGTGAGGCGTTGTTTCATCCATGTGTACCACGGCGGAAATGATATTGTCCTCGCCTACACGCTCTTTCAAAAAGTCGAAGGCCCGCCGGAAATATTCCGGCATTTCCGCTTCGTGGGCTTTGGCAAATTCCGGGCTGACCGTTACCAGCGTGTCCACGAATTTCACACTGTCCTTTCGCACCCGGCAGCCTGCCATGCGGATGCGGTGATTGATCTCCTGTTCGTAGCTCCAGCGGGGCGTTACCAGATGAACATTCTGTTTTGTGCGCTCCGGGTCAATATCCGGATTGCTGGCGTAGGCCTCCTTTGTTCGCTCATGGTGGGCACTCAGCGCCTTGGACGCTCCGCCCTTGTGCTTTGCAAATCGTAAAATGGCGTATGCCATGTGGAACCTCCCTTGTTATAGTCTGGGAGATAGGGAGCGGAAAATCCCCATCGCGGCTCTCTGAAAAAGCGCGTCCGGCAGATGACGATACCGTCATCTGCCGTTCTTCTTTTTCGGCCCGGTCTAAAATGCGCGGGAAACAGCCGCCCGCGCATTTTCTCCCGTCCCCCGCCGTGACGGGTATAACACACTAGACTTTATCCCAAAGTCCGTGTGCCAGCCGTTCCCTCTGGACTCCCTGAAGCGGGCGAAATGCCCTGTCGGTGCGACAGGACATTCAGCCCGCTGGTGTACGGTACGTCCGGTATGTACGGTATTTTCGGGGGATACCCCTCTCCCATTTTTACCGTACATACCGTACATTACCGTACACCTTCCCACCGCAGAAGGATGAGCTTTCCATCCTTCGTGCGCCGGGAGCCGTAGCGAATGCCGTACTTCCGCAGCAGGTCATCTTGCCGCGTGTTCAGCGTCCGCACGATCCAATTTGGGGAAATGGCCTGTGTGCTGTCCATAGCTGAAAGACACTGCGCCAGCTCTGTTGCCGTTCCGTTCCATGATGGTGTATCTTCATTTACCAGCCGGGAAAGAAGTTCCAGCAAGAGGTTCGGCGGCTCCTTGAATGGTTCTGTTTCCGCCTCCGTTATCTGCCAAAGACTATGAGCAGGGTCAAAACGCAGGTGGAGCCGCATCTGCGGCTGGTCACGTCCCACCACCTCAAGGATGGCATCCCCGCTTGTGCGCTTGTCCTTGTGCAAGACCATGGCACCGTCTGCCGCTCCTAAGATACCGTTGGTTCCGGAGATGGTGTTGAAGATGTCCTCGGCCCCTTCCTTGCGGGTATGATGGACGAGTAATAAGGCGATGCCGTGATGGTCTGCAAACTTTTTCAGCTTGGCAATGGTATCGTAATCCGCCGCATAGCTGCCGTTATCCGGCATCCGGCCCCGGATGCGCTGGAGCGTGTCAATGATGACCAGCACCGTTTCCGGGTATTCAAACAGGAAGCTCTCCAGTTGCTCCAACAAATCTTCCTCCAGCGTGTCCGCCAGAACAGACAGCACCAGACCAGGGCTGTCCTGCTCTGTCATCTGCGCCAGACGCTTTTGCAGCCGCTCGTAGGTGTCCTCCAGAGCGAGGTACAACACCATCCCCTGCCGGGAGGAAAAGCCTAAGAATGGCTCTCCCACGCTCACCTGATAGGCCATTTGCAGGACGAAAAAAGACTTGCCAATTTTGGGTGCGCCAGCGAGGATGTATGTCCCCGCTGGCAGCAAGTTTTCAATAATAAATGGCCGGGATGGGAAATGGGTCTCCATCAGCTCCGGCATGGAAAAGATACGCATTTTTCCAAACTGCTTGTTTGTTTCTTCAAAAGTTGCTATACTATCTGTGCGTGCAAGCGCGGACGGCTGCTCCCCATCTGGTGCAACAGATGGACTGGGGGCAGTCGTTTCTTTATCCTCCCACATGGCTACCTCCGGTGTTCTGTTCGATCCACTCCACCAGCTTGTCCCTTGGCACCAGCAGCCGCTTGCCGATCCGCAAAGTGGGAAAGGTTGCAGTGTTCAGCAACTGGTAGGCTCCGGCCCGGGAGATGCCCAGTGCTGTGGCCAGCTGATTGGCATTCAGTACAGCGGGCAGATTTTCATAATTGTTGTTCATGTATGACCTCCTTCAAAAATTATAGTTGACATTATGGATTATAAAGAATATAATACACAATGTAACTATTATAGTATGATTGTATATTGCAAGTACGCAAAAGTCAATAGATAATTTCTTGTACGCATCTTGCTATATCTAACAGGAGGCAGCCATGATCTTTCCTGAGCACATGGAATTTCGGTATTACATCACCCCGGAACGAAAAGAGTGCTTTGCGCTATATGACAAGACGCTGGGAAGCCGCATGACTTATCTCGATCAAACGCAGGATCTCGGACAAAGCCTCGTTGACCTTTACGATGCGGACTTTTACGATACCTATTGCGTGTTATCCGAGATCAATAAGCTGGTGGGTTCGCTATCCTCCGGTCACACGGAACTCGACACATGGGAGAGGCTGCTGAAGCTGTCATTATCGCTTTGCGAAGTGCATCCGTTCTTGGGACTGCTCGTAAAGGAGTTGAGCGAGTTGGAATCGGCATACGCGCACGGACAAAAGGCCGATGCATCCCCCATTCTCCATTTTACCAGTGATTTTGAAGCCATCGTCAGCGACGCAAAGGCCCTGATCGAGCGATGCCTGGATGACCGCTATCAACCGGACTACTCTACGGCAGAGCGATACCGCGAGGCACACTACGATGCGTCGCTCCGCTTCGACGATATGCGCTATGGCGAGCTTGCCACCGAGGAAGTCTTGTTAGACTGCCCAGCGTATGACAGCGCCTACCATTACAGCGTAGAGATGCTGCGGGAGCGTGGGATCAAGACTTCGCTGCGCGAGGTACTCTACCCCAATACTGTGCGCGACCTCTATAATTACCTGAAGGCGTATTGTCTCCGTCTGCCACTCCCGATCCATAAATGCAAAAACTGCGGCAGATACTTCGTTGTGACTGGCAACATCACACAGGACTACTGCACACGGCTGATGGAAGGCTCGGAAAAGACCTGCCGCCAAATGGGAGCAGTGGTGCAGTATCAGAGCCGACAAATGAAGAATCCTGCCGCACGGGAGTTTACGCGCTCCTACAAGGCCCACAACGCCCGTGTACGGTACGGAACCATGACCAAGGATGAGTTCACCGCATGGTCGAAGGAAGCACGAAAGAAACGCGACCTATGTACCAGTGGCAAGCTGTCTCTTGAAGACTTCGTGGCATGGCTGGACAGCGACAAGCAAAGATAAAACAACGGACTGACTGACCGTTTTACAATTTCAGAGGAACAGGAGGTTTCATTGACAACGCGAAAAACAAAAGGAGCCAAAGGCGGCGGCACCATCCGCCAGCGTTCTGACGGACGCTGGGAAGCCCGCTATACCCTTGGCATTGATCCCGGAACTGGAAAGCAGATTCAAAAATCTGTCTACGGCAAGACGCAGAAGGAGGTAAGACAAAAGCTCACGGCGATCACCGCGGAGATTGACAGCGGAACATACCAAGAGCCTTGCAAAATGACCGTGGATGAATGGCTGGACATTTGGCTGAAGGACTACCAAATCGGCGTTAAAGCATCTACAGCGTATCTCTACGAGCGGCAAGCCAAGCTGTACCTGCGTCCTGCTCTCGGCAATCTGCCCCTTGAAAGCCTGAAAGCACACACGATTCAGCGCCTCTATAACTCGCTTTCACAAGAGCATGACGGGCAGTCCGCTCTAAGCGCTAAAACCATCAAGAACATTCACGGTGTCCTGCATAAGGCTCTTCAGCAAGCTGTCCTTCTCAACTACATCCGCTACAATCCAACATCTGCGTGTGTTCTGCCTAAAATCGTTAAAAAGGAGATTCATCCACTGACCGATCAGCAAACCGCTCAGCTTTTGAATCTCCTAAAAGGCAGCAAATATGAACTTCCGCTCACCATTGATCTGTTTACAGGCCTGCGGGAAGGCGAGTTATTGGGACTCATGTGGGACTGCGTAGATTTTGAAAAGGGCACCATTCTTATCAACAAGCAGCTGCGCCGTGACCAACGGAAAGGCGGTCAGTATTACTTTTCCCCGCCGAAAAACAACAAAAGCCGTACCATCACGCCTGCCCCTTATGTGATGAAGCTGCTTCGCACACAGAAAGTCCACCAATCGGAACAGCGGTTACTTGCCGGCCCTGCATGGGAGGACGGCGGCCTGGTGTTTACCAATGAGTTTGGGCGCTATGTCTCCTACCGCGCGATCTTCGACAGCTTCAAGCGCATGGTAAAGCGCATCGGCATCCCCGACGCAAGGATACATGACCTTCGCCATACCTACGCCGTCAACTGCATCCGCGCTGGCGATGACATCAAAACTGTACAAAGCAACCTCGGTCATGCGACCGCTGCCTTTACCCTCGATGTCTACGGTCATTTCACAGATGATATGCGCTCGGTCAGCGCACAGCGTATGGAAGGCTTCATTACAAATGTTCTCAATTTATAAAGGGTAGGATAAAGGGTAAAAGTTGTTTCAGGGCAACAAAAAACCTTGAAGTTGCTGAAACTTCAAGGTTTTTATCTGGTGGACGGTACAGGACTCGAACCTGTGACCCCCTGCACGTCAAGCAGGTGCTCTAGCCAGCTGAGCTAATCGTCCGAAACGGAACAGGTTTAGAATACACGAAACATGGGAATTTGTCAACACTTTTCTTGAGTTTTTTTTGGAAAATTGTTATACTGGTCCCACGAAACACAGGGAAAGGGGAATTTTCATGAAACAGATCGCACTGGTCACCGGGGCATCCCGGGGCATCGGACGTGCCATTGCCCGGGAGCTGTCGTGTGCCGGCTACGCTGTCTGCGTCAACTATCTGGAGCAGGCGGAGCAGGCGGAGCAGGTGGTCCGGGAGCTTTCCGCCCAGGGACGCCCCGCCGCCGCCATGCAGGCGGATGTGGCGGACGCGGCGGCGGTCCGGGAGATGGTTCAGAGGATCAAGGCGCTGTGGGGACCGGTGACGCTGCTGGTGAACAATGCGGGCATTTCCCGGCAGGGGCTGTTTCAGGACGCGGGAGACGATGTGTGGCAGCGGAGCTTTGACGTAAATGTCAACGGCTGCCGCAACACCATTCAGGCAGTGCTGCCGGACATGATCCACGAAAAGGCGGGCTGCATCGTCAATGTCTCCTCCATCTGGGGGCTGCGGGGCGCGTCCTGCGAGGTGCCGTACGCCTGCACCAAGTCCGCCATTGTGGGATTGACCCGCTCGCTGGCGCTGGAGCTGGCGCCCTCCCACATCCGGGTCAACGCGGTGGCGCCGGGCTGTATCGAGACGGATATGGTCCGGATGCTGGGACAGGAGACCATCCGGCAGCTTATCGACGAGACGCCGCTGGGGCGGCTGGGACAGCCGGAGGATATTGCCAACGCGGTGGCGTTTCTGGCATCGGATAAGGCGTCCTTCATCACCGGACAGATTTTAACGGTGGACGGCGGCTTCATCGGCTGACAAAGCGCTCTCCGGCAGTCCCCTGCCAGAAAGCAAATTCCCCGGCAGCTGATGGCTACCGGGGAATTGTTTATAGCCTACTGCTTGCCGGGCAGGGGCAGGTTGTGGATCATCACACGCCCGAAGCACACCAGCGAGCGCCCGCTTCCGGCGGGAAATACCACGTCTGCGTCGGCGCGTGCCCGGTTCAGGGAGAACAGATACACAATGCCCAGCGGGTCCCGGTAATACTGCTTGCACAGCATGCTGCCATCCACACAGAAAATGCCGGTGTCCCCCGCTGCCAGCGGGTCATGGTTCACATAGGCGATGGAATCCGGCGGGATCCACGGGGACATGGAATCCCCCTGAATGCGCACGGCGAACTCTGCGCCCCGGGGAACGTCTCCCTCCACGGGGATCAGGCGGTAGTCCTCGCCTGCAACCGGCGCGGCAAAGCCTGCGGCGGCAGGGGATTCGTACAGGGGGATCATCCGGGCTGGCTCCTCCGGCTGGCTCTGCTCCACCTCGTCCCGGTAATCGCACAGGGACTGCACCAGTGTGCGCACCGCCTCCCGCCCGGAGGCGGGCAGCGACCGGTACTGCTCCAGCAGGCGCTGCTCCTGATGGGTCAGCCGCTGGCTGGTGCTGCGAAAGCTGTCGCCGTATAAATAATTGGGGTCCACCTGCAGGCAGTCAAACAGCCGCAGCAGGATATCCTCCTTGGGAAAGCTGACCCCGGTTTCATAATTTCCAATGGCGGAGCGGGTGACTCCCAGCTTTTCCGCCAGCTCTGCCCGGGAGAGTGCCAATTCCTCCCGGCGTGTGCGCAGACGCTCTCCAAAACTCAAGGCTTACCGCCCCTTTCTGCTGGTTATTGTCTTTAGTTTACCGGGATGCGGGGACCTTGTCAATCGAATGAACAAGAAACTTGTAAAAAACTTCTTGATACAAAAAGAATCATGTGATATCATGCAAGTATAAACAAGATTCTTGTGAATGCGGCGGGATGCGCCGCTCCCCACTCAGGGGAAAACGGACCCATTCGGCAAAAAAGCGCCGGGAGCGGGAAAAGGCTCCGGCGGCGGGAAAAGAGGTGCTTGCATAAAAAATCGAAGCAAGCCATTCAGCTTGCTTCGACGTGGTGGGGGAAGGTGGATTCGAACCACCGAAGCCGAAGGCAACAGATTTACAGTCTGCCCCATTTGACCGCTCTGGAATTCCCCCATATGAAATTAATGGAGCTGGTGGACGGATTCGAACCCCCGACCTGCTGATTACAAATCAGCTGCTCTACCAGCTGAGCTACACCAGCGGACCAGCAACATGGATTATACTAACAGACGAATGAAAATTTGTCAACCCATTTTTTAATTTTGTTTTGATTTTGGAGGAACTTTTTTTGAAAATACATTGTCATCCTTACCGGGAACCCCGGTTTCCCCGGATATACTGTACCTATTGTGGGACGGAGCTGCCCGTGGGCTCTCCCTACTGGCTTATCAACGGCACGGTGCTGTGTCCGGCATGCCTGCCGGAGTTTGCCCGGCAGGATTACCGCAGCTGCTTTTGCATCCGGGGGCTGGAGCTGCCCTCCTGACCGGACGGAGGAACCGGATATGGCAGAGACGGATAATCGGGCGGTCTGGGCGGAGGCAGATTGGCAGGCATGGCTGCGGGAGGGTGCCGGAGACAATTCCGAACAGCTGGAGCGGCTGCGCCGCAGCCTGCGCATCGCCCGCCGCCAGGAGCTGACAGAGCGGCAGCAGCTGATGCTCCGGCTGTATTTTGACCAGGGAAAGTCCATGACGCAGATCGCGGCGGAGACGGGCGTAAACCGCTCCACCGTCTGCCGGACCCTCCGGCGGGCAAGGGAGCGGCTGTACCGCTGTCTGCAATATGAATTCCTATCCTGAGACGCACCGGATAAAAAACCGGGCGAAGCTGCCGGAGAGCTTCGGAAACGGAGGGTTTTTCTGAAAAAACGTGGGAAAACCGGAATAAAATCGGAAGATTTTCCTTTACAATGCCATAGGAAGCCGCTATAATATTATGGCTAATGAAATTTTTCAGAAGAAACGGAGAATCAGCTATGGCTCTCATTGAATACGATGAATACAAGCAGAAGCTGAAGGACCTGGGACCGGAGCTGGAAAAGCTGTCCGCCGCCCTGGATCTGGACGGTGCGAAGGCAGAGGTCAGCCGGTTGGAGGACGAGTCCGCGCAGGAGGGCTTCTGGAACGATCTGGAGCGCTCTCAAAAAGTCCACCAGCGGCTCAAGCAGCTGCAGAACAAGATCTCCCGGCAGGAAAAGCTGCTGACCGAGTGGGAGGACCTGACTGTCCTGTGCGAGATGGGACAGGAGGAGGACGACCCCGACCTGCTGCAGGAGCTGAAGGACGGCTACGCCAAGCTGTCGGAAAAGGCGGAGGAATCCCGGATGGCAACGCTGCTGACCGGAGAGTATGACGCCAACAACGCCATCATCACCTTCCACCCCGGTGCCGGCGGCACCGAGGCGCAGGACTGGGCGTCCATGCTGTACCGGATGTATACCCGCTGGGCGGAGCGCCACGATTTCAAGTATACTATCCTGAACTATGAGGATGGAGACGAGGCGGGCATCAAGTCCGCGTCCATTTCCATTGAGGGTGAGAACGCCTACGGTCTGCTGCGCAGTGAAAACGGCGTCCACCGTTTGGTGCGGGTCTCCCCCTTTGACGCCAATGCCCGCCGCCAGACGTCCTTTGCCGCGGTGGAGGTCATGCCGGAGCTGCCGGATGACGTTGAGGTGGACATCCGCCCCGAGGACATTGAGATGCAGGCATGCCGTTCCTCCGGCGCGGGCGGTCAGCATATCAATAAAACGTCCTCCGCCGTGCGCATCAAGCACCTGCCTACCGGCATTGTGGTGTTCTGCCAGACGGAGCGAAGCCAGTTCCAGAACCGGGACAATGCCATGAAGATGCTGAAGGCAAAGCTGCTGGAGCTGCAAATGCAGCAGCACGCTGAAAAGATCTCCGATATCAAGGGTGTACAGATGAAGATCGAATGGGGCAGCCAGATCCGCTCCTACGTCTTCATGCCCTATCAGATGGCAAAGGACACCCGGACCGGCTATGAAATGAGCAACATCAACGATGTGATGGATGGCGATCTGGACGGTTTTATCAACGCCTATCTGACGGCACAGGCGACCGGAGAGCTGAGCAAGTAAGCAGGACAAACAGAAATTTTCAGGAAAGGCGCGCCCCTGGGCGCGTCCTTTTCTTGCGGTATGAGTATTGTAAACAGGAGGATTTTTTCTATGGCACAGAATACCCCGGCACCCAAGGAGAACAAAATGGGCGTCATGCCCGTGGACAAGCTGATTTTGAACATCTCCCTGCCCATGATGGTCTCCATGCTGGTGCAAGCGCTTTATAATGTGGTGGACAGTATCTTTGTCGCCCGGGTCTCGGAAAACGCCTTGAGCGCCCTGTCTCTGGCATTTCCCATGCAGTCGCTGATGATCGCTGTCAGCACCGGCACCGGTGTTGGCATCAACGCTTTGGTGTCCCGGGCGCTGGGAGAGAAAAACGGACGCCGGGCGCAGGATGTGGCGCGCAACGGCGTGTTTCTTGCGGCGTGCAGCTTTGTGCTGTTCCTGCTGATCGGCATTTTTGCCGTGCCTGCCTTTTTCCGCGCCCAGACGGATGTGGAGGAGATATTGACCTATGGCGACCAGTATCTGCGCATCTGCTGCTGCGTGTCTTTCGGACTATTCGGCTCCATCACCTTTGAGCGGCTGCTGCAATCCACCGGGCGCACCGTGTATACCATGATCGCCCAGTCCAGCGGCGCGGTCATCAACATCATTCTGGACCCCATTCTCATTTTCGGACTGTTTGGACTTCCGGCGATGGGCGTGGCTGGCGCGGCACTTGCCACCGTCATCGGGCAGATCGGCAATATGCTGATCGCGCTGCACTTTTGCCGTCACAAGAACCCGGAGGTTCCCTTGCACTTTCAGGGCTTCTGCCCCAAGGGGGAGATCATTGCCAGCATCTATCAGATCGGCATTCCCTCCATCATCATGCAGGCGATCAGCTCGGTGATGGTGTTTGGCGTCAATAAGATCCTCATTGCCTTTTCCACAACGGCGACCGCAGTGTTCGGCGTGTATTTCAAGCTGCAAAGCTTTGTGTTCATGCCGGTGTTCGGTCTGAACAACGGTTTGGTTCCCATCATCGGCTATAATTACGGCGCACGGAAGGCGGAGCGTATCCGCCAGACCTTCCGCTACGGTGTGCTGTACGCGGTGTGTATCATGGCGGTGGGTGTACTGCTGTTTCAGCTGGCGCCGGAGCTGCTGCTGCGGCTGTTTGATGCATCGGACGAGATGCTTTCCATCGGCAGAGTGGCGCTGCGGGTCATCAGCATCAGCTTCCTCCCGGCGGCGTTTGCCATTGTCTGCGGCTCTGTGTTCCAGGCGCTGGGCAGCGCCTTCCTCAGCATGATCGTTTCCATTGCCCGGCAGCTGGTGGTATTGCTTCCGGCGGCGTGGCTGCTGAGCCTTAGCGGGCAGCTGGCACTGGTGTGGTGGGCGTTCCCCATTGCGGAGATCGTTTCCTTTGTCCTCTCCGCCCTGTTTTTCCGCTGGATCTATCACAAGCGCATCCAGCCGCTGAGCCAGCCGGAGACATAACTCCGGCAGAGAGAGGAGAACTGCAATGAACGGAAATCTGGACGAGACCCGGCTTCCCTTTGCCTGTGACTATATGGCGGGGGCGCACCCGCAGGTGCTGGCACGGCTGGTGGAGACCAATCTGGCAAGCAGCGCCGGGTATGGACTGGACGCCTTTTCCCGTCAGGCGAAGGAAAAGCTTCGGGCGGCGTGCCAATGCCCGGAGGCGGATATCCATTTTCTGATGGGCGGCACCCAGACCAATGCCGCGGTGATCGATGGACTGCTGGCATCCTATCAGGGTGTGCTGGCGGCGGACAGCGGTCACGTCAGCGTTCACGAGGCGGGCGCCATCGAGTTTGGCGGACATAAGGTGCTGACCCTGCCCCAGAAGGACGGCAAGCTGTCGGCGCGGCAGATCGCGCAGGCTGTGGAAGCGTACCGGCAGGACGCCAACCGGGACCACATGGTCATGCCGGGCATGGTGTACCTCTCCCACCCCACAGAGTACGGTACCCTGTACTCGTTGGAGGAGCTGACCGCCGTCAGCGCGGTGTGCCGGGAAAACGGGCTTCCGCTGTATCTGGACGGGGCGCGGCTGGCATATGCTCTCGCCTGCCCGGAAAATGACCTGACGTTGCCGGACATAGCCCGGCTGTGCGATGTATTCTACATTGGCGGTACCAAGTGCGGCGTGCTGTTTGGTGAGGCGGTGGTCATTCCCCGCCCCGGTCTGCTGCCCCACTTCTTCACCGTGATCAAGCAGCATGGTGCGTTGCTGGCAAAGGGACGGCTGCTGGGTGTGCAGTTTGACGCGCTGTTTACCGATGGGCTGTATCAGCGGATAGGCGCGGACGCGGTGCGCTACGCGCAGGAGATCCGGCAGGCGCTGAGGGAGCGGGGCTTTTCCGCTCCGGTGGACTCCCCCACCAATCAGGTGTTCTGCGAGATGTCCAACGCGCAGATGCAGGCGCTGGAGCGGCAGGTGGCGCTGGGCTTTTGGGAGAGCCGGGGCGCGGACCGCAGCGTGGTCCGCTTCACCACCAGCTGGGCGACCCGGCGGGAGGAGGTAGACGCGCTGCTGACGCTGCTGCCCCGGGCGGACAACACCTGACAAAAGAGAAAATGAGAGACCCCTGCAAAACGCTTGCAGGGGTCTCTTTTTATCACAGAAATCAGAGTATTTGGGGTTTCCAGGAGTAGCCGGTGCGGTCTGCCCCGGTGATCTCCCGCAGCACCCGGCAGGGATTTCCCACAGCAATGACCCGGGGAGGAATATCCCGCGTCACCACGCTCCCGGTGCCGATAATGGCATCGTCTCCAATGGAGACGCCGGCTGTGATTTTGACATCGCCGCCCAGCCAGACATTTTTCCCGATTTGCACAGGCTTACTCTGACAGCCGCCATGAATGCGCTCCTGTGCGTCGATGGAATGGTTTACCGGATAAATCCCCAGATTGGGTCCGATGAGGGTGTTTTTTCCGATCCGGACCTCCGCGCAGTCCAGAATCACACAGCCAAAGTTGATATACACGTTGTCCTCAATGATAATATTTTTCCCAAACTCGCAGCGGAAATCCGGTTCGATCCAGACGTTTTTCCCAACGGACCGGAGCAGGGACGTCAACAGCTGCTGCCGAAGCGCTGTCTGGTGGTCCTCTGTCCGGTTGTAGGCGCGGAACAGCTTTTTGGCGGCAATTCTGCGCTGGAACAGGTCCTCGTCAAAATCATTATAGACCTGTCCGGCAAGCAGCTTTTCCCATTCTGTCATGCGGGCGGCGCTCCTTTCTGAATTGGCGGCACATCAGGTGTGCAGATAGTGCATCATGTCGTCCAGCCGCTTCATGGCAACGGCTCTTCCCTGCTGGTAAAGCTCCTCCAGCCGGGCGGCGTCCCGCTCCAATCGGCTGACCTGTACGGGCTTTTCCGGGCAGAGCAGGAAGACACGTCCCTCCCGTTCCCATTGCTCCAGCTCCTCGTACATGTGGTTGTGCCGCCGGGGCATTTCGTGCAGAGCGCGGCAGAAGGCGGGATATCTCCGGTATTTCCGGTCCAGCAGGCGGTTCATGGCGGAACTGTTTTCCACCCGGTTCCGGTATCCTCTGGGACGGGTCAGCACCACCACGATCTTGTCATAGCCCAGCTGTGCCGCACGGTGGTAGGCAACGGCGCAGGAGCAGCCGCCGTCCAGACAGGGAATGCCGCCCACGGATACGGTTTTGGCAAGCCCCGGCATGCTGGACGAAGCGCAGCACGCCGTGAGAAAATCCTGCGGCGTGCCGCTGGATTTTTCCACATACAGGGGCTTTCCTGTCAGCAGGTCCGTGGCGACAGCCTCCAGCCTCTGGGGAGAGGAAAACAGGGTCCTCCGGTCCATGGGATACAGAGCATCGCAGATATCACCGAACATAAAGTGGAAGTTGAACACGCCTCCGGTGCGCAGCAGGTTGCCGAAGCCCAGATAGCGGGGGTCGGCGCAGAAGGTCTCATTGATCTCCCGGGTGCGCCCGGGCTGCTTTGCCACATAGTTCAGTCCGCACAGGGACCCGGCGGAGACGCCGTTGACATAGGCAAAGGACAGCTGTGCTTCCAGAAAAATGTCCAGAACACCGCCGGTAAACAGGGTGCGGAAGGAGCCGCCCTCCAGCACCAGAGCTGCATGCAGCATGGGATCACCGCCTTTCCCTGTGCCGGAATGCTGCGCTCCGGCGGTACTTTTAGAGGATATGATAGCACGCCGGGGCGGCTCCGGCAATCCTCAAATAGCCGGATTTTCAAAAACAGACAGAAAAATTTTTGGCGGGACCTACTGCTCTTGGACGGATATGGAAAAACGGCGGAGACCCGCCGTTTTTCCCGTGCATGCCTGCTGGGTCCCGCCGCTATTTCTTCAGATACGTCTCCGGATCCACAGCATCGCCGTCCCGGCTGACAGAAAAGTGCAGGTGCGGCTCCTCCGCGGATTCGGCAAGGGCGGTGGCGCCCACCGCGCCAATGACCTGTCCGGCGGTAACGGCGTCACCCTTTTTCACCGGCGGCTTGGACTGAAGATTGGCATAGGTGGTCTGCTCGTCTCCGGCGTGGCGCAGAACAACAGTGGTTCCCAGCAGATCGTCCTGCCGGACCTCCTGCACAGTGCCTGAGGCGGCGGCAAGCACCTCTGTCCCGGCGGGAGCTGCAATGTCCACTCCGTCGTGAACGCGCCAGTCCTCCAGAGTGGAGTTATAGGTCAGGGCGTCCACAGAGAAAGCGGCAATGACCTCCCCATTCAGGGGAGAGACCACCAGACTGGGAGCGGCAGCCACCACCGGTGTGTCATCTGCCACCGGCAGTTCCGGCATGGGGACCACTGCCGCAGCAGGAGCGGGAGCCTCTGTTTCCGGCTCTGGTGCTTCCTCCTCCGTTGGCGCTTCCGGCAGAGAGGTGGGGTGGACGGCGGAGGAATCCTCCGGAGACAGCGGCGCAGATGCGTAAGAGCCGCTTCCGGCAGACGGTTCCGCTGCCCCTCCGCTGTTCCGGAACAGGGAGCAGTACGTTCCGGTACCCACCACCAGCAGGCTCAGCGCCAGGGTCAGAAACAGTGCCGCGCCATTCTGCGGCGCGCGATGATTGGAATTGCTCATGATAACCCTCCTTTTCTTCCGAGTATTTCCAGAAAGACAGAGGACTATACAGCTGGTGGAGAAATAAACAGGGCGGTTTGTAAAAAAACGGCGCTGGTTTTCCAGCACCGCTTCAGTAGATTTGTTATTTTACGATCAGGGTTTTTCCGGTCATTTCCTCCGGCTGATTCAGCCCCAGCACATCCAGAATGGTAGGGGCGATGTCCGCCAGCTTTCCGCCGGTGCGCAGCTCAGAGCCTGCGCCCACCAGAATGAAGGGCACCGGATTGGTGGTGTGCGCCGTCATGGGAGAGCCATCTGCCTGCTTCATCTGTTCGGCGTTGCCGTGGTCTGCCGTGACCATTGCGATGCCGCCCATTTTCAGCGTAGCGTCAATGACCCTGCCCACACACTCGTCCACCGTTTCCACCGCCTTGACAGCAGCGTTGAATACGCCGGTGTGTCCCACCATGTCGCAGTTGGCAAAGTTCAGGATAATGACGTCATAGGCGCCGGATTCGATGCGTTCCACACACTGGCGTGCCACCTCCTCCGCGCTCATCTCCGGCTGCAGGTCGTAGGTCGCCACCTTGGGAGAGGGGACCAGGACCCGGTCCTCGCTAGGGAACTGGGTTTCCGAGCCGCCGTTGAAGAAGAACGTCACATGGGCGTATTTCTCTGTTTCGGCAATGCGCAGCTGAGTCAATCCCATTTTGCTGAGGTATTCGCCCAGCCCGTTTTCCACGCAGACCCGGGGAAACGCCACCTGCACGTTGGGCATGGAGGCGTCATACTCCGTGTTGCAGACGAAGTGAACGGGGAAATACTGGCGGGTAAAGCCATTGAATTCCGGGTCCACCAGCGTCCGGGTGATCTCCCGGGCGCGGTCCGGGCGGAAGTTGAAGAAGATCACGCTGTCGTTGTCGGAAATGGTGCCGTCCTGGTCGCAGACCACCGGCTCCACGAATTCATCGGTAACGTCCCGGTCATAGGAGTTCCGGACAGCTGCCACCGGGACCGGATTGTATGCGGCGCTCTCACCGTAAACCATAGCGTCATATGCCTGCTCGACCCGGTCCCAGCGCTTATCCCGGTCCATTGCGTAATAGCGCCCCATGACCGTGGCGATTTTGCCCACGCCCAGTTCCCGGCACTTTTCCACCGTCTGCGCCACATAGTCCGCGCCGGAGGTGGGAGAAACGTCCCGTCCATCCAGAAAGGCGTGGATATAGACCTTTTCCAGTCCCTGGTCCTTTGCCAGCTGAAGCAGGGCAAACAGGTGGCTCAGGTGGGAGTGTACGCCGCCATCGCTCAAAAGTCCCATCAGGTGCAGCGCTGTGCCCTTTTCCCGGCAGGACTGCATCGCGTCCAGATACGCCTGGTTCTGGAAGAAGGAGCCGTCGGCAATGGCGTTGCTGATGCGGGGCAGGTCCTGAAAGACCACCCGTCCGCCGCCGATGTTGGTATGCCCCACCTCGCTGTTGCCCATCTGTCCCTCCGGCAGACCCACGGCAAGTCCGGATGCCTCCAGCTCCGTGTGGGCATACTCGGCAAATAACCTGTCCAGACGAGGGGTGCTGGCGGCGGCAACAGCGTTTCCATCGGCTTCGGCACGAAGACCGAACCCGTCCATGATGATGAGGGTTGTTGGTGTTTTGTTCATATATTATCTCCGTTCCAACGCCGTGCGTCCCGCTGCCGGAGAAGACTCCGGCAGGGCGCGTTTCTGTGGCGCGCGGCGAAAACTTTTCACCGGGGAGAGCTTTTCTCCCCGGGGGTCAGTCCTGATTGGCTGCGTTGATGATATCCACGAACTGGTCGGGCTTCAGGGCGGCGCCGCCGATGAGTCCGCCGTCGATGTCCGGCTGTGCCAGCAGCTCGGAGGCGTTCCGGGGATTCATGGAGCCGCCGTACTGAACGGTGACGCTGCGGGCGACCCGTGCGCCGTACAGAGAGCGGATGGTGGCACGGATGTTGGAGCAGACCTCACCCGCCTGCTCCGCTGTGGCAGTTTTGCCGGTGCCGATGGCCCAGATGGGCTCATAGGCAATGATGCAGCGGCGCAGCTTCTCGGCAGGAACGCCGAACAGCGCGCTCTTGACCTGCAGGGCGATCCAGTCGTTGGTGATACCGGCTTCCCGCTGCTCCAGAGACTCGCCCACGCAGATGATGGGGGTCATTCCGGCGGACAGCACGGCGTGGACCTTCTTATTCACAGTGGAATCTGTCTCGCAGAAATACTGCCGACGCTCAGAATGACCGACGATGACATACTTCACGCCCAGATCCTTCAGCATCTCGGCGGAGACCTCACCGGTGTAAGCGCCCTTTTCCTCAAAGTAGACATTTTCCGCACCCACGGAGACCCGCAGGTCCTTGAATGCCTTCATGGCGACGGAAATGTTGCAGGCGGGGACGCAGATCAGGGTGTCGCACCACTTGGCGCGGGGCATGATCTTCTTCAGCTCTTCAGCGAACTTCTTGGTCTCCGTTGCCGTCATGTTCATTTTCCAGTTGCCGGCAATGACAGTTTTGCGATATCTGCGATTCATTTTCTCTTTTCTCCTTTTATGACTATCTAAAAAGCAGCCACCCTTCCGGAAGGGGAACGATCCCGCTTCCGTGCGCGCCGCCTCAGGCGGGCGGAAAGGGCTGCCTGCAAGCGGGGGTCAGCGGTCCAGCAGGCACGCTACGCCCGGCAGCTCCTTGCCCTCCAGAAATTCCAGAGAGGCACCGCCGCCGGTGGAAATGTGGGTCATCTGCGCGGCGTAGCCCAGCTGCTCTACCGCGGCGGCGCTGTCGCCGCCGCCGACGATGGTCACCGCACCGGATTCCGCCAGAGCCTTTGCCATAGCGCGGGTGCCGCCGGCGAAGGCTTCAAACTCAAACACGCCCATAGGACCGTTCCACACCACGGTCCCGGCGTTCTTCACTGCGGAGCAGAACAGCTCCACGGTTTTGGGACCGATATCCAGTCCCTGCATATCTGCGGGAATCGCCATCGTGTCCACGACCACGGGCTCCGCGTCGGCGGAGAACTCCTTTGCCGCCAGTGTATCCACCGGCAGCAGCAGCTTTACGCCCTTGTCCTTTGCCTTCTGGAGCATTTCCAGAGCGTAGGGCTCCCGGTCCGCCTCCAGCAGGGATTTGCCGATCTGTCCGCCCTGGGCTGCGGCAAAGGTGTATGCCATGCCGCCGCCTATGATAACGGTGTCCGCCCTGTCCAGAAGGTTGTTGATAACGTTGATCTTGTCAGACACCTTGGCTCCGCCCAGCACCGCCACGAAGGGGCGCTTGGGGTCGTCCAGTGCCTTGCCCATGACCTCCAGCTCCTTGGCAACCAGCAAACCGGACACGGCAGGCAGGTAAGCCGCCACACCAGTGGTGGAGGCGTGGGCGCGGTGAACGCTGCCGAAGGCATCGGACACAAACAGCTGGGCAAGACCGGCGAGCTTTTTGGAAAGCTCCGGGTCGTTCTTGGTCTCACCCTTTTCAAAGCGGGTGTTTTCCAGCAGCAGGATCTCGCCGGGCTGCAATGCCGCCGCCTTGGCGCAGGCGTCGGGTCCCACCACGTCGGCAGCAAACTGGACCTCCTGCCCCAGCAGCTCAGACAGGCGCTTTGCCACGGGAGCCAGCGTCAGCTTCTGCAGAGACCTTTTCCAGCTCTCTTCGGTGAGGGTGGCGGGGTCCTTGCCCTTTTCCGTCTGCTTCTTGACATAGGTCTGGAAGGTGGCGGCGGGCTTGCCCAGATGAGAACAGGCGATGACTGCGGCGCCGTGTTCCAGCAGATAGCGGATGGTGGGCAGGGCGGCGACGATCCGCTTGTCGCTGGTGATCTCGCCGGTGGTCTTATCCTGCGGAACGTTGAAGTCGCAACGCAGCAGGACCTTTTTGCCCTGAACGTCCACATCCAGAACAGTCTTTTTATTATAGTTCATAAAAGCCTCCTGTTTTTCATCAGAAGAATTTCACGGGGTCTCAGGATCAAACGCCGGGGTCAGGGCGTGGGTGTTCCCGCCATCTCTCCGGTTCCCTGAAGACCCGGAAAGCCTGTCTGCCGCAGCGCCTCGTAAACGCACACTGCCACCGTGTTGGAGAGGTTCAGGCTTCTTGTCTGAGACCGCATAGGCAGACGGATGCACCGGTCCCGGTACTCCTCCCGGAAGGCAAGGGGCAGTCCGGCGGTCTCCTTGCCGAAGAACAGCCAGCTGTCCGGAGTGAACACCGCCTCCTGATAGGAGCGGGGCGCCTTGGTGGTGGTCAGCCACAGGTCCCGGCGGGCTTCCGGGCGGCGGGTGAAGAAATCGTCCAGATTTTCATAGTCAAAGACCTCCACCAGGTGCCAATAGTCCAGTCCGGCGCGCTTCACGGCTTTGTCGGAAATATCAAAGCCCAGAGGACGGACCAGATGCAGCCGGCTGCCGGTGGCAGCGCAGGTCCGGGCAATGTTTCCGCAGTTCTGCGGGATCTCCGGCTCCACCAGAACGATATTCAGCATCGGGACCGCCTCCTTTTTGCAAGCAGGGTTTATTGTAATCCATTACACACACAAATTCAACTGTAAAATGAGAAGAAAAACGGATTTTCATAAGAAACCACCACAAAACGGGCTTGAATTTTGCAAAATGCCGAAAAACAGCCGGGGCGGCGGAGCCTTCTGCCGGGAAAAACGACGGAAAGGAGGCGGAAAGACCCGGGACACCCCGGTTTTTCCCGGGAATCCGGTCAAACTGCCAAAAAGACTGGGAAAAATTCTATCAATGATTTCCGTGTGTAGACTGGATTTTTACAGGAACTTTGCTATAATGATATCATCTGATGCTAAGGAGGGGGATACACCCATGAATCAGGCACGCGCCATTTTGCTGTTGAATGAACCGGTATCCTCCGACCCGTTGGAAAAACCGCTGATGCTGAAAGCCATGCTTTTCTGTCCCATCCTGACGTGGGTGAGCGAAAAACTGAAGGCCGATGGTGTGAAGCGGTTTTTTGTTGCCTGTGACCCGGCGTTTGCACAGGATGTGCGCGGCTGCTTCGCTCCGGAGGATGACGTGGTCGTCTCCGCCGACCGCGGCGCGCTGCTGGATTTTCTGCGGGAGGACGGCAGGGTCGCCGTGATCCCGGGACCTGTGGTGCCGGTGGAGACGGACCTGGAGGTGGAGGAGAACTGCGCCTTTTCCGCGGAAGCTGCCAGCCTCCGCAAAAGCTGGGAGGATCCGGATACGGCAAAGGTGGCAGGCGCACGCTCGCTGCCGGGCTTTGCCTCGGTGGACAGCTTTTTGGACGTGCAGGACCTTTCCTCCCTGTGCCGCAACGACGTGGTGGACCGCCATATGGCAAACGGCGTGGTGTTCACGGACCGCTATGCGGTCTATCTGGACCCCCGGGTCTCCATTGGACAGGGAACGCTGGTGCTGCCGGGAACCATACTCCGGGGGAAGACCTCCATTGGCTGCAACTGCGAGATCGGTCCCAACGCCATGATCCGCGACTGCGTGGTCGGAGACGGTTCGACCGTCAACGCATCTCAATTAAATGAAAGCACCGTGGGCTGCCGGACCAACATCGGTCCCTTTGCCTACGTCCGCCCCGGCTCTCAGATCGGCGACGATATCAAGGTGGGCGATTTTGTGGAGGTCAAGAACTCCACTATCGGAAACGGGACAAAAATCTCGCATCTGACCTATGTGGGCGACAGCGACGTGGGAGAGAAGGTCAACTTCGGCTGCGGCACTGTTACCACCAATTACGACGGCTTCCGGAAATACCGCTGCACCATCGGTGACAGGGCATTTCTGGGCTGCAATACCAATCTCATCGCCCCGGTCACCGTGGGCGAGGGGGCGTATACTGCCGCAGGCAGCACCATCACCAGCGAGGTCCCGCCGGACGCGCTGGCGGTTGCCCGGGCGCGGCAGAAGAACCTGGAGGGCTGGGCGGCGCGCCGCCGCCGTCAGCACGAGGGCGAAAAGAAATAACACCGTTTGATCTTAATATTCACATACGAGAAGAAAAGACAAGAAAGAGGGAGCTCGCATATGATTTCTCACGGCAAGGACATCAAAGTTTTCACTGGCAACGCCAACCCGCAGCTGGCAGAGGAGATCTGCAAGCTGATGGGCACCAAGCTGGGCGAAGCGGAGGTCGGCACCTTCTCCGACGGGGAGATTTTCGTTTCCCTGTATGAGACGGTCCGCGGCAGCGACGTGTTCGTCATTCAGTCCACCTGCAATCCGGTCAACAACAACCTGATGGAGCTGCTCATCATGATCGACGCGCTGAAGCGCGCCTCTGCGGGACGCATCACCGCTGTGATGCCCTATTACGGTTATGCCCGTCAGGACCGCAAGGCAAAGGCACGCGATCCCATCACCGCCAAGCTGGTGGCAAACATGCTCACCGCCGCCGGCGCAGACCGTGTGCTGACGATGGACCTGCACGCCTCTCAGATCCAGGGCTTCTTCGACATTCCCGTGGACAATCTGGCAGGCAATCCCATTTTCGTGGACTACTACGCCAAGAAGTTCGGCTCCGAGTGCGAGAACATGGTGGTGGTCTCTCCCGATGTGGGCAGCGTGGCACGCGCCCGTGCCTTCGCCCAGAAGCTGCACATGCAGCTTGCCATCGTGGATAAGCGCCGCCAGAAGGCGAACCAGTGCGAGGTCATGAACGTCATCGGCGATGTGTCCGGCAAGGACTGCATCATCTTCGACGACATGGTGGACACCGGCGGGTCCCTGTGCAACGCCGCCAAGGCTCTGGTGGAAGTGGGCGGCGCCAAGAGTGTTCACGCCTGCGCCTCTCACGGTGTGCTGTCCGGTCCCGCTATCGAGCGGATCAACAACAGCGTCATTCAGGAGCTGGCTCTGCTGGATACCATTCCCCCTGTGGACACTGGTCTGAGCAGCAAGCTGAAGTATCTGTCTGTTGCGCCCATGTTCTCCGAGGCAATCGAGCGCATCTATCAGGAGGTCTCCATCTCCAAGCTGTTCCGCTGAGAACGGCTTTGGGACGGATCAGACCCGATAAGGTTTTGAACGGCGGGAAAGGCATCTTTCCCGCCGTTTCCCTCTGTGAAGAAGGAAACGGTAACAGAAAAAAGGAGCAATAGTATGTTATTTGCAAAAAAGCCCTCCGGAGTGGAGTGGCTGGTGGCGGGATTGGGCAATCCCGGGGAAAAATACGCCCGTACCCGGCACAATATGGGCTTTCTCACGATGGATCTGCTGGCGGAGGAAAAGAAGATCAAAATCGACCGCATCAAGTTCAAGGCGGTAACGGCGCAGGCGGAACTGGGCGGTGCCCGGTGCCTGCTGATGAAGCCCCAGACCTTTATGAACCTTTCCGGTGAAGCCATCGGCGAGGCGGCGCGGTTTTACAAGATCCCGGCGGACCATGTGCTGGTGATTTATGACGACATCTCCCTGCCCATTGGCAAGATCCGTATCCGCCCCTCCGGCAGCGCCGGGGGACACAACGGCATCAAAAGCATCATTGCCCACCTGGGTACGGACCAATTTCCCCGCATCAAGATCGGCGTGGGTGCGCCGCAGGAAAAGGACGGGATGATCGACTGGGTCATCGGCGAGCCGTCCCAGGCGGAGAAAAAGGTCCTGCTGGACTCCTTCCGGCGGGCGGTGCAGGCGGCGGAGTGCATCATCTCCGATGGCTGCACCAGGGCGCAGAATCAATTCAACGGATAACGACAGGAGAGAACGCATATGATTTCATGGCTCAACCGGCACCGTCTGGTCATGCCGCTGACAGCCGGCGTGGTGTTCGTCGTGCTGCTGGCGGGACCCTTCCGCGAGGACCTGCTGGGCTGGCGTACAATGGCGGCAGCGGCGCTGCTGATTGCCGCCACCGTGCTGGCGCAGACCTCCATGATCGTGGGAGAGGAGCGGGCGGCACTGCTGGCAATGGAAAACTGCGACCCGGAGCCGCTGCTGAATTTCAGCCGGGATATGGCGAAGGCGTATCCCCCGGGCTTTCTCCGCAAGGGACAGTTCTGGCTGGGAATGAAGCTGAACGAAATGGCGGCGCTGTGCGACCTGGGCAGGCTGTGGGACGCCGGACAGGTGCTGGAGGAGGTCGCCCCGCGGCTGGAACAGATGCCGGAGGAAATGCAGGTGCTGGTCCGGATCAACGAGGCGGCACTGCGGCTGATGCAGAAACGTCCACAGGATGCTAAGCGGCTGCTGGAATCCGCCCGGGCGGACATGGCGGCGCTGCCTATGCGGGAGCCGCAGCGGAAGCGCTGGACCACTGCCATTGACCATTGCTGGTGGGATTACCGGCTTCAGACCGGGGGTGCCAGTCAGGAGCTGTGTAATCAGGCGCAGCGCCGGCTCCAGCGGGCGCAGGACCTGCGGTCCCAGGTGGCGGCACGGCTGTGCCTGGCACAGTGCCTGACCGGACTGGGACGCACGGAGGAGGCGCGGACGTACCTTCGTTTTGTAGAGGAAAACACCGGCGGCATGGAGCAGCTCCGCCGGGAGGCAGAGGAGGTCCGGCGGCAGCTGCTCCAGCGGGAGGGCTGACACAGCGGTCCGGAGACACCATAGACAGGAGCGGAGAAAGGGCATGATGGAGCAGTTTCTGAAAAAGCTGAATACCATTCCGGAGGTGCAGGAGCTGACCCGCCGGGTGGAAGAGGGCGGCTGTCCGGCGGAGATCTCCGGCTTGCAGCCGGTCCACCGGGCGCAGGTCGGCGCGGCGGTGGCATTCCAGACCCAGCGTCCGGCAGTGTTCGTCTGCGGAGACGAACGGGAGGCGCATACGCTGGCGGGAGATCTGCAGGCGCTGCTGGGTGTTCCCCCGGTAACGCTGCTGGCGCGGGAATGGCAGCTGCGTCCGGGCGCAGTCTCCTCCCGTGCGTGGGAGCAGAACCGTCTGGCGGCGCTGTATGCCCTGTCTCAGGGAAAAGCGCCGGTGGTGGTCGCCACGGCGGACGGGCTGATGACCCGCACGCTGCCCCCGGCGCAGCTGCGCGCCGCCACGGTAGAGCTGAAGCCCGGAGAGCGGGCGGACCTGACGGAGCTTTCCGCACGGCTTACTGCTGCCGGGTACAGCCGCTGCGACCAGGTGGAGGGCGTGGGACAGTTTGCCCTGCGGGGCGGTATTCTGGATGTTTTTTCCCCTCTGATGGAGCAGCCGGTCCGCTGCGAGTTTTTTGACGATGAGGTGGATTCGCTGGGTGCCTTTGACCCTGCCACCCAGCGGCGCACGAAAAACCTGTCCTCCGCGTGCCTTCTGCCTGCGGCGGAGGTGCTGCCCGACCTGGCGGAGGGCGGCAGGACTGGACTGGCGGACCGTCTGACGGCGCTGGCGGCAAAGCTTTCCAGGCGGCAGAAGACGGAGACCATCGTGGAGACCCTGCGGGCGGATGCCGACCGGCTGCGGGGCGGCGCGCTTCCCGGCGGATTGGACCGCTATTTTGCGGCGGTCCATCCGGAGCTTGCCACGGCAATGGACTATCTTCCTGCCGACGCGGTGCTGTTTCTCTGCGAGAGCGCCCGGGTGGACGAGCGGGTGAAGCACACACTGCTGCAAAGAAAGCAGGACACCGAGGCGCTGGTGGAGGCAGGCGTGATGGCGGGCGAATACGCCCGGCTGTGCCTGACGGAGAGCGAGTTTTACGGTGCGATGGAGGAGTTTCCCGTCATCATGGAAGACTCCCTTCCCACCTCCCGGATGCCGCTGCGTCCCCGGGGGATGCTGAGCCTGTCCGCCAAGCAGCTGTCCTCTTACGGCGGCAGTCTGGAAACCGCCGTGACAGATATGGAGCATTACCGCACTGCCGGAAATGGCGTGCTGGTGCTGTGCGGCGGTGAGACCCGGGCAAGGAATCTGCTGCGCATTTTGGAGGAAAAGGGACTTTCTGCCGCGCTGGATCTGGAGGGACGTGCAATGCCCGCCCCCGGCGAGGTGCGGGTGTCTCTGGGCAGCCTGTCCGCCGGCAGCGAGTTTCCGGCACTGCGGCTGGCTGTGCTGACGGAGGGACAGCTGACCGCCCAGCGGAAGCGGCAGCAGAAGCTGAAAAAGGATTCCAACCGGCAGAAGCTGCAATCCTACACAGACCTGACGCCGGGGGACCTGGTGGTCCACGTCCACCACGGCATCGGACGGTTCGTGGGCATTCAGAGAATGCCGGTGGACGGTGTGCAGAAGGACTATATCAAGATCGACTACGCCGGGGGAGACTGCCTGTATGTGCCGGTGACCCAACTGGATCTGGTGTCCAAATACATTGGCGGAGGAGAGGATGCCCAGGAGCGCACCCGGCTGAACAAGCTGGGCGGGACCGAGTGGGCAAAGCAGAAATCCCGCGCCAAGGCGGCGGTCCGGGATCTTGCCAAGGGACTGATCGCCCTGTACGCTCAGCGGGCGCGGCAACCGGGCTTTGCCTTTTCACCGGACTCCGCGTGGCAGCAGGAGTTTGAGGATGCCTTTGAATACGACGAGACCGGAGACCAGCTGCGCGCCATCGAGGAGATCAAGCAGGACATGGAGCGCCCCCGTCCAATGGACCGTCTGCTGTGCGGTGATGTGGGCTACGGCAAGACGGAGGTGGCGCTGCGCGCCGTGATGAAGTGCATTCTGGACGGTAAGCAGGCGGCAATTCTGGTTCCCACCACGGTGCTTGCCCAGCAGCACTACGCCACGGCGGTAAGCCGGTTCCGGTCGTTTCCCGTGACCATCGAGGTGCTGTCCCGCTTCACCACTCCCAAGGAACAGAAGCGCATTCTGGCAGGCATGGCGGACGGCAGTGTGGATCTGGTCATCGGTACCCACAAGCTCATCCAGAAGTCGGTGAAATTCCATGACCTGGGGCTGCTGGTCATCGATGAGGAGCAGCGCTTCGGCGTGACCCACAAGGAAAAGCTCCGGGAGATGGCGAAGCAGGTGGACACCCTGACCCTGTCTGCCACCCCCATTCCCCGGACGCTGAATATGGCGCTGTCGGGGCTGCGGGATATGTCTACCATCGAAGAACCGCCTCGGGACCGCCAGCCGGTGCAGACCTATGTACTGGAGCATGACTGGGAGATCCTGGCGGACGCCATGCGGCGGGAGCTGGGACGGGGCGGACAGGTCTATTACCTGCACAACCGGGTGGAGACCATTGAATTAACGGCATCCCGCATCCAGAAGCTGCTGGGACCGGAGGTGCGCATCGTCATCGGACACGGCAAGATGAACGAGCATGAGCTGTCCGGCGTGATGCAGGCAATGGTCAACGGAGAGGCGGACGTTCTGGTCTGTACCACTATCATTGAGACCGGCATCGACATCCCCAACGCCAACACCCTCATCATTGAGGACGCCGACCGGATGGGACTGGCGCAGCTGCACCAGATCCGGGGGCGCATCGGGCGCAGCGCCCGCCGGGCATACGCTTACCTGACCTTCCGCCGGGGCAAGGTGCTGCAGGAGAACGCCTCCAAGCGGCTGGCGGCGATCCGGGAGTATGTGGAGTTCGGCTCCGGCTTCCGCATTGCCATGCGGGATCTGGAGATCCGCGGCGCGGGCAATCTGCTGGGACCGGAGCAGTCCGGCTATCTCATGAGCGTGGGCTACGACCTCTACCTGAAGCTTTTGGAGGAAGCCGTGCTGGAGGAGCAGGGCAAGGAGAAGGAGGTCGTGGCGGAGTGCTCCGCCGACCTGACGGTGAATGCCAACATTCCAGAGAGCTATGTTGCCTCGCCGGAGCAGCGGATGGACCTGTACCGGCGCATTGCCGCCATCCGTTCTAACGATGACAGCGCGGATGTGCTGGATGAGCTAATCGACCGCTATGGCGAACCGCCCAAAAGTGTGCTGGCGCTGCTGGATGTGGCGCTGTTGCGCGCCGCGGCGGTGAAAGCGGGAGTTTCCGACATCACCCAGAAGGGCGACAAGCTGAAGCTGACGCTGGGGTCCTTCCGCCCGGAGGCGCTGGTGGCGGTGGCGAACCTGCCCAAGTACAAGCGTCTGCTGACCATTTCCGCCGGAGAAAAGCCGGCGCTGACGCTGCTGCTGCGCCCGGGGACACAGGTGCTGGATACGGCGCTGACGCTGGTAGAGGATCTGGCGCTGGCATCTGCGGCGCAGGAGCCGTAAATAGAGAGAGGTCCCTTTCCCGGAAGCCCTGTGCTTCCGGGAATTTTTTTGCTCGACGGTTCCGGCTTGTTTTCCCCAGCCCCATCCGGATAGAATCAGGACCAGAGGGGGTGAGGGAATGAAGCGGGTCCTTGCGGTGCTGGTATGCTGTCTGTGTCTCACGGGCTGCCAGCTCCGCCGTGGACAGACGGAGGAAGCGGGACAGCTGCTGTATGAAGCCGCCGGGATACCGGAGGGAACGGCGCTGCTTCAGGTGGACGGACGGGACGTTCCCGGCTGGCGCTATCTTTACTGGCTGGCGGACAGCTGTGACGCGCTGACGGAGCAGGCGGCGTCACAGGGACAGGAGGTGGATTGGGAGCAGGACACCGGCAGCGGGACCGCGGCGGAATATGTCCGGCGGCAGGCGGAGCAGGTCACGGCGCTGTACGCCACCGTGGAGAGCTGGGCGGAGACCTACGGCTGCAAGCTGGAGGAAGCGGACCGGCAGGATATGGAGGCACAGTGGACAGCGCTGTGCGCCCGCTACGGCGGGGAAGAGTCATGCCTTCAGGCACTTGCCCAAAGAGGACTGGACCGGGAGATGGCGGATGCCTTCACGGCAGATTACTACCTGTACCACCACCTTTATGAGCTGTCTGCCACGGCGGGCAGTGCGCTGGAGCCCCAGCCGGAGGAGGTGCAGGCATACGCACGGGAGCAGGAGCTTTTGACGGTGGAGGTGCTGCGAATATCCGCCCAAGGACTGGACCGGTCCTCTGCCCAATGGCAGGAGGAGCGAAGGGAGCGGGGAGAGATGGTGCTGGCGAAGCTGAAGGAGAGCGCGGACCCGGTCTCCTATTTCTCCACACTGCAGGGAACCTACGGCGACCAGACGGAGGAGCTGCCTGCGGGACCGCTGACCCTGCCCGCGGCAGATGACCGCCTGCCTCAGGCGTGCCGCCAGGCGGCGGCACAGCTGGAGGAGGGGACCTGGAGCGGTCTGCTTGAGGACGGAGACGGATTTTATATTCTGCTGCGGCTGCCGCTGGAGGAGACCGCCGTGACCCGGGCGTATTTTGACTGGCGGCTGCAAGCCGCAGCGGAGGAGGCGGACGTAAAGCTGTCCCGGGCGGCAAAGACGCTGGATCTGGAGAGGTTCCTGTCCCGCTGGAAGGACCTGCGGACGAAAAACGCAGCGGCGGAGCGAAGCTCCTTCAAAATGCAGGAGCCGTCCGGTGAAAATGAATTATTCCATGCAGTGAAATTAGGCAAGTTGAACAAAGGAAAACCTATTTTGTCAAAAATTTAACGAATTTACTTGCAAACGGGAAAAACCATTGACGGCACTGAAAAAATCCCCTATAATGTGAACTGTGGCGAGAGGGTATCTCCCCACTTGTCAAAAATTTAGCAATCCTGTTTATTTTTTGACAAGCATCGTCCGTAAACCGGTGGACGCACGCCGTTCCACTTAAATTATGAAAATAACGGAGGAAAATCATGAAAGATCTGTATGTTGTCAACTGCTGCAGAACCGCAATCGGTTCCTTTGGCGGCTCTTTGAAGAACACTCCCGCAGCTGAAATGGGCTCCATCGTTGTGAAGGAAGCTCTGAATCGTGCCGGTGTGAAGCCCGAGCAGGTCGATGAGGTCATGTTTGGCTGTGTGCTGACCGCAGCACAGGGTCAGAATGTTGCCCGCCAGGTGGCAGTCAAGGCTGGCATTCCCTACTCCGTTCCCGCATATACCGTCGGCATGGTCTGCGGCTCCGGCATGAAGTCCATGATCGAGGGTGCACGCTCCATTCTGGCTGGCGATGCAGATATCATCGTCTGCGGCGGCACCGAGAACATGTCCGCAGCTCCCTTCGCAGCACCCGATGCCCGCTGGGGCGCCCGCATGGGTGACAAGAAGCTGGTGGATACCATGATCAAGGACGGTCTGTGGGATGCATTCAACAACTATCACATGGGCACCACCGCAGAGAACATCTGCGATGTCTGGGGCATCACCCGTCAGGAGCTGGATGAGTTCGCCGCTGCTTCCCAGCAGAAGACCGAGGCTGCTCAGGCTGCCGGCAAGTTTGACGACGAGATTGTTCCCGTTCCCGTAAAGGTCAAGAAGACCATCGTGGAGTTCAAGAAGGATGAGTTCCCCCGCGCAGGCACCACTGTGGAGGGCATCTCCAAGATGAAGGGTGCTTTCCCCGTGGGTCCCGAGTCCCCCAATCCCCAGGTCGTACATACCTTTGAGCCCACCGGCATCAAGGATGCAGCCGACAAGGGCACTCAGCGCGTGACCGCAGCCTCCGCTTCCGGTATCAACGACGGTGCTGCCGCACTGGTTCTGGCTTCCGGCGAGGCTGTTGAGAAGTACGGTCTGAAGCCGATGGCAAAGCTGATCGGCTGGGGTCAGGGCGGTGTCGATCCCAAGATCATGGGTGTCGGTCCCGTTCCCGCTTCCCGTCAGGCAATGGCTAAGGCTGGCGTCACCATCGACGACATCGACCTGGTGGAAGCCAACGAGGCATTTGCAGCACAGTCCATCGCTGTGGCGCGTGAGCTGCACTTCGATATGAGCAAGGTCAACGTCAACGGCGGCGCAATCTCCCTGGGTCATCCCGTGGGTGCTTCCGGTGCGCGTATCATCGTCACTTTGCTGCACGAGATGCAGAAGCGTCCCGATGCAAAGAAGGGCCTTGCCACCCTGTGCATTGGCGGCGGTCAGGGCGTTGCCACCATCTTCGAGAAGTGCTGAGCTTCTAAGAAATAAAAGCCTGATAAAGGGGCGCTCCGGAAATCCGGAGCGCCCCTTTTATAGCTTTATCCGGCAGAAGCGGTTTTTATCGTGAAACGCCCTCTCCGCAGAAATTTCTGCGGAGCTTTTACTGTATGCCGCTGCCTGTTTTGCAGCGCGGAGAGGGTTGCTTTAGCGGATGGACCAAAATTTTTCCGCATTTTTTTGATAATCTGCCAGTAGTGATTTGTATACAACGCTACATTCTTTGGAAAGATTCGCCGATACAATAAAGACAGTAGCCCGCAGGCTGCGGGCGGCTTACAACAGGAAAGGCAGGGGATAGCATGAAAGAAACCATGTGCGGCTGGGTAAAGGAAGCCGCACAGTTTGGCGCAATGGTCTATCATGAGGACCTTCCGGTTCCACAGGTGGGAGACGATGATGTGCTGATCCGCGTACACTGTACGGCGATCTGCGGCACAGACCTCCACATTTACGAGTGGGACGACTGGAGTCAGAAGCACGGAAAGGCACCCTTTGTACCCGGACATGAAACCGCCGGAACCATTGTGGCGGTGGGAAAAAACGTCACGGAACGCAAGGTGGGCGACCGGGTGGCATGCGAATCCCACATCGCCTGCGGAAGCTGCTACTTCTGCAAAAACGGGATGCCCCACATCTGCAAGAACGTACAGCTGTTCGGTGTGGGCGTTAACGGCGCGTTTGCCGAGTATGCCAAGATCCCCTGGCATTCCACCTTCCTGTTGGAGAATGGTCTCTCCTTTGAGGAAGCCTGTATGTTCGAGCCGATGGGCGCGGGCGTTCACGGCGTAGAGTCCGCCGAGGTGGCGGGGAAGACCGTTCTGGTCAGTGGCTGCGGTCCCATTGGACTGACGGCAGTCAGCGCCAGCAAGACCTTTGGCGCGAAGCTGGTCATCGCCTGCGACCTGCTGGACGACCGTCTGGAGGATGCGAAGGCAATGGGTGCGGACGTGGTGCTGAACAGCGGGAGCTGTGATCTGACGGAAGAGGTGCTGAAGCTGACTGATGGCATCGGCGTGGATGCCGCCATTGACATTACCGGCGCAGGCGCGGCGATCCGCAATGCGCTGCGGTCTGTCCGGGCGGCAGGACGGCTGGTGTGCGTGGGACTGCCCACCAAAAAGGTGGAGCTGGACCTGACCAACGACCTGATCTACCGGGAGGTAGAGATGACCGGCATCTCCGGCAGAAAGATATGGGAGACCTGGTCGGACTTTGCCAAGGTCATGCGTGGACCCTACTTCAAAATGGAAAAGGTTCTGGGCAGGTTCTTTGACCTGCGGGAGCTGGAACAGGCTATGGAAGCCATCCGCGGCGGCGAATCCGGCAAGATGCTGGTATATCCCGGCGGAAAATCCTGAAAGACATCCGAAATGAATATGTGTGGAGGTTCATTTTATGAAATATGAGAAGAAATTTTTGCGTGAGGTCTACACCGACCTGCTGAAGACCAGAATGCTGGAAGAGAAAATGATCGATCTGTATGCAGAGAGCATCATCCCTGGTCACGTTCACAGCGGCGCCGGACAGGAGGGTACCTTCGTGGGTGTGCTGCACAGCAGCAAGAAGGGCGACTACTTCAAGTTCGGACATCGTCCCCTCGCCATTGCCCATGTTGCCGGACAGCCGCTGGACGAGTATTTCGGTGAGATGCTGGGAAAGACCACCGGCAACTCCGGCGGACGGGGCGGCAGCCTGCACCTGGGTCGTCTGGAAGACGGCGTGGTGGGCTTCTCCGGCACGCTGGGCTGCGACGCAGGCGTTCCTGTGGGCGCTGCGCTGACCATTGATATGGAGGGACGGGACAACGTTTCCTATTACTTCTACGGCGATGGTACCGCCAGCCGCGGTCCTGTTCACGAGGCAATGGTGCTGGCCTCCGCATGGAAGCTGCCGGTGCTGTTTGTCTGCGAGAACAACCAGTTCGCCATTTCCACGCCTAGCTCCTTCAGTAGTGCCGCACCGAATCCCGGCGCGGACCGCGCAGCTGGATATGCCATGCCCAGTGAGGTGGTGGACGGTACAGATGTGCTGGCTGTGTATGAGGCAGCCATGCGCCTGACCAAGTCCATCCGTGAGGGCAACGGTCCCGCCATTCTGGAGTGCAAGGATTACCGCTGGAAGGGTCACTTCGAGGGCGACCAGTGCGCATACCGGGATGCGGAGGTCACCAAGGACTACATTGAAAACAAGGACTGCGTCAAGCTGCTGGAGGACAAGCTGAGAAGCGAGGGCGTCATGACCGACGAGGACTTCGCCAAGCTGCGCGAGGACTTCAACCGTGAGATGGACGAGTCCGTGGCACGGGCGCAGGCGGCTCCTGAGATGAAGCCGGAAGAAATTTACGACAATCTCTATGTGTAAGGGGAGGGAATCACATGAAAGTTACCTATTTGAATGCGATCAGCGATGCGCTGAAGGAAGAGATGCGCAGAGATGAAAAGATGGTCATTTACGGTGAGGATGTGGCGCAGTTCGGCAACATCTTCGGTGTGACCCGCGGCATGCTGGAGGAATTCGGCAACAAGCGCATCCGCAACACTCCCATTACTGAGACGGCAATCATCGGCAGCGCCATTGGCGCGGCTGTGACGGGTCTGCGTCCCTGTGTGGAGCTGATGTACTCCGACTTTGCGATGGTGGCGTTTTCCGAGATTTTCCACTGCGTCGCTAAGTGGAGATATATGCACGGTCCCGAGTATAAGCTGCCTCTGGTCATCCGCAACGCCTCTGGCTCCTCCAACGGTGCCGGTGCAGAGCACTCCAACTGCGTGGAGAGCCTGTTCATGCACGCCCCCGGACTGACCATCATCACTCCCTCCTGCCCCTACGATGCCAAGGGTCTGCTGAAGTCTGCCATCCGCAGCGACAACCCCGTGCTGTTCTGCGAGCCGAAGCTGCTGTACCAGACCAAGCAGGATATTCCTGAAGACGTTTACCACTCTGACTACACCATTCCCATCGGTGTGGCAGACATCAAGCGTCCCGGCAAGGACATCACCCTGGTGGCAGTGGGTCTGATGGTTCCCCGCGCACTGGAGGCTGCCGAAAAGCTGGCTGCCGAGGGCATCGATGTGGAGGTCATTGACCCCCGCACCATCGCACCGCTGGATAAGGACACCATTTATGCCTCCATCCGCAAGACCCACCGCGCAGCCATCGTGGAGGAGAGCAACAAGACCGCCGGCATCGGCGCGGAGTTTGCCGCCCTGTTCCAGGAGGAGCTGTACGATGAGCTGGACGGACCCGTGGCGCGGATCGCGGCGCTGGACGTTCCCATGCCCTACAACATTCCGATGGAGAAATATTCCATTCCCGATGTCAACCGCATCTGCGATTCCATCCGGAAAGCCATGCTGTAATAGGAGGGACACTACATGAGCACACAGGTCGTAATGCCCCGCGCCGGACTGACGATGGTGGAAGGCACTATCGGTGAATGGAAGGTGGCGGAGGGCGCCCGCGTCAGCAAGGGCGACGTCATTATGGAATTTGAAAACGAGAAGAACACCATCGACTGTGAAGCGCTGGACAGCGGCATTCTGCACATCCTCGCCCAGGAGGGCGACACAGTGCCGGTAGGTGGTGTGATCGCCGAGCTGGCGGCAGACGAGGCGGAGTATGCCGCGATGACCAGCGGCGCTGCCGCAGAGCAGCCCGCAGCCGCGGCGGAAGCCGCGCCTGCAGCAGATGTCCCAGTAGGCGTGGAGGAGATCCCCATGCCCCGCGCTGGACTGACGATGGTGGAGGGTACCATCAGCGAGTGGAAGGTAGAGGAAGGCGCTCTGGTAAACAAGGGCGATGTGGTCATGGAGTTTGAGAACGAGAAGAACTCCATTGAGTATGAGATCATTCACGGCGGCTACATCCACAAGGTCGTGGAAGAGGGCGACACCGTGGAGGTGGGAAAGCCCATCGCCTATGTGGCGCAGACCAAGGAGGACTATGACCGCCTGGTGTCCGGCGGTGCAGCGCCTGCCGCAGCGGCAGCACCCGCTGCCTCTGCAGCCGCGGCTCCGGCAAAGACCGCTCCCGCAGCCAGCCGCAGCACGGATGGACACATCCGAGCCACTGGTCTTGCCAAGAAGATGGCGAAGGAAGCCGGTATCGACTTGGCTGAGGTCGCCGCCTCCGGCGGTCCGGACGGTACCCGTATCGTTGCAAGAGACGTAACGGAGTATCTGGAAAACCGCAAGAAGGCTCCCGCAGCTGCAGCCGCGCCTGCAGGTGTGGAGGACGAGGTCACGGAGATCCCCTGGACCGGCGTCCGCAAGACCATTGCACGCAACATGATGAATTCCCTGCAGTCTATGGCACAGAACACCTGCACGCTGGAGGTGGACTGCACCGATCTGCTGGCTCTGCGTGAGAAGTTTGTGGCAGATCAGGAGATGCTGGGTTGTAAGATCACCGTCAATGACCTGCTGTGCAAGCTGCTGGGCAAGGTGGTGGCAAAGCATCCGCTGGCAAACGCCACCTTCGACGGCAAGACCCTTTACACCCACAAGCATGTTCACCTGTCTGTGGCAGTTGCCACGGAGGATGGGCTCATGGTGCCCGTGGTCCGCAACATCGATACCCTCTCCCTCACCGAGATTCACGAGAAGGTCAAGGACCTGGCACAGCGTGCCAAGGACAAGAAGCTGGATGGCAGCGAGATGAGCGGCGGCACCTTCTCCATTACCAATGTTGGTATGTTCCCCATTGATTATGGCACTCCCGTGATCAATCCGCCCCAGACCTGCATCTGCGGCTTTGGTCGTCCCAAGCTGAAGCCCGCGGTCCTGCCGGACGGTACCATCGGCGCCCGCATGATGATGAACGTGTTCCTGACCTTTGATCATCAGATCATCGACGGTCTGGAGTGCGGACGGATCTTCAAGGATTTGGAGTATTACATTCTCCATCCTGAAATGATTCTGGCTTGAGAGGAGAACGTAGTATGAAGATCATTGTTATCGGCGGCGGTCCCGGTGGCTATGTTGCCGCCATCCGCGCCGCACAGCTGGGTGCCAGCGTTACGCTGGTGGAAAAGGAGCATCTGGGCGGCACCTGCCTGAATGTAGGCTGCATTCCCACCAAGTGCCTGCTGCACTCCGCAGAGCTGGTTTCCCAGATCCAGGAGCAGGGCAAGGACATCGGTGTGGAGGTAGAGGGCGTCAAGGTCAACTTCCCCCAGGTCATTGCTCATAAAAACGATATTTCCAAGAAGCTGACCGGCGGTGTTGCCAGTCTGCTGAAGATGAATAAGGTCCAGAAGCTGGATGGTGAGGCGACCTTTACCGGTCCTAAGAAGCTGACGGTGAAGAAGTCCGATGGCTCCGCACAGGAGCTGACCGCTGATGCCATTATCATCGCCACCGGCTCTGTTAACGCCCAGCCTCCCATCCCCGGTTTGAAGGAGAACCCCAACTGCATCGACTCCACCGGAGCATTGTCTCTGGAGAAGCTGCCCAAGACCATGGTGGTCATCGGCGGCGGCGTCATCGGTCTGGAGCTGGCATGCGCTTACGCAGCCTTCGGCACCAAGATCACCGTTGTGGAGGCAATGGACCACATGCTGCCCATGCTGGACGGTGATCTGACCAAGATCGGTGTGGCACACATGAAGAAGATGGGCATGGAGTTCAACCTGGAATGCCCCGTGCAGTCCGTGGAAGCCTCCCCCGTGGGTGCCAAGGTCGTCTGCAAGAACAAGGCTGGTGAGACCGTCAGCTTCGAGGCGGAGAAGGTTTTGGTCGCTATCGGCCGTAAGGCAAACACCGCTTCTCTGAATCTGGATGCCGGCGGCATCAAGAATGAGAAGGGACGCATTATTGTCAATGATAGGATGCAGACCAACATCCCTGGCGTGTACGCCATCGGTGACTGTGTGATAGGTCATGCACAGCTGGCACACACTGCTTCCGCTATGGGCGAGGTCGCTGCGGAAAACATCATGGGTATCGCCACGGAATACGATGAAAGCACCAATCCCACCTGCGTATATATGGAGCCGGAGGCTGCTTCTGTGGGTCTCACCGAGGAGCAGTGCAAGGCTCAGGGCATTGAGTACAAGGTTGGTAAGTTCCCCATGAGCGCCAACGGCAAGGCTCTGATCCTGAACGGCGGCGAGGGTCTGGTAAAGATCATTGCTGGCAAGAGGTATGGCGAGGTGCTGGGTATGCACATCATCGGGCCCCGTGCCACGGACCTGATCGCCGAGGGCGCTCTGGCGATTCGTCTGGAAGCCACGCTGGATGAGCTGATCACCACCATCCACTCCCATCCCACGGTGACGGAGACCATGCGGGAAGCAGCGCTCCATGCGGAAAAGCGCGCCATCCACACCAAGAACTGATAGAAAACAAAAGGTACGCCCGCTGCCAGTGGCAGCGGGCGTTTTTCTGATGAAAAGTTGTCCCGGCATTGAGGATATCCTCAATGCCGGGGCGGCTTATATTTAGATTTATTTGGTGTTTTTCTCGCAGCGCAGCTTTAGCTGCTGTGCGGTAATGGCATACGCTTGTTCCTCCGCCAGATAGGTGGGAACCGTTTCCGGAAGGGGCTGTCCCCGGTGCTTATAGATGGAGGCAATGACTGCTGCCAGCAGCATGGGATTCTTCACCAGAATGGGACCGGTGAGATGGGAGGCAAACACGCTGCCGGAGTGATAGCCCTCCGGGCTGCCCTCCCGCTCATTGCCGAAGCCCATAGAGCAAAGACTGATAAGAGGGGAATCCACGCCCTGAATGATGGAGCACTTGTTCATAAAGCCCACCACGGCGGCGGGATACAGGCTGGTGGTGCCGTAGACATCCCCCACGATGCGGAGCTTGCCTTGGGTGGAGGTGTAGGAGGTGAGACCAATGCCATGATAGGTCTTGCCGTCGGCATCGGTGATGGATTTGCCCAGCAGCTCCATTGCGGTCCCGGCAAACAGCAGGGTGGTCCCGCCTTGGGCGGCAGCCTTCACGGCATCGCCGAAGCGGGCAAAGTCCGCCAGCGCGGCTTTCTGGCTGCGCTCAGTTCCGGCACCCATGTAAAGGAAATCGGCGTTGGCAATGTCAGCATCCTGTCCATAGTCCACGGTCTCCACGGTGACGGTGTTGCCCAGGTCCTCCAGATGGCGGCGCAGCAGCGCCACGTTGGCATAGCTGCCGTACAGGCTCATCAGCTCCGGGTAGAAATGAATGATCTTCAGTTCCATATCAAAGCGCCTCCTTTTCCACGTTGGCAAGCAGCTTGTCCCGGTCGGAGAAGCAGGTGACCACAAAGACCTCTTCACTGCCGGAGGCTTTCAGTGTCTGGCAGGCTTCGTTGATGTCTGGATGCAGCTCCAGCTTTTCCTCCGGAATACCGGTAAAGCTGAACCGTACCGCCAGATCGTTGGCGTAGCAGCCGCACAGCATCACCCGCTGGACATGTGGACAGTTCAGCTGAGAGAAGTCGATGTCCCACAGCCAGCTGGTCTCGCTGGTGAAATACTTCCGGGACACGGCGTCCACAATGACGACCACCGTGCAGTCCTCCTGGGTATCCCGGATATAACGGAGGTTGGTGTCGTAGGCGATGGAGTTCTCATGCTTGGAGGTCAGCAGCGTGCCGTGATGGGCGCCGATGGTGAACTTCTGCATCCGTCCGTTTTTCAGGATATAGTTGTTGATGACGCCTGCGGCAGTATCGCTGGAAACGCCGCACAGCAGACAGGCGGAGTAGGCGGCAAGAATATTGTAGATGTTGTAAATGCTGCGGAACGCCAGCTGGATCTTGACAGTGCCGTCAATGACCAGCTCGCCCTTGGTCAGATCTACCGCTGTAACGGTGAAGTCCGTGGCGGGCTTTTTATGTCCGCACTGGGGACAGCGGTATGCGCCGATCTGGTTGTAGTGGTAGTAGTCGTACTCCATATGTCCCTTGCAGACAGGGCAGTACGCGCCGTCGTGGTACATTCCGGAGGGCGTTTTACTGGAGATGGAGCATTCATCCAGTCCGAACCACTTTACCTTTTCCGGCGCGTGACCATTGGCAAAGCAGGAAGACAGAGGATCATCCGCGTTCAGCACCAGCAGGATCTCCGGATGGATGGCGGGAAGAATGGAATCATAGACCCATTCAGGGTGTCCGTTCCGGGTCAACTGGTCCCGGTAAAGGTTGGAGATGACGAATTCCGTGGGATGGAAATACCGGAAGGTATGGGCGGCATAGCGTTCGTCGGATTCGATCAGCAGTACGTCCGCCTTCATTTTTCCGCCCAGAGTGGAGTGGGTCAGCACCAGCGTGGTAACGCCCTCAATCTGGTTGGAGCCTTCTTCGTTGTAGACCACGGTTTTGCCGTCGGCACGGAGAATGGCGGCGATCATTTCCACGGTGGAGGTTTTGCCGTTGGAGCCGGTGACAGCGATGATGTGTTCCGGCAGCTGCACCCGGCTGAGAATATCCGGGCAGATTCTCAGGGCGAACTTTCCGGGCATGGAGCTGCCCTTGCCCATCAGCTTACCCACGGCGCGTCCCAGCTTGCAGATCAGAATGGCAAGAAATTTCTTCATTTTTCTATACACTCCTCTTCTTCATCGGGAAAATCCCGGAACTCCGCAATGGCGCGGACGGGAGCGCCGTCCGCCATTTCAAATTTCAGCGGCAGGGCGAACAGCATCACGTCCTTTCGTCCTATGATTTTTTTCAGGCACAGGTTTTCCACGATCACCAGACCGCCGCCCAGGATTACGCGGTGGGCGGGAAAGGTCCGGTCCGGCAGTGCGTCGATGCTGATGGCGTCCGTGCCGATGCCCTTTAAGCCGCAGGAGACCAGATAGCGTGCCGCCTCCACGTTCAGAATGGGAAACGGCTCCTCCAGAAAGGCGGGCGTTCCCCACTTCTTTTCCCAGCCGGTGTAAAACAGGGCGTAGTCGGCGTACAGTAGCTCCTTATTTTGCTGAAGAAACTCTGCTGTGATGATGCCGCCCGCTCCCAGTGGAGAGACATCCAGCACCACCGCCCTGCCGCAGAACTGTGAGGCGGGCAGTGAGTCCAGACCGAAGCCATCCTGTAAAATGTGCCGGGGGGCGTCCATATGGGTTCCGGTGTGGGAGCCGACCTGCAGAAGCGTCTCCCGCGCACCGTCCCGGGTGATGGTGCGGGTGGTGGAGAAGGAGGGGGCGGGGGTGCCGGGGTAGACAAAGGTGTCTGGTTGGATCGTGTGAGTCAGGTCAATGATCATATTGGGAAACTTCCTTTTTCTGTATTGGGAATGAAGATTTGAAGCCGTGACTGGGTACTGCGTTTATTTTTCCAGGAAAATCATCAGGGCGGCAATGTCTGCCGGACTGACGCCGGAGATGCGGGATGCCTGTCCCAGATTCAGCGGACGGACCTGGCTGAGCTTTTCCCGCGCCTCCAGCCGCAGTCCCTGAATGGCGGAGTAGTCCAATTCGGCGGGCAGGCTGCGCCGCTCCATGCGTTCAAAGTCTGCCACCTGCTTCAGCTGCCGCTGAATATAGCCCTCATATTTGACGGAGATTTCCACCTGCTCGGTGATGTCGGCGGAAAGCCCCGGCGAGTTCTCGTCAAAAGCCTTTAGATCTGCGTAGTGGACCTGGGGACGGCGCAGCAGGGCGATCAGGGCGCAGCCATCCGTCACATCTGCGGTACCCCGGCTGGCAAGAAATGCCGACAGCGCCGGGGATGGCGCCACGCCGGTGTGGGTGATACGCCGGATCTCCCGGCGGACCGCGTCATATTTGGCTTCTACCTCCGCCAGCCGCTGGTCGGAAACCAGCCCGATGGCGTGTCCAATGGGGGTCAGCCGCTGGTCGGCGTTGTCCTGCCGCAGAAGCAGGCGATATTCGCTGCGGGAGGTCATGATACGGTAAGGCTCGTTGGTCCCCTTGGTCACCAGATCGTCGATAAGGGTGCCAATGTAGCTCTCGCTGCGCTTTAAAACAAAGTCACCCTGCCCCAGCAGCTTCCGGGCGGCGTTTACACCGGCGACAAAGCCCTGCACGGCGGCTTCCTCATAGCCGGAGGAGCCGTTGAACTGTCCCGCGCCGTACAGTCCGGATACCGCCTTGGTTTCCAGCGTGGCGCGCAGCGCCAGCGGGTCAATGCAGTCGTACTCAATGGCGTAGGCGGGGCGGGTCATCTCCGCCCGGCGTAGTCCCGGTACGCTGTGCAGCATTTGCAGCTGTACCTCCTCCGGCATGGAGGAGGAGAAGCCCTGAATATACAGCTCTTCCGTGTTCAGCCCCATCGGCTCCACAAACAGCTGGTGGCGCTTTTTGTCCGGAAATCGTACGATCTTGGTCTCGAAGGACGGACAGTACCGGGGACCGATGCCCTCAATGACGCCGGAGTAAATGGGCGAGCGGTCCAGATTGTCCAGTACGATGCGTTTGGTTTCCTCCGTGGTCCAGGTCAGCCAGCATACGGCGCGGTTTTCCGGCTGTACCGCCGTGGAGTAGGAGAACGGGACGGGCAGCTCGTCGCCGGGCTGCAGCTCCATTTCCTCATAGTCCACACTGCGGGCGTTTACCCGCGGTGGTGTTCCGGTTTTAAAGCGGCGCAGAGGCAGTCCCAGCCGCAGCAGGGATTCCGTCAGGCGCCGGGCGGCGTGCATCCCGTCGGGACCGGAGTCCTCAATGCACTCGCCGATGATGGTGCGCCCGGTGAGATAGGTGCCGGTGGCAATGATTGCCGCCCGGATATCGAATACCGCGCCGGTGGACAGCACCACCTGAGACACCGCACCGTTTTCGGCGCGAACCTCGATGATCTCGCCCTGCCGGACGGTCAGGTTTTCCTGCTTCTCCAGCGTGTGCTTCATCCGCTCTTGGTATTTCCGGCGGTCCGCTTGCGCCCGCAGGCTCCACACGGCGGGACCCTTGCCTCGGTTCAGCAGACGGTACTGGATGCAGCACTCATCCGCTGCCTTAGCCATCTCTCCTCCCAGTGCGTCCAGCTCCCGGACCAGATGTCCCTTTCCGGTGCCGCCGATGGCGGGATTGCAGGGCATATTGCCCACGGCGTCTAAATTGATGGTAAAAACAATGGTGCGCAGACCCAGCCGGGCGGCGGCAAGGGCTGCTTCAATGCCGGCATGACCGGCGCCGATAACGGCAATATCAAATTTTCCCGCGGAAAATTCTCTCATAGGAAGCTCCTTGATTGTTGGATTGATGAAGCAGGCGGCGTTACGCACCGGTCAGGGTGATGACAGCGACCTGCGGACGGTTGAACAGCCGGAAGGTCCGTCCGGAGTTGCCCAGCCCCCGGGAGACGAACAGGGTAGAGCCGTTGGCTTCGTAAAATCCGGCGGTGTAGGAGGGAAACAGGTTTCGCTGCGTTCCGACCAGACCGTCGGTAAAGGGCAGGCGGATCAGCCCACCGTGACCGTGACCGGAGCAGACCAGATCCGCGCCCAGCGCACTGTACTGTTGGGCGAAATGGTCGTTGCGGTGTGCCATCAAAATCCAGAAGGGGTCTCCGCAGCTTTCCCGCAGCTCGGCGGCAAGTTCCTCCGGCGTCTCCTGATCGGCATAGCCGTTGGGATCGTCAATGCCTGCCAGCAGGATCACATCGCCGTTGCGCTCCAAGGGGACAAACTGGTTGGAAAGCACAGTTACGCCATGCTCCCGCAGCCGCTCCTTCAGCTGCGGTACGCCGCCGATTGCCCACTCATGGTTCCCGGTGACATAGTAGGTGGGGGCAATGGCTGTCAGACCATCTGCGATTTCCTCGGCGTATCCCTCTACAGACCTGCGGTACAGGTCCTCCAGGTCGCCCAGATAGAGAATGGCATCCGGCTGCTGCCGCTCCACAGTGTCAAACAACCGCTGGTTCCCCTCGCCAAATTCCGCGCCATGAAGGTCTGCCAGCAGGACCAGGCGGCAGCCAGTGAAGCCATCCGGCAGCCGGGAAGAGGAAAAGGTAAAGGACTGGACCTGCAGAGAGTGGTTGCTCCAGCGGAAGAACAACGTTCCACACAGCAGCAGAAGCAGCAGAAACGGCAGGCGGCGCATCCCTCGCCGGGACCGGTGTGACCTTGTCATGGCGAACGACGCCCTCCTTTTTATCATGTGAAAAACCAGTCAATGAACAGGAACTCATTATAGCACTGTGTTTTCTTATTTGCGAGAGAAAAAATGACCAAAGAAACAGGAAAAGCAGCAATTTCTCCGTACTTTTTGAGAAAATGCGGCAGCGGCGGAAAACGCCGTTTTCCGCAGGGGGGAGAATTGCCGAAAAATGGGAAAATCTGGGAATGGCATAATAGACAAAATAAATTGTTAAATTTATGTAAACTGCTGAAAAAACTACTTGATTTTTGAAAAGACCCACGCTATACTGTGACCTGTAAAACAGAACAGGAAGGAGCGTGATAGAACAATGACTGAAAAGGTTATCTATGATCTGGACGACATGATCTACGGCAGCTGCACCACGGTGCCCAGCGAGCGGTAAGACAGCAAGGTCCCGGAGAAGCCACGCGGAAGCGGGGGCTTTATTTTTTTACAGTTGGAAAAGGCGGCAGGGCGTGTCTGAGGAGCTTTCCGAGAGACAGCCACCCCTTTTGCAGCGGCAGGAGCATCCTGCCAGAGGGAAGAGAGCGGCGTAGAACCCGAAAAGGGGGATATGCCGCTGATTTTTTATTCATTTTGTAGTGAAAACTGTAAAAAACTGTTGGATTTTATGCGCATCTTATGATACCTTAATAATAAAGAAAGCATAGCCTCTGGAAATTCGGCGGCAGGGAGAAACGCCGGAGGAAAAAAGGGGAGAGAGTGATGGGAAAAGTGGGGATTTGCCTGGCGCTGGTGTGTGTGCTGGCGCTGACAGGCTGCGCCGCGCGGGAGCCGGAGCTGTTGCCCGCCAGCATTCTGGTGGAGGAGGGAGAGACGCCGCGCCCGTCGGACAGCGGTGCGTCCCAGGAGCTGGTATTGCAGGCAGTGGATGTGAAGCAGGAGACGCTTCCGCTGACGGACGGTGAGGTGTTGTCCGCTTACCAGCGGGCAGTCACGGCATATGGCTGGTTCGACCGGGAAAACCTGCCCTGCGGGCAGGAGACCGTTACGATGGAGGGCTGCCGCTATTACCGGGTGGAGGACCCGATGTTCTCGGATGTGGAGGACCTGCGGATCTACCTGCGCAGCATTTTCTCACAGGAGATCGTGGAGCGGCTGCTGCCTGCCGGAGAGGGCGATGCGCCCCGCTACCGGGATATTGGCGGCGCACTGTTTGTGCTGCCCTTTCATCGGGAGGAGGATCTGCGGAAGGGAACGGTGAATGTGGCGGTGGAGCAGGCAGCGGATACCGCCTACATGGTCAATGTCACGGTGGAGCTGCTGGACGAGGAGCTGAAAAACGTTACCGGCATGGAGTGCTGCGCCTTTCCCTATGAGCTGACGGAGGGACGCTGGGTATTCACGGATTTTCAGCTGGTGAAGTAAAAACGCATATTCCAGCCGGCTTTGCGGAGATTCATGATGGAGCGAAAAGAGGACGCCTGACCCAAGGCGTCCTCTTTTTTATACAGGATGGCAGGAAAAGTGGCATCCGAATGGCTGATTTTTGCAGATTTTGGTACATCATGCGGAAAAAAGCAACGGAAAAAGGCACAAAAAAATGAAGCTCCCCGGCAAATCATTTATGCAAAACGTAAAAAGAGATTTGTTGCGTATGGACTTAGGTAAGATTACCTTGAAAAAGGCGGCAGGAATGTTATAAAATAGCTGTGCTTGACACGAGAGGGATGAAAAAATACCCTCTCATAATGAAAAAGGAGTGGAGAAAGACATGGAAAACATGTTCTGGATCGGCTTCGTCGGATTTGCCCTTGCCATTGTGTTTGCAATGCTGCAAAAGAACAAGGTCATGAGCTATTCCGAGGGAACCGAGAAGATGCAGAAGATCGCGGCTTCCATCCGCGCAGGTGCCAATGCGTACCTGAAGCAGCAGTACACCACGGTATTTAAGGTATTTGCCGTCGTATTCGTGATCCTGCTGGCGATGGCATTCGCCACCAACGGCGAGATGCTGTCCAAGTTCACCCCGTTCGCCTTCCTGACCGGCGGCATCTGGTCGATGCTGGCTGGCTTCATCGGAATGCGGATCGCCACCAACGCCAATGCCCGTACCGCTCAGGCAGCCTCTGAGAGCCTGAACAAGGGTCTGCGCGTGGCATTCTCCTCCGGCTCCGTCATGGGCTTCACCGTGGTGGGTCTGGGCATGCTGGATATTTCCATCTGGTTCCATCTGCTGTACTATGTGTTCGGCATCACCGATGCCACCGCTCTTGCCAACGTCATGGTCATGAACGGTATGGGCGCATCCTTCATGGCTCTGTTTGCCCGTGTGGGCGGCGGTATCTACACCAAGGCCGCTGACGTGGGCGCTGACCTGGTGGGTAAGGTGGAAGCCGGTATCCCCGAGGATGATCCCCGGAACCCCGCTACCATCGCCGACAACGTGGGCGACAATGTGGGCGACGTGGCTGGCATGGGCGCTGACCTGTATGAGTCCTATGTCGGTTCCATTCTGGCAACCTTTGCACTGAGCGCCAGCGCAGGCTATGGCTACGCTGGTATGATGTTGCCCATGCTGCTGGCAGTGTGCGGCATCATCTGCTCCATCATCGGCTCCTTCTTCGTGAAGACCAAGGAGGACGCCACCCAGATGTCCCTGCTGAAGTCCCTGCGTACCGGCACCTATCTGGCAGCGGCTCTGTCCGCTGTGGTGGCAGCTCCCCTGACCTACTACACCGTGGGCAACTGGGGCGTGTATGTCGCTATCCTGTGTGGTCTGGTGGGCGGCAGCGCCATCGGCTACTTCACCGAGTATTACACCTCCGATACCTACAAGCCCACCCAGAACCTGGCAGCCTCCTCTGAGACCGGCTCCGCGACCGTTATCATCGGCGGTCTGTCTCTGGGCATGAAGTCCACCGTGGCTTCCATCCTGATCGTTGCAGCAGCTGTCATTATCAGCTTCTACGCGGCAGGCGGCACCGCAGACTTCAAGCTGGGTCTGTACGGCATCGGCATCACCGCCGTGGGCATGCTGTCCACCCTGGGCATCACTCTGGCAACCGACGCTTACGGTCCTGTGGCAGATAACGCCGGCGGTATCGCTGAGATGGCTGGTCTGCCCGAGACGGTCCGTGACCGCACCGACGCACTGGATTCTCTGGGCAACACCACTGCCGCTACCGGCAAGGGCTTTGCCATTGGCTCCGCTTCTCTGACCGCTCTGGCTCTGCTGGTGTCCTATGTGAACATCGTAGAGGCAAAGGGCGTGGAGATGGACCTGTCCCTGACCAACCCGACCATTCTGGTGGGTCTGTTCATCGGCGCAATGCTGACCTTCGTGTTCTCCGCATTCACCATGAGCGCCGTGCAGACTGCTGCACAGTCCATCGTGGTGGAGGTCCGTCGCCAGTTCCGCGAGATCGCAGGCATCATGGATTACAAGGCAGACCCCGACTATGCTTCCTGCGTCAGCCTGTGCACCAAGGGCGCCCTGCATGAGATGGTCGCTCCCGCTCTGCTGGCAATCATCGTTCCCATCCTGACCGGTATTGTTCTGGGCACCGAAGGCGTTGTGGGTCTGCTGGGCGGCGTGTCCGTCACCGGTTTCGCTATGGCAGTCTTCATGTCCAACGCTGGCGGCGCTTGGGATAACGCCAAGAAGTACATCGAGTCCGGTCATCACGGCGGCAAGGGTTCCGACTGCCACAAGGCAGCTGTCGTGGGCGATACCGTGGGCGATCCCTTCAAGGATACCGCCGGTCCGTCCCTGAATATCCTGATCAAGCTGTGCTCCACGGTTTCCATCGTGTTCTCCGGTCTGATCATCAGCTTCAACCTGATGAATCTGCTGTAAGAGCAAGCCTTACAGTCAGAACGAAGTTCCCGGCGAAACAGCGGATACTTCTGAGAGTACAACACAGAACCTCCCGAACCAGATCTGGTTCGGGAGGTTTTTTTCATCAACGGTAGAAGCTTCGGTATTCCTGTGCTATGATGGCAATATCATGCGGCGGGATGAATCCCGGTGAAGGAGAGAAGGAATCAGGCTATGAAAGGAAGCATTTGTGTTTTAGCGTTGCTGCTGTCAGCGGGGCTTTGCATGGGCTGCGGCAGCGAAAGGGTGGAAAGCAGCGGTTCGGGCGTGGGAAGCAGCGCCGCTCAGGTAGAGGAACCGGTCAGTTCCGCAGACAGCAGTGTTCCACAGGCTGTGGAAGAGCTGGACGGCATCCGCGATTACTCCGAAGAGCTTCAGGCAGATGTCGATAACGTGGTGTCCAACTCCGCATCCCTCCGGGAGGAGCTGGAGGGTGTGGAAACGCTCAGTCAAAAATATACTGAGCTGGCGAAAACAGCGCAGACACAGGGGGAAATGAATGTGGCCTCCGGGTGGTTTTTTACGCTATGGGATACGGAATTGAACCGCCTTTGGGACAGGTTCGGCGATTCCGCAGACCAGCAGACAAAGGAGCAGGTCCTCGCGGAGCAGAGGAATTGGATCGCCATGAAGGAGGAAGCGGCGCTGCTGAGCGTTGGGACCAGTGAAGAAAACGGCAGCATGTATCCGCTGCTTCGGAACGCCTTTCTGGAGGAGATCACCAGAAACCGGGCGTATCTTCTGGCAGATGAGTTGGCGAAGGTCAAGGGGGAGGACTTTGCCGTACCGGAGGCGCCGGTGGAGCACAGTCTGTTTGTGGATAACCAGGGAACGGGGAGAATATACAGCTTCCTGCTTGTCCAGCAGGACGGAGAGGGGCGGTACCAGGCAAAAGTCTCTGTTTACAGACAGGGGGAAATAGAGGGGAGTTATACCGGTAATGGCAGCGCCACACTTGACTTCACCTCGGACGACGGTGCTGTGAAGGGAACCATTCAGCTCAACGGATGGGATGGCGCGGTCTTTCGGGTGACAGAGGTCTCCGGCGAATCGCCGTTTTCGGTAGGAGAAGAGACGGAATTTCCCTTTGCATTCTGAAATAGCTATTACAGCACAAAAAATTCCCGGAGGACCGCAGCCCTCCGGGAATTTTTCGTTATGTTATATGGTGTGTGCCGGAAAATCAGAAGCTGCCGTTCATGGCATCCATATTCCGGTCATCCAGTGCCTGCTTGGCAAGCTCAAAATAGCCAATTTCAGTGGTTTCATACTGGGGCAGATAGTGGGGAGCAATGAGAATGGTGAATACGCCGCAGATCAGGACCTGTACCACGCCGGGAAGCTGAAGTCCCGGCAGAGTATAGCCGGGCAGAAGCAGGTCACTGTAGTAGAAATACAGGTTCGGCAGGCTTGCCAGCAGTGCCCAGCCTATATAGCTCAGGTCCAGCGCCAGCAGGTGGAGTTTGTATCCGTAGGTCTGCTGCTTGCTGAGCCGCAGTGCCTCCATGACGTCCAGCTCCGGATTTTCACACAGGTTCAGAATGGCGAAGCGGTAGCGGTACATGGCAATGATGCCAGGAATGAAGAACAGCATGCTCCACAGAACGATAAAGAGGTATTCCACTACATATAATAGAATGATCTTTCCCACAAGGGAGAAGCCGTCAAACAGAGCGAGGTACTCCACCCGCTCACTCCGGCGGATCGCCATGCAGTAAAGGTAGCAGCCTACGCCCAGCACCAGTCCCATCAGCTGGGACAGGATGCTCAGAAACATGCTCAGGGGATTGGTGTCAAAAAAGAGGAAGGAACTTACCGGCAGGGCGGAATCCGCCACTGTGGTGATAACGTCCATCAGGGTGGTCAGGCAGAGAAACAGGGTGAAAAAGCCCACGGCAGAGACCTGTGCGTCCCGCAGAAGCCGGCGGGACTCCGCCTTCATCTGCCTGCGGTCAATGGATTGAAACATAAAAAGCCTCCTGGTTCAGGAAATGGGGGACCGTCCGCGGTCCGGTAAAGGTCAGTGTAGCACAGGCTGGAAAAAAAGACAAGAAAGGAGGAGAAAAGATGGTGATTATTTTCACGGAATTTCTAATTTTCAGGTGAATTCTGGAAAAAACGCTAAAAAAACGTTTAGGAGGTAACAAATTGTGCGGAAATGTGCCGTTCATAGTCTGGACATTTTATAAAAACTGGTGTAAAATAAAACGCAGTATGTGGTAGCAAAAACTACCAAGGAGTAAAAATGAGGTGAAGACAATGGCACAAGCTTTCTTTGGCGGCGTTCATCCCAACGATATGAAAGCCGCGACCAATGAAAAGGCCATCGAACAGCTGGCACCCCCGGCACAGGTGGTCATTCCCATGTCGATGCACTTTGGCGCACCATGCACCCCCCTTGTAAAAGCGGGCGACCATGTGAAGGTGGGTCAGAAGATCGGCGAGTTCCATGGTCTGGGCGCACCGATCCACGCAAGTGTTTCCGGTACGGTCAAGGTGGTGGAGCCCCGTCCCTATTCCATGGGCGGCAACATGATGTCCGTGGTCATCGACAACGACTTCAAGGATGAGCTGTCCGAAGAGGTCCAGGCTCCTGCCGACCCCGACGCCCTCTCTGTGGAGGAGATGATCGAGGCGGTGAAGAACGCTGGTATCGTCGGTATGGGCGGCGCGACCTTCCCCACCCATGTGAAGATCTCCGGCGGCATCGGCAAGGTGGATACCGTGATCATCAACGGCGCAGAGTGCGAGCCGTACATCACCGGCGACCACCGCACCATGCTGGAGCGTCCCGAGGAGATCATCGGCGGCTGCATTTATCTCGCCAAGATGTTCGGCGTGGATAAGGTGGTCATCGGCGTCGAGGACAACAAGATGAACGGCATCGAGTCCCTGAACAAGACCATTGCCGAAAAGAATGCCCCCGTGGTGGTAGAGCCGCTGCACTGCCGTTACCCTCAGGGCGGTGAGAAGCAGCTGTGCCAGGCGATCACCGGCAAGCAGGTGCCTCCCGGAGGACTGCCTGCCAACATCGGCTGCGCGGTGTTCAACATCAACACCACCTGCGCCATTTTCCGTGCCATCACCCAGGGCATGCCTGTGGTGCGCAAGATCGTCACCGTGTCCGGCTCCGGCGTCATCGAGCCGAAGAACATCGAGTGTCCCATCGGCACCCCGGTGTCCTGCCTGTTCGACGCCTGCGGCGGTTTGAAGGACGGTACATACAAGTTGGTCATGGGCGGTCCCATGATGGGCATGGCTCAGTACACGGCGGATGTTCCCGTGGGCAAGGGTACCGGCGCAATGCTGGCATTCTGCGAGAACGAGGAGCAGACCGTGGAGCATCCCCAGTGCATCCGCTGCGGCAAGTGCGTTGCCGCCTGCCCCATGCACCTGGAGCCCCTGTTTATGTACCAGTACGCATCCAAGAATATGCTGGATGAGCTGAACGACGCCCACATCATGGACTGCATGGAGTGTGGCGCCTGCACCTACACCTGTCCCGCCCGTATGCACCTGGTCCAGATGTTCAAGACCGGCAAGCAGAAGCTGAAGGACAAGATGGCGGCTGAGAAGGCTGCTGCCGAGGCAAAGAAAGCTGCGGCAGAGAAGAAGGAGGCGTAACTCATGACTGATTATAAGAATCTGAAGCTGATTGCGACTTCTTCTCCCCACATCCGTGCAGCAGAGAACACCAAGTCCATCATGCTGGATGTTATCATTGCAATGGTACCGGCACTGGCATTTGCCTGCTACTGGTTCGGTCCCCGGGCGCTGACCCTGACCTGCGTGTCCGTCATCGCCTGTATGTTCTGGGAGTGGCTGTACCGTAAGGCTTTGAAGAAGCCCCAGTCCGTGGGCGACCTCAGCGCCGTGGTCACCGGCATGCTGCTGGCATTCGTTTCTCCCGTGACGCTGGAATACTGGAAGATCATCATCGGCGCGTTCTTCTCCATCGTGGTGGTCAAGCAGCTGTTCGGCGGCATCGGCAAGAACTTCGTGAACCCCGCTCTGGCAGGTCGTGCTTTCATGCTGGCTTCCTGGGCAGGCTCCATGACCTCCTGGGTGGATTCCACCGCAGGCGGCAAGGCTCCCATCTTCGGCACCTCTGCGGATGTGGTCACCTCCGCAACGCCTCTGGCACAGATGAAGGGCGACGACATCGCTGCTACCTTCGCCGCCATGAGCGAGAAGTACTCCGTAATGGATATGTTCCTTGGTAAGATCGGCGGCTCCCTGGGTGAGGTTTCCGCCCTGCTGCTGATCTGCGGCGGTGTGTACCTGATTGTCCGCAAGGTCATCACCTGGCACACTCCCGTGGCTTACATTGCTACGGTGGCTGTGCTGACCCTGCTGTTCCCCCGCGGCGGCGTGGACAACCTGCAGTGGATGCTGTATAACGTGTTTGGCGGCGGTTTGATGCTGGGTGCCTTCTTCATGGCAACCGACTACGCCACCTCTCCCGTTACCCACAAGGGGCAGCTGATCTTCGGCATTGGCTGCGGTCTGCTGACGGTGTTTATCCGTTACTTCGGCTCCTATAACGAGGGCGTCTGCTACTCCATCATGGTGATGAACTGCTTTGTCGCTCTGATCGACAGTCATACTCGTCCCACTCGTTTTGGTGTTGTGAAATCCGAGAAGAAGGAGGCGGCTGCGAAATGAGTAACGAAGCCAAGGAAAAGATCCAGATGGATCCCAAATATCTTCTGAAGCTGACAATGACTCTGCTCATCACCTGCGCCATCGTGGCAGGATTGCTGGGCTTTGTCAATCAGCTGACTCTGCCCAACATTACGGCAGCCAATGAGAGAAAGACCAATGAGGCTCTGACAGCAGTGTTTGAGGACGCTTCTGCCCCCGAGTTCTCTGAAATGGACATTACCGACGATGTTGCCGCGGCGGCATCCTCCTTCGGCGCTACGATGGAGAACCTCTACGAGGCAAAGGACGGCGGCTCCACCATCGGCTACGCGGTCAAGCTGACAGCCTCCGGCTCTCAGGGTCTGATCGAGATGGTCATCGGTGTGGACGCTGACCAGACCGTTACCGGCGTTTCCATCGTGGACAACTCCGAGACCTCCGGTATTGGCTCTAAGGTCATGAACAACGACCCGCTGCCCTCCGGCGTGGGTGTTCTGGACCAGTTCAAGGGCATGAGCCAGGCAAACGGCGAGCTGAAGGTCGGCTCCAATGTGGATGCCATCTCCGGTGCTACCGTATCCTCCAAGGGCGTGACCAAGGGCGTCAACGGCGCTCTGGCTGCCGTGGCAGCTGTCATGGGCTGAGAAAGGGGAGCTGAAAGATGAACTTCAAGAAACAGTTTAAGGAAGGTCTGATTACCAACAACCCCGTTCTGGTTCAGCTGCTGGGTATGTGTTCTACACTGGCAATCACCACCTCCATCATCAACGGTTTGGGCATGGGCGTGTCCGTTCTCATCATCCTGACCCTGTCCAACATGGTTATTTCCGCCATTCGTAAGATCGTTCCCAACAAGATCCGTATCGCCATGTATATCGTGGTCATCGCCGGCTTCGTGACCTGCGTGGACCTGCTGCTGCAGGCGTTCGTTCCCGCGGTTGCCGCATCCCTGGGCGTGTTCATCCCCCTGATCGTGGTGAACTGCATCATCCTGGGTCGTGCCGAGGCATTCGCCGCCAAGAACGGCGTGGTGGCTTCCGCAGTGGACGGTATCTGCCAGGGTATCGGCTATACGCTGGTCCTGCTGGCAATGTCCGCCATCCGTGAGCTGCTGGGTGCAGGCACGCTGGCAGGCATTCGCATCATTCCGGAGCAGTTCTCCATCGGTCTGCTGACCCTGCCTGTGGGCGGCTTCCTGATTCTGGGTACCCTGATCGCAACCATGCAGTGGGCGCTTTCCAGACCCAAGAAGAATAAGGAGGAGAGCAAGTAATGAGCATTACAAGTCTTTTGGCGATCGCCCTGGGCGCGATCCTGTCCAACAACTTCATTTTCTCCCAGTTCCTGGGCATCTGCCCCTTCATGGGCGTGTCCAAGAAGGTGGATACCGCAGTAGGCATGGGCATGGCAGTTACCTTCGTTATGGGTCTGGCATCTGCCTTCACCTGGATCGTCAACGAGTTTATTCTGGTGAAGTTCGATCTGCTGTATATGCAGACCGTGGCATTCATTCTGGTTATCGCTGCCTTGGTGCAGTTCATTGAGATGTTCCTGCAGAAGTCCATGCCTGCGTTGTATACCGCACTGGGCGTGTACCTGCCCCTGATCACCACCAACTGCGCAGTTCTGGGCGTGGCACTGCTGAACATCCAGAGCAACTACAACTTCATCGAGTCCGTGGTCTACGGCATCACCGGCGGCCTGGGCTTCATGCTGGCAATCGTTCTGTTCGCCAGCGTTCGTGAGCGCAATGTGTTTGCAGAGCCTCCCAAGTGCTTTGAGGGCTTCCCCATCGCGCTGATCACCGCAGGTCTGATGGCCCTGAGCTTCATGGGCTTCTCCGGTCTGCAGGTCTGGTAAGGAGGAAGAAACCATGAATATTGTTGCTGCTGTTCTGGTCCTGGCAATTATGGGCGGCATTTTCGGTCTGATCCTGGCCGTTGCCTCCATCGTGTTTGCCGTGAAGACCGACCCCCGTCTGCCTGAGATCATTGAAGCCCTGCCCGGCGCAAACTGCGGCGGCTGCGGCTTTGCCGGCTGCTCCGACTGCGCCGCGCACATTCTGGAGGGCTCTGCTCCGGTCAACGCCTGCCCCGTGGGCGGCGCGGTGTCCGCTGAGAAGATCGCTGCCATCATGGGCGTGGAAGCCACGGAGAGCGAGAAGATGGTGGCTTACGTCCGCTGCAACGGCGGCGTGAACGCCAAGAAGCGCTTCGAGTATGTGGGTATTCACGACTGCGTTGCTGCTACCAAGGTTGCCGGTAGCCCTTTGGACTGCAACTTCGGCTGCCTGGGCTTCGGCTCCTGCGTCAACGCCTGTAAGTTCGGCGCCATGAGCATCGGTCCCACCGGTGCTGCTGTGGTGGATCCCGAGAAGTGTACCAACTGCATGGCTTGCGCGGCGGCTTGCCCCCGGAAGCTCATTACCTCCGTTCCCGCCTCCAAGAAGGTCCATGTGGCTTGCGCCAACAAGGATAAGGGCAAGGCTGCCATGAGCGTCTGCTCCAACTCCTGTATTGGCTGCGGTCTGTGCCAGAAGGAGTGCAAGAAGGACGCCATCCATGTGGTGGACGGTGTGGCAGTCGTTGATTACGCCAAGTGCGTGGGCTGCAAGCTGTGTACCAAGGTCTGCCCCCGCGATGCCATCTCTCCCGCTGCAACGGCTGAGGAGAAAGAGAAGTACAAGGCAATCAAGAAGGCTCAGGCAGAGAAGGCAAAGGCTGCTGCTGAAGCCAAGGCGAAGGCTGCGGAAGCTGCTGCCAAGGCAGAATAAGCCGTTCTGTGAAGGAACTGAAAAATATCCGGATGCTTGCATCCGGATATTTTTTTGCCCGGAGGACAGCACAGCTCCGGAGGTCCGTCCAGGACCAACTGGGGGATCATAGGACTTTTTTCGGAGATTTTCCTTGTATTCTGCGGAAAAGAAGGTATAATGAAGCCAGAAATGGCAGAGTAGAAGCACATGTGTGACGGAGACGGAGGTCTCCGGAGTGCCGGAAAAACGGGGAGTTGTTTTCCGGACGAAAGGGCGCAGACCTGCAGTATGTGTTTCGCATCCCGCTGCCGCATAGAGCGCGTAATGCCCTCCTCTGTGCGGCTTTCCTGATGGAACTGCCGGATACACAAAGGAGGAAATTTTTATGTTTCAACAAAAAAAGCACTCCGGACAGGTGCGGGTCATCTGTCGGACGGCGATTCTGACCGCCCTGTATGTGCTGCTGACGATGGTGTCGGTGCGGGCAGGAAATCTGCGCATCACCTTGGCTTCGCTGCCGGTGGTGGTGTGCGGTGTACTGTTTGGTCCGGTGCAGGCGGGACTGGTGGCGCTGCTGGGAGAATTTCTGAACCAGATGCTCTCTTATGGCTTTTCCGCTACCACCGTGCTGTGGCTGGTGCCGCCGATGGTCCGGGGGCTGCTGGTGGGCATGGCAGGGGTCCAGTGCCGGAAGAGCGAAACACTGCTGCACCACCATCCGGTGTGGCTTTACAGTGTGTGCCTGCTGGCGGCGGTGGCGACGACGCTGTGCAACACAGCGGTGATCTATCTGGACAGCCGCATCTACGGGTATTACATCCCAGGTTACGTCATGGGTTCCTTCCTGCTGCGTCTGGCAACGGGGTTGGTAACAGCAATGGTGGTGACGACCGTCTCCGTCCCCCTGCTGCGGATGCTTCAGAGACAGCTGGAAAAGGAACACTGAGTCATGACAGGAGAAGAAGCCATTGCATATATCCACGCCCACCACTGGCAGAACAGCCGTCCGGGACTGTACCGGATGCGCCGCCTGCTGGCGCTGCTGGGCGATCCGCAGGAAAAGCTGAAATTTGTCCATGTAGCAGGGACCAACGGAAAGGGCAGCACCTGTGCCTGCCTTGCCTCCATATTGCAGGCGGCTGGCTTTCGGGTGGGGCTGAATACTTCGCCGTACATCCGAACCTTTGAAGAGCGCATTCAGGTGAACGGGGAGAACATCCCCGGAGAGGAGCTGGGCTTCTGGACAGAGACCGCCGCCCGGGCAGCGGATAAAATGGAGGAGCCGCCTACGGAATTTGAGCTGATCACCGCCATTGCGTTTTTGTATTTTCTCCACCGGAGCTGCGAGATCGTGGTACTGGAGGTGGGGCTTGGCGGTGCGCTGGATGCCTCCAATGTGATCTCTGTGCCGGAGGCAGCGGTCATCACTGCGCTGGGCATGGACCATGAGAGCATTTTGGGACATACCCTGCCGGAGATCGCCGCCGCCAAGGCGGGCATTATCAAGGAAGGCGGCAGCGTGGTCAGCTATGGAGGTGTGCCGGAAGCGGACGCGGTGATCCGGAGGACCTGCCGCCAATGCCGCGCGGAGCTGCGGGAGGTGGATTTTACCCAACTGCACATCCGGGAGATGGATTTAGAGGGCAGCCGGTTTGACTTTGCGGAGTGGACAGACCTGTATCTGCCGCTGGCAGGCAGCTATCAGCCGAAAAACGCCGCGGTGGCTCTGACAGCGGTGCAGGTCCTGCGGGAGAAGGGATGGAGTGTCCCGGACAGTGCCATCCGGCAGGGACTGGCGCGAGTGCGCTGGTTGGGGCGGTTTGAGCTGCTGCGGCGGGGTCCGGTGTTTCTGCTGGATGGCGCCCACAATCCCCACGGCATTGCTGCTGCGGCGGACAGTCTGCGGACGCTGCTGCCGGGACAGAAGCTGGTGTTTCTGCTGGGAATTCTGGCAGACAAGGATGCCGGAGATATGGTGCGCCTGCTAACGCCGCTGGCTCAGGCGGCGGTGGCGGTGCAGCCGGATTCTCCCCGGGCGATGGCGGCAGAGAACCTGTGCCGTTTGCTGCGGGAAGCCGGTGTTCCGGCACAAAGCTGTGGGTCTGTGGCAGAGGGAGTGGCATTGGCGCTGCGGGAAGCCGGAGAAAACGGCGCAGTATGCGCTCTGGGGTCGCTGTATTTTTCGGCGGATGTGCGCCGTGCCGTGCTGGGAGAGTAAGACCGCTTTCCTGCCGCCCGCTTAGCTTCCGGCATTTGACGGTTTCCATAACGAACAAGAGCAGCTGGAGAACACAAAACCGTGTTCTCCAGCTGTTTGTCATGTCATGAAGATGGTATTGCTTTGGTGGCATCCCGCGTGATGCTGACGCTTTCTCTTGAATAGAGTGCGTCATCCAAAATTAACTGCACCGCAAGCTTTACCAATGCCGAAATCGGTGTGGTATAGCCCTTTGCCGCCTCACCCTTAACGGTGAGAACGACATCATCCGCGCCGCCCTCCCCCAGGTAGCCGGGGCGGAGAACGGTGTAATTCAGACTACTTGCCTCCACAATATCCACCGCTTTGCGGTTGGGAATCTGGGCAGGCTCATTGTCCAAATTGTCCTCGCCATCCATCTCGTCGGGAATTTCATTGTAGATGCCGACCGCACCCATAAAAATCAAACGGTTTATCCCAGCCTCTGTCATGGCGGACACGATGTTTTCCGCGATTTGCGGCAGTGCGTCACCGGAAATGGCACAGTAGACCACATCCTGCCCCGGCATGACCGTTTTCAGGGCATTCACATCCTCCGCATCACCGTTGACTACGGTGACGCGGTCACTGCCAGTATATACATCCCGGGCACGGCGGGCAAATAGGGTCAGGCGGCAGTCTGTTTCGCTAAGCAGCTTTTTTGTAAGAGCGCTGCCCGCTGTTCCAGCCGCGCCCAACAGCAGTACATGCTTCATCCTTCCGGCTCCTTTCACCATGTCAGGGAAAATTCTACCAGCTCCGGCGATTCTGGCTTTCCAATCAACGGCTCCTTTTTATCCAGAGCGGAAAGCTGCGCCATTTCGTCAGAGGTCAGTGTAAAGTCGAACAGGGCGAGATTTTCACGGATGTGTTCCGGCTGGGTGCTTCTGGGAATGACAGCAATGCCCTTCTGGGTCAGGAAACGGAGCAAAACCTGTGCCGGGGTCTTACCGTATTTCCCAGAAAGGGCAAGCACGACAGGCTCTCCAAACATTTCATTCCGGCTGCCCTGCCCCAGCGGCGCATAAGCCATATGTGCCACCTGCTTTTTGTCCATCCATTCCCGCTCGATGCTGCGCTGGCAGTAGAGGTTGGTTTCAATCTGATTGACTGCCGGGATCACTTTGTTGTAGGCGATCAGGTCAAGAAGCTGGTTGGGTTCAAAGTTGGAAACGCCGATAGCCCGCACTTTGCCCTCCTCATATAGCTGCTCCAGCACGCGCCATGCCGCGTAATAGTTTGCAAAGGGCCAGTGCAGAAGCAGCAGGTCGATATAGTCCGTTTGCAGATTGGCAAGCGACTGCATCACCGTCTGCGCGGCGTGTTCGTAGGATTTGAAATTTACCTTTGTGACAAGAAACAGCTCCCGGCGGTCTACGCCACTGGCTTTGATCCCCGCTCCTACCTCCTTTTCATTGCCATAGGCTTCCGCCGTGTCGATCATGCGGTAGCCGGTCCGGATCGCCGTTGTTACCGCATTGGCACAGGCTTCTCCGCTGAGCATGAAGGTGCCGAAGCCCACCAGCGGCAGCTGCACATGATGTGTCAAGGTCAAATATTCCATGTTCCATCCTCCGTCATCACATTTATATAGAGTATTTTTTATGGTATAATGATTCTAATAAGTTCGTGTAACACGAAGTCAAGAGAAAAATTGAGGTGTGGTCATGTATTATACGATCAGGCAGATGGCAGAACTGTTCGGCGTCACAGAGCATACGCTGCGGTTTTATACGGATAAGGGGCTGCTGCCCTGCCGGCGGGACAGCGGCAACCGCCGTGTGTTTGATGAGGAATCCGTCAACTGGATGCAGGGTATCCAGTGCCTGAAGGGCTGCGGCGCGTCCATTGGCGATATACAGGAGTATTGCCGCCTGTGCCTGCTGGAGGAATCCGAAGAAAACCTGCGGGCGAGATACGCTATCATTCTGAAGCAGCGGGAGGAGGCCTATAAACGGGTGGAGGAAGCCAAAGCGACCGCGCAATATATGGATGATAAAGTAGCGCATTACGAGGCAATTCTTGCAGGTCTCGCCCCGGATGATACCAACCCGAAAAACTGGACAGCGGAAAACCGACCGAAGCATGAAAATGACCGTTAGCATTTCCCCGGACAGCTCCAGTGTGCGTTCCATCAGGGAGAATTGTGCGTGGACAGCGGATTTCGGGAAAGTTCAAAATCCTTCCAAACTTTATTTACAATTTGTTTATATCCACACATTGACAATGGTTTCAGACGGTGCTACACTCACTTTAGCACTCAGGGAGAGTGAGTGCTAAAACACGATGAGGTGTGCATATGGATCTTTCAGACAGAAAAAAACAAATTCTGAAAGTTGTCATAGAGGACTACATCCGGTCGGCGGAGCCGGTAGGCTCCAAAGCCATTGCAGTGGAAATGGGCGGCAGCGTTTCGTCCGCCACCATCCGCAATGAGTTGGCAGACCTGACGGAGCAGGGCTATCTGGAGCAGCCGCATACCTCTGCGGGACGCATTCCGTCCCCCAAGGGCTACCGCCTGTATGTCAACGAGCTGATGGAGCGGCAGAAGCTGACCATCGATGAGACGGAGAAAATCAATCAGGCGCTTCAGGTGAAGATGGAGGAGCTGGACCGGGTCATTGCCCAGGCGGGCAGGGCGGTCTCCAGCTTTGTCAACTACCCGGCGTATGTGATGGCGGCAAGCAAGAAAAAAACCATGACGGCGCGGCATTTCGATTTGCTTCCAGTGGATGAAAAAAGCTGCATCGTGGTAATGATGATGGGCGATAACCGGGTGCGGTCCCAGCTGCTGCGTTTGCAGCTGCGGGTGGATCAATCCCAGATGCCCCTGTTGACCAACCTGCTGAACGAGCATTTCACCAACATATCCGTGGAGGAAATGAATCTGCGGTTGATGGATGTCTCCGAGGAGATTACACCGCAGCTGTTTCTGCTGCTGAGCCAGACCATCGCCTACGCGGCGGATGCGCTGGAAGAGGCAAGCCAGAAGGAAGTGGTGACTGCCGGAGCCAGCCAGCTGCTGAAGCTGCCGGAGTTCCGGGACGCGGATAAGGCGCACGAACTGATGAGCTTTCTGGCAGACAGCAAGGAAAACCTGCCGGTGCTGGAGGATAACAGCCCCATGAAGATCCTCATCGGACCGGAAAACGTCAATGCGGCGCTGCAGGATACCAGCGTGGTGGTTGCCAGCTATGATATTGGAGATAATATGCGGGGACTGATCGGTGTGGTGGGTCCCACGCGAATGGATTATGCCACGGTAGCCGCTCGCCTGTCCGGCTTTGCGGATGGCTTGACGCGGCTGTTTGGAAAGAATGAATTACCGCCCAAGGAGGACGAGAACGATGAGTGAAGAGACAAAGCAGCCTGTACCCGAACAGGAAGAGACCGCGGGTCAGGAGACTCCGAAGACGGAGCCTGCGGCGGAGCAGGAAACCGCCGGAAAGAGCGAAAAGCCCGAGAAGGAAGGAAAGGGCAAAAAGAAAAAGGATAAGGAAAAAGAAAAGGTCTACACCCTCACCCGGGAGCAAATGGAAGCCGCCGAGCTGGCTGCGCGGCAGTTGGCATCCGTAACGGACCAGTTCACCCGGCTGACAGCGGAGTATGACAACTACCGCAAGCGCACGGCAAAGGAAAAGGAAAGCATCTATCAGGACGCCAAGATGGATACCATCAAGGAGTTTCTGGCAGTTTACGATAATCTGGAGCGCGCGATGGCGACCGGCGGCGAGGATGACAATCCACACCGCAAGGGTCTGGAAATGATCTTCAACCAGTATAAGAAGATCCTGGAGAAGATGGGCGTTACCGAAATGGAGGCGAAGGGAAAACCCTTTGATCCGGAAAAGATGAACGCGGTAATGCACATTGATGACGAAAGCTTCGGTGAAAACGAGGTGGCTCAGGTTTTCCAGGCAGGCTTTGAGCTGGACGGTCGGGTGCTGCGCCACGCCATCGTACAGGTGGCAAACTAAAAGGAGCGTGAGGGAATGGGACCCAAACGGTTATACAAGGACCCTGCCAATGCAATGGTGGCAGGCGTGTGTGCCGGGATCGCAGAGTATTTCGGCTGGGACCCCACCTGGGTCCGGCTGGGCTGGGTGCTGTTCACCCTGTGCGGCGGCAGCGGTCTGCTGGCGTATATCATTGCGGCGCTGGTCATTCCCAGCTATCCCAACACATAAGCACAGGTCCTGTTAAAACAGTAAAAAAATAAAATTCAGATAAATTTGGAGGAATCATTTATGTCTAAGGTCATTGGTATCGATTTAGGTACAACCAACTCCTGCGTGGCTGTGATGGAGGGCGGCGAAGCCGTCGTCATCCCCAACGCAGAGGGCAACCGCACCACCCCGTCCGTGGTGGCATTCAGCAAGACTGGCGAGCGTATGGTGGGTCAGGTGGCAAAGCGTCAGGCAATCACCAACCCGGACCGCACCATTTCTTCCATCAAGCGTGAGATGGGCAGCGATTATAAGGTGAACGTGGACGGTAAGAGCTACACTCCTCAGGAGATCTCCGCCATGATCCTACAGAAGCTGAAGGCAGACGCTGAGGCATATCTGGGTCAGCCCGTCACCGAGGCGGTCATCACCGTTCCCGCATACTTCACCGACTCTCAGCGTCAGGCGACTAAGGATGCCGGTAAGATCGCCGGTCTGGACGTAAAGCGTATCATCAACGAGCCCACCGCAGCCGCTCTGGCTTACGGCGTGGATAAGGAGCAGTCCCAGAAGATCATGGTGTACGACCTGGGCGGCGGCACCTTCGATGTCTCCATTCTGGAGATCGACGATGGTGTGATCGAAGTGCTGGCCACCGCGGGCAACAACCGCCTGGGCGGCGATGACTTCGATGAGTGCGTCATGAAGTATCTGGTCAGCGAGTTCAAGCGTACCGACGGTGTGGACCTGTCCGGCGATAAGGTCGCTATGCAGCGTCTGAAGGAAGCCGCTGAGAAGGCAAAGATCGAGCTGTCCGGCGTGACCTCCTCCAACATCAACCTGCCCTATATCACCGCGGACGCTACCGGTCCCAAGCATCTGGATGTCACCCTGACCCGTGCAAAGTTCAATGAACTGACCGCACATCTGGTGGAAGCTACGATGGGTCCCGTGCATCAGGCAATGTCCGACGCAGGTCTCCAGCCCTCCGACCTGAGCAAGGTTCTGCTGGTGGGCGGCTCCAGCCGAATCCCCGCTGTGCAGGAGGCTGTGAAGAAGTTCACTGGAAACGAGCCCTTCAAGGGTATCAATCCTGATGAGTGCGTGGCAATGGGCGCTGCCCTTCAGGCTGGCGTGCTGACCGGCGATGTCAAGGGTCTGCTGCTGCTGGATGTTACGCCCCTGTCTCTGGGCATTGAGACGATGGGCGGCGTGTTCACCAAGCTGATCGACCGCAACACCACCATCCCCGTGAAGAAGAGCCAGATTTTCTCCACCGCCGCAGACAACCAGA
>CAKTIO010000008.1 GCA_934565855.1 uncultured Dysosmobacter sp.
GCGGCATAGCTCAGTTGGCTAGAGCATGCGGTTCATACCCGCAGTGTCCCCGGTTCAAATCCAGGTGCCGCTACCAAATCCCACGGAACAGCCTGTTCCGTGGGTCCCTTTGGGGAAAAAGTTCATCTGGCCCGTTGGTCAAGTGGTTAAGACACGGCCCTTTCACGGCTGTAACATGGGTTCGAATCCCGTACGGGTCACCATTTCTGGACAGGAACTGCTGTTCGGGAATTCTTCGGAGGCTTAGCTCAGCTGGTTAGAGCGCCTGCTTCACACGCAGGAGGTCGACAGTTCGAGTCTGCCAGTCTCCACCAGGAAGAAAAGACACGCATCGCGTGTCTTTTCTTTTTATATTCATCATGATGAGCGCGGTCTGTACCGCCTGCGGTGGAAATGCACAGGTTCTCTCTGACGACCCCCCTGCGCGCAAAAGCCGTTTTTCATATGAAAAGCCGCAGAGGAGAACCCTCTGCGGCTTTCTTTTGGCTCTTTGCTTGTTCAGTCCAGCTGGACCCGGTAGTCGCCGCGGGCGGCGGCATCGGCACGGCGCAGCTTTTCCGCCCCCAGTGCGTCCAGCATTCCGCCAATGATCTGGTTAGACACCAGAAAGCCCCTCGGCGTCAGATGCCAGCGTCCGCCCTCCTCACAGACGGCATAGCCCGCCTGACGGCACTGCTCCAGAAACGGCAGGAAGCAGCGGAAACGGCGGCGATAGCGGTTCTCAAATTCCTTCGGAACCAGTCCCCGCACCGTGCGCAGCCCCAGCATCACATACTCCGTGTCCCGGTCCAGCTCCGGAATACGCTCATTTTCCGACAGCATGGCGCCGCCCTCCAGTACGCCGTGAATGTATGTGTCCAGATCCCGGCTGTAGGCATAGCGGACACCGCCGAAATCCGAATGCGCGCCGGGACCGAAGCCGGCGTATTCGCCCAGCGTCCAGTATTTCAGATTGTGGCGGGATTCAAAGCCCGTCCGGGCAAAGTTGGAGATCTCATACTGCGCAAAGCCAAAGCGGCGCATAAAATCCACCGTGTAGAGGTACATTTCCGCCTGCTGGTCATCGTCCGGCAGATTTGCCTCCTGCCGCCGCAGATACAGGGGCGTCCCCTCCTCCACCTTTAAGCCGTAGCAGGAAATGTGCTGGGGCGCCAGCTCCACAGCGGCCTCCAGATTTTTCTTCCACTGCTCCATCGTCTGCCCCGGCAGACCGTAAATCAGGTCCAGCGACAGGTTTTTGAGCTTTGCCCGCCGCGCCGCCTCCACCGCCTGCTGCACCTGCTGAAAGGTGTGGATGCGCCCGATCTCCCGCAGCTCCGCATCGCTGGCGGACTGCATTCCCAGCGACATCCGGTTAAAGCCCGCCCGCCGCAGCGTCCGCAGCGCCTTCCAGTTGCAGGCGGAGTCCGGGTTTGCCTCAAAGGTGATCTCTGCGTCCCGTGCCACGTCATATTTCTTCTGGATCAGCGCCAGCAGCTCCTTCAGCCGCTTCTCGCCCAGCAGGGTTGGCGTTCCGCCGCCGAAATAAATGGTGTCCACCCGGTGCTGCTCTGCCCGGGGAGCCGTTTCCAGCAGATGCGCTGTCAGCGCCTTCATATAGTCGTCCATCCGGTTCTGCGCCCCTGCCAATGAGTAAAAATCACAATAGGCGCATTTGGACTGGCAAAACGGGACATGAATATACAGTCCCAGCGGTTTTTTTTCAGCTTTCATGTTCTCTCCGCTCTCTTCTCTTTGCATTCTGCAACATCATAGCGCGTTTTGCCCGGCAATGCAAGGTACGCCGGATTCATATTTTTCCCTTTTCCGGGCAGGATAAAGGCTGATATCCCACAAAGAAAGGTTGGAACCGCTCATGGAGCTATCCCCGCAGGAATATCAGGCATATGTCCGGCAGATTTCTCCCAGGTCGCCGCTCTGGAAAAACCTCGCCCTGGCGTTTCTCACCGGCGGCGCCATCTGCGCCCTGGGGCAGCTGATCCAAAACGGATGGACCGCCGCCGGGCTGGATCAGCAGGACGCCGGTACCGCCGCCTCCTGCTCACTGGTGCTGCTGTCCGCCCTGCTGACGGGGCTGAACCTCTATCACCGGCTGGCACGCTTCGGCGGCGCTGGAACACTGGTACCCATCACCGGCTTTGCCAACGCCGTGGTCTCCCCCGCGATGGATTTCCGGGCGGAGGGCATCGTTACCGGTATGGCGGCAAAGATGTTTGTCATTGCTGGACCGGTCATTGTGTTCGGCACCCTTGCCAGCGTGGTATACGGTGTGATCTTACAGCTGTTTTCCATCATGTAATCGGTTTTCCGGGAAAGCGCCCCCTCTTCTTACAGGAAGAACGGGCGCTTTTCCGGCATTTTCCTATCGAACAGGTCAGAAAAAAGAAATCGTTTTCTGTCCCTTAACAGCACTTTTCCGCGAATAAAGAGTTGACATAACAGTGTGGAAAACGCCGTGGAAAATGTGCAAAACCCTGAAAAATGAACAGATTATGAAGTTACCGCTTTTTTTATGCTCTCCGCAGGGTCCGCACTTTTTCCGTCGAAAACAATCGAACACCGCCATCCGCACCGCCTCTGTCCGGGAGCGCGGGGTCTCCCCTTGCGCCAGCGTCCACTTTGTGTTAAAATATGGAGAATTGAACATATGCAGCAGGATCTGCTGAACACAATACTCTGGAGGAAATCTGATGGCAGGAAAACAGGACTACGGAAATGACAGCATCTCGTCTCTCAAGGGCGCGGACCGGGTCCGCAAGCGCCCGGGCGTGATCTTCGGCTCCGACGGTTTGGATGGCTGCGAACATGCGGTCTTTGAAATTCTCTCCAACTCCATCGACGAGGCGCGGGAGGGACACGGAAGGGTCATCACCGTCACCCGCTACGCCGACCACTCCATTGAGGTGGAGGACATGGGACGCGGCTGCCCGGTGGACTGGAACGAAAAGGAACAGAAATTCAACTGGGAGCTGGTATACTGCGAGCTGTACGCCGGAGGAAAATATGACAATGCCAGCGGCGATAACTACGAATACTCTCTGGGTCTGAATGGTCTGGGCGCCTGCGCCACCCAGTACGCCTCCCGCTACATGGACGTGACCGTCTGGCGGGATGGCTTTGAATACCAGCTGCACTTTGAAAGGGGCGAGATCGTCGGTGAGATGAAGAAAACGCCCCTGACGAAAAAGAAAACCGGCACCCGCCACCACTGGCTGCCGGATCTGGACGTCTTTACCGACATCAACATCCCGGTGGAATTTTACACGGACATTCTCAAGCGGCAGGCGGTGGTCAACGCAGGCATCACCTTCCGTTTCCGCAACCAGGTTGGCAGCAGCTTTGAGACGCAGGAATTCCTGTATGAAAACGGCATTCAGGACTATGTGGCGGAGCTTGCCGGAGAGGGCAGCCTGACCGCCCCGGTGTTCTGGCAGACAGAGCAGGTGGGACGGGACCGGGAGGACAAGCCGGAGTACAAGGTAAAGCTCAGCGTGGCGTTCTGCTTCTCCAACCGGGTCAGCCTTATCGAGCATTATCACAACTCCAGCTGGCTGGAGCACGGCGGAAGTCCGGAAAAAGCCGCCAAGTCCGCCTTTGTCTCCGCGCTGGACAAGTATCTGCAGGACCAGAATAAATACCAGAAAAGCGAAAGCAAGATCACCTGGGCGGACATTGAGGACTGTCTGGTGCTGGTATCCAACAACTTCTCCACCCAGACCAGCTATGAAAACCAGACAAAGAAGGCGATCACCAACCGGTTCATCCAGAAAGCCATGACGGACTTTCTGCGGTCCAATCTGGAGATCTACTTCATTGAGAACCGCTTTGACGCGGAGAAGATCGCCGAGCAGGTGCTTATCAACAAGCGCAGCCGGGAAAGCGCGGAAAAGCAGCGGCTGAACATCAAGAAAAAGCTCTCCGGCAGCATCGACATCTCCAACCGGGTCCAGAAATTTGTGGACTGTCGGTCCAAGGATGTCAGCCGCCGGGAAATCTACATCGTGGAGGGCGACTCCGCTCTGGGCAGCGTAAAGCTGAGCCGGGACGCGGAATATCAGGGCATCATGCCCGTCCGCGGCAAGATCCTCAACTGCCTGAAGGCGGACTACAGCCGCATTTTCAAAAGCGACATCATCACCGACCTTCTGAAGGTTCTGGGCTGCGGCGTGGAGGTGCAGAGCAAGCAGAATAAGGACCTGACCGCCTTTGACCTGAACAACCTGCGCTGGAGCAAGGTGGTCATCTGCACCGATGGCGATGTGGATGGCTTTCAGATCCGCACCCTGATCCTGACCATGATCTACCGGCTCTGCCCCACGCTGATCGAAAAGGGCTATGTCTATATCGCGGAAACCCCCCTGTTTGAGATCAACTGTGGTGAAAAAACCTGGTTTGCTTACTCCGACAAGGAGAAGAACGACATTGTCAAGCAGCTGGAGGGCAAAAAGTATAAAATCGACCGCTCCAAGGGTCTTGGCGAAAATGACCCGGACATGATGTGGCTGACCACTATGAATCCGGAGACCCGCCGGCTCATCAAGGTAAACCCCTCTGACGCGGAGCAGACGTCGCAGGTGTTCGACCTGCTGCTGGGCGATAATCTGCAGGGGCGCAAGGACCACATTGCTGAAAACGGCTACAAATATTTGGATCTGGCGGATATCAGCTGAAATCGGCGTTTCCAATTCATCCAATCCTGCTCCAAAATCAACAGTACCCCATCGTGGCAAGCCTTATTAAAGCACAAAGCTCAGCAACAAGACTGCCGTCCTGTTTGATGACAGCTTGTTTCGCACGCCGGTCCGGGATATCCCTGGGTCACAGCGTCCGGTCTGCTCCCACTCCACACCCTCCAATTTTTGAATTCTGATACCAAAAAGAAGGACCTCTATCATTATGGCTAAGAAAAAACAGCCGGAGGAATCCCGGCCTAAAGTCAACAATCCCAACGTTATGGGGCTTCACGCAGCCGTGGTGGAGCAGCCCATTACCGACACACTGGAAACCAACTACATGCCCTACGCCATGAGCGTCATCGTCTCCCGCGCCATTCCGGAGATCGACGGGTTCAAGCCCTCCCACCGGAAGCTGCTTTACACCATGTATAAGATGGGGCTGCTGACAGGCGGTCGGACCAAGTCCGCCAACATTGTGGGGCAGACCATGCGCCTGAACCCCCACGGCGACTCCGCCATCTACGACACGATGGTGCGGCTCTCCCGGGGCTACGGCGCGCTGCTGACCCCCTTTGTGGACTCCAAGGGCAACTTCGGCAAGGTCTACTCCCGGGACATGGCGTGGGCTGCCTCCCGGTATACGGAGGCAAAGCTCTCCCCCATCTGCGCCGAGCTGTTCCGGGACATCGACAGTGACACCGTGGACTTTGTGGACAACTATGACAACACCATGAAGGAGCCGGCGCTGCTGCCCACTACCTTCCCCAACATTCTCGTGTCCTCCAACATGGGCATTGCCGTGGGCATGGCATCCCAGATCTGCGGCTTCAATCTGGGCGAGGTGTGCGACACCACCATTGCCTTTTTGAAAAATCCCGATTGCGACCTGACAGAAACGCTGCTGGCTCCGGACTTTCCCACCGGCGGCGAGCTGATCTGCGACCCGGACACCCTGCGCGGCATTTACAGCACCGGGCGGGGTGGCGTCAAGGTCCGCGCAAAATACCGCTACGTCAAGGACCAGAACCTGATCGAGATCTATGAAATTCCCTACTCCACCACCACGGAGGCAATTCTGGACAAGGTTGCCGAGCTGATCAAGGCAGGCAAGGCAAAAGAGATCGCCGACATGCGGGATGAGACCGACCTGTCCGGTCTGAAGCTGACCATTGACCTCAAGCGGGGCGCGGACCCGGATAAGCTGATGGCAAAGCTCTTCAGGCTGACCACGCTGGAGGATACCTTCAGCTGCAATTTCAACATTCTCATCGGCGGAATGCCCCGGGTACTGGGCGTCCGGCAGATTTTGGAGGAGTGGACGGCATGGCGGACGGACTCCGTCAAGCGGCGGGTCTACTTCGTCATGAACAAGAAAAAAGACAAGCTGCACCTGCTGAAGGGTCTGAAGCGCATCCTGCTGGACATCGACAAGGCCATTCACATCATCCGGGAGACCGAGGAGGAGGCTGAGGTCATTCCCAACCTGATGATCGGCTTCGGCATTGACCAGATCCAGGCGGAATATGTGGCGGAGATCAAGCTGCGCAACATCAACAAGGAATTCATCCTCAAGCGGGTGGCGGAGACGGACTCCCTACAGGCGGAGATCGATGATCTGCAGGACACCCTGGACTCTCCCCAGCGCATCAAGAAGATCATTGTGGATGAGCTGAAGGCAGTCAAGAAAAAGTACGCCGAGCCGCGCCGCACCACCATCACCTACGATCACGAGCTGCCCACGCTGGAGCTGGAGCCGGAAATCGAGGATTATCCCGTTCACCTGTTCCTCTCCCGGGAGGGCTACTTCAAAAAGATCACTCCGGCGTCTCTGCGCATGAACAGCGAGCAGAAGTACAAGGAGGGCGACGGTCTGCGGCAGGCGCTGACCGCCACCAACCGGGCGGAGATCATGTTCTTCACCGACCGGGCACAGGTCTATAAAATTCGCCTGTGGGATTTTGACGACGCCAAGGCAAGCGTGCTGGGCGACTATCTGCCCACAAAGCTGGGACTGGACCCGGAGGAAGCCATTGTCTGGGCGGTGCTGCCGGGCGAGGCTTACTCCGGCGGACTGCTGTTCTTCTTTGAAAACGGCAAGGTTGCCCGGCTTGCCATGAACTCCTACCAGACCTCCTCCAACCGCAGGAAGCTGACCAGCGCCTACTCCGACAAATCGCCGCTGGTGTGCATCCGCCGGGTGGACGAAGAGGAGGAGCTGGCGGTCTACTCCAGCGAACCGCGGGTCCTGATCTTCCAAACCGCCCTGCTGACGCCCAAGTCCACCCGCACCACGCAGGGCGTACAGGTGATGACCCTGAAAAAGAACCGCCGCGTCACAGAGGTCAAGCCGGTAACGGAGACCTCGATCACCAACAAGAGCCGTTACCGCGTCCGTGTGCTTCCCGCCACCGGTGCCCTGCTGCGGGCGGAGGATTCCGAGGAGCAGCAGCTGGACCTGCTGTGACCCCGGATGGAAAGGAGCGTCCATTTATGAACAAGCTGCTGAGATCCTACGCCATCATTGCCGTGGGCTGTCTCTTCTTCTCCATTTCCTTCGACTGGTTCTTCAGCGTCAACCAGATCGCAATGGGCGGCGTCACCGGTCTTGCCCAGGTCATCCACGCCGTTTTTCCGCCCCTCTCCGTGGGTCTTCTGACCATTCTCATCAACGTCCCGCTGTTTCTGCTGGGATGGAAGTACATCGGCTTTCACCTGCTGGCGTCCTCTCTGTTTTCCATGCTGGTCAGCTCTGCCGCCATCGACTTCATTGCCGCCGTTCATATCTTTCAGCCAATGGACCCCATGCTGGCAAGCCTGTGCGGCGGAGCGCTGCTGGGGCTGGGCGTGGGCATCGTGTTCACACAGGACGCCACCACCGGCGGCACAGACATTGTGGCGCGGCTGCTGAAGCTGAAATTCCCGTGGCTGCCCATGGGAAAGCTGGTGCTGGTGCCGGACTTTGTGGTGCTGACCCTTGCCGCCCTGGTATTTGGGCGGGTCGAGGCGGCGCTGTACGGTCTGGTGGGGCTGTTCGTCTCCTCTCAGGTCATTGACGCCGTTCTATACGGTCTGAACACCGCAAAGGTAGCTTACATCGTCTCCGACCGCTCTGCCAATATGCGGGAGACCATTCTCCGGCTGGACCGGGGCGGCACCATTCTGGAAGCCCGCGGCGCATACACCGGCGAGGCAAAGCAGGTGGTCATGGTGGCGTTCCGGCAGAAGGAGATCGTTCAGATCAAAAAAGCCATTCATGAGACCGATCCCCACGCATTTTTCATCGTCTGCAACGCCCACGAGATCATGGGCGAGGGCTTCGGTGAATACAAAAGCCAGGAGGTGTGAACCGGATGTCTTCTCTGGAACGCGTACAGACCCAGCTGGAGCGGTGCGGCTACACCGTGCATGCTTTCCCGGACCGCGCCGCGGCAGCGGAGCATCTGAACCGGGTCATTGACGGGACCACCGTGGGCTTCGGCGGCTCCGTCACCCTGCAGGAGATGGGGCTTTATGAAAGTCTCGGTGCGCACAACACCGTAGCCTGGCATTGGAAGCAGACGGAGGGCGATCCCCTGTCCGCCGCCGCAGCGGCAGAGGTTTATCTGACCTCGGTCAATGCCCTGGCGGAAACTGGTGAGATCGTCAACATGGACGGCAACGGCAATCGGGTCGCCAGTATGCTTTACGGACACCGGAAGGTCTTTTTCGTCATCGGGCGGAACAAGCTCGCCCCCACACTGGAAGCCGCCATCCACCGCACCCGAAACATCGCCGCGCCCAAAAATGCCCAGCGGCTGAAGCGCCGGACCCCCTGCGCCATCCGGGCGGACCGCTGCTATCATTGCAGCAGCCCGGACCGCATCTGCTGCGCCATGACCATTCTCTACCGCCCCATGATGAATGCGGAGGCGGAAATTCTGCTCATTGACGAGGATCTGGGATATTAACGCGCTTCCGCGCGGAAAGGAGACGCCGCCTATGCACCGAAAGCTTGCCGCCGCAGCCATTCTCTCCGGCTGCCTGCTGCTGTGCGGCTGCGCCTCCCTGCTGGAGCGGGAATACAGCACCGTGGAGGAGCACAGCAGCAAATACTGGGAAAGCGAATCCGCCGACATTCTCCGTGCAGAGAACTATCAGGACATCGTCAACGACCTGATGCTGCTCATTGGGCAGCACACAGAAAACGCCATCCTGCGGCTTTACAATTACGAGGGAGACGCCACCGTGTCCTCCCTGCTGGAAAACGCCGCTGCGGAGGTCCAGCAGGATACGCCCCTGGGGGCTTACGCCGTGGAGTACATCACCTCGGAAGCCCAGCTGCAGCGCAGCTATTATGAGATCACCCTCCGCATCTCCTACCGCCGCTCCGCCGAACAGATCCGCTCTGTCGTCAACGCCACCACGGCATCCGCCCTGCCGGAGCTGCTGGAAAACGCCCTGCAAGCCGGAAAGGACGAGCTGGCGGTGCGCATCAGCTACTGGGGCAGCGACAGTGCCGAAACAGTGCAGGCAGCTGTCCGCACCGTGCGGGAAGCCCACGGTCTGACCGAAGAGGATGCTCCCTGGACCGTGACCCTCTATCCCCGGGAGGATGCCGCCGGACTGGTGGAGTTTCTTTTCTCCCCCTCCGGTGAGGAGGTCATGCAGACAGCTCCCGCCGAAAAAAGTTGAAAAATATTTGAAATAGGGATTGACAAAACGGGCATATCCCGATATAATCAATCCTGTTCCGCGGGCATAGCTCATCTGGTAGAGCGCCACCTTGCCAAGGTGGAGGTAGCGAGTTCGAGCCTCGTTGCCCGCTCCATGTGAAACAGGACATCCGGTTGGATGTCCTGTTTCTTTTTATCTGTGATTTTTGGGAAAACCATTTTCGGTCAAACTGTTGGCGCGGTCTTTTCCATATTTTCCGGCAGAGCGAAGCGGATGATCTCATCCGCTTCGCTCTGCTTCAGCTTGCCCTGTCTGATCTGTCCCCGGCAGAAGATCTGGACATACAGCTCCTTACTTACCCGCAGACGATGTTCCCATTGCCACATCAGAGGGATCATAGCGCACCAGCTCATCATCCCGCCCATCCACGGTTTTGGAGTACAGAATGCCGTTTTTGATATCTTCGAGCATGCTCTCGTACAGGGCGATGGTTTCGTCAATCTTCTCCTGGGTCCAGACAAATTCCCCGCTATCGCTGGTCCAGCCCTTTTCCCCAAGCATACTCTGGAGCTGTACCTTCTCGTTTTCCAACCACACCTTATATTCATCATACGTCCACCATTCGATATCCGGCGTGGGGAAGCGGGCTTCAAACTCCGCGTCTGTCATCGGTTCAAAGGTCCTGCCATCGTCAAAGCTGTAATAGGTTCTGCCATCCGCCGGGTCAACATAGGACATCAGCGTTTCCTCCCGAACAGTGCTGGCAGCATTCATATGCTTATCCAGCTGCTCCTGAAACTGCTTTTTGGTCATGGAGGTCAGCCCGGAAATTCTGCCGTCCCCGCTGCGCTTTACCGCGAGATAAGCATTGTCCGCGGAAGCGTCATTGGTGTAAATGCTGCCGTTGTCGTCATAAATTCCGGCAACACATTTTCCTTGATAGTACCAGCTGTTCTTCTGATAGGTAAGTCCCACGGCAAGATACTCCGCATCCGGCTGCATACCGGTGCTGCCCTCTATTGCCTGCGGAGCTTCTTCGTTGATGATCTCACCGCCAGAGCTCTCATTCCTGGCAGAGGTGGCAAAAACTGTTACCGTCCCGGCGATCAGTGCCGCCGCCAGCATGATAGAAGCAATGGTTGTCTTTTTTGTTTTCATAATTGCTGTGATCCTTTCTTCAACGGCGTTTCCGCTGAAATGACTGCAAAGGGGCGAGGAACCACTTCTTGTTTCTTCCATGCGGATCAGGGCTCTCGCATAAGAGGCTCTTGCACCGCTGCCGAACCGATGAACAACGGCTTCATCACAGGACAGCTCTATATCCCGGTTTGCCAGAACGTACATTGCCCATACCAGAGGATTGAACCAATGCACGCAGACAGCTGCGGTCAGCAAGAGTTTGAAAACCGTATCAAACCGTTGGATATGCACCCATTCATGCTCCAAGACATAACGGAGCGTACTCTCGTCCTCCCAGTCCGTTTTTTTCGGCATCAGAATGACCGGACGTCCCACGCCGAAGGTCAGCGGTGAGGAAATGCGGTCGGACTGCCGGATGGAAACGGTGCGCCGCAGCGGATGGGACCGCAGCCACTGCCGGGATACGCTGTTGTCCACCGGCAGGGACATCTGAAATTCCTGATAGCATTTCCAATAGGTCACGGCAAAGGCGGCGGCAAAGAGCAGCACTCCCACCACCCAAGCAGCGCCCCACACGGAAACACTTCCCCCGGAGACAGAGCCGGACTGCGGCAAAGCCACGGCGGCTTGCCCCGCCGGGACAGCAGGGAGCCCTGCGGCGGGAGCATTGACCTGTGACGGCTGCCGTGCCCACAGAGAATAGATGCTCATGCCCGAGGAAAGGGAAAACGGTACCAGCAGCCGAAGCAGCGCAGCACCCCAAAGCACCGGAAACGTCCCTTTCGGCACCCGGTTCATTGCTATGGCGCGGAGAACCATGATCGCCAGAATCATCACAGCTCCCGCAGTGCTCATTTGCAGGAAACTCATGGCAGGTACCTCATTCCAGCTCTCCAACGATCTGCTTCAGCTTTTCGATCTGCTGGGCAGAGAGCTTTTTTCTGCCCAGCAGCGCCGCAAACAGCTTGTCGGCACTGCCATCGTAGATCCTGTTGATCAACTCGTCTGTCTCCGCCTCCTGCACGGCGGACTTGGGGAGCAAGGCATGACACAGGAAGCCCGGTTCACTGCGCTGGATGGCTCCCTTTTTTATACAGCGCTTGATGAGGGTATAGGTCGTGTTCACATTCCAGCCCACCTCATCCGTCAGTTCTCTGGCGATCTCCTTTGCGGGTCTGTCTCCCTCTCTCCAGAGAACATCCATCACCTTCAGCTCCGAATCAAATAATTTGATGTCCATATGCAAGCTCCCTTTCATAAGACTACAGTAGTATCTATGTGCGTATACTACCACAGTCTTATTTTAAAGTCAATACTACCACGGTCGTATAAATATATTTTTGTCCAGCCTTCAGGCTTGCATTTTTCCGCAAATGGCGGTATGCTGTCAACATCTTACATTGTTGACATCTGATGATTTAGGGAGCGCATGATGATTTTAAACGGCAGAAGCATTCCAATTTTGGACCCCCATTGGGCTTTTTTGATTTAAAATTTCATATTTTTATCAAAGGAGCTTCGTTTTATCATGAGCAATCCCTTTCAAGCGTTGACCCGGCGGGAACGGATGCTGTGGCTGGGGTCCCTGCTGGTCATTCTCGCCGCCAACCTCACCACGGCAGCCCCGGACCCGCTGACCCTTGTCACCGCGCTGGTGGGCGTCACCTCCCTGAGCCTTGCCGCCAAGGGAAACGTCTGGTCCCAGATCCTGATGATCCTGTTCAGCGTTCTCTATGGCGTCATTTCCTTCCGCTTCCGTTACTGGGGCGAGATGATGACCTATCTGGGCATGACACTGCCAATGGCGGTATGGTCCACGGTGACATGGCTGAAAAATCCCTCCAACGGCAGCGGAAGCCCGGTTGCCATCCGCCCGCTGACATTGCGGTGCGCTGCGGCGCTTGCCGTTTGCAGCGCAGTGGTGACAGGGGTGTTTTTCCGGATTCTCTCCGCTTTAAACACCCCGAATCTTCTTTTCAGCACCGTTTCCATCCTCACCAGCTTTCTTGCCGCCGCCCTGACCATGCTGCGCTCGTCCTACTACGCCATTGGCTACGCGGCAAACGACCTGGTGCTGATCGTGCTGTGGACATTGGCAGCCGCCAGAAACTCGGTCTATTTCCCGGTGGCAGTAAACTTCTGCATTTTCTTTCTGAACGACCTGTATGGCTTCTGGTGCTGGAGGCGGCGGGAATGCCCGCAGGCATCCTGACACCTGTGCAGCAGCCATAAAAATAAAGGACCCGGTGGGAAATTTTCCCGCCGGGTCTCTTTTTTCATCCGGTCACTCCTCGGTGATGGCAGAAACAGGACATTGCTCCATTGCCTCCCGCGCCTGCGCCGGGTCCTCTGGCTGGCGGATAACCTCCGCCACACCAGCGTCCGACAGCTGGAAGGTCTCCGGAGCCAGTGAGGTACACAGCCCGCAGCCAATACAGGCATCGCTGACATGAAACGCCATTGTCAATTCCCCCTGTCTGAAAAATTTTCCTGCCCCATGGCAAGTCCTTTTCAGTATGCCCGCTTTTTCTTACAGCATTCCGCCCAGGAGCCTGCCATCGGTGGAGAGCGTCACCACCTGCCATGGCAAAAGCTTGCCGCTGTTTTGCAGCGCCGTTTTCACCGCATGCTCGATGCCGCCGCAGCAGGGGACCTCCATGCGCACCACCGTTACGCTGCGGATCTCATTGCAGCGCAGGATCTCCGTCAGCTTTTCGGAATAGTCCACTCCGTCCAGCTTGGGGCAGCCGATGAGGGTAATCCTGCCGCGGATGAACTTCTCATGGAAGCCCGCATAGGCATAAGCGGAGCAGTCTGCCGCCACCAGCAGGTCCGCACCGTCAAAATAGGGTGCCTGCACCGGAGCCAGCTTGATCTGCACCGGCCACTGCCGCAGCTGGCTGGGCTGCTGATGAACGCCCTCCGCCGCCGCAGGAGCCGTCTCCCGGACGATGGCCTGCGCCCGGCTGCCGGGGCAGCCGCCCACAGGCGGGTTTTTGAGAATGGCTTTCCGCGCCTGCACCGCCGCCTCGTCATAGGCGGCGGCTTCCCGCTCTACAAAGGTGATGGCTCCGGTGGGACAGGTGGGCAGGCAGTCGCCCAGTCCGTCACAGTAGTCGTCCTTCAGCAGCATCGCCTTGCCAGCCACCATGCCGATGGCTCCCTCATGGCAGGCAGCGGCGCACGCGCCGCAGCCGTTGCACTTTTTCCGGTCAATTTCAATAATTCTGCGAATCATATGGGGATTCCTCCTGTTTGTTTGACTTTCTGGACATAGTATCCTACAATGAGATCAAAAAGTATGTTGGATTTCCAACAGAATGGAGAAAATGCCATGCCAGATCCTGCCAAGCTCTCCCCCCTCCTGAAGCGCTGCCCCCTGTTCGCCCATCTCAGCGACAGGGACCTTTCCGCCCTCCTTGCCCGCCTGTCCCCCCGGGAGCAGCGCTTCCGTCAGGGAGAATTTCTGCTGCGCCAGGGCGATGCCGTACCGTCTCTGGGCTTGATCCTCAGCGGCTCCGCCCACATTCTGCGGGAGGATTTCTGGGGCAACCGGAACCTCATTGCGGTGGTGTCTCCCGGACAGCTGTTCGGCGAGGCATATGCCTGCGCGGGCGCACCTGCCGGGGTGGGCGTACAGGCGGCGGCAGACACCGCCGCGTGGTTTCTGGACGTGCGGACGCTGCTCTCCCTTCAGCCGGACACCGCCCCCTTCGCCGCGCCGCTGCTGGGCAACCTGCTGACCATCACCGCCCGGAAAAACCTGCTGCTCAACGACCACCTTGCCCATGTAACCCAGCGCACCACCCGGGAAAAGCTGCTGTCCTATCTCTCCCGGGAATCCGTCCGGCAGCACAGCGCCGACTTTTATATTCCCTTTGACCGCCAGCAGCTGGCGGACTATCTGGCGGTGGACCGCAGTGCCCTGTCCACTGAGCTGGGGCGGCTGCGGGACGCGGGACGCCTGACCTTTCACAAAAACCATTTCGTCCTGCTGCACCCGGAACCCTCCCTGTGACGCGGCTTGCCAAAATCCGTACTTTTGGGACGGTTTCCCATTTTTTTGTTGCCGCTTTGTCATTTACTTGCCCTGAAAAGTGTGCTATCCTGAAAAGAGTTTCCGCCCTGCCGCACTGCGGCAGGCATCCGATTTTTTCTGGCTAAGGCGATTCAATCTGGAGGCACAACATGAAACAATTCCTTCGCAAATCCCTATCCCTGTTCCTGTCCGCCCTGCTCTCCGCATCCGTGCTGGCGCTGCCCGCCGCCGCGTCGGACGCGCTGGGTGAGGACCTGACGTCGCAGGACACGCTGGTCCACGAATCCACGGTGCTGTCTACCAACGTGTTCTGGAGCACCGCCTATTCCGACCTACGGACGGAAAACCTGATTACATACGTCCCCAACGAAGCCGTGACGCCCATCGTCACCTATGGCTCCAGCCTGACCAGCTGCAGCACCGTCGGCTCGATGGCAAAAACGCTGGAGGGGCAGGGCTACCGTGTGGTCGCCGGCATCAACGGCGACTTTTACAACACGTCTACGGGACTGCCCATCGGTCTGGTGGTCTCCCAGGGCGAGGTGAAAAGCTCGGATGGCGGCTATTACGCCATCGGCTTTCATGAGGACGGCTCCGCCGTGCTGGGACGACCCACGCTGAGCGTTTCCGCCGATCTGGGCTATACCAACGCCGATGGCATCAGCTATGTCCGCACCCTGTCCGGCGTCAACAAGGCGCGGGTCACCACCGGCGGCATTTACCTCTATACCTATGATTTCAACTCCCGCCACACCACCGGCAACACCGAACCGGGCGTAGACGTGGTATGCTCCGTGGTGGACGGCTCCCTGTCCATCGGCGGCAGTGTGACGCTGGAGGTGCAGCAGGTGCTGCATGCCGCCTCCGCCACTGCCATTCAACCGGGTCAGGTGGTCCTGTCCGTCAATAGCCAGAGCAACAGCTATTATGTAGACGCGCTGGCAAATGAGACAGTGGGCAACCAAATCACCATCTCCGTGCGCGCCGCCAACGAAGCATGGAACGGCGTGCAGTACGCCGTGGGCGCACTGTATTCCCTGCTGCAGGACGGTGCCATTGTCTCCGGTCTGCCCAGCGGTGTGAACCCCCGCACGGCAGTGGGACAGAAGGCGGATGGCACACTGGTCTTCTACACTATTGACGGACGGCAGTCCGGTCTGTCCATCGGCGCATCAATGGCGCAGGTAGCACAGCGGCTTCAGGAGCTGGGCTGCGTCACCGCCCTGTGTCTGGATGGCGGCGGCTCCACCACCCTGACCGTGACCCGCCCTGACGCCACCTCCGCCACCACGGTGAACAGCCCCTCCGGCGGCACCCAGCGGGCGGTATCCAACCAGCTGTTTCTGGTGGCGTCCAACGAACCCACCGGCGTGCTGGACCACTTCTACGTCAAGGCGGACAATCCCTATGTGCTGGCGGGCAGCCAGGTGCAGCTTGCCGTTTCCGCTATGGACACCAACTACATTCCCATGTCCGGCACAGACTACTCTCTGGACACCACTGGAGGGACCCTGACCTCTGTCAACGGCAGCGATGTGCTGGTAACGCCCGCCTCCGGCGGTGACGTCACTGTGACTGCCAGCCACGGGGGACGCAGCGGCTCTGCCACCATCCATGCCATCTCCACGCCGGATTCCATTGCCGTGAAGAATGGCAATTCCACCGTCACCACCCTGTCCATGACGCCGGGCAGCAGTCTGACACTGAAGCCCACCGCCGTTTACCGCCACCAGTCCCTGAAGGCGGACGCAGGTGCGTTCACCTGGTCCCTCAGCGGCAGCATCGGCACGGTGGACGCCAACGGCACCATCACCGCCACCACCCCCGGCACCGGAACGCTGACCGTTTCCGCTGGAGGTAAGACCGCCACAGTCCAGATCCAGGTGGGCAAAATTGCCCTGAGTACCGTGGAGGACTTTGAGGGAACGCTGCCTGCCGTGGCGTCCTACAGCTACGGCGCAGCACTGTCTGCCAATTCCAACGCCGCCTATGTCCAGTACGGCAGAATGTCCGGCAAGGTGGACTACACCCTTGGCTCTGACGGCGCCGCCCATCTGATTTTTGCGGAGCCCTATGCCATCAGCAGCGCCTATACCCTGCTGAACGTCTGGGTCTACGGTGATGGCTCCGGCAACACCCTGTCCCTGCTGACCTCCAACGGCTCTACCACAGAGACCACGGAGATCGCTCCCCTGAGCTTTACCGGCTATCAGCTGTTCTCCGTGGCGCTGCCCACCGGCACCGCCGCCATCAACGGCTTCCAGGTCTCCGGCTCCGCCCAGTACCTTTATGATGAGGAGACGGGAGAGACCACCATCAGCTATCCCGCCGCCTCCGGAACCATTTATCTGGACCAGCTGGTGGCTTCCTACAACGGCATTCAGGACACTGCCGCCCCCACCGTTCACGCCCAGCTGAACACCAGCAGCTGGACCGTAACGGCAACGGTTGCCGATGCGGTGGACGGTATTCCTGACCGCAGCCACATTGCTGTGACCTACAGCAGCGGCTCCACCAAGAGTGCTGCCGCCAATTACACCTACGATGCCGCCTCCGGCAAGGTCACGGTCATCCTGCCCAGCGTGGGCGATACCCACGATGCCATGCGCGTCACCATCCTTGCCAAGGACCGCTCCGGCAACATCGGACGCGCCTCGGTGGATATCGACGCCAAGGGGACCGCGCACAAATTCAACGACATTGACGGATACTGGGCAGCTACCTATGTGGACTTCCTGTACCAGTCCGGCATCACCACCGGCTATACGGACGGTACCTTCCGCCCCAACCAGAACATCACCCGGCAGCAGTTTGCCGCCATGCTGTTCCGCTATCTGGGACTGAATGAGGACCGTTACGCCAGCATGACCCTGCCCTTCGCCGATGCGGACCAAATCAGCGGCTACGCGCAAACCGCCGTGAAGGCGCTGTATTCCATCGGCATCATCAGCGGCACAGAGAAAAACGGGCAGCTGTACTTCAACCCCAACAGCTCTCTGACCCGGGCGCAGGCAGCCGCCATGATCGGGCGCACCCAGGAAAAGGGCTATGCCTCCGCTCCCCTGAGCTTTACGGATTCCAGCGCCATTCCCGCTTATGCCGCCTACTATATTCAGACCATGACGGCACAGGGCGTAATCGGCGGCTACAGTGACGGCTCCTTCCGTCCCGGCGCCAACATCACCCGCGGACAGATGGCGAAGATCCTGTATAACCTGCTGTAAGCACATTTCACCACAGAAAGGAATTTCGCCCATGAGCGACTACTCCGCCCACCAGTGGGTCCTGTTTTTCTTCTTCTATTGCTTCTGCGGCTGGCTGTGGGAGTCCTGCTATGTCTCCGCCCGGCAGCACCGGTGGGTGAACCGGGGCTTTCTCCACGGACCGCTGCTGCCCATTTACGGCTCCGGCGCCATCATCATTCTCTTTGCCACGCTGCCGGTCCGCAGTCATCTGGCACTGGTATACCTGCTGGGTATGCTGTCCGCCACGCTGCTGGAATACGCCACGGGTGCCGCTATGGAAGGTCTGTTCAAGGTGCGCTACTGGGACTATTCCAACCAAAAGTACAATCTTCACGGGTACATCTGTCTCAGCAGCTCGCTGGCATGGGGCGTGTTCTCCATTCTGCTGGTCCATGTGGTCCATCCTCCCGTGGAGCAGCTGGTGCTGCGCCTTCCCCAGATGGTGGCGGAGCCGCTTGCCTTTCTGCTGGTTGCCGGCTTCTCCGTGGATGCTGTTCAGTCCTTCCGCGCCGCTATGGACCTGCGGGAAATGCTGGTCCGACTCACCGAGGAAAACGAGGAGATCCGGCGGATCGCCAAGCGGGTGGAGGTTTACTCCGTCTTTGCCGAGGAGGAGCTTCGCAGCTTCCGGGAAAAGACCGAGGTGGAGAAGCTCCTGCTTGCCAACCGCATTGCCGCCGGACGCAGCCAGCATACGCTGCGCCGCCAGCAGCGGCAGGAGGCGTTTGAAGCCGCCCTGCAAAAGCGGTCTGAGGCAAAGCTGTCCGCTCTGAAAAGCATCACCGGCGCGCTGGAGACCTACCGGGACCGACTGGACACCATGCGGGACCTGACTGGAGAAGCGCTGGAAAAGCGGAAGGCGGAGATCGGCGAGGCACTGGAAAAGCTCCGCACCTACGACGCCCGCATCCGCACCCGCAGCGCCCGGAGCTACCGCCAGTCCATGCGTATTCTTCGCGGCAACCCCACCGCCGCCGCCCGGAAATATGCCGAGGTGCTGGAAAATCTCCGCAAGGCAGGCGGACTGCACAGGGAAAAGGACTAACCGCAAGCCCTCTATCCGATACAAAAACGCAGCAGGAAATTTCCTGCTGCGTTTTTTATGACACATTGTTCAATATACGACCGCTTTACACGCCGGAAAGGTCAAAATCCGGCGTATACTCCTCCTTTGCCGAGGTCCGCTCCTGTGTGAAGCCATCCCGGATACCGCAGTTTTCCATATACTCCACCGCTGCGGAATACTCCGCCCGGGTGACATGGCGCTTCAGGTTCCCGGTGGCTCCCGGCTGGGGGGTGTACTGGCTCATCAAGGAAAACAGCACATCGCCGGGGCGGAAGGTCTCCGCCACCCAGTCGATGCAGCGGCGGGTGTTTTCCATCTCTCCCGGCAGCATCAGGTGCCGGATCAGTACGCCGGAGCGCAGCAGTCCGTTTTCCATACGGTAGGGTCCCGTCTGGCGGAACATCTCCAAAATAGCAGGCGCAGCCCAGTCAAAATAATCCTCCGCCGCGGAATACCGCTTTGCCGGTCCCGACAGGACGTATTTCAGGTCCGGCAGATAAACCTGTACCCGTCCCTCCAGCAGGCGCAGCGTCTCCGGCTTTTCATAGCCACCGCTGTTCCACACCACGGGAACCGGAAGGGGCTGATCCAGAGACTCCAAAATCACCGGGGTAAAATGAGTGGGGGTCACCAGATCAATGCACGCCGCACCTTGGGCGATCAGCTCCTCATAAATTGTCCGCAGTCTTCCGGCGCTGATGGTCTTGCCTACACCCTGCTGCGAAATAGGTTCGTTCTGGCAAAAGCAGCAGCGCAGGCTGCAGCCGGAGAAAAACACCGTTCCGGCGCCGTGCTGTCCTACCAGACACGGCTCCTCCCACAGGTGCAGCCCAGCCCGGGCGCACACCGGCGCGGACGGCTCGCCGCAGACTCCGCCCCGCAGGGTCTCCGTCCGCTCCGCCCCGCAGTTTCTTGGACACAGGCAGCAGATCATGGCGCACACTCCTTCCAGACCCGGGCAAATTCTTCACTGCTGAGTACCGCGCCCCGGGTCGCCACCACGGCGGCAGAGAGCCGGTTGGCAATCCGCAACGCCCGGGGCAGCGGAAGCCCCTTTGCCAGCAGCCCCATCAGCGCCCCGATGTGGGCGTCTCCCGCGCCGATGGTATCCATCGGCGTCACCGGATACCCCGGGACCATACCCCGGTCCGTTCCCGTCTCATACCAGCTTCCCCGGTCGCTCAGCGTCACTACTACCGTGTTTCCCGTCAGACCGTGCAGCGCCCGCGCTGCCGCTTCCACGCCGGAGCCTGCCGGAGGTCCGGCATGGTCACGCGCAGCGGACAGTGCCTCGCTCTCATTAAGGTGCAGCACCGGATGCAGGGCGAAAATCTGCTCCATCCTGCCGCGGTCGATGCTCTGGAACCGGGGTCCCGGGGCAAAATACGGCTGAATATGGGGATGCTCCTCCAAAAAGGTCAGAATATTTTTCCCTGTTGGCTCCTCCACCTCCAGCCCGCAGAAATAGGCGCTGGAAAACGCCTGCGGGTCCAGCCGGTCAAACCACTCTTTGGAAAAGCGGTATTCCGCCCCGTGGTAGGAGAGAAAGGTCCGCTCTCCGCCGTTTTCCACAAAGCAATAGCAGCAGCCGTTTTCCTCCTTCACCGGCAGCAGGACCTCCATATTCCGGCGCTGGAAATGCTCCCGCACAAAGTCGCCGTAGGCTCCCGTTCCCACTGGAGAAAACAGGCAGTACGGCACCCCCATGTGCCGCAGCAGCATGGCGGCGTTATAGGCACAGCCGCCCATGCTCATCTGCTGCCCCTCCACGTTCACATCCTCCGCTGTGCGGGGCAGGTGGTCCAGGCGGATGATAACGTCCACTACCGTGGACCCGATGACCAGGATCTTTTTCACTCCGCGTCTCCTTCCCGCTCCTGCCGCAGCAGACGCTGCGCCTCCGCATAGTATCTGGCAAAGGCAGACGGCACCGCGCACTTCGCCAGCCCTGCGCCGTCCACCCATTGAAAGTCCTCCGGTCCATCGCCCTCTATCCGCAGGATATAGCCGGTCATCTGCCACTCCCGGTGGGTAAAGATGTGCTTTGCCGTGAGCTTTTTTTCCCAGGCAGTAGCCCGCAGCCCCCACTGTGCCAGCGGGGCGGCGGCAGCCTCCTCCGTCAGCTCTCCGGGAACGTTGGGAAACTCCCAAAGCCCCGCCAGCAGCCCGCTGTCCGGACGCCGGCGCAGTGCCGCCCGTCCGTCCGGGCGCAGCAGCAGATACACCGTCCAATGCTCCACCGTCCGGGGCTTTTTCGGACGCTTCACCGGCAGACTCTCCGCCGTACCCAGCGCCCTGCCCCGGCAAAATGCCGCTGCCGGACAGGCGCCGCATTTCGGTGGTCCGTTGGGAACGCAGACCGTTGCCCCCAGCTCCATCGTTGCCTGATTGAAGATCCGCACCTGCTCCGGCTCCCGTGGCATGATCTCCGCCAGCTGCTGGCGGATGCGCTTCTTGGTCCCGGCATCCAGAATGTCGTCATGGCAGTCTGTCAGCCGGGTCACCACCCGCAGAACGTTGCCATCCACCGCAGGCTCCGGCAAGGCAAACGCCGCCGAGGCAATGGCGGATGCGGTGTAGTCTCCGATCCCCGGCAGCGCCAGCAGCTGTCCATAGGCGGGTGGAAATGCTCCGCCGTAGTCCTCTGCCACCAGACGCGCCGCCTTTTGCAGGTTCCGCGCCCGGCTGTAATAGCCCAGCCCCTCCCACAGCTTCATCAGCCGGTCCTCCGGTGCCTGTGCCAGCGCCTGAACCGTGGGAAACGCCTCTAAAAACCGGGTGTAATAGCCCAGCACTGCCGCCACCCGTGTCTGCTGCAGCATGATCTCCGAGACCCAGATGCGGTAGGGATCCCGGGTGTGCCGCCAGGGCAGATCCCGGGCGTTGCCCCGGTACCAGTGCAGCAGCGGCTCCGGCAACTGCCGTAAAATGTTTTCCATTGTCAATTTCTCCTGTTTCATGCTATGATTATACCACAGCGGTGCGGGGGGTTCCCAGCTTTTTGCGGATTTTTGAAAAAATCGCCGCGCCCTGCTGAAGATCCTGTCAGAAACCGGGGGAAACGGACCATGCTGCACATTACCTTTTTAGAGCACAGTGGCTTTCTGGTGGAAACGGACCGCCAATATCTGCTGTTTGACTGGTGGAAGGGCGAGCTGCCGCCCATAACAGCGGACAAGCCCCTGTATGTCTTTGCATCCCACCAGCACCACGACCACTTTCAGCCCGGGATCTTTGCCCTGCCCGCCGTCCGGTATTTTCTGGGCTGTGACATCCGGCTGGACCGGCATAACCGGGAAAAATGGAAGCTTTCTCCCGAGACTGCGGAGTGCTGCCTCTGCCTGAAGGGCAATGAACGGCGGGAATTACCGGACCTTCTGGTCGAGACCCTGCCCTCTACTGACGAGGGCGTTGCCTTTCTGGTCACCAGCGGCGGCGTGACCCTGTATCACGCGGGGGATCTGAACTGGTGGCACTGGGAGGAGGAGGGTAAGGACTGGAACGGCACTATGGCTGCCAATTTCCGCCGCTATCTGGAGCCGCTGCGCCAGCGGCACATCCATGTTGCCTTCGCTCCGCTGGACCCCCGGCAGGGCGGTGCTTACGATTGGGGCTTGACCTATCTGCTGGGTCTGGCGCGTATTGACACGGTCTTTCCCATGCACCAGTGGGACGACTTCGCCCTGACCCGGCGCTTTTTGCAGGAGCATCCAGAGCTTGCCCCGCAAATCCAGCCGGTGGACTTTCCCGGTCAGCAGTGGACGCTGCCCCTGTAATACCTTCACCCTATTGCAGCAATAGAAGGGCTCCCGGAGCGCGGTGGTTTCACCGTCCGCTCCGGGAGCCTTTCTGCGGTCATATCTACTTATTCCGTATCGCTCAAAATTTCATGGTGCATATCCACCACACTGATGACCAGATCCCGATAGTCCTCCGTACCGGGGTCCTCCAGCAGCTCCAGCAGATGTGTGCTGATGTACTTGGTCTCCAAAATTTTTCCATCTACCGTGACCTTACAGTAGGGACTGAAATTCCGCCCCTGCACATACCAGGCGTCATCCTTCTGGTAGAGGTTCAGCACCTGGATCTTGGACACGCCCATTTTCATATCCGTGGGAGCGTAGGGGCTTTCCCCGTTGTAGAAGTAATTCCGTCCGTACAGCACGTCATACTGGATTGCCTTCATATCCGTCCGGTAAGTCGGCTCCTCCCGGCAATACTGCTGGAACTGGGTCATCTCTCCCTGGTGGATACCGATGGAATCCAGCGCCGCGCCGGTCAGCTGATAGGCGTACAGGTCCGCGTCCTGCTTTTCCAGACCGAAGTTGTTCCAGATGATGTAGCGGGTCTTATACAGGCTTCCGGACTCCATATCATGCTTTTCCAGATTCAGCGAGGGCAGATGGTCGCCGTACAGCACCAGAATGGTCTTCTCGTCCCGCTTGGAAAGCTCCTCCGTCAGACGCTGGACAAAGGTGTCCATATCGTGGATCTGATTGACGTAATACTCTACCGAGGTCGCATTGCAATGCTCCGGACAGGCGGTGACCCGGATCTCCGGATTTGTCAGCAGCTCCTCCTTTGGATAGCTGCCATGTCCCTCCACCGACACGGTGAACACCAGATCCGGCTGGTCCGGCGTGGCGTTCAGCGCCTCGGTGATCTCCTGCGTCAGAATATAGTCCCGGCTCCAGCCCTTGGGCGTTTTCTGCACCTTGGGCATGTATTCCAGAGAGGTGAAATCGTCAAAGCCCAGATTGGCATACACAATGTTCCGGGTGTAAAATGTTGCCCGGTGGTTGTGAATGGCATGGGTACCATACCCGAGTGCGCTGAGATCATATGCCACAGATTCTACGGTCTTGTTCTGCAGACAGGTCTTATAGGGATATTCGCCGGGTCCGAACAGCCGGCTGCTCATGCCCGTCAGAACCTCAAACTCCGTGTTGGCGGTACCCGCGCCCACTACGGGAACCGTCAGGTAGCCGGAGGTAAATTCCTTTTCCAGTTGATGCCAGTAAGGCAGCGCATCCTCGCTCAGCTCCAGCCCCTTGACCTCCTGCGGGTCCATGAAGGACTCCAGCTGTACATACAGCACGTTGACGTCCGTCTGCGCCGCAGCGCCATCGGCTCCAGCCTCCGCATCCGTGGTGATGCGGTCCCGGATCTCCTGCATTTTTTCCGCACTGTAGCCCGCGGGCTGGCGGATGCCCTTATTCAACCAGGTTTGCAGGAAGCAGTAGGCAAAGCCATAGTCATCATAGGCAAACGCCAGATTGGAGAAGGTCGCAGACAGCTGATGGACATGAAACGCCCAGTTCCAGCAGCCAGCCAGGCAGCCGCCGGTCAAAAGCATTGCCGCCGCACCCACCAGAAGCCGCTTCCGCAGGGGATCGCGGTTCCGGGGACCCTTCCAGATCAGCAGCACCAGAAGCACTGCCAGCAGCACAACGCTTACCGCCAGCAGAATCAGATAGCCTCTGGACAGGTAGTTGGGCAGGGTATCCAGTCCGGTATTCAGCACCGTCAGATCTGCCGTGGTAAAGGGCGTCATGCGGTTCAACAGGATAAAGCCGTTGGCTCCTCCGCCCGCCAGCCACGCCGCTGACAGCAACGCGCACCAGAATGCCCGCCGCCGCAGGAAAAACGCTGGTGTCATTGTCATCAGCACCAGCAGAAAATTTACCAGCAAAGCCAAAGGATGGTCCGACACAAAGCTGAAAAAGTCCGCCATTCCCGTGGTAAACACCTTGTGGTTCAGCAGCTCGATCAGCAGCGTATCCAGCAGAGCCACCAGCGGGACCCACAGGAAGGCGGATCTCCACCAGAGCTTCGGAGATGCCTTTGCCGCATCATTTGGGAAAACCAGTTTCTTCATAAAAACTCCTTTTCTGTCTGAAAGAGACGTTGATTCCACCAAATGCACTGATTATAGACCCCCTGCGCCCATATTTCCAGTGTTATTTTGCAAAAATTTAACGGATACTTGATTTTCTTTCTTCTCCTTCCGCAACAATTTTTATGAGGATTCCTCTGGACACGAAAAAATCCCCGGCGGTAAATACCGCCAGGGATTTTGAAAAGGAAACGTCGCGATTACTCGCTGTACATTGCCTTCAGCTTCAGCAGGTGCTGATAACGGTCCATTGCGTTCTGCTCGTTGCGCTCGAACAGGTTCTCGGCACGATCCGGGAACTCGCGGGTCAGACGAGAGTAACGTGCCTCGTTCATCAGGAATTCACGATAGCCGCCTGCGGGCTCCTTGGAATCCAGAGTGAACTTTGCGCCGTTGGCAGCGGGGTTGAAGCGGAACAGGTTCCAGTAGCCGCACTCCACAGCCTTCTTCATTTCCTTCTGGCAGTTCATCATGCCGCCCTTGATGCTGTGCATCTCGCAGGGAGCGTAGCCGATGATCAGGGAAGGACCATGATATGCCTCAGCCTCCTGAATTGCCTTCAGGGTCTGAGCGGGGTTGGCACCCATAGCCACCTGTGCCACATAGATGTAGCCGTAGCTCATAGCGATCTCAGCCAGAGACTTCTTCTTGGTCTCCTTACCGGCAGCTGCGAACTGGCAGACCTGACCGATGTTGGAAGCCTTGGAAGCCTGTCCGCCGGTGTTGGAGTAAACCTCGGTATCGAAGACGAAGACGTTGACGTCCTTGCCGGAAGCCAGCACATGGTCCACGCCGCCGAAGCCGATGTCGTATGCCCAGCCGTCGCCGCCAAAGATCCACACGGACTTCTTGCGCAGATATTCCTTATCCTTCAGGATCTCAGCAACCAGCTTGCATGCCTCGCAGTCACAGAACTGTGCGCCCTGCGCCTTCAGCTCAGCAGCATGATCCTTGAACTGGGGAATGGAAGCCAGCTCGTCCACCGTGGAAATGCTGCTCTCCAGAGCCTTCACATATTCCTCGGAAGCGGTCTTGCTTGCATCACCGTCATCCATTGTATCCAGCCACTTCTGAGCAGCTTCCTTCAGCTCGGGACGAGCCCACTCCACAGCAATCAGCTGGCGGGTCAGGTCAGCCAGACGCTCGCGGGTAGCCTGCTGACCCAGATACATGCCCAGACCGTGCTCGGCGTTATCCTCAAACAGGGAGTTGGACCATGCGGGACCGTGACCCTCCTTATTGGTGCAATAGGGAGAGGTTGCAGCCGGACCACCCCAGATGGAGGAGCAGCCGGTGGCGTTGGAGATATACATATGATCGCCGAACAGCTGAGTGATCAGGCGAGCATAGGAGGTCTCGGCGCAGCCTGCGCAGGAACCGGAGAACTCCAGCATGGGCTGCTTGAACTGGCTGCCCTTGACGGTGTTGTCCTGCATATCCTTCTTCTCGGAAACCTCAGCAACGCAGTAGTTGAACACATCCTGCTGTGCAGCTTCCTCTTCCTGGGGAACCATCGTCAGAGCGCCGACCGGGCACTGACCCACGCACACGGCGCAGCCCATGCAGTCCAGCGGAGAGACAGCCATGGTGTACTTGTAAACACCCTTGCCCTTGCCAGCCTTGATGTCCACGATCTTGGCAGCCTCGGGAGCGTTCTTGGCTTCCTCCTCCGTCAGAGCGTAGGGACGAATGGTGGCATGGGGGCAGACATAAGCGCAGTTGTTGCACTGGATGCACTTTGCAGCGTCCCAGGTGGGAACGGAAACGGCAACGCCGCGCTTCTCATAGGCGGCAGCACCCAGCTCGAACTGACCGTCCACATGCTTTGCAAATGCGGAGACCGGCAGAGAGTCGCCATCCATCTTGCCCACGGGGTTCAGGATGGTCTTGACCTGCTCCACCAGTTCGGGCTTGCCGGTGAGCTGAGTCTTCTCATCCTCATCCACAGCGTTTGCCCAATCAGCGGGAACGTCGAACTTCTTGTATGCGGTAGCGCCCAGGTCGATTGCCTTGTGGTTCATATCGACGATATCCTGACCCTTCTTCAGGTAGGAATGGGTGGCTGCATCCTTCATGAACTGAATTGCCTCTGCCTCGGGCATGACCTTTGCCAGAGAGAAGAATGCGGACTGCAGGATGGTGTTGGTGCGCTTGCCCATACCGATCTCCTTCGCCAGGTCGATGGCGTTGATGGTATAGACCTGAATGTTGTTCTTGGCAATGTAACGCTTGGAGGCTGCGTCCAGATGATGGTTCAGCTCCTCAGTGTTCCACTGGCAGTTGATCAGGAAGGTTCCGCCCGGCTTCACGTCGCGGACGATGGGGAAGTGCTTGGTAATATAGGAGGGAACATGGCAAGCCACGAAGTCTGCCTTGTTGATGTAGTAAGAGGACTTGATGGGCTTATCACCGAAGCGCAGATGGCTGACGGTGACGCCGCCGGTCTTCTTGGAGTCATACTGGAAGTATGCCTGAACATACTTGTCGGTATGGTCGCCGATGATCTTGATGGAGTTCTTGTTTGCGCCAACGGTACCGTCGCCGCCCAGACCCCAGAACTTGCACTCGATGGTACCCTCGGCTGCCACGTTGGGAGCAGCCTCCTCGTCCAGGGACAGGTGGGTCACATCGTCGTTGATGCCGATGGTGAACTCACGCTTCATGGCGTCCTTCTTCAGCTCGTTGTAAACGGCGAACACGGATGCGGGAGGCGTATCCTTGCTGCCCAGACCGTAACGGCCGCCGATGACCTGAATGTCGTTCTTGCCGGCGTTTGCCAGAGCGGTGACAACATCCATATACAGAGGCTCGCCCTGAGAGCCGGGCTCCTTGGTGCGGTCCAGCACGGCGATCTTCTTGCAGGTAGCGGGGATGGCTGCCAGCAGCTTGTCAGCACGGAAGGGACGATACAGGTGAACCTTCACCATACCGACCTTCTCGCCGTGAGCGGTCATGTAGTCGATGACCTCCTCTGCCACGTTGCAGATGGAACCCATGGCGATGATCACGCGGTCAGCATCGGGTGCGCCGTAGTAGTTGAACAGCTTGTAGTCGGTGCCCAGCTTGGCGTTGATCTTGTCCATGTACTTCTCCACCACTTCAGGCAGTGCATTGTAGTAGGGGTTGCATGCCTCGCGGTGCTGGAAGAAGATATCGCCGTTCTCGTGAGAACCGCGCATGTTGGGACGCTCAGGGTTCAGAGCGTGCTTACGGAACGCATCCACAGCGTCCATGTCGCACATTTCCTTCAGGTCCTCGTAATCCCACACGGCGATCTTCTGGATCTCGTGAGAGGTACGGAAGCCATCGAAGAAGTTGATGAAGGGAACGCGGCCCTCGATGGCAGCCAGATGTGCCACGGGAGACAGGTCCATGATCTCCTGAACGTCATTCTCGCACAGCATGGCGAAGCCGGTCTGGCGGCATGCCATGACGTCGGAATGGTCGCCGAAGATGTTCAGCGCATGGGTGGAAACGGTACGCGCGGAAACATGGAACACGCAGGGCAGCAGCTCGCCGGCGATCTTATACATATTGGGGATCATCAGCAGCAGACCCTGAGATGCGGTGTAGGTGGTGGTCATTGCACCGGCTGCCAGAGAGCCGTGCACCGTGCCGGATGCACCTGCCTCAGACTGCATCTCGCACACCTTGACGGTGGTACCGAAGATGTTCTTACGGCCGTTGGCGGACCACTGGTCTACCATATCTGCCATGGGAGAGGACGGGGTGATCGGATAGATACCCGCCACTTCGGTAAACGCATAGCTGACATGGGCCGCAGCCGTGTTACCGTCCATGGACTTGAACTTTCTTGCCATAAACTTACCTCCTATAATTTGCCGCTTGGCAGCAGCATTTTAACGAGTTCATGAAATCTGACATGAGTTGTATGTCAAATCCCATGCGCTGGTATTATAGCACCTTCTATTTTTCATGTAAATGATTCTTTGTTATTTTTTGCGCAATTTTGCATTTTTTTGTGGAAAGGTCAAATCACCGCTCCCTTTTTCGTCATTTTTTCAATTCTATCGTTCCGCTTTTCGTCATCTTGTGGTAAAATGTTTTTGGTTAGTCAAGACTTCTTTGACGCATCAGCCATGCGCGCAGTCATCAGACAACTTGCATTTTACATGATTTTACCATATTTCCGTACTTTTCAGGAAGAAAAAACGTTTCCCTATTCTGAATCTTTCAAAAAGCAGGAGGTTCTACATGGTCGTCACTGTTCGTTCGCTGGGGCTGACCGGTCTGTCCGGATACGAGGTCAGTGCCGAGTGCTTTCTCTCCGGCGGCTTGCCCGCCTTTGACATCGTGGGACTGCCGGACGCCGCCGTCCGGGAGGCACGGGAGCGGGTCCGCGCCGCTGTGAAAAACTGCGGCGTAAAATTTCCCGTCAGCCGGATCACCGTGAATCTGGCGCCCGCCGGGCAGAAAAAGGCGGGAACGGTATACGACCTGCCGATCCTTGTGGGCATTCTGGCAGCCTCCGGCGCGCTGCCGCCCCTGCCAAGGGACGCCGCCTTTGTGGGTGAGCTGTCCCTTACCGGGGCACTGCGGGGCGTAAACGGCATTCTGCCGATGGCGCTGGCGGCACGGCGCTGCGGGGTGCGGACACTATTCGTTCCGGCGGAAAACGCTGCGGAGGCGACCCTTGCCGGGGGGCTGCGGGTCTACGGCGTGCCGGATGTCTCCGCGCTGGTGCAGCACCTGACCGGGCAGATGTCCCTTCCCTCCGCCGCACCCTGGAATCCTCAGCCGGAGGAGACACCTCTGCCAGACTTTCAGGATGTGATGGGGCAGGAAAACGTAAAGCGCGCCCTGGAGGTCGCCGCCGCAGGCGGACACAACATCCTGCTCATCGGCTCCCCCGGCGCGGGAAAATCCATGCTGGCAAAGCGGCTGCCCTCCATCCTGCCACCGCTGAGCCACACCGAGGCGCTGGAGACCAGCGCCATCTGGTCGGTGGCAGGGCTGCTGGACCACACCCATCCATTGCTGACACAGCGCCCCTTCCGCTCTCCCCACCACACCGCCTCTGCCGCCGCCATTGCCGGAGGCGGTCCCGCCATGCGTCCCGGAGAGATCTCGCTGGCGCACAACGGCGTTCTTTTTCTGGACGAACTGCCGGAGTTTCACCGGGACGTGCTGGAAGCCATGCGGCAGCCACTGGAGGATGGCGAGGTCACGGTCGCCCGTGCCGGCGGCACGCTGCACCTGCCCGCCCGGTTTCAGCTGGTGTGCGCCATGAACCCCTGCCGCTGCGGCTGGCGGGGACACCCCTCCGGAAAATGCACCTGCTCGGACCGGGAGGTGGCAAAATATGTGGAAAAGATCTCCGGTCCCATGCTGGACCGGATGGATCTGCACGTCTCCGTTCCGTCCGTGGAATATGAAGCGCTTCAGCGGAAGAGCCAGCCGGAAGCCTCCGCGGAGATCCGCCGCCGGGTGCTTGCCGCCCGGGACATCCAGCAGCGCCGCTACGCCGGGACCGGCATTCCCTGCAACGCCCATCTGACCCCCGCCCTGACAGGACGTTTCTGCCAGCTGGACAGCGCCGGGGAAAAGCTGATGCGCTCCGCCTTTGAGCGCATGGGGCTTACCGCCCGCTCCCATGACCGCATTCTCCGGGTCGCCCGGACCATTGCCGATCTGGATGGTGCGGAGCACATCGGCGCGGAGCATCTGGCGGAAGCCATCCAGTACCGGAACAGCGACATTTTAAAGGGCTGAGCCGGGCTGGGTCCCCCCTCCTCGCAGAAGCAGAAAGCATATGGGGCGCTGCCACTCCGGCAGCGCCCCGTTCCATTGTTTCTCTTTCTGATCCGCAGTCAGGACGCCGCCTGCACTGACAGGACCTCTCCGGTAAAGCGGTCCACCACAGTCAGCTTTCCCGTATAGGTCACTGTGACCCTGTCGCCCTCCTGTACCTGGGACAGTCCCTCGGGTTCCCTCCCCGCTTCGATGGGAAAGGAATAGCTGTCGCCCTGATTGTCCGTCACCACAAACTGAAAGCTTTTTACTTCATCCAATGTACCGGTGAGGGTGTTCTCCGCCGTTTCCGCCTGCTTTCCGCAGCCTGCCGCCAATACCAGCAGCAGTGCCAGCAGGCACACGCCCACTGCGTTTTTCAGTTGCTTCATCTGCCTGATCCTCCTTTGGTCTTCTTATTGCCGGACCTCCTGCCAGACGTCATCCGGAATGGTAAATTCCGGCGCGCCCATTGCTCCCGGCGCGATCTCATACTCATCGAACGCCAGCACCAGCCGTCCGTCCGCGTCAAAATAATAGTTCTGGTCGTCCCGGACGCCTTCCCAGTCCTCTGTAAAGTAAACAGCGCCGGAATCCGGGTCCTCCATCTGCTGTGCCATCTGCCGCCGGATCTCCTCCGTCAGCCGCTGCGCCCAGTCCGAATCCGGCTGGAACAGGTCCTTCAGGGCAACGATGCGGTCCGCCTGCTTGTCAATGTTGTAAATGCGGCTGAACTCATAGCCGCTTGCCATGATTTGCAGTCCGTTGACCCGCAGGGTGAACCAGCTGTCGCTGTCGGTCAGCACGTCATAGCTGACGTCCAGGCTCTCATAGCCCTCGCCCAGCGTCTTGCAGTCCTCCTGAAATTGGGTCAGCAGCCGGTCGGTATACGCCTGCACGTCCCGGTTCACGGAGCCTGCCGCACTGCTGTCTCCCTGGATCTCCGGTACGGTGACCTCCGCCGTGCCGTGTCCCCCGCCGTAGTAGATGCTCCGCACGGTGATAACCCGGACAATGGACCCCAGCAGGGGTACCCGCTCCATTGCCGCCGCCGCGCTGGCAGACAGGTTCGGCACCGCAAGAAACACCGCCAGTGCCGCCACGGCAGCCGCCTGCCAGCGGATGGCGCGGCGCTTTTTCGCCGGATGCTCCGGCAGTCCTGCGCAGGTGGAAAACACCCGCTCCTCATAGTCCTCCGGCAGAGGAAGGGGTTCGTCCTTCGCCCTCTGCCGCAGCTTTTCATCCAATAAATGATCCTGCATTTCCGGTTCCTCCTTCTTCCCGCAGCAGCTGCTTCAGCCGCTGGCGCGCCCGGTGCAGCCGCGCCTTTACCGCGTCCTGGGACAGCCCCAGAACCTCGCTGATCTGCCGGATGCTGTAGTCCTCGTAATAAAACAGCACAACGGTGACGCGCAGGTCCCGGGACAGCTGCCCGACCGCCTGCCACAGCGACAGCGCCTCTGTCCGGTCCGGCTCCGGGGCGGGAAGCGTCTCCTCCACGCCGGAGAGCTCCACCGTGGCGTGGGTCCTGCGGCAGACATCGTAGCACTGGTTCACCAGAATGCGCAGCAGCCACGGCTTGAAGCTCTCCCTCTGGCGCAGCAGGTGCAGCCTGGCATAGGCACTGAGGATCGCCTCCTGTACGGCGTCCTCGGCATCCTCATCCGTCTTCAGGATGCTGCGCGCCACCCGGAACAGATCCGCCTGACAGCGCACCACCTGTCCAGTGAACCACGCCTTTTCCGTCTCCTGTTGTCTCACTGGTCCCGCCCCCCTTCATCGTGTCTTTTTTGACCGGTCATTTATTCAGACGGTCCATCCCTGCAAAAGGTGACACGGCATTTTATTTTTTTCCAGGCTCCGCCGCGTTTTCCTCTTCCTATTTTCCAGTCCATCCATTATAATATGTAGTTAAAGATTTTCAAGAATAATGGAGGGTTTCCCCAATGGCAGAAGAAACCATGCAGGAAATATTGCTGTTAAAATTAGGCGAAGTCGTTTTAAAGGGGCTGAACCGGAACGTATTTGAGGACAAGCTGGTGTCCAACGTCAGCCGCAGGATCCGTCCCTACGGGCGCTTTCAGATCTACACCCGGCAGAGCACCATTTATGTGGAGCCCAAGGAAGACGGGTGCGACATGGACGGCGCTTACCGCGCCTGCACTCAGGTGTTCGGCGTGGCAGCGGTGGCACGGGCGCTGCCCTGTGAAAAAACCGTGGAAGCCATTGTTGACACTGCCAAAACCTATCTTGCCGGAGAGTTCGCCAAGGCGCGGACCTTTAAGGTGGAGAGCAAGCGGGCGGACAAGCGCTATCCGCTGAACTCCATCCAGCTGTCCCAGGCGGTGGGCGGCGAGCTGAACGAGCTGTTCCCCCAGGTGGCGGTGGACGTTCACCATCCCGACCTGACGGTTTTCGTAGAGATCCGGGAAAAGGCGGCTTATGTCCACGGTCCCGCGATGGAGGGCGCCGGCGGTCTGCCGGTGGGCATGGGCGGCAAGGCGGTATCCCTGCTGTCCGGCGGCATCGACAGCCCTGTTTCCTCCTGGATGATGGCACGCCGGGGCATGTGGCTGGAAATGGTGCATTTTGAGTCTCCTCCCTATACCTCCCAGATGGCACAGGACAAGGTGCTGGAGCTGGCAAAGGAGCTGACGCCCTGGTGCGGTCAACTGATGGTCCACATCGTCCCCTTTACGGAGATTCAGGAGGAGATTCGCCGGAAATGCCCGGAGGAGTATTTCACCCTCATCATGCGCCGCTTTATGATGCGGCTGGCGCAGGCGGTGGCGCGCCGGGTCAAAGCGGGCGCCCTGATCACCGGCGAGTCGCTGGGGCAGGTGGCAAGCCAGACCATGCTGGCGCTGGGTGTTACGGAAAGCGTAACGGAGCTGCCGGTGCTGCGTCCCCTGATCGGCATGGACAAGGTGGAAATTATCCGGATGTCCCGGCGCATCGGCACCTACGACACCTCCATCCTGCCCTATGAGGACTGCTGCACTGTGTTCACTCCCCGGCACCCCTGCACCCGCCCGGTGCTAGAGGACGTCGCTGCCGCCGAGGCGGCGCTGGACGTGGACGCCCTGATGGAAAAGTCCCTTGCCGGGATCAAAAGGGTCCGCATCAAAAACGACGGCACCATCAAGCGGCTGTAAGCCGTTTCCGCCCGGCGGGCGGAGCCATCCGTAAAAATAACAGAGAAGGGAAGCGTTTTTATGGCACACAAGGCAGAGCTGATTGCTGTGGGAACGGAGATCCTACTGGGCAACATCGCCAATACCGACGCCCAGTACCTCTCCCGGGAGCTCAGCGCCATCGGAGTCAACGTCTTCTGGCACACCGTGGTGGGCGACAATGCCCAGCGGCTGGAGGAGGCACTGGAGATCGCCCGCAGGCGGGCGGACATCATCATCACCACCGGAGGGCTGGGTCCCACCTACGATGACATGACCAAGCAGACCATCTGCGAGGTCTTCCACCGTCCGATGGAGCTGCACGAGGACATCGTGGAGAACCTCAAGCAGTTTTACCGGGAATCCATGCACCGGGAAATGCCGGTGAACAACATCCGCCAGGCAGAGCTGCCGGTGGGCTGCACCATTTTTGACAACGCCGTGGGTACCGCGCCTGGCTGCGCCTTCTGCGAAGAGGGCGTGCATGTGCTGATGCTGCCCGGTCCTCCCTTCGAGTTGGAGACCATGACCCGGCGCTGTGCCATTCCCTATCTGCGCCAGCTGAGCCAGGAGATCATCCTCTCTCATGATGTGATGAGCTTCGGTCTGGGCGAATCCTCCGTGGAGCAGATCCTGCACGACCGGATGGTGTCTATGGAAAATCCCACCCTCGCTACTTACGCCAAGCCCTCGGAGGTCCGGCTCCGCGCCACGGCGAAGGCCGCCACCGCGGAAGAGGCGGAAGCCATGCTTGCCCCTGTGGTGAAGGAGGTCCAGGAGGCGCTGGGCAACTATGTATACGGTGTGGATGTCTCCGGTCTGCCGGAGCAGTGCCTGAAGCTGCTGCTGGAAAAGAAGCAGACCTTTGCCACGGCGGAAAGCTGCACCGGCGGTCTCATTGCCCAGCAGATCACCGCCCTGCCCGGGGCGTCCAATGTGTACCGGGGCGGCGTGGTGTCCTATTGGACATCGGTAAAGGCGGATGTGCTGGGCGTTCCCCAGTCCGTTCTGGATGAATACGGCGCCGTTGCCGATCCCACCGCCCGCGCGATGGCGGACGGTGTGCGGAGACTGACAGGCGCGGATCTTGCCGTTTCCGTCACCGGCGTTGCCGGACCGGACAGTGACGAGCGGGGCAACCCGGTGGGGCTGGTCTATGTGGGGCTTTCCACTCCCACCGGCACCTTCTGCCGGGAGCTGCACCTGGGCAAGCGCCGCCGGGACCGCGTCCGGGGCGTTTCCACCAACCACGCCTTTGACATGCTGCGGCGCTATCTCACCGGGCTGGAGGTCGAGACCCTGTGAGCGGAGATTACGCCATCCGCCGCGCCCAGCCGGAGGAGCTGGCACGCATTCTTGCCATCTATGCCCACGCCCGCGCCTTTATGGCGCAGCACGGCAATGCCGGACAGTGGGGCGGCGGCTTCCCGCCCCAGTCTCTGGTGGAACAGGACATCGCCGCCGGACGCAGCTGCGTCTGCACGGACGCCTCCGGCACGGTGCAGGGTGTTTTCGTCTATCTCTTCGGCACGGCGGACCCTACCTATACCGTCATTGAGGGGCATTGGCTCAATGACGCGCCCTACGGCGTCATCCACCGGCTCGCCTCCGCGCCCGGCACCCACGGCGCCGCCACCGCGTGCATCCAGTGGGTCTACAGCCAGTGCCGCAACCTGCGCATCGACACCCATGAGCAGAACCTGCCCATGCGGAGCCTGCTGCAAAAGCTGGGCTTCACGCCCTGCGGCATCATCCATGTGGAGGATGGCACTCCCCGCATCGCCTATCAGAAATCCGGCTGACGGCACGGCATTTTCCATATAGCAACAGCAGGGAGCGCCCCCTCGGCGCTCCCTGCTGTTTGCTTTGTCGTCTATCCCAACGCCACATCCAGCACCATCATCACCAGAAAGCCCAGCACAAAGCCGCAGGTGCCAGCCCGGCTGTGCGCCTGGGGGATCAACTCCTCCACCACCACATACAGCATGGCTCCCGCCGCGAAGGACAGCAGCCATGGCATGGCCGCCGCCGCTTCGGCGGCGATCAGCACCACCAGCACACCGAATACCGGCTCTACCGCGCCGGACAGCGCGCCGCCTGCAAATGCCCGCCGCCGGGAGCAGCCCTCCTGCCGCAGCGGCAGCGCCACCGCCGCACCCTCCGGAAAATTCTGAATGCCGATCCCCATTGCCAGCGCCGCCGCGCCGGCAAGGCTCTCCCCTCTGGACGCCAGCGCAAACGCCAGCCCCACCGCCATGCCCTCCGGCACGTTGTGCAGCGTGATGGCAGCCGCCAGCAGCGCCGACCGCCGGGAAACCGATGTACCCTCGCCCTTTCGCAGACGGCGCAGTTGGGGCAGCAGTGCGTCCAGCGCCGCCAAAAACGCCACGCCGCCCAGCATTCCCACCGCCGCGGGCAGCCAGCCGGGCAGCCCACGCTCCTGCGCCTTGGCAATGGCGGGCAGCAGCAGGCTCCACACGGACGCCGCCGTCATCACGCCCGCCGCAAACCCCAGCATGGCGCGCTGGCACCGCTGCCGCGGAGTGCCTGCAAAGAAAAACACGGTGGCGGCGCCCAGCACTGTCATGGCAAAGGTAAACCCCGTGCCAGCCGCCGCCCATGTGATGCTCTCTATCATCTTCGTCCCTCCTGCCGGGCGGTCTCCGCCCGTAATCCAGCATACGCCGGAGGAGAAAATTGGGTGACAGGGTTGCATTTCCCTTCCGGCTGTGCTACTCTTTTCTCAGAAAACGGCTCATATAGGTCCGCTGGGCGGGAGAGTCTTCCCGGGTGCGGACGTTTCTACGGAGCTGCCGAAGGCTCTGCTATGAGTGTCTGAACGGAGGAATGCATCCATCCGGGCAGGCGCTTTTGTTTTGCCTGCGATTTTTGTGGAAAGAGGGATCTTTATGGCAGTAAACGTTCTCAGGGGCAATCTGGTCTCCCTGCCCGCGCTGGGGCGCATGGATATTACAGAGCATGGCTATCTGGTGCTGGAGGACGGTGTGATCTCCGGCATTTATCCCGTGCTGCCGGAGCAGTACCGCAATGCGCCGCTGGAGGATTACGGGGACTGCCTGATCCTGCAATCCTTCTGCGATATGCATATGCACGCGCCCCAGTACCCCCTGCGCGCCGTGGGGCTGGACCTTCCGCTGCTGGAATGGCTGAACGCCTATACCTTCCCGGCAGAGGCGCACTTTGCCGACCCGGAGTTTGCCCGTGCCGCCTACCGCCGTCTTGCCCATGACTTTGTTGCCAACGGAACCACCCGGGTGTGCCTGTTCGCCTCGCTGCACCGTCCCGCCACCCTGATCCTGATGGAGGAGCTGGAAAAAGCCGGACTGGTGGGCTATGTGGGCAAGGTGAACATGGACCGCAATGGCGGAAAGGACCTGCAGGAGACCACGGAGGAATCCCAGCGGGAGACCCTGCGGTGGCTGGACGAATGCCAGCAGTTCCACAGCATCCGCCCCATGCTCACCCCCCGCTTTACCCCCGCCTGTACCGATGAGCTGATGGCGTTTCTGGGAAGGCTGGTGCAGGAGCGGGACCTGCCGGTCCAGTCCCATCTGTCGGAAAATCTGCAGGAGATGGAGTGGGTCCGGTCCCTGCACCCGGACTGCCCCCAATACTGGAACTCCTACGCCAAATACGGACTGTGGACCAACCGGACCCTGATGGCGCACTGCGTCCATGTGGATGAGCGGGAGCGCCGCGCCATCCGGGAAGCAGGCGTGACGGTGGTCCACTGTGCCAACTCCAACATCGACCTCTGCTCCGGCATCGCGCCGGTGCGGCAGATGCTGAACGAGGGGCTAAAGGTGGTGCTGGGCAGTGACATCGGCGGCAGCACGGAGCTGAACGGCTTTGATATTGCCGCCGCCACCATCCGTGCCTCCAAGGTCCGCCGGATCATGGACAACTGGCAGACGGACTTCTTCACCGAGGCGGAGGCATGGTACCTTGGCACCACGGCAGCCGCCCACTACTTCGGCGGCGGAGATGGCTTTGCCGTGGGAGACCGGCTCCACGCCCTGGTGCTGGACGACAGCCAGCTGCTCCAGCCCCACCCCCTCAGCGTGAAGGAGCGCTTCCAGCGCAGCATGTATGTGCGCCAGCCCAACGCCATCCGCGCGGTGTGGGGCAACGGCATCAAGCTGCTGGGCTGACAGCCACCCCGCAAATACACAGCGCCCCTGGGACGATTTGTCCCAGGGGCGCATTTTGCGGACCGCGCCGCATTATTCCAGATTCAGGTGCTTTTTCAGGAAGTATGCCGTAATGATGTAATAAACCGCACCGGTAATGACGGAAACGCCGATTGCCGTCCACAGCAGTGAGTGAAGCTCCATCATCAGGTCCAGCTGACCGGACCAGCCGCTGAACAAATAGGAGTTGCTCAATCCCAGAGTGCCAAGGAACTGTACGACAAACTGCATTACGAAGAAGAACACCACGGACCACGCCACCTTATGGTTGGCAAAGCTGTGTCCCACTGCCATGGCGGCATAGAACTGCAGGCAGATCACCGCGCTGCTGATCAGTGCCAGCAGCACCAGCTCACCCACGATCGCGGCGCTGTTGAGCGCGTAATACCCCGTGATCTCCCGCCAGAGCTGCCGGAAGAAATTTGCCATTTCCTCCACCACCTGCACATCCAGCACCATGATGAGCATGGACAGCAGCATCACCGCTCCGGTAGCCACGAACCACACCGCGGACGTAATAAACTTGCTCCACAGGTGCTGGTGTACCGACACCGGCAGGGTGAACATGATGTAGCCCTCATCGCCCATCAGGTTACGGCGGAAGCGCTGCACCATCACCACCAGTGTCATGACCGCCACACCGATCATCGCCACCACAAACGCCATCATCAGTAGCGCCGCCAGTATATCCACCACCCGGTTATCCGAGTGGTTCATCATCCGGACGGACAAGTTTCCGCCTGCCGCCGCTGCCAGAACGATCAGGTACATTGGCAGCATGATCCGTCCGGTGGCACGGAACTCGTGCTTTAACAATTTTCTCAGCATTTGAATACCTCCCGGAACAGCTCGTCCACGCTCATGCCCTTTTCCTCCCGGATCTGATCCACCGATGCCTGCAGCACCAGTCTGCCCTGGTGGATCATCACCACCTCGTCCAGCACCTTCTCCACATCGGAGATCAGGTGCGTGGAGAGAATGACCGCCGCCTCCGGATTGTAATTGCTGATGATGGTGCTGAGGATATAATCCCGGGTAGCGGGATCCACGCCGCCGATGGGCTCATCCAGCAGGTAGAGGTTTGCCTGGCGGCTCATGACCATGATGAGCTGCACCTTTTCCCGGGTGCCCTTGGACATCTGCTTGATGCGCTGCTCCTGCCGGATGTTCAGATGGTCCAGCATCTCCTCCGCCCGGTCCCGGCGAAAATCCTCATAAAAGTCCTGATAGAAATCCATCAGCTGCCGGGCGCTCATCCAGGTGGGCAGGCAGGACCGCTCCGGCAGATAGCTGACCACGCTGTGGGTCTCCTTTCCGGGAGCGGTGTTGCACACCAGCACCTCTCCGGAGGTGGGCGTCAGCAGTCCGTTTACCAGCTTGATCAGGGTGGTTTTTCCGCTGCCGTTGGGACCCAGCAGCCCCACGATCCGTCCCGGCTCGATGGTCAGCGTGATATGGTCCAGTGCCTGCACCCTTCCATAGCTTTTACATAAATCCTTACATTCCAGTACCGGCATGGTGTTCCTCCTTCGTCTCCTGCCTCAGCAGCTCCAAAATCTCCTCCCGGTCATAGCCCAGCCGCTGCATTCCGCTTAAAAAGCTCTGGATCTGGCTTTTTGCTAGGGTGTGCTTTGCCGCTTCGATCATTGTCCGATCCTCCGTTACAAATCTTCCGGCTGTGCGCTGGCTGTATACCAGCCCATCCCGTTCCAGCTCCGCCATCGCGCGCTGAAGCGTGTTGGGGTTCACGCCTGCCTCCATCGCCATATCCCGCACGGAGGGCAGCCGCTCTCCCGGCGGAAATACTCCGGCGATGATCCCTACCTTGATCTGCCCGATCAGCTGGGAGTAGATCGGGGCGTCATTGGAAAATTCCCATCTCATCATGGACCTCCGCTTTCGCATTGTATTGTGTTGTTTATGTGGTTGATGTATTGTGTGTCGTTGTCTTAATCCGCTAATACAATAACATATCTTTTCCATTTGTCAAGCCGTTTCCGCAAAAAATTTTGGAGAGAGACCTCCACCGCTCCCCTCCCCTTCCGGAGGTCACCGGCAAAAAACAGACGGCGTGGCGGACTGCTGCTTCGTCCGCCGCGCCGTTTTGCGCTTGATGTCCGTTTCTTTTTATAGGAGGTGGTCACCCCGGATATTTTTCATCCAGAATGCCGATGACGTCCGCCAGAGCTGTCTTTCTGGCGTGGGAGACGATGGTCGCGCCGCACTCCCGCACCGCCGGAATGGCATTTTCCGGGGCAAAGCCCTGTGCCGCCTCCCGCAGCATGGACAGGTCGTTGGCTTCATCGCCCACGCAGTACAGGTCCTTCCGGTCCACTCCCAGCAGCTGCGCCAGCTTCAGCACCATACCGCCCTTGGTGGCACCCTTCCGGGTCTGCTCCAGCAGCATTTTACCGGAGAAGATCATCTCATAGTCCTGTGCCCAGCCCTTCTGGCGGTAGAATGCCAGCACCTGCTCCAGCACATCATGCTCCTCTTCAAACAGCAGCTTGCCCAGAGGCAGCGGCACCTCCAGCATGGAGGAACATTCCTCCATGTCCACATGGGTCAGGTGCTTGTGCTGCCGGGTGGCGGCGTTGGGATGGACCACATGCACGGTATTCTGGATGTGGTACGCCTCCACGCCCACCGTGGGGAACTGCTGCAGCGCAACATCCGCCCGCCGCAGCGCCTGCTGCTCCAGCATGGCGTATTCCAGATATTTCTCCGCTTCAAAATCGTAAATCGCAGCGCCGTTGCAGACAACGCAGGGGGCGTTGAAGGGCACCAGCGGAATGAGATGCTTCAGCGAGGGCAGCGCCCGCCCAGTGGCAAGGGCGAATTTTCCGCCCTCCGCCATAAAATATTCCAGCGCTCTGCGGTTCTCCTCACCCAGCGGCGGAATCGGCTGAGAGGTGCGCAGCGCCTCCTCGGTATAGATCAGGGTATTGTCAAAATCACTTGCCAGCAGTACGCCGTCAAATTTTCCCATGACTGCATTCCTTTCCGTCCGCCGCACAGCGGCGGACCGTTTCTGAAAAACAACACCGGGAAGCGGCAGACAGTCCGCTCCCCGGTGGTCGGTGTTATTCCTCGCCTGCGGACGCCGGGGCTGCTCCGGGCGCTCCGCCGCTTCTGCGGCGGCGTCCTCCCCGGTGGTGGGGGCGGCGGCGCTTGACCTGCTCTCCGCCCTCCTCCGCCGCAGCAGGGGCAGCGGGCTTTTTCGGTGGCTGCGCCGCCTTAGGCGCAGCATCCTGCTGCTGGGGTCTCCGGGGGGCGGGTCCCGGCTTTCTGGCGGGCTTCGGTCTGTCGCTGCCCTGCCGCGGCTCTGGCTTTTCGCCCTGCTTCTGCACCGGCGGCTTCTCCTCCGGCTTAACGGCACCGTGTCCCCGGCTGCCGCTGTGGCGGCGGCGCCGGCGCTTTTCCCCGCTCTCTGGTCCGCCGATCTTCTCCCGCATGGGGGCATCCAGCTCCCGCTCCATTCTCGGCTCGATGCGGTTCATGTAAAACGGCGTGGAGATCACCGGCGTCATAAACAGCTCTTCCTCCGGCAGCTCCTCCACATAGCGCTCCGGGCGCTCTGCCGGGACCTCGATGCCCTCCCGGCTGCCCTTGCCGTTGCGCAGGATACGAATCTCGCAGCCCCGGTAGGTCTTGGGCGGATCGTTGGGTGCGGAATCCAGGCTGACCTTGACCTTCTCCCGCAGCAGATCCACGCTCTTCACATTGCCGGGACCGTCCGGCGTCTGAACAAAGGAGTCCTGCTTGGGCATCCGCTTCATGGCGTCCTCATAGGCGTTCTGTTCGTACTTCAGGCAGCACATCAGCCGTCCGCAGGTGCCGGAGATCTTGGTGGGATTCAGGCTGAGGTTCTGGGTCTTTGCCATTTTGATGGAGACAGGCATAAAGCCATCCAAAAACTGTGAACAGCAGAAGGGGCGTCCGCAGATGCCCAGTCCGCCGATCATTTTTGCCTCGTCCCGCACACCGATCTGCCGCAGCTCGATCCGGGCGCGGAACACACTGGCAAGGTCCCGCACCAGCTCCCGGAAATCCACCCGCCCATCGGCGGTGAAAAAGAAGATGATCTTGCTGCCGTCAAAGCTGCAGCTGACGTTTACCAGCTTCATTTCCAGCTTGTGGTCAGCGATCTTCTTCTCGCAGATGTCAAATGCCTCACTCTCCCGCCGGCGGTTGTACTCCACGGTGCGGCGGTCATTGTCCGTTGCCATGCGCAGCATCCCGCTCAGAGGCTTGACGATGGCGCTGTCCTCCACCTCATGGTTGCCCTCGGTACAGGTGGCAAACTCCGGTCCCTGCGCCGTCTCCACGATCACCTGATCGCCCATTTTGACCTGCGCGCCCCGGGGATCAAAAAAATAGTTTTTGCATCCGCCGCGAAAGCGGACGCTGATTACTTCTGTCAAAGGATACCCTCCAATTCCACGGTCAGAGCACCCAGCACCATGCTGACGCTCACATTATAAAAGCATTGCTGCCAATAATTCTGTAATAGTTCTATTGTGCGCATCATTTGGGTTTTTGTCAAGTTTTTCGCAAGATACGCCGCTGTTTTTCCGGTATTTTCCGGGTTTCCCTGCCGATAATCCAACAACAGTGCCTCCGTCAGGGCAAGACGGGTCTGCGCCAGCAGCTCCTGCAGCTGCTCCCGGGTGTACTTTGCCTTTTCCAGCCGCACCAGCACGCCGGCAACGCCTCCGGGGTGCTTTTCTCCCAACGCCCGGCACAGCGCCTGCACCGTTTCCGACAGCTGTGGCGCCGCGGTCTGCTTCACCGGACGCAGCCGCCACTCCACACAGCGGGAGCGCAGCGTCGTCAGCACCGTGGAGGGATTTTCCGCACAGAACAGGAACGCCGCATAGGGCGGTCCCTCCTCCACAATCTTCAGCAGCACGTTCTGGTCCGTCTCCGTCAGCAGCTCGCACTGAGGAAAGATATAAACCTTCCGCGCCCCCTCGTTGGGGCGGATGTAGGCGTCTCCCCGGACCTGCCGGACCACGTCCACCGCGATGTTCTTATGCTCGCCATCCTGCACCACAGTGACGTCCGGATGGATGCCCTGCCGGACCTTGCGGCACGCTTCACACACACCGCAGGGACGCCGCACCGCCGTACACTCCAGCGCCGCAGCCGCATACCGCGCCGCGGCAATCAGGTCACCGCTGCCGCTGAACAGCATGGCGTGAGACAGGGCGTTTCTGTCCGCCGCCTCCCGGAGCTGCTCCGCCACGCCGGAGTTTCCCGGCAGATCCCACTCAGGAACGTTTGTCACTGCGCATTTCCTCCCCGCACTCAAAAAAGCCGCAGCGGAAGCTTCCTGTGGTCCTTTCACTGCTTTTAAGGGAATCGTATCATAAATTCCATGAAAAGGGAAGTGCGTAATCGTTTTCTATCCTTTTCGCGCCTTTCTGTCTGATTTCAACAAATTCTTTCGTCAAAACTCTCAATTCTATTGACGGTTTCTTATAAAAATCATGAATTGTTTTTTCTTTTCCCGGTCAGTATAATTTTTTATAGGACTTTAAACGTTTAAATAAACACAAAGGCGGCACAGGCTGTTTCTAATTCCAGAACAAAAGGAGATTGTGGCATGAGCAAAAAATTCTGCTATCTGTTTACCGAGGGCAATGCCGGCATGCGGGAGCTGCTGGGCGGCAAGGGCGCCAACCTTGCGGAAATGACCAACATTGGTCTGCCCGTTCCCCAGGGCTTCACCATCACCACGGAAGCCTGCACCCAGTATTACGAGGATGGACGCCGGATCAACCCGGAGATCATGGCAGAGATCATGGAATACATTGAAAAGATGGAGCAGATCACCGGCAAAAAGTTCGGCGATCTGGAAAATCCGCTGCTGGTATCCGTCCGCTCCGGCGCCCGCGCCTCCATGCCCGGCATGATGGACACCATCCTGAACCTGGGTCTGAACGAGGACGTGGTGGATGTCATTGCCAAGAAATCCAACAATCCCCGCTGGGCATGGGACTGCTACCGCCGCTTTATCCAGATGTACTCCGACGTGGTCATGGAGGTAGGCAAGAAATACTTCGAGCAGCTCATCGACCAGATGAAGGAAGCCCGGGGCGTCACCCAGGACGTGGACCTTACCGCCGAGGACCTGAAGGAGCTGGCGGGACAGTTCAAGGCAGAGTACAGATCCAAGATCGGCACGGACTTCCCCACTGATCCCAAGGAGCAGCTGATGGGCGCGGTCCAGGCAGTGTTCCGCTCCTGGGATAACCCCCGCGCCAATGTCTACCGCCGGGATAACGACATTCCCTACTCCTGGGGTACCGCTGTCAACGTACAGTCCATGGCATTCGGCAACATGGGCGACGACTGCGGCACCGGCGTCGCCTTCACCCGCAACCCCGCCACCGGCGAGAAGAAGCTCTTCGGCGAGTTTCTGACCAATGCCCAGGGCGAGGACGTGGTGGCAGGCGTCCGGACTCCCATGCCCATTGCGGAAATGGCGGAGAAGTTCCCGGAGGCGTTCCAACAGTTCCAGGAGGTCTGCCAGCTGCTGGAGAACCACTACCACGATATGCAGGACATGGAGTTCACCGTGGAGCACGGCAAGCTTTATATGCTGCAGACCCGCAATGGCAAGCGCACTCCCGCCGCCGCCCTGAAGATTGCCTGTGACCTGGTGGACGAGGGACAGATCGACGAAAAGAAGGCTGTTGCCATGATCGAGCCGCGGTCTCTGGACACGCTGCTGCACCCACAGTTTGACGCGGAGGCGCTGAAAAAGGCAGCGGTCATCGGCAAGGCGCTGGGCGCTTCTCCCGGTGCGGCATCCGGCAAGATCGTCTTCTCCGCAGAGGACGCCAAGGCATGGGCGGAACGCGGTGAAAAGGTCATTCTGGTGCGTCTGGAAACCTCTCCCGAGGATATCGAGGGCATGAAGGCGGCACAGGGCATCCTTACCGTGCGGGGCGGCATGACGTCCCACGCCGCCGTGGTCGCCCGCGGCATGGGCAAGTGCTGTGTCTCCGGCTGCGGCGACATCAAGATGGACGAGGAAAACAAGAAATTCGAGCTGTCCGGCAAGACCTATGCCGAAGGCGACTGGATCTCCCTCAACGGCTCTACCGGCAGCATTTACGAGGGCGCGGTGCCCACCGTGGACGCCACCATCGGCGGCGAGTTCGGACGGGTCATGGGTTGGGCGGACCAGTACCGCCGCCTGCAGGTCCGCACCAACGCGGACACTCCCCACGACGCCGCACAGGCGCGCAAATTCGGCGCACAGGGCATTGGTCTGTGCCGCACGGAGCATATGTTCTTCGAGGGCGACCGCATCCGCGCCATCCGCCATATGATCTGCTCTGACACGGTCGAGCAGCGCAAGGCGGCACTTGCTGTGCTGGAACCCATGCAGCAGGGCGACTTTGAAGCCATTTACGAGGCGATGGAGGGCTGTCCCGTCACCATCCGCTTCCTGGACCCCCCTCTGCACGAATTCGTTCCCACCGATGAAGAGGACATCGCCCTGCTGGCGCAGGACATGGGCAAGAGCGTGGCAGACATCAAGGCGATCATCGCCGGTCTCCATGAGTTCAACCCCATGATGGGACACCGGGGCTGCCGCCTTGCCGTGACCTATCCGGAAATCGCCGCCATGCAGACCACCGCTGTCATCAAGGCAGCGCTGAACGTGCAGGCGAAGCACCCCGAGTGGACGATGGTTCCCGAGATCATGATCCCCCTGGTGGGCGAGGTCAAGGAATTGAAGTATGTGAAGGACATCGTGGTGGAGACCGCCGACGCCCTGATCCGGGATGCCGGCTCCGACATGAAGTATCTGGTAGGCACCATGATCGAGATCCCCCGCGCCGCCCTGACAGCGGACGAGATCGCAGGAGAGGCGCAGTTCTTCTCCTTCGGCACCAACGACCTGACCCAGATGACCTTCGGCTTCTCCCGCGACGACGCCGGAAAGTTCCTGGGCGCATACTATGACAAGAAGATCTATGAAAACGATCCCTTCGCCAAGCTGGACCAGAAGGGCGTGGGCAAGCTGGTGAAAATGGCGGCAGAGCTGGGACGCGCCACCCGTCCGGACCTGCATCTGGGCATCTGCGGCGAACACGGCGGCGACCCCTCCTCCGTGGAGTTCTGCCACAGGGTCGGACTGGACTATGTGTCCTGCTCTCCCTTCCGTGTTCCCATCGCCCGCCTTGCCGCCGCGCAGGCTGCCATTGCACAGGAGGGTTAACCTCGCGGATCTTTCAGGGCATAGCACAGCGTCAGCCAAGAATTATTCTAAAAATCAAGCTCCCGGCGGTAACCGCCGGGAGCTTGTATTTGATTCAGAAGCATAGTAGAATGGCAGAAAAGCAAAATGCGGCAAATCCGAATTTGATGGAGCAGAATATGGCAGATAAAATAAAAGAAGCTTACCGCTCGTCAAAAAATATATACGATGATGTTCTCACACAGGGAAGCCTTTTCAGCAGGCTATATACCAAAATCTTTTGGAGCGGAACGGACGACAATGAAATTGCGCGTAAGGTTCTTTCGTATATCCCCGATGCTTTTCATGGCACGATTTTGGATGTACCCGTTGGAACGGCTGTATTCACCGAGAAAAAGTGGAAATCGCTGCCGGATGCTCAAATCACCTGTCTTGATTACAGCAAGGATATGATCGGTCAGGCAGAGAAACGGCTGCGGGAGAGAGCCAATATATCCTGTATTCAGGGTGATGTCGGTCACCTGCCAATGAATGACGGTTCCTTTGACATTGTGCTGTCCATGAATGGATTCCACGCCTTTCCCGATAAAAAGCGGGCTTTTCAGGAAACATGGCGTGTTTTGAAGCCTGGAGGTAAATGGATCGCCTGTTTTTATATAAAGGGCAAATCCGGCATCACCGACTGGCTGGTAAAGAGCATTCTCTCAAGGAGGGGCTGGTTTACTCCGCCGTTTCCAACGGAGGAACAGCTGCGGAATATTCTGAACCGTTTGTATAAGGAAATCGATCTCCATGTGGACGGGTCCATCGTCTATTTCTGCTGCACAAAATAGTCTCTGCGAACAGGCACAAAGCATCATAACCGGGCATTCCCGTTAAAATCAAGTCAGGCTCCCGATCACATGGTCGGGAGCTTGTGTTTTATCCGGGAATATAGTAAAATGAAAAAATACAAGAATTGTGGAGATCGTCAACCAGAGGGTATTTGCTTAAACAGAGCCAGGAGGATGTTCCATGATGAAAAAAATCACCGCTCTGCTTGCCTCCTTTGTATTGCTGCTGTCTGTGATGGGCTGTCAAAGGGAAAGTGTCTCCGCTGGCGCCAGTTCCCCGGCTGAGTCCGCAGCCTCCAGCACAGACGCGGAGCCGTTGGAACCAGCACCGGCAGAAACCACTGAGACTTTTACCTACGATCAACTCGTTCTGGAGATCTCGAATGTCTGCGAGATACGGACGGATACTGGAATTTACGATAACGGCGACCCCTACGAGTATCCTGTATACGTCTGCTATCCGGGCGCTATGCTTACCATTGTCAACGCGGGTATGAGCGATCCAGCTTATGCAGAGGACCATCTCGCCCATCCGGAATGGGGTCTGTATGACTTTGAAACCGACACCAGAATCGAGCTTACTGATGACATGGAGCCTGTTGCTCTTGATGAAACCACAGATATCGTCTATTCGCTGGAATCAAGCACTGGTGTGCTGGCATTTGAATTTGTAAAATAGGACCGTTTTTCTAAAATAAAGAAATTCCGATTTCACAAAGGAGTGTGCTCAAATGAAAAAGACTGTGTTCAAGGTCGTATCCGGACTTGCTCTTGCATGCGCCTTATTTGTAGGCTTTCTTTATGCGCATCACAATATCGGTCTGACAGCAGCCAGTCTGGAATCCGATGTCCGCAATTCCCAGAAAATACAGGACGATTGGACCGTTGACGGAAGTGTTTCCGACACGATGGCAGCCTATATTTCCTACCCGCAGGACATGAGCGACCACACGTTTTCCGTCTATGTGGACCGCCCCGGTCTCTCCTTTGGATATTTCTTCCGCGGTGGCGGGAGCCTTTCCGGAGTGGACGCAGGAATTGCAGAGTACACCGTAGACGGGTATCCGGAGCGGGCATTTATTTCCATGAACCAGCAGCAGGCGGCACGTCTGGAAATTGATGATGGAAACGCAACGCAGGTGGTCGATCTTGACAGCAGCAAGCCCTTTGCAATGGTCCTGCCCATCAATACCGGTGCCGTTACGTTCTACGATGTAAACGGGAACCCCGTGGAATACTGGAAGCATCCGCTTTGATAGGTGGATATCCTCAGGATGCCCTTTCCCTTGAGATTCGGGACTGACAGAAATACCGCCTATGAAAATCAGAATTGACTTTGGACATCCGTATTTTGATGAAGCCAGCATCCTTGCGATGACCGTGCATGATCTGGATTGCTTTTACACAGACGCAGGAGAGTGTGACCGGCTGAACCTGTTTTTCGTATTGGAGGCGTCCCTGCACCGGTTCCAGCGTGAAAGCAGGCAAAGGGCTGCCGCACACTGTGCATTTCTCATGGCGTACTATCTCTTTACCCCGCTGACACCTCCCGCGTCTCTGGATCTGGCGGAGTTCTATATCAGCAAAGCACTGGAGTGGGATGACACGCCGGAATACCGCCGGTGGAAAAGCCTGATCGACGAGGGAAATTAGTAATGGAGGCACGCTCATTCTTGGAACCGGAACCTTCCTGTCCTTTGAAATGGTCGTTCTGGCAGGCATCATTCTTTCCAAACGGAAGGATCGGTAGGCTATTAAACACTTGCACAGTCAAAACAGAGGGTGAGAAAGCATTGCGCTTTCTCACCCCTTTTGTTTTTTCCACGCCACATAAAATGTGATGTGCGCCGCATTGTCTGTCAGCGGTATATTGACCCGGTCCGGATATCCACCCTGCAGCTGACCGTAGTCCGTGGTAAAGCAGGGCAGCGAGGAAGCCCTGACCAATTCGTCAAACACGGCGTTGTCCGTCTGCACCAGGAACTTGGAGGCTGGCATTTTCTCGCGGCAAAGGGCATCCCAAAAGCCCAGCTCCGTCCGCAGCAGGAAATTAAAGCCGTTGATGTCCGCAAAGGTCAAAGGAGTATGCCGGGTCAGCTCGTGGTCCGGCGGCACGCAGACGAACAGGTTCTCCCGCAGGAAGGGCTCCGCACCGTCAAAGGGAAATGGGAGAATGGCAATATCACAGGAGCCATCCTGCCACGCGGAGAGCACCTCCTCATTCCGACAGACTGCAGAGGACACCAGCATGTCCGGCTGGCGGGCGTTCAGTCTGGGCAGCAGCTCCCACAGCGGCGCGGGCGCGCAGGACCGCACCACCACCGTCCGCTGCCGCTGGTCAAAGGCACGCACCTGCCGGACGGTCTGCTCCTCCTCCCGCAGAAGCTTACGGGCATATTCCACTGCCACTGCCCCCGTTTTATTCAGCTCGATTCTGTTCTTGCCGCGGGTAAACAGCGGTACGCCGAAGCCATCCTCCAAATGCTGCATGGACCGGGTGACCGACGGTGTGGAAATGTGGAGCTTCTCCGCCACGCGGCTCAGCGTACCCAGATCGGCAAAAGCCACCAGCTGGCTCAGCTCAGACAGGTCCAGCATGACGATGCCTCCTTTACGTTTCAAATTTTGAAAAGCACTGTGCGACATCCATAATTTACATCACCTGTCATCCCGTGTAAAGTATGTATCAGGAAGAAATCCACATTTCATCAATACGGAGGTACCAATATGGAATATGTAACCTTAAACAACGGGATCAAGATGCCCCAGCTGGGCTACGGTGTATACCAGACCCCGGCAGAGGACACCAAGCGCTGCGTGCTGGACGCCATCGACGTGGGCTACCGCAGCATTGACACGGCACAGGCTTACTATAACGAGGAGGGCGTAGGCGAGGCACTGGCGGAGTCCGGTCTGCCTCGGGAGGAATTTTTCCTGACCACAAAGGTCTGGATCACCAACGCAGGCTATGAAAAGGCAAAGGCATCCATTGAGGAATCCATGCGCAAGCTGCGCACCGATTATCTGGACCTGCTGCTGATCCACCAGCCCTTCGGTGATTATTACGGCACCTACCGCGCTATGGAGGAGCTGTATCGTGCAGGAAAGCTCCGCGCCATCGGCGTCTCCAACTTCGGTCCTGACCGATATCTGGACATCCAGCACTTTGCGGAAATCAAGCCCGCCGTGAACCAGATCGAGACCCATGTGTTCCAGCAGCAAAGGACGGCAAGGGAATACCTCAAAAAGTACGGCTGCCAGATCGAGTCCTGGGGACCCTTTGCTGAGGGACGCAAGGATATGTTCACCAACCCCGTACTGACGGAGATCGGCAAGAGGTACGGCAAGACCGCCGCTCAGACCGCCCTGCGCTTCCTGCTGCAAAGCGGCGTGGTCATCATCCCCAAGTCCACCCACAAGGACCGGATGCAGCAGAACTTCGACCTGTTCGACTTCACACTGACTACGGAGGATATGGCAGCCATTGAAGCGCTGGACGGCGGCGAGAGCCTGTTCTTCTCCCACTATGACCCCAAGACTGTGGAGTGGTTCATGTCCATTCTGTAAATCCACGGCAGTCCGGCAGTTTCCGGAGTCGGAACGGCACGGCACGGCTGCTTTCCGGCACGCCATATAAGCAGCCCCCTCCGGCAATTCCGGAGGGGGCTGTGCTTCATTTTCCCGTCCGTTTACTTGCTCTGAGTGGGGATAAAGGGGCGGATGGCGCCTGCCACCGCGCTGACGGGCATGGTTTGCAGATAGATTTTTCCCGGTCCGGTAATCACGGTGTTGAACAGCCCTTCGCCGCCAAACAGCACGTTTTTCATTCCCGGCACGCTCTGCACCTCCATGGAGCAGGTCGCCTCCATCGCCGCCAGATAGCCGGTGTCCACCACAATGGACTGCCCCGCCGCCAGGTCATACTCCTTGATGTGACCGTCGAACTCGCAGAACGCCGTTCCCCGACCGGAAAGGCGCTGCATGATAAAGCCCTCGCCGCCGAACAGTCCGGAAGCCAGCTTCTTCTGGAAGAACACCGACAGCTCTACCCCCGTCTCGCTGGCAAGAAAGCCGCTCTTCTGCACGATCAGCTCTCTCCCTGGGGCGATGTCAAACGCCCGGATGTCTCCGGGAAAGCTGGAGGCAAAGGCGATCATCCCCGGTCCGCCCATGGCGGTATAGCGGTTCTGGAACATCGCCTCTCCGGCAAACATTCTGCCCAGCGCCTTGCCGAAACCGCCGCCAGAGGTGGTCTCCATCCGCATGTTCGGACTCATCCAGCTCATGCTGCCCCGCTCGGTCATCATGCTCTCTCCCGCCTCCAGCTGGCAGATGACCACCGGCATGGGACTTCCCTCTATGGAATATTTCATATGCACCCATTCCTTTCTGCGCCCTGTGCGCCGCTTCTCCGCGTGGGTTCCTCTCTGCCTTCATTATAAAAAGTCCCACCTGCCCCGTCAATCCCATCTGTGCCTTTCCCTGCTGACGCTGCCTGCCGTTCTGACGAAAACACGGACATTTTACCGTGTAAAACGTAGAAAAATCCCACTTTTTGTAATTTTTTCTTGTCACACCGGACTGCTTTTGATATAGTAGAAAGGTATGTGTTTTAGGGAGGTTTTTCCATGATTTCTACCTTTTTCCGCAGCCTGAGACGGGAGTTTTCCGGCTACAACGCCGCCAGTCTCATTCAGGACATGATGGCTGGTCTGACTGTGTGTGCGGTGGCACTGCCGCTGGCACTGGCATTCGGCGTCTCTTCCGGCGCCACGGCGGCGTCCGGACTGGTGACCGCAATCATCGCGGGCATTGTCATCGCCCTGCTGGGCGGCGCGTCCTATCAGATCTCCGGTCCCACCGGCGCCATGAGCGCCGTGCTGGTGACCATCGTTGCCTCCTACGGCTTGCAGGGTGTGTTTTTCGCCTGCTTCGCCGCCGGAATCCTTCTGCTGCTGGCAGGTATTCTCCGTCTGGGACGGCTCATCAGCTTCATTCCCATGCCTGTGGTGATGGGCTTTACCTCCGGCATTGCCATCATCATCGCCATGGGACAGATCGACAACTTCTTCGGCACCGTGTCCGAGGGCGGCTCCAATCTGGAGAAGATCGCCTCCTACGCCCGGCTGGGCTTCCACCCCAACTGGCAGGCGGTGCTGATGGGGCTGCTGGTGGTGGTCGTCATGCTGGTGTGGCCGAAGAAGTGGGGCGCTAAGGTCCCCGGCTCTCTGGTGGGCATTATCCTCGCCACCATCGTCTCCATTGCTGCCGGAATGGATGGTCTGGCTGTGGTGGGCGACATTCCCCGCACACTGATGCTGGAGGACCGCCTGCAGCTGTCCGGGCTGAGCTTCTCCATGGTGGAGGACCTGCTGTCCCCCATTGTCACCATCGCCGCTCTGGGCATGATCGAAAGCCTGCTGTGCGGCGCGTCCGCCTCCCGGATGAAGAACGAGCCCTTCAACGCCGACCAGGAGCTGATTGCTCAGGGCGTGGGCAACATCCTGCTGCCGCTGTTCGGCGGCGTTCCCGCCACCGCCGCCATCGCCCGTACCAGCGTGGCGGTGAAGTCCGGTCAGCGGACCCGGCTGACCAGCGTGTTCCACTCGCTGTTCCTGCTGGCTTCCATGTTCCTGCTGGGCGGCGTGATGGCACGGCTGCCCCTGTCTGCCCTGGCTGGCGTACTGATGGTCACCGCCTGGCGCATGAACGACTGGAGCGGCATCCGCTACATCTTCTCCCACAAATTCAAGTCCGGCATCAGCCAGTATCTGGTGACGATGGTCGCCACGGTGGTGTTCGACCTGACGGTAGCTATCATTTTGGGTGTGCTGTACTCCGCCATCCTGTATATGGCGAAATCCAGCCATATCCGCATCAGCTTCTCCGCCATCGACACCAACAAGCTCCGCTCTGTAGACGGAAAGCCCCCCATTCTGGAAACTGCCGGAGTGGCATACATCACCGGTCCGCTGTTCTTCGGTGCGGTGGATGAGTTCAACCACCGGATGGCGGAAATGCCCGCCTATGACCATGTGATCCTGTCCATGCGCGGTATGCCCAGCGTGGACGTCTCCGGTGCGCAGACTCTGCTGGAGCTGTGCCAGAGCCTGCTGGCACAGGGCAAGACCGTTGCCTGCTGCGGCATGTCGGAGCCTGTCCGGGAATACTTCGACCGGGCGGGCATCACGGCGCTGCTGGGCGAGAACGCCTATTTCTGGAGCGCGGACCGCGCCATTCTGGATCTGCTGGATCAGGAGATCGTCGAATAAACGGCGCACCGCGCAAAACGGACCAGCAGAAAAGAGGAACGCCCTGCGTTTTGCAGAGCGTTCCTCTTTTATTTATACAATATTAACACACACTGCCAGTGGGCTATGCTATGATAGGCATAGCTACGGACCATGCCCTATTCCACGCTGAGATTGGACACCTGATAGGCATGCAGGATGTGCAGCTTCATAATTGCCTGGGCGCCCTCCGCATGACGGTTTTCAATAGAGCGGACGATCTCCCGGTGGTCCTGAATGGAGTAGTTCACGCTCTCCTCAAAAAACATGATGTCCGTATAGATTGCCTTGTTGATAATGGGCATCAGCTTGGTCATAAAGTGATTATGGCTTGCCAGCGCTACCGCATTGTGAAAGTCCTGCTCAGTCTTCAGCGGCTTCTGTCCCTTTGCCACCTGCGCCTCCAGCTCCAGACAGAGCGCCTTCATGGTTTCGATCTCACTGTCAGACGCCCGCTTTGCCGCGTAATACGCCGCAGAGGGCTCCACCATCAGACGGATCTCCAGCAGGTCCCGGTGGGTCATTGCCACCGGACTCAGCGGCGCCAGGTCCGAATTAGAGACCGGGGACTCATAGGATGTTACATACGTTCCCCTGCCGCGCTTCACCTCTACCATGCTGCGGGTGCAGAGGATGCGGATCGCCTCCCGCAGGGTAATACGGCTGATGCCCAGCTCCTTTGCCAATTCCAGCTCATTCGGCAGCTTGTCACCCGCCTGGAACCGATGTTCCACTAGGATCATATCCATAATGCGGCTTGCCGCCTGTTCCGCCAGCGACGAAGAGAGACCGTTCGTAGGAGTCATCCCCTTTGAGAATTTTATGAGATAAAGACATCATACAACAGCTCACCCGGAAATGCAATGAATCCGCCGTTAAAAATTTGAATTGCGGCATTTTCGCCAAAAAAGCGACTTCAAATCATTCATTCTGCTAAAAACGAAAAAGAAATCCTCCGCCCCATTGACTTTTCCAACAACTAATACTAAGATAAGCTTTGAATCAGAGGGATATCAGACATAAGTCAACTGACCATTTCCCTCCATCCCGCACGGCGCGGCGACACTGCATTTTCGGAAGGATCTAACACGCATGGAAACCAACGCAAGCTCTACAAGCTCTCCCCTGCGGGTCACACTGATCTCCAATGCAGGTCTGCTGTTGCAATACCAGGGCATCACCCTGATGATGGACGGTATTTACGGACGGGAGGGACACCCCTTCAGCAATCTCAGCCGGGACGTATGGTCGGAAATGCTGCACGGCGATTCTCCGTTTGAGAGGATCGACTATCTGCTGTTCTCCCACGCCCACCCGGACCACTTCTCTCCGGAGATGACCTGCGAGTTCTTACGGCACCGCCGGGTCAAGGGTATTTTCTTTCCGGATGATCCTCTGGTCACGCGCAGTGGTCTTGTGGACCAGCTGAAGCGCAGCGGGACCCCCAGTGTGGCGCTTTCCACCCTGTCGGACCACGCCTCTTTCCAAATTGAGCCGGGCATTTCCGTCCGGGCGTTTTCCACCAGGCATCTGGACAAGAAGTTCTGGGATGTGCGGCACTTCTGCTATGTGCTGACCTTTGGAGAGAAAAAGCTGCTTTTCACCGCTGACGCGGATTATACATATGAAACCTTCAGTGAGTTTTCGTCCGTTCCGCTGCGGTCCGTATTCGTAAACCCACTGTTTTTCAACGCCCTGCAAAAGAAGAAATTCTTTCACGGGTCCTTCCAAACACAGAGCTACTGCATTTATCACGTTCCCTTTTCAGAGGACGACAGAATGCGGATGCGCCCCCCGCTCGCCTATTCTCTGGTGGAGTGGCCGGAGCAGGCTCCGGAAACTTTCGTTCTCTGTGATGCATTCCAGCATATTGAGTTATAAACCTATCATTACTACAAGGAGGCTGGCATGGAAAATTTGGACATGGAGATGGCCCAGGGTAAGCTGGGTCGAGTCATCGCACTGCGGCTGAAGCCCGGTACGGACGTTCTGCTGGGTCTGGAGGAGGCCTGCAAGCGCAACAACATCAACAACGGCGTGATCCTCAGCGCCATCGGCAGTCTCGACAGCCCGTATTTCTGCAACCCGGTGGAGCTTCCCACCAAGGCAGGCTACGGCTACGGCGAGACACTGCACCTGACCGGACCCATTGAGCTGACCAACGCATCCGGCATTATCTGCCACGATGACGAGGGCAAGACGAACCTGCACGTTCATATGACCCTGACGGACCGTCACGGCAATGCCCACGGCGGTCATCTGGTGGAGGGCACCAAGGTGCTGCTGACGGTGGACGTCATCATTGCAGAGATTGAAGGACTGGTCATGGGCCGGAAATTCGACAACGAGCTGGAAGTTCCCCTGTTTGCCCCGCGGCAAGCATAAGGGTACCCAATATACACAATTAACAGAAAGGCGTGAAAACATTGGCAACAAAGAAAAACTCTGGAGAAAAGTACTCCAAGGAAATGCTGCTGGACTTCTACCGCACGATGGTCAGAATCCGCGCATTTGAAGAACATGCCGCTGAATGCTTCACTAAGGGTATGCTGGCTGGTAACATCCATCTGAGCATCGGTCAGGAGGCCGCTGAGGCTGGCGCATTCGCCGCAATTCAGCCCGAGGACTATTTCACCTCTACACACCGCGGTCATGGTCATGCCATCGCACGCGGCATGGACCCCAAGAAGTGCATGGCAGAGCTGTTCGGCAAGAAGACCGGCTACTGCAAGGGCAAGGGCGGTTCCATGCACATCGCTGATATGGCAAAGTGCAACCACCTGGGCGCAAACGGCATCGTTGGCGCAGGTCAGCCCATTTCCGCCGGCAGCGCTCTGGCATCCAAGATCATGGGCGACAAGTCCGTCACCGTCGGCTGCTTCGGCGACAGCTCCACCAACGAGGGCTCCTTCCATGAGTCCCTGAACATGGCTGCTACCTGGAAGCTGCCCATGGTGTGGTTCATCGAGAACAACTGCTACGGTGTTTCCACTGAGATTCACCGTGTCACCAACACCCCCGACCTGGCAACCCGTGCTGCCGCTTACAACGTTCCCTACGCTGTGGTGGACGGCACCAACCCCACCGAGGTTTATGATGCAATGAAGACCGCTATGGATCATGCCCGTTCCGGCGAGGGTCCCTATGTTGTTGAGGCTAAGGTGTACCGTTATCAGGGTCACTACTGCGGCGATCCCGCTGTATACCGTCCCAAGGAGTACATGGAGCATGCCCTCGCCAACGATGGCATTGAGAAGCTGGGCAAGCGCCTGAACGCTCTGGGCGTCAAGGACGAAGAGCTGGAAGAGATTAAGAAGGCCGCTCAGGAGGAAATGGACGAGGCTGTGAAGTTCGCTGACGAGTCTCCGTATCCCGATCCCTCCGAAGTCACCGACGATATGTATACTGCAGATAACGAAAGGTGTGTGGCAAGATGAAAAAGATTACGGTCAGCAAGGCCATTCGTGAGGGCCTGCTGGAAGAAATGCGCCGGGATGACAAAATGTTCATCATGGGCGAAGACATGGCCGTCATGGGCAACGTGTTCGCCATTACCACCGGCTTTTTGGATGAGTTTGGTCCCAACCGTGTGATCGATACTCCCATTTCCGAGGAAGGCTTCATGGGCATGGCTGTCGGTGCTGCAATGCGCGGCATGCATCCCTGCGTGGAGCTGATGTACGACGACTTCGTGACCGAGTGCGCCGACCCCCTGTTCAACCAGGCTGCAAAGCTGAAGTACATGTCCGGCGGTCAGTGCTCCATTCCCCTGGTGCTGCGTATGCCCATGGGCTCCGGTCGCCGCAACGCCGGTCAGCACTCCCAGTCCCTGGAGGGCATGGTCTGCCACTTCCCCGGTCTGAAGGTTGTGGCTCCCAGCTGCGCTGAGGATGCAAAGGGTCTGATCAAGGCCGCTATGCGCGATCCCGATCCCGTAGTCGTCATGGAGCACAAGCTGCTGTACGCACACAAGGAAATGATCCCCGAGGAGGAGTACATCACTCCCATCGGCAAGGCAAAGGTGAAGCGCGAGGGCAAGGACCTGACCATCATCTCCTGGAGCCGTGAGGTCAACTTCGCTCTGGAAGCCGCTGAGAAGCTGGCTGCCGAGGGCATCGATGTGGAGGTCCTGGACCTGCGCACTCTGGTGCCTGTGGATTGGGACGCCATCAAGGAGTCCATTTCCAAGACCCACAACGCTATCATCGTTTCCGAGGAAGTCAAGCGCGGCAGCTTTGCCGGCGAGCTCTCCGCGGAGATCTCCGAGGAGCTGTTCGACGAGCTGGATGCTCCCGTGGAGCGTGTCTGCGGTCTGAACATCGTTTCTCCCTTCAGCCCCGTACTGGAGGACAAGAACTTCCCGCATCCTGATGACATCTACAATGCCGTCAAGCGCGTGCTGAACAAGTGAGGAGGGTACTACTGTCATGGCTTATGAAGTATTGATGCCTCAGCTGGGCCTGACCATGGAGGAAGGCACAGTTTCCCAGTGGATCAAGCACGAGGGCGATGAGGTAAAAACTGGTGATGTGATCGTGGAGATCACCACCGATAAACTGACCAATGAGGTTGCAAGCGAGCACGACGGCGTAATGCTGAAGATCGTCGCTCAGGAGGGCGAGGATATCCCCGTCAAGGGTCTGCTGTGCTACATCGGTCAGCCCGGCGAGTCCGTGGGCGATGGCGCTGCACCCGCAGCTGCTGCTCCCGCTCCCGCTGCTGAGGCTGCCCCCGCAGCCGCCGCTCCTACCGCTGCTCCCGCTCCGGTTGCCGCCAACGGCAAGCGCGTGCGCATCTCCCCGCTGGCACGGAAGACCGCTGCCAAGCTGGGCGTGGATTACTCCGGCATCGCCGGCTCCGGTCCTTCCGGTCGTATCATCCAGAAGGATATTCTGGCTGCTGCCGAGGCTCAGAAGAATGCTCCCGCAGCTGCTCCTGCCGCTGAGGCTGCTCCCGCTAAGAAGGAAGCTCCCAAGTCCTCTCTGGACCTGATGGAGGGCGATACCGTTGTGAAGCTGTCCGGTATGCGCAAGGTGGTTGCCGAGCGTATGCTGGCTTCCCACACCGAGATCCCCCCTGTGACCCAGAACATCAAGGTGGACGTCACCGAGCTGATGAAGTTCCGCAAGATGCTGCTGGCAGAAACCGGCAAGAAGTACTCCGTCAACGATCTGGTGCTGAAGGCCATTGCCAAGTGCCTGACCCAGCATCCCGAGATCCTGGTGAGCTTCGACGAGGCAAATCATCAGATCATCCAGCGCGCCCATATCAATATCGGTATGGCTGTGGCTCTGGACGCCGGTCTGATCACTCCTGTCATCCGCGACGCAGACAAGATGGGTCTGGACACTCTGTCCGCCACCGCAAAGGATCTGGCTGCACGCGCCAAGGAGAACAAGCTGCTGCCCGACGAGTACAAGGGCTCCACCATCACCGTGTCCAACCTGGGTATGTTCGGCATTGAGACCTTCACCCCGATCATCAACCAGCCCGACTCCGTCATCGTGGGCGTCTGCGCCATCGAAGACGAGCTGGCTCTGGACGACGAAGGCAAGGTCGTGAAGAAGCAGGTCATGCGCCTGTCCGTCACCCTGGATCACCGCACGCTGGATGGCGCCGTTGTTGCCAAGTTCGAGATGGATCTGCGCGATCTGCTGCAGAATCCCATGAGCATCGTTCTGTAACACAGGAGGAACAAACCAATGGCTTTTGAATTGAAGATGCCCCAGCTGGGTCTGACTATGGAGGAGGGTACTGTCTCCAAGTGGATCAAGCACGAGGGTGATGAAGTAAAGGTCGGCGACGTTGTGGTGGAGATCACCACCGATAAGCTGACGAATGAAGTGACCAGCGAAGCAGAAGGCACCATGCTGAAGATCGTTGCCCAGGAGGGCGATGATGTGCCCGTGAAGGGTACTCTGGCATGGATCGGCAAGCCCGGCGAGCAGGTCGGCGGCGCAGCTCCCGCTGCTGCCGCTGCACCCGCAGCAGCTCCTGCCGCTCCCGCAGCACCGGCAAAGCCCGCAGGCGACACCAGCGTGATCGTCATCGGCGGCGGTCCCGGCGGCTATGTTGCTGCTATCCGCGCAGCACAGCTGGGCGCAAAGGTCACTGTGATCGAAAAGCAGTATCTGGGCGGCACCTGCCTGAACGTGGGCTGCATTCCCACCAAGTGCCTGCTGCACTCCGCAGAGCTGGTTTCCCAGATCAAGGATCAGGGCGCTGACATCGGTGTGAAGGTCTCCGGTGTGGAAGTGGACTTCCCTCAGGTCATCGCACACAAGAACGACATCTCCAAGAAGCTGACCAGCGGCGTTGCCGGTCTGCTGAAGATGAACAAGGTCAAGAAGATCGACGGTGAGGCGACTTTCGTTGGTGAGAAGAAGCTCTCTGTGAAGAAGGCTGACGGCACCACCGAGGAGATGACCGCTGACGCCATCATCGTCGCCACCGGTTCTGTCAACTCTCAGCCTCCCATCCCCGGTCTGAAGGAGAACCCCAACTGCATCGACTCCACCGGAGCATTGTCTCTGGAGAAGCTGCCCAAGACCATGGTGGTCATCGGCGGCGGCGTCATCGGTCTGGAGCTGGCATGCGCTTACGCAGCCTTCGGCACCAAGATCACCGTTGTGGAGGCAATGGACCATATGCTGCCCATGCTGGACGGCGATCTGACCAAGATTGGTGTGGCACACATGAAGAAGATGGGCATGGAGTTCAATCTGGAATGCCCCGTGCAGTCTGTTGAGGAGTCCTCCGTGGGCGCCAAGGTCGTCTGCAAGAACAAGGCTGGCGAGACCGTCAGCTTCGAGGCAGAGAAGGTTCTGGTCGCTATCGGTCGTAAGGCAAACACCGCTTCCCTGAATCTGGAAGCCGGCAAGCTGGATAACGACCGCGGTCGCATCATTGTCAACGACAAGATGGAGACCTCTGTTCCCGGCGTGTACGCCATCGGCGACTGCGTGATGGGTCATGCACAGTTGGCTCACACTGCTTCCGCTATGGGCGAGGTTGCCGCAGAGAACATCATGGGTCACGAGGCTTTCTATGATGAGAAGACCAATCCCACCTGCGTGTATATCGAGCCGGAGGCTGCCTCCGTTGGTCTGACCGAGGAGCAGTGCAAGGCTCAGGGCATTGAGTACAAGGTTGGTAAGTTCCCCATGAGCGCCAACGGCAAGGCTCTGATCCTGAACGGCGGCGAGGGCATTGTAAAGATCATCGCCGGTAAGGAATACGGCGAGGTTCTGGGTATGCACATCATCGGGCCCCGTGCTACGGACCTGATCGCTGAGGGTGCTCTGGCTATCGAGGGCGAGATGACTCTGGATGAGATTATTGCTACCATCCACTCTCATCCCACGGTGACTGAGACCATGCGTGAGGCTGCCCTGCAGGCTGAAAAGCGCGCCATCCACACCTCCAATAAGTAAGCAGCGTTTCTGCTGAACGGGAGGATCCTGGCTCTGCCAGCAAATATCCGTGTTTTAGAAGGGGCCCGGAGATCTGTTTCTCCGAGCCCCTTTCTTTGCTTTTGAATCCCACCGGATCGCAAGATGATTGGAGGAACCTTTCCTGCTATGAGCAAACAGAAAAAGAAGACCGCCGATGAGCGGTTGATCGACGCCGAGGGCGCAAAGCTCTTCGGCAAGCACGTTTCCAAAGAAAAGGGACGGCTTCTGCTGGCAGTCACGCTGCTGGCGTGTGCCGCGCCCATGCTGCTGGGACTGCGGCTGTGGCAGCAGATCCCCGAGGTGGTCTCCAGCGGACTGATTGGCACGGATGGGCGGGACGACACGCTGCCCCGTTCCGTTCTGGTATTCGGACTTCCCGCGCTGATGATGCTGCTGGACCTGATCTGCCACCTTCAGCTGTGGCGTTATCAGATGAAAATGGAGGTCCCCCCTGCAAAATTCCGTCTGGTGGGACGCTGGGGCTTTCCGGTGATCTCCGTGCTGTTTTGCAGCGGCGCCATACTGGAAGCCGCCGGCTCGGAGAGCCTGCTGTCCCTGTCCTTTACCGCCCCCTGCGTTCTGGGACTGGTGCTGATGATCCTGGGCGGACACGTCTGGGACTGCTCTCCGGACGCCAAAGTCGCCCTGCACTTTTCCTTCTGCCAGCGGGAGGACGTATGGCACACCGTTCACCGCATTGCCGGATGGATCTGGCTGGTGGTGGGACTGCTGGTCATCGTTCAGACCATGCTGACCGGAGGCGCCCAGCTATGGACCGCCGCCGTGATTCTTGCCGCTCTGGTTCTCCCCGTTGCCTATGGGTACTTTTCAAATTTAAAGTCCCATAATTGAACTTTTCCACTGGTATTTGCGTCGAATTGCACAAAAAAGCTTCCCATTTTCAGGCAATATGGGCGTTGACGAGCAAGTGGCGTGATGGTAACATGGTAATACCAAGAAGAGAAGGAGAGGATCATTGTGCCGTTGGATAAGATCCAACACGCGCCTCCCAAAATTCCTGAATTGGTCATGTGGGCTTTGATCGACGCCATCGAAAACGGCACCATCCGGGTTGGAACCGAGCTGCCGTCGGAGCGGGATCTCGCCGTACAGTTAGGCGTTGGACGCGGATCGCTGCGGGAATGCCTGTCGATCCTGGAATTTCTGGGCGCCATTGAGACCAATGGCAACCGGAAAAAAGTCGCTCGAGACGCCGATTATATCCGCCGGTCGATCTCCTTTGTCCGGGTATCCAACCAGTTGGATTCTCTGGAGGATTTCACGGAGTTCCGCCGGATCAACGAGGTCGCCATCGCCGGGCTTGCCGCCCAGCGCGCCACCGAGGAAGATTTACAGCGTATTGAACAAGCCATCCGCCGTCTGGAGGAGCATCCCCAGATCGCAATGGGAGACGTACGCTTCCACGACAGCCTTGCTGTCGCCAGCCACAACATGATGCTGGCAGCCACAATCCATCTGGTAAACAGCATGATTGCGAATGTCCGCAATCGTTTTTTTGCGCGTCCGAATTATATCCAGCGGTCGCAGGATTCCCACCGCGCCATTTATGAAGCCATCCGCTCCGGAGACGCGGAGCGGGCGCGGCAGGAAATGAACGCTCATCTGGATATCATCGATGAGTTTGCGGAGCGTTTTCCAGAGGATGTAAAGAAGTCATAAAAAAATGTTTCCAGCTGTATCCATTTGAAGAAGGATGCGCTATGATGGTTTTTGCGGTCAGCCCGCCGTTTCCCGGCTTTGCCGAAGAAGCGGAAAACGAGGCGCTGCCGTTTTAGACAGGTTCCCGCAAGGGGACCCATTCCAATGAAAGCACCGGAAGGAGGGTCGCAGGCACTTGTTTTTTTTGCGCGGCAGGAAAACGTTTTTCCGCGCAGAAACAACCAAAACAAACAAGCGCTGTCCGGGTGGGAGGTATGATCTCATGCCGGCAGGCTGCGCGGATGGCAAGCCGCGCTTTTCAAGGGAAGGATTGGTTTAATGAAAGCGTATAAAAAAATCATGGACGTCATTGCGGGATTTGAGAAGATCGTCTCCAGTGCTCTGCTGGTTTTTGTCACCATCATTACCTTTGCGAACGTTGTGGTTCGTAAGCTGAGTGACAGCCAGTTCGCATTTACCGAGGAGCTGGTCATCAACCTGTTCGTCCTGCTCATCATGATGGGCTGCGCACTGAGCGCACGGGAAGGCTCCCTCATCAGCCTGTCCCTGATCTTCGACCGTTTGAAGGTCGGCGGCAAGAAGGTTTTTGTTGCCATCATCACTGTCGCAAACCTGGTTTTCTTTGGTCTGCTGCTGCAGACCGGCTGGGAAAAGGTCCTCTCTCAGATGGCAAGCGGAAAGCGCACGTTCTCTCTGGGTCTGCCGGAATGGATGTTCTCCATCTTCCTGCCCATTGGCTGCGTGTTCCTGATCCTGCACACCATTGAGTTCTGTGTTGACGTGTTCGCCAACAACGCAGATTGTGTGAAAACTGAAAACGAAGGAGGAAACGAAGAATGATTAACCTTATTCTTTTCGGAAGCTTCTTCGTGATGCTTTTCCTGAACATTCCCATCTGCGTCAGCCTGGGTCTGTCCTCTATCGCCGCTATGATGTACTCCGGCGATAAGCTGTCCATCGTACCTACCAACGTTTACAACGGCATGGCAAAGTTCCTGCTGCTGGCAATCCCCTTCTTCGTGCTGTCCGGCAACATCATGGCAAAGGCTGGTATCTCTACCCGTCTGGTCCAGTTCATTGATGACTGCATCGGTCACCGTCGCGGCGGTATTGCTATTGTGTGCGTTATCGTTGCCTGCTTCTTCGGCGCAATTTCCGGTTCCGGTCCGGCAACCGTGGCTGCTCTGGGTATCATCCTGATCCCCGCCATGATCAACCGCGGCGGCTTCTCCGCACCGTTCTCCTCTGCAATGATGGCAACCGCATCCTCTATCGCCATCGTCATTCCTCCCTCTATCGCATTCGTTGTGTACGCCTCTATCACCGGCGTTTCCGTGGGCGATATGTTCATGGGCGGCATCCTGCCCGGTATCATGATGGGTCTGGCTCTGGTCATTGTCATCATGATTGAGGTCCGTAAGAAGGGTCTGAAGGCATCCCGTGAGAAGGCAACCTGGGGCGAGCGCTGGAAGTCCTTCCGTACCGCTTTCTGGGGCTTCCTGATGCCCGTTATCATTCTGGGCGGTATCTACGGCGGTATCTTCACCCCGACCGAGGCTGCTGCTGTTTCCGTGGTTTATGGTCTGATCGTGGGTCTGTTCATCTACCGTGAGGTCAAGCTGACCGACCTGTATGACCTGCTGGTGGATTCCACCAAGACCACCGGCGGCATCATGCTCATCATCGGCGCTGCCACCCTGTTCTCTTACATCTGCACCGTGCACGGCATTTCCAACGCCGCACAGAAGCTGCTGCTGGACATCGCAGGCAACAAGTACGTCTTCCTGCTGATCGTCAACGTAATCTTCCTGATCGCCGGCTGCTTCGTGGATGCAAACTCCGCCATGTACATCTTCATCCCCATTATGTACCCCGTTGCCACTCAGCTGGGCATTGACCCCATCCACTTCGGCGTGCTGTCCACCGTGAACCTGGCAATCGGTCAGGTCACTCCTCCTGTGGGCGTGAACCTGTTCGTTGCTATCGGCGTCAGCAGCAAGCTGGAGAACATCAAGGACAAGACCAAGGTCACCATCGAGACCATTTCCAAGGCTGTGTGGCCTATGATCCTGGCTTGCGTCATCACCCTGCTGATCGTGACCTACATCCCCATCTTCTCCACCATCTTCGTCGGTGGCGGCGCAGCTGCATAAGCAGCCTGCATCATTGGTTCTGTCATCACATATGTGATATCAGATATGCGTGACACAAAATTTAAGGAGGAAAAACAATGAAAAAGTTTCTTGCACTGACCATGGCTCTGACTATGGCAGCATCTCTGGCAGCCTGCGGCAGCAGCGGCAGCAGCAACGGCGGCAACTCTTCCGCAGCAGCTGGCAGCAACGGCGGCGACACCCAGTTTGAGAAGCAGACCTGGAAGTTCGCCTGCTCCGCTACTGAGAACACCTGCTGGGCTGACATGGGTCGTGACTTCGGTCAGATGGTCAGCGATGCTACCGGCGGCGCAATCACCGTTGAGGTTTATGCAGCCGACCAGCTGACCGCTGGCAACCAGTCTGAGGGCATTCAGGCTGTTATGGATGGCACCACTGAGCTGTCCGCTCACTCCAACCTGATCTACTCCGCATTCGACCAGCGTCTGAACGTGGTCTCCCTGCCCTTCCTGTTTGATTCCTTCGACGATGTCGATGCCAAGCTGGACGGCAAGGGCGGCGAGGCTCTGGGCGAGGTCGTCGAGAGCATGGGTCTGCACCTGCTGGGCATTGGTGAGAACGGCTTCCGTCATCCCACCAACAGCGTCCGTCCCATTGAGAAGGTGGACGACATGAAGGGTCTGAAGCTGCGTGTTGCAGGCTCCGAGCTGCTGAACGCTGAGTACACCAAGTGGGGCGCCAACTGGGCAAACGCTAACTGGTCCGAGGTTTACACCGGTCTGCAGACTGGTACTTACGATGGTCAGGAGAACCCCCTGCCCACCGCTGACGGTGCTTCCATCGCTGAGGTCCAGAAGTATGTGACCTACTGGACCGGCGTGTATGACTGCATCTTCTTCACCATGAACGGTGAGCTGTATGATTCCCTGTCTCCCGAGCTGCAGGCTATCGTTGATGAGTGCGGTCAGAAGGCTGCCCAGAATCAGCGTCAGCTGGAGCGTGAGCAGGATCAGGAGATCCTGCAGAAGTGGGCTGACAACGGCATCGTTGTGACCGAGCTGTCTGACGAGGCTGTTCAGGGCTTCAAGGATGCTTCCGCCTCCTGCTATGACGAGTTCGCTGACACTCTGACTCCCGAGCTGATCGCAGCTTTCACTGAGTAAGATTCAGAGAACCCCTGCATATACCTCAAAAGGACGTCATCGTTTCGATGGCGTCCTTTCCTTTTCCGCACTATAGCCTGCACCGGACTGCTGAAGGCTGACAGAGCTTTTCCACAATCCTTCCAAACGCGGCATCACACACTCCCGGCGGAAACGCCTGCGCTTCAAAGGATTGCGGATATCTACAGAAAAGCAAGCGCACTTTTCTGCCGCCATGAAGCGGGAGATTTTTCCCCAATCTGGAAAGCTTTGTGGACAATGTGAAGATAAAAAGAGGACGCCGCCCATGTCGGAGCAGCGTCCTTTTTTCTGCGGCAGACCAGTATCTGCCGCAGCCCTTTAATAATTCTCCGCGTGAATTTCAAAATATGCCTGGGGATGTGCGCAGACAGGGCAGATCTCAGGAGCCTTTTCGCCTACTACGATATGACCGCAGTTGCGGCATTCCCACACCTTGACCTCGCTCTTGGCGAAAACCGCCTGCATCTCCACATTGCGCAGCAGGGCGCGGTAGCGCTCCTCGTGCGCCTTCTCAATGGCGCCCACCATGCGGAACTTGGCTGCCAGCTCCGGGAAGCCCTCCTCCTCCGCGGTTTTGGCAAAGCCCTCGTACATATCGGTCCACTCGTAGTTCTCGCCCTCTGCGGCGGCAGCCAGATTCTCTGCGGTGCTGCCGATACCGTTCAGCTCCTTGAACCACATTTTCGCGTGTTCCTTTTCGTTTTCCGCAGTCTTCAGGAACAGGGCTGCGATCTGCTCAAAGCCCTCCTTCTTTGCCTTGGACGCGAAGTAGGTATATTTGTTTCTTGCCTGGGATTCTCCGGAGAACGCCTCCAACAGGTTCTTCTCCGTCTGGGTGCCGGCGTATGGATGGGACATAGCGGTGTTCCTCCTTGTCATTGTTTGTCAGATTTTAGGTCTCTATTGGGATATTACCTACCATGATACCCTTCGGAATGGATTCCGTCAAACAAAACTTTCCTCCGCACCCGGAAAACCGACCGGTCAGCGGGCTTCCTCCCGCCGTTCCTCCTCTTCCTGCTCCTCCTCCAGACACATGATGCCAAAGGCAACGCATTGCAGTGCGGGCGCCGCCAGAACGGCGTGCTGCGGGTCCAGGCGGGACAGGATACCTCCTGCGGCAGAACCGCAGATAAAGCAGAAAATAATGGCGTAATAACACAGGCTCTTTTCCACCTTTGCCCCTTCATGCTCTCGGATGCCGTGGTACAGCGCCTCGGTGCCGCTGCGCAGGTTGCCGGTACACATGGTGGAGGCAAAGGGATTGCCCCGGACCTTCCGGAAGCTTTCCACCTGCAGGGCGCACACGAAGGACACCATGATATTGACCACGTTGTTCAGGTCGCCGCAGGGGATGAAGGACGCCGCCACTAAAATGACGATCTCCAGCAGCACCACCAGCTGCCGCCAGTGAAGCCGCCCCCGCCGCAGGGGATGGTGCTTGATGACCTCCGTGATGAGGACGCCGCAGAAGAACGAAAACACCGGAATAAAGTACGCACCGGCGGACGCCCACTCGCCCTTTGCCAAATGCACACCCAGCAGCGCCATATTGCCCGTCTGTGCGTTGGCAAACACACCGCCGCGGCAGAGATAGGTATATGCGTCCAAAAAACCGCCTGCCACCGCCAGCAGCGCCGCCACCAGCAGCGTTTCCGAGCGCTGGTAGCGCTTGATCTGATTTCGATTCATAAATGCTCTTCCTCACGATCTGAAAAAAGCCGGCTCTCCTGTCCATTGGAGCGCCGGCTTTCCTCATTGCTTCTTAGTATTCCACAACGCCCTCGTACACCAGCTTTGCATCGCCGGTCAGGGTAACTTCCTTATCCGTATAATTGACCACCAGATCACCGCCGCGCACCTTTACGGTGATGTCACGACCCTTTTCGCACAGGTTGTTTGCCACGGCTGCCACCACTGCCGCGCAGGCACCGGAGCCGCAAGCCATTGTCTCGCCGCTGCCGCGCTCCCAGACGCGCATTTTGATGGTGCTCTGGTTCACCACCCGGATAAACTCGGTGTTGATCCGCTCCGGGAAGTAGGGTGCCTGCTCAAACTGCGGTCCGATGTGGGGAACATCCACCGCGTCCACCCGGGGGCAGAACACCACGCAGTGGGGATTACCCATGTCCACACAGGTGATGGAGTAGTCCTTTCCGCCGATCTGCACGGGATAGTCCACCACCTGCTTTTCCGGAATATTGATGTTCAGCGCCGCGATATCCAGCGTAGCATAGCCCATAGACACCGTAGCGGAGGTGACCTTTCCGTTCATGGTATACAGGTGAACGGTCTTCACGCCGGTCTCCGTCTCAATGGTCACGGATTCCTTGTTCACAATGCCGTTGTCATACAGGTATTTGCCCATGCAGCGCAGCGCGTTGCCTGCCATCTGTCCCTCGCTGCCATCCCGGTTGAACATCCGCATTCTGGCATCCGCCTTTTTGGACTTCTCCATCAGAACGATACCGTCCGCGCCGATGCCGTAGTGCCGGTCGCAGAAGGTAACGCACAGGGACTCCGGACAGGTGATCTCACCGTCAAAGTTCTCCAGCATGATGTAATCGTTGCCGCAGCTCTGCATCTTGGCAAAGCTCAGCTCCTGCCGGGTCTCCCGCAGGTGGCAGATGTCAATCAGCTCTGTGTTGGTCTGATTGTACCGGGAAGCCAGAATGTCCGTCAGGGCATTGGCGGTATCCAGAGAGGTCAGGCAGGGAATGCCCAGCTGCACCGCCCGGTGGTTCAGGTGGATGAAATCCCGGATATAGTCCGGCTCGGTGGAGCCGGTGAGGATGATGTAGTCGATCTTCCCGGCTTCCAGCAGCTGGAAGACCCGGTTATCCTGTCCCAGCTTGCCGACGACCTCCACATCAGTGCCCAGCTGAGAGATCTCAAATGCTGTGCGGTCCGTGGCGTAGAGCTTATAGCCCATGTCATCCAGCTTCCGGGCAATGCCCACGATCTCGGGCTGGTCCCGGCGGTTCACAGAGATCAGCACACCGCCGCGGGTGGGCTTTTCCACCTTGTAGCCCGCGGAGACCAGACCCTTGAACAGCGCCTCGTGCATATTCTTGCCCAGACCCAGCACCTCGCCGGTGGACTTCATCTCCGGAGAGAGGGAGGCATTGGCGTCGGTGATCTTCTCAAAGGAGAAGACGGGCACCTTCACCGCCACATAGGGCGGCTGCTTGTAAAGTCCCGTGCCGTAGCCCAGAGATTTCAGAGGCTGTCCCACCATGACGCGGGTCGCCAGATCCACCATGGGAACACCGGTGACCTTGGAGATATAGGGAACGGTCCGGCTGGCGCGGGGGTTCACCTCAATGACATACAGCTCGCCCTGATAGATCAGGTACTGAATGTTGATCAGTCCCTGGGTCTTCAGGCTCAGCGCCAGCTTTTCAGAGCAGTCGATGATAGTGTGCAGCATCTTGTCGCCAATGGAGAAGGGCGGGTACACGGCGATGGAGTCGCCGGAGTGAACGCCGGTGCGCTCGATATGCTGCATAACGCCGGGGATCAGCACGTCCACACCATCGGAGATCACGTCCACCTCCAGCTCGGTACCCATCAGGTACTGGTCCACCAGCACGGGGTTTTCGATCTTGCCGGAGAGGATGACCTCCATATAGGTCCGGACATCCTCGTCGTTGTGGGCGATGACCATGTTCTGTCCACCGATGACATAGCTTGGGCGCAGCAGCACCGGATAGCCCAGCTTGTGGGCAGCGTCCAGCGCCTCCTGCATTCCATTGATACCCATGCCCTGGGGACGCTTGATCTGGAAGCGCTCCAGCAGCTCATCGAACCGCTCGCGGTCCTCCGCCATGTCGATGGACTCGGCAGAGGTTCCCAGAATGCGTACACCGTGGCTATCCAGGAATTTGGTCAGCTTGATGGCGGTCTGTCCGCCGAAGGCGACCACCACGCCCACAGGATGCTCCACCTGAATGATGTGCATGACATCCTCGGGGCAGAGCGGCTCGAAATACAGCCGGTCGGCAGTGTCGTAGTCGGTAGAGACGGTCTCCGGGTTGTTGTTGACGATGACCACCTCATAGCCCAGCTGCTTCAGCGTCCAGACACAGTGAACGGAGGAGTAGTCGAACTCAATGCCCTGTCCGATGCGGATAGGACCGGAGCCAAGCACCATGATGACGGGCTTGCCGCTGCGGGGGAAGCTGCGAGATTCGCAGTATTTATCAAAGCTGGAGTAGAAATACGGGGTCTCCGCGTCAAACTCGGCAGCGCAGGTATCCACCATTTTATACACGGCAGTCTTTGCCTTGCCGGGCAGGGTCTCCGCCCCGGACAGGCGCAGCAGCGTGCTGTCGCAATAGCCCAGCTGCTTGCCGGATTCATAATTCTCCTCCGTCAGCCCCTCCTGCGCCAGCTTCTGCTCAAAGTCTGCCAGACGCTTGATGTGGGCAAGGAACCAGTGGTCGATTTTGGTAATGTCATGGATGGTGTCCAGGCTGACACCGGACTTGATGGCTTCAAACACCGTAAACAGCCGGTGGTCGTCCACCCGCTGGAGCCGCTCCTCAATGGGGGCGGTGTCCTCTTCATCCACCTTGCGGTTCAGGCTGTCCAGATTGACCTCCGCGCCCCGGACCGCCTTCATCAGCGCCATCTCAAAGCTGGGAGCGATTGCCATGACCTCGCCGGTGGCCTTCATCTGGGTGCCCAGCTTGCGGCTGGCATCGGCAAACTTATCGAAGGGCCACTTGGGCATTTTTACCACGATGTAGTCCAGCGCAGGCTCGAAGCAGGCGCAGGTCTTGCCGGTGATATCGTTCTTGATCTCGTCCAGCGTGTAGCCCAGCGCGATCTTTGTGGTGATCTTGGCGATGGGATAGCCTGTTGCCTTGGACGCCAGTGCCGAAGAACGGGACACCCGGGGGTTTACCTCAATGACAGCGTATTCAAAGCTGTCCGGATTCAGCGCCAGCTGGCAGTTGCAGCCGCCGACAATGCCCAGATGCGTGATGATGTCCAGAGACGCCTTACGCAGCATCTGGAATTCCTTGTCCGCCAAGGTCTGGGTGGGCGCCACCACGATGGAGTCGCCGGTATGGACGCCGACAGGGTCCAGATTCTCCATAGAGCAGACAGCGATCACGTTGCCCACGCTGTCCCGCATGGTCTCAAACTCGATCTCCTTCCAACCGAAGATCGCCTTTTCCACCAGGATCTGGGTAATGGGCGAGGCATCCAGTCCGGTCTGGGCAATGATGCTCAGCTCCTCCGGGTCCTTCGCCGCGCCGCCGCCTGCACCGCCCAGAGTAAAGGCGGGGCGGACAATGACAGGATAACCAATGCGGTCCGCCACGGCAAGGGCGTCCTCCACAGTCTCCGCGATATCCGAGGCGATGACCGGCTGACCGATCTCCGCCATTGCCTCCTTGAACAGCTCCCGGTCCTCTGCCCGGGAAATGGCGGCAGCATCCGTTCCCAGCAGGCGCACGCCCTGCTCCTTTAAAAAGCCCTCCTTATCCAACTGCATGGCAAGGGTCAGACCCGTCTGTCCACCCAGACCTGCCAGAATAGAGTCCGGCTTTTCCTTCCGGATGATGCGCTTGATGGTCTCCGTGGTCAGCGGCTCCAGATAGATCTCGTCCGCCATTGCCTGATCCGTCATGATGGTGGCGGGGTTGGAGTTGCACAGCACCACGTTGACGCCCGCGTCCTTCAGCACCCGGCACGCCTGCGCGCCGGCATAGTCGAACTCCGCCGCCTGTCCGATGACAATGGGACCGGAGCCGATCACAAGCACCTTCTTAATACTGGTATCCAACGGCATTACAGCTCACCGCCTTTCATCAAATCCACAAATCGGTCAAACAGGAACGAGGTGTCCTTGGGACCGGTACACGCCTCCGGATGGAACTGCACGGTAAACGCCCGCTGCTCCAGATAGTCAATGCCCTCGCAGGTCCCGTCGTTGGCGTTGGCATAACGCACCCTGCCCAGCTTCACCGTATCGGAGTCCACGGCATAGCCGTGGTTCTGGCTGGTGATGAAGGTACGGACGCCCTCCAGGTCCCGCACCGGCTGGTTCACGCCCCGGTGACCATATTTCAGCTTATAGGTAGAGCTTCCGGCAGCCAGCGCCGTCAGCTGGTGTCCCAGGCAGATGCCGAACATGGGGACCTTGCCCAGCAGCCTGCGGATCTGCTGAATCTGGAACTGGCTCTCCGCCGGGTCTCCGGGACCGTTGGACAGCATCACACCGTCCGGATGGGCGGCAAGCACCTCCTCCGCGGTGACGCTGGCAGGCAGCACGGTCACGGTGCAGCCGCGCTTTTGCAGCTCCCGGATGATGTTGCGCTTGGCGCCGAAGTCCAGCAGAGAGACCCGGAAGCGCTCCTCTCCCACGGCGGGATGTACGCTGAGGGTGGAGCAGGTGACGCTCTTCACCGCGTCCACCACAGCATAGGTCCTCACCGCGGACAGATCCGCCGGGATCTCATCGCAGATGATGGCGTTCATAACGCCGTGCTCCCGGATGATGCGGGTCAGCTCCCGGGTGTCCACGCCGTACAGCCCCGGCACCCCCTGCTGCTTCAGGAAGCTGTCCAGATCGTACTGGGTACGAAAATTCGAGGGCTCATGACACCATTCCCGGACAACATATCCGCGAACGGAACATTTCCCCTCGAAATCCTCTTCGATCATTCCATAATTGCCGATCAGCGGATACGTCTGCATCACGATCTGCCCGTAATAGCTGGGGTCAGTCAGTGTTTCGATATAGCCGCACATACCGGTGGTAAACACCAATTCGCCCACGGTGTTCCCGTCGGCGCCAAACCGGATCCCCTCAAATACCTGTCCGTCCTCCAGAACCAGATATGCTTTTTTCATGGCCATGTTCCACCTCTACTTCATTGGTCTGAATATTCGCGCATTTCTTATAATTATCCATCTTTTTCTCATATTCGTCAATATTTTCCCGAAAAATCCTTGCCCCTGTTTGTAGATAACTTTTCCGGAAATAGGTATTACTTTTTGTGCATTCTCCTGATTTTCCTTGCAAGGCTTGGCTTTCTCTGATATGATGGGAAAATGGTAGGTTATTTCCTGCCATTTTTTTGAAGCTACTTCCGCGAAGGCGGTGAAAGCAGGACGGCAGAGGTCGCGGACCGTGCCGTCCTTTCTGCTGCCCAACCGGACACACCCACAAAACGGGGATATTTTACAAGACCTCTCGTCCGCCCCGGAGTATGATAACCGTTGGAAAGGAGTTGCCTGCATGAAAAATGAGATCCGGGCTGTCCGCTTGGACAGAGGACTGTATGTGGAAGCGTACCGCTTTCAGGGAGCTGTGCAGCCCTTTCCCAACCACTTTCACGAGCATTACGTCATCGGTCTGATAGAGGACGGACAGCGCCTGCTGTCCTGCAAAAGCCGGGAATATCTGCTGTGTCCGGGCAGCCTTCTGCTGCTGAACCCCGGCGACAGCCACGCCTGCACCCAGCATGGCAGCGGTGCGCTGGACTACCGCAGTCTTCACATTCCCAGCAGCACCCTGCGGATGCTGACAGAGCAGGAAGGCTTCCGGGAGCTGCCCGGCTTTGCCCAGCCCGTTCTGCTGGAGGAGACGGTCGCCCGCCGCCTGCGCAGTCTGCACGAGGATATGATACGCGGCAGGAACGGAGCGGAAACGGGGCAGGCGCTGGCAGACCTGCTGTCCTCCCTGCTGCGCCGCTGCGGACAGCCCCTTGCGCGCTGTACGCCGGAATGCCCCCAGGAGATCGAACGGACCTGTGCCTTTATCCGCCGGCACTTTCAGGAGCCGGTCCGGCTGGAACAGCTCTGCCGCTGCGCCGGACTGAGCCGCTCCTCCCTGCTGCGGATATTTGCCAGATACAAGGGCATCACTCCCTACCGTTATCTGGAGACCGTCCGCATTCAGGAGGCGCGGACGCTGCTGGGACAGGGGGTTCCTCCGGCGGATGCCGCCGCGCGGACCGGCTTTTCCGACCAGAGTCACCTGAGCAACCGTTTCCGCCGTCTGCTGGGCTTTGCCCCCGGCGTGTACCGCGACATTTTTTCTGAAAACAGTCCCCTCTCCCTGCAGGATGGGACGGATAGGAGGACCACATGAACAACCGGACCACTCTGGGGCATCTGGCGGCGGGGCTGACCGTTCTCATATGGGGGACCACCTTCATCTCCACCAAGCTTCTGCTGGTGGACCTTCAACCGGTGGAGATCCTGTTCTTCCGCTTTGTTCTGGGCTTTCTGGTGCTGTGCGCGGCACAGCCCAGACGCCTGCGCACTGCCGGGCTCCGGCAGGAGGCGGTCTTTATGGCGGCGGGACTGTGCGGCATCTGCCTGTATTACCTGCTGGAAAACATCGCCCTGACCTATACGCTGGCATCCAATGTGGGAGTCATCATCTCTGTCGCGCCCTGCTTTACGGCGATTCTGGCACACCTGTTCCTGCGGTCGGAGGAGCGGCTGCGGGGGCAGTTTTTCGCCGGCTTTGCCGTTGCCATGAGCGGCATCCTGCTCATCAGCCTGAACGGCTCCGCTCTGAAGCTGAATCCACTGGGAGATCTGCTGGCGGTGCTTGCCGCCCTTGTGTGGGCGGTCTATTCCCTGCTGACGAAAAAAATCGGCAGCTTCGGCTATCCCGTCATCCTCGCCACCCGCAGAACGTTTTTCTACGGCATTCTGTTCATGGTCCCGGCACTGTGCTTTTTTGACTTTCAGCCGGACCTCTCCCGCTTCGCGGACCCAACGCACCTGTTCCACCTGCTGTATCTGGGACTGGGTGCGTCCGCCCTGTGCTTTGTCACCTGGAGCTTTGCCGTAAAGCAGATAGGAGCGGTGAAAACCAGCGTTTACATCTATCTGGTTCCGGTCATCACCGTTGCGGCGTCTGCCCTGATCCTGCGGGAGCGCATGACGGCGCTGACCGCCGCCGGAACCGTGCTTACGCTGGCGGGACTGTTTTTATCTGAGTACCGTCCCAAGGGAAGGCTCCCCTCCGCGTAGATCCTTCCACCACACAACAAAACAGCAGGCAGAGTCCGGCGATTGCCGCTCTCTGCCTGCTGTTTTTTACTTACACCGGCGTGTCGTTAGCGGACTCCCGGCGGATGGTCCGGAACACCACCACATACATCACCAATACAAACACCACGAACACCCCCATTGCGCGGGTGGTGCCCAGCATGGCGCAGGTGTCATAAAAGCCATGCAGCAGCACCGCCAGCAAATAGCCCGCCGCCTGATCCAGCCAGCTCCGGAAGGGATTGCCCAGATCTGCCCGCAGCTTTGCCCTGCCGTAAAACACACCCATGAACACGGCAAAGCCCATATGTCCGGGAATGGCAAGCAGCGCCCGGGGCAGCGCCACGGAAAGTCCGTAGGTAAACACATACTTGATATTTTCAAAGGCGGCAAAGCCCAGAGAGACAAACACCGCGTACACGATGCCGTCAAACCGGTAGTTGAAATTGGGGTCCTGCCAGGTGCGGCGCTTCAGAAAGAAGAACTTGGACCCCTCCTCTACCACAGCCACCACCAGAAACGCCAGCGCCACGGTATAGGTGGGACTGCCGGGGTCCACCAGCCGCCCCAGTACGCTCTGCCCCACCATTTCCAGCACAATGGAGACCAGCGCCGCCAGCACACCCATCCCCACCAACGAGGTCAGCAGTGCCGGAGGCTCCGGCTCCACCTTGTCCTGCTGATAGACATAACGCATCAGCAGCACTGCCGGCAGCACCGCCGCGATCACATAGACCGCCAGAATATTCATCACAGGAGCCATAAAGAACATGGTTCAGTGTCCTCTCTTTCCGCTTGTTTCCGTGGTTCGCCGCAGGGGGAAGCGCGCTCCGCCTGTCCGGGACTTACTCCTCGTCCAGCTTCAGCACCGCCAGGAATGCCTCCGTCGGCACCTGCACCGTGCCCAGAGAGCGCATCTTCTTCTTGCCCTCCTTCTGCTTTTCCAGCAGCTTCTTCTTCCGGGTGATATCGCCTCCGTAGCACTTGGCAAGCACGTCCTTGCGCATTGCCTTCACCGTCTCCCGGGCGATGACCCGTCCGCCGATGGCTGCCTGAATGGGGATCTCAAACAGCTGGCGGGGAATGTTCTCCTTCAGCTTTTCGCACAGGCGGCGGGCACGGGGATACGCCTTGTCCTTATGGGCAATGAAGCTGAGGGCATCCACCTGGTCGCCGTTGAGCAGCAGGTCCACCTTCACCAGCTCGCTGGGACGGTAGCCGGACAGCTCATAGTCCAGAGAGGCATAGCCCTTGGTGTTGGCTTTCAGGGTATCAAAGAAATCGTAGATGATCTCATTCAAAGGCATCTGGTAGTGCAGCTCCACCAGGTTGGTGTCCAGATACTGCATATCCTTGAATTCGCCCCGGCGGTTCTGGCACATGGGCATGATGTTGCCCACATACTCATTGGGGGCAATAATGGAGACCTTGACGTACGGCTCCTCGGAATGCTCAATGCTGGCGGGGTCCGGGTAATTGTGGGGATTGTCCACCTTTACCATCGTACCGTCGGTTTTATAGACGTGGTAGATGACCGAGGGCAGCGTGGTGACCAGATCCAGGTCAAACTCCCGCTCCAGCCGCTCCTGAATGACCTCCATATGCAGCATACCCAAAAAGCCGCAGCGGAAGCCAAAGCCCAGCGCCGCGGAGGTCTCCGGCTCAAAGGTCAGGGAGGCATCGTTCAGGCGCAGCTTTTCCAATGCGTCCCGCAGGTCCGGGAACTTGGAACCGTCCTCGGTGTAAATACCGCAGTAGACCATGGACTGCACTGCCTTATAGCCCGGCAGCGGCTCTGCCGCGGGGCGCTCCGCCAGAGTGACGGTGTCGCCCACCCGGGTATCGCTGACGGTTTTGATGGATGCGGTGAAATAGCCCACCTCACCTGCCTCCAGCTCCTTGCAGGGCTCCAGCCCCAGCGGCAGCAGATGTCCGCACTCCACCACCGTGTAGGTGGCTCCGGTCGCCATCAGCTTTACGGTGTCGCCGGTCTTCAGCCGCCCCTCCATCAGGCGCATGTATACCACCACGCCCCGGTAGGCATCATACTGGCTATCAAAGATCAGAGCCCGCAGCGGCGCCTCCGTGTCGCCGGTGGGGGCGGGAATGTTCTGCACAATGTCCTCCAGCACGGCTTCAATGTTGATGCCCATTTTGGCAGAGATCTCCGGCGCATCCATCGCGGGCAGACCGATGATGTCCTCTACCTCCTGCTTTGCTTTGGCAGGGTCCGCCGCGGGCAGATCGATCTTGTTGAACACCGGCAGGATCTCCAGATCATGCTCCATTGCCAGATAGGTGTTGGCAAGAGTCTGCGCCTCTACGCCCTGAGTGGCATCCACCACCAGCACCGCGCCCTCGCACGCCGCCAGAGAGCGGGAGACCTCATAGTTGAAGTCTACATGTCCCGGGGTGTCAATGAGGTTCAGCTCATAGGTCTCCCCGTCCTTTGCCTTATAGTTCAGTTTGACTGCCCGTGCCTTGATGGTGATGCCCCGCTCCCGCTCCAGATCCATGTTATCCAGCAGCTGGCTCTCCATCTCCCGCTGGGATACCGCCTCGCACTTTTCCAGCAGACGGTCCGCCAGGGTGGATTTTCCGTGGTCGATATGGGCAATGATGCTGAAATTCCGAATGTTGCTCTGTTTCGTCATATGCTTAAACCTCCGTAGGCGGGACCGTGAGACCCACGGACCCGTAATGGTGGAAATCGTTTCTCCTCCGGACACACCGGACGGTGCTCAGGAGCTGTGCTGGGCGTTCCACTGGTACCAGAAGGACGTATCCCAGTATTTCTCATAATCATAGTTTACCACAAAATCCTGCCAGCTGGCGAGGGTCTGCCGCCAATTTTCCCCGGTCAGTCGGTCCCGGTCCTGTGCGATGGTGTCCAGCACCCGGGTGCAGACCTCGCCGGAGTGGTGGACATAGTCACAGTAATTGTCCAGATCCAGCACGATGTCCCCATCCAGCAGCGGGGCATACAGCCGCACATTGTCATATGCCGTCAGTGTCCGGCATGCCAGGCTCATGGCGGAAAATACCGCGTCGGTTTCCCCCAGCCGTGCTGTCTTGTCCCAGAACAGGATGCTGTACGGTGGGAAGAAGATGTCAAATTCCGTGTCCGGGTGAGCCTCGATCCAGCCAGTGACTACCTTTAAATTTGCCGCGGCATTGTCCAGAAAGGCATCCGCCGGCTGCTGGGGCTGCACCTCCGGACGGTCATAGTTGTCCAGGGCGGTCATATGGTTCCACCAGATGCCCTTTTTGTCCCAGGTAAAGCCCTCGTCCAGCGTTTCGCCGCCGTGCCAGGTGTTTGCCTTCAGAATATAGCCGCTGTAATACAGGGTATCCTTATTCAGCAGATACTGCACATCGTTCAGGCGGCTGCGGTCATACAGGTAATCCGGCATGGAGGAGGTGACGCCGCTCTCATCCCGGATGAGGATGTTCACATCCAGTCCGAACAGCACCCGCTGCCGGGGCTGGCTGCGGAACGCCACGTTCATCACCCGGTCAAACTCGCTGAGATAACCGTCTGGAATGGTAATGCGCACCGCCGTGGTGCCGAAGGTCTCTCCGATCTGGCTGGCGCGGTAGTTCGCCGCCATAGAGGTTCCCACAAGAATGGTGTCCGCCGGGACATTTTTCGCCAGTCCCGCCGCCTGATAGCGCTCGCTGAAAAACACGGGCTGCCACTTGTCCGGAATGCGGTAATACAGGCAGGGGTCCACAAGATAGACCACTGCCGCGCAAAGCAGCAGCAGGCATGCCGTTACCGCCGCAAAGCCGCACACCCAGCGTCGATATAGTCGTTTCATGGCAGCCTCCTCAGAAATTGGAATAGATAAAGGTAGCAATGCCGGTAAAGGACAGCACCGACCAGGCAAAGCCCAGAGACAGCGCCAGCAGCCGCCACAGCGTGGGACGGAAGCCGTCCATCTGGCGGATGGTGTTCCGCCGCCACAGCGCGGCGGTCAGTCCCACGCCGAACAGCCCGAACAGGCGCAGCAGGTTCTGCCAGTCGTCCAATGCGGGCAGCAGAATATGCAGCGCGCCGATCTCCTTGGAGAACAGCCCGTCCAACAGCCAGTCCTGGGGCTTTGCCAATCCGCCTGCCACCGCGCGGTGCAGCAGCTCCACCGCTCCGGACAGGTCCGGAGCCCGGAAAAACACCCACGCAAGGTTGACAAACAAAAACGTCAGCACCCAGCGCACCAGCCGGGGCAGCCGGTCCCTGGAGGGACCCCACAGCCGTTCCGCCACCTGTGCCAGCCCGTGCAGCAGTCCCCAGATCAGGAAGGTCCAGCCCGCACCGTGCCAGAAGCCGCTGATGAGAAAGATCAGCAGAATGTTCCGGTAGGTCCGCCACGCACCCCGGCGGCTGCCGCCCAGAGGAAAGTAAATGCACTCCCGCAGAAAGGACGTCAGGGTGATGTGCCAGCGCTTCCAGAACTCGCCGATGGAAAGGCTGCGGTAGGGAGAGTCAAAGTTCACCGGCAGGCGCAGTCCCAGCAGGCGGGCAATGCCCGCAGCAATGTCGCAGTAGCCGGAAAAGTCAAAATACAGCTGAAGGGTATAGCCCAGGATCACCAGCCATGCCGCCGGAGCACTGAGGTCCGCCAACCGTCCCCAGCCATTGTTCACCACCACGCCGAAGGGGTCCGCCAGCAGCACTTTTTTCATAGTGCCAATAGAAATGGCGTAGATTCCCGCCGCGGCGTCCTCCCACGAGGGGTGAAGGAAGTGTTCCTCCCGCAGCTGCGGGAAGAAGCTCTGGGGCTTCAGGATGGGTCCGGAGGTAATGGTGGGGAAAAAGGCGTCATATAGCATCATATCCGCCGCCGGCTGCCGGGTCAGTCCCCCGGTATACGCCTCCTTCAGACACCAGAGCTGCTGGAAGGTGAAAAAGCTCAATCCCAGCGGGGACCAACCGATGGACACCGCGCCGCCGGTGAAAAAGCCGGTGTATTTGAATACCAGCAGCACCGCCGTGTGCCACACCACCGCCCCGGCAAGAGCGCCCCGGCGGAAGGAGGTGCTTCGGTCCTCCTGCCACAGCGTCCGTGCAGCCAGCAGCGTTACGCAGCCGCCCAGCACCAGCACCAGCGCCGCCTGCCAGTTGCCGCCCCACAGGTAAAACACCAGACACGCCAGCGTCAGCGCCGCCTGCCCCACCGGACGGGAACTGCGTCCCAGCAGCAACGTCACCGCCAGCGTTACGCCCAGAAAGGCGAGAAAGGATAGCGACTGAAAGCTCATGCCTTTTTCTCCGTCAGAGCGGACAGGCGGGAATCCGCGCCGTGCAGCACCTGAGTGATGCTCTGGCTGCGTCCGGGATAGTTCGCTGCCACTGCCTCGTCCGACACCTGGGGAAACGCCGCCTTCCTGGCTGACATCTCCCGCAGCTCCCGGTCATACCGCGCCTCGCTGAGGGTCATGTCCGCCGTGGCGGCGCCCATGCCGTAAACGTCCGGCTCCAGCGAGAAGTAGGATTCGTTCCCTCCGGCGGCACGATACAGCCGACGGTACAGCTGGTATACCGCCGTACCCAGATATGCCGCCGCATCATTGATGACCGCCTTGTTGTTCAGCTTGCCCAGCAGGTCAAACAGCACGCCGATGGCGCCTGCCAGCAGCTTGGACTGCAGCGTGGCAAGCACACTGCCCCGCAGCACGTTGCCCTGATCCGCCGCGTCAATGATGTCCTGATCGGTGAGCATGGCTCCGTCCCGGGACAGCGTCCGCCCCAGAATGAAGTCCGCCGAAACGTGGTAATAATCACAAGCCTTTACCACAAAGGTCAGTCCCGGCTCCCGGATACCGTTTTCGTAATGGCTCAGCAGTGCCTGGGAAATCCCTAGGTCGGACGCCGCTGTCCGCTGGGAAACGCCGCGTTCCTGCCGCAGCAGGGACAGCGTGCGGGAAAATTCAGAATTGGGTGCCATGTCTGCTTCTCTCCTTTTGCGCGCCTTGGCGCGTCCTAAATACACGACGTATAGTTTAGCAAAAAGAATACGGCAGGTAAAGCATTTTCTTGCGAAAAATGCAAAAAAAGAGATGCCCCGCATCTCTTTTTCGCATTTCTCATGCCGGGCAGACCGGAGTGGGTCAGAACAGGCTTGCCTGGTTGGGCAGCTCTCCCTGCCCAATGGCGCGGATCTGCCGGGCGTTTTCCTCCGCCAGCCGGTCTGTCACCGCCATCCGGCGAATGATATCCTGCACAGTTTTTTCCAGCGCCGTTCCGGCGCGGTAGTCCGCCGGGAACATATAGTCCACCCGTCCCTTTGCCAGCAGGTCCTCCACGCCGGGACGGTTGCTCTCCTGATACACAGCAATCGCCTGCCCGCCGTAGGTGCGCATCATCTTCATGCAGGGAACGTCAGACAGTCCGTCTCCCAGATAAAGCATATTGGAAAACGGCACCCGCTTGCTGTCGTCCGGCATGGAGTCGTTCAGCGCCTTGTCCTCCGACACGTCCAGCACACCCTTGTTGACCCGGTAGACAAACTGGGTCTTTGCCGTAAAGTTCACCGCCAGCTTGACCCAGACAGGGCTGCCCAACTGGTCATAGTAAAACTCGCTGGCATAGACCTCCTTGAACTCGCCGCTGATGCCGCAGCCCTCGATGATCTCCCGCAGTCCGGAGGAGATGACATAGTGCTCGATCTGCACGCCCTGCTCCGCGCCGAAGGCGTTAATGCGGCGGAACCAGTCCCGCACACCGGGAAACAGCACGATGTCCCGCCCCATTTCCACCAGGCTCTCCCGGGTGAAGGGCTTTCCCCGCCGCTGGGATTCCAGGATCATGGTATACATATACGCCAGAATCCCGTCCATCCGGTTCGCCCTGCCCAGCTCATTGGCAAGGGACCAGAACTCCCCCGGCGTCATGCCAAGACTGGGGATAAAGGTGTAATCCTCCATATCCGTAGTGCAGAGGGTCTTATCAAAATCGTAGAGAAAGGCGAGGATGGGCTGTTCCATAGCGGCAGGCTCCTTTCCGGTTTGTGCAGATATTTTTTCAGGGCAGACGCTTCTGTCCGCGGATACGGAAAAAGCGGCTCAATGAGCCGCTTTTCTCTATCAGTCGCCGGAGTAATTCCGACCGAATTTCAGATCCTTCAGATCAATGCGGCGGGTGGGTTCCTCCACCGGCTCCTCTTCCGGCTCCTTGGCGGCAAAGGGGTTTCCGGAGGGATACTCCTCCGCCGGGACCGCAGTCGGTTCTGCCGGCTGCTCCTCCGCTGCTTCCGGCTGTGCCGCCGGTTCCTCTGCCTGGAAGGTAGAAAAGATTTTCTGCTCGATCTGTCCCACAGTGTCCGCCTGCACCGTCTCCGCAGCCTCCTGCGTATCCCGGGCGGGCAGCTCTACCTCCAGTTGGGGCAGCTGATCCAGATATTCCAGCTGGCGGCTGCAGGTCTCCCGGCTGGCAGCGATGAACTTCGCCATTTCCAGCTGTCCTGCCTTCAGCCGCTCCTGCGCGGTGGCTACCTCATCCTGGAGCCTGCCGATCTTCTCCCGGGCGTCCTTTTCCGCCTGCGCCAGCATCTGGTCCCGCTTGGCTTCGGCTTCCTTTACGATGGAATCCGCCATCTTCTGGGCGGTCAGCAGCGTGGCACGCATGGAATCCTCGGTAGAGCGGTAGTCCTCCACCTTCTCCACCAGCACCTTCAGCTTGGATTTCAGCGCCGTGTTCTCTTTGTATAATGCCGTATAGTCGTCGGTCAGCTCGTCCAGAAATTCGTCCACGGCAGCCATATTATAGCCGCCCATGACCGCCTTCGGGAAGGCATGACTGGAAACTTCCTGCGGTGTCAGCATGGTGTTCTATTCCCCCGCTTCTTCAGAAATACAAGCCGTTGTTTTCCAGCTCGTCGATGAGGTCGCCCTCAATGTCCACATGGTAGGGCGTGATGATGTAGGTGTTCGCCGCCACCTTCTTGATCTTGCCCTCTCCGGCGTAGGCAACGCCGGACAAAAAGTCCACCAGGCGGCGGGCAATGTCCTTATTGGTGGATTCCAGATTGATGACCACGGTCCTCTTATCCTTGAGGTGGTCCGCGATCTCCGAGGCATTTTCAAACCGCTCCGGCTTCACCAGCACCACCTTCAGCTGCGTGGTGGCGTGGATGTTGACGACCTTGTTCCGCCGGTCCTCCGCCTTATTGCGGCGCTCTTCAAACACGGGTTCCTTCCGTGCCGGCTCTTCAAACTCATCCTCATATTCCTCGTCCTCGTCGTCATAGGGATGGGTCCACTTCTTCAACTCGTCCAAAATGCTCATCATAAGCCTCCAGCAGGGCTGCGCCCTTATTTCGTCTGTGCGTAATTCCGCGCGCCGAAGATCGCCGTACCCACACGGACCATGTTGGCGCCGCAGCGGATCGCCTCTTCAAAGTCGCCGCTCATACCCATAGACAGATATTTGAATTCATTATGGAACATTTTCTCGTTGATGTCAACATACAGCGCCTGTACTTTTTCAAAATACGGTACATTTCCGCCCGGTTCCTGCTCTACCGGCGGAATGGTCATCAATCCCCGCACCCGGATATGCTCATGGGTCAGGGCGGCGGCTGCCGCCTGCTCCAGCTCCTCGGGGGCAAAGCCGCTCTTGCTCTCCTCGCCGCCAATGTTTACCTCCAACAGCACCTCCTGCACAAGCTCCTGCCGGGCGGCGCATTTTTCGATCTCGTCCAGCAGCTCTACCGAGCCGACGGACTGGATCAGCGCCACCTTGCCGATGATCTGGCGCACCTTGTTGCGCTGCAAATGCCCGATGAAGTGCAGCGGCGCGCCGTCATAAGCGTGCTGCTCATATTTGCCCAGCAGCTCCTGCACCCGGTTCTCTCCCAGCACGTCGATGCCTGCGGCGATTGCCTCCCGGCAGGCGGCGGCATCGTTCATCTTGCTGGCACCCACCAGGGTGATATCGGCGGCATCCCGCCCGGATGCTGCCGCTGCGGATGCGATCCGCTCCCGTACCCGTTGAATGTTTTCTGCGATTGACATAGCCATGCTTCCTTTCTATCTATCCCAAGCCGCGGTCAGCCCACGACTTTTCCGTCATACAGGTCCTTTGCTGTCAGGATCACCTCATCGCCGCTGCGCAGGGTGGTCTTTTCATCCTCGTTCACCGGCTCCACCAGCACATAGCCATCGCTGTCCGTATACAGCACCCGCACCGGCTTGAACCGCGCCACCATACCCACCACGCAGTACAGCCCGGTCTCGCCTTCATCGTTGACCCGGACAGCGCTGGAGGGGACCCGCAGTCCCGAAATGGTCTCCGTGATGATGTCCGCGCTCTGCTGGCGCAGCATGGTCAGCTCCGACACAAAGGCGTTGGAGGAAAATACCACCGCCACGCGCCCGTTTTCCGCCTTGCTGATGGACTGCACCCGCACCGTCAGCTCCCGGGTAGTGCCCTTGGCAAACCGCAGCGTCACGCTGCCGCCCACCTGAAGCGCCGCCGCGTCCTTCTGGCTGACCGACGCCGCGTAATACCAGGTATCTCCCGTAATGAGCTTGCCCACGCCGGAGGTCGTGCCGCTGTCCGGCTGGACAGCGGACAGCCTGTCCGGCGTCACATCCTCTAAAAACGCAGGCGTCAGCACCGTCTCATAGCCGTCCACCACGGCGGAGTAAATGCCGGAGACCGGCGCGGTGATGCGCCTGCTGGAGGACGCCGCCTGAGATTGCAGCGTTTTCAGCTGGGTCTCCAGCTCCGCCAGCTGGGCGCTGAGGTCCGTGCCGTTGGCGCTGTTAGAATATGTATAGTCCCGCTTCAGCACCAGTGCCTTCAGCTCGCTGCTGTATTTCTCCGCCGCATCCAGCCGGTCTGCCGCCAGATTGCTCCGGTAGGAGAGGATGCTGCTGGAGATCTGGGTATCCAGCTTCAGCGCCGCCTCGTTGTTCTCCGCGGAATCCCGGGCGTATTCCAGCTGCTCGATCTGGGTGGAAACGGCGTCGATCTGGTTCTGGCAGTCCAGAGAGCTTTGGTCGGCGTAGACCGTTGCCACCGTGCCGCCCTTGGAGACCTTCTCCCCCTCGGAGCGGCTCAGACGCAGCAGTCCGGAGGAGCTGTCCTCCAGCACCTGCTCCTCCCGGACCACCCAGCCCGTTACAGAGGCGCTGTCCTCCACCTGGTAGCGGTACGCCACCACAGTGGCAAGGGGATCGTTATAATACTGGTACGCCTGCAAGCCGAAATAGGCAATGACAATGAGGCACACCAACGCCATCAATAGCTTCGTCCCAAGGGAATTGGATTTCATGAGCCGTTGTCTCCTTTATGCTTCCTCCGCCTGCTCCTGCGCCGACAGGTCCACCTGCCGGATGGGCGCAATGGTAGAAATCGCGTGTTTGTAGATCACCTGCTGCTTTCCGTCGGAGTCCAGCACCACCACAAAGGCGTCAAACCCGGTGATGGTCCCCCGCAGCTGAAAACCGTTCATCAAAAACATGGTGACGGGCAGCCGGTCCCGCCGCACCTTTGTCAAAAAGATCTCCTGTAAATTTGCCTTGTTGCCCTGCATCGTCCATCTGCTCCTTTTTTCTATAGTCCGGAGCGGATATTTTCCATTTTCTCCCTTTCCGCCCCAGATCTATCCTAAGCCCTCCGCAGATAGGATTTCTGTCGAAATTTGCAGGGCGCGCACAAAATCCCGCTGGTGGTCCCAGGTGATCCAGTGGATACCGGGGATCTTGCGCAGCCAGGTCAGCTGCCGCTTGGCATACTGTCGGGAACGGAGCTTCACCTCGGCAATGGCTTCCTCCTCGGTGCAGGTCCCGTCCAGCACGCCGAGAAATTCCTTATAGCCGATCGCCTGCAGCGCCGTGGCGTCCCGAGGCAGTCCGCTGCCCAGCAGCGCCCGGACCTCCGCCAGCAGCCCCTGGCGGACCATTTCGTCCACCCGGCGGTCGATCAGACGGCGCTGGTCCTCCCGGTCCGCAAATTGCAGACCGATATACACCGCGTCATACCGGGGCGGGACCTGCCTGCTTTCCGCGTTGTGGCGGGAAATGGTCTTTCCCGTCTCCCGGTAGACCTCCAGCGCCCGCAGAATGCGGCGGGTATCCGCCGGGTGCAGCCTTTCAGCGCTCTCCGGGTCCACCCGGCGCAGCTCCTCCAGCAGGGGTTCCACACCCTCCTGCTCCAGCTGGCGCTGCAGCTCCGCCCGGACCGCTCCGCCTGCAAAGCCCCCGGCAAAGCCGTGTCCCTTGACCACCGCGTCCAGCCACAGTCCAGTGCCGCCCACCAGAATGGGAAGCCTTCCCCGGGAAAGGATGTCGTCCACCACGGCGGACGCCCGCTGCCCGTACAGGGCGGCGCTCCACTTCTCCCGAGGGTCCGCCACGCCGATCATGTGGTGGGGAATGCCCTCCATCTCCTCCGGCGTGGGGGCGGCGGTACCGATGGTCATGCCCCGGTATATCTGCATGGAGTCCACCGACACCACCTCGCCGTGAAAGCGCTGCGCCAGCAGCACTCCCAGCCTTGTCTTTCCCGATGCGGTGGGACCCACCACACACACCACTTTCGGCGCCATACCTGTTTCCTCCTCTTCCGGCTGCGGGACGGTCAGCCCTTCAGCCCTCTTGCCTGGCGGTCCATGTCCTCCACTACGATGTCATAGATTTCTCCCAGTGTGGCGCAGTATTCCAGCACCTTCCACGGTTCGTTGGTGTGGAAATGGATCTTGATGAGGTCCTCGTCGCCTACCGCCAGCAGGCAGTCCCCCTGAAAATGCTGAAGGAAGTAATCGTGGATGACGTCCTCATCCAGTCCCGTTCCCTCGATCAGCAGCTGTGTGTCATATCTGAACTCCAACATAAAAGGCTCCCTTCCGGTCTACGGACGCATTACGCCCGCTTGAACATCTTTTCCAGCTCGTACTTTTTCAGCCGCACCGCCACCGGACGTCCGTGAGGGCAATACTGGATCTCTCCGGACTGCACCTTGTCCACCAGCACCCGCAGCTCCCTGGGGTCGGAGTGCATTCCCGCCTTAATGGCGGATTTGCACGCCATGGTATGCAGCAGGCCTTCCCGGCGCTCCGCCGGACTGCGCCCGGTGCGCAGATTCTGGGCAAATTCCTCCAGCGTGGAAACAGCGTCCTCTGCGCAGATATCGCAGGGAACGGCGCGGACCAGCACGGACCCGCCGCCGAAATCCTCGCAGTAAAAGCCAAACTGCTCCAGCAGCGGCAGATTTTCCAGCAGCAGCGCCGCGTCCTCCCGTTCCAGCTCCGCCGCGATGGGACGCAGCAGCTGCTGGCTTGCCGGAGGCTGCTGGGCTGCCTGCAGGCGGTTGAAATTCACGCGCTCATGGGCAGCGTGCTTGTCGATGAGCCAGACGCTCTCGTCCTCCGCCTCGCAGACGATGTAGGTGTGCAGCACCTCTCCGGCAATGCGCCAGGGGGCGGGACGGTCTGGCTGCAGGGTCTCCTGTCCCGGCAGCTCCACCGCCGCCTGCCGCATCTCCGGAATGGCGGGAACGAAGGGCTTTTCCGGCTTCCGTTCCGCTGGAGCTTCCGTGGCGGGCTGTGCCGCGGGACGGACAGGTGCTTCCTCCCGCCGCTGCGGCGGGGTTTTCTCCGCCGGGACAGCCTCTGCCTGCGGAGATGGCTCCTGCCGCCGGAGGGCGGAGACGGGTGCCTTCCCCAGCGCTGGGAGGGACGCAGAGCGCCTTTCCGGGGCATCGGTCCGCGCACGGGTCTGGTAAAATGAGGTCTGGGGCGCACTGTCCGCCACGGCGGCAGCACCTCCCTGCCGCTCCGTATCCCAGGCAGGACGGGCAGGCGCCGCGGTTTTTCCGCCGCTCCGCTCTCCTACCGTCTGGCGGAAGGTTTTGGCATCCATCACCTGAAAGAAATCCTGCCGGGAGTTCTGGACCTGCTCCACCGGACGTACCGGTGCCGGCTCCGGTTTTCCGTCGGCTGCCAGCGCATCCAGCACGGTGTGATATACCGCGTCGAAAACCTCCCGCTCCCGGGCAAATTTCACCTGGGTCTTTGCCGGGTGAACGTTTACATCCACCGCCGTTACTGGCAGCGTCACCTCCAGCACACAGCCGGGAAATTTGCCCTTCATCAGCTGGTTGCGGTAGCCCTCCTCCAATGCCGCTGTCAGCAGCTGAGACTTGATGAACCGCCCGTTGACGAAAAAGGTCTGCATTCCCCGGGAGCCTCTGCCCTGCAGGGGCTTGGTCACAAAGCCGGACACCGCCACGTCTCCGCCGCGTCCTGTCACCGGCACCAGCCCGTTGGCAAAATCCCGTCCCAGCGCGGCGTATACCGCGGACCGCAGCTTTCCGTCCCCGGGCGTGTGCAGCGCCTCCTGCCCGTCCTTGAGGAATTTGAAGGACACATCCGGATGGGACAGGGACAGATGCTGCATCAGTCCGTTCACCGCAGCCGTTTCCGCGCTGTCCTTCTTCATGAATTTCAGCCGGGCAGGCGTGTTGTAAAACAGGTCGCACACCCGGATGGTGGTTCCCTCCGGCGCGCCTGCCGCCTCTACGCTGCCGGGAACGCCGCCCTCCAGACGCAGCGACGCTCCGGCAGGCGCACCCTTCTGCCGGGTGGTGATCTCCACCCGGCTGACTGCGGAAATGGCTGCCAGCGCTTCGCCGCGGAAGCCCAGTGTGCCGATCCTGTCCAGATCGCTCTCGCTGCGCAGCTTGGAGGTGGCATGGCGCAGAAATGCCGTGGGCAGCTCCTCCGGCGCGATGCCGCAGCCGTTGTCCGTCACCCGGATCAGCTGCATTCCGCCGCTGCGGATCTCCACCACCACGGCGGACGCACCCGCGTCAATGGCGTTCTCCACCAGCTCCTTTACCACGCTGGCGGGGCGCTCCACCACTTCTCCGGCGGCGATCAGGTCCGCCACATGGGCGTCCAGTTGTTGAATATGCGGCATCGTTTGCTTCTCCTTTCGCGGCTGGCGTTTTCAGTCCCGCCCAGCGGCGGGAAAACGCCGTTTTTTGTTTGTTCCGGTCTGGCGGTCCTCAGACCCACAGCGTCCAGACGCTCAGGGCATTTGCCACGGCATGCAGGGCAATGGACGTCCAAAGAGTGCCGGAATGCTCATACACCCATGCCAGCACGGCACCCGGCACCAGATACTGCACCATCAGCAGGAAATACGCTGCGTTCTGCTGTCCCAGCGCAAACTGCCAGACATGCAGAAAGGCGAACAGGGCGCAGGAAACCAGATATGCCACCCAGCGGCTTTTGCTCTTCAGGTTTCCAAACACCAGCCCCCGGAACAGCACCTCCTCCACAAAGGGCGCCAGCAGCACCACGATCAGCACGGTGCTTCTGGGGGCGTCCTGGATCTGGGCGGAGATGGTCATGTCATTCAGATTGGTCTGGTTTCCGGTCAATACGCTGGTCAGGCGGAACATCAGCTCGTTCAGTCCGTACAGCGCCACAATGCCTGCCAGCAGCGTCTTGCAGGACTCCCCCAGATTGTTTGCCAGATTCCGGCAGGTCCTGCCCAGAAAGCGGTGAAAAATCACCACGGTCACAGCAAATAGAATGTAATAATACAGGATATTGCGCAGCGCCTCCGGAATGGTCACGCCCAGCAGCCGCTCCGCCAGATGGAACAGCGGCGTGGTGGCAAAGGGCAGCACCAGCAGGTAGACGACAAAGAACACCGTTCCGGCGATCTGCTCGCCGGGCGTCATATAGGCGGATGCCTTTCGTTTTGCCATAAATGCTCCTCCAACAGGATAAAATCGCGGGGCGGCTCCACACGCGCCCTTCGGCGCGGTCCACTGCCAGCCTTTACTGCTTCAGCTCGTACAACAGGCTCATTGCTTCGATAGGTGTCAGCGCGTCCGGCTGTTTCCCCACCGGAGCTTCTCCCCGGCGGGGTCCCCTTGTTTTTCACCAACCGGTCGGAAATAAATTCCACCCGGTTCAAGGTTTTGCTCCGCAAAACGCTTGTACGCGCCCTTCGGCGCGGTCCGCTGCCAGCCCTTACTGCTTCAGCCTTTGCTTCAGCTCGTACAACAGGCTCATTGCTTCGATAGGTGTCAGCATGTCCGGCTGGCAGCGGCGGAGGGCATCCAGCACCTCCGTCTCCCCAATGGAGGTCAGGGAAACCTGGCTGCTCTCCTGCTGGATGGGTGCGGCTGCGCCGCCCTGCTCCTCCAGCTCCTTGAGAATGGTCCGCGCCCGGGTCAGCACCTTCTCCGGCAGTCCCGCCAGCTTTGCCACCTCAATGCCGTAGCTGCGGTCCGCCCCGCCGGGCAGGATCTTCCGCAGGAAGATGATATCCTCGCCCCGGGTCTTTACGGCGATATTGTAATTCACCGCCCCGGGCAGGGTGTTTTCCAGCTCCGTCAATTCATGATAGTGGGTGGCGAACAGGGTCTTTGCCCCCAGCAGCCTGGGATCGGCGCAGTATTCCACCACCGCCCGGGCAATGCTCATCCCGTCAAAGGTAGAGGTCCCCCTGCCGATCTCGTCCAGGATCAGCAGGCTGTTGCGGGTGGCATGGTGCAGGATCTCCGACACCTCGCTCATCTCCACCATAAAGGTGGACTGTCCGGCGGACAGGTCATCACTGGCGCCGATACGGGTAAAAATGCGGTCCACCACGCCGATGCGGGCAGAGGATGCCGGAACAAAGCTGCCGATCTGTGCCATCAGCACGATCAGCGCCACCTGACGCATGTAGGTGGACTTGCCCGCCATATTGGGTCCCGTAATAATGGACACCCGGTCCTGCTGCTCTCCCATAAAGGTGTCGTTGGGAACAAAGAGGGTGTCCTTCAGCATCCGCTCCACCACCGGATGACGTCCGTCATGGATCTCAATGACGCCGGACTCGTCCATCTCCGGGCGGCAGTAGTTCTGATGCACCGCCACCGCAGCGAGAGAACAGAGGGTGTCTGTCTCCGCCACGGCTGCCGCAGCCGCCTGAATGCGGGGCGCAGCCGCCGCCACCTCCTGCCGCAGCTGGGTAAACAGCTCATATTCCAGCGCCACTACCCGGTCCGAGGCTGTCAGGATGGAATGCTCCAGCTCCTTCAGCTCCTGGGTGATATAACGCTCGCCGTTCACCAGCGTCTGCTTGCGGATGTATGTATCCGGCACCTGGTCCTTGAAGGAATTGGACACCTCGATGTAATAGCCGAACACCTTGTTATAGCCTACCTTCAGCGTCCGGATACCGGTCTTCTCTTTTTCCCGGGCTTCCAACTCCGTGATAAAGCCCTTGCCGCCGGAGAGAATCTCCCGCAGGCGGTCCACCTCCGCGTTATAGCCACTGCGGAGGATGCCGCCCTCCCGGACGGAAAACGGCGGCTCGTCACAGATAGCGGCGGCAATTTTTTCACCGATGTCCGTCAACGGGTCCAGCTCCTGCGCCAGCTGGGAAAGACGCCGGTCAGAAAAACCCTCCAGCTGGGCGCGGATGCCCGGCAGCTTTTCGATCGCTGCCCGGAGGGACGATAAATCCCGCCCGCCTGCGGTACCATACACGATGCGCCCGATGAGCCGCTCCATATCGCCCAGCCCGGTCATGCCGGCGATCAGCTCCTCCCGGGCAATGGTATCGTCCACCAGCGCCGCCACCGCGCCGCTGCGGCGGGTGATCGCGGCGACGTTCAGCAGCGGACGCTCCAGCCAGGAGCGCAGCAGCCGCCCGCCCATCGGTGTTTTGGTCTTATCCAGCACCCACAGCAGGCTGCCCTTCTTTTCCCGGCGCTGCAGGGTCTCCGTCAGCTCCAGGTTCCGCCGGACCGACAGGTCCAGCTCCATAAAGCGCCCCTGCTCGTAATAGTCCAGATCCCGGATATAGGACAGGTCCGTTTTCTGAGTCTCATAGAGGTAGTCCAGCAGTCCGCCCAGCGCCATTGCCGCCGCGGGGTTACCTGCCGGAAGCCGGGCAAAGCCCTCGTCTCCGAACTGGCGGCGGATGTTCTTCTCCGCTGCCGCCAGCAAAAAGCGCCGTTCGCCGCCCTGCTCCATCCGGCAGTGCAGCCGGTCCGCCAGCAACTGGCGCAGCCGGTCCTCGGAATAGGCTCCGTCATTCAGCACCGCCTCCGCCGGGGAGAAGCGCCCCACCTCGTTGAGGACATGCTCCAGCCGGTCCTTCCCGGAAAACGCCGTGGCGTGGGTGCGTCCGGTGGAGATGTCGCAGAAGCAGCAGGCGGCGTGCTGGGAATCCAGATAGATTCCCGCCAGAAAGTTGCTGTTCTTGTCCTCCAGACAGGCGGCATCGATCACGGTGCCGGGCGTGACCACCCGGATGATGTCCCGCTTCACCAGTCCCTTTGCCTTGGCAGGGTCCTCCATCTGCTCGCAGATCGCCACCTTATAGCCCTTGGCAATCAGCCGGGCAATGTAGGCGTCGCTGGCGTGGTAGGGAATGCCGCACATGGGCACCCGCTCCTCCTCCGGCTTTTCATGCTTGCCGTGGTCCCGGGAGGTCAGGGTCAGGTCCAGCTCCCGGGAAGCCAGCTTCGCGTCATCGGCGAACATCTCATAAAAGTCTCCCAGGCGGAAAAACAGGATCGAGTCCGGGTTGTCCTTTTTGATTTCCAGATATTGCTTCATCATAGGGGTCAGCTCTGCCATCGTCTCACCTCTCCTTTTTCCGCAGGGTCATTCTGCCTTGCCGTACAGCGCCCAGGTGTTGCTGCCGGTGATCTCCGCCCGGGCAAACTGCCCGATCAACTCCTCGCCGCCCTTCAGGCGCACCAGACGGTTGCCCTCGGTCCGTGCGGACAGGGGATATTCCTCATCGCCAGATCTGCCGTCTACCAGCACCCGGACGGTTTTCCCCATATAAGCGGCGTGGCGCTGGGCGGACATGGCGTTCTGCACCTCCAGCAGCTTGTCGAACCACTTCTGCTTCTCCTCCCGGGTGGCAGGGTCCGGCATTTCCGCCGCCCGTGTACCGGGACGGGGAGAATAGATAAAGGTAAACAGGGCGTCAAAGCCAATCTCCTGCACCAGAGACACGGTGTCCATCGCCTCTGTCTCCGTCTCGCCGGGGAAGCCGATGATGACATCCGACGTCAGCACGATATCCGGCATCCTCTCCCGGGCATAGCGGATCAGGTCCATATACTTCTCCCGGGTATAGCGGCGGTTCATCTCCTTCAGCACCCGGTTGTTGCCGGACTGGAAGGGCAGATGCAGCTGCCGCGCCACATGGGTGCTTTCCGCCATCACGTCAAACAGCCGGGGCGTGGCGTCCTTGGGATGGCTGGACATAAAGCGGATCCAGTAATCTCCGGGAATTTTGTCGATGTCCGCCAGCAGATCCGGGAAATGGTAGCCTGTACCCAGATCGTTACCGTAGGAGTTGACATTCTGTCCCAGCAGAGTGATCTCCTTATACCCTGCCGCCACCAGATCCCGCACCTCCTGCAAAACGCATTCCGGGTCCCGGCTGCGCTCCCGTCCCCGAACGTAGGGTACGATGCAGTAAGAACAGAAGTTGTTGCAGCCGTACATGATGGACACCCACGCCTTGACAGAGTCCTCCCGCACCATCGGCAAGCCCTCTGCCAGCCGTCCGTGCTCGTCCTGTACGGAGAACACCCGCTTGCGTCGGTCGTAAACCTCCCACAAAAGCTCCGGAAACTTCCACAGGGCGTGAGGACCGAACACCAGATTCACATGAGGATAGGACTTTTTCACCCGCTGGCTCACCCGCTCCTCCTGCGCCATGCAGCCGCACAGGCAAATGACCTGCTCCGGATTATCCCGCTTGGTGTGGGTCAGCGCGCCCAGATTGCCGAACACCCGGTCCTCGGCGTGCTCTCGGACAGCGCAGGTGTTCAGAATGACCACATCCGCCTCCTTCACATCGTCGATCAGGGTGAAGCCCATCGCCTTCAACATTCCCATCAGCTGCTGTCCATCCGCCACGTTCTGCTGGCAGCCGAAGGTGTCCACACAGGCTCTGGGGTGCGCCTGCCGGGTCTCAAACATGGCTCTGATCTTCTTTTCAAAGTCCCGCTGGCGGTCCAGATCCGCCTGTGCCACCAGAATCTCTTTCCGTTCCAAAAGTCTTATCCTCCAGATACATTCCATTTTTCGCTATTTTAACTAATAAATTATAGCACAAAACTTCCAAAAGTACAAGACCGGAGGGAAACGTTCCGCGCGTCTTTTGCGCGCTGTACGGTAAATAACCGGTCGGCTTTCCCCCCTTTTTTGCACCCCTGCGGAAAAGCACCTAACTTTTTTTGTCTCCGCCGCTATAGTGTGTTATATGCACAGTGTATTTACACTCTTTTGAATAGGAGGCATCGTCATGCTGTATCAAAGCGATTTATTGGAGGAAACCGCCGCACTGCAAACGGCTGCAAAAATGTGCGCCGCGGCAAGGACCGCGCCCAAAGCGCATGGAAAGGACACCCTGCACACGCAGGTCCTGACCTCGGCAGTTCCCCTGTGGCAGCAGGCACAGGAACGGATCGAAGCCGTTTTGGGCAGCGAGGACATCCAAGCCCTCCTCCGCATCAGCGCAAAGCTGCAAAGCCTTGATGAAGTCTTCTGAATTCTAACAAAAAGGAAGCGCCCGGTCGTTGGACCGGGCGCTTTGTCGAGCCTATGAAATTTCAGCTGTGCCGGGATCAGGCTGCTGCCTTTTTCTTCTGCATCATCTGCAGTGCGCCAACCAGCACGATCACGACGATACCGATCAGGTCGGACGCCGTGCCGGGGATCAGCATCAGCAGACCGCCCAAAGCGATAAGGATGCGCTCGATGGGGTTCATACCCTTCAGGAAGTAGCCCTCGATACCGGATGCCACACCGAACATACCGATGAAGCTGGTAACGACCACCTGAACCACGCCGAAGGCGGTGGTGTCGATAAACAGCATTGCCGGGTTCAGGGCGAAGATATACGGTATCAGGAAGGCGGCAATCGCCAATCGGGTCGCCTGGAAGGCGGTCTTCATGGGATTCGATTTTGCAATAGCGGAGCCTGCGTAAGCAGCCAGTGCCACAGGAGGCGTGATATCTGCCACGATGCCGAAGTAGAACACGAACATGTTGGCAGCGATGGCGTTCATGCCCATACCGGTGACCAGAATGGGAGCGCAGGTGGTTGCCATGATGATGTAGTTGGCGGTGGTGGGAACGCCCATGCCCAGAATGATGCAGGTGATCATGGTGAAGAACAGGGCGATGATGAGCCGACCGTTGGCAACACCGACGATGGCGGAGATGAACAGCTGCCCCAGACCGGTCATGGTGACCACGCCTGCGATGATGCCAGCCACGCCGCAGGCAATGCCGATGGACAGGCAGTTGCGTGCGCCAGTCTCCAACGCGGTGAAGAAGCCATCAATGGTCATGCGGTTGTCCTTATTGAACAGGCTGACGATGATGCACAGCGCCGTTGCAATGATGGCGGAGCGTGCCATTGTCATGCCGTTCATGATGATGGCGACCAGCACCACCAGGGGGATCAGCAGATAGAACTTGGGCAGCAGCTCCTTGAACTTGGGCAGCTCGTTGCGGGGGATGCCCTTCAGATCCAGGCGCTTGGCGCGCAGGTGGACCTGCAGGAAGATGCCGGTGAAGTACAGAATGGCGGGCAGGATGGCACGCTTGATGATGTCGCTGTACGGAACACCCACCATTTCTGCCATCAGGAACGCCGCCGCACCCATAATGGGCGGCATGATCTGTCCGCCTGTGGAGGATGCTGCCTCAACGGCACCGGCGAACTCAGGGGGATAGCCGGTCTTCTTCATCATGGGGATGGTCACAGCGCCAGTGGTAACGGTGTTGCCCACGGAGGAGCCGGACACCATGCCGCACAGCGCGGAGGAAATGACAGCCACCTTTGCGGGACCGCCGGTTGCCCAGCCTGCCACGGAGTTTGCGCAGGAAATGAAGAAGTTACTGATGCCAGTGGCTTCCAGGAATGCGCCGAAGATGATGAACAGTGCAATGTAAGTAGAGCAGACACCGATGGGGGTGCCGATGATGCCCTGGGTGGTGTAGAACAGGTCATACACCACGCGCTTGAGGGTCTTGCCGGTGTAGAACGCATAGACGATGAAGCAGGCAGCCACCACCAGGATGGGAGTGCCGACCACACGGCGGCAGCACTCAAACAGAACGATGGCGCCGACCACGCCCAGAACGATCTCCAACTGGGTGATACGGGTTGCCCGCATCATCAGGTCCTGCTCGTTGACGACAAAGTAAAAGAACGATCCAGATCCAGCCAAAGCCAGAACGATATCATACCAGGGGATGTGGTTGACCTTTTGGATGCCGCCCTTCTTGCGCGGGAACACCACAAAGACCAGCAGAATGACAATGCCCAGGAAGAGGGGACGGCGCACCGTCTCGCTCCAGTTAGCGCACAGGTTCATCCACATCAGGAACAAGCTGAAAAATGCCAGAACATAATGAACGATTTTTTGAGGAATGCCCTCCCAAATACGAACGTTTGATTCACGGTCGTATTTCTTCATGATTTCGTCTACATCGGCTTGGACGTTGGTGCTCTCCTCTGCCGGTGCGGTGTTAACGGATTCCTTTTCCAGTTCTCCCACAGAAATGCCTCCTTTTCGTAAACATCACATATTAAAAACAGCTTCCCGCGCTCACTTCTTCCTCCGCGCGGTCCACGGTTTTTTTCTGCGTCAAACAGGTGCGGTTAAAGGTAAAATCCAGGGGGTTCATACGCAATGTGGACCTTGGCGTTTCGCCCGCACAGGTCCCTCAGACTGATCTCTTCTCCTCCATATTTCAACGTGTGGTCCGACACCGTGCCCACAAAGATCACAAAGCTGGGGATCAAACGGTCGATGCCCGAGATGACCATGGCTCCGTCCTCCGCGTAGGTCAGCTCCTCGTCCCCCTCTATGTCGAAGGGAACTCCGGCGCCGAAATCGTAGTAGACGGTCCTTCTCAGGTAAATATCGCCGTTCTTGTCCACATCGTAGCAATCCGTGACAGGCGTCTTATTCACAGAATGAATAAAGGTGATGGAAAATTCTTCGCCCGGCTTCAGCGGATAGGCGGCGTACACCTCGCCGGTGTCGTCATTGCTGAGCACCAGTTGCCCAGTGTGCCGGAGAAGAAAAGCTGTGGCTGCAATAGCCAGACACGCCATTGCAGCCACAGCTACTTTAACTTTGCTTTTATTCACAAAGTGCCGTTTGTTCGATTACTGATGCTCGCTGAAGAACTTCTCTGCGCCGGGATGATAGTCAATGCTGACACCGTCCTTAGCGGTCTCCAGAGACAGGTTTGCGAACTTGGCGTGACCAGCCTGCAGGGAATCCAGGTTGTCGAACATGGCGGTCATCAGCTCATAGACAACATCCTCGGAAACATCGTTGCGGGCAACCAGCATTGCGCGGATGCTGACGGTGGTGACATCGCGGTCCAAACCGTCATAAGTACCGGCGGGGATCACGGTCTTTGCATAGAAGGGATAGTCGCCCATCAGACCATCAATGTGCTCGTCTTCCAGAGTGATGATGTTCAGGGGCTTGTTGGCAGTAGCAGCCAGGTCCACCAGAGCGGTGGTGGGAGCGCCGGACACGCAGAATGCAGCGTCGATCTTGCCGTCCTTCATGCCCTCAGCGGAGTCGCTGTAGGACTGGTAAACAGCGTTCACATCGTCGAAGGTCATGCCGTACTCGGCGAAGATCTGGCTTGCGGCGAAGTTGTCGCCGGAGCCGGCAGCGCCGACGGAAACGGTCTTGCCCTTCAGGTCGGTGAAGGTCTTGATGCTGGGATCCAGGCTGAAGACCTGAACGACCTCATCATAGATGGTGCACAGTGCGCCCCAGTCGGTGTAGGGGTCCTCACCGTCAAACAGGCTCGTGCCGGTGTCTGCATAGTAAGCAACGTCGTTCTGCAGAATGGCGATGTTCGCCTCGTTGTCCTGCAGCAGCTGGACGTTTGCCTTGGAAGCGCCGGTGGAGGTCACGTTGATCTCCGACTTGGTCAGAACGGGGTTCAGGACGGTGGACATCACGCCGCCGATGGCGTAATAGTTTGCGCTGGTAGAGCCGGTCGCCAGGGTGAGCTTCGTCTTCTCACCGGATGCGGCGGCAGAGCCAGATGCTGCGGCAGAGCCGGAACCGGAACCGCCAGAGGTGCTGCCGGAGCCGCAGCCGACCAGGGAGCTGACGGTCAGCATAGCCGCCAGAACAAGAGCAAGCTTCTTCTTCATTTTCAAGTCCTCCATTCACAAATTCGATCTTCACAGCCAATCATTTGCTTCATGTGATACAACGATTATACTGTGCCAGCCACAAAAAAGCAAGTTATTTTTTTCACATCGGATATTTCTGTATAAAAAGCCATATTTAACAGCAAAAGCACCAGTATACAACGTGAAATTGTACCAGACAACTGTGAAAATTAGTGATTGTGACAGCAAAAATTTTCTTGCTTCAAAATATTTTTCTCTTTTTTCTCCGTCCGGACCGCACGAAAGCGCAAAAACAGGCAAAAAACGCCCCTGTTCCCGCAAGAACAGGGGCAATTTTCGCGTTTATGTCCGCTCCTCCGGGACAGGGTCGCCATCCAGCGTGGCAAAATACCGGTAAAAGGGTACCAAAAAGTCGTAATATTCCTTTACCCGGTCCACGATCTCCCGGGAGAACAGGTCATCCGTCAGCACATCGTCATGGCAGATGGTGTAGCCCTTACTGGAAAACCACGGTGCCAGCAGGTCTGAGGGCGCGCCGGGCTTGGGGCGCTTATACTGGGGGCTGACCAGCTGCAGTCCGCTCTGGCGGCGGAGCCTGCGGGTCAGTTTTTCCATCTCGGCAGGGTTGTTCCGGATGCGGGCGCGGAGCTTTGCCATCGTCATGGGCTTTGGCATATAGCAGCCCATGCCGCAGCTCCATCCCTCCGGTCCCAGCTCAAACCAGAAGGACGGTACGGGCTGGTACTGCTCATGGGGCACCTCCACCGCTGTCCAGAGGTGGTCCTTATAGGGTCCCCTGCCGTGGAGCCGCCGGGCGTCCCGGTAGATGCGGGAGACCTTGCCCATCAGGGGAAAGCCCTCCAGCTGAGGGGCGACATGGTCAAACAGCTCGTCCCCCAGCTCCCGCATGGGGCGATAAAACTGCTCCAAATATTCCTGCTTGTGGGCTTCAAACCACGCCCTTTCATTGTTAAAGCGGATCCCCCACATGAAATCCACGGTGGCGTCTGTAAATCCCTGAAACATGGGTCCAAGCTCCTTTACGGCTGTAAACTTACTGCTTTGCCCGCAGCTTCCGCAGCTGGGCTTCAAACTCCTCCGACCGGGGGCAGCTTAAAACCACCGGCTGTCCCGTCCGGGGATGGAGAAACCGCAGTCCCACTGCCTGCAGGCACTGTCCCTGCAAGCCCGGCACCGGCTTGCGGCTGCCATACACGGTGTCCCCCAGGATGGGATGCCCGATGGACGCCATGTGGACCCGGATCTGGTGGGTACGTCCCGTTTCCAGGCGGCAGCGCACATGGGTAAAGCCGGGATAGCGCGCCAGCACCTGCCAATGGGTCACGGCGCTGCGTCCGCCTGCCACCACTGCCATTTTCTTCCGATCCGATGGGCTGCGACCGATGGGGGCGTTCACGGTGCCGGAGTCCTCCCGCAGATTGCCCACCACGATGCACTCATAGGTACGCGCCAGCGTATGGTCCTGCAGCTGTGCCGCCAGTGCCGTATGGGCGGCGTCGTTCTTGGCGGCGATGATCAGCCCTGAGGTATCCCGGTCGATGCGGTGGACGATGCCCGGGCGCTTTTCCCCGCCGATGCCGGACAGGCTGTCACCGCAGTGGTACAGCAGGGCGTTCACCAGCGTACCATCCGGATGTCCCGGTGCGGGATGCACCACCAGCCCCTTGGGCTTGTTCACCACAATCACGTCCGCGTCCTCATAGACAATATCCAGCGGGATGTTCTGCGGCACGATGTCCACCGGCTCCGGGTCCGGCAGCGCCAGCGTCAGCGTGTCTCCGGCGGAGAGCCTGTCCTTTTTGGAAAGGGGCTTCCCCGTCCGGGTCACATGTCCCTCCTCCAGCAGCCGGGCAGCGGCGGAACGGGTCAGTCCCTCCACTGCCTGCGCCAGATAGGCGTCCGCCCGGGTCCCGGCAGCCTCCTCCGGCACCAAAAGCGTCTGTATTTCCATCGTTTATGCCTTCACCTTGTCATATTTCTCATAAAACCACAGGTAGTAGACCGCGCCCAGCACGGCTCCCGCCACAATGCAGATATCCGCCACATTGAACACCGGATAGCTCATGAACTGGAAGTTGAACATGTCCACCACATAGCCCAGCCGCAGCCGGTCAATGATATTGCCCACACCGCCGGAGATCACCAGAGCGCAGGCGGTCCTGCCCAGAGGATGGCGCACCACGCCCCGCACCAGCACCACCGCCACCGCCGCCACAATGACAGACGTCACCGCCAGCAGCAGCCAGCGCATGCCGGAAAAACTGGACCACGCCGCCCCGTAGTTGTGTACCCGCAGCAGCTCTACCACGCCGGGCAGCAAGGGGCAGCTCTCCCCCAACTCCAGATGGCTCACCGTCCAGTATTTCACCCACTGGTCCGCTGCCAGCAGCACCAGCGCCAAGCCCCAATACAACAGCATCGCTCCGCCCTCCTTAATGGCTTTCCTTCACCCGGAAGTAAATGGTGTGGACCTTGTCACCCTCCGCCGCCAGACGCTTGGTCTCAAACGCCTGAAGGGACTCCACAAACCGGGTGAATTTCTTGTGGCGGAAATTCCGCACGTCAAAATCCGGGAACTTACGGTTCAGCAGCTCGCCCAGCTTGGACGAGAGGATCCAGCCGTCGTCCTCGGAGTTTTCCTCCGCCAGCTCGATAAGCGCACGGCGCACCACGTCCAGATCAGAGCCGAGACCGCCGGTGACTGCCGCCGTTTTTACAGGTGCGGCAGGCTTTTCCGCCGGAGCCTTGTGTCCTCCGCCCCGGCGGGTGCGTCCGGCGCTCTTCTCCTCCGCCGCGGGCTGCGCCGCTGCATACAGCAGGTCGATATAAGAGAACTTGTTGCAGGCGGAGATAAAGGACTGGGGTGTTTTCTGCTCTCCCAGACCCAGCACATATTTCTCCGACTCCCGCAGGCGGGCTGCCAGCCGGGTGAAGTCGCTGTCCGAGGAGACGATGCAGAAGGCATCGATCTGAGACTGGTACAGCAGGTCCATCGCGTCGATGATCAGCGCCGAGTCCGAGGAGTTTTTCCCGGTGGTGTTGCTGTACTGCTGGATGGGTTGGATGCAGTTGTCCAGCACTACCTGCTTCCAGGAGCTCATCTGGGTGGCGGTCCAGTCGCCGTAGATGCGCTTGATGATGATGGTGCCCAAATTGTTGGCTTCATTCAAGATGACGCCGGTATACCTGCTGGAGATGTTTTCCGCATCGATCAGCACGGCAATTTTCATTTCCTTTTCCATATGGATACGGGTTCCTTTCGGTCCGAAGCATTTTGCTGCTATACACAATTTATAATGTATTATAGCACACCTTTTTGCAAAAGAAAAGTCCGGCGGACAGGCGCGCCGGATTGCCGCTGTCCCCGCGGTATGATATAATTATAATGGTTTTTTAGCAGACGGAAAAAGCGGCATACGGACGCACAGCCCTTCAACGCCTGCTGCCCACCTTATTTTACAGGAGTGATCTGAATGAGCATCCGGCTTGCAGACCAGCAGGATATTCCTGTCATTGACGCCCTGCGGATGCAGCTGCTGCGGGAGGTGGCGGACACCATTCCTCCGGAGCTGCCTGAAAAAATCACCGCGTATCTGGAACAGCCCCTGTGTGACGGCAGCTGCGTCTGTGCTCTTGCGGAAATCCACGGGCGCCCCGCCGCCAAAGCCATGCTCTGCCTGTATGATGCCATGCCCGATGAGGCAAATGTCAGCGGACGGTATGCCCGGCTGTTTTCCGTGTATACCCTTCCGGAATTTCGCGGACACGGTCTCATGGAGCATCTGCTCGCCCTTCTGCTGAAGGAGGCGCAAGGGCGCGGCATCCAGCAGGTATTTGCATCGGCGGAGCTGCTGGCGGTCCCCCTATACAAAAGGCTGGGCTTTTCCGTGCTGGATACGGAAATGTCCTGGAAACCATAGCCCGCGCCCGCCCTGTACTGATACCGCTTTTTCCCGTCCCAGCATCATCGTAATAAAAGTCCTCCCTGCGGCAGACTGCCGCAGGGAGGACTTGTTTCTATTCCATGCTCTCCGGCAAATGCCGGAAGCATCGTCTCTTAGAACTGAGGCAGCTTGGACACCACATCCGCACAGCGGGGGCAGAGGGTGGGATGATCGGCGTTTTCGCCCACATGGACGGAGTGCATCCAGCAGCGCTCGCACTTCTCACCCTTGGCTTCGCTGACCTCCACGGTCAGACCCGGGAAGTTGGTTCCCTTGCCCACGGTGGAATCCGCCGCGGGAGCATCGCTGGTAATGTTGCAGTCGGAGACAATGAACACCTCGCTGAGACTAATGCCGAAGGTGGACATCAGCGCCTGGGCGGTCTCGTCATCCCCGGCGTGCAGGGAGACGTGCGCCTCCAGCGCCTTGCCGATCTTCTTGCCGGCGCGGGCGCTTTCCAGCACAGCGTTGACATCGTCCCGCAGCTTCTCCGCCACAGCCCACTTCTCCATCTCCTTGTCGGAGAGAGCGTAGTCAGCGAAGGGCTGGTTCATGTCATTGAACACCACGTTGCGGGCATCATCGCTGCTGCGGTGGGGCATAACCTGCCAGATCTCATCGGCGGTGAAAGCCAGGATGGGCGCCATGATCTTGGTCATGGTGTCCAGAATCAGGAACAGGGCGGTCTGGGCGCTGCGGCGCTTTGCGCCGTCCTTCTCCTCGCAGTACAGCCGGTCCTTGATGATATCCAGATAGAAGTTGGACATATCCACCACGCAGAAGTCGTTGACAGCGTGGGTCACGGCGTTGAACTCATAGTCGTCATACGCCTTGAAGCACTTGGCGATCAGGTCATTCAGGCGGGTGACAGCCCAGCGGTCCAGCGGCTCCATCTCGCCGGCAGGCACCAGGTCATCGGCATTGAAGCCATCCAGGTTGCCCAAGCAGTACCGGGCAGTGTTGCGGAACTTCAGATAATTCTGGCTCAGCTGCTTGAAGATCTCGTCGGAGCAGCGGACGTCCGCGTGATAATCGGCAGATGCCGCCCACAGGCGCAGCAGGTCCGCGCCGTACTTATTGATAATTTCATTGGGGTCCATGCCGTTGCCCAGAGACTTGTGCATCGCCTTGCCCTCACCGTCCACGGTCCAGCCGTGGGTGACGCACTCCTTGAAGGGAGCCTCCGCCACGCCGGTAGAGCCAACGGCGGTTAGCAGCGCTGCCTGGAACCATCCGCGGTATTGGTCCAGACCCTCCAGGTACATATTGGCAGGCCAGAAGCCCTGCGTGCGCTTCATGGAAGCCACATGGGTGGAGCCGGAGTCAAACCAGCCGTCCAGAGTGTCCTCCTCCTTGGTGAAGCCGGACTTGCAGCCGCAGTGGGGGCAGGCAAAGTCCTTGGGCAGAATGTCGGCGGCGTCTTTTTCAAACCAAGCGTTGGAGCCCTCCGCCGCGAACAGGTCGGACACGGCGTTGATGGTCTCGTCCGTGACAATGGGCTTGCCGCAGTCCGGGCAGTAGAACACGGGGATGGGCAAACCCCACTTGCGCTGGCGGGAGATGCACCAGTCCGTGCGCTCCCGCACCATGGACTTCATGCGCTCCTTGCCCCATTCCGGCACCCAGCGCACCTTTTCGCATGCCTCGCATGCCTCATCCTTAAAGGAATCCACGGAGCAGAACCACTGGGGCGTGGCACGGAAGATGATGGGGCCCTTGCAGCGCCAGCAGTGGGGATAGCTGTGGACGATATCCTCGGAGGCGAAGAGCGCGCCGCTCTCCTTCATGTCGTTGAGGATGACGGGGTTGGACTCGTCGGTGGTCATGCCGGCGTACTTTCCGGCGTAATCGGTGTGGCGTCCGCGGTCATCCACAGGCACCACCATGTCCATGCCGTAGCGCTTGCAGGTCTGATAGTCGTCCGCACCGAAGCCGGGGGCGGTGTGGACGCAGCCGGTACCGGAATCCATTGTGACGTAATCCGCCAGCAGCAAACGGGAGGTCTTGGGCAGGAAGGGATGGTCCGCCAGCATGTTTTCAAAGAAGGAGCCGGGATGGGTCTCCACGATCTCATAGCTGTCAAAGCCGCCCACCTTCATGACCCGGTCGGTCAGCGCCTCCGCCATGATATACATTTCGCCGTTGGGCGCCTTGACGATGGCGTAGCTTTCATCGGGATGCAGGGCAATGGCAAGGTTGCCGGGCAGGGTCCAGATGGTGGTGGTCCAGATCACAAAGAACAGCTTGCTGTGGTCCAGATGCCCCAGCTTGCCCTGATCGTCGTGCATGGGGAACTTGACATACACGGTGGTACAGGGATCGTCCTGATACTCGATCTCCGCCTCTGCCAGAGCCGTTTCGTCCTTGGGGCACCAGTACACGGGCTTGAGTCCCTTATAGATGTAGCCCTTCTTGAACATGGCGCCGAAGACCTTGACCTCCTCCGCCTCAAAGCCGGGGTCCATCGTCTTATAGGGGTGGTCCCAGTCGCCGATGACGCCCATACGCTTGAAGCCGGTGCGCTGCACGTCGATGTAGTGGTCGGCGAACTCGTGGCAGGCGGAGCGGAATTCCGGCACGCTCATTGCCTTGCGATTGAGCTTATTCTTCTTGATGATGGCGGACTCGATGGGCATACCGTGGTTATCCCAGCCGGGGATATACGGGGTATAATAGCCGCGCATGGCGTAGCTGCGGGTAATGAAGTCCTTCAGTGCCTTGTTCAGGGCATGACCCATGTGCAGGTCGCCGTTGGAGAACGGAGGACCGTCGTGCAGGGCAAAGCGGGGCTTGCCCTCGTTCTTCTTCAGCAGCTCGTGATAAACGTCCTCTTTCTCCCAGCGAGCCTGCATTTCCGGCTCCCGCTTGGGCAGTCCTGCCCGCATGGGAAAGCTGGTTTTCGGCAGATTGATGGTCTTGTTGTAATCCATAATGCGTCTCCCTTTATATTGTAAGTTTTACTTCTTGTTTTTATCAATCATATTACAGTGGAACATCACCAGTTGGCAGTCCCGGCAGATCATGGTATCCGGGAACTCCGGAAAGGGGTCCCTTGTAAATATGGATGTGGTATCGTCCCCGATGGGACCAAGGTCGATCATATCCGTGGGGCTTTTAAAAAACCGCAGCTCCTGCTGGGTCCAAAAGGGATACTTCTGAGTGTGCATAAAGCCCTTCTCCATCGCTTTTCCACAGCCGGGGCAGTTCATCGACAGACCTCCTTTGGGGCAAAATAAAAAACGCCTTGCCTCCTTCCGAAGACAAAGCGTTTGTGCAAACACTCTGCGGTACCACTCTCGGTTGCCGTATCCTTGCGGACACGACCGCTTAACGCCTGCTGTCACAGGCTGACGGGATAACGACCGTCACTCGTCCACGCTTACTCGCGTCGTCTTTCAGCAGGAGGCTCCAAGGTGATTTTCCCCCGTTCGTGTCCTGACCGCCTTTCACCAGACAGCGGCTCTCTGTTCAGGTTTCCCCGGGATACTCGTCCTTTTCCACGCCAAATCTTCAATTACGGGAACATCATATCACGTTTTATGGGTTTGTCAACCGTTTTTATCCCATTTCCGCCGATTTTTCCCGGGCAGGCGCGGAACCTCTCCCCCTGCTTACTGGTAGCGGTAGTGCCGCCCGGTGAATTCATCCACATAGCTCAGAAACATTTCGTGGCTGCGGAACTCCATCATCTGGCAGCCTTCCGCCTCATGAAACGAGACGATCCTGTTTTTCGTATCGACCCAAATGCGCCACATCATATTCACTGTCTGCTCCATTTTGAAAACTCCCTCCTGATGTCGTTCTCTCTTTGTGTTCCTCTGATACTCTATAGACGATTCTTCCCGGAAAAAGGTTGCAGCTTTTTCAAAAAAATTTTTGAAATTTTTTTGAAAATATGGACCGCAGCGCTCACCTCTGTCCGTCAGCCCGGCGCTCCGCCATCCGGTCTGTCACCGCCTGGCGGAAGGCGTCCCACGCCTCCGGATTTTCCACATAATATTTCGGGCAGTCCTTTCCCGTCACGTCATAGTGGCGGATGACGTCCTCCGCTGTCAGCTTCAGCTGCAGGCACAGGTCCGCCGTTAAGTCCACCAGCCGGTCATAGGTAACGGCGGAAAACTCCCCCGTCTCATCCGGATGGCAGACCTCGATACCGATGGTGTCGGCATTGCGGCTGTTGGAGGCATACGCCTCCTCCGTCAGAGGGATGCACTGCACCACCTCGCCCTCCAGCCCCACAATGAAGTGGGCGCTGGCATATACCCCGTCCGTTCCGGCGGCAAGCCCCTCAAAATAGCTGCGGTTTGCCTGGGCGGAGGTGCCGGGGTTACCCACATAGTGGATGACAATGCCGTGGATCTCCTCCAGCGGCAGCTGCGGACGGGAATAGGGGTTGGGCGTCAGGTAGTCCACCTGCACATCCTCCGGAATGCTTACCCGCTCTCCCGGCAGGACCGCCGGTCTGAACCAGTGCCACAGCGCCAGTCCGGCGGCGAGAAGCCCCACCGCCAGACTCAGTGCTGCCCACGGGAGGCGTCGGCTGCGTTTTCTGCGTCTCTGTCTCACAGCCGGCATCCCTTATTTAACTCCTTCCACAGCGTAGTCCTCCACCCACACGTCGGCGGCACCGTCCGCGCCGCCGATGACGGTGGTCGGATCAGCGTCCGTCGTCTCCACTATGCCGTTCATCTGTTCGGAATCACTGCCCATCTGCCCGCAGGTCACAAGCGCCACCCGGTCTGCCAGTCCGGTGTCCGCCAGCACCTGAAGCAGATAGGTGCAGCGGGTGTTGAATTGCAGGTAGATGTCGTTGCTGCGCCTGCCGGTGCTGTCTGTGCAGTAGAGGTCCAGGGCATTGGCATAGGTATTTTTCCCCGCATCGGGTCCAAACTGGTCCGCGCCGAAATGTCCCGCGTCCACGTCCTGCATGATGGCATCGAACAGCTTCTTTGCCGTTGCGGCATCCATGCTTCCGGCTTCGGTAAAGCCCACATAGGTGCCTGAGGCGCTGTACTCCTCCAGATTTCCGCCGGTGACGGTCATATCATCATCCAGCTGGGACAGCAGATTTACCCGTTGAATTCTGGGGTCCTTCACCAGTGCCGCCAGCTGAGAAATCACACTGTCCGGATCGTCCAGCTCGCTGTAGAGGTAGATCAGGTCGTAGCTGCGCTTCACCCGGGCACCGTTTTTCAGGCAGTAATTCAGGCTCAGATACGCCGAGCCATCCGACACATCGTCAACGTTCTTCACCAGCATGGGATCATCCGCCCAATAGGTCTGCTGCCGCGACAGCTGGGTCTCCTTATTGTCAAGAATGCTGCGGTGCAGCTGGGTCAGCTGCTGGATGACCTCCGGATCGGAGACCGTGCCGGAGCAGTAATTCTGTCCGCCGATGCCGAAGGAAACGGATTCCACGGTGTCCACCTCCGGGACCCGGTTCTCCACACCCAGCACATCCGCTGCCGCGCAGACACACAGCACTGCCAGCGCCGCTGTCAGCACCGCCGCGCCGCGCCATCCGGTGCGCAGCACCCGGAAGGACTTGCACATCAGCATCTCCGCCACAAAGTAGCCCACCAGTCCCAGCACCACCATGCACACGCCCAGCAGGGGAATGGAGCTGTTGCTGCTGTTGTCGCCAAACTGGTTCCAGAGGATGCTGTAAACGCCCTGCCCCAGGCTCAGGGCGCAGCACACCGCCACGCCGTAGCGGAACAGGTACTTCGCCCACTTCACGGAAATGACGTCGCCCGCCGATTCACTGCGGTGCATCCGGTACAGCAGCAGCGCCAGCACCGTCAGCACCACCGCGGCAGCAAGATAGGGGATCAGGTTCGTCATATTTTCCATGTGGTAGCCTGATATCTCGTTCAGCTCGGAATAATAGGTTGTGTAGGACACCCCCGCCAGCTTTACCACCGGACTGAACCACTCTACCACGCTGGGGACGCTGCCGCTGTAATAGCCGTAATACAGCAGGCTGCCCAGGCTTTGCAGCAGCAGCGCCACGCCGTAGACCAGCCCGTTCAGAATGCCGTAAAACACCGGCAGCGCCAGCAGCTGTCCCGTAAACATGGCGCAGAACACCGCGAAGGAGTAGAAAAACAGCATCTCTCCCGCCGCGCAGGCAAACCACGTTCCCAATGCGCTCCAGCTCAGACAACCCGCCGCGCCCTGCACCGCCGCTGTCAGCACAAGGACAACGACATCGATCACCAGGAACACGCCCAGACCCGTGACATACTGGGTGAGGAACAGTCCCTCCCGCCGGATGGGGAAGCTGTGCATCATGCCCACGGACCGGGAGGAATACAGATAGGAAAACAGTGCCATTGCAAACAGGCAGCCAAACACCAGCGACATTGCCAGCGCGGCGCTGCCCGCCTGACTGAGGGTCTCCTGCTGCGTCCGCAGCGCCATATCCGCAGGGTCGCCGCCCCGGTAATGCCGCCCGAACAGCATCAAAAACTGAGAGGCGGGCATGCAGACCACCCAGATGGCAGCGTACAGCGCCCACAGCGGCCAGAACCGGCTGAGGTTTTTCACCAGCAGCCCCCGGTTGAACCAGGGGTTCGGCGTCCGCACCTGCTCAGAGGACCATGTTTTTGACTTCATAATCAACACCCCCCAGTTCGTAGATAAAGATCTCCTCCAGCGTCAGCGGCACGGCATCCGCCAGCATCGGCTGATACTGCTGCAGACGCAGCACCGCCTCCTCCGGACTCATACGCAGGATGAGGGTGTGGATACGCCCCACCTTGGAGGCATGCAGCACCGGCAGGTCTGCCGGGACCTCCGTCATACCGTCCGGGAACACCACCTGCATTTTCACCATGTTGTCCTGCAGCTGCGCCAGAGACCGCTCCAGCAGCACCCGCCCGTGGTCCATAATGCCCACATGGTCGCACACGTCCTCCAGCTCCCGCAGATTGTGGGAGGACACCAGCACCGTGGTGCCGCGCTCCGCCACGTCATTCATCATCAGGCTCCACACCTGGCGGCGCATCACCGGGTCCAGTCCGTCCACGGGTTCGTCCAGAATCAGGTAGTCCGGCATGCAGCTCACCGCCAGCCAGAACGCCGCCTGCTTCTGCATTCCCTTGGACAGCCGCCGGATGGTGCGGGTCTCGTCAATGCGGAAGACCTCCTTCAGTTTTTCATACCGCTCCATGGAAAAGCGGGGGTAAAACGCCCGGTAAAAACGCATCATATCCCGGATGTTGGACTGAAGGAAAAAGTACCAGTCATCCGGAATGGAGGCGACCCGCGCCTTCAGCGCCGCGTTTTCCCACACCGGCTCGCCGCCGATGAGGACCTCTCCCCCGTCCGGATGGTAAATGCCCGTCAGATGGCGGATCAGCGTGGATTTGCCCGCGCCGTTGGGACCCACCAGCCCGTATACGCTGCCGGAGGGGACCGTCAGGGTCGCCCCGTCCAGCGCGGTGAAACCGTCAAACCGCTTCACGACCTGTTTTGCTTCGATCATTGCTTCCATACCTCCTCGATCATCATCTCCAGCTCCGCCCGGGTCACACCCAGATAGCACAGCTCCTGCATCATTTCCCGGACCTTGCCGCAAAGCTCCCTCTGGCGGGAATCGTCCGTTCCCTGCTCTCCGGAGGCAAAGCTGCCCTTCCCGGGAATGGAATAAATGTAGCGCTGCGCCTCCAGCTCGTTATACGCCCGCTGGATGGTGTTGGGATTGATGGCAAGCTCTGCCGCCAGCGCCCGCACCGAGGGCAGACGCTCATCCTTTTCAATGGCACCGGAGACGATGAGCTTGCGCAGCTCATCCCGGATCTGCTCGTAAATGGGGCGGGAATCCCGATAGTTCAGATGGATCACCCCAGGTTCCTCCTTTCAGCTGCTGTTTCACCGCGGTTTACTGTATTATCTGTATTAGTACAGTTAGGATAACAGCTCTGCTGAGTCCTGTCAAGTGGGTTTGGCAGATTTTCCTTGTTTTCCAGCGGCTCCGCCCCGGAAATATGGCTGAAATTCCGCATTTTTTCCTTTACAACGTACATTTTATATGATATGTTTATAAAGTACGCGGTTCCATGCCGCGCAGAACTCTTCCCCAACGCTTCGTTTCGCGGCTTTTCACCGACCCGGGGCGCAGTGCTGTGGGGCATATTTTTGAAAGGTGGAAACACAACTATGCTGCGCAAAGAACAGAAAACTGCTATCATCGACGCAAACCGTACCCATGCCAACGACACCGGCTCTCCCGAGGTCCAGGTGGCTATCCTGACCCAGCGCATCGCCGACCTGACCGCACACCTGCAGAAGAATCCGCAGGACAACCACTCCCGCCGCGGTCTGTTCAAGATGGTCGGTCAGCGCCGCCGCCTGCTGGACTATCTGGCAAAGAAGGACATCGAGCGTTACCGTACCCTGATCGCCAAGCTGGGCATCCGTAAGTAAGCTTACCGCAGGACCCGTTCCGCCTGTTTCCCGCTTTGCGGAAAACTACGCGCGCTCTCCTGCATCTCCTCATCCCACCGAACCCGCTTCGCTGGGCTTCGGCAGGAACCCTGAAGAGACAAAAAAAGAGCGGCGCGGTGATACCGCGCCGCTTTTTGCAAAATCCCCCGCGTCATGGGAGCCTTCACACCTTTAGCAGTTGAATAAACGCCCTGATGGACAGGACGCTTATTCAAGTGCTAAATGGTCCGCTCCCATGAGAGATTCAAAAGAAAAGGAGCAATCTTATGTCAACGATCATTACCCACCGCCAGTTCCCCGGCTATCACAAGTACGAGATGGAGCTGGCTGGACGCCCCCTGACGCTGGAGGTCGGCAAGCTTGCAGAGCTTGCCAACGCCGCCGTGATGGTGGGCTATGGCGACACCCGCGTGCTGGTGTGCGCCACCGCCTCCGCCCGTCCCCGCGACGGTGTGGATTTCTTCCCCCTCAGCGTGGACTTTGAGGAGAAGATGTACTCCGTGGGCCGCATCCCCGGCAGCTTCAACCGCCGGGAGGGTCGTCCCGGTGAGAAGGGCATTCTCACCGCCCGCGTCATCGACCGCCCCATCCGTCCCCTGTTCCCCTATGATTTCCGCAACGATGTGTCCATCATGGCAACCGTCATGAGCGTGGACCACGACTGCTCTCCCGAGATCGCCGCACTCATCGGCACCTCCGCCGCCCTCGCCATTTCCGACATTCCCTGGAACGGTCCCGTGGGCGCTGTGAAGATGGGTCTGGTGGACGGTGAGCTGGTCATCAACCCCAACAGCGAGCAGCGCAAGGTCTCCGACCTGGACGTGACCGTGGTGTCCACCGGCAAGAAGGTGGTCATGATCGAGGCAGGCGCCAACGAGGTGCCCAACGACATGATGTTCAAGGCGATCCAGACCGCCCACGAGGAGAACCAGAAGCAGATCCAGCTCATCAACCAGATGGTCGCTGAGATCGGCAAGCCCAAGTTTGAGTATCCCCACGCCGCCTTTGACCAGGAGCTGTTTGACGACATCGTGGCAAGCTTCATGGACGAGGCAAAGGCTGCCATGGACACCGACGACAAGAACGTCCGGGAAGCCCGCTGGAACGCCATGATCGAAAAGTGGCACGAGAAGTATCTGGAGGATCACCCCGATATGGACCAGTATCTGGAGGAGATCACCTACAAGTTCCAGAAGAAGATCGTCAAGGCATGGCTGCTGGAGGGACACCGCGTGGATGGCCGCCAGAAGAACGAGATCCGTCCCCTTGCCGCCGAGGTAGGCGTTCTGCCCCGGGTCCACGGCTCCGGTCTGTTCACCCGCGGTCAGACCCAGGTCCTGTCCGTCTGCACGCTGGACACCCTGTCCGCCTGCCAGAAGCTGGACACCATCTGGGAAGAGACCGAAAAGCGCTATATGCACCACTACAATTTCCCCGGCTACTCCGTGGGTGAGGCAAAGCCCGCCCGTTCTCCCGGACGCCGCGAGATTGGTCACGGCGCTCTGGCAGAGCGCGCCCTGCTGCCCGTCATCCCCTCTGTGGAGGACTTCCCCTACGCCATCCGTGTGGTGAGCGAGGTGGTCTCCTCCAACGGCTCCACCTCTCAGGGCTCCATCTGCGGCTCCACTCTGGCACTGATGGACGCCGGCGTGCCCATCAAGGCTCCCGTTGCCGGTATCTCCTGTGGTCTGATCCAGGATGACGACGGTTCTTTCACCACCTTTATTGACATTCAGGGTGTGGAGGACTTCCACGGCGAGATGGACTTCAAGGTGGCTGGCACCAAGAAGGGCATCACCGCCATTCAGATGGACCTGAAGAACGACGGTCTGACCATGGAGATCATCAAGAACGCGCTGGACATCACCTATGACGCCCGCTGCCAGATCCTGGATCAGATCATGCTGCCCTGCATCGCGGAACCCCGCAAGGAGGTCAGCAAGTATGCTCCCAAGATGATCGTGATGCACATCAATCCCGACAACATCCGGGACGTCATCGGCAAGGGCGGCTCTGTCATCCAGAAGATCGTGGCAGACACCGGCGCCAAGATCGACATCGACGACGACGGCACCATTCACATCGCCGCTGCGGACGCCTCCGCCTGCGACGCCGCCAAGAAGTGCATTGACGACATCGTGTTCGTCCCCGAGGTGGGCAAGCTGTACTACGGTCGTGTGGTGCGCCTGATGACCTTCGGTGCCTTCGTGGAGCTGGCTCCCGGCAAGGACGGTCTGGTGCATATCTCCAAGCTGGCGGACCACCGCATCGAAAAGGTTGAGGACGCCTGCAAGATCGGCGATATGATGTGGGTCAAGGTCACCGACATCGACGAAAAGGGTCGTGTGAATCTGAGCCACAAGGACGCCATGCGGGAAATCAACGCCAAGAAGGCTGCCGGCGAAGCCGTTCAGTAAGCAGACATTTCCATTTTCCCTCTGTATCCCTTGCGGGGCGGGCGATGCCCGCCCCGCTTCTTTTTCCCCACAGATTTTATTTTTCATCTCAAGCAGACAAACAAACCATCAAGAGAAATTTTACGAGGAGGAAACGGTATGGATTACAAGCGTTTTGGAAACACCATTTTTGCACGGGTCGATTCCAATGAGGAAATTCAGGAGCAGGTGCGCGCCATCTGCCTGAAGGAAAACGTGAAGCTGGCGCGGGTAGAGGCACTGGGCGCGCTAAAGGACTTTGTTATCGGTGTGTACGACATGGGCTCCCACAGCTACCACGCCAACCACTTCACCGGGGTATATGAGCTGGCATCTCTGCACGGCACCATTACCACCATGAACGGTGAGTATTACGCTCACCTGCACATGAGTGCCGGGGACGCCACCGGCAAGGCAGTCGGCGGTCACCTGACCTCCGCTGTGGTCAGCGCCACCTGCGAGATCGTCATTACCGTTATTGACGGTGAGCTGGAGCGGGAATTCAACCCGGAAATCGGTCTAAACCAGTTCAAATTCTGAGGTACAGCTATGAACGTCTGTATTCTCATGGGCAGCCCCCGGAAGGAGGGCAACACCGCACAGCTTCTGCGCCCCTTCGTTCAAACGCTGGAGGAGGCGGGCGCGCAGACGGAGACTCTGTGGCTGTATGATCTGGACATTCAGCCCTGCACCGCCTGCCGCACCTGCCAGCGGGACTGGACCATATTCGGCTGCCGCCGGAGGGACGATGGACAGCTGCTGTTTGACCGGCTGCTGGCAGCGGACCTGATCGTACTGGCAACACCCATCTACTCCTGGTACTGCACCCCGCCCATGAAGGCGCTGCTGGACCGGATGGTGTACGGGATGAACAAATACTACGGCGAAAAGAAGGGTCCCTCCCTGTGGCGGGGCAAGCCCGTGGCGCTGCTGACCACCTGCGGCTATCCCCCGGAAAAGGGCGCGGACCTGTGGGAGGGCGGTATGAAGCGCTACTGTAAGCACTCTCAGCTGCAGTATCTGGGAATGCTGGCAGAGCATGACCTGGGATATCAAGCCACCTTTATGGACCAGGAGAAAGCGCAGCATGCCCGGGACTTTGCCCGGCAGCTGCTTGCTGCCGCTTCTGCCTCCTGAAACTCATCGGACAAGCATATCTCAATTTTTGCGCAAAAAGAGAGCGGATGCCGCGGCATCCGCTCTCTTTCATCAATTTTTACCGGTTCATTTCCGGATTATCCGTGCGCTCCAGCAGATAATCTACAGATACCCGGAAGTAGTCCGCAATGCTCAATAATTCAGCAATTCCCGGCTCCCGCTCTCCGTTTTCATAGCGGCTCACCGTATTCTGACTCATATTCAGATCCAACGCCATCTTGAGTTGTGTAACCCCCCGCGCCTTTCGCAGCTCTTTTAATCTCAAGCATATCACCCTTGACGGTATTATCCCATTGTGGTATATTCTTAATATCCCAATATGGTATATTCGGAGGTTTGATTTTATGAGTGAAAAAATAACGACCTGTAAGACCTGCGGCGCAGAAATTGCTTCCAATGCAGCGGTCTGCCCCAAGTGCGGAGCGAAAAACAAAAAGCCCTTCTACAAAAGGTGGTGGTTCTGGTGCCTGATCGTGATCCTGATTATTTTTACCGGAGCCGCGTCCTCCGGCAATTCCAATGACCCTGCACCCAGTCAGCCAGCCGCCAATTCCTCTGTTTCTGATGCTTCCGGCGCCAGCTCCTCTGCAGCCGCTGAAAAGCCGGCGGAAGAAGAACCCATCAGCTATGAGGTCCACGATGTCACCGAGCTGTTTGATGCTCTGGACAAGAACGCCCTGAACGCGCAGCAAACCTATAAGGGCAAATATGTTGAGATCACCGGCTACCTCGGCACCATCGACAGCTCTGGTAAGTACATTGGTGTAAATGCAGGTGAACATAATTATGACTATCTGTTCCAAGACATCCAATGCTACATCAAAAGTGAGGAACAGCTGCAGCAGATCTCGTCCATGTCGAAAGGAGATCCCATTACCATCTGCGGTAAAATCACAGAGGTCGGCGAAGTCTTGGGATATTCCCTGAATATCGACAGCATCAAATAAATTCTACGGGGACAGGCTAATAGCCTGTCCCCTTTTCATTCCCTATCCGATGTGCTATACTTTTTTTGCTTACTTTGAACTCAGGGAGGGATACCCCATGTCCGATCTGATTGCTGCCATCGCCACCGGAAATGCCGCCATGGCGATTGGCATTGTCCGTGTCTCCGGCGATGGCTGTCTGGATGCCTGCCGGAGCGTTTTCCGTCCTCTCAACGGCAAGCCCCTTGCCCAGTGCGAGGCACGGAAAATGATCTACGGCGATATGCTGGATGCCCAGGGGCGGGTCATTGACCGGGGACTGGCAGTCCGGTTTCCCGGTCCTCACAGCTATACCGGCGAGGATTCCGCCGAATTCCACTGCCACGGCTCTCCCATCGTGCTGCGGGAGTTGCTGAGCGCCCTGTTTGCCGCAGGCGCCCGGCAGGCGCTGGCAGGGGAATTTACCAAGCGGGCGTTTTTGAACGGACGGATGGACCTGACCCAGGCGGAAGCCGTGGTGGACCTCATTGACGCGGAATCTGCCGCCGCCGCCCGGAATGCCGCCGCCCAGTTGGACGGTGCGCTGCGCCGGACGCTGGAAACGGTGCAGAACGCCCTGCTGGACGTGACCTCCCGGTTTTACGCCGTGGTGGATTACCCTGATGAGGACATTGAGGACGTCCATCCGGAGGAGATCGCCGCCGCGTTGGACACCTCCCGGAAAACGCTGGAGCAGCTGCTTGCCACCTGCCGCCGGGGAAGGCTGCTGAAAGCCGGCGTACGCACCGCCATCGTGGGGCTGCCCAACGCGGGAAAATCCTCTCTGCTGAACGCGCTGGCAGGCTATGACCGCTGTCTGGTAACGGACATTCCCGGCACCACCCGGGACACCGTAGAGGAAAGCGTCCTGTGCGGCGGCGTACTGCTGCGGCTGACGGACACCGCCGGCATCCGGGACACGGAGGACACCGTGGAGCGGCTGGGAGTGGAGCGCTCCCGGGCGGCATTGCAGCAGGCGGAGCTGGTGATCGCCGTGGTAGATGGCTCTGTCTCCCCCACGCCGGAAACTGCCGCCTTGCTGGACTCCGTCCGTGCGGGAGACGCCCCCTGGCTACTGGTGCTTTCCAAGGGAGACCTTTCCCCCTGCCCGTCCGCCCTGCCGGACCAGCAGGCTGTGCTGCCCCATCCCCCGGCAGCGCGGCTCTCCCTGTCCGCCCGGACCGGGGCGGGCATCGACGCGCTGGAGGACGCCGTTGCCCGGCTGTTCCCCATTGGCGGCGCGGCAGCCGGAAGCGGCAGCTTACTGACGGACGCCCGGCAGGAGGACGCTGCCCGCCGCGCAGCTGCCGCCGTGCAGCGCGCCCAGCAGGCGCTGGACGCCGGACTGACTCCGGACGCCATCCTGACCGACGCCGAGGAAGCGCTGGACGCTCTGGGCGAACTGACCGGACGCACCGCCCGGGAGGATCTGGTGGACACGATCTTTTCCCGCTTCTGCGTTGGAAAATAACGCCAGACATGGTTTTCATCGTTTTAAAATATCGTTGTCAAAATCACATCCGTGTGGTATGCTGAAGGCAGCGGAACCATTTTGACTGAAAAAACGAGGAGGAACCCTGTATGGATGAACTGGAACAGCTGAGAGAACGCCTGCGCAGCCAGCGCCCTGTGAAATGGGAACAGCTGCCGGATCTTCCTCTGTATATGGATCAGGTCCTCACCTATATGGACCGGCAGGTGCTGCGGTTTGAGGACGAGGACGGTCTGACTGCCGCAATGGTGAACAATTACACCAAAAGCGGTCTGCTGCCCCGGGCGGAGGGTAAGAAGTACAACCGGGAGCATCTTGCCTATCTGACCGCCATCTGCGTGCTGAAAAAGGTGCTGTCCGCCAAGGACCTGTCTCTGATCCTACAGGAGGAGCTGTCCGCCCGGCAGGATGTTCCCGGCAGCTACAACCTGTTCTGCGACAGCCTGGATAAATCCCTGAACCTCATCACCGATGTGATGGAGGCGTACTCTGAGGAGTCGGACGCCGCGGACGCCGCCGTCCACTTCGCCCTGCTGAGCTATGCCGCCGGGCTTGCCAGCAGCCGCTACGTCTCGCTGCTGCGGGAAAAACATCAGGCGGAGGAGCCGGAGGGAAAGCACCGGCGCTCCGCCCGCAAGCTTAGGAAACACACGGAGGATACGGAAAAGGAGTGACCGGAATGCGTGATTTTGTTCTGATGACCGACAGCTGCTGCGACCTGCCCGCCGATCTGGCGGAGCAGCTGCAGCTGGATGTGCTGCCCCTGACACTGCAAATGGAAAACGTATCCTATAAAAACTGGCTGGACGGAAGAGAGCTGGACTTCGGCACGTTTTACAGCAGGCTCCGCGCCGGAGCCACCGCTTCCACTGCCGCGGTAAACGTGGGGGAATATCAGGCGCAGATGCGCCCCCATCTGGAGGCGGGACGGGACATTCTGTGCATCGCCTTTTCCTCCGCCCTGTCTACCACCTACCAGTCCGCATGTATTGCCGCGGAGGACCTGCGGCAGGAATTTCCTGAAGCCCGCATTGAGGTGGTAGATTCCCTGTCCGCCTCCCTGGGACAGGGACTGCTGGTCTACCTGTGTGCGCTGGAGCAGCAGAAGGGACGCACGCTGGAGCAGGTCCGGGACTTTGCGGACCAGACCCGCCACCAGGTGTGCCACTGGTTCACCGTGGACGACCTGAATCACCTGAAGCGGGGCGGGCGCATCAGCGCCGCCACCGCCCTGTTCGGCACCATGCTGTCCATCAAGCCGGTGATGCATGTAGACACAGAGGGACGTCTGGTCCCCGTGGCAAAGGCACGGGGGCGGAAGGCTTCCCTGCTGGCGCTGGTGGACCGCATGGAGCAGTCTGCCCAGGACCCCGCCCACCAGACGGTGTTCATCAGCCACGGCGACTGCCGGGAGGACGCGGAATTTGTCGCCGGAGAGGTCCGCCGCCGGTTCGGCACCGCCGACATCCGCATCAACTATGTGGGACCGGTCATCGGCAACCACTCCGGTCCCGGTACGCTGGCGCTGTTTTTCCTGGGCAGCCCCCGGTAACGGCGGCACGCCATTCCCTGATTCTATAAATAAACGGAGGTCCGCCCCATGAAGTGGCTGGAAGTACACCTTGATACCAACCACGCCGGTCTGGAGCCTGTGGAGACATTTCTGTCCTCTCAGGGCATTGACGGTGTGATCATTGACGACGAAGAGGAATTTCACGAGTTTTTGGAGAACAACCATCAGTACTGGGACTATGTGGACGAGGAGCTGATGGAAAAGGAGCGGGGCAAAAGCCGTATCACCTTTTATCTGGAGGAAAACGAGACGGGCTTTTCCCAGCTTGCCGCCCTGCGCATCGCCCTGTCCGGCTTTAAAAGCGCCCACCCGGAGTACGGCAGCCTGCTGCTGACCATCGACAATCTGGAGGATGCCGACTGGGAGAACAACTGGAAGCAGTTCTACAAGCCGATGGAGATTGGTGAGCGGTTGATCGTCATTCCCGAGTGGGAGCGCGCCAACACTGCCGGACGGGTCCCCCTGATCCTGAATCCGGGGCTGACCTTCGGCACCGGCAGCCATGCCACCACCCGCCTGTGCTTGACCGCGCTGGAGCAGCGCATCCACGGCGGCGAGCAGGTGCTGGATCTGGGCTGCGGCAGCGGCATTCTGTCCATTGCCGCCCTGAAGCTGGGCGCCGCCCACGCCTTTGCCTGCGATATTGACGACAAGTGCGAGGACGTCGCCTACGAAAACGCCGCCCTGAACGGCATCGGACGGGATGTTTACACCGTCCGCACGGGAGACATCCTGACCAGCAAGCCCCTGCAGCAGGAAATCGGCACCGGCTGCTATGACGTGGTGCTTGCCAACATCGTGGCGGACGTGATCATTGCCCTTGCCCCGGCGGTGCGTCCCCTGCTGAAGCCGGAGGGCGTGTTCATTTGCTCCGGCATCATCGATGACCGCGCCGTGGAGGTGGCGGACCGGCTGCGTCAGGCGGGGCTTTCCATTCTGGAAAGCCATGAGTCCGAGGGCTGGTTCTCCTACATCTGCCGGTAAAGAGAGACCGTTTCCCGGTTTTCCTGAAAAAATGATATCTGAAACAGCCCTCCGGGAGTGCCGCCGCGCTTCCGGAGGGCTGTTTTTTAGGAAAACGCTCCCGGCGGCAGAGGTGTTCGACGGGTTTCTTCCCCCTTTTCTTTTTCCGCCCGATAAAATGGAAGAAAAAGGAAGGTGAGGTTTCATGGCAACTGTACTGGCACAGTCCGGTCAGGTCCTTTCGCTGCCGGTAGAGCAGCTTCATCCCAACCCCATGCAGCCCCGGCGGGTGTTTGACAGCGGCGCCTTGGGAGAGCTCGCCGCCTCCATCCGTCAGCACGGCATCCTGCAGCCCATCTCCGTGCGGCAGACCCCCTCCGGCTGGGAGGTAGTGGCAGGCGAGCGGCGGCTGCGCGCCGCCCGGATGGCGGGACTTTCCCATGTTCCCTGCCTGGTTCTGGAGCTGAACGACCAGGAGTCCGCCCTGATGGCACTGATGGAAAACCTGCAGCGGCAGGACCTGCACTATCTGGAGGAGGCCAGCGCCCTGGCGGCATATCAGAAGCGCACAGGCATGACCCAGGAGGAGATCGCGGCAAAGCTGGGACGCTCTCCCTCCGCCATCGCCAACAAGCTGCGGCTGCTGCGGCTGTCACCGGAGTGTGCGGCGCAGCTGCTGAACCACCGCCTGTCCGAGCGCCACGCCCGGGCGCTGCTGCGGATGGACAACGAGGACGAACGCCGCGCCGCCCTGCGCCACATCATCGCCGCCGATCTGAACGTGGCACAGGCGGAGCGCTACATCGACCAGCGGCTGCGGGCGCTGCACGCCCCTCCCCCGCCCCGGCGCACCTTCATCCTCAAGGATGTGCGGCTGTTTCTCAACAGCGTGGACCGGGGGCTGCGGCTGATCCGCAGCGCGGGCGTTCCCGCCGAAAGCGGGCGGGAGGAAACAGAGGACTCCATTCTTCTCACCATCCGCATCCCCAAACAGACCCGCGGCACGGACGCTTGAGAAAAAAGCCGCCCTGTTTGTTGCAAAAGCCACTGTATTGTTACGGGATTGTAATGAAAATCCCATTGCAGATATGTTAGAATGGGTAAGACCCAGAGTCGGCTCCCGAAGGAAGCCAGTCTGGAATTTTTTGCAACTACAGGAGGGCTTCATGGAAGAGATACATAACGAAGCCGCAGTCCGGACCAGAGGCGGAAGGCGGGTGGCAGCCGCGCCGTCCTCCGGGAAAAAACCGCTGCTGATCGCCGGGATCGTATTGGCTGTGCTGCTGGCAGCCTATGTGGCGCTGTGCGCCTATGCCGCGTCCAGCAAAACCATCTGGAAAAACACCGTGGTCCTGGGGCAGGATATCGGCGGCATGACCGCGGAAGAAGCCGGGGAAACGCTGAAAAACGCCCTGCCCGGAATGCAGATCCAGCTGTACCTGTATCCGGCGGACGGAGACGCCGCCAGTCACGATGAAGCGGCGGATGCCGCCATTTCCACCCAGGAGCTGGGCGCCGTGCTGACAGATCCTGCCGCTCTTGCCCAGGCGGCGCAGGCGGAAAACACGAACGGTTCGTTTTTGACCATGGGCTGGCGCTATCTGACCCACAAGGGTCTGTCCTGGGGCGCTGCCGCCACCCAGCATCAGTTGACGCTGGATGAGACAAATGTTGCCGCCGTGGCGGAGGTCACTGCCCAGTCCCTGTCCTATCCGGCGCAGGACACCTCTTACCAGCTGAATGACAGCACCCTGACCATCACCCGCGGCGTGGACGGACGCAGCGTCAGCGCGGAGGAGCTTCAGCGGCAGCTGAACGAGGTGCTGTGGGACGATCTGACGCTGGATATTCCCTATACGGTGGAGCCTGCCAATGACCTGTCCGCCCAGGAGATCTCCGATGTGGTATCCTCCAAGATGAAGAACGCCGGGTATGACGCCGCCACCGGGTCCATCTACCCGGAGCAGGTGGGCGCGGAATTTGACGTATCTGCCGCCCAGACGCTGCTGGACAGCGCCGCCCCCGGTGAGAGCGTAGACGTTCCCGCTACGGTGGAATATCCGGCGGTAACGGCGCAGCAGCTGAAGGGCGTGCTGTTCCGGGATGTGCTGGGACGCGCCACCACCCATGTGGGCGGCACCTCCGCCCGCATCAGCAACGTAAAGCTGTCCGCCTCCTCCATCAACGGAACCGTGCTGAACTGTGGAGACGTGTTCTCCTACAACGGCACCGTGGGACAGCGCACCGCTGCCCGGGGCTATCAGGCGGCACCCGCCTATGTCAAGGGCGAAACGGTGGATGAGATCGGCGGCGGCATCTGCCAGACCTCCTCCACGCTGTATCTGGCATGTCTGAACTCCAACCTTTCCATTGTGGAGCGCTACGCCCACCGCTACGCCCCCTCCTACATCAGCTGGGGCATGGACGCCACGGTGTCCTGGGGCGGTCCGGACTACAAATTCTCCAACAATACGGACTATCCCGTGAAGATCGCCGCCAGCTACTCCAAGGGCTATCTGACGGTGACGCTGTACGGCACCAAAACGGACTCCACCACCGTGAAGATGACCAACAAGGTCCTGTCTGACACGGAGTGGACCACCGTTTACGAGGACGACAACACCCTGCCTGCCGGAACGGAAAAGGTGAAGACCACCCCCTACACCGGGCATAAGGTGGAATCCTACCGGAACCTGTATGACGGAAACGGCAAGCTGATCTCCAGCCGTCTGGAGGCTGTCAGCGATTACAAGGTGCGCAACAAGGTGGTGCTGCGGGGTCCCGCCAAGACGGAGACGCCGGTCTCCGGCGGAAACAGCGCTTCCTCCTCCGGCAGCGGGTCCTCCAGCGGCTCCAGCTCTGACAACAGCGGAAGCACCGGAAGCGGCGGCACAGAGACCACTCCCCCTGTCTCCGGCGGCGAGACCGTGACTCCCACCGAACCGGGCGATTCCGGCGGCTTCATCGTCATCACTCCGGAGGAACAGGGCAACGCATAAGCCCTGTCCCCTGACCCATCTACAAAGGAGGAACTCCCTATGGAAGAACCCACATTTCGTTTGACGCTGGTCGGTCCCGGCGGCGTGGGCGGACTGCTGAGCGCACCGCTGGTGCGCCAATACGGCAGCGCTGTGACGCTGGTCGCACACGGAGAACGGGGCGAAGCCCTGCGCCGGAACGGACTGACCCTGCACAGCGACCTTTACGGCACGTTTACCGTGCAGCCCGCCGTGGTGGCGGAGACCCCGGCAGAGCTGCCCGTGCAGGACTATGTGCTGATCTGTGTGAAAAACGGCACGCTGCCGGAGGTGGCGAAGCAGATCGCCCCCATTGTCGGTCCCGACACGGTGGTGCTGCCGGTGATGAACGGCGTAACTGCTGGGGCGGTGCTGCGGGAGCAGCTGACCCAGGGCATCGTGCTGGAAAGCGTGATCTATACGGTGTCCGGCTCTCAGCCGGACTACTCCATCGTGCAGCAGGGCAAATTCACCCAGCTTTTTGCCGGGGCGCAGCCGGGAGACGCCCGGGGCGCGGAGGCGGCGAAGCGTCTGGTGGACATCATCCACGGCGCAGGCATTGACTGCCGCCTGTCTGAGGATGTCCGCGCCGCCATCTGGAGCAAATATGTGCTGAACTGCGCCTACAACATCGCCACCGCCCGGTGGGGCTGCCTGATTGGCGGCATCAAGGGCGACTCCGCCCGAATGGAGGACTGCCGCAGTCTGATGACCGAGGCGTGGACCGTGGGACGCGCCTGCGGCGTGGCGCTGCCGGAGGATCTGGTGCAGCGGCATATGGTGCGCATCGAAAAGACCACCGACGATTCCGACAGCTCTCTGGGACGGGACTTTGCCGTCGGACGCGCCGGCGAGATGGAGGTCTTCAGCGGCGACCTGATCCGTATGGCGCGGCAGCATCAGGTAGACGTACCGGTGACGGAGCGGTATTACGCCGCCCTGCGGAACATCGCCGCCCGGTTCTGACAGTCTCTCCGCAGGAAAGCAGCTATTCCCTCCAACAGAAGCAAAGGGCAGCCATTCCCTCTATGAGGGGAATGGCTGCCTTTCTTTCGCTCCCGATCTATTCAGCGGAGCAGAAATGTGGAGCTTTGGGAAACGCCTGTCATGCCGTCAGAGACCGGGTGCAGCGGGACATTTTATATAGCACTGCGGCAGCCACCACCAGCTCGGTAATGGGCATGGCAAACCACAGGCTGTCCGCCCCCATCAGGGCGGGCAGCAGCAAAATCAACGCGCCGCTGACCACCGCCCCCCGTCCCACGGAAACGGCAAAGGCAATGCCGGGACGCAGCAGAGACTGGAAATAATAGGTGGAGAAAATGTTCAGCGGCAGCAGCAGGAAGGAAAGTCCATACCGCCGCAGAATGCCCGGTGCAACGGCAAGCACCGCCGCCGTAGGCTTCATGAATACCCGCACCAGCGGGACCGGAAGCAGCCACACCGCCGCCGTCCAAGCCACACCGATGACCGCCACCGTTGCCAGCGCCAGCCGCAGCACCGCCCGGATACGGTCCCCCTTCCCCGCGCCGAAATTGACGGAAAAAATAGGCTGGGACGCCTGTCCCACACTGTAGGCACAGCACTGAACAAAGGTACTGATATTCACCACCACACCGTATACCGCCAGTGCGTCCGTGCCGGCATAGCGCACGATCTGCCGGTTAAAGAGGATGGTGAGGATGCCCATTGCGGCGTCCACAAAAAAGGCGGAAAAGCCGCTGACCACCAGCTCGCCGGTACGGCGGGTCAACTGCCGCACCCGGCACAGCCGCAGGGTGTTCCTGCGGCGAAGGAAGTGGACTATCATCACCACATCCGTCACAAGACCGCCCAGCGCCGTGGCAAGTCCCGCGCCGTACACGCCCATGCCCAGCGGGAAAACAAACAGGTAGTCGCCCACCATGTTGCACACTCCGCCCAGCAGCACCGCCCCTGTTGCCAGCGCCGGATCGCCGTCATTGCGGAGAAAGCTGGCAAGGATCTGGCTGAAGGGAAACAGCGGAACGGCGAAGCGGATGGCGGAGAGATACTCCCGCGCCAGAGGGATCAGGTCGTCCGTGCCACCGAACAGCCGCAGCAGCGGCTCCTCATAAAACACGATGGCTGCCCAGCACAGGGCGGACACCAGCGTACCCAGCAGCACCGAGGCGGTGAAAAACTGGTTTTCATCACCCTTTTTCCTGCCCCGGGCAGTGCTGAACAGCACGCCTCCGCCGATACCAGCCATCAGCCCCAGGGAGTAAACCAGGTTCCACAGAGGTGCCACCACCGCCAGCGCCGCCGTACCCTCCGGTCCCTGATACTGTCCCACCGCCGCCATATCCACCATGCTGTAGATGGAGGTGGTCAAAGCGCTGCCGAACGCCGCCGAAAGATATTTGAAATAAATGCTCCGTACCGAGCCGGTCAACAGGTCCATCGTTCTTCCTCCCGCATAACGCATAATAAAAAAGCCGGATAAAGCCACAGGCGTTTCAGCCTGCCACCTTATCCGGCTTGCCATTTCCTATGAACAGCTTGCCCTCCGAGTGAGCAAGAGGGTTATACCATATTCCGCACTGGTTTGTCAACCCCGGTCCTTTTTCAGCCTGCGGATATCCTCACCGAAGAAGGGCAGCATCCGGTACTCCCCCTCCAGTCGGGAGCTGACCTGCTGCAAGTACCGCCGCCCGATCTCCTTCAGGTCCAGATTGGTGCTGATGATGGTGCTTTTCCGCTCCAGCAGGCGGGTGTTGACGATCTGATACAGGGCGCTCTGGGTAAATGCCGTGGTCATCTCCGTTCCCAGGTCGTCCAGAATCAGCAGGTCGCACCGCAGGATGCGGGAAACATCGTCCCCCGCGTCATCCTCCCGGGCGAATTTCCGGGTCTCAAACCGGTCAAAGATATGTACGGCGGTGTCATACACCACGGAAAAGCCCTTTTCACTGACCACCCGGGCAATGCAGGCGGAGAGAAACGTCTTTCCCAGCCCCGGCTGTCCTGTCAGCAGCAAATTGCCGCTGCCCTTGCCGAAGTCGTAGGCGTAGTCCACGCAGACATCCCGGTTCCCCTCCATGTTCTCCCGGGGAGAGATGCCCAGCCGGGCGTCCACCTTGGGAGAATACCAGTCCAGGGAGAAGGTGTCAAAGCTCTGGCTGCCCAGATCCAGCAGGGCGGACAGCTCCTTCTTCTGCTCCCGCGCATAATAGGCGCGCAGGCAGCGGCACACCACCTCGCCCTGATAGCCGGTGTCGCCGCAGAGGGGACAGGCGGGCTTCTCCTCCAGACAGTCCGCCGGAAGTCCCATGCCCAGCAGCAGCTCCCGCTTTTCCCGCTGGAGCTCCAGATTCCGGTCCCGCAGCCGCTCTACCGCCGCGCGGGGGTCCGTTCCCTGCCGCAGGGCGGTGGCGATGATGCGGCTCATGGTGGAGCGCAGCTCCTGGTCGATCTGCCGCAGCCGCGGCTCCCGGGCGTAGACGCGCTCCTCCCGCTGGCGAAGCTCCTCCTCCCGGCGCTTTTTATCCTCGTCGAACCGGAGCAGGGCGCGGCGCATGAGCCTTCCATCGTATGCCATTCCTTACTCCTCCTTCTTTCCACGGCGGTGGATGTACTCCTTCATCCAGGAGATATCCTGCTCCTGCCGGGAGCCGCCCTCTGTCTGCCGCGCCGCCGCGCGGTCGCCCTGTTGGACCTCCTCCGGTGTGTGCAGCCCCTTTTCGTGCCAACGCTTCAAAATTCCGTTTAAGTACGGCCACTTCAGCTCCTGACAGCGCAGGATGGTGCGGTCATATGCCAGCGCCACCGTCTCCGGACCAAAGCCCATCTCCTGCCACGCCGTAAGGTACTTTTCCTCAGACGGAGAGGGCGGGCGCTGGGGCAGCTGCAATGCCCGCATGAACTGGGGCAGCGCCTGCTGCCGGGCAGCGTACCGCTTCAGATACTCCACCGCCGCCGCCTGTGACTCAATGCCCATCCGTGCCCAGGCATAGCCCTCCTTTTCGATCTGCCGCATTCCGGGGCGGCGTCCCTGACCGAAACGGCGCTGGACCTTTTCCGCCACATGTCCCACCAGCAGATAGATCACATCCGCGGGAAGTCCGAGATAATCGTAAAGCCCCAGCAGGCAGTTCAGGTCCGGGGTGGTCAGGCGCTTGCCCAGCCGGCTCTCCACCGCCTGCGTCAGTCCACGGAAGTCCGCGCTGTGCTCCAGCTTGTCCGTCACATCGTCCCGGCTGTAGGCGGGATGCTCCTCCGCCGGAGAGGGCTCCGCTGCCGGAGCCGGAGCGTCTGCCGGGGCGATGAGGCGCAGCTCCCGCAGGGTCTGCTCCGCCCGGTCCATCCGGGTCCGGTCCCAGCGCAGCTCTCCCGCCAGCGAGCGGGGCGGCACCGTGCCGTTATGGCGCAGCAGCGCCAGATACAGCAGCGCCGCGTCTCCGTCTCCCCGCTGCTCCAATGCACTCACCACGGACAGGGGCAGCGTCACCGACTCCGCCCCCGTGGTCAACAGGCATCCAGCCATGCCAGCGCCCCCTTTCCTTGGTTTTTTGTCTCTTTTTCTCCATTCTACACGAAATTGGAGGGGAGAACAACTAAAACTTCTGCCTGCCGGGTCGGGAAATTGTTTCCGTCCACCGGAAAGTTTTACAATCCTATGGCGGGAGGAAAAAAACCATGCTATACTGAGCGTGTATGCAGACCGATATTTGATAAGGAGGACTCAGGCATTATGGCAAATCGGATCGTTCTCAATATCTGTGGAGAGGAGTACACCTTCGTGGCGGAGGAGGCTCCCTCCTATATGCAAAAGGTTGGCGCTTATGTCAACCAGAAAATGAATGAGGTACTGGACGGCGCTCATGTAGGGCGGACGGACGCCGCCATTCTTACCGCCGCCAACATCACGGACGAGCTGTTTAAGGAGCAGGCTTCCGCCGAACAGCTGCGCAGCCAGATCAAGCAGTATCTGGACGAGGCAGGCAAGGCACAGGCGGAAGCCAGCGAGTTGCGGCGGGAGGTCTTCCGTTTGCAGCAGAAGCTGGAGAAATCCGGACAATGAGACCGGAGCTGCTGTCCCCCGCCGGATCGGTGGAGGCGCTGCACGCCGCTGTGCAGAACGGCGCAGACGCCGTATATCTGGGCTGGGGCGACTTCAATGCCCGGCGCAACGCCAAAAACTTCACCGACGAGGAATTTTCCGACGCCCTGCGCTATTGCCATGAGCGGGGCGTCCGGGTCTTTCTGACCCTGAACACCCTGCTGCGGGACCGGGAACTGCCCCAGGCGGTAGAAGTGGCGCGCCGCGCCTGCGAAATGGGCGTGGACGCCGTGCTGGTGCAGGACTGGGGTCTGTTTACCCTGCTGCGGCAGTGCCTGCCGGAGCTGCCCCTACACGCCAGCACCCAGATGAGCCTGTTCACCTCCGGCGGTACGGAGACTGCCGCCGCCCTGGGGTGCGAACGGGTGGTCATCGCCCGGGAATGCTCCCGGGAGGACACCCGGGAGATCTGCCGCCGTTGCCCGGTGGAGGTGGAGGTCTTTGTTCACGGGGCGCTGTGCATGTGCTATTCCGGACAGTGCGCTATGAGCGCCCTGATCGGCGGGCGCAGCGGCAACCGGGGCAAGTGCGCCCAGCCCTGCCGCCTGCCCTATGCCCTGAACGCTCCCGCCGGAAACCGCCACGCCCTGTCTCTGAAGGACAGCTGCCTTGCCGGTGAGCTGCGGGAGATGGAGCAGATGGGCGTGGCATGTCTGAAGCTGGAGGGACGTATGAAGCGCCCGGAGTATGTGGCGACGGTGACGGGCATTTATGCCCGCCTGCTGGAGGAGGGGTGCAAGCCCACCCGGCAGGAGCTTCACGACCTGGAGCTTGCCTTTTCCCGGGAGGGCTTTACCGACTGGTACTGGCAGGGACGCCGGGGCAGCGGGATGTTTGGCTCCCGTCCGGAAAACGCTGCCGACCCCAAGGAGTTGTTTGCCGCCGCCAAGGCTGCCTATGAAAAGGAAAATCTGCGGACCGTTCCCGTGTACTTTCACGCGGAGGTCGCCGCGAACCGCCCTGCCGTGCTGACAGCGTGGGACGATGACGGACACTCCGTCACCGTTTCCGGAGCCGTTCCGGAAGCGGCGCGGAACCGCGCCGTGACAGAGGAGGAGATCCGCGTCCGGCTGCAAAAGACCGGCGGCACGGCTTACCACTGCGCGGAATGCTCTGCCCAGGTGGAGGAGGGACTTTCCCTGCCCGCGTCCGCGGTAAATGCCCTGCGGCGGGACGCCCTTGCCGCCCTCAGCGATGCCCGCACCGCTGTGAGCCAGCGGCGGCAGCTGCCGCTGCCCCAGCTGAAGCCTGCAGCCGCTGTTCCGGCGGAACCGGAGCTGACGGTCTCCCTCTCCCGGTGGGAACAGCTGACATCGGAGCTGCTGACTCAGTCCCCCGCCCGCATTGCCCTGCCGCTGGAGCTGTTCTCCATTGCCCGGACGCTTCCGGAAGCAGCGGCAGAATGGTGTGCCATTCTGCCCCGGGTCTGGCGGGACCGGGACGAACCGGAGCTGAAGAGACTGCTTTCCGCCGCCCAATCCGCTGGAGTGACCGGTGTGCTGCTGGGCAACCTGGGACACCTTCCGCTGGTGAAGGACATGGACCTGCACCGCTATGGCGACTATGGACTGAACGTGTTCAACAGCTGGTCTCTGGAATTTCTGCGGCAGATGGGGCTGGACTCCGCCACCGTCTCCTTTGAGCTGCGGGGCGCACAGATTCGGGACCTGAACAAGGTCCTGCCCACGGAAGCCATTGTCTACGGACGCCTGCCCCTGATGCTGACGGAAAACTGTCTGGTGCAGAACGACTGCGGCTGCAAGCTGGACCGAAACGGCACACTGGTCCCGGAGAACGGTCCCTGCCGGCAGACAAACGTGCTGAACGACCGCACCGGAGCCGCCTTTCCCCTGCTGCCTGCCTACGGTCACCGGACCGAGGTACAGAACTGCAAGCCGCTGTATCTGGGCGACCGGTCCGACTGGAAGCAGCTGGGGCTGCGGTATGCCCGGCTGCGCTTTACCACGGAGACGCCGGAGGCGTGCGTCCAGGTGCTTCAGGCTTACCGGGAAGGGTCCGCCGCCCCGGCGGAATTCACCCGGGGGCTGTTTGACCGGGGCGTGGAATGAGGACGGCTTTTCCGAAAAAGCCGCGCATTTCCAGTCCTATATGTAATATAATATTTTAAATATACTATTTGTTTTCGTTTTGGAGTGCGTTTATGGAAAAAATCAAAGTCAAATACTTCACTATCGACTATGAGCCGCTGACCTATGTAGATGGAAAATCCGACTGGATCGACCTGCATACTGCCGAAGAGGTGACCATGAAGGCGGGAGAATTCCGGCTGATCCCTCTGGGGGTCGCCATTGCCCTGCCGGAGGGATATGAGGCACATCTGGTGCCCCGCAGCTCTACCTTTAAAAACTATGGCATTTTGCAGACCAACTCCATGGGGGTGATCGATTACACCTACCGGGGCGACAACGACCAGTGGAAAATGCCGGCATACGCCACCCGGAACGTGGTCATTCCCCGGGGAGCGCGGATCTGCCAGTTCCGCATTGTGCGCAACCAGCCCCAGCTGACCTTTGAGCAGGTGGAGCATCTGGACGGTCCGGACCGGGGCGGCTTCGGCTCTACCGGGACCTGAACACCGGCGGCACGACCGCTGCCGCCGCATGACGCGGGGTTGGGGAAAACTGCGGTCAGTTTTCCCCAACCCTGCGTTTTTTCGTTGTCATAACTTCCTGTTTCTTCCATAGAATATGGTGTGTTTTTCCTGCGGCACAAGGAGTGGAACTGTTTCCATAAAAAGATTCCACATTTTCCACAGCTTTTTCCACACGTGCTGTTTCCCCGGAGGTCTTGATTCCCGGAATGCCCTATGCTAAAATGAGGATTCAACATGGATGATTTTGTTCCGCAACCGGGCGGAAATACCCCGGCTTTGCGGCGACCGACGTTTGAGAGGTTATCAAAATGGCAAAAATCGTATTATGCTCCGGCTCTCCCCGGCGGAGAGAGCTGCTGCAGCGCATCGGCATCACGGAGTTTGACATCCGGGTACCGGAGACGGAGGAGACCTATCCCGCAGGACTGTCCCCCCGGCAGACGGTGGAATATATTTCCCGGGAAAAGGCAGACGCCGCCCGGGCGCTGTGTACACCGGAAGAGATCCTCATTACCGCGGACACGATGGTGTTTCTGGACGACGCCCGGCTGGGCAAGCCCAGAGACGAGGAGGACGCTCTGCGGATGCTGACCGCCCTGCAGGGGCGCAGCCACACCGTCTGCACCGGCGTGACCGTCCGGCAGGGAGACCGAAGCCTGACGGAGAGCGAAGCCACAGAGGTGCGCTTCCGTCCCGCCTCGCAGAAGGAGCTGCTGGGCTATATCCGCACGGGCGAGCCGATGGACAAGGCTGGCGCCTATGGCGTGCAGGGCAAGGGCGCACTTCTGGTGGAAGGGCTTCGCGGAGATTTTTACAATGTGATGGGACTGCCGGTGCTGCGGCTCTCCCGGATGCTGGAACAGTTCGGTATTTCATTTTTTGACTGATTCTGGGGGTTCGCTTTGAAAAACTTTCTGAAACAACATGGACTCTGGGTCCTGTTTGCCGCCGCTGTCATCGCCGTGACGCTTGCGGTGATGTCCTTTTTCAGCAACACCTCTTCTCCCCTGGCAAATCTGGCGGGCATCGTTACCTCTCCCTTCCGCTCTGCTTACACTGCCGTTGCCACCTGGTTCAACGACAAGATGGACTACTTCGGCGACTATCAGGCGCTGAAGGAGGAAAACGCCCAGCTGAAAAAGCAGATCGCCGACATGGAAGCCCAGGTGCGGCAGGCAAAGTCTGACAGCGAGGAAAACCAGCGTCTGCACGAGCTGCTGAATCTGCGGCAGAAGCAGCGCTCTCTTCAGCTGGAGTCTGCCTATATCACGGAGCGGTCCAGCTCCAACTGGACCTCTGCCCTGACGCTGGGCTGCGGCACCAACCGGGGCATTTCCGTAAACAACTGCGTCATTACGGAGACCGGCGATCTGGTGGGCATTGTATCCGAGGTGGGTCTGAACTGGTGTACCGTGCTGACGGTGCTGGACACGGACACCTCTCTGGGCGCGCAGGTCTTCCGGACGGAGGACATCGGCGTGGCGGAGGGCGACTTTGCCCTGATGAAGGAGGGGCGGCTGAAGCTGAGCTATCTGCCTGCCTCCGCGCAGCTGCTGAATGGCGACCTGGTGGTCACCTCCGGGCTGGGCGGGTATTATCCCTCCGGGCTGGTCATCGGCTCGGTGGCGGAGGTGCGGCTGGATGACTCCGGCGCCACCCAGTACGCCGTGCTGACTCCGGCGGCAGACCTGGACAGCCTGACGGAGGTGTTCGTGGTCACGTCCTTCGAGATCGTGAACTGATGGGAAAGGAGTCCGCCGTTTGTGATTGCACGTTCTGAGACGATTTTCAAGTGGCTGCTGTATGCCGCCGTAACGATGCTGTTCCTGCTGGTGCAGGGACTGATTTTACAGCAGGTGCGGATCCTGGGCGCCATGCCCTTCGTCTATCCTTTGCTGGCGGCGGTGGTCGCCATGTTTGAGGATGCCATGGGCGGGACCATTTACGCGCTGGCACTGGGTGTGCTGTGCGACCTGACGCTGCCCACGCCCATTCCCTGCTTTTACACCCTGATTCTTCCGGCGGCGGCGCTGTGCGCCGCCCTCATTGCCCGCAGCCTGCTGCCGGTGGGCTTTGTCTGCGCGGTGGCGGTGTCCGTGCTTGCCTTTTTCTGGACGGACCTGTTTCACTGCCTGCTGCTGGCAGCCGGAGGAAAGGCGGCATGGTCTGCCGGAGGACTGCTGTTCCTGCAGGAGACTGCCGCTTCCCTGCCGGTGCTGCTGCCGCTGTACTGGCTGCTGCGGAAGGTCTGGACCCACTGTCACCGGTATGACTGACGCTGCTTTTTACGTCCGCGCCGCAGGCGCATGGAGGTTTTTGACATCATGACCACGCACGAACATGAACCCCGGGAGGCGGGACGCCGCCGGATCTTTCTTTTGGGCAGCTTTCTGGCGGTGGTACTGCTGAATTACGCCGCTGTGCTGTATCACACCCAGATCACCAACGGGGCATATTATCTGGAGCAGTCTGTCCGCACCATCACCCGCAGCGAGACCATTCAGGCATCCCGCGGCATCATCACGGACCGGAACGGGCAGACCCTGGTCTCCAACCGCCAGACCTATAACCTGACCTTTGACTCCAGTCTTCTGGATGCGGACGCCGATGAAAACGCCTGCATCCTGCGGTTGATCCAGCTGTGCCGGGAAAAGGGACTGAACTGGGTGGACAATCTGCCCATCTCCGCCGCCCCGCCCTACACCTATACCATTGACACGGCGGAAAGCGTGCAGCGCAACCGCTTTGTGGTGTTTTTACAGAAGAAGATGAAGCTGGTATCCACTGACCTGTCCGCAGACGACCTGTCCGCCCAGGCACTGACCGGAGCAGGGCTGTCCGCCCCCAAGCTGATGGAGGACCTGCGGAGCACCTTTGAGATCCCGGAGAACTGGAATGAGCGCGATGCCCGGGATGTGCTGGGCGTGCTGTACGAGCTTGCCGTCCGGGAGGTAAATAACACCACCGCCTATGTGATGGTGGAGGACATTGACTCCGCCTTCATTGCCCTGATCAACGACGGCGGCTATGACGGCGCCAAGGTGGTCACCGCCACCGCCCGGCAGTATGAGACCTCCTACGCCGCCCACATCCTCGGCACCGTGGGCGTGATCGACCAGGAAGAATACAAGGCGCTGAAGGACGAGGGCTATAGCATGGACGCCACCATCGGCAAGTCCGGCGTGGAATCCGCCTTTGAGGAGTATCTCAAGGGAACCAACGGACGCCGGGTCATCTCCACCAACAGCGACGGAAAAATCACCGGCGAGTATTACTCCCGGGACCCCAAGCCGGGCAACACCGTGGAGCTGACGGTGGATCTGAACCTTCAGCAGGCGACGGAGGAAGCCCTTGCCGCCACCGTGTCCCGCATGACCGCGGAGGACCATGTGGTCCGCGGAGCGGGCGCCGCCGTGGTGGAGGTGGGCACCGGAGACGTGCTGGCGCTGGCATCCTATCCCACCTTCGACCTTGCCTCCTACCGGCAGGACTACAACACCCTGTCTCAGGACGAGGCGCGTCCCCTGTTCAACCGCGCCACCCAGGGTACCTATGCCCCCGGCTCCACCTTTAAGCCCCTGACCGCTGTTGCCGCCCTGCAGTCCGGCGTCATCACCCCCTCCACCCGCATTCAGGACAAGGGCATTTACACCTACTACGCCCCCACCTACCAACCCAAGTGTTGGATCTATCCCGGCAACCACGGGCTGGTGAATGTGTCCCAAGCCATTACAGTATCCTGCAACTACTTCTTCTACGAGGTGGGACGGCTGACTGGCATCAAGACCCTGAATGAGTACGCCCGCGCCTTTGGTCTGGGCGAAAAGACCGGCATTGAGATCGGCGACGCCGCCGGAACGCTGGCAGGTCCGGAATACGCCGAGTCCAAGGGGCTGAACTGGACCGACGGACAGACCATTGCCGCCGCCATCGGTCAGTCCTATAACCTGTTCACCCCCCTGCAGCTGGCAAACTATATTGCCACGCTGGTCTCCGGCGGACAGCACTTTGATGCTCATCTGCTGAAGGAGGTCAAGACCTACAACAACGACCAAGTGGTGTATGTGGAATCCAGCACACCCAAGAACACCGTGGACATCAGCGATGCAAACCTGAAGGCGGTGAAGGAGGGCATGCACGCCCTGACCACCACCGGCAGCCTGTCCTCCTACTTCAAAAGCTGCGTGGTGGACGCCGGAGCCAAGACCGGTACGGCGCAGATCAGCAAGAACGTAAAGAACAACGGTGTGTTCGTCTGCTTCGCCCCCTATGACGACCCGGAGATCGCTGTTGCCATCGTCATTGAAAAGGGTCAGGCAGGCTCCCACCTTGCCACCGTGGCGGTGGATATCCTGAACGCCTATTTCACTGCCGATGAGATTGGCACGGTCATCATCGGAGATAACGAGCTGCTGTCCTGACCGGCGGCAGCTCCTTTTTTACACTGCGGCAGCCATGCCGGGAAAGGAAGGTCCCCCCCTATGAGCGAACCCTTTGTCTTTGACTCCCGCTGCGACCAATGCAAGACCCCCTACGGTGCGGCGCGGTGCGGCGAGACTGTGACGCTGCACGTCCGCCCGCTGGGACGGGAGGGCTTCACCCACTGCGCGTTGGTGCTGTTTCAGGAATTTTCCGGCGTGACCCGGGAGCTGGAGCTGACGCCGGTCTGCTGGGACGGGGAGCGCTTCCGCTTTTCCCTGTCCTTCCCCGCGCCGGAGGAGCCGGAGCTGGTGTGGTACCACTTCCGCCTGTGGCGGGAGGATGGCTCCGGCTGTGTGCTGGACCGGAGCGGCTATTGCAGCCAGTCGCCCTATCAGGACTGGCAGCTGACGGTTTATGAACCGCGCCCCTGTCCGGAATGGTTCGGCGCCGGCGTGACATACCAGATTTTCCCAGACCGCTTCTGCCGCCTGTCTGTGCCGGACCCTGCCGGAATGGTGGGTGACCGGACCGTTCACCAGAATTGGGAGGATACTCCGGAATGGCGTCCTGATCCGGCGGGCGAGATCCGAAACCGGGACTTTTTCGGCGGCAGTCTGGCGGGGCTCCTCTCCCGGTTGGACGCGCTGGCAGCGCTGGGCGTGACCACGCTGTACCTTTGCCCGGTGTTTGAAGCCGCCTCCAACCACCGCTACAACACGGCGGATTATCTGCGCATTGACCCCATGCTGGGAGACGAAGAGGACTTCCGCCAGCTGTGCCGGGAGGCGCACAGCCGGGGCATGAGGGTCCTACTGGACGGAGTGTTCAACCACACCGGGTCCCAGAGCGTTTACTTCAACGCCGACGGCTTCTATCCCTCTCTGGGAGCGGCACAGAGCCGGGAAAGCCCCTACTTTTCCTGGTACCACTTCCATCCTTGGCCGGAGGACTACGATGCTTGGTGGGGCATCCGCACTCTGCCCGCCGTGGAGGAGGGCGAACCGTCTTATGTCAACTTCATCATTGATGGTGAGAACTCTGTGGTGCGGCACTGGCTGCGCTGCGGAGCGGATGGCTGGCGACTGGACGTTGCCGACGAGCTGCCGGACTGGTTTATCGTCAAACTGCGGCAGACCTTGGAAGAGACCTGCCCGGACGGTCTTCTCATCGGTGAGGTGTGGGAGGATGGCACTACCAAGGTCGCCTATTCCCAGCGGCGGAAATACCTGCTGGGGCAGGAGGTTCATGGACTGATGAACTACCCCTTCCGGACAGCGGCGCTGGCATGGCTGCAGGGCGGCGATGCTCTGGACTTCTTGGAGAGCATGGAAGCCCTGCGGGAGCATTACCCTCCGGCAGCGTTTCAGTCCGCCATGAATTTTTTAGGCACCCACGACACACCCCGTATCCTGACCCTGTTAGGGGCGGACCATGCACCAGACAGCCGGGAGGAACGCGCCGCCCACATCCTCTCTCCCAAGGAGCTTACCCGGGGACTTGCCCGGCTGCGGGTCGCCGCCGTTCTGCTGTATGCCTTTCCCGGCTCTCCCACCGTGTTTTACGGCGACGAGGCTGGGCTGCAGGGCTGGGAGGATCCCTTCAACCGCCGGGGCTACCCCTACGGCAGAGAAAATACAGAGCTGCTGTCATGGTATACCCGGCTGGGACAGCTGCGAAAGCAGCGGCGCTCTCTGCAGGTCGGACAGCTGCGGTGGCTGTATGCCTGCGGACACGGGCTTGCCTTTGCCCGAGATCTTCCGGAGGAAACCACGGTGGCGGTTTTCAACGCCGGAGACACTCCCCTGACGCTGCCTCTTCCCCACAGCGGACCTGTGCGGGACCTGTTGACCGGAGCCATGCTGGAGGTCCCTGATGGAAAGCTGACGCTGCCCGCATACAGTGCAGTGCTGCTGGACATCTGACCGGGTGTTGGTTATCTGGTAAAGCGCACTCTTACTCCGAAGGTTTCACGTGAAACCTTCGGAGTTTTTGCTTCCCGAAGCGGCTGCCCGGGCATGACAGCGCCGCTTCATGTTTCACGTGAAACATTTTTCCTGGCAAATCCTCCTTTTTTCCGCTTTTTCCTTGTAATGTGAAAAGGCAGTTGCTATAATGAGAAATAGAATTTTTGAACCTTCTCCGGAAAGCAGGTGTACTTTTGGCAAAAACCGTTGCAATCGTAAATCAAAAGGGCGGCGTGGGAAAAACCACCACCTGTGTGAACCTTACCGCCGGACTGAACGAGTTGGGGCAGCGGGTGCTGCTGTGCGACTTTGACCCGCAGGCAAACTCCACCTCCGGTATGGGCGTGGATAAAACCGTGTCTCTGGGGGTCTATGATGTGATGATCGGCGAGGCGGAGACCCGCAACGCCATTGTTCACACCAAGTTCGGCGACGTGCTGCCGTCTAACAAGGCACTGGCAGGCGCGGGCATTGAGCTGATCGGCATGGACCATCGGGAATACCTGCTGAAGGGTGCGCTGGAGCAGGTGGCGATGGACTACGACTTTATTTTCATTGACTGCCCCCCCTCCCTGGAGCTATTGACCCTGAATGCCCTGTGCGCCGCGGACAGCATTCTGGTACCGGTGCAGGGCGAATACTTCGCTCTGGAGGGTCTTTCCGACCTGATGAACACTGTGCGCATCGTCCGGCGGTCCCTGAATCCCCGGCTGGAACTGGACGGTGTGCTGCTGACCATGTTTGACGGGCGCACGAACCTGGCGCTTCAGGTGGCGGAGGAAGTGAAGCACTACTTCCCCGGTAAGGTGTACGCCACGGTCATTCCCCGGAACGTGCGGCTTTCCGAGGCACCCAGCCACGGAAAACCCATCTTCAGCTATGACCGCTCCTCCCGGGGAGCGGAGGCATACACAGCCTTTTCCAAGGAATTTTTAAAGAAAAACGGAACGTGATTTCCAGAAAGGAGAGGGAAACGCATGGCAACCAAACGTTCTAAAGGACTGGGACGGGGGCTGGGCGCGCTGCTGGGTGACGATGCGGTAAACACCACCGCCACCGGCAGCCTGTCCGTTCCCATCTCTCAGGTGGAAAACTGCTCCTCTCAGCCCAGAAAGCACTTCGATGAAGCCGCCCTGCAGGATCTGGCGGACTCCATCCGGGAGCATGGCATCATCCAGCCGCTGACGGTGCGGAAGCTGGCATCCGGATACTATCAGATCATTGCGGGAGAGCGCCGCTGGCGCGCCGCCCGACTGGCAGAGCTTTCCGAGGTCCCTGTCATCGTTATGGAGGCGGACGACCGCAAGGCAGCGGAGCTGGCAATGATCGAAAACCTCCAGCGGGAGGACCTGAACCCTATGGAAGAAGCGACAGGCTTTCAATCGCTGGTGGAGACCTATCACATGACCCAGGAGGAGGCGGCACGCCGGGTGGGCAAATCCCGCAGCGCCGTTACCAACTCCCTGCGGCTGCTGTCCCTGTGTCCTCCGGTGCGGGAACTGGTGGAAAACGGCAGCCTTTCCGCCGGTCACGGCAGGGCGCTGCTGACCCTGTCCCCGGAGCAGCAGGAAGCCGCCGCCCGGGCGGTGCTGTCCGGCGCGCTGTCTGTGCGGCAGACGGAAGCGCTGGTAAAGCGGCTCTCCACTGAAAAAAAGCCCCCCAAGGAGAAGCCCGCCGGTCCGGACTATGCCGCCGAAGCCCAGAAGGAGCTTGCCTCCCAACTGGGACGGGGTGTGAAAATCGTCACCGGACGGAAAAAGGGCAGGATCGAATTGGAATACTATGGGATGGACGACCTGAACGACCTGTTGGAAGCGCTGGCGCTGCTGAAGGTCCAGCGCAGCACTCCGGCAGAGTAAGGCTCCCCTCCCCTTTCAGAAAGGAAGATCAATATTGAAACTGGAAAAGCGCAGCGCCGGAGTACCTGAAGCCCCGGAAGCTGTGAATACCCCGGAGGATCACTCCGGCGGTGGAAAAAAGCCCGTCATCGTCTACATCATGATCCTGTTTATTGTGGCGTTCCTGCTGATGGCGCTGTCCTTCCTGATGCACCAGCGCAGCAACAGTGAAGCCATCGGGCAGCTGACAGACCAGGTCTCCGCCCTGCAGGAGGTGCAGGCGACCCAGAACGAGAACATTCAGCTGCAAAAGGATCTGGAGGAGCTCCAGCGCACCAATCAGGACCTGACGCAGCAGCTACAGCAGCTGCAAAAGGACGCGGAAAATCAAAGCGCCGCAGCCGACTCTCTGAAGGGACAGCTGGACGCGATGGAAGCATTGTACGCCCTACAGCAGCAGTACGCCGCCAAGGACTATGACGCCTGTAAGAAAACCATCCACCAGATGGAGGAGGACGGGCTGGACCTGCTGCTGCCCGCCCAATTAGAGGAGGGCTATGAAGCCGCTTCCTCTCCCGCCCAACGGTATTTGCAGCTGCGGGAGGCTGTAAATGGCTGAAAGGTTTCACGTGAAACCCTTTCGCAGACCACACAAAAATGATGCTCGGTCCCCTTCCCTGCCGCCGCGGAGACGCTCCGTCGTTAGGGAAGACGCCGCACCGGGAGAAAAATAAAGGAGAACAACACTATGTTGGATATTCGCTTCATCCGGGAAAATCCGGACGCCGTCAAAGAGAACATCAAAAAGAAATTCCAGAACGCCAAGCTGCCTCTGGTAGACGAGGTCATTGAACTGGACAGCCAGCGCCGCGCCGCCATTGTGGAAGCCGATGCTCTGCGGGCAGACCGCAACAAGCTGTCCAAGCAGGTGGGCATGCTGATGGGACAGGCAAAGAAGGACCCCAGCAAGCTGGCAGAGGCGGAAGCCGTGAAAAAGAAGGTAACGGATGAGGCAGAGCGCCTTGCCGCTCTGGAAAAGCAGGAGAGCGAGCTGGAAGCCAAGGTACACCACATCATGCTCCAGATCCCCCAGATGATCGACGACACCGTACCCATCGGTCCCGATGATTCCTGCAATGTGGAGGTCCAGCGCTTCGGCGAACCGAAGGTACCCAGCTTCCCCATTCCCTATCACACCGAAATTATGGAGAGCTTCAACGGCATTGATATGGACGCTGCGGGTCGGGTCTCCGGCAACGGCTTCTACTATCTGCTGGGCGATATCGCCCGTCTGCACGAGGCGGTTCTGGCTTACGGTCGGGACTTTATGATCGGCAAGGGCTTTACCTACTGCATCCCCCCCTTCATGATCCACGGCAACGTGGTGGAGGGCGTCATGAGCCAGACCGACATGGACGCCATGATGTATAAGATCGAAGGCGAAGACCTGTACCTCATCGGCACCAGCGAGCATTCCATGATCGGACGGTTCATCGACCAGGTGCTGCCTGTGGAGAGCCTGCCCCAGACCCTGACCTCCTACTCTCCCTGCTTCCGGAAGGAAAAGGGCGCCCACGGCATTGAGGAGCGCGGCATCTACCGCATCCACCAGTTTGAAAAGCAGGAGATGATCGTGGTCTGTAAGCCCGGGGAATCCAAGGCATGGTATGAGCAGCTGTGGAAATACTCCGTGGAGCTGTTCCGCTCTCTGGACATTCCCGTGCGCCAGCTGGAATGCTGCTCCGGCGATCTGGCAGACCTGAAGTGCAAGTCCTGCGACATTGAGGCATGGTCTCCCCGTCAGCAGAAGTATTTTGAGGTCTGCTCCTGCTCCAACCTGGGTGACGCACAGGCACGCCGCCTGAAGATCCGCTACAAGGACGAAAACGGCAAGATGCAGCTGTGCCACACACTGAACAACACCTGCGTGGCTCCTCCCCGGATGCTGATCGCCTTCCTGGAGAACAACCTGCAGGAGGATGGCACCGTGCTGATTCCCGAGGTTCTGCGTCCCTACATGGGCGGCAAGGACAAGCTGATTCCCAATCAGAAGTAATTTTCCCATTATCTGGAAGGCTCTGGAGCCGTTAGAGCGGCTCTGGGACCAATATTGAATGGTTTCGGAGGAAAATATCGGCTCTATCCGGGTCTGCGCCTGGAAACCCTTGGGGCGCAAGGGATACAGAAGTCATCTCCCGTCCCCTCCTCCGGCGGTACGCCGCCGGAGGCTCCGAAGCTTCCTTTTTTGACTCAATCATAAGGAGGTCATCCCTATGGCAAAAACATCCGGATTTATTCAGGAATTCAAAACCTTTATTGCCCGGGGCAATGTGATGGACATGGCAGTCGGCGTGATCATCGGCGGCGCCTTCGGCAAGATCTCCACCTCGCTGGTAAATGACATCATCATGCCCGCCATTTCCATGCTCACCGGCGGCATTGACTTTTCCAACTGGAAGGTGGTGCTGAAGGCAGCGGAGGTGGACCCCTCCACAATGGAGCAAACGGCGGCAGAGGTCGCTATCAACTACGGCACCTTCCTCTCCACCATTCTGGATTTCCTGATCGTCGCCTTTGCTGTGTTTCTGATGGTCAAAGCCATCAACGGTCTGCGGGACCGCCTGCAAAAGCAGGAGGAGGAAGCCCCTGCCGCACCTCCCGCTCCCTCTAAGGAGGAGGTCCTGCTCACCGAGATCCGGGATCTGCTGAAGGAGCAGGCGGACAAATGATGGAGCAGGTTCTGCGGAGGGGTCTGGCGGAGTTGGACCTTCCGGATGGCAGCGTTCCCGCGCTGCTGCAATTCGGGCAGCGGCTGCTGGAGGTCAACCAGGCCATGAACCTCACCGCCATTACGGAACCGGACCAGGTGGCGACCCTGCACTTTCTGGACTGCCTGTCCCTGCTGAAGCTGGCAGACTTCTCCGGAAAATCCGTGGTGGACGTGGGTACCGGCGCGGGCTTTCCCGGCATGCCCCTGCGGATCGGCGAACCGTCCATCCGCCTGACGCTGCTGGACTCGCTGGGCAAGCGCATCACCTTTTTGCAGCAGTGCTGTGATGAGCTGGGCTTTGCCGATGTGGCGTGTGTGCATCAGCGGGCGGAGGAATTTGCTGCCCGGCACCGCCAGCAGTTCGATCTTGCCACCTCCCGCGCGGTGGCGTCCCTGCCGCTGCTGTGCGAGCTGTGCCTGCCGCTGGTAAAGCCCGGCGGGCAGTTTCTTGCCATGAAGGCAGTGGACAGCGACGCGGAGATCCACGCCGCCCGCCATGCCATTGAGGTGCTGGGAGGTGAAATTTCCGCTGTGCGGGACTACCACGTTCCCTGTACGGAGGTCACCCACCGGGTCGTTTTCATCCAAAAAGTGAAGGAAACACCCCAAAAATACCCCAGAGCCTTTGCTAAAATCAAGAAAAATCCCCTTTGACCTGTTTTTCCCATTGCGCGGATAGGTTTTCCGTGCTATCATGATTATCTGACAAGGAGGTGCGGTTTCGTGAATCCGAACCCGGGAGAATGTATTGCTGTGGTATCCGGAAAGGGCGGGACCGGAAAGACCTCCTTCACCGCCGGCGTCGCCTCGGTGCTGGCGCTGATGGACAAGCGGACCCTCTGTCTGGACTGTGACGTGGGGCTGCGGAATCTGGACCTGGCGCTGGGTCTTTCCGACCGGGCGCTGATGGACTTTACCGATGTGGCGCAGGGGCGGTGCGACCTCTCCTCCGCCGTGGTGGAGCATCCCCAGATCCCCAACCTCTACCTGCTGACCGCGCCCGCCCGGATCTCCGCCGGACGGAGCACCACGCCGGAGGAAATGCGGACGCTGCTGGCGCAGATCCGCCGGGAGTATGACTACTGCCTGCTGGACGCTCCGGCAGGGCTGGGCTCCGGCTTTCAGCTTGCCACCTGCGGCGCGGACCGCTGCGTGGTGGTGACCACATCGGAAGCATCGTCCCTGCGGGACGCCCAGCACACCGTGATGGAGCTGAACCGCTTTTCCTACGGAAGGCTGCACCTGGTGGTGAACCGGGTGCGCAAACGGCTGCTGAAGCAGATGCACACCACCATTGACGACGCCATTGACACCGCAGGACTGCCGCTGCTGGGCGTGGTGCCGGAGGACGACCAACTGCCGCTGTCTCTGAACCGGGGTATCCCGTTGCTGCTGTCTCCCAACCGCGCCGCCGCTGCCACCGCCTACCGCAACATTGCCTGGCGGATCACAGGCAGGCGCGTTCCCCTGATGCGTATCAAATAAGAAAGGAGCTTCCCCCATGAACATTGCACTGATGTCCCACGACAACAAAAAAGACCTGATGGTCCAATTCTGCACCGCCTATGCCGGTATCCTGTCCCAGCATTCGCTGTACGCCACCAATACCACCGGGCATATGGTCGCGGAGGCCACGGGATTGAACATCCACTGCTTCCTGTCTTATGCACATGGCGGCAGCCAACAGATCGGCGCACGGATCTCCTATAACGAGTTCGACCTGGTCCTGTTCTTCCGGGACGCCAACAGCGACGTGATGTCCGACGATGTCACCTATATCTCCCGCCTGTGCGACCAGAACAACATCCCCTTCGCCAGCAACATCGCCACGGCGGAAATGCTGATTTTGGGACTTGCCCGGGGCGATCTGGACTGGCGGCTGATCGTCAACCCCCGCAGCAAGCCCATCGCCTGAACATTTTTCGGGCAAAACTTGACTTTTTTCCGGGATTTGCATACAATAGCCCTGTAAGTACGGCGTCTTTTCCGGCGAGGTCCCCTTCCCGGAGAAGCGCCCAGACCGCCATGAAGCCGCAGCAGTAACCGTCCCCGCCGCACAGAGAGAAGCGCGCCGCTGAAAGCGCTTTCGGTACGGAGCCGGTGAAGGACAGCGGCAGAGCGGGGGCAGAAATGCCCACGGCACTCTCCCCGTAACAGGAGAACTCAAAGGAGAGACCTGCCGTCTCTTGAATTTGGGTGGCACCACGAAGCCTTTGTGCTCTCGTCCCAAACCGCTGGGATGAGAGCATTTTTTTACTTTCATTCCCCGACCGAAAATCTCAAAACCAGAAGATAAAGGAGAACCACTATGGCGAAAATGACCCCCCGTACCCTCTCCGGGTTTATGGAGCTTCTGCCTGCCCCGCAGCAGCAGATGGAGCGCATGATGGACATTCTGCGCAAGACCTATTCTCTGTACGGCTTCACGCCGCTGGACACCCCCGCCATTGAAGCCTCGGACGTGCTGCTTGCCAAGGGCGGCGGCGAGACGGAGAAGCAGATCTACCGCTTCCAGAAGGGCGACGCGGACCTGAGCCTGCGCTTTGACCTGACGGTACCTCTTGCCAAGTATGTGGCGCTGCATTATAACGAGCTGTCCTTCCCCTTCCGCCGCTATCAGATCGGCAAGGTCTACCGGGGTGAGCGCGCCCAGCGGGGACGCTTCCGGGAGTTCTATCAGGCGGACATCGACATCATCGGTGATGGCAAGCTGGACATCATCAATGAAGCGGAGATCCCCAGCATCATCTACAAGACCTTCTCTACCCTGGGGCTGAAGCGCTTCCAGATCCGGGTGAACAACCGCCGCATTCTCAACGGCTTTTACTCCATGCTGGGACTGACGGAAAAATCCGGCGATATCATGCGCACCGTGGACAAGCTGGACAAGATCGGCGCGGACAAGGTGAAAACCATTCTGGTGGAGGATTTCTCTGTCAGCGAAGCAGATGCCAACGAGATCCTGAAGTTCATCGGCATCACCGGCAGCAACGGTGAGGTGCTGTCCGCTCTGGAGGGCTACCGCGGCAAGGACGCCACCTTCGACCAGGGACTTTCCGAACTGGAGACCGTTGTAAAATACCTGGCGGACTTCGGCGTTCCGGCAGAAAACTTCGCCGTGGACCTGACCATTGCCCGGGGACTGGACTACTACACCGGCACCGTGTATGAGACCACCCTGCTGGACCACCCGGAGATCGGCTCTGTCTGCTCCGGCGGACGGTATGACAATCTGGCAGAATATTACACCGACAAGCAGCTGCCCGGCGTGGGCATCTCCATCGGTCTGACCCGGCTGTTTTATGTGCTGGGCGAACAGAAGATGCTGAATCCCCAGCTGCCCACCGCCCCTGCGGACGTGCTGATCCTGCCCATGACGGAGGACCTGTCCCACGCCATTGCCTTTGCCACCCGGCTGCGGGAGAACGGCATCCGCACCCAGCTGCACTGCGAGCAAAAGAAATTCAAGCAGAAGATCTCCTACGCCGACAAGCTGGGCATTCCCTATGTGGTGTTCCTGGGCGAGGACGAGATCAACTCCGGCGTGGTAGCATGCAAGGACATGAAGACCGGCGAGCAGACCAAGCTGGAACCGGACGCCACCATTTACCGCATCAAGGCAGGTCTGGCAGAGCTGGAAAAGGGCAGCGTCATCGTGGAATAAGCGGCGGCACGCCGCTGGGCAGAGCGCCCTTTCCCCGCCCGGTTTTTCCGAATTTCCCCCGAAATGCAATACCAAACGTTATATAGAAATCATATAATACGATAAGGATTGAATTTAGGAGGTCATTATGAAGCTTCGACGAATCGGTTCCTGTCTGCTGGCGTTGGCGCTGGCACTTTCCCTGACGGTTCCCGCTCTGGGCTATGACGCAGGCAATCTGGTGCCGCAGAAGCGCAGCGGCGCAGCGCCCTTTACTGACACCCGGAACAGCTGGTGCGCCCAGGCAGTGCAGACTGTGTATGAAGCCGGGCTGATGTCCGGCAAAACCACCCAGAGCTTCGCCCCGCAGGACCCCCTGACCAACGCCCAGATCCTTGTGATCTGCGCCCGGCTGCACAGCCTGCTGAACGGCGGAGACGGGGTCCTCCCCTCCCCTGCCGGAAACGAGCACTGGTATCAGAGCGCGGTGGATTACCTGCTGGAGAAAATCAGCGATTCCGACAGCAATGCCGTTGTCCTGTATTTTCTGAAGATGCTGGATACGGAGAGCTATGAGGAGGATTCTGACGAGGAGGACTTTTACAGCAGTCTTGTCAATGACGCCTGCACACGGATGCTTTTTGTAAATCTGCTGTCCGCCGTGCTGCCGGACCGCGCTCTGACCCCCATCAACTCCATTCAAAGCATACCGGACAGTTCATCGGAAAAGATCCTGCGCTTTTACAATGCCGGACTGCTGACCGGCAGCAATGAATACGGCTTTTTCAACGGCTCTGACACCCTGAACCGGGGGCAGGCTGCCGCCATTCTGGCGCGTATTGTCTCTCCGGCGCTGCGGGTAAAATTCTCTCCCAAGAGCTTTTCCCTGTGCCGGGAGCTGCTGGGTCTGGAGGAAAGCACTCCCCTGCTGACCGTGGACGGGCGCACCGTCACCGCGGGGATCTACACGCTTTTCTTCTGCGCCAATTATAACCAGATCCTATCCGATCAGCTGTACGAAGCTCTGCCTGAAAAATATCCCCGACAATACTCCGCCTACCTAAACTCGGATACCAGCGTCTCCTTCCTGCAATACCTGATAACAGCCTGCGGCATTTCCGATCCCATTGACTGGACCACGCCGGATCAGGGCGGGCTTTCCCTCAGTGAAAAGCTCCGCATCGACACCCTGCAGGTCTGCACGGAATTCGCCGCGGTGCTGAACCACGAAAAGCAGTATCCCCTGTCTCAACAGGAAAAAACGGAGATATCCACCGCCTCTGAGACATTTTTCGGATTCTCCCCGGACTCTGTCCGTGAGATCGCGACCTATATGCAGATCATGGAAAACATCTGCGCAGCGGAGAAGCCCTCCGCCAGTCAGTATGACCGGTATCTGACGGAAAACGGCATGCTGTACTGCCGCAGCTATCTCCTGTACCGGGAGGATGACCCGACCTGGGACGCGGAGCTGCGCAAGCAGGTGGAGACCCTGCGCAGCAGCGTTATTTCCCACCGGAACGATGAAGAGTATCTGGATTTTCTGGCGTACAAATACGCGGATAACTACGACTCTTCGCCGGATATCCAGGAGCTAGAGGATTTCACCCCGGAAAACCAGAAGACCCTAAAGGCGCTGCGTGCCGGTGAAACCGCCCTGCTGACGGAGGAGTACGCCTATTACGTCATTCTTCGGCTGGACCCCACCACTGCCACAGAATCCGATGTCAGCTATCTTTTCAGCTTCATCTGGGAAGCCGCCGCACAGGCAAAGGCAGCGGAGTGGGCAACGAGTGCATCCGTGCAGACCACCAAAGCCTATGACGCGCTGAATACGGCGGCACTGTGCAGGAGGTTTCCCACCATCTATGCCTGGAACCTTTTCACCGCCTGACCCTTTCACGGAAAGGAGCTGACGGACCTTGCTGAAACGGAAAAAATCTATTCTTCTGACGCTGGCTGCGCTTCTGGCGGCGGGATGCCTCTGGTATGCCCGTCCGGTGGGGGTGGACACCCTGTTTCCCGGTCTGGAGCCGGACCATATCTATGTAACCCTCATTAACTTCAGCGATAGCCACACTGTAACTCACGATCTCGT
>CAKTIO010000009.1 GCA_934565855.1 uncultured Dysosmobacter sp.
AAAATACTTGACTGGTGACGGTCCGGAAAGATAGGTAGTGCCAACATGAAGCGACTTGCTTACGCAGGTCGCTTTTTATTACCTACAGTTAAGTTTTCGAATTCATAGTGCCAGCACGAAAGTGGAGCCCAGTTTGAAATTTGACATTCAGTTTATAAAGATGCCAGCATCAATTAAAGTATTGGAATGTGAATGGAATATGCCCATTTGAAAATGATGAAAAGCAAGGGAGCATGTTTTGCATGCTCCCTTGCTTTTATGCTGTCCTTTTGATATAGTAAATCAACAAGCTGGGCAGCAGGGTCTGCGAGAGAGGTGAAAGTATGCTGAAGCAGCTGCGGTATTTTCAGTCGGTGGTTCGGCTAAATAGCTTTTCCGCCGCTGCGGAGGAAAATTTCATTTCTCAATCTGCCATTTCCCAACAGATCCAGGCACTGGAACGGACACTGGGATTTCAACTGTTGGAACGGAGGAACCGGTCCTTTGTATTGACGCCGGCTGGAGAGTATTTTTATCAGAAAAGTCTGGTGTTGCTGGCAGATTATGAACGAATGTGCAGCGAAGCAGCTAAAATAGCCAAAGGGGAACAGGCGTCCTTAAAAATTGGATATTTGCGCTGCTATTCCGGAAGTGAATTTCACCGGGCGCTGGAAGAATTTTCAGCGAAAAATCCGGACATCAACGTATCTGTGGAGTATGGGAATCATGAAGAGCTGTATTCCATGCTGCGGACAGAGCGGGTGGATCTGGTGCTGAACGACCAGCGGCGGGCGTTTTCCGAAGAGTATGTGAATTTGATTTTGACCACCTGTTCAGGCTTTATCGAAGTTTCCGCGCATAGTCCGCTTTCCGGACTGACACGCATCACACCGCAGGATCTGAAAAATGTTCCATGCATTTTGATTGCGGCACAGGCGCAGCAGGAAACGGAGCAGGAGTATTACCAGAATGTCGTGGGAATACAGAGTGAATTCCTGTATGCGGAAAATTTAGAGGAAGCCCGGATGCTGGTGATTGGTCGAAAGGGATTTTTACCAGTAGAGGGAAGCGGCTCTGCACCTCTGGTGGGAACGTCTATTGCAAGGGTTCCATTGATGCGTGGTGAGGAACCAATTTTGCGGAATTACTGCGCATTCTGGAAAAAGGATAATACCAATCCGTATGTAAAGGAATTTGCAGAACAGCTGAAGGCACAGTTTACAAGTCACTGAAGAACCGATGAAGGCAAATAGATAGGTAAGGAGTTATGAATGATGTGGATCATCTGTGGAGCAATCAGTGCTCTTTCCTGTATTTTAGGATGGATTTGGACTGCCAAAGGAGAAGCGAAGGCGATGTGGGCAGTGGTATGTTCTCTGGCATTTGTTGCGCTTACGATGCTGTCAGAATATAGAGTGGTAGCGAATTGGGTGGAATGGGGCGATTGGGGTGCCATTGAGGATGTGGTTCCATCTATGCTGCGGATACTGACGGGATATGTGGTTGGCATGCTGTTTGCAAATGCAGTGTCGGTGACGGCAGTCATAAGAAGACTGCATTGATGATTGTGCAGGTATAAAAGGACCTCCTGATGCTGCCTGCATCAGGAGGTCCTTATTTAGGACTTATTTGGAAAGTGGAGAAATAGCTGTTTTTTCTGCAAAGAGAGCGTTCATTACATCTCCATATACTTTTTCCGGATTTTTCAGAAACCGGTTGACCAGTGTTTTTGCCATATCCTCCCGAGTGACCATGAGACTGCATTCCATGACATTGCCGAAATCATCTGCCAGAGAAAGAGATACGGTAAAGGTTCCATTATCCCGCTTGGCGTAGGAGGCTTTTACCTGATTTTTTCGGCGCAGTTTCCGGTTGCAGATGGATACGTTTTTGTCACACCGCAGACGGACGGAGTAGGGCAGGCTGGATTCGCAGATCTGGCTGTTTTTCATCCCTTTTTCCGTGATGGAGTAAAGTCCATCCTGGCTGAGGTCCAGATGGTTCGTGCGAACCAGATCTGCCAGACATTCCGAAAAATTGAAGTAATTGATGCCGTCATCACACATGGAGAGCTCCAGCAGAGTGTCAAATGGAACTGGCTCCACGATCCTGGCGGCAAGGTAAAGGATTAGAAATTTGATCTCCAGTTTATCATGAATAAAGCCGCGACCAACCATAAAGACACCTCCTGCCCATCAGTACAACTAAATTTATTATACATCACAGATGGGGAATTTGTACAGAGAAAGTCGAAAAAGAAATTTCCGTACTTTATCTTGACGGTGAAAAAGAATGCTTGTTATGATAGAAAAAAGCTGGGCTTCCAGGAAAGAGAGGGTATTTTATGAAAAAGAAAATTTTCGTACTCCCGGTATTTCTGACGCTGATGATGCTTGCCGCCTGCGGAGACCGGCAGGAACCGGCGGAGAGCAGTGCGGAGGAGCCAGCAGTATCCGCAGTGGTGTCTGCCGAAGAAGCAGAAAGCCCGGCAGCAGAGCCGGAGGAGACTGGACCAAGGGGCATCAATCCGCTGACCGGAATGCCGATAGAGGAGACTGAGGAACACCGCCGACCTGTGGCAGTGATGCTGAATGATTTGAAGGCGGCACAACCTCAACTGGGAGTGTCTCAGGCAGATCTGATTTATGAGGTCCCTGCAGAGGGCGGAATCACCCGGATGGTGGCGGTGTTTCAGTCTCTGGATGGAGTGGGGAATTTAGGAAGCATCCGCAGTACACGCGCGTATTATCTGGAATTGGCATTGGGACACGATGCATTACTGGTCCACGCTGGAGGAAGCCCGGAGGCATACCGGGACATTCCCGTATGGGGAGTGGATAATATGGACGGTGTGAACGGCGGAAGTGATGCGAAGATTTTCTGGAGGGATGCAGAGCGGCGCAAAACGATGAAGTATGAGCACAGCCTGCTGACCTCCGGGGAAAGGATTCAGGAATATCTGGATGCCGGGCATTTCCGTACCGAGCATCCGGAGGGCTACCAGACGGGGCTGCTGTTTTCCGAAAATGGTACGCCGGAGACTGGAACGGCGGCAGAGCATGTCTCTGTGAAATATTCCAATTATAAAACCGCGACCTTTGATTATGAAAGCAACAGCGGGACTTATCTGGTGGGACAGTATGGCGGCGCCTATGTGGACGGCAACAGTGGAAAGCAGGTGGGCGTGACCAATGTGCTGGTGCTGGAAGCGGGAATGCATGTGATTTCCGGCGATACCTATGGGCGGCTGGCAGTTCAGCTGACCGGCAGTGGAAAGGGCTCTTATTACTGTGGCGGAAAGACAGTGCCTGTCCAATGGAGCAAAAAAGACCGGAATGCGCCGTTTCAGTATACGATGGAGGATGGCACACCCTTGACGATGGGGCGTGGAAATACATACATCTGCATATACAGTCCGAAAACTGGACAGCTCAGCGTAAGCTGAGAGGATGCCGGAGACAGAGCGTTCTGTCTCCGGCATTTTTTCACGCTTTCTTCCAGGTGGCATACACTGGAATGGAAGGAAGTTCTTCCACTCTTACTTATAGGGAGGTATATTCATGCCTGAAAAGGTTATGCCGGGACCGGTAGAGGGGTCCCGCAGTATTCGAGAAGCGGTGTGCATCCACACCAGAAAGATTTACGATTCCTGCAAGGATAAGGACTGCATCGAGGATCTGCGCTTTTATCCGAAGCTGCAATATGTGGATACCATCAATCACGCGATGTCCGTGAAGGGCGGCACGGCACGTCTGCTGCATGTCTATGCGGATGTGGAGCCGGTCAGCTTTAACCGGGGATTTTACACGGTGGACCTGCGCTATTTTTACTGTGTGACACTGCAGGCGTATCTGTCCGGACCGATTCCGGTGCCGGTGGAGGGTCTGTGCGTATTTGACAAACGGGTCATTCTGTTTGGCAGCGAGGGCAACGCGAAGATTTTCTCCTCGGAGTACCGGGAGGCTGCGCCGGACCCGCAGATGATGCGCAAGAGCAATCTGCCCATCGCCGTTGCGGAGGCGGTGGAACCCATTGTTTTGGATACGAAGCTTGTGGACAGCTGCGATGACTGCCATTGCTGCTGCGAGCTGGCGGAGATCCCGCCGGTCATCAACGGGTTCTTCGACGGAGAGATTTCCACCGGTGGGGATTCCAGAAGAGTCTATGTCACGCTGGGGCAGTTTTCCATCATTCGTCTGGAGCGGGATTCTCAGCTCCTGATCCCGGTGTATGATTACTGCATGCCGGAGAAGGAGTGCTGCGGCGGTGGAAGCGAGGATCCCTGCGGTCTGTTCCGGAACATTGCGTTCCCTGTAAATGAATTTTTCCCGCCCAATACCCTGAAGGCACCGGAGACCTATGAGGATACCAGAAATTATTGCAGCTGCCAGTCCTGAAAAACAGGCGGGGGGAATTCCCCCGCCGGTTTCTTTCTGAGCTAATCAGGTGTTGTCCCGGCTGATGGGTTCCCGCAGCAGGAGCCGTCGCATGGCTTTGCGGTCATAGGGAATCAGAGGATAGAGATATCCCTTTCCAAGAATCGGTTTGCAGGTTGCCAGAAGGACCAGAATACCGGCAACTCCGGCAAGAAAGCCAAGCCAGTCCATCAGGGCGGAGAGCAGGAGCAGCAGGATGCGCAGCAGCTTGAAAGCGTAGCCCAGCTCATAGCCCGGCTGCGCAAATCCGGCGACAGAGACAAACGCCATATAGACCAGCACCTGTGGACTGAGCCAGCTTGCCTGCACGGCAAAGTCGCCTAAGATCAGCGCACCCAGCATGGAGAATGAATTGGACAGGGAGTCCGGCGTGTTCAGAGAAGCCAGCTTTAAAACGTCAATCAGAAATTCCACCAGGAGCAGCTGGCATAGCAGCGGCAGGGACGCCTCCTCTGGAATCGCCAGAAAGTGCAGAAATTCCGGAATGCGCTCCGGCTTATACGCTAAAAGATACCAGACCGGAGTGATGAGAAGGGAGAGCAGGAATACAAAAATGCGTAGGGTGCGGAGATAGGTACCCACCAGCGGCGGAAAGTAGAAGTCGTTGGCTTCCTGCACGAAATCGAAAAAGGAGGTGGGCAGCAGCATGACAGAGGGGGAGTTGTCCACCAGTACGACAATGTTGCCCTCCATGACTGTTGCCGCAGCGGCGTCCGGACGCTCCGTGTAGCGGATTTTTGGAAACAGGTTGTACCATTGCGCATGGCGCTTGGGGCGTATGGCTTCCGCCACGCTTTCCTGCCCCATGGAAAGGGAGCGGGCGGAAATGCTCTGAAGCTTTTCCCGCAGCTGCTGCAGGAGCTTCTGGTCCACCCGGTCATCCAGATAGCAGAGAACGATATCCGTCCGGGAGCGGCTTCCGGCTTTCAAGCCCTCCATCGTCAGGTGAGGGTCCCGGATCCTGCGGCGCAGCAGCGCCATATTGGGCACGACCGCTTCCACAAAGCCATCGTGAGAGCCGCGCAGGACCTTACCGTCGGCAGGCTCGCTGACGCCCCGGCTGGGATAGCTTTTGGCATCGATGAGCGCGCCTCCGGAAAGACCGTCTACCAGCAGCAGGGTTTTTCCCAGCAGGACGGATGTAACGATGTCCTCCACATTGCAGGAGACATTCGTTTCCGAAAAGGTGATGCAGCGGTCGGCAAAATCCTGCATCTGCGTCAATCCGTCCAGAGAAGAGCCTGGAAGGGTCAGCCAGAAAGCGCCCATCCGCTCTAAAATAGCATCCCGTCCATAACCGTCCACGACCCAGATTCTGCCCCGGTGTCCGGCGATCCAGAAATCCCTGGATACCATGTCGCAGCTGCGGGGAACACCCAGCAGATCGTTCATCAGGCGAACATTATCCTCATAGCAGGCAGAAAGTAGCTGATCCATTAAACAGGTCCCTCCTGATTCATCAAAAGTGCGGCATACCTGTAATATGTCCTGAAGCGGAGGAATTATCCAAAGGAAAGACCCGCCGGAAATTTCCCGGCGGGTGGGAATTACCCAATCGCCTATTGTGATGGTCAAAGCTATGAAGAGTAAAGACCACGGGCGGCTGTCACAAAATTGTGGGGACGCATATCATACAACAGAAGGAGAGAGGAGGCTGTTTTATAGAATGGAAACTCAGAAAACAACGCCGGGACTGTATGATGACCAGCGCTATGCACAGCTTTGGCAGCGGGTCGCGCCAAGCATTGCCCCTTACCCGGAGCCGGCTGCCGGAGAACGGCAGACACAGCTGCCGTGGAACACGGCGGAGACATCCGCTCAAAGGGCGGAGGAGCAGCTGCCGGGAGCGGAGGCGGACCCCTGCTGTATGGGATCTGCGGCAAAGGAGAGCTTGGAGGTCCTGGAGGGTTTCCTTGAGGAGGAACTGGCGGATTTCCGGTATTACTGTGCGTTTTCACGGTGCGCGCCTGGCACGGCGGGACCGGTTTTACATAGGATTGCCCAGGAGAAGGAGCGCCATGCGCGGCGTCTAATGGCAGTGTATTATCTGATTACCGGACGGTGCTATCAGTATTCCCTCAGCTTTGACCGGATCTATATTGGAAGCTATTGCCCGGCGCTGCGGGAGCGATACCACACAGAGGCATGCGGCGGCTGGAACTATGCCCGGGCGGCAGATGGTACAACGGATATCTGCCTGCAGGAGATCTTTAACGAGCTGTCCAGAGAGACCTACCGCTGTGCGGAGACAGTGACCAGACTGCTGGAACAGGCGCTGACAAAGGCTTGCAGTTCCCGGGGGAGCGGTGTATAATCCCATCAGGGAAAACGACATGCCGCTGAAAATGCGGGAACTGTTTGACAAAGGAGATTTTCCAGATGAAAGAGTGCATTTCAAGAGAGGCGGCGCTGGCACTGCTGCGCAAGTATAATCAGGAGCCGTTCCATATTCTTCACGGCTTGACGGTGGAGGGGACCATGCGCTGGTATGCCAATGAGCTGGGCTATGGCGAGGACGCGGATTTTTGGGCGACGGTAGGTCTGCTGCATGACATTGACTTTGAGAAATGGCCGGAGGAGCATTGCATCAAGGCGCCGGAGCTGTTGAGAGAGGCGGGGTGCAGCGAGGAGTTTATTCACGCGGTCTGCTCTCATGGCTATGGAATGCGCTGCGATGTGGAGCCGACGGCAGAGATGGAAAAGGTGCTGTACGCGGCGGATGAGCTGACGGGGCTGATCGGTGCGGCGGCAAAAATGCGTCCGTCCAAATCCGTGATGGATATGGAGGTCTCCAGTCTGAAAAAGAAATTCAAGGACAAGAAATTTGCCGCAGGCTGTTCCAGGGATGTGATCCGCGCGGGCGCGGAGCGCTTGGGCTGGGACCTGGATGTTCTGCTGGAGCGGACCATTCTTGCCATGCGGTCCTGCGAGGCGTCCATTCAGAAGGAAATGGCGGAAATGGGACTGTGATTTTCTGCGGGAATCCCGGCGGAAACGGTTGACAAACCGGCAAAAGCAGTTATAATAAAACGGTAAATGTATAAATGCTGTGAAAAAGTCAGCTTTCCGAAACCGGTTTTCAGCGAGAGGAAATGGTGAGAGTCCTTAACCACGCCGGAGAGCAGCCGCTTTTGAGCTGTCCGCGAGGAGCGGGACGTTTCATCCACGTTACCGGATGGCTAAGAGGTTCTCCGTGCTTTGCCGGAGGATAATTAGGGTGGTACCGTGAAGTCAAGGCTTCGCCCCTATCAGAAAGGGGCGGAGCCTTTTATTTTTACGGTACAGAAGGATCGAATTCATCACACAGGAGGAAAAATACTATGGCACATCCCTATTACGGGCTGAATGAACTCCGCGAAATGTTCCTCAGCTACTTTGAAAGCAAGGGACATCTACGTTTACCCAGCTTTTCCTTGATTCCGCACAACGATGCGTCTCTGCTGCTGATCAACTCCGGCATGGCGCCCATGAAGACCTGGTTTACCCGGGAAGAGGAGCCGCCTCGCAACCGTGTGACGACCTGCCAGAAGTGCATCCGCACAGGCGATATCGAAAACATCGGCAAGACGGACCGCCACGGCACGTTCTTTGAAATGCTGGGCAACTTCTCCTTTGGAGATTACTTCAAGAAGGAAGCTATTTCCTTCTGCTGGGAATTTTTGACGGAGGTCGTCGGACTGGAAAAGGACCGCCTGTATCCCTCCATCTATCAGGATGATGACGAGGCGTTTGAGATCTGGAACAAGGCTATCGGTATTCCGGCGGAGAAGATTTTCCGCTTCGGCAAGGAGGATAACTTCTGGGAGCATGGCGCGGGTCCTTGCGGTCCCTGCTCGGAGGTCTATTATGACCGTGGACCGGAGCACGGCTGCGGAAAGCCTGGCTGCACCGTGGGCTGCGAGTGCGACCGTTATATCGAGGTCTGGAATAACGTGTTTTCCCAGTTTGTCAACGATGGCGAGGGACACTATGAGGAAATGACCCATAAGAACATTGATACCGGCATGGGTCTGGAGCGTCTGGCGTGCGTTTGCCAGAATGTGAACTCCCTGTTTGATGTGGACACGGTGATGAATATCACCAACAAGGTGTCGGAGCTGACGGGTGCGCACTATCAGGAGAGCCACAAGACCGACGTTTCCCTGCGGGTCATCACAGACCACATCCGTTCCTCTGTAATGATGATCTGCGACGGCATCCTGCCCTCCAATGAGGGACGGGGCTACGTTCTGCGCCGCCTGCTGCGCCGCGCTGCCCGTCACGGAAAGCTGCTGGGCGTAAACGATGCGTTCCTGTATAAGGTCGTGGATACCGTGGTGCATGAAAATGAAAGTGCCTATCCGGATCTGCGGGAGAAGCAGGACTATATCACGAAGGTCATTCGGACGGAGGAGGAGAACTTCGCCAGAACCATTGACGGCGGCATGAAGATCTACAACGAGCTGCTGACCGCTCATAAGGAAAAGGGCGAGACTGTGTTCTCCGGCGGCGATGCCTTCAAGCTGTATGATACCTACGGTTTCCCCATCGACCTGACCATTGAAATGGTAGAGGAAGAGGGCATGACCGTGGACCGCAAGGGCTTCGACCAGCTGATGGAGGAGCAGCGCGTCCGCGCCAGAAAGGCGCGTGAGGCGCTGGGCGATCTGGGCTGGGCAGGCATTGAATTTGGTTCCGAGATGCCCGCCACCGAGTTTGTCGGCTATGATCGGGCAGAGTCTGAGGGCAAGGTCTTGGCAATCGTTGTGGACGGTGAGCTGCGGGACGAGATCGTTGCCGGAGCCGAGGCAACGGTGGTTCTGGATAAAACCGTACTGTACGCGGAAATGGGCGGTCAGGTGGCTGACCACGGCTCCATTACCTGTGGCGGCAACGTGTTTGAGGTGATGGACGTTCAGAAGAACAAGGGCGGCAAGTTCCTGCACACCGGCGTGCTGAAGAGCGGAGAGCTGAAGGTGGGAGACGCTGTGACCTCCGCATATGATGTGGAGCGCAGAAAGGCAGTCATGCGCGCCCATTCCGCAACGCACCTGCTGGATGCCGCATTGAAAAAGGTTCTGGGCGATCATGTCCATCAGGCAGGCTCTCTGGTGGAGCCGGACCGCCTGCGGTTTGACTTTACGCACTTTGAAGCCATCACTCCGAAGCAGCTGTCTGAAATCGACCAGATGGTAAACGATGCCATTTTGGAGGGCTATCCTGTTGTAACGGAGGTCCTGCCCATTGAAGAGGCAAAGAAGAAGGGCGCAGTGGCAATGTTCGGTGAGAAATACGGCGATGTGGTCCGCGTGGTGGAAATGGGCGATTTCTCCATGGAGTTCTGCGGCGGTACCCATTTGGATAACACGGCAAAGGCAGGTCCCTTCCGCATCAAGTCGGAAAGCTCCGTGGCATCCGGCGTGCGCCGAATTGAGGCAACGGTGGGCAAGCTGACGCTGAAGACGGTGAGACAGAACCAGCAGGTCCTGTTCCACGCCGCGCAGCTGCTGAAGACCAATCCCGGCGAGCTGGAAAACCGGCTGGAGCAGCAGATGAACGAAATGCGGGATATGCGCCACGCGCTGGATAAGTTCAAGGCAGAGGCATCTTTGGGCGAGGCACGGCAGTTCCTGATGGCGGCAAAGGACGTCAAGGGTCTGCGGGTCATGACGGCGAACCGGAACGGTATGGATGCCAACGGACTGCGCCAAATGGGCGATTTCCTGCGGGATAAGGAGCCCAACGTGGTGGCGGTGCTGTCCACGGTCAATGATGGAAAAATCACCTTCCTGGCGGTTTGCGGCAAGGAAGCGGTCTCAAAGGGCATCAAGGCTGGTGAGCTGGTCAAGCAGGTCTGCACCATCTGCGGCGGCAAGGGCGGCGGCAAGCCGGATTCCGCAATGGGCGGCGGCACGGATCTGCTGAAGCTGGATGATGCGCTGGCGTCCGTGGACGATTTTGTTTCTGAAAAGCTGGGCTGAAGAAATGGTTTGGCTTCTATAAAATACGGAAAGGAGGAATAGAAATGTCTGATTGTCTGTTTTGCAAGATCGCGGCGGGAGAGATTCCGTCCAACAAGGTCTATGAGGATGAGCTTTGCTACGCGTTTTACGACATCGCGCCCCAGGCACCTTCTCACTTTCTGGTGATTCCGAAGGTGCATATTGCCTCTGTGGCAGGAGTGAATGAGAGCAACAGCGCGGTGGTGGCACATATTTTCGAGGTGATCGCTAAGATCACAGCGGAAAAGGGAATTTCCAGCTACCGTGTGGTTTCCAACATCGGAGAGCAGGCGGGACAGAGCGTTCCGCATCTGCACTTCCATGTTCTCAGCGGACGCGATATGACGTGGCCGCCGGGCTGATACTGGTTCTGAAAGCAGATGAAAGGAAAGGGCTGCCCCTGCGAATGGAGGGACAGCCCTGTTCTTCCTTTTTTGGTTTTTAACAGAACAGCAGCGTACACGGAGGAAAAAGCATGAGAAAAGCGGCAATCGCGGCAGGAGCCTTTTCAGCAGGAATTTTTCTTTCTCAATATGTACTGCCGGAGAGGTGGCAGCTGCCGGCAGCGGCGGTAGTCCTGGTGCTGTGTCTGGGGATGACCCTGCTTCCTGCTCCCTGGCGAAAGCGGCTGCTTTTATCGGGAGTTGGCTTAGCGGTCGCCTTTGCCTATGACTGGCTGTATACGGCGGCGGTGCAGACTCCGGCAGAGCTGCTGGCAGACACCTGCCTGACGGCGGTACAGATGACCGTGCTGGATGAGCCGGAGACGACCCGCTATGGCGGAAAAGCAGTGGTCTCTCTGCACCGTGACGGAACACGCGGTATCCGGGCAGTGTACTATGGGAATGAAGACGTGCTGGCATGGGAGCCAGGAAATCAGGTCACGGCGAATGTTTCCCTGAAAAGTGCGGAACGGGTGCAGGGTGAAGAGATCACTACCTTTTCCTCCCGTGGAATTTTTCTGTTGGCATACCCGGATCAGGGAGAAGTGACTGTCAATCCGGGAAGCGTCAAATCCATCCGCTGGCTGCCGGTTCGGATCCGGCAGGCAATGCGGGAGAAGATTTGGAAGCTGTATACGGACGATACCGCGGGGATCGTGCAGGCGATCCTGACGGGAGATAAGTCTCAGCTGTCTAACGCCTCCCGTATTTGGTTGAGTGAGGCTGGAATTTATCATATTTTAGCGGTTTCCGGAATGCACTGCGGATATCTGCTGGCACTGATTACCGTTTTATTTGGAAAGCACAGGCGGCGCTTGATCGCGGCGGTGACAGCGCCGGTACTGCTGCTGTACGTGTTGGTGACGGGATGCTCGCCCTCCGTGGTGCGGGCGGGGGTGATGCTTGCCTTTGTGCTGGCTGCGCCGTTGGTGCGGCGTCAGAGCGATCCGCCCACGGCGCTGACCATCGCGTTGGCGCTGTTGCTGCTGCAAAATCCCTTTGCGGCGGCTTCCGTCAGCCTGCAGCTGAGCTTTGCAGCGGTTGCAGGACTTTTGTGGCTGACACCCAAAATGTTTCGGTGGATGGTGCGCAGGGGACATGGCGGCAGAGTGTGGCGCATGGTTTCCGGCAGCCTGGCGGCAACACTGGGGGCGCTGGTTTTTACAGTCCCATTGACAGCGGTATATTTCCACAGTCTTTCTCTGGTGACGCCGCTCAGCAATCTGCTGTGCCTGTGGGCTGCGGGAGGGCTGTTCTGCTTTGCGCTGCTTTCCGTTGCCGCGTCGTTTTTCCTGATGCCGCTGGCAGGTATACTTGCCATTCCGGCAAGGCTTTTGGCGGAGTATCTGCTGTTTGCGGCGGAGCAGCTGTCTCGTTTGCCGTTTCATGCGGTTTACCTGGCAAATCCCTATGTGAAATATGCCCTGCTGCTGATATATCTCCTGTTTGCTGTGGCGTTTTTTTCCAGAAGGCGAACGATGGGAAGATATGTCACGGCGGGGATCTGCGCGGCGCTTGCCCTGGCTGGAGCAGTCTTTTTTGGCAGCCGCAGGAATACAGGCGGACGGCTGGACATTTTTGCACTGGATGTGGGGCAGGGGGAATGCGTTTTGCTGGCTTCCAGCGGGTCCTATGCGCTGGTGGATTGCGGCAGCAGCAACAGCTGGTATCAGGCAGGCGGGATTGCCGTGGAAGAACTGTCCGGAATTGGATGCAGCCAGCTGGATGTGCTGCTTTTAACGCACTATGATTACGACCATGTATCCGGTGCGGAAGAGGTGCTGTTGAGAATGCCGGTGAAAACGCTCATCGTACCGGAGCTTCCCGCCGGTACGGAGTTGGGGAGCGGGATCATAGAAACGGCGCGGCAGCGCGAAACAGAGGTCCGCTTTATAACAGATCTGCGGCGGCAGGCTTTTGGAGACGCAGAGCTGACAATCTTTCCGCCGTTGGGGGAGAACGGAAGCAATGACTGCGGACTTTCTCTTTTGTGTACCGCCGGAGATTACGATGTGCTGGTAACGGGCGATATGGATGCAAAAACGGAGCGTGCGCTGCTGGCGGCATATGAGCTGCCGGACATCGAGACACTGGTCGTGGGACACCACGGCGCGAAGGATGCCACCTCAGAGGAGCTTCTGGAGACGCTGACACCGGAGACCGCTATCATCAGTGTGGGGAGAAATTCCTACGGACACCCGGCGGAGCAGACGCTGAAACGGCTCCTGCTGGCGCAGGCGGAAATTTACAGGACGGATCTACAGGGAACGGTCCATATTCGAGTGAATTGAGGAACAGAAATGGCTTATACACGCAAAACTGCAAAATCCGAAGAGGCGTTCCGGCAGCTGAAGGCGGATGTTTCCGCAGGAACGCTTCAGAACGCCTACATTTTCTATGGCGAGGAAAGCTATCTGCGGGAGTATTATCTGACAGAGGTACGCAGGAAGCTGGTCCCAAGCGGGTTTGAGGAGTTTAACTACCATGCGCTGGAGGGAAAGGATACCACGGTTGAAGAACTGACGGAGATGGCGGAGAGCATGCCCATGATGGCTGAGCGGACGCTGCTTCAGGTGACGGATTTTGATATCTTCAAGCTGCCGGAGGAGCAGAGGGGAAAGCTGATTGCTCTACTGGAGGATTTTCCGCCGTACTGCTGCCTGATCTTCGTCTATGACACGCTGGAGTACAAGCCCAACAAAACGCTGAAAAAGCTCTGTGCCGCGCTGGAAAAGCATGTGCAGGCGGTGGAATTCCGTGTAGCAGACAACAGCGATCTGGTTCCCTGGATCGCGCGGCGGTTCCGGGCGCTGGGAAAGGAGATCGACCGGCAGACAGCGGAATATCTGATTTTTACCTGCGGAAATCTGATGACCGGACTGGTACCGGAGATCACAAAAATTGGAACCTATGCCAGAGGAAAAACAATTTCTGTCAAGGATATCGACGCTGTGGCAGACCCGGTGTTGTCCGCTGAGGTTTTCAAGATGTCCGATGCCGTGCTCCGTGGAGATTACAACGAAGCGGCAAGACTGCTGGGCGAGCTTTTGAAAATGCAGACGGAGCCTTTGCAGATCACGGCGGCTCTGGGCAGCCAGCTGCGCCGGATTTACACAGCGCGGCTGGCAATGGACAGTGGAAAGGACAAGTATTGGCTGATGGACCTATGGGGAATGAAATCCGACTATCCGGTGAAGCTGTGGCTGGCAGCGGCAAAGCGGACCACCAGCGCGTGGTGCGGTGACGCGGTAAAGCAGTGCCAGCTGCTGGACCTGCGGCTGAAAAGCGAACGGGGGATCGACGCGGAAGGGGAGCTGAAGCTGTTTCTGATGCGGCTGGGAGTGCAGAAGAGATGAGAAAGGTACAGGAAGTCATCGTCGTGGAGGGGCGGTATGACAAAAATACTCTTTCACAGATCGTGGATGCCACCATCGTTCCGGTAAGCGGCTTTTCGGTGTTTAAAAACCGGGAGACGGTAACGCTGCTGCGGAAAATGGCGGAAAAGCGCGGACTGATCCTGTTGACCGACAGCGATGGCGCCGGCTTTGTGATCCGGAACTTTCTCAAGGGGCAGCTTCCAAAGGAGCAGATTAAGCAGGCGTACATTCCGGATGTCTATGGGAAGGAGAAGCGGAAGCGCACAGCGGGAAAAGAGGGAAAGCTGGGCGTAGAGGGCATGGCTCCGGAGGTGCTGCTCCGTGCATTGGAACGGGCGGGAGCAACTTTTCTGGATGCAGAGCAGACTGTGCTGCCAGAGAAGAAAGAACCGCCGCTGACCAAGGCGGACCTTTTTGAAATGGGCTTGACCGGCGGGAGCGATTCAGCGGAACGCCGCAGGAAGCTGCTGCGGGCACTGGAGCTGCCGGAGCATATGACGGCGAACGCTCTGCTGGAAGCATTGAATCTTCTGTACGACCGGGACGAGGTCATGCAGCTGATGGAAGCAATGGGGCGAGAGTAAGGGACTTTTTCCCTATGCCTGTACTTTATGTGGGTTTCGCCTTGCTTTTTCTGGAAGGGTCCGGTATAATAAATTCCAATTTACTTGCAAAAGAGAATGAAGGGAAGGACAGCGTATGGCAGAAGAAAAGAAAACGCCGGAGATGGAAGCTGGCGAGAGCCGGAATTTTATCCATGCCTTTATTGAAGAGGATATCGCAGAGGGCGGTCAGTTTGAGGGAATGACGGTGCATACCCGTTTCCCGCCGGAGCCCAATGGATATCTGCATATCGGTCACTGCAAGGCGCTGACGATTGATTTTGGTACGGCGGAGAAGTATCACGGAATGTGCAATCTGCGGATGGATGATACCAACCCGTCGAAGGAGGATACCGAGTATGTGGATGCCATCAAGGAGGACATCCATTGGCTGGGCTTTGACTGGGACGACCGGTTCTTCTATGCCTCGGATTACTTTGATAAAATGTACGAGTGCGCTGTGGGTCTCATCAAAAAGGGACTTGCGTATGTCTGCGAGCTGACGCCGGACCAGATGCGGGAAATGCGCGGAGACCTGACGCATCCGGCACAGAGCCCGTACCGGGACCGCCCCATTGAGGAGAGCCTGGACCTGTTTGAGAGAATGAAGGCAGGTGAGTTTGAGAACGGCAAGATGACGCTGCGCGCCAAGATCGATCTGGCTTCCGGAAACTTCAATATGCGGGACCCGGTCATTTACCGGATCAACCATGCCGTGCATCATCGCACCGGTGCAAAATGGTGCATCTATCCCATGTACGACTTTGCCCATCCCATTGAGGACGCGCTGGAATGTATTACGCACTCTCTGTGTTCTCTGGAATTTGAAGCACACCGCCCGCTGTATAACTGGGTGGTGGAAAACTGTGATGGACTGCCTGCAAAGCCCCGGCAGATCGAGTTTGCGCGGCTGGGCATCAACTACACGGTCATGTCCAAGCGGAAGCTGCGCCAGCTGGTAGAGGAAAACCGGGTGTCCGGTTGGGACGATCCCCGGATGCCGACCCTGTGCGGTCTGCGCAGAAGAGGCTATACGCCCCGCTCTATCCGCAATTTCTGCGACCGGATCGGCGTTTCCAAGGCGGATTCCACAGTGGACTTCGCATTTTTGGAGCATTGTCTCCGGGAGGATCTGAACGAAACTGCCCAACGGACCATGGCGGTGCTGCGTCCCATCAAGCTGACGATCACCAATTATCCCGAGGGAAAGACGGAGATATTCGATGTGGAAAACAATCCGGTCCATCCGGAGCAGGGGACCCATCCTGTGAGCTTTTCCAGAAACCTGTATATGGAAGCGGATGACTTTCTGGAGGTCCCGGTTCCCAAGTACAAGCGGCTCTATCCGCAGGGACTGGAGTGCCGCCTGAAGGGTGCGTACCTTATCAAGTGTACCGGCTGCGTCAAGGACGAGCAGGGCAATGTGACGGAGGTCCTGTGCGAATATGATCCCGAAAGCCGCGGCGGTGATCCTGCTGATGGACGCAAGGTCAAGGGCGCGACCATTCACTGGGTAGACGCCGCCACTGCGGTGGATGCAGAGGTGCGCTTGTATGACAACCTGTTTAACGATCCGGATCCGGATGGACCCGACAAGAATTTCCTGGACTATCTGAACCCCACGTCTCTGGAGGTTCTGAAGGGCTGCAAGGTCGAAGCGGGGTTGGCAGATGCCACGGCTCCGGCAAACTACCAGTTTATGCGTCTGGGCTATTTCTGCCTGGATAACAAGGATTCCAAGCCTGGACACCTGGTGTTCAACCGCAGCGTTTCCCTGAAGGACAGCTTTAAAAAGGCATAATGAAAAGAGAGAAAGCAGACCGAATAAGTGCTGCTTTCTCTCTTTTCCATTGCGGTGCTTTGTGCTGCGGGAAGTGATTATTCCCTGTCCAAAGGCAGCGGAAGTCCAAGGTTATAAAAGGTCATGGTCGCAGTGCCGATCAGCTTTTCGTTTTGGTCAATGAGGGTAACGTCATAAACGCTGATGGTTTTTCCGTGCTTGGTTTCCCGGGCTTCCGCAGTGATGCAGTCGCCTGCGCTGGCACCGCTGATAAAATTGTAGTTGGCGTTCAGCGTGACGGACTGGAAGCCATAGGAAGCGGCGGCGGAGCCGCAGGCGGTGTCGGCAATGGCAAACAAACTGGCGCCGTGGGCTCTGCCCAGCGGATTGGTGTCATCGTTTTGGATGGTTTTCACTGCACGGGCATAGCCCTGCCGAACCTCCTCTACAACGATCCCGAGCTTTGCGGCAAAAGAGGATTTTTCGTTTCTGAAATTCTTGATCTGCTGATAATCCAAAATAAGCCCCCCAGTGCTTTCGTGATATTCCTATCATATCCTCTGGAGGGCGGTTCGTCAATTTCCTATGGGCTTTTATAAATTTTTTCGGATGGTGTTGATGGCACCCTTTTCCAGCCGGGATACCTGTGCCTGTGAGATCCCGATTTCGTTGGAGACCTCCATCTGGGTTTTTCCCTCATAAAATCGGAGGGAAAGGATTTTCCGCTCACGGTCATCCAGCTTCCGCACCGCCTCCTTCAGGGCAATCCGGTCGATCCAGCTTTCATCGGTGTTGGAGGAGTCTCGAACTTGGTCCATGACGCAGAGTGCGTCTCCGCCATCGGAATAGATCGGTTCATACAGGGAGACCGGATCGACAATGGCATCCATAGCGAAAACCACCTCCTCACGCGGAATATCCAGTTCCTTGGCGATCTGCTCTACGGTCGGTTCCTTCTGATGCTCAGAGATCAGCCGTTCCCGGACCTGTAACACCCGGTACGCCGTATCCCGCATGCTTCTGGACACCCGGATGGCGCTGTTGTCCCGAAGGTAGCGCCGGATCTCACCAATGATCATGGGGACGCCGTATGTGGAGAAGCGTACCGGCTGGGAGATATCAAAGTGGTCAATGGCTTTGATCAGTCCAACGCATCCCACTTGAAACAGGTCGTCCACATTTTCTCCCCGACCGACAAATTTTTGGATCACGGAGAGAACCAGGCGCAGATTTCCCTCAATCAGCTGCTGGCGGGCGTGAAGATTTCCCTCCTTTGCCTGCCGCAGCAGCGCCATGGTCTCCTCATTTTTCAGGACCTTCAGCTTGGAGGTGTTGACTCCGCAGATCTCGACTTTTCCTATCATACAAAAGCCGCCTCCCGTTATCAAACATTTGCTTCCAGTATGGGCAGATGGAGAGGTTCCTATACTGGCGAAGCCTGTCGGAATCTCTGGGATGTCCGCGTGCATGGGACATTCCGGAAGCAGCATAGAAGTAATGGGGAGGGATCGCCATGCAATGCAGAATGAAAGAAATGCGGTGCAAGGAAGTCATCAATATCTGCGATGGATGCCGTTTGGGGTATGTGGCGGATGTGGAGGTCAAGGTCCCGGAGGGGCAGGTCTGTGCCGTGATCGTCTATGGTCCGTGCCGTTTTTTTGGATTGTTCGGAAGGGGAGAGGAGTATTATATTCCCTGGGAGTGCATCCAGAAGATCGGTGATGATATTATTTTGGTGGATAAACCGTTTCAGCGCCGGGAACCGGGAACGGACCGAAAGCGCCGCAGGCGGTTTTAACAGTAACCCTGCAGCGTCAGGGAGATTCAAATTAGAATGATTCTTGCTATTTGAAAAAATGCGTGATAAAATAAACTTTATATGGGCAAAAGTACGCAAAATGTGCGGAATGGTCTCATGTATTCAAAACCACACAGATGGCGGAAAGGGCAGCAGAGCATGGAGACAATCACAAGCAGGACGAACCCGTTGTGCATAAAGCTTCGGAAGCTGGCATCCTCTGCCGCTTACCGCCGGGAGCAGGGGGCGTTTCTCTGCGACAGCCCCAAGCTGCTGGAGGAGATTTTGAAGTGGCGGTCCGATTGGCTGGAAACGGTAGTTTTTACGGAAAAAATGGCTCTGCCGCAGCTCCCGGAAAGTGTCCGGTGCGTTCAGGTGCCGGCTTCTCTGATGGAAGCGGTTTCTCCCGCAAAGACCCCGCAGGGAGTGCTGGCAGTCTGCCGCATTCCGCAGATGGCGGTGCCGGAAAAGCTGACAGGCAGCCACTATGTTGTGATGGATACAGTGCAGGACCCCGGCAATGTGGGAACGATCCTGCGGACAGCGGATGCTTTCTGGGCGGACGGTGTGTTTCTGGTCAACGCCTGCGCGGACCTGTATAGCCCTAAAACCGTTCGGGCGTCTATGGGAGCGGTGCTGCGCTGCCCTGTCTGGCGGTGTACCGTGCCGGAGCTGACGGAGCTGCTGCACCGGAGCGGAATCCCTCTTTATGGCGCGGCACTGCGGGAAGACACGGTGGATGCGCGGGAAGCGGACTACAGCCGGGCGGCAGTGGCAATCGGCAGCGAGGGACATGGACTGTCTGCGGAATTGCTGGAGTGCTGCGACAAAACAGTGAAGATCCCGATGAATCCGCACTGTGAATCCTTGAATGCCGCGGCGGCAGCCACGGCGCTGCTGTGGGAAATGGCGCGAGGGACTCACTGAAATAACAGAAAAGAGGCGGCAGAGATATGGCGATGTTAAAATACTGGCTGTGGTTTTCTGAGCTGGGACTGCACAGCCAGACAAGGCTTGCCCTGTTGCAGCATTTTGAATCGCCGGAGGCGGTTTACTTTGCGGATGAAAAGGAGATCCTGCTGGTGGACTCCATGACGCGGGAGCAGGCGGCGCTGCTGAGCCGGAAGGATCTGTCTCCTGCGGAGAAAATATTGGAGGAGTGCCAGAAGCAGGAGCTGCATATCCTGACGATACAGGACGCCGGTTATCCGGCGCGTCTGAAAAATATTTATGATCCACCGGTCCTTTTATATGTAAAGGGCACCCTGCCGCCAATGGATGAGCAGGTAACGGTGGCGGTCGTCGGGACCAGAAGCTGCACACCCTATGGAATTCAGTGTGCCGAGAAGCTGGGCGGACAGCTGGCATCCGGAGGAGCCATTGTAGTAACAGGGATGGCACGGGGGATTGATTCCGCAGCCGCCCGGGGCGCATTGAGAAATGGCGGTACGGTCATTGGCGTGCTGGGCAACGGTCTGGACGTAGTTTATCCGCCGGAGAATCGGTATCTTTATGAGGATGTGGCGGCATCTGGCGCGCTGATTACAGAGTACGCGCCGGGAACCGAACCGGCTGGCAGACATTTTCCCGTCCGGAACCGGATTTTGTCCGGACTGTCAGTCGCCGCGCTGGTGGTAGAGGCACCGGAGCGCAGCGGCGCGCTGATTACGGCGGAGACTGCGTTGGAGCAGGGGAGAGATGTTTACGCTGTTCCCGGTCCCATTGATTCGGAAGCCAGCAGGGGCTGCAACCGCTTGATTCGGGATGGCGCCAATCTGGTGGCGGACGGCTGGGACCTTCTGCGGGACTATGAGGGACGCTTTCCCGGAAAGGTCTCTGAAAAGCAGGCAAAGCGCCCGGTGGTCAATTTGGGCTATCAGAAACGGGAGGAGCAGAAGGCTCCGGCAAAGAAGCTGCCGGAGCTGCTGGACCTTTCCAAGGAGGGGGTGGCACTGACGGACGACCAGCTGCTGGTTTTAAAGACCCTGACGGAGGAACCGGTACTGGTGGATGACCTGGTGGAACAGACGCAGCTGCCCGTGAGACGGGTCCTGTCCGCGCTGACCATGCTTGAAATCGATCATTATGTGCGGCAGGAGCCGGGTGGACGCTATGCCCGGAACGTGACGCTGACGGAATAACTTAGAAACCGTTCCACAAGAGGAACGTGGAGGTATGTATGGCAAAACACAGCCTGGTGATCGTGGAGTCACCCGCGAAAGCCAAAACGATTGGAAAATACTTGGGCGGGGATTACGAGGTAAAGGCCTGTATGGGTCACCTGCGGGATCTGCCCAAAAGTGTGCTGGGTGTGGATCTGGAGCATGATTTTGAACCGGTCTACAAGCCCATCAAGGGAAAGGAAGAGATCATCTCAGATTTGAAAAAATCTGCCAAGGCGGCAGATACCGTATACCTTGCGACCGACCCGGACCGCGAGGGAGAGGCGATTTCTTGGCATTTGAAGGCTTTGCTGGGATTGCCGGATGATAAGACCAAGCGGGTCACTTTTAATGAAATTACGAAAAATGTAGTACGGGAGAGCATTGAAGAGCCCCGCAGCATCGACCAGAATCTGGTGGACGCACAGCAGGCGCGGCGGATTCTGGACCGGATCGTTGGTTATCAGCTGTCCCCGCTGCTGTGGAAAAAGATCCGCCGGGGATTGTCTGCGGGACGTGTGCAGTCGGTGGCGACCCGGATGGTGGACGACCGCGAGCGGGAAATTGAAAACTTCAAGCCGGAGGAATACTGGACGCTGGATGCCCGGCTTCAGGGCAATGACTTGAAAAAGACGGTATTCCCCGCACGGTATCACGGCAGGAATGGGAAAAAGACAGAGCTGAAATCTGCGGAGGACGTGGAAACGGTGGTGCGGGAAACAGAAAATGTTCCCTTTACCGTCAAGACCGTCAAGAGAACGGACAAGCAGCGCTCCCCCTCTCCTCCGTTTACCACCTCGACCATGCAGCAGGAGGCATCCAGAAAGCTGAATATGACGCCGCGGCGGACGATGGCGATTGCACAGCAGCTGTACGAGGGCGTGGATATTGAAGGGGAAGGCACCGTAGGTCTGATTACCTATATGCGTACCGACTCCCTGCGGCTGAGCGAGGAGGCAATCGCCTCTGCCCGGAGCTTTATCGGCGGACGCTATGGCGAGAGCTATTACCCTGCGAAGCCAAACCGTTACAAGGCAAAAGCCAACGCGCAGGATGCGCATGAGGCAATTCGCCCCAGTAATGTGAACTTGACGCCGGAAATGGTGAAAAAGTCCCTCACTGGAGAGCAGTACCGCCTGTACCGCCTGGTGTGGAGCCGCTTTGTGGCATGCCAGATGTCCAACGCTGTTTACGACAGCATTTCTGTAGAGATCGAGTCGGCGGGACACAGCTTCCGTGCCACCTCCTCCAATCTGAAATTCGCGGGCTATACTGCGGTTTATGAAGAGGGACGGGACGAGGAGAAGGAGGAAAAGGAACCGGCTCTGCCTGCCCTGCAGGAGGGCGAGGTGCTGGCGCTGAAGGACTTTGGAAAGACACAGCATTTCACCCAGCCGCCTGCCCACTATACAGACGCTTCCCTGATCCGTGCGATGGAAGAAGCGGGCATTGGTCGTCCCTCCACCTACGCGCCGACGGTCTCGACCATTTTAGACAGAGAGTATGTCATCAAAGAGGGAAAGTATCTGAAGATCACCAATCTGGGCAGAGTGGTGACCGAGTTGATGAAGAGCAAGTTTGCGGACATTGCGGATACAAAGTTTACCGCCCATATGGAGCAGGAGCTGGACTCCGTGGAAGAGGGAAAGACCCCCTGGAAGAATGTCCTGCGGGATTTCTATGGCGATTTTGACAAGAATCTGAAGCAGGCGGAAAAGGATCTGGAGGGGACCCGCATCAAGGTCCCGGATGAATTGTCCGATGAAGTGTGCGACCTCTGCGGTCGGCAGATGGTGGTCAAATCCGGACGGTTCGGGCGTTTTCTGGCGTGCCCCGGTTATCCGGAGTGCAAGTTCACAAAGCCCTTGGTAGTGGAGATGCCGGGACGCTGTCCCAAATGCGGCAGCCGGATTTTGAAAAAAACCTCGGCGAAGGGCTACACCTATTATGGCTGCGAGCATAACTCGGATAAAAACGAGGCGACCAAGTGTGACTTTATGACGTGGGATGTTCCGGTAAAGGACGACTGCCCGGTTTGCGGACAGACCATGTTCAAGAAATCCGGACGGGGCTTTAAGAAGCCGTTCTGTATCAACCCGGCATGCTCCAACTTCCTGCCGGAGGATCAGCGTGGATATCCGCGGAAAAAGAAGGCGGATGCCCAGGCGGAAAAGGCAGAGGAGACGGCTGTTGAGGCAGAGAAGAAACCGGCAAAAAAGCCAGCGGTGAAAAAGACTCCGGTGAAAAAACCGGCAGCCAAGAAAACCACGGCGAAGAAGACAGCAGCGGCAAAGACAACGAAAACGGCGGCAAAAAAGACCGCTGGCAAAAAAGCGGCGGAGAAGGCGGAATGACCGCCGGTTCTCTGTGATAAAGAGGAAAAGAGCATGAATGTGACCGTAATTGGCGCGGGACTGGCAGGCAGTGAAGCCGCCTGGCAGCTGGCGCAGAGAGGTATTGATGTTACGCTTTGCGAAATGAAGCCTCAGAAGCATACACCCGCGCATCATACCAATGATTTTGCAGAGCTGTGCTGTTCCAATTCCCTACGTTCCGACCAGTTGGAGAACGCAGTGGGACTTTTGAAGGAGGAGCTGCGGCGCTTGGGATCGCTGATCCTTTCCTGCGCGGATGCCACCCGCGTGGAAGCGGGCGGTGCGCTGGCGGTGGATCGGCATGGCTTTGCCCGGATGGTGACGGAAAAGCTCCGCTCTCATCCGAGAATCACTGTGCAGGAGGGGGAGATCACACAGCTGCCCCAGGAGGGGACAGTGGTCGTGGCAAGCGGACCGCTGACTTCGGATGCACTGGCGGAGCAGCTTCAGGCGCTGCTGGGAGAGCATACGGACCTTCATTTTTACGATGCGGCGGCTCCGCTGATTTCCGCGGACAGCGTGGACATGGACTACGCCTGGTTTGGCTCCCGTTACGGAAGGGGATCGGACGACTATGTGAACTGTCCGATGAACCAGGAGGAGTATGATGCGTTCTGGCAGGAACTGACTACCGCGCAGGAGGCAGAAGTCCACGGCTTTGAGGACAGCCAGGTATTCGAGGGCTGTATGCCCGTAGAGGTCATGGCGCGGCGGGGACATGGTACGCTGCTGTACGGTCCGCTGAAATCCAGAGGACTGGACGACCCCCGTACCGGCAGATGGCCTTACGCAGTGGTGCAGCTGCGCCGCGATAATGCGGACGGTACGATTTATAATCTGGTGGGATTTCAGACGCACCTGAAATTTCCGGAGCAGCGCCGGGTATTTTCCATGATCCCCGCCCTGCACCATGCGGAATTTCTGCGGTACGGTGTGATGCACCGGAATACATTTTTGGATTCTCCGCGGCTGTTGAACCGGTACTATCAGCTGAAAAAGGACCCGCGGATCTCCTTTGCCGGACAGATGACAGGCGTGGAGGGCTATGTGGAGTCTGCTGCGTCCGGTTTTCTGGTGGGTGTGGAGACGGCAAGGCGGCTGCGGGGGATGGAACCTATTGATTTTCCGCAGGAAACCGCCATTGGTGCGCTGGGACTGTATATCAGCAATCAGAGCGTGACGCAGTTCCAGCCGATGAATGTCAATTTTGGCATCATTCCGCCGCTGGATCACCGGGTAAAGGGCAAGCGGTTCAAAAACGCGGAATTGTCACAGAGATCCCTGGCAATCGTGGAGCAGATAAAAGGAGAGGTGCTTGCATGATAAAGATCATTGTAGACGCGATGGGCGGAGACAACGCCCCGCAGGCAATCGTTCAGGGGGCGCTGGATGCTGCCCGGGAGTTGGGGGTTCAGATCACGCTGGTAGGGCGGACCGAGGATATCCTCCGTGCAGTAGAGGCATGCGGGGAGAAAACTTTGCCCTCCGGAGTGGAGATCCACAACGCCACGGAGGTGATTGAAATGTCGGATGATCCGGCGTTCGCCTTCAAGGCTAAGAAGGATTCCTCCATGACCGTGGGACTGAATCTCCTGCGGGACGGCGCAGGCGACGCCTTTGTTTCCGCCGGCTCTACAGGTGCGCTGCTGTCAGCGGGAACGCTGGTCACGAAACGGATCCGCGGCATCCGCCGGGCGGCGATGGCACCGCAGGTGCCCTGCATGGGCGGCAGATTTGTGCTGTGCGATTGCGGAGCGAACGCGGAATGCACACCGGAATACCTGCTGCAATTTGCCTATCTGGGCAGCTTTTACGCCAAGCGGATGATGAAAATTGAAAAGCCCCGGGTGGCGCTGCTGAACATCGGTGCAGAGGAGGAAAAGGGCGATACGCTCCGCCATGAGACCTATGCGCTGCTGAAGGCGGCTGGTGATCAGGGGAGGATCCATTTCATCGGCAATATTGAAAGCAGCGATGCCATGCTGGGCGGCGCCGATGTGGTGGTCGCGGACGGTTATTCCGGCAACATCATGCTGAAAAGCTTGGAGGGAACGGCAAAGTTCCTGATGAAGCAGTTGAAGCAGGTTTTTCTGAAAAACACAAAAACCAAGCTGGCTGCGGCACTGGTCAAGGATCAACTGGCAGAGCTGAAGGGACTTCTGGATGCCGGAGAGATCGGCGGAACACCGTTTTTGGGACTGTCCAAGCCAGTCATTAAGGCACATGGCTCCTCAGATGCCCGGGCGATCTATAATGCAGTGCGGCAAGCGCGGGACTTTGCCGCAAGCGGCTTTATCGCGGATATTCAGGAAAATATCGACTATATGAAGGTGGATATGGCTTCCATGGAAAATGGTGGGGCAAAAGCGTAAATTCCTATTGACACAGAGAGCGGGCTGCCGTATGATTGCCATAGCAAATAAGACCCACCATTCATGAGGAGTGAATAGACCGTATGTCTAACGAAGAAATTTTTGCAACCATGCAGAAGCTGGTATCTGAAGAATTTGCACAGGACCCGGAGGAGATCACGATGGATACCTCTTTTGAAGAGGATCTGGGCGTGGATTCCGTGGACCTGGTAGAATTGGTCATGGCAATGGAAGAGGAATTTGAGGTCGGAGAGATTCAGGAGGATGAACTGAAGGGCTTGAAGACTGTGGGCGATGCAGTGCGTTTTATCGCTGCGAAGCTGAATCACTGAAAGCAGGAGGAAGCCCCGCATATCGCGGGGCTTCCTTATTGGAAAGGATAGGATTGTATGGAGGGACTTGAACAGAAGCTGAATTATAAGTTCCGAAACCGCAGCCTTTTGAGTGAGGCATTGAATCACAGCTCTTACGCCAATGAACACCGGGGGCTGCATTTGAACAGTAACGAGCGGCTGGAATTTCTGGGCGACTCCGTGCTGGGCTTTGTGACTGCGGAATTTTTGTTTGTGCAGCATCCGGACCTGCCGGAGGGGGATCTGACGCGGATCCGCGCGGCGCTGGTGTGTGAGCAGAGCCTGTATGAGGTGGCACAGAAGCTGGAACTGGGCAAATATTTAAAGCTGGGGCGCGGAGAAGAAGCCGGAGGCGGACGTACGCGTACCTCCATTTTGGCAGACGCGACGGAGGCGGTCTTTGCTGCGGTGTATCTGGATGGCGGCATTGTAGAGGCATCGGCGCTGATCCACCGGGTTTTGCTGGATGCAGAGAAGGAAGAAGCCGTGGAAGAGCGGCGTCGGGATTACAAAACGGCGCTGCAGGAACTGGTTCAAAGAAAAGCCAATCAGGAGCTGACCTACCACATGACAGGAGAAGCGGGACCGGACCACAATAAGACGTTTTCCGCAGAGGTCCTGCTGAACGGACAGCAGGCAGGAACGGGAACCGGTCACAGCAAAAAGGAAGCCGAGCAGGCTGCCGCCGCCGCTGCATTGGAAAAGCTTCAGGCACAGCTGGATGCTCCGGAAGAGGAAAAATAAAAGCAAGAAACAGGCATAGCCGTGGATTATCTGCGGCTATGCCTGCTTTTTGTATCAGAAAGCCCCTTACCAGATCGCAACCGTACCGTCACAGCGTGGTTCTGTGCCGGCAATGTAAACGCCGTTTCCGCTGCGCCAGATGATCTGCCCGCGTCCCATTAAAATGCGGTCATCGACTATAGAGACCTCGTGTCCCATTGCGCGCAGCTCATCGGCAATTTTATCCCCCGCCTCACATTCCAGCTCAAGCCGTTTGCCGCCGACCCACTGGATACGCGGTGCATCAAGCGCTTCCTGTGGGTTCATATGGTAGTCCAGTGTATTGACAAGAAGCTCGACCTGTCCCTGCGGCTGCATAAATGCACCCATCACACCGAATGGACCGACAGCAGCACCGTTCTTCAGCAGGAAACCGGGAATGATGGTGTGGTAGGATTTTTTACCACCAGCAAGACAGTTGTCACTTTCCGCATTGAGTGTAAAATTCGCACCGCGGTTCTGGAGTGAAATACCCGTGCCTGGAATGGCAATGCCTGCGCCGAAGATCGTATAATTACTCTGAATAAGCGATACCATGTTGCCCTCACGGTCAGCGGTGCAGAGGTAGATCGTACCGCCGCAGTGGGGATCGCCTGTCTTTGGTTCAAGGGCATGGTTGCAAATCAGCGCACGGCGGGAGGCAAGGTAGGAGGGATTGAGCAGCTCACTGACCGTTGTTTTCATATAGCGTGGGTCTGCAACATAGGTCTTTGTATCTGCAAAAGCGAGCTTGACTGTCTCCATCATCTTATGATAGCATTCGGCGCTTTCACGTTTTTCCGGCATGGTCATGCCGTTTAAGATACCAAGCGCCATAAGTACGGTAATACCGTGACCGTTTGGAGGAATCTCACAGACCGTATAACCCCGGTAGTCCTGGGTGATCGGCTCGACCCATTCAGAATGGTAATTGCGGAAGTCAGCTTCGCAGAAGTATCCGCCGGTGGAACGGGAGAAAGCAACGATCTGCTTCATCAGTTCTCCGCGGTAATAGCTCTCACAATTTGTTGCTGCCAGCTTGCGCATCGTTGCGGCGTAGTCCGGGAAACGAAAGATCTCACCTGCGTGGTAAGGCGTGCCGTCCGGCTTCATGAAGTATTTCCACCAGTGCTCGTGTGGCGCGGGATTTTCTTCCATTGCCCTGGCAATGCGGCGGCTGTCGCGCTCCCACTGCCGCGCAACGTTTACTGGTACAGGATACCCATCCTCCGCGTAAGAAATGGCGGGGGCAAACAGTTCGGTTAACGGCTTTGTGCCGAAGCGGCGGTTCAGCTCAGCCCAGCCGGCAGGTGCGCCAGGCACCATTGTTGGAAGCCATCCGGATTTCGGAATTTCCGCATAGCCCATTGCACGGACCCTTTCAGCGCTGAGTGCCATCGGGGCGACACCGCTTGCATTGAGACCGTAGAGCTTTTTGTCACGCTCAATCCATACGAGCGCAAAGCAATCCGAACCAAGACCGTTTCCGGTGGGCTCCAGGAGGGGCATAGCGGCAGCCATGGCAACGGCAGCGTCTACGGTATTGCCGCCGCTTTTCATTATGTCAATACCGATCTGCGCACCCAGCGGAACACTCGTGCAGGCAACGGCATTTTTGGCATAGATGACGTTGCGCCGCGAAGCATACCGGTAAGTCAGCGGGTCAAAGTCAGGCATATGGTCATCCTCCTTTGTCTGAGTGATTTCAGTATAGCAGAGTCTTTGAAAAGCGGCAAGGAGCGTGTTCTAAATCCGGTCATTATGTGGTTGATGGTACCGGGGGGAGAGGGGGATGGACTTTTGTGTTTGCACTGGCAGATTAGCATTCGACAGTTCATTGCAATTAAAAAGCAGAAAAAGTGAGCGGATATCTGCATTCACGGGAAAGTGAAGTGTAATTAGACGCATTGCCATATCCCTTGCAAATATAGCCGACAGATTTGTTGGACTTGCCGTTGTAATGTGTTTGGAAAAATGTTACACTTTGTTTTGTAATAAGGTAGAGGTGCGTTTTGCTAAGAGTATGGTCACTCCGAAAAGGGAAGTCGCGATTCCTGGAGGATCGAAAAGGAGAAAACGCCGAAGGCAGGCGAGGCGGAAGCTTGACCTGGTTATATGCAAAAGATGCGTATAACTGTCGCATGATTGCGGAGAGCTGTCCATTACAAAAACATGGATTCATGCCTGCTGGGGCGGCGGGCGTATGATATGGAATTGTACGAAGGCAGTCGATGGAATCATCGGCTGCTTTTTTGCTATGTAAAAAATGAAAAGAGGTAAATGTATGGAATCCGTATATGTTGGCGCATTATCCCTGCTGCCTCCCATAGTGGCGATTGTGCTGGCTCTGCTGACAAAGGAAGTGGTACTGTCTTTGGTAGCAGGTATCCTGTCCGGTACGTTCATCTATGCAGTCGCGTCCGGACTGAACCCTGTGGTGGCGCCTGTGAACATCATGTTTGAGCTGATCATCAGCCGGGCAGATATGTATATCATTCTGTTCTGCTTCCTGTTGGGATCTCTGGTCTATTTGATCAACGCTTCCGGTGGTGCAAAGGCGTATGGCCGCTGGGCGACAAAGGTCATCAAATCCAAGCGGCAGACCACGCTGCTGACCACCTTCCTTGGCTGCATGATCTTTGTGGACGATTACTTTAATGCCTTGACGGTCGGCTCTGTGATGAAGCCTGTTTCCGACCAGTACAAGGTCAGCCGTCCCAAGCTTGCCTACCTGATCGACTCCACCTCCGCTCCCATCTGCATCCTGATTCCCATTTCCACATGGGGCGCCGCCGTGGGCAGCTATCTGACGGACACAGGAGTGTTTGATTCCGGCTTCACGGGCTTTATGGCAATGGTGCCCTGCAACCTGTACGCACTGCTGTGTCTGCTGATGGTGGTGCTGATCTGCCTGTTCTCATGGGATTTTGGCCCGATGTATAAGTTTGAACGCCTGGCAGACAAGGGGGACCTCTCCGCCATTTCCAGCGAGGACTATGAGAAGATCGAAAACTCCAAGGCGTCTCTGATCGACATGGTGGTTCCGGTGGCGGTGCTGGTGGTGTTCTCCATCCTTGCCATGATGTATATCGGCGGTTATTGGAGCGATGATCCCGCTGTGGCGCACCAGTTCGGCGCCGCGCTGGGAAACAGCAGCTCCGGTCAGGCGTTGACATGGGGATCCTTTGCGTCCCTGATTGTGACGATGGTGTTGTATGTCTCCCGTAAGATCATGACGTTCCATGAGTATCTGGATAATGTGATCAAGGGCATGGAGCCGATGATCACGGCGGGCGTGATCCTGTTTCTGGCGTGGGCAATCGGCGGCGTGTGCCGCGAGCTGCTGAGCACACCGGAGTATGTCAGCAACCTGTTCCGCACCATGGGCATTCCCGGAGCCGTCCTGCCCATGATCGTCTTTATCTTCGCCGCGTTCCTGAGCTTTTCTACCGGCACGTCTTGGGGTACATTCGCTATTTTGATTCCCATTGTTTCTCCGGTGGCACAGTCCATTGCGCCGAACCTGGTGGTGGTGTCTCTGGCTGCCACACTTGCCGGCAGCATCTTTGGCGACCACTGCTCTCCCATTTCCGATACCACGATCCTCTCCAGCACGGGTGCAAGCTGCCGGCATCTGGACCATGTCAACAGCCAGATGCCCTATGCGCTCCTGCTGGCAGTGTGCAGCTTGATTGGCTACGGTGTGATCGGATTTACTGGTATGGTTTATCTGGGACTGGCAGTATCTGTGGTGCTGCTGGTGGTACTGCTGGTGGTACTGCACCGCGGCGCTGTGAAAAAGTACGGTGATTGATCAAGATTTTGATTGCTTCCAGAGACTGGAGCCGTTACAATAAAATCAAGTGATTGCGCATCACCCGCATTGGCTCCTGGCCGGTGCGGGTCGTGTGCTACTGGAAGAAGGAATATACCATGCTGAAAGATCAAATTTTGCTGCCGGATGGTTCCTATATGCCCAGGCTGGGACAGGGGACTTGGCAGATGGCAGAGGATGACCGTAAGGCGGAGCGAGAGATTGCGGGGCTTCGCCATGGGTTTGATGTCGGATTCCATCTGATTGACACTGCTGAAATGTACGCCGATGGAAAGGCGGAGCTGTTGGTGGGAAAAGCATTAAAGGGCTATGACCGGGCAAAACAGTTTATTGTGACCAAGGTCTATCCGGCAAACGCCAACCGCCGCCGTATCCGTTCCAGTCTCGACCGCTCCCTCACGCTGCTTGGAACGGACTATGCCGACCTGTACCTGCTGCACTGGCGGGGAGAATCCGACCTCTGTGAGGTGGTGGCATGTATGGAGGAGCTGAAGGCGGAGGGAAAGATCCGCCGCTGGGGCGTGTCCAACTTTGACGTGGAGGATATGGAGGCACTATGGAAGGTGCCGGATGGCAAAAATTGCTGCATCAACCAGATTCTCTATAATCTCGGCAGCCGGGGGATTGAGTATGACCTGCTGCCGTGGCAGCGGGAGCATCATGTGCCCTTCATGGCATATTGCCCGGTGGGTCAGGCAGGGGCTTTGGTTACGCAGGATCATGTATCCAAGGAGCGGATCATGCAGGACGCCAATGTCAAGGCGGTGGCACAGCGCCACGGCTGCTCCATCGTGCAGCTGCTGCTGGCGTTTGTGCTGCGGCTGGAAGATATGGCAGCCATTCCCAAAGCCGTTGGGTTTGACCATATTGATGAAAACTATGCCGCCCGGAGCATCGTACTGACGGAGGAGGACATTGCCCAACTGTCACAGTCCTTCCCGGCACCTGTGGAAAAGGTTCCCATGGAGAAATATTAACGGAGATTTCACAAAGGAGAGCAAAGCGTATGACTGATCGTGTTCAAGCGTTGAGAAATAAATATTTCAGCTCCCGTCCCTGCATCACTGCCGAGCGCCTTGTGCTGCAAACGGAAGCCTATCAGAGGTTTGCCGGAGACGCCGCACCGCTGTTTCGTGCCAAGGTGGTCAATTATATCATGGAGCGTATGACCACTCTGATCATGGACAACGAGCTGATTGTCGGCACCCCCACCAACAAGTACCGCGGCGCCAACCTGCATCCGGAATTCCAGTCCGCGGAAAAGTTCTATCTCCACGATATTGATGATTTCCCCACCCGGAAGTGTGACCCCTATGATATCTCTCCGGAGGATCGGGAGACCATCGTAAAGACCCTGAAGGAATATTGGATCGGTCGCTCTATGGAGGACATCGCATCGCAGGTGCTGCCGCCCGACATTGAGAAGGCACGGCGGGAGGACCTCATTTCCGTGGGTCTGCGCAACGGTGTGTCCGGCGAGACCACCTGCGACCATGAGAAGCTGCTGCGCGTGGGTCTGCGGGGCTATATCAATGAATGCCGGGAGCGCATTGCCGCCACATGCAGCCAGAGCGCGGAGGAGCAGGAGAAGATCGACTTCTGGAATGCCTGCATCATCCAGTGCGAGGGGCTCATTACCTATGCTCACCGGATGGCGGATGAGGCACAGCGCCAGGCGGAGCAGTGTGCGGATTCCGCCCGCAGGGCGGAGCTGATGCAGATTGCCGCCAACTGCCGCGTGGTGCCGGAAAATCCGCCGGAGACCTTCTGGCAGGCATTGCAGATGGTGTGGTTCGCCCATGTGTATTTCCACATTGAGGTGTGCACCACTGCCTGCGGCTTCGGTCGGTTTGACCAGTATATGTGGCGTTTTTACCGCAAGGACGTGCTGGAGGATAAGAGCCTGAGCCGGGAAAGGGCGCTGGAGCTTCTGGAATGCTTCTATCTGAAAGCTTGCGAGGTCTACGAGGTGCGTGACCAGTGGTACGCCTCGTCCTTTGCCGGCTATCCCATGTGGCAGATTCTGGTGGTGGGCGGTCAGACGCCGGATGGACAGGATGCCAGCAATGACCTCTCCTATCTCTGCCTGGACGCTGCCTCGGAAATGCAGACCACGCAGCCCGTCATGGCACTGCGCGTCTGGAAGGGTACGCCCGAAGCACTGATGCGCAAGGGCTGTGAGATGGTGCAGGCGGGCATGGCGAATCCCGGCTTCTTCAACGATGAGGCGGCGATGAAAATGTCTCTCGGCAAGGGCTGCACCATCGAAGAGGCGCGGGACTGGACCATTGTGGGCTGCATTCAGCCCGGTCCCGGCGGCGGGACCACCGATGGTTCGCCTGATGCCGGTTATGTCAATGCGCCCAAGGTGCTGGAGCTGGTGCTGCACAACGGCATCGACCCTGCCACCGGAGACCGGATGGGCTTGGAGACCGGCGATCCCCGAGACTTCAAAAGCATTGAAGAATTGAAAGATGCAGTGAAAAAACAGTTGCTCTATTTCTACAATAAGATCCGCGTGGGCTACAATATGATGCAGCCCTACCATGCTACCCGTTTCCCTGTGATTTTTGCATCCATGGTTACCAAGGGCTGTGTGGAGTCTGGCAAGTCTGTCCAGCAGGGCGGTGCAAAGTATTCTACTGCGGGGATGTTTGTCACTGGTGCGGCGAATCTGGCAGATTCTCTGGTGGCAATCGAGAAATGCGTCTTTGAGGACCACGACCTCACGATGGACCAGCTGATCCGGGTGCTGGATAAGAATTTTGAGGGGGAGGAGCGGACACGGCAGCTGCTGCTCAACAAGCCTGCCAAGTTCGGCAATGACGATGCACATGTGGATGGTGTGTACCGTGAAATGCTGCAATTCATTGCCTCCAATGTCCAGTCCTGGCACGATGCGCGGGGCGGCTATTATTCCTTCTCCAACCTTTCCCAGACGGTGAATGTATCCCACGGCGCGGTCTGCGGTGCAACGCCGGATGGACGCCTTGCCGGAGAAGCCTTCTGCGACAATGCCTCTCCCATGATGGGACGGGATGTCAACGGTCCCACCGCCACAGTGAAATCTGTCGCGTCTATGGGTCAGGAAAACTTCCACGACGGCGCACTGTTCAATATCCGCTTTGACCCGCAGGGTGTCAGTGGAGAGCGGGGATTGCAGGCGATTGAGGGTGTGATCCGTACGTTCTTCACTCACGGTGGCGAGCATATCCAGATCAACGTGGTAGACGATGAGACCCTGAAGGCGGCACAGAAGCATCCGGAGCAGTACCGCGGACTGATGGTGCGCGTGGCTGGCTATATGGCGTATTTCACAGAGCTGGACAAGGATGCGCAGGATTCCATCATTTACCGTACCACGCATTACCGCACCGCCGTATGACTGGAAGGGAACAGGGTGTCCTTGTAGGCGGCATCCAGAAGTTTTCCACAGATGATGGTCCAGGAATCCGTACCACGGTTTTCCTCAAGGGGTGTCCCCTCAAGTGCCGCTGGTGCCATAATCCGGAGCTGATCGCCTTTGAGCAGGAGATCATCCGGATGCCCAACAGCTGTATTCACTGCGGTTACTGTATGGAGCATTGTCCGCAAAAAGCGATTTACGTCAATGAGGAGCGGCAGATCGACATTCACCGCCAGAGCTGTAACGGCTGCATGACCTGTGTAAAGGACTGCTATGCCGGTGGACTCAAGGCAGTGGGGCGGAGGATGACCGCCCGGGAAGTCATGAATGAAGTGGTAAAGGACCGGGACTTTTATGAACAGACCGGCGGCGGAATGACCATCAGCGGCGGCGAACTGCTGGCACATAAGGAATTTGCCGCGGAACTGACAGATATGGCGGCACAGGAGGGGATTCGGGTCTGCCTGGACACCTCAGGCTGCGGAGACACCGAAGCGTTGCTCTTGCTAGCGCGCCGGGAAAATGTCACGGATATTCTCTATGACATGAAGTGTATAGACCGCCAGCAGCACAGGGAGCTGACAGGACTGGACAATGACCTGATTTTGCACAATCTGGAGCTGCTGGCAGCAGATCCGGTCACACGGAAAAAGGTACATATGCGGATGCCGCTGATTCACGGTCTGAACGACAACATGGAGCTGATGGAGCGGACAGCGGAATTTTATCAGGCACACAAGCTGCCGCAGGTGACATTGCTGCCCTATCACAGTATGGGCGTGTCAAAAATGGACCATATCGGCGGTCATCAGGAGCGTTATGCTCCGCCGGATGCGGAATATGCTGAGCAGCTCCGCATACTGTTTGAACGCATTGGAATGCACTCTGAGATATCCGGTGTGGGAAGAACGTGAGAACAGGAATTCCTTGTACCGTTTCTAACTGATAAAAAGAAATGCCCCACCCGATTTACAGATCATCAAAATCTGTAAATCGGGTGGGCTGCTTTATCCGGAAAATTTTTGCCTGTTAAGCGGCAATCTGCGCTAAATAGGATGTCAGTTCCTGCAGGGCGTTTACTTCGTGGGTGATTTGCTCATCCAGCATATTCGTCTGGTTTTCGATTGCCTGATTCAGGCGGTCCAGTTCAGCAGTGTAATCCACGGTGCTGCTGCCGGATTTTTCCTGCAAGGAGCGGATCACGTCAAAGAGGTCCTCATGTCCCTGTACGCGCCCTGCGCCCCACATCAGCCGGTCAGGACTTTGGTCAAGCACATAGCTTGTAAAATGGTCGAAGGTTTCGCGGCTCCAATCGTAAGCGTACCAGTTGTTGTCTACCCCATACAGGTATTCGTCCAATGCGGCGGCACCATCGCCCTGCCCCAGCGCCTCCACAGCGCCTTGCAGCGCCAGCAGGTTGTTTCGGCTGTGCTCATGGGGAAAAATAGAGGCATCCTCCCAGGTCAGCCGAACAAAGGCGTCCTCCGTGAATTTGAAGGCTGCGAGTACATTTGCATTCATTTGACGGGCTTCCTGAAGCAGTGTGTCCGCTTTGGTCGTGTCGCCCTCGTCCAGCGCCGTTTGATAGGCTGTGTTCATACCGGAAACTTTGACCCATGCCGCGTCAGCCGCGCCCTCCGCCTTATCCAGTGCAGCGTTCAGTGCGGTGATTTGTTCAGCAGTCATGACTGTATCATCAATCGTTTCCCGGAGGGCATTCAAGCGGGTGGAAAAATCCAGAGGAGAAACAGCGCAGTGATCGTAAGCTATCATCAGCAGACCGTACATATTGTGGTGGAACAGGAATGCCTCCCGGCTGTAAGTATCCTGATTGTCGAACTGGCTGTGGTAGTGCGTTTTGGAAAAGTCGCCGCGAAGTGCCGTTACACTGGACGGAATACCTGCGATGGACAGAGAAAAGTCATCAGACCATGTCTGTGTCGGCACGATGATCTCAATACCATCTGAAAACACACCATCGACTTGCGGAACATCGGACTTGAAAGCCTCTACAAAGGTTTTTAACTCGTAAGAGGTACGGATCTGATCTGATGTACCCGTATTCATTGCGGGCAGTTCAAAGTTGATGTCCGCAGTGACCTTGCCAACCCATTCAGGATGAACACGGAAGATCTGGTTGTAAGCGCCGGTGGACCAGTCGTAGCGGGTGTCGCTGACGCCCCATTCCTCCGCCGCCATAGCGCAGAATACCAGCGTTTTTTCGGGCTGATATCCGCTGTCGATCAGACCCTTTGCAATTCCCATCATCAGGGCAATGGCGGCATTATCATCCTGAAAACCGGAAAAGTAGGAATCGTAATGGGCACTCATCAGAACCATGCTTTCCGGGTCCCTGCCGGGGATCATGCCAACGATATTATAAGAGGTGCCGTCTTTTCCAACTCGACTGTCCGCGTCTAATGTGACAACGGCTTCGCCGTTTTCATCCATAACGTTCCTGAGCAATTCAGCATCCGTGCGGCTCATAGAAAATGCCGGCGCATCGGAGGGACCGCAGACATCCTGTGCATTCAGTGCATCATCACTTACCTCGGCATAACCGCCATCCTGCACGGCGATGACAGCCGCCGCGCCTGCCAGGTGGGCTTCATAGGCAGGATAGTTGATCCACCAGTCGGCGCGCTGGTCAATATTTACCAGCACGAGCTTTCCGGTTACATCCAGACCGGACAGGTCTGCCTCGGTTCCTCTGCCTCCATCAATCACGGTGAAGGTCTGGGCACCATTTGTCACGAAATCTGTCTGGTATCCGCCAAGCTCCGCAGTATGTGCTTCGCCGTTGCTGTTTGTGAAACAGAGCTGTGCTTTTGTAAAGGTCCATGTATCCAGTGTGAATTCATCCTTTGTGACATTTTGCAGACCGATGCGTTCCATTTCTGCTTTCAGCATATCTCCGGTGGAAAGCTCCGCGGCGGAACCGGCAGTGCGGTAGCCCAGTTCCTCATTGCTGCGGATATCTTCCAGCTTTAGTGCCAGATCGTAGGAGTAATCCACGTCCACCTTGTCGAGGTATGCTTGTCTGGCATCCACAGCAGGCTGTCCGGCACAGGCGGTTATGGGTATCAGCAGGGATACCGCCATCAGCAGACTTACGATTCTTTTTCTCATTGTTCTTCTCTCCTTTGCAGTTATGGATCGGCGGAAGAACAAAAAAGAAGTCACAGACGCGTCTGCGCCCGTGGCTTGAAACATTCAAACAGAGAGAATTACCCTTTTCCGCATATACCGGGAGTGCCGTGCATGCAGTCCATTTTATCACTCTTATTGATTCGTTTACAAGTTGTGTGCGCTGAAACGTAATAAGCAACTTAAAAACTTGAGCTCTTCCGCCCAATCAATAAGGCAACAAAGTTGCCAACCCGCACCCGCGGTGCGGTCCCCGGCTCTTCGACGGGTTTTCGGCATTTGACCCGGCCGTCCGTGTAGCCTCGATCCCTTTGCAAAGGGATGGTCAAGACGTGCATATGCACAGGTGTTCAAAAGAACAGGAAAATCCTACCATACGAAAAGAAGAATGTCAATAATTTTCTACATCATAACTGCGATGGTTGCGGATCATTAAAAGTTTAACTTCCGCAGGAGAGTAAAAAAGAACTGCTTGTATAGAGTTCCTGCTGAGGCTGCTTAAATATTCAGCGTGATCGAAGTATTCGATTGAATAGAAGCCCGGTTTTGACAAAAAATGACCGGGGGTGAATGCAATGAATAAAAAACCGGAGCGGCAGGATGCGCTGCGTTTGGATCCGTCGGAGCGGCTTTGCCCAATTTTCGACAGCGTCAGCATCGCGGAATTTCCTGTGGCAAAGCCGGAGGAAATGGGAATGCGGGTCCTGGATAATTGCTGTGAAGAGCATATTATGTGACAGCGTGCCGGGGAGATATTTCTCTCTCCGGTGTTTCTCTGGAGAAACTGCCAGAGCTGGAAAAAGGAAGTGTTTGTCAAGCGCGTGCCGCCGTGCTATAATCAGAAAAAATACACTCCGCCAAAGAGTGAAAACAGAAAGAAGCGCGGTGCAGTCATGGTAGAACAGAAAATGAAAAAACGCTGCTTTATTTTTTCAGCAGGAACATTTTACGGTCTGAGGGAGGTCCCGCAGAAGGAAGACCTGGTCATTGCGGCAGATGCAGGCTACCGTGTCTGCCAGCAGGCGGGAGTGGTTCCCGACCTGCTTTTGGGGGATTTTGATTCTATGGAGCAGCCGGAGGACTTTTCCAATATTTTGCGGGTGCCTGTGGAAAAGGATGACACGGATACCATGCTGGCTGTCCGGAAGGGGCTGGAGTACGGCTGCAGCGAATTTTATTTCTACGGTTCTACCGGTGGGAAACGGCTGGACCATACGCTGGCAAACCTTCAGGCGCTCCTGTGGCTGAGAGGGCAGGGCGCCCACGGATATATGTACGATGATGACTTTGTATTTACTGTTATTCAGGAGGAGACCCTGCGCATCCGCAAGGAAGTGGAGTGGGGGCTGGTGTCTGTATTCTGCCTGGGAGAAACCGCGTCCGGCATCACAGAGACTGGGATGCAATATGCTTTGGCAGATGCCTCTCTGCGGGCAGACCAGCCGATGGGTGTCAGCAACCACATGATGGAGGATCAGGCGGAGATCACGGTGAAGTCCGGCAGACTGGTGGTAGGCTGGGAGCTGCCAGCCCAAAAGTAAGCGCTATTCTGAAGATAGTACAACCGTGAAGGGCAAAGAATGATTGAACAGGCAAAGAAAAGCCTGTATAATTATTAAAAAGGTCAACCTCTTAGAGGAGACGGCGGAAAGCAGGGAGGCGCGGCGCGATGGCAACTTTTACAGTAAACGGACAGACCGTAACGGTGGAAAAAAATCAGAAGCTGCTGCGTTACCTGCGGGATACCCTGCGTCTGACGTCTGTAAAGGACGGGTGCAGCGAGGGCGCGTGCGGCACCTGTCATGTGCTGATCGACGGAAAGCCCACTAAGGCGTGCATTCCCCAGACGGATAAGCTGGAGGGGAAGTCTGTCCTGACGGTGGAGGGACTGTCGGACTTTGAAAAAGAGGTTTACACATACGCTTTTGGACATGCCGGAGCGGTGCAGTGCGGGTTTTGCATTCCGGGCATGGTGATCTCGGCAAAGGGATTACTGGACCAGAATCCCGACCCGACCCGCGAAGAGGCGGCGTTTGCTATCCGCAACAATATCTGCCGCTGTACCGGATATGTCAAGATCATTGACGGAATCCTGCTGGCGGCAAGGTTGCTGCGGGAGGGAGTGATTCCGGAAGAGCCGCAGGACTGGTCTCTGGGCGCACGGGTTCCTCGGGTGGATGTGCGTGAAAAGGTGCTGGGAACGGGAAAATATCCGGATGACGTCTATTTGGATGGAATGATTTACGGCAGTGCGGTGCGGAGCCAGTATCCCCGGGCGAGGGTGCTGGCGATCCACACAGAGGAAGCAAGGGCTCTCCCGGGCGTGGTGGGCATCTACACGGCGGAGGATATTCCGGGACAGAACAAGGTGGGGCATCTGGTAAAGGACTGGGATACCATGATCCCTGTGGGAGAGATCACCCACTATCTCGGAGATGCCATCTGTCTGGTGGCGGCGGAGACACCGGAGCTTCTGGCGCAGGCAAAGGCACTGGTCCGGGTGGATTACGAGGTGCTTCAGCCGGTATGCAGCCCGCAGGAGGCAATGGCGCCGGATGCGCCGCTGGTCCACCGCTCCGGCAACCTGTTGGCACACAAGCACATTCAACGAGGAAACCCGGCGGAAGCTATTGCAAAGTCCAGATATGTGCTGACGCAGCGCTTTCAGACCCCCTGGACAGAGCATGCCTTTTTAGAGCCGGAGTGTGCGGTCGCCTATCCGGAGGGGGACGGTGTGATGATCTTATCCACCGACCAGGGTGCGTATGACACCCAGCACGAGACAATGGGAATGTTGGGACTGCGGGCTGAGCAGGTCAAGGTGCAGAATCTGCTGGTAGGCGGCGGATTCGGCGGAAAAGAGGATGTGACCGTCCAGCACCATGCGGCACTGATCGCCTATCTGTCAAAGCGCCCGGTCAAGGTGAAGCTGACACGGGCGGAAAGCCTGCTGATCCATCCCAAACGGCACCCGATGGAAATGGAGTTTTCTCTGGGCTGCGATGAGAACGGAATCATACAGGGTGTTGCCGCAGAGGTCATTGCTGACACAGGCGCATATGCCTCTCTGGGCGGACCGGTGCTGGAACGGGCGTGTACCCATGCGGCAGGACCGTATAACTACCAGAACTTTGAGATCGATGGCTGGGCGTATTATACCAACAACCCGCCGGCTGGCGCATTCCGTGGATTCGGCGTGACGCAGACCTGCTTCTGCATTGAGACGCTGCTGAATCAGATGGCAGATTTGGTAGGCATTTCTCCCTGGGAGATCCGTTACCGCAACGCTATCCGCCCGGGGCAGGAGCTGCCCAACGGACAGATCGTAGATGCTTCTACCGGCTTGGTGGAGACGCTGGAGGCGGTGAAGCCCTATTACGATGCTGCCAAATTTGTGGGAATCGGCTGCGCGATGAAAAACGCCGGAGTGGGTGTGGGTATCCCGGATACCGGGCGTGTCCGTCTGCTTGTTGAGCATGGAAAGGTCTCTATCTATGCCGGCGCCTCCTGTATCGGACAGGGGCTGGGAACGGTGCTGGTACAGATGGTCTGCGACCAGACCGGACTTCGCAGAGACCAGGTCACCTATCAGCGCTCCAATACCTTCTGTGCACCGGATTCTGGAACGACCTCCGGCTCCAGACAGACGCTGTTTACCGGCGAGGCGTGCCGCAGGGCGTGTCAGGACCTGAGGGAGGATTTGAGGTCACAGCCGCTGGAACGGCTGGAGGGCAGGGAATATTACGGAGAATACTTGGGAAAGACCGACCCGCTGGGAGCCGATGTCCCCAATCCGGTCAGCCACATTGCCTATGGCTACGCAACGCAGATCTGCATTCTGAATGAAGACGGGAGGATCGAAAGAATCGTGGCAGCGCATGATGTGGGAAAAGCGGTGAATCCGACCTCCATTGAGGGACAGATTCAGGGCGGTGTGGTGATGTCAATGGGGTATGCCCTGACAGAGCGCTATCCGTTGGAGCAGTGTAAGCCGCTGGCAAAGTACGGAACGCTGGGGCTGTTCCGTGCCAACCAGATTCCGGAAATTGAGCCATTGATTATTGAAAAGGCGGGATTGAATGTGGCATGCGGTGCCATTGGCATCGGAGAAATTACCTCCATTCCCACGGCTCCTGCCATTGCGGATGCCTATTTCCGCTACGACGGAAAGCTGAGGACCTCGCTGCCGCTGTCGGATACTCCCTATTCCAGAAAGTGATGGTCCTGCTCTGCCTGCGCTTGCAGCTTACGCAGAGCCTCCGGTGTGTCCACATCGGTCAGCTCCTCCGGCGGAGCCTCGCACAGCACAAGTGCATCCGGATGACGCCGGATGATCTGGTTTCCGCCATGATCCTCCTGAAGCTGCAGCAGCTCCGGAAAAAAGCGCGCGGGAAAGAGACAGGGATTTCCGTGAACGCCGTTGTGAGCCAATGCGGCAATATGCTCCGGATGCTGAGCAAAGCATTCGACCAGCTTCAGAATTGAGCCTTTTTGCAGCAGGGGCTGGTCGGAGACCTGGAAGAGAACGCCATCGCAGTGCAGGAGAGGGGTCAGCCCAAGCCGAATCGTATGGCTGATGCCCCAATCCGGGTGTGGATTGCAGACCGCGTGAAATTGACAGGAGCGGGCGAGAGCCAGAATTTCCGGATACTGTGAGACCACGGTAATGGAGGAAAAAGCCTCCTGCGGGACAGCTTCCAGTGTGTGCTGGATCAGCGGTTTGCCCTGAAATTCAGCGGCGAGCTTGTTTTTCCCGTAGCGGCGGGCGTTTCCCGCCGCCATGATCACGCAGCCAATGCGGAGGGGGACCTGTGCAGCCATAGCGTTCACTCCCTGTTTTGTTATTTACGGTTGTGTATGGATTCAGTATAGCTTTTTTGACTGTTTTCAGTCAATGACTGGGGAAAGTTTTCAAAAGGAAGGTGTGCCTGATGAGTAAAAGCGTCGGAAAAAGCGTGATCCGCGTGGATGCGTATGACAAAGCGACCGGACGCGCCAAGTATATGGACGATTTGTGTGACCGGAGCGCGCTGGTGGCAAGGGTGCTGCATTCCACCATTGCCCACGGCTTTGTGCGGTCGGTCAATACGGCGGAGGCGGAACAGATTCCAGGCGTGGTGAAGATCCTGACGTGCTTTGATGCCCCCCAGGACCGCCCGTTCCCAACGGCGGGACATCCCTGGTCCACAGACCCGGCACATCAGGATGTGGCGGACAGATGCCTGCTGAACCAGCATGTGCGGTATTACGGCGACGATGTGGCAGTGGTCATCGCGGAGGACGAGGTGGCTGCGGCACAGGCGGTCCGGGCGATTCAGGTGGAATATGAGGAGCTTCCCTTCGTGCTGGATGTGCAGGAGGCGATGAAGGACGGTGCACCCCAACTGCACGAACGGTTTGATCACAATATTCTGGCGCATACTACTATCCGGAACGGAAATTATCAGGAGGCAGTCAGGGAGCCGGGACTCATCAAGGTGGAGGGCTGGTACGATACGCCGGCAGTACAGCACTGCCATATCGAAAATCACGGCTGCTTTGCTTATGAGGACTCCGGAAAGCTGGTGGTGGTTTCCTCCACGCAGATCCCGCACATTGTGCGCCGGATCGTGGGGCAGGCGCTGGGCATTCCTTGGGGAAGGGTCCGGATCATCAAGCCGTACATCGGCGGGGGCTTCGGAAACAAGCAGGACGCGCTGTATGAACCGTTGTGCGCATGGTGCAGTACACAGGTGGGGGGGAGGCTGGTAAAGCTGGAATGCTCCCGGGAAGAGACCTTTGTTTCCAACCGTGTCCGTCATGCCATCCGTACCCACATCATTTCCTGGGTCCGGAAGGACGGTACCTTTGCCGCCCGGAAGATCGAATGCTTCTCCAACCAGGGAGCGTATGCCTCTCACGGACACGGTATCTGCGCCAAGGGAATGAACTGCTTCCCACAGCTGTATCCCTGTCCCAATATCGAGGGCGATGCTTATACGGTGTTCACCAACCGTCCCGCAGCAGGTGCCATGCGCGGCTATGGGATCCCGCAGGCAATGTTTGCCGGAGAAAGCCACGTTGATGACATCTGCCGCGCCATCGGCGCGGACCCGATCACCTTCCGGCGGAAGAATCTGATGCCGGTGGGCTTCCGGGATGGATTTTCTCATAACGAGCTGTATACGGACACCTTCAACCAGTGCATGGACAAGGGTATGAAGGTCATTGACTATGAACGGAAATTCCGGGAGTATCAGAACCAGACGGGACCAGTCCGCCGGGGCGTGGGTCTGGCGGTGTTCTGGTATAATACGGCGGTCTGGCCTATCTCACTGGAATCCTCCTCCTGCCGGATGGTTTTGAATCAGGACGGCTCCTTGCAGTTTCAGACCGGTGAAACAGAGATCGGTCAGGGCTGTGACACGGCATACTCCCAGATGGTGGCGGACGCTGTGGGTGTGCCGTTTGAAAGTGTCCATGTGGTGTCCTCACAGGATACGGATGTGACACCCTTTGGTACGGGCGCGTATGCTTCCCGTCAGACGTACGTTGGCGGCTTTGCCATCATGCAGACCGGACGGGCACTGCGGGAGAGGATCTTAAAGGTCGCCGCAGGGCAGACGGGAATGCCGGTGAGCAATTTAGACCTGGTGGACGGCATGATCGTGCGGAAGCCGGACGGGCGGGTGCTGAAATCTCTGGGAGACCTGGCGACGGAAGCCCTGTACTCTATGGAAAACAGCCAGCACATCACGGCGGAGTCCACCGCACAGATCAAGTCCAACGCATATTCCTTCGGCTGCAGCTTTGCCGAGGTCGAGGTGGATATTCCCATGTGCAGGGTAAAGCTGCTGAATCTGGTCAATGTGCACGACTGCGGCACACTGATCAATCCGGCACTGGCAGAGGCACAGGTACATGGCGGAATGTCTATGGCAATCGGCTACGGACTGTCAGAGCAGCTGCTGTTTGACGAAAAGACGGGAAGACCGCTGAATAACAACCTGCTGGACTACAAGCTGTCTACCTTTATGGACCACCCAACGCTGCAGGCTTGCTTTGTGGAGAATGCGGAGCCGACATCCCCCTATGGAACAAAGGCGCTGGGGGAACCGCCTGCCTGCTCCGGCGCTCCCGCCATTCGGAACGCCATTGCTCAGGCAACAGGCGTATCCATTGACTGCTGCCCCATGACCCCGCACGTTCTCTACGCGAAATTCAAAGAAGCTGGTTTGTTCAAGGAGTAAAGGAGGATTCGCCATGTACGATATCAAGGCACTTTATGAGGCTGCCAGTGTGGAGGCTGCCGTGGCGCTCCGCGTGGCGCATCCCGAGGCACAGATCATTGCAGGCGGTTCGGACGTGCTGGTGCAGATGCGGGAGGGGAAGCGCGCCGGAAAGGAATTGATCTCCATTTACGGCTTGGATGAGCTGCGGGGCGTTTCCATTGATGCGGAGGAGAATATCCGCATCGGCAGCTTGACCAGCTTTTCCCACATTACGCGGGACCCCATCATTCAAAGGTACATCAACGTTCTGGGCGAAGCGGTGGACCAGGTGGGCGGACCTCAGATCCGGAATATCGGGACCATCGGCGGAAATACCTGTAACGGCGTGACCTCCGCGGATTCCGCCTCCACGCTGCACGCCTGGGACGCAGTGATCGAGCTGACAGGACCGGACGGCGTGCGCCGGGAAGCCATTCATGACTTTTATATCCGGGCAGGACAGGTGGATATCCGCCCGGGGGAGCTCCAAACGGCAATTCTGATTCCCAAGGAGAGCTATGAGCGGACCTTTGGACATTACATCAAGTACGCTATGCGGAACGCGATGGACATTGCCACGCTGGGGACCTCGGTGAATGTGCGTCTCAGTGAAGACCGCAGGACAGTGGAGCGCTGCCGGATCGCCTTCGGCGTGGCAGGACCGGTGCCGCTGCGGGCGGAGCATGCGGAGCAGACTGTCAATGGCAAGCCGGTTTCTCTGGAGTTGGCAGAGATATTCAGCCATGCAGTGCTGGAGGACATCCACCCCCGTGACAGCTGGCGCGCCAGCAAGGATTTCCGCCAGCATATCGCGGTGGAGAGCGCCAAACGGGCATTTATAGAATCGGTGCGGCTGGCAGGAGGTGTTCTGTAATGGAGAAGCATAAAATGCAGTATAAGACCGTGCATTTTACCCTGAATGGAAAGGAAGTGGAGCGGACCATTGATGTCCGTGCTTCTCTGACGGACATGCTGCGGAACGACTTTCGCATGACATCGGTGAAAAAGGGCTGCGAGGTGGGAGAATGCGGTGCCTGTAACGTGCTGATCGACGGTGAGGCATTCAACTCCTGCATCTATCTGGCGGTCTGGGCGGAGGGAAAGCATATCCGGACGCTGGAGGGACTGCTGGGTCCCAATGGAGAGCTGAGCGATATCCAGCAGGCGTTTGTGGAGGAAGCGGCGATCCAGTGCGGCTTCTGCTCTCCCGGCTTTATCCTGACAGCGGTAGAGATTCTGGAATCCGGAAAGGAATACACGGACGAGGAACTGCGGAAGCTGCTGTCCGGGCACCTGTGCCGCTGCACCGGATATGAGAACATTCTCCGGGCGGTGAAAAAGACCATGTACCGGCGGTTGGGAAGGGCTGTGCCTGAAAACGCATAAAGAAAGCCGGAAGCGCAGGAATGTGCTTCCGGCTTTTCAGATATTCAGCGCAGGACGTTCCAATAGAGAAGCAGTCCCAGAGGGATCAAAATTTGCAGAAGCAGGATCAGGGGAATGCCGAAACGGAAGGAACGGTGAAGGGTCTTGTGGTGCCAGATCCGCATGCCCAGCAGCGCGCCGATGCTTCCGCCTGCCAATGCCAGAAGAAACAGCGTTTTTTCCGGGACGCGGCGGGCAGCGGGATGCTTTTCCTTATACTTGGCTTTCCACTTATCAAAGCCAAAGGTGAAAAACGCGGCAAGGTTGATCAGCACCAGCCAGAGAAGCAGAAGCCCTTTGGGCGACAGGAGAAAAGCTGAGATGTTGAAGGTGTGGGGCTGCGGCATATGTGGTCCCGCCTTTCTGTTTGTTTCTATGACACTCTCATTATAGCAAAACGCGCAGAGAGTACAAGAACTTTGCGGGGATTTCCCTGAAAACAAAGGCTTCCTCTTGTAAATGGAAAAAAGATAGCTTATAATACAAGCATTATGGTGTATCGGCGCATGATTTGCGCAAAACAAAGAAAAATGGGTGAAAACGGAATGAGCTATACCAAAATTGCAGCGATTTACGCGGATAGTGAGACACTGTCTGGAAAGGAAGTTGTCATAGGCGGTTGGGCAAGAACCATCCGCGATATGAAGACGTTTGGCTTTATTGAGCTGAACGACGGCTCCTGCTTCAAGAACTTGCAGGTGGTGATGGACGCCAATACGCTGTCCAATTATAAAGAGATCGCAGGTCAGAACGTTGGTGCCGCGCTGATCGTTACCGGCCAGGTGGTTCTGACGCCGGAGGCAAAGCAGCCGCTGGAGGTGAAAGCTTCTGCCATTGAGGTGGCGGGCACTTCTACCTCAGACTATCCTCTGCAGAAAAAGCGCCACACGGTGGAATACCTGCGGACGATCCAGCACCTGCGTCCCCGCACGAACCTGTTTTCCGCGACCTTCCGGGTGCGGAGCGTTGCGGCAATGGCGATTCATGAGTTTTTCCAGAACCGTGGCTTTGTGTATGTCCACACACCCATCATCACGGCATCGGACTGTGAGGGTGCCGGAGAGATGTTCCGGGTGACTACGCTGGATATGGAGAATCCTCCCCGCACGGAGGACGGTAAGGTGGACTATTCCAAGGACTTCTTCGGAAAGCCGGCAAACCTGACTGTTTCCGGACAGCTGAACGCGGAGAACTTTGCGATGGCGTTCGGCGATGTGTATACCTTTGGTCCAACCTTCCGGGCGGAAAATTCCAACACCCAGCGCCATGCTGCGGAATTCTGGATGATCGAGCCGGAAATGGCATTTACGGATCTTCAGGGTGACATGGATGTGGCAGAGGCGATGATCAAGTATATCATCCAGCGCACGATGGAGCGCTGCCCGGACGAGCTGGCATTTTTCAACCAGTTTGTGGATAAGGGGCTGCTGGAACGGCTTCAGCACGTTGCCACTTCGGATTTTGGTCGCGTGAGCTATACGGAGGCTGTGGAGATTTTGAAGCAGCACAACGATGAGTTCGACTATAAGGTGGATTGGGGAACCGATCTGCAGACAGAGCATGAGCGCTTCCTGACGGAAAAGGTATTCAAGCGCCCGGTGTTTGTTACGGATTATCCAAAGGAGATCAAGGCGTTCTATATGCGGCTGAACGATGACGGAAAGACCGTGGCGGCAGCGGACTGCCTGGTGCCCGGCATCGGAGAGATCATCGGCGGCAGCCAGCGTGAGGAGCGTTTGGAGCTGTTGGAGCAGCGGATCCAGGAGCTGGGCATGGACCCCAAGGACTATTGGTGGTATCTGGACCTGCGGCGCTATGGAGGCTGCAAGCACTCCGGCTTTGGTCTGGGCTTTGAGCGGATGGTCATGTACCTCACAGGGGTTTCCAACATCCGGGACGTCCTGCCGCATCCCCGCACGGTGGGCAGTGCAGATTTCTAAAGCACTAAATTTAAATACAGAGGATTTGCGTCGACTGTCTTTTATGACAGCCGGCGTTTTCCTTTGTCATCAAGTTATAGCTTGACAAGAGGAGTTAGCGATGATAAACTCAAACTGCTTAAAGTTAGATGAATCTAACCTATAAAATGCCTGCAAGGGCAGGGGAGGGATTTTGTGGAACTGACGGATACCCACTATCGCTATCTTCTGACGATTTATGAACTGTCCAGAACCACGCTGGACGTGGGGGCTGCAAGCGTCGCCAGAGCGATGCAGGTCTCCAAGCCGTCTGTGACGAGAATGTTGAAGGTTCTGATGGACAAGGGGCTGCTGGTGAAGGAACGGTATGGAAAAATCTACCTGACGGACCGGGGGGTGCTGCTGGCAAAGAAGTTTTCTGACAGGGTGGGGCGGCTGAAGGAACGGATTCCCAAAATGGAGCTGGAGCTGACGGAGGAGGAGCTTGGAAAGCTGGCTGGCGCAATGGCGGCGGCACTTCCAGAGGACTTTACCCTGTAGGAAAAATTTTGGAAAAGCTGGGAGAATTTGGAGAGTTCGATTGTATTGACAGTGAAATTGTGGTACAGTAGAGAAAATTCAAATTCGCACAGGCGGGAAAAGCAGGGGACCGGTTATGAATTTGCAGCAGCTCCATTATTTTGAAAAAATTGCTGAATGCCAGCAATACACATTGGCGGCGCAGCAGCTGCATGTGACGCAGGCGACCCTGAGCTATGCAATTTCCAATCTGGAAAGGGAGCTGAATGTTAAACTGTTTTACCGGACAGGAAAGCAGGTGGAGCTGACCGCCTGCGGAAAGGTGTATTTGACCTGCGTGCGGGATGCCCTTCAGGCATTGGAGCGGGGAAACCAAATGGTGCGGGACATGGAGAACCCTGTGCGGGAAATGATCCGGCTGACATATCTGGAGTCCCTAAAGCATCTGGTTATGAATACGATTTCAGACTTCTACGGCGGAGAGGAGGAGCCGCTGCTGCGGTTTGAGCTGACGCATTCCAACGCGGCGCTGATCGAACAGCAGCTGCTGCGGCGGGAGGCGGACCTGGGAATTTCCACGGCGCCTGCCACGGCTGGAATCGCGTCCCACCTGATCGGCTATCAGAGCAATGTGATAATTGTTCCCAGGCGGCATCCGTGGGCGGAGAAAAAGAGTATTTCCCTGTCGGAGCTGGACAGACAAAAAATGATTGCCTACAGTCAGGATTGTGTGATCCGGGGATATTATGATTCGATTTTCCGGGCGGCGCATGTTCAACCGGAGATCTTTGCAGAATCACGGATCCACAGTAATATATTGGACATGGTTTCCTATGGTATGGGAGTTGCCATTGTGCCGCATATGCACTGGCTGACAAACCGGGAGGATGTAGTATCGTTGACGATACAGGAGGATGTTCCGCCCCGTGCCATTTATTTGATCTGGGCGGAGGACGCGGTGTTTCCCCCGGCAGTCCGGGAGTTCCGGGACAGAATTATGGAAGAGCGGAATCTGGAGCAGTATCTCTGAGAAAGCTGATGTACCGACAAATGAAAATCAACTCGCACGGTCCGAGCTCTTGCCGGAACTGTGCGAGTTATTTCTTTGAAGACCGGGGAGTTTATGGAGCTGATTGCAGCAATATCGAACCCCGAGCTGCTGTATTAGATTCAGAGGCTTCTGTAATTTCTGTTAATGCATATAGGTTAATAGTTGATTTTTATTTTGAAAGGTCTGCCTATTTCGCTATTTTCTTTTCTACAAACTTGAAGCTATCTCTTAATTCTTTAATTTCGTTAAATCTTCTAAATACATTTCTGTATATCCACATTCTGGGCAGACTGCAACTCTAACATCATCTATAGTTGTCGCCTTTTGTTTTTCATCTACACGAACAACAATACCATAACCACCGCCGTTAACTTTAAGTCTCAAATCCGATTTCAGGCTTGCTCCGCACTTTTCACATTTTCTCATTGTGTATACCTCCACATTTTCGTTTTGCCAAATTCATATCTGTATCATAGCATAAAAATAACGACACTGTATATCACCTTCGCAATATACAATGCCGTTACTTTTATTTTCTTTGATACACCAAAAAAACATGCTTTTGTATACGATAATATCATATACAGAGTTCGACCTGTTCAATCTTAGTGGAGATGAATATCAGCGAACCTGCCCCTCTCCGTAAATAATGTACTTATAGGAGGTCAATTCCTCCAGCCCCATCGGTCCGCGGGCATGAATCTTTTGGGTGGAGATGCCGATCTCCGCGCCAAGACCAAACTCTCCGCCGTCTGTAAAGCGGGTAGAGGCATTGACGTAAACTGCGGCAGCGTCCACCTCATTTAAAAACCGCTGTGCGGTAAAATAGTTAGAGGTCACAATGGCTTCAGAATGACCGGAGGAGTGCTGGTTGATGAAGGCGATGGCTTCGGCGGCATCCTTGACGATGCGGACTGCCAGAATATAGTCGCCGTATTCGCTGTCCCAATCCTCTTCTGCTGCCGCGACGCCCCGCTCCTTCAAAATTTGCAGCGCCTGCGTGTCACAGCGGAGCTGTGTGTTTTTCCGATCCAGCAGGGGGACGGCTTTTTTCAAAAAGGCTTCTGCCACGTCCTCTGCAATCAGGACACATTCGGCGGCGTTGCACACAGAGGGGCGGGAGCATTTGGCGTTATACAAAATTTCCGCACCCATATCCAGATCTGCGTCCCGGTCAATGTAAACATGGCAGACACCCTCTCCGGTACGGATGACTGGAACGCTGGCATTTTTGGCAACGGAGCGGATGAGCTTTGCACCTCCCCGGGGAATGAGGACGTCCACATAGTCGTTCAGATGCATCAGCTCGTGGGCGGATTCGTGGCTGGTATCCTGCACCAGAGAAATACAGTCGGAGGGCAGCCCGGCGTTTACCAACGCTTCCCGCATCAGTTCCACGGCGACCCGGTTGGAGCGGATCGCCTCTCTGCCGCCCCGCAGAATAACGGCGTTGCCGGATTTCAGGCAGAGTACAGCGGCGTCCACCGTGACGTTGGGACGCGCCTCGTAAATCATGGCGATAACACCCAGAGGGACCCTGCGCTGACCAATCAGCAGTCCATTGGGACGGGCGTCCATTTTGGTGACCCTTCCAATGGGATCCGGCAGGGAGATGACTTGGCGAATCCCGGAAATGATATCGTCGATCCGTTCAGAGGTCAGCGTCAAACGGTCCAGCATTGCCTCTCGCATACCGGACTGACGGGCGGCGGACAGATCCTCTGCGTTGGCGTCCAGCCAGCGCTGGCGCTTGGTGTCCAGTGTCTGGGCAATGGATTCCAGCGCGGCGTTTTTGGCAGCTTCACCAGCAATGGCAAGGGTGCGGGCTGCCGCCTTGGCGGCAGCACCCTGTTGTTCGATCACAGTCATATGCTCAGCTCCTTTTTGCAGCGAAGCGGGTCCCAATTTCCTTTCCCGCAACGATATCGTAAATGTCCTCCATGCGCGCGCCGTTGGTGATCACCATGTCGCAGCCGGCGTCCATAGCCACCTTGGCGGCAGTCAGCTTGGTTGCCATACCGCCGGTTCCGCGCCAGGTTCCGCTGCCGCCTGCCATGCTTAAAATTTCCGGGGTCAGGCAGTCTACGCGGTGGATGAGCCGCGCGTCCGGGTGCGTGTGCGGATCGGCTTCGTAGAGACCGTCAATGTCGCTCATAAGGATCAGCAGGTCAGCGTGGCACAGCTTGGCGACAATGGCGGAGAGGGTGTCGTTATCGCCCAGCACCTTATGCCGCCCGGTCTCAATCTCCGCGGAGGAGACGGAGTCGTTTTCATTGACGACGGGAATGACGTGCATGCCCAGCAGCGCCTCAAAGGTGCCGGAAAGATGCTCCGAGCGGACGGGATCGTCCACATCCTCTCCAGTCAGCAGAATCTGCGCGACGGAGCGGTTGTATTCAGAGAAGAGCTTGTCGTAGATATGCATGATGCGGCACTGACCCACTGCGGCGGCTGCCTGCTTCATCCGCAGCTCCTTTGGGCGTTCCGGCAGAGAGAGCTTTGCCGTTCCGATGGCGATAGCGCCGGAGGATACCAGAATCAATTCATGCCCATAGCCGCTCAGGTCGGACAGAACGCGGATTAGACGCTCCATGCTTTGTAAATTGACCGCGCCGGTGTCGTGTGTCAGGGTAGAGGTGCCCACCTTTACCACGATGCGATAGCAGGTTTTTTGCCACATAAATACTCAACTCCGTTTCCTTTGGTTTTCCGCAGACGCTGCCGCGCCGCGGGGAACTGAAAAGTTAAGGAAAGTATATCACAGCGCGGAGGAAAAGAAAAGTATGACTAAACAGGAAAAAAGCGCAGAAAATACCGGGGGAAGAAGGCGAGAACATGGTAGAGCATACGAAAAATTCCGAACCGGAGAAAGGTACCTCCCGGGAGGAGACACAGCCGGTAGAGATTTGGACGCAGCCGATTGTGGATTTTGGAAGCACGGAGACAAAAACGCCGCACGGTACTATCCACTGCCTGACCATCATCGGACAGGTAGAGGGACATCTGCTGGCGCCGCAGAACTCCAAAACCACGAAATATGAGCATGTGATGCCGCTGCTGGCGGCGCTGGAGGAAAACCCGGAGATCGCGGGACTTTTGATCCTGCTGAACACCGTGGGCGGTGATGTGGAGGCGGGATTGGGCATTGCGGAGCTGATCGCAGGAATGAGCAAGCCGACAGTGTCGCTGGTTCTGGGAGGAAGCCATTCCATCGGCATCCCGCTGGCGGTGTCCGCAAGGACCAGCTTTGCCGTTCCCTCTGCCGCCATGACGGTTCATCCGGTGCGGATGAACGGCACGGTGGTCGCTGCGCCGCAGACCTACCAGTATTTTGACCGTCTCCAGGACAGGATTGTGGAGTTTGTTGTGCAGAACAGCCGCATCAGCCGAAAGAAATTTCTGGAGCTGATGATGAAAACAGGAGAAATGGCGGCGGATGTCGGCAGTGTGCTGTATGGGCAGCAGGCGGTGGAGTTGGGGCTGATTGACCGGATTGGCGGTCTCTCCGACGCGCTGGAGGAGCTGTACCGGCAGATCGGGGAAAAACGGGAAAATTCACAGAAATAGCGGAAGGAATGGGCGGAGGAGGAGAATCCCGCCCATTTTTCTGCGCTTTCCCTTGCAATGAAAGAACTTTTTTGATACGATAAACCATGATTATCGTATCTTGGGACTTTAGACCCATTTGCAGTTGAATTTTGAAACAGAGGTAGAAGCTGTGTATTTGAAGGCGTTGGAAATTCAGGGGTTCAAATCGTTTCCAGATAAAACGATTCTGAGCTTCGGAGAAGACATTACTGCCATTGTTGGTCCCAATGGCAGTGGAAAATCCAATATTTCCGATGCCATCCGCTGGGTCATGGGAGAACAGAGTACCAAAAGCCTGCGGGGCGCCAAAATGGAGGACGTCATTTTTGGCGGCACGGCAAAAAGACCGCCCCAGGGCTTTGCGCAGGTGACGCTGGTGCTGGACAACACAGAACATATCCTCCCGACAATGGAGGAAGCGGAGATTGCCGTGACCCGCCGGTACTACCGCAGCGGAGAGAGTGAGTATTACATCAACCGGCAGTCGGTGCGGCTGCGGGATGTGGTTGAGCTGTTTCTGGACACCGGCATGGGAAAAGAGGGCTACGCTCTGATCGGGCAGGGAAAAATTGACGAGATCCTCTCCACCAAAAGCGAGGACCGGAGAGAGATTTTTGAAGAGGCCGCCGGAATTTCTAAGTACCGCCACAGAAAAGAGGAGGCGGAGCGGAAGCTGGAGCGTACAGAGGAAAACCTGCTGCGGATCGACGATAAGATTGCGGAGCTGGAGCTACAGGTAGTTCCCCTTCGGGAGCAGGCGGAAAAGGCAAAGAGATATCTGCTTTTACGGGATGAATTGCGGAGCTTGGAGATCTCCGTTTGGCTGACCAATCTGGATGAGGTCAAGGCGGAAGCCCGAAAGCTGGAGATCAGCCGCCGTGCCGCGGAGGAGGACCGGGAGCGGTCCCAGCGGCAGCTGGAGCAGCTCTATGCCGAGGGAGAAGCATGCGGTGAGAAAATGCGAAACACCGACATGGAAACGGAGAAGGCGCGGGAGACTCTGGCAGAGGTGGAGCGGCAGATCACAGAGCAGCAGTCTGCCGTAACGGTGCTGGAAGCCGGGATCGCCCACAGCCGGGAGAATATCGCGCTGGCAGAAAAGGAGCTGCAGGAGCGGGATTCCCGGACAGGAAGCTTACAGCGGCAGCTGGAGGAGCAGGAGCGCCGGATCAGGGAAATCGGTCGGCGGGAGCAGGAGCTTTCCGCGCAGGTACAGGAGCTGCTGCGGCAGGCGGCGGAGCAGGCGGCGCAGGCAGAGGGCGAGGAGTCGGAAACGGCGGCGCTCCGCCACAGAGCGGCAGAGGCGGCGGCAGCTGCTGCGGATGCCAAGGGGACCCTGCTGTCCATTGAGGCGGAAAACGGGCAGCTTTTGCAGCGGAGGAATGCAGCAGAAGCAGAAGCCCGGGGAATGGAAGTCCAACGCCTGGAAGCCGCTGCGCAGCTGAAGGAGGCGCAGCAGGCGCTGGAGACGGCACGGGAGGAGGTCACAGCAGCGGAAAATGTGATCTCAGGCTACCGCCTCCGGTTGGAGGAGCGAGAGAAGAAATACGCCGCCGCGACCGAGCAGAAGACCCGCCTGACCGTGGAAACAGGAGCGGTGGAGAACCGCGTCCGTTTGCTGCGGGAAATGGAACGGGATTACGAAGGCTTTTCCCGGGCAGTCAAATCTGTGATGCAGGCGAAGGGGACGCTGCGGGGGATTCACGGTCCGGTGGCAAGCCTGATGAAGGTGGAGCAGACATATTCCGTTGCCATTGAGGTGGCGCTGGGCTCCGGCTTGCAGAACATTGTGGTGGACCGGGAGGAGGACGCCAAGGCAGCCATTGGTTATTTGAAACGGCGGGACGGAGGAAGAGCGACCTTTCTGCCGCTGACCGCGATTCGCGGGGAAGAGCTGCGGGAGCCGCGGCTGAACGGAGAATTCGGCTTTTTGGGCATTGCCTCTCAGCTGGTGCGGTTTGACAGCGCGTACCGGAGCATTTTCCAGAGTCTGCTGGGACGGACCGTGATCGTGGAGGATCTGGACTGCGGAATCACGCTGTCCAGAAAATATCAGAACCGGTTCCGCATTGTTACGCTGGACGGGCAGGTCATCAACCGCGGCGGCTCTATGACAGGCGGCAGCATCAGCCGGAATGCCGGAGTCTTATCCCGGGCGGCGGAGCTGGAAAGGCTGGACGGGCAGTGCCGGGAGCTGCGGGGGAAGCTGACTGCCGCGGCTGCGGCGGAGGAAGCGCTGCATAGAGACTGCACTGCGGTGCAGTATGAGCTGGACGCCGCTCAGGGCAGGCAGCGGACTGCGGAGAATGAGGTCCTCCGCCTGGAAGGGCAGACCCGGCATTATCAGGTGCTGGCGGAGACCCTGCAAAAAAGCGGAGAGGAACGGCAGCGGGAAGCCTCCGCATTGGCGGACAGGCTGCGGGAGAATCAGATCCGCAGTGAGACGGCGAAGCAGGAGCTTGCAAAGCAGGGGACAGAGCAGGAGACCTGTCAGGCGGCGATTGCCCAGCGGATTTCCGGGCAAGCCGCCCGGCTGGAGGAATCCGAAAGGCTGGCAGATGAGATCTCTGCCCGGAAAACACAGCTGGCGGAGCTGCATACGGAAAAAGAGGTGCTGGGAAAAGGCTTGCAGGATCTGCGGGAGCTGAACCGGCAGCTGAGTGGAGACCGCATGGAAAAGGAGCGGCAGCTACAGGGCTACCGGCAGCAGATCCAGTCGGCAGAGCAGGAGATCCGGCAGCATGAAGAAAACGCATCCGCCCTGTCCGCAAGGGCAGAGGAATGGAAGGACCGCCTGACAGCGTTGGGCAGACAGCGGATGGAGCTGGAGGCGGAGCGCACGGCGAAAAACCGCGCGGGACAGGAGATGAACGAGACCCTGCTGAACGCGGAGCGCTCCGCGTCCCGGCTGGAACAGAAGGTCGCTGCCGCCGCGATGGAGGAAAAGCAGATACTGGACCGGCTGTGGGACCGCTATGAGCTGAACCACACGGATGCGCAGGCGCAGCGGATCGAGCTGGAGAGCCTTTCCAGGGCTGGACGGCGGATCGGAGAGCTGAAGCGGGATATGTCCGCGCTGGGAACGCCAAATCTGGGCGCGGTAGAGGAGTACGAGCGGGTAAATACCCGGTATACATACCTCTCCGGGCAGAAAAACGATGTGGAGCAGGCGAAGACAGAGCTGCGCGGCGTGATCGGAGAGATCACCAGCCAGATGACCCGCATCTTTGCGGAGCAATTCCATCTGCTTCAGCAGAGCTTTCAGGAGACGTTTCAGGAGCTGTTTGGCGGCGGTCAGGCGGCACTGGAGCTGGAGGATGAGACGGATATTCTGAACTGCGGCATTGAGATCAAGGCGCAGCCCCCGGGAAAGACCTTAAAGAGCATTACGCTGCTGTCCGGCGGAGAAAAGGCGTTTGTTGCCATTGCCCTGTATTTCGCAATTTTGAAGGTCCACCCAACGCCCTTCTGCGTGCTGGATGAGATCGAAGCGGCGCTGGACGATGCCAATGTGAACCGGTATATCCGCTATATGCGGCGGCTGACTGGAAAAACGCAGTTTATTGTTATCACGCACCGGCGTGGAACGATGGAGGGCGCGGATGTGCTCTACGGCGTGACCATGCAGGAGCAGGGTGTCAGCAAGGTTCTGACGATCCATATGAACGATTTGGCAAAAGAGTTGAATATCAAGTAAGGGGGAGGACCCTGTGGGTTTTTTTGACAAAATAAAGAAGATCACGACAAACCTTTTCGGCGGCTTTACAGAGGCGGACGAAGCGTTTTTTGACGAACTGGAGGAAACGCTGATCTTAGCCGATTTGGGTGTGGAAACCGCCACGGAGGCAGTGGAGGAGCTGCGGACCCGTGTGAAAAAGGAGAAGCTGAAGAGCCAGGAGGAGATCCGGGACGCCCTGCGGGACATTCTGGTAGACATGATGGATGTGGAGAATACCGGCTTGGATTTGTCCACAAAGCCCACGGTGATTCTGGTGATCGGCGTGAACGGGGTGGGAAAGACCACCTCCATCGGAAAAATGGGCTATCAGCTGAAGCAGGAGGGAAAGCGTGTGCTGTTCTGCGCGGCGGACACCTTCCGCGCGGCGGCGGCTGACCAGCTGGAGATCTGGGCAGAACGGGCAGGCTGTGAGCTGGTGCGCCAGCACGAGGGAGCCGACCCCGGCGCTGTGCTGTTTGACGCACTTCAGGCGGCAAAGGCGCGCAATGTGGACGTTGTGCTGTGTGACACGGCGGGACGCCTGCACAATAAAGCAAACCTGATGGCGGAGCTGGCGAAGCTCAGCAAGATCATCGACCGGGAATGCCCGGGAGCGGCACGGGAAACACTGCTGGTGCTGGACGCTACGACCGGGCAGAACGGTTTGATCCAGGCGCGCCAATTCAAGGAGACAGCCGGACTGACGGGCATCATTCTGACCAAGCTGGACGGAACGGCAAAGGGCGGCATTGTCATCGCCATTTCCAGAGAGCTGGGCATTCCTGTGAAATTTGCAGGCGTGGGTGAGGGACTTCAGGACCTACGCCCCTTCCAGGCAAGAGAGTATGTGGAAGCCATTGTGTAAGGAGGCGGCGGGATGATCGTCAAGTGTCCATACTGCTATCAGAAAATGCAGGTGCGCACCAGTCAGCTGCTGTTTCGCGGACGGCTGAGCGTAGCCTGCCCCAAATGCCGCCATGCCGTATATCAGGCGCTGCGGAAGGAATTGCAGGTGCTGCAATGGCTCATGGTGGCAGTGGCGTGTGTGATTGGCGCATGGTGCGGAAGGCTGAATATTCCCGGCGGCACGGCGGTCCGCCTGCTGCTGGTCATTGCCGTGATTGCCGTGACCCTTGTGCTGGGAGAGCTGTGCAGCCGGTGGATATCCCGGGAGAGGATTCTGATGGAAAAGACGCGGCGGATGCTGGAACGGCAGCATCAGGAAGAAAGGACCGCCAAAAAAGGAAAGAAGGCAAAACGATGAGAATCGATGGTCGGGCGTTGGACGAGCTGCGCCCCATTCAGGTGGAGACGGATTTTGTGAGATTTGCGGAGGGAAGCTGTCTGATCTCCTGCGGAGACACCAAGGTGCTGTGCTGCGCCAGCGTAGAGGATAAGGTCCCTCCCCATGTACCGGAGGGAACCGGATGGGTGACAGCGGAATACTCCATGCTGCCCCGGGCAAACCGGGAGCGGAGCAAGCGGGATGTTGCCAAGCTGAAGCTGTCGCCCAGAAGCGCGGAAATCCAGCGGCTGGTGGGACGTAGCCTGCGGGCTGCGGTAGACCTGCAGGTGCTGGGCGAGCATACTATTACCGTGGACTGTGATGTGCTGCAGGGCGATGGCGGGACCCGGACAGCCTCCGTGACAGGCGGCTTTATTGCACTGGCGCTGGCGTGCCGGAGGCTGGTGGCGGAGGGGGTTCTGGAAAAAAGCCCCATCCTCCACTATATCTCCGGTGTTTCCGCTGGAATCGTGGAGGACCAGCCCATGCTGGATCTGCGCTATACAGAGGACAGCCGTGCGATGGTGGACCTGAACTGTATCATGAATGAACGCGGAGAGTTGGTGGAGATTCAGGGAACCGGAGAGGGACGCGCCTTTACCATGCAGGAGCAGCAGGAATTACTTCGTCTGTGTGAAAAGGGCAACCGGGAATTGCTGTCCATCCAGAAAAAGGTTTTGGAGGGAGCATAATATGGAGCAGAAGTTTGTTCTGGCGACCCATAATCCGGGAAAGCTGAAGGAAATGTCATCCATTCTCGGAAAGCTTGGGGTTCAGGTGGTGATGCCCGCGGAGCTGGGGATCACGGTGGACGTGGAGGAAACGGGAACGACCTTTGTGGAGAATGCACGCCTCAAGGCGCAGGCAATCTGCCAGCAGGCGGGACTTCCGGCAATCGCGGATGATTCCGGCTTGTGTGTGGACGCTCTGAATGGCGGTCCCGGTGTATATTCCGCCCGGTATGGCGGAGAGGAACTGGATGACCGGGGGCGGTATTTGCTGCTGCTGAGCTCCATGCGGGGCGCAGCGACCCGGGCGGCACACTTTTCCTGTGCCATTGTCTGTGCGTTTCCCAATGGGGATGAGCTGCAGGCAGAGGGACGAGTGGATGGGACCATTGCCTTTGCGCCGATGGGAGAGGGCGGATTCGGATACGATCCGGTATTTTTCTACCCGGAAAAGGCAAAGACCTTCGGACAGCTGTCTGAGGAAGAAAAAAGCGCGGTGTCTCACCGGGGACGGGCGCTGACAGATTTTTCGGAAAAGCTGGAAACCTATTTGAAGAAATAACCGTCTTATATAAAAGACGGAGAAAACAGGAGCATCTATGGAACTGACAAGCAAACAGAGAGCGCAGCTGCGCGGAATGGCAAATACAATGGATACCATCCTTCAGATCGGCAAGGACGGTTTGACGGACAATCTTATCAAGCAGGCGGATGACGCGCTGGAAGCGCGGGAGCTGATAAAGGGACGTGTGCTGGACAACAATCTGGAATACGACGCCCGGTCCGCGGCGGACGCGCTGGCAAAGGCGACCCGCAGCGAGGTAGTTCAGGTCATCGGCACGAAATTTGTGCTGTACCGAACCAGCCACAGCAAGCCGAAGGAGAAGCGGATCGAACTGGTAAAGCCGGCAAGGAAAAAGAACATCTGAAAGCGGGGAAACGATCATGCGTATCGGAGTTTATGGAGGGACCTTTAATCCGCCCCATCTGGGACATCTGACAGCGGCAAGAGCCGCAGTGGAGCTGCTGAAGATAGATAAGCTGCTGCTGATCCCGGACCGGCTTCCGCCGCACAAGGCTCTGCCGGCGGGCAGCCCGACGGCACAGCAGCGGCTGGAGATGACGCGGCTTGCGGGTGAACAGCTGAACCTGGGAGACAGCGTGGAGACGCTGAATCTGGAGCTTTGCCGTCAGGGACCCAGCTATACAGCCGATACGCTGGCGCAGCTGCATACCCTCTATCCGGACGCGGAGCTTTGGTTGCTGATGGGAACGGACATGTTTCTGACCATTCAGGCGTGGCACCAGCCGGAACGGATTTTTGATCTGGCGGGTGTTGCCGCGTTCGGGCGGACAGAGGCAGACACGGAGTCGCTTTTCGCGCCCCAGCGGGAATACCTGTACCGGAAATATCCCAACGCCCGCCTGTTCACCTTGACCGTTCCCGGCGTGGTGGATATTTCCTCCACCGAGCTGCGGGCGCGGCTTGCGGAGGGAACGGGAGGCTGCTATCTGCCGCCTGCAGTGTATGGCTACATCCTGCGGAACGGACTTTACGGCACGAAGGCGGACCTGAAGCACCTGCCGCTGAATCAGCTGCGTCCAGTGGCATTGAGCTTTCTCAAGCACAAGCGCATCCCGCACGTTTTGGGAACCGAGCAGGAAGCGATCCGTCTGGCAGAGCGCTATGGAGCGGATGTGCAGAAGGCGCGGGTAGCTGCGCTGCTGCATGACTGCACGAAGCGGCTGGAGATGGAAGACCAGCTGGCGCTGTGTGAGAAATACCACATAGAGCTGGATGAGCTGGAGCAAAAGGCGCTGAAGCTGCTGCACGCCAAGACCGGGGCGGAGATTGCCCGGGATCTGTTCGGCGTGGATGACGAGATCTACCGGGCAATTTGGTGGCATACGACAGGGCATCCCAATATGACACTGCTGGAAAAGGTCATTTATCTGGCGGATTATATTGAACCCAGCCGGGATTTTCCGGGAGTGGACAGGCTGCGCCAGGTGTGCTATAAAGATTTAGATGCCGGGCTGGAATTGGGTCTGAGCATGACGGTGGAGGAAATGAACGAGCGGGGCAATCCGGTGCATCGCGCCACGTTGGCTGCCTTGGAGGACTTGAAAGGAAAGTAACCGGACGAATGAACAGATATCAGGGAAAACATACGGCAGGAGAGCCTGCGCGGGAAAAGGGACAGAAGAAAAAGCGCACCAGCCGGTTTACCCGGCAGCAGAAGCTGCTGATCGCACTGTGCGTGGTGCTGGCACTGGCGCTGTGCGTGGTGGCAGCATATAAGGCGCTGATCGTAAAGCCGGAGCTTCCGTCTGTGGATGGAAACGGAAAGAGCGACGCGGAGACCGTGGACTACGGTGACGGTGTGCAGCCAAAGGTCTCCGGAAAGCGGAAGTCTGAGGATTATTACACCGTTCTGATTTTGGGTCGGGATACAGGCGGAGGCGGCAATACGGACACCATGCTGCTGGCGTCCTATGACGTGACCAATCAGAAGGCAACGGTCATGTCCATTCCGCGGGATACGATGGTGAATGTGTCCTGGGACGTAAAGAAGATCAATTCGGTATATAATACTTACGGCGGCGGAGAAAAGGGAATTCAGGCGGTGTATAAGGAGGTCTCCCAGTTGGTAGGCTTTGAGCCGGATTACCAGGTGGTAGTAGAGTGGGAAGCGGTTGGAGAGATCGTGGATGCCATCGGCGGCGTGTGGTTTGACGTTCCCTATGATATGCACTACAACGACCCCTATCAAGATCTGGTCATCAATCAGGCGAAGGGCTACCGGAAGCTCAGCGGAAGCGATGCCATGCAGGTGATCCGTTGGAGAAAAAACAACGGAAAGAGCGGCATTGGCGACAGCGGTCGTATGGAGATCCAGCAGAACTTCCTGAAGGCAGTGATCCAGCAGATGCTGACCATCAAGAATGTTGGAAATCTGAATAAGATCGCCAAGGTTTTCCAGAACAACGTGGAGACCGATTTGAGTTTCCAGAACATCATGTGGTTTGCACAAAAGGCGATTTTCGGCGGTTTGAGTGTGGATAATGTGGAGTTTTTGACCATGCCCTGGAAGGGGACCTACGCATACAGTCGGTATTACCACCAGAACCTGGACTATGTTGTTCCCATTGCGGATGAGCTGCTGGAGATCGTGAATGAAAAGCTCAGCCCCTTTGTAGAGCCGTTCACATTGAGCGACCTGGATATCATGTCTGTGAATTCTGATGGAAGCCTGTCCTCCACCACCGGGCATGTGGAGGATACCAAGGCGACGACGGCTCCGTCTGGCTCCGGCAGTAAGCCGTCGCAGAATACGGGGAATACCTCTGGTGGAACGACAGCTCCGCAGGAGCCGGAGGAAAATCAGCCGGTGCAGCAGCCGGAGAATCCTGGTCAGGAGAATCCCGGCGGAGGTACGCAGAGCGGCAGCTCCGGAGAGACCGGAGGAGAGTCCGGCGGAACGGCAGAACCGGGGACCGGCGGGGCAACGGAGCCGGAGCACGGCAGCCAGGAGCCGGAGCAGCCCTCCGGCGGAGAGGAAAATTCCTCCGGTGGAAGTGATGTGGAGTGGACGACAGTTCCCTCTGAGCCGGATACAACGGCATAAAAGCGGAAGAAAAGAAAGGAATTAAGATCAATGACACCAAAGGAAATGGTATATACGGCGGCAAAGGCGCTGGACGAAAAAAAGGGACGGGAAATCGCGGCGGTAGAGGTTACGGATCTGACCTCGCTGGCGGATTATTTCGTGTTTGCCACCGGTGGCTCCAATACGCAGATCAACGCGCTGTGCAGCTCGGTGGAAAAGGCGCTGGATGAAAAGGGCGTTTCCGTGCTGCGCCGGGAGGGTTACCGTGAGGGAACCTGGGTGCTGCTGGATTACGGCGACATTGTGGTGCATGTGTTTTCCGCAGAGGCACGGGAGTTCTACTCTTTGGAGCGCCTGTGGAAGGACGGCACTCCGGTGGATCTGAGCAAAGTACTGACAAAGGACTGAAGCTGCGGAGAAATCCCCGGAAAAGGAAACTTTTCCGGGGATGCACTTGACAAAATGAGGAAACACACTTAAAATACGGGTATCAATGACGTTGAAGGGAAGAAAGACGGAATGTCCTGTCTTCAGAGAGTCGGTGGCAGCTGGAAGCCGATGGAGGAGTTCCGTGTATAACTGGTCCCGGAGTTGTTTGCCAGAAGACAGTAAGGCAAAACGGCTGACCCCGTTATCGGTCAGATTCCATGAATCGCTGAGGGCTGTGCAGGTGACTGCCGGCTGAATCAGGGTGGTAACGCGTATTTCGCCCCTGACCGGAAGGTCGGGGGCGTTTTTTTGGAAATGATTCATGAAAATGAAGGAGAATATTATGAAGTACGATTTCACTGCGATTGAGAAAAAGTGGCAGCAGAAATGGCTGGAGGTAAAGCCGTTTGCCGCTGTGACCGGGGATAAGACCCGGGAAAAGTTCTACGGCTTGATCGAGTTCCCCTATCCCTCCGGACAGGGACTGCATGTAGGTCATGCCCGCCCGTTTACCGCCATGGACATCATCTGCCGCAAGAAGCGGATGCAGGGCTACAATGTGCTGTTCCCCATTGGCTTTGATGCCTTTGGTCTGCCCACGGAGAATTATGCCATTAAGAACCATGTCCACCCCGCTATCGTTACCAAGCAGAACATTGCCAACTTCACCAAGCAGCTGCATATGCTGGGCTACTCCTTCGACTGGGACCGTGTCGTGGATACCACGGACCCCAGCTATTACAAGTGGACCCAGTGGATTTTCCTCCAGCTGTTCAAGAAGGGGCTGGCATATAAGGCGTCCATGCCTGTGAACTGGTGTACCAGCTGCAAGTGCGTGCTGGCAAACGAGGAAGTGGTAGAGGGCGTCTGCGAGCGCTGCGGCAGCGAGGTCATCCGGAAGGAAAAGTCCCAGTGGATGCTGGCGATCACTAAGTACGCTGACCGTTTGATTGACGATCTGGACGATGTGGATTATATCGAGCGGGTGAAAATCCAGCAGCGCAACTGGATCGGACGCAGCGAGGGTACTGAGGTGGACTTCACCGCTACCAACGGCGACAAGCTGACGGTTTACACCACCCGGTGCGACACCCTGTTCGGCGTGACCTATATGGTCATTTCTCCGGAGCATCCCTATCTGGCAAAGTGGAAGGACTTGATCACCAACTGGAACGCTGTGGAGAGCTACCAGCAGGAGGCTGCCCGGAAGTCTGATTTTGAGCGCGGCGAGCTGAATAAGGACAAGACCGGTGTCCGCCTGGAGGGCATTGAGGCGGTGCACCCCGTTACGGGCAAGCACATTCCCATTTTTGTTTCCGACTATGTACTGATGGGCTACGGCACCGGCATCGTCATGGGTGTGCCCGGTCACGACCAGCGCGACTGGGACTTCGCAAAGGCGTTTGATCTGCCCATCATCGAGGTGGTCAAGGGCGGTGACGTGACCAAGTGCGCCTTCGCTTTGAAGGATGACACGGGCATTATGGTCAACTCTGATTTCCTTAATGGTCTGACTGTTAAGGAAGCCATTCCTGCGATGAAGAAGTGGGTCACGGAGCATGGCATCGGTCATCCCAAGACCAACTTCAAGCTCCGCGACTGGGTGTTCAGCCGCCAGCGCTATTGGGGCGAGCCCATTCCTCTGGTGAAGTGCGAAAAGTGCGGATGGGTCCCTCTGCCGGAGGATCAGCTGCCCCTGCTGCTGCCGGAGGTGGAGAGCTACGAGCTGACCGATGACGGTGAATCTCCCCTGTCCAAGATGACGGATTGGGTGAATACCACCTGTCCCTGCTGCGGTGGTCCTGCCCAGCGAGAGACTGACACCATGCCCCAGTGGGCCGGATCCTGCTGGTATTTCCTGCGGTATATGGATCCCCACAACGATCAGGCGCTGGCAAGCAAGGAGGCACTGGAATACTGGTCCCCTGTGGACTGGTACAACGGCGGCATGGAGCATACCACGCTGCACCTGCTGTACTCCCGGTTCTGGCATAAGTTCCTGTATGATATCGGCGCTGTACCGACCAAGGAGCCGTACGCCAAGCGTACCAGCCACGGCATGATTCTGGGTGAGGGCGGCGAGAAGATGTCCAAGTCCCGGGGTAACGTGGTGAACCCCAACGATATTGTGGAGCAGTACGGTGCGGATACCATGCGTCTGTATATCATGTTCGTGGGTGACTTCGAGCAGGCTGCTACCTGGTCCACTGAAGCGGTCAAGGGCTCCAAGCGCTTCCTGGACCGTGTATGGAATCTGGCGGAGCAGGCGGGAGAAAGCTATGAGGCGACTCCGGCAAACGAGGCAATCATTCACAAGACCATCAAGAAGGTGACGGAGGACATCGACACGCTGAAGATGAACACCGCCATTGCCGCACTGATGACGATGGTCAACGAGTTCTATACCAACGGCGTGACCCGCGGCGACATGAAATATCTGCTGCAGCTGCTGAATCCGTTTGCACCTCATATCACGGAGGAGCTGTGGGAGAGCATGGGCTTTGCCAAGCTGACGGGTAAAATGTGCTGCCAGAGCCAGTGGCCGGAGTATGATGCCAGCAAGACGGTGGCTTCTACCTGCGAGATGGCGGTACAGGTCAACGGCAAGCTGAAGGGTACCGTGGTCATGCCCGCTAACAGCGAAGAGGAAGCGGTTCTGGATGCAGCGAAAAAGATCGAAAAGGTGATGAAGGCGACAGGGGGCATGAAGATCATCAAGACGATTTATGTAAAGAACCGCCTGATCAACCTCATTGTAAAGCCGCAGTAAGAAAACAATTTTTCGGATTTTTCGATATTGTCCCTTGACATCCATAACGGTTCTCTGTATAATGCATTTGTTGAAGCCATACGATTATGGCCCTTAAAGTGCTGCGGTTTGCCCGGCATTCTGGAGGGAGGGAAATATAGATGTCTGAGATTCGTGTAAAAGATGGCGAGACCATCGATAGCGCTCTGAAGCGTTTCAAGCGTAGCTGTGCCAAGGCAGGCGTCCTGGCTGAGGTTCGTAAGAGAGAGCATTATGAGAGCCCCAGTGTCAAGCGCCGTAAGAAGTCTGAAGCTGCTCGCAAGAATAAGAACAAGCGTTTTTATTGATTAGCGGCAAAAGAGCTGCACCGTAAGGTGCAGCTCTTTTCTTTTGCCCAAAAAAGAATGGTTCAGGAAAAAATCTGCGGAAGGAGGTCTCGAACCTCTGGAAAGAGCAGAAATCCGGTGGAAAGCCCCAATGTACTGCCGATTTGAATTTTGCGGCGTATGGTTCCGGCATCGTCAAAGAGAACAAAATGCGTTTTTCTGTCTTCCTGATAAGTAAAGTAGCGGGCGCACAGCTCTTGGGAAAAAAAGGTACTGGGAGAGAGACGGGCTTGCAGCTGCTGAAAGGCGGCAGGCTCCATAGGGCTTCCCTCTCCCGTGGGAGAGGGAAGCAGAAAATCCATGGTCAGGCGCTGCAGGTCCAGGGCAACTGTGCCATACTGCTTTCTGGATGCTTCCAGGTATTCTGTAAAGCTGCCGCCGGAGATGGCGGAGCTGATAAAAGCACAAGCGCCGGAGACAGCATATTCCTGCGGAAGGAACAGCTTCTTTTTTGCCGGAGACAGCGCGCCTGCAAGACAGCGGACAAACTGTGATTTGTCATCTGTTGGGTGCTTCTCAAAATCCAAAACCACGCCGGAGTACCCTTGAAAGCCGCATTCCCGGAGAATGGAGCGCGTGAGCTTTTCCGGCGAAGAGATCGTGGGGGCATCAATATCGCTGAGCGCAAGAAGACCGCCCTTTCCGGGCAGAAATGCTTCCCGGCGGAGCAGGGAGGACTGCGGACCAATCCGGTAAGCCATGTGGCAGAGATTTCTGGTGAAGCGGGACGCTGCCTGTTCCTCCTGCGGCGTGACAGATAGGTATAATTGCAAAGCAATGCCCCCCTTGTAGAAAATCATGTGGTCTGCTATACTGAATCTGAAATATCGTATGTACTGCGGGAGAGAAATATGAAAAGTTACCTGACTCCGGACGCATTGTTTGACAGCTACCGGCAAATTACCCCTGAATATCTGAAAGCACACCAGATCACGCTGCTGCTGAGTGATTTGGATTTTACGCTGGCGGCAAAGTCTACCCGGCATCCGGACGCGGCGCTGAAGCAGTGGATCGCAGAGCTGCACCAGGCGGGGATCGTTTTCATGATCGTATCCAATAACCGGTCCGGTAAACGGGTGACAGATTTTTGCGCAGAGCTTGGAGTGCCGTATCAGGGACACGCCAGAAAGCCCAGCCCAGAGGGGCTGCGCAGTGCCATGCAGCGTGCCGGGATCCAGCGGGAGCATACAGCGATGCTGGGCGACAAGCTGCTGACGGATATGCTGGCAGCGCACCGTGCGGGCGTGACAGCCTGGATGGTGGAACCGGTGGGCGGAGCGGTGACACCATGGCAGAAGGTTTTGCACGCCCTGCAGGCTCCCTGGAAGGCGGTTTGCAGGAGAAAAAATCCGTAAGAGAGGCTTTTTTTGGAATTCTCGTGAAAACCTCTTGCATTAAAACGGATATTAGGATAAAATATGACAGGTTAAATTGCATTGATATACCAATGAGAGAAAATGTCCTCCGGCGGGTCGTTTTCTCGTAGATTTTTAAGGAGGATAAGATTATGCCTACGATTACTGCAGGTGATTTCCGCAATGGTGTTACGTTTGAAATGGACGGCAAGGTGATGACCGTGCTGGAGTTCCAGCACGTCAAGCCTGGCAAGGGCGCTGCTTTTGTGCGTACCAAGTACAAGAACGTGATGACCGGTGCAATTCGTGAGGAGTCCTTCAACCCCACGGCAAAGTTCGAGCAGGCATTTGTGGAGCGCAAGGACGCCGAGTACAGCTATAACGATGGCGACCTGTACTACTTCATGGATCCGGAGACCTATGATATGACTCCGCTGAACCGTGACGTGCTGGGCGACAGCTTCAAGTTCGTGAAGGAAAACACCATGTGCAAGCTGGTGAGCTACAAGGGCAGCGTGTTCGCAGTGGAGGTTCCCAACTTTATGGATCTGGTCGTTACGGAGACCGAGCCGGGCGTCAAGGGCGATACGGCAACCAACGTGACGAAGGCTGCAACGCTGGAGACCGGCGCACAGATCAAGGTTCCCCTGTTTATCAACGAGGGCGAGAAGATCACCATTGATACCCGCACCGGCGAGTATCTGGGTCGCTGCAAGGAATAAGCGGTCGATAACAGAGGGGGAGCGGGATACTCCCCCTCTTTTTTCCCAGATGGGTCTACAGAATATCTCTGCCGGATGTGCAGATGATAAAGGTGTTTTGGAAATAAGTATTTAAAAGTCAGAAAGGAGCAAATGACAATGGAGATTACGGAAAAGGTCGCATACCTGAAGGGTTTGGCAGAGGGTTTGGCACTGGACACGGAGAAGTCCAAGGAGGGTAAGCTGATTTCTGCGATCATCGATATTCTGGATGATATTGCCCTGGAGATGGAGGATATTAAGGACGAGCAGGCAGAGCTCAGCGATGGTTTGGATGCCGTCAGCGAGGATCTGGAGGATGTGGAAGACATCATCTATGATGACGATGACGACGAGTATGACGATGAGTGCGACTGTGATGAGGACGAGGACAGCGAGGAGTGCTATGCCACCACCTGCCCCAACTGTGAGGAGACGGTCTACTTCGACGAGACCATCCTGGAGGATGGCGAGGTGATCTGCCCCAACTGTGGCGAAAAGCTGGAGTTTGACCTGGGCAGCATCGAGGAAGAGGACGCAGACGAGTCTGACGACCAGTAATGCTTTCATAAGGGTATTTCACTAATAAACAAGCCCCCAGTGTTTGAACACTGGGGGCTTGTTGTATATGTATGCTGGGATGAAATTATGCCCGCAGGCTGCACAGTGCCGCGCCGATGGCGGTGGCAAATGTGGCGTTTTCGGGGATGATATAATGCAGTCCATACAGCTCCTCAAATCGCTGGAAATTTTCCGCAGCCTGATCCAAAGTGGTCATGGACCCGGTGAGAATGACGGTTTTGGTGCCGCTGCACTGGCAGGCGAGGACGGACATGGTGCCAATTGCCTGCAGGACCAGATTGATGGCGCCGGCGGCAAGATCCGCGGGAGAGGCATCCTCCGCCAGATTGCCGAAGTTGGCTGCGGTCATATCGGGATGCAGCAGCTCACTGGAGTTTCGGGAGATGTCCCGCATGGTCAGGTCTACATGGGAGAGGTCGCCACTCAGGGCAATCCTCTTGATTTGCCCGAACCGTTCCGCACCGACAAGCTTATGACACAGACCGCCAAGAGTCCCACCGCCGATGCCGCTGCCGCAGAGGTGGTGGACCTCACCGTCCGGACCGGCATATAAAAAGGCGGTTCCGGTTCCCATCGAGACCACCACGCCGGAGTCCAGACCAGAGAGGGACAGTCCCCCGGTTCCAATGGCAGAGAATTCATCCACCTTTTTTGTGGGAATGCCGTAAATGCTCTTTTCAATATAGGAAGAGCCTACGCCAGTCAGTGAGATCTGTGTAATGTCTGACAGCGACAGCTGATGGCTGTCCAGATAATTTCCAAGAGCGCCGTAGAGCGAGGTCAAAGGATCCTCCGCGTGGACGCGCAGCATGGAGTGCAGCTTTCCATTTTCCTCCAGACCGACGATTTTGGTGGTGGAGCCGCCAATATCAATTCCCAAAACGATATTCATGGAATTTCCCTCGTTTCACAAAGAAAATAAACATTTGATTTGTGCTTTCTTCACATGATAGGGGAGAGAAGACCGATTGTCAACCGAATTGACAAAAAATTGACAAAAACGGCGCGGCGCATTGCTTTTCCGGAAGAAGTGTCCTATAATCTAAATATTACAAGCGTTTAACGCTGACACTTGAGGTGTATCATGAAAACCGAAGAAAAGCTGAATTTGACCATGCTTTGCGATTTCTATGAGTTGACAATGGGAAACGGATATCTGGAGACGGGCTTTAGGGACCGCATCACTTATTTTGACGTGTTCTTCAGAGACGTTCCGGATCACGGCGGCTTTGCCATCTGCGCAGGTCTGGAGCAGTTGATCGACTACATTGAAAACCTTCATTTTGATGAGGCGGATCTTTCCTATCTGCGAAGCAAGAACCTGTTCAGCGAAGCATTTTTGGATTATCTGCGGAATTTCCGCTTTACCGGAGATATTTATGCGATTCCGGAAGGAACGCCGATTTTCCCCAGAGAGCCTATCGTAACTGTGCGCGCGCCTGCCATTGAAGCACAGCTGATCGAGACCTTTACGCTGCTGACCATCAACCACCAGAGCCTGATTGCCACCAAGGCAAACCGCATTGTCCGTGCGGCAAAGGGAAGAACTGTGCTGGAATTTGGCTCCCGGCGTGCACAGGGCAATGACGCTGCGATTTTAGGTGCCCGGGCAGCATACATCGGCGGGTGCAAGGGAACGGCGTGTACTGTTTCTGACGAATTGTTCGGAGTCCCTGCGGGCGGAACAATGGCGCATGCGTGGGTGCAGATGTTTGATTCGGAATACGAAGCATTTAAAGCCTACTGCGAGGTGTATCCCACCAATGCAACGCTGCTGGTGGACACCTATAACACCCTGAAATCCGGCGTACCCAATGCCATCCGGGTGTTCAATGAGGTGCTGAAGCCCAAGGGGATCAAAAAGTGCGGGATCCGGCTGGATTCCGGCGACATCGCCTACCTGACCCGGGAGGCACGCCGGATGTTGGATGAGGCTGGCTGGACGGAGTGTCAGATTTCCGCATCTAATTCTCTGGATGAGTATATCATCCGGGATCTGCTGCTGCAAAACGCACAGATCGATATGTTTGGCGTGGGCGAGAGAATGATCACTGCTCGCAGCGAGCCGGTATTCGGCGGTGTTTATAAGCTGGCTGCCGTGGAAACGGAGGACGGTCAGATCATCCCCAAGATTAAGGTCAGCGAAAATGTGGATAAGATCACCAATCCGCATTTCAAGAAGATTTACCGGTTCCTGGATAAAAAGACAGGCAAGGCGCTGGCGGATTATATGGCGGTGTACGACGAGAAGATCGAGGAAGCGGAGCCTATCGAGATTTTTGATCCCCGCGCGGTGTGGAAGAGAAAGGTACTGTCGGATTACACGGTCCGGGAGCTTCAGGTACCGATTTTCCTGAAGGGAAAGCTGGTTTACCAGCGCCCCTCGCTTCAGGAGATTCAGGCGTATTGCGCTGCGCAGCTGGATACGCTGTGGGACGAGGTGAAGCGGTTTGATAATCCGCATACCTATTATGTAGACCTGTCTCAGAAGCTCTGGGAGATCAAGCAGAAGCTGCTGCGGGAAGCGAATATCTAAACAAAAACAGGCAGATCTGCTGGCAAACAGGCAGGTCTGCCTGCTTGCATGTTCTTGCACAGAACGGAAATAATTCATATAATAGAGAAAAAAGCGGCACAGGGAGGAAAGGAAATGACGCAGGGAACCTATGGAAAGCAAAGGATGGAGCGCCGTATTTCCGCTGTGGCAAGGCTGGCGCTTTGCTGCGGTGTTGTGCTGCTTCAGGTGGCGCTGATTTTGTTTCTGACGCATTTTCTGTATGCCAGGGCAGGGGTTGCCTATGGTGTGCTGAAGCTGATCGGCGCTGTGGTGGCGGTCCGGCTGTATTCCAGAAGCGGCAGCCCCTCCTACAAGCTCAGTTGGATGTGTCTGCTGCTGGCTTTGCCGGTAGCTGGAATGCTGCTGTTTGTTCTGTGGGGAGGGACGCATCAGGCAAAAACATTGAGCCTGAGGCAGGTGCAGCCCATTCCGGAGCGGGAGGACCGCATTCGTGAAAGCCGGAGCAATACCGTCCGTTTAGGAAAGGAGCATCCGGAATGGGGACGTGTGGCGGCGTATCTGCAAAAGAAGGAGCTGTATCTCTACCGCAATACAGATGTACGGTATTTTGGAGATGGAGCGGAATTTCTGCGCGATTTGACCGACCACATTGCACAGGCAGAGACATATGTTTTTTTAGAGTACTATATTTTGGCAGAGGGGCAGATTTGGGATCAGCTGTTTTCTGTTCTGCGGGAACGGGCAGCCTGCGGTGTAGAGGTACACATCATCTTTGATGATTTTGGAAATATCACCCGTTTGTCAGATGAAATGCTGCAGAAAATGCAGCAGGCAGGACTGGAGGTGGAGGTTTTTAATCCGGTCCATAAGTATATCAACCGGATGTATTTCAATTTCCGGGACCATCGGAAAATTGCGGTGATTGACGGTCGCTATGCCTATACTGGCGGAGTAAACATTGCGGATGAGTATGCCAATCTGGTGGTCCGCTTTGGACATTGGAAGGATTCTGGGATTCGCATAGAGGGCGAAGCGGCATGGGGCTTTGCGGCACAGTTTTTGAAAATGTGGAAAATGATCGGCAGATCCATGCCGAATGAAGATGACTATTACCGTCCCCGTTTGGAATTTCAGGAGGGACACGGATACTGCCAGCCGTTTTTTGATGGTCCTATCAATAATCCGGATAACCTGGTGGAGGACCTGTATCTGCAGCTGATCGCTTCCGCAAAGAGGTTTCTCTACATCACGACGCCGTATTACGCGGTAGAGGATTCCATTCAAAAGGCGTTGTGCATCGCGGCGGATTCCGGAGTGGATGTGCGCCTGCTGATTCCGGCGGTCCCGGACCATAAAATCACCTATCTGGTGGCGGAGACCTATTGGGGAGAGCTGCTGCGGCATGGCGTGAAAATTTACCGGTATCTTCCGGGCTTTCTTCACGCAAAAAGCGTGATGGTGGACCGGGAGGTGGCGCTGGTGGGAAGCACAAACATGGACTACCGGACCTTTCAGCTGCACTATGAATGCGGCGCTCTGCTGTATCAAACGCCTGCGGTAGAGGAACTGCTGGAGGATATGGATGGTATTATGGAAAAAAGCGAGCGCTATGGATTGCATAAATGGGAGGGACGCCCGTGGTACCGCCGCGCCGCAGCTTTGGTGATGAAGCTGTTTGCCATCTGGCTTTGAGGATCTGTCCCTCTTCCTCGTTCCTGTATTCATGATGCTGTAAAAATTCCCCTTGATGCAGCTATTTGCATCAAGGGGAATTTTATCGGCTGTGTATATTGGACTTTTGTAAAATCACTCTGATTATTCTCGGATGTTTGCTCCCAGAGTTCGGATCACAGAGCCGATGTCATCGTTTATCAGGATCGACTGCTTCTCAAGACCTTTCATGGTGACGGCTTCACAGAAATTGATGCAGGCGTAGGCTGCCTGCGGATTTTCCACAGTCATGTGCCAGAAGGGGTACTTGATGATGACCGGGGTGTTATACCCAACGCCGAGTTCCCAAAAGAGAATTTTCTGCCCCGTACGGGTGCGGAGAAAATTTTCATACCGCTCAGCCGCCTGATGCCATCCTTCGTCCTGTACGAAGGTATTGTCGCAGCGCAGATTCATGGTCATGGGCTTGCCGCAGACCGGGCAATGCGGAACCAGTTGGCTGGGTACCCGCAGATTCTTTTGCCGGTGCACCATTTGGCGTACGATCTCCTCATTGCTGTAGGTTTTCTGGCAGCAGGGCTCACTGCATTGAAGAAGACCGTAGTCTCCCTGAGTGTAGAACAGCCGCTTTTTATCAAAGCCCGCCTTCTGAAAACAGTGGTCAACGTTGGTCGTGATAACGAAGTAGTCCTTATTTTTTACCAGTGCGAGAAGCTCCTGATATACCGGGCGCGGCGGGTCCTGATAGCGGTTGATGAGGATGTACCGACTCCAATATGCCCAGAATTCCTCCTGCGAGGGAAATGGATAGAAACCGCCGGAGTACATATCCTGTATGCCGTATTCTTCAGAAAAATCGGAAAAATACCGTTGAAACCGTTCTCCGGTGTAGGTGAACCCAGCAGCGGCAGACAGCCCGGAACCGGCGCCGATGACAACGGCGTCTGCATCCAAAAGCGTTTGCCGCAGACGTTCAATTTGTGTTAAGCAGCTGTTCATAGATTTTTCGGTCCGCGTCTTTGAAAACATTAAAAATCACCTTCATCCGGCTTCCGGTCTCTTTCTGGTATTGCCGTACCGTTTCTACGGCAATTTCCGCTGCCCGCTGATTGGGAAAGTGGAACACTCCGGTGGAAATGCAGCAGAATGCAATGCTCTCCACGCCATGCTGCTCTGCCAGCTCCAAACAGGAGCGGTAGCAGGATGCCAACAGGCGTTCATCCTCTGCGGTTACAGGTCCATTGATGATGGGACCCACCGTGTGGAGGATATAATCACAGGGCAGATTATATCCCTTTGTGATTTTTGCTCGTCCGGTTGGTTCCTCATGTCCCTGCTGCGCCATCTGTCTGGCGCAGTCCAGCCGGAGCTGAACGCCTGCATAGGTGTGGATGCAGTTGTCGATGCAGGCGTGGCAGGGAATATAGCAGCCGGTCATACCGCTGTTTGCCGCGTTTACAATGGCGCCGCACTGCAGCCGGGTGATATCTCCCTGCCATAGAAAAAGGCTGCCGCAGACTGGCTGTAAATCCTCCGCACGAGTAATGCCTGTTTCTGTTAGTTCCTGCTGCAAATAGGCGTTCTGCACGGTCAGGAATTCTGCGCCTGCTGCCTTGGCAGGGCGAACATTCATCAGGCTGCGCAGCAGCTGACGCTGGTCATCTGCGCCTGCGGGAACCCGCAAATTTTCATATTCTGATTTTTCACTCATCAGCGACCGGATCAAAAACAGCCGCCGTTCCGCCTGCGTCATGGGGTACCCCTTTCTTTTGTTACTTGGTGGGAAAGAAAAAGCCCACTGTCATATCCAGATAATTCATACCGCTGTAGTTTGGGTACTTTTCCTGCACCTTTGCCTTCATCTCTGCGGCATTTTCACAGGTCAGGGAGATTTCCTTCAGCTCTGTCAGGTAAGCGACCTTCGTTTGGGCGTCCTTCAGATCCTCGGGGGTGTAATGAGAGGTCAGCACCAGATCAAAGCCCTTGCGGATGTAGTAGTTCAGCTGGGAAATGATGCCGTCGGCATGGGGGCAGCCTGCCACGATGGAATGGCAGTCGTGTCCCATCATATGGGTGTATACGCAGTTGATTTCAGGAATTTCCAGATCATATGCCTCGGCATTGGGCTTTACCACGAAACGGATCCCAGCGATTTCGGTTTCGCCTTCTTCCAAGATGTGGCTGACGGAGCAGAGTCCAGCGTCAAAGCCTTCGCCGAAGGCGTTCTTGAAATTGGCGACCAGTCCTGCACCGCCGCCAGTGGTGTTGTAGGTCACAGAGGATGCCGTTCCATAGGCGGGGACCTCCGGCAGGAAGGACGCGCCCGCCGCATGGTAAGCCACCAGCTTGCCCTCTACGGCAATTCCCTCCTGATGGAGGAAGGCGGTCAGTTCACGGATGTTGTCGTAAAAGCAGGGAAGCTCAATGACTACGCCGCGCCCTGCCTTTGATAAAATGAATACCTCGTCATCAATGGCATCGTGGGTCTGATAGGCGTACAGTGTGATACCATTTTTAGTATAGATGTCCACACGCCCCTTGTCCAGTTTTACAGTACGGTCAGAAGCTTTGTTCATGAATAATACCTCCAGTGAAAGAATCTTGCGCTTTTCATTCGCTGGCATTATACTAACGCTGTAGGGATGACTCGTAAAGTAAGCACAATATTGTGCTGTAGTTACCAAAAGGATACTATGCGTCTTGCTTCATCTTGCGCCAAAGCCCTGTCCCATGCGGGTTTCATGGCTTTGCAGCTATCTTTTTTGTACCGCTCATCCTTGACCATTTTTTGTAATTGGTGTAAAAAACCAAAGGAAAATCGTAACAGCTGGAGTAAAAAGCAATGATTGATAAAATGCTCATTCGTGGAGCGAAGGTCCACAATCTCAAAAACATTGATGTAGATATTCCGTTGAATAAAATCGTCGGAATTGCCGGCGTGTCCGGCTCTGGAAAATCCTCGCTGGCGCTGGGGGTGCTGTATGCGGAGGGCTCCCGCCGTTATCTGGAGGCGCTGTCTACCTACACCCGCCGCCGGATGACACAGGCATCCAGGGCAAGTGTGGATGAGGTGCTGTATGTTCCTGCTGCGCTGGCACTGCATCAACGCCCCGGCGTACCAGGCATCCGCAGTACCTTCGGCACGGGAACGGAGCTGCTGAACAGCCTGCGGCTGATGTATTCCCGGCTTGCCAGCCACCGCTGCCCGAATGGACATTTTTTGAAGCCCTCGCTGCGGGTCGCTGCGGGAAAGGAACTGATCTGTCCGGAATGCGGCGCGCATTTTTATGCACCGTCGGCGGAAGAGCTGGCGTTCAACTCGCAGGGGGCGTGTCAGAGCTGCGGCGGCACGGGCAGTGTCCGCACGGTAGATCTGGCGTCTCTGGTACCAGATACTTCTCTGACTATCGACGATGGCGCGGTGGCGCCGTGGAACAGTTTGATGTGGTCGCTGATGACGGACGTCTGCCGGGAGATGGGCGTTCGTACTGATGTGCCGTTCCGGGACTTAACAGAGCGGGAAAAGGAGATTGTTTTTCATGGCCCGGCGGAAAAGAAGCACATCTTCTATCACGCCAAAAATTCCAATCAAGCGGGAGAATTGGATTTTACTTATTTCAATGCGGTTTATACCGTGGAGAATGCCCTCGCCAAGGTCAAGGACGAGAAGGGGATGAAGCGGGTCGAGAAATTTTTGAAGGAAGAAACCTGTCCAGACTGTCATGGCACGCGCCTGTCTGATGCCGCCCGCGCGCCAAGGCTGCGGGGGATATCTCTGGATGAAGCCTGCACCATGACGCTTTCACAGCTGGTGGATTGGGTGCGGGAGGTGCCGGAGAGCCTGCCGGAGGAGATGCGCCCGATGGCGGAGAGTATCTGCGATGCCTTTGAAAGCACTGCCAAGAGGCTGATGGACCTGGGACTGGGCTATCTGACACTGGACCGCTCCGCCGCCACGCTCTCCACAGGGGAACGGCAGCGGATGCAGCTGGCGCGTGCGGTCCGCAACCGCACTACTGGGGTCCTTTATGTGCTGGACGAACTGTCTATTGGCTTGCATCCGTCCAACATCGTAGGGCTTACCGGTGTTATGCGAGATTTGGTCGCGGATGGAAACTCCGTCATTTTGGTAGACCATGATACGCAGATTTTAAAGGAAGCGGACTGGATCGTGGAAATGGGTCCGGTAGCGGGAGCAAAGGGCGGGCATATCATCGCACAGGGGACAGTCCTCGCGGTGGAAGAGAATCCCTGCTCTCAGATCGGACCGTTTCTCTCTGGACAGGCGGAGACCAGACTGCGAAGCAGGGTGGACCGGAAAAAGCTGTTTTCCGAGGGAACCATTCATTTGTCCACGGCGCAGATCCATACGGTGAAGCCGCTGGAGGTGGATATTCCAAAGGGGCGGCTCACCGTGGTCACGGGAGTGTCCGGCTCAGGAAAGACAACGATGGTGCTGGAAAGCCTTGTTCCCGCGCTGGAGGCACAAATGAACGGCGGTGCGCTGCCGGAGCACATTCGGAACATCGCCGCCGAGGGCATTCAGCATGTGAAGCTCATTGACGCTACTCCCATCGGTATCAATGTCCGTTCAACGGTTGCCACCTATGCAGGCGTTCATGACGAGCTGCGCAAGCTCTGTGCCAAATCGGCTGACGCAAAGGAGCGGGGCTATAAAGCCAGTGATTTTTCCTATAATACCGGGTCCTTACGCTGTCCTGGCTGTGATGGCACGGGCGTGGTAAGCTTGGATGTGCAGTTTCTTCCGGATGTGAATATCCCCTGCCCGGACTGCCGGGGTTCCCGTTATGCGAGGAAAGCCTATGGCATCAAGCTGACCAACGGGGAGGGGCAGTCTGCCTCTTTGCCGGAGCTGATGGATATGGACGTGGACTCTGTAATGGACTTCTGCAGGGAGAAGAAAACCGTCAGTCAACGGCTGGGCATCCTGCACCAGCTGGGGCTTGGCTATCTGACGCTGGGGGAGGAGACCCCCAGTCTGTCCGGAGGAGAAGCCCAGCGCCTGAAGCTTGCCAGTGAGATCGGACGGACGCAGACGGACTCGGTATTTGTTTTTGACGAACCGTCCATCGGTCTGCATCCGCTGGATGTGCGGGTGCTGATGGGGGTGTTCCAGGCACTTATGGACAACGGCGCGACGGTCATTGTCATCGAGCATGATTTGGATGTGATCCGCAACGCTGACTATGTGATCGACATGGGACCCGGCGGCGGTGACGCGGGCGGACGCATCGTAGCTTGCGGAACCCCGGAGGAAATCCGGGCGGCTTCTGCCAGCATCACAGGAAGATATTTGTAAAAAATGGAGGAATGCGGCATGAAATTACCTGCCTGCCCGGTAGAGACTACGCTGATGCTCATCGGCGATAAATGGAAGGTACTGATTTTGCGTGACCTGATGAATGGCACTAAACGCTTTGGCGAACTGAAAAAATCCATCGGCACCGTTTCTCAAAAGGTGCTGACAGCCCAGCTGCGGGATATGGAGGACAAAGGATTGCTGACCCGCAAGGTTTACGCGGAGGTCCCTCCGCGTGTGGAGTATACTCTGACGGAGATTGGTTACAGCCTGAAGCCGATCCTGGATTCCATGGTGATCTGGGGTTCGGATTATCAGAGGAAGAACACCCTGCGGGAGGATGCGCTATGATTCGTGAGATTTGCAGGGACGAGACCTTTCTGGCTCAAAGGGCAGAGACTGCCGCTCTGGAGGATCTCAGCGTAGCACAGGACCTGCTGGATACACTGACTGCCCATAAGGACGGATGTGTAGGCATGGCAGCAAATATGATTGGCGTAAACAAGCGCATCATCGTATTCGATAATGATGGCAGGTACGAGGTTATGTTCAATCCCGTGATTGTGAAGAGGTCTGGAGTATATGACGCGGAAGAGGGCTGCCTTTCCCTGACAGGGATCCGAAAGACCAAGCGCTGGAGCTCCATCAAGGTCCAGTGGCAGAACGAGCGGTTCCAGACCAGGATTAAAACCTTTACCGGCTGGACAGCAGAAATTATTCAGCATGAAATCGACCATTGTGATGGAATCATCATTTGAAAGGAAAAGCTGACCGATCAGAAAAATTAAGAGGAGGATTTTGCCATGCGTTATCCGGCTGCACAGATCAAAAAAATAAGCACAGAGCTTTTAACCTGTGCCGGACTGCGTTCGGATGAGGCGGTCCGCGCAGCGGACTGTCTGGTGACTGCGGATATGCGTGGGGTGCATTCTCACGGCGTTCTGCATATCAGGGACATCTGTGCGAGAATTGAAAAGGGAACCATTCGACCGGAGGCGGAGATCAAGGTGGTGCAGACCGCACCATCTGCCATTACGGTGGACGCGGACCACTGCGTAGGCATGACGTCGGCTTTTTTGGCGATGAAGAAGGCAGTGGAGCTTGCGGAGACGACGGGAATCGCGATGGCGACCATCAGAAACGACAATACTTATGGAATGGGAGCATACTATCCCATGTACGCGGCGGAGCACCGGATGATCGGCTTTGCGGTGTGCAATACCAAGGGATATGTAGCGCCTTATGGTGGGGCGGAACCGGTTCTGGGGACCAATCCCATTTCCATTGCGGTTCCTACAGAACGGCATGGCACAGTGGTGATTGATATGGCAACCAGTCAGGCGGCGGTCAATAAGCTTGCGCTGGCGATGAAGGAAGGGCGGAGCATTCCGGAAAACTGGGCAGTAGGACCGAATGGAGAGAGGACAACTGATCCGTCTGTTGCATATCAGGGCGCGCTTCTGCCCTTCGGCGGACATAAGGGGTATGCGCTGCAGTTGGGAATTTCTCTGTTGGCACATGCACTTGCAGGAGGCGCGATGGACGCGGAGAATCCAAGAGCGTGGGCAGACGCGGAGATACCCTGTAGCTTTGGATGTATTCTTTGCGCGGTGAATATCAGCAAATTTACAGATTTCGGTGAGTTTCTGCTGCGTGCGGATAACCTGTTGGATCTGGTGAAGAACGGAAAGCTTGCGGAGGGAGCGAAGGAGATTCTGATTCCTGGAGAACGTGCGGTAAGGGAATATGAACGTTCCATTCGTGAGGGTGTAGAAATGTCGGATGCGGTGATGGCGGATTTGAGGGCATTGTGCAGACGCTTTTCTGTAGAAGAATCTGCCTTAGACGTCTAACAGGGAGTACAGCTCCCGGAGGTCGTGAATTTCCCAGTTGATTTTTAAGGAAAAATCGCCGGAAAGGTATTTTGGATTATACCAGCAGCAGGGCAGACCGGAGAGATTGGCTCCGCGGATGTCGGTTGTAAGAGAGTCCCCGATGACAAGGCAGTTTTCTTTAGAAGAGCCGGGAATATGCTGCAAAACATATTGAAAGTAAGCCGGGCTTGGTTTGGCGGCATGGGCATCTTCGGAAATGAAGGCTTTAGTAATCAATGGAGCGAAGACGCTATTTTTCAGGCGGCTTTTTTGAACACTGGCAACGGCGTTGGTGACGAGATAGAGTGTGTGGGTTTGACTGAGACGTTGGCAGACTTCCTCCGCGTAAGGCATGGGAAAGACGCCTTTTCCGAGACCTGAGGAGTAGATTTGATTGCAGAGCTCCGGATCACGGTGAAGTCCGATTTGATGCAGGAAGCGAACAAAGCGCTCCCGGCAAAGGAATTCTTTGCTGATTTCACTACGGTCAAAGGCAGACCAAAGCTCTGCGTTGATTGTTTCATAAAGTGCGTAAGTCTCAGCCGTGTTAGGAATATCCAGTTTGGAACACAGGGAATCAAAAGCAAATGCGGAGGCTTTTTCAAAATCAAATAAAGTGTTGTCGGCATCAAAAAGGAGATTTGAAAATTTCAAAAGGATCACGTCCCTGAATGATTTCTACATATACGATACAGGAAAATAAGAGGAGAAGCAACTGTTCAAAAATAAAGAACGGAATTTATATAAGCAAAACGGATGGCGAATATTAGGAAATGCACTTGACAAGAGGTAGAAAGTCTGGTATTCTAAGCAAGCTGTC
>CAKTIO010000010.1 GCA_934565855.1 uncultured Dysosmobacter sp.
GACAGCTTGCTTAGAATACCAGACTTTCTACCTCTTGTCAAGTGCATTTCCTAATATTCGCCATCCGTTTTGCTTATTGCAAAGCGGATGGCGAATATTGTCATGGTTCTATAAAAATTTGATTACTGCAAGCCCTTTTCCTTTCGGTATGCCTGGATACCCAGTGCCAGCAGATCCATTGCCCTTTCCAGATCCTCCTGCTTCAGTACATAGGCGATGCGAATCTCATCCTTTCCCTTTCCGGGGGTTCCGTAGAACTGCTCGCCAGGTGCAAACATCACGGTATCTCCGTGATCCTCAAAATCCGTCAGCAGCCACTTCTGGAAGGCATCGGCATCGTCCACCGGGATCTTTACCATCATATAGAAAGCACCCTCCGGACATTTGCAGACCACGCCCGGAATCTCTGCCAGCTTTCTCATAACCGTATCCCGGCGGCGGTGGTATTCGTCTTTCTGCGCCGCGAAATAGGCAGGTCCCGCAGAGTACAATGCCGCGGCACCCAGCTGGTCCAGTGTGGAGCAGCACAACCGTCCCTGACAAACCTTCATCGCCTGAGCAATCAGTTCCTTATTCCGGGAGATCAGCGCACCGATTCTCGCGCCGCAGGCGGAAAACCGTTTGGAAATGGAGTCGATGATGATAACGTTATCCCGCACATCCGGGAATTCTGCCAGACTGACGATCTTTTCACCGCCGTATACAAACTCACGGTAAACCTCGTCCGCAATGATAAACAGACCATGTTCCTTCGCCACGTCCGCAATGGTGCGGGTCGCTTCCGGAGAGAGAATGGTTCCCGTGGGATTACCGGGGTTGGTAATCAGAATCGCCCGGGTCCTGGGTGTGATCTCCGCCTCGATGCGCGCGCGGTCGCCATAGAAGAAGCCCTCCTCCGCCTTGGTGGGGATGGGATGCACACAGCCGCCAGCCAGCCGGGTAAAGGTATTGTAATTGGGATAAAACGGCTCTGGGATCAGTACCTCATCGCCTTCGTCTAAAATGCACTGCAATGCGATCTGAAGCGCTTCACTGCCGCCGTTGGTAGCCAAAATATCTCTGGAATCCAGTTCAATGCCCAGTCCGTGATAATAGCCGCGGACGGATTCCACATAGTCAGGGATGCCAGCAGACGGTGCGTATGCCAGCACCGGGTTCTTGAATTCCTGAATTGCCTGAAAAAACTCCTTCGGCGTTTCAATATCCGGCTGACCAATATTCAGATGATAAATTTTACGACCCTTTGCCTCTGCTGCCACTGCATAAGGATGAAACTTTCGGATCGGTGAAAGATTACACTTCTGAATTTTCTCAGAAAACTTCATAGCAGTTACCTCCAATAACTTTTTCAATTCCTCTGCATGAGACAAAGTGCCACAAATCATCCCGGCCGGCAATCACCCGTGTTCTTCGTCCATTTCTCCATAGCCTATTGCTTTTCCAAAAAGAAAACGATAAAAAAACGCCCCTGACCTGTGTCAGGGGCGAATCACTATCCGCGGTACCACCCTGATCTGGCTGAAAAGCCATCTCATGTCATCCGGATAACGGAGATGAATCCGTCCCGCTCCTCGCGGGCTGCTCCAAAGCGGCGTCTCTGGGACACTGACCAAGGGCTTACACCATTTCCCTCTCGCTGGCGGTCTCGTCTGGCAGAGTTTACTTCTTCATTGCCTTTATTGGGGTTTATTATACGCAGGTTCCGCCCGTTTGTCAAGAAAGTGTTTCATCTGTTTCCGTGCCTGCGGTTTCCGCCGGGGAAGCCGCGCTGCTTCCGCCCATCTGCATCTCCTGCCACTGGGCTTTTGTAATCAGCAGCTGCCGGGGCTTGGACCCCTCAAACGGTCCCACGATGCCGCGCTCCTCCATCTGGTCCACCAGGCGCGCTGCCCGGGAGTAGCCCAGCTTCAGGCGGCGCTGAAGCATAGACACAGACGCCTGTCCCGTTTCCAGGACCACCTCTACCGCAGAGGGCAGCAGCTCGTCTCCATCCTCGGAGGCGGTGTCCGCCGCAGCGCTGCCGCCGCCCTTACCGCCACGCTCCTTCTCCTGCACGGATTCCTCGATCTTTTTCATGACCTCGTCCGAATACTCCACCTCTCCGGCATTGGTCTTTACATACTGGACCACCCGTTCGATTTCCTCCGGAGAGATAAAGCAGCCCTGCACGCGGGTCGGCTTGAGATTCCCCAACGGTGCGTAGAGCATATCGCCCTTGCCCACCAGCTTCTCCGCGCCTGCCGTATCCAAGATGATGCGGGATTCCAGAGAGGATGCCACGGCAAACGCGATCCGGGAGGGAATGTTTGCCTTCATTAGACCTGTAATCACATCTGCCGAGGGACGCTGGGTCGCAATGACCAGGTGCACTCCGGCGGCACGCCCCATCTGTGCCACGCGGCAGATGGACTCCTCCACTTCCTTTGCCGCCACCAGCATCAGGTCCGCCAACTCGTCGATGACCACCACCACGGACGCCATGTGTTCCAGCTCGTCCGAGGTCTTTGCCAGCGCGTTGTAGCCAGCCAGGTCCTTGACATTGTGTTCGGAGAACAGCTTATAGCGCTTCATCATCTCAAACACAGCCCATTGCAGCGCGCCCGCCGCCTTTTTCGGGTCTGTCACCACCGGGATCAGCAGGTGGGGAATTCCGTTATAGGGCGCCAGCTCCACCATTTTGGGGTCCACCATGATGAAGCGGACATCCCGGGGCGAGGATTTATACAGCAGGCTGATAATCAGGGAGTTCGTACACACGGACTTGCCGGAGCCAGTGGTTCCGGCAATCAGCACATGGGGCAGCTTGGCAATATTGCCGATGATGCTGTTGCCGCCGATGTCTTTGCCCACGGCAAATGCCACGTTGGACTTATGCGCGGCGAACTCCGGAGAACCCAGCACGTCCCGGATCAGCACCGAGGTCACCTGCTTGTTAGGCACCTCAATGCCTACTACAGAAATTTTGTCCGGAATGGGCGCGATGCGGACGCCCGATGCTCCCAGCGCCAGGGCAATATCATCCGCCAGATTGGTGATCTTGGACAGCTTCACGCCCTGGTCCAGCGTGAACTCATATCTTGTGACAGACGGACCGTGGATGACCTCTCCCGGTGTCGCGTCCACGCCAAAGCTGGAAAGCGTTTCACCCAGCCTCCGGGAGTTGTTGCGCAGCTCCGCGCCTACCTCCGCAAAATTCCCGTTGTGATTCTCATTCAGCAGGGTAATGGGCGGATACTGATAGGCATCTTCAGCCGCAGGCTGGTTTTCGATCTCCGCCGTGACCTCTGCCGCCGCCTTATCTACTTCACCAGCCGTATCAGCCCGCTTTGCCGGAGCGGTCGGAACGGCAGCCGGCTCTGCTTCCACGGAGTTCTCCGGCTGCACGGCAGGCTGTGGAACCGGCTGCGGCTGCGCACTCTCTGCCGGGCGGGTCAGCGGCTCCATTACCGACGCAAGCAGGGATTTCTTTTTCTTTTCCACCGGCTGGACCGCTTCCACCGCAGATAGCTCCGCCTCCGGCTCCGGCATGGAAACCGGTCCGGTCACCGGAGGCGGCATGACTGCCGCGTCCCTGCCGCCCACAGTCACCACCACCGGCTGGCGCTCTCTCTGCTGATCCATCAGCAGCTGGTCCGGAGTAGGCTGCTCCGCGGATTTCTGCCGGAAAAAGCCCTTCAGAATGCCCGGCTTCTTTTCCACGCGGCGCACCTCCCCGTCCAGGGGAATGTCGATCACCGGTTTCGGCGCAGCTGCCCGCTCCTTCACCGGCGGGTCGATGGGCGTCATCCGGATGGCAGGCTCTCTCCGCTCAGGGATCACCGGCAGCGGTCCTGTCTCCTCCTCTTCATAGCGGGGACGGTTTCTGCTCTTCTCGATCAGCGCGCCAACCGTCAGCCGCAGCGCTGTCATCAGCAACACCACAAACAGCACGGTAAAAATGATGATGGACGCGACCTTGGAAAACACTGCCACAGAACCAACAGCCAATGCTCCGGAAATTGCGCCGCCGGATTTCAGTGCAATGCCATCCAGCCAGAGGTCCCGCAAAATTGCCACGGAGGAGCGGTACTCTCCCGATGCCAGTACCATATGTACCAGAGAGCCGAACAGCACCGGCAGCAGCAGGGCGCAATTCACCCTCAGCCGCACCGGACGTCCGCGGTGAAACAGCAGGATCAGCGCCGTCAGCAGAAACGCGGGACCGGACAGCCAGTATCCGTAGCCCACCAGCCCCTTCAGCAGCTTTGCCAGCCAGTCGATAAAAATCGCCTGCGCATGGAAATAGCTGACAAAGGTGCAAAGCGCCAGCACCAGGCAGACCACTCCCCAGACCTCTCTGCGGATGGGGCGCCTCTGCGGCTCCTGCGGTGTCCGGCTTCTGCCTCCGGAGCTGCCGGAACCGGACGCAGAGCGGGACGCCGTGCTCCTTGCCGTTGTTTTCTTCTTTGTTGTCGTTCTCTTTTGAGCGGTGGATGCCACGCACGCCGCCTCCTTACAAAAAATCTCTTTGGTCCAAAATCACACTTACTTCAGATACAGCGTCAGCCCGATAGTCAGGATGCCCACTGCCCAGCAGTAATAGGCAAACCAGCCAAATCTGCCCTTGTCTGCGATCATGCGGATCAGGCGGATGCAGCAATAGCCAGAAACCGCCGCCGTTAAAACACCCACCACACAGGGCAGCAGGGGCAGCGGCTCCGCAGCGCCGCGCACCACATCTACCGCGTCCAGCAGATTTGCTCCCAGCACAGCCGGGATGGACAGCAGGAAGGAAAAGCGCACAGCGTATTTCCGTTCAAATCCCAGAAATGTTCCCGCACAGATCGTCATGCCGGAGCGGGAAATACCGGGACAGGTAGCGATTGCCTGCGCCGCGCCCACCAGCAATGTATCCTTGATGGTGGCGGTCTTTTCCGTCTTATTTCCCCGGCGTACCCGGTCGCTGGCGAACAGCAGACCGCCGGTCACCAGCAGCGCACAGCCGATAAACAGTGTGTTTCCGGACAGCTGGTCCAGCAGGTCCTGGAACGGCAGCACCAGAAACAGCGGCAGCGTGCCGATAATGACCATCAGCATCAGCCGCCGTGCAGGCGGCGTCTGCACGGTGGAGCGGTGATGAACCAGATCGTCCACCGCGCGGAAAAATTCCAGAATCATATCCCGGATATCGGACCAATACGCCACAAATACCGCAAACAGCGTTCCCAGATGCAGCAGAACGGTAAACGTCAGATTTTCCTCTCCCGCCGCCTGAATATTCAGAAGATTCTGGGCAATGGACAGATGCCCGGAGCTGGATATCGGCAAAAATTCAGAAATTCCCTGAATCAATCCTAACAAAAAAGAAGATAACACGGTCACAGGTCTACACTCCTATCTTTTCTCAGATACCATGTGCCGCATTCGCGGACACTCGTACAGGTTAGTATAACATGGGCTGCGGCGGAATTCCAGTCATATTTCTTGTGCAGAACCACGCAATTTTTCCTTCCACCGCAGTCTTTAGCTTGCCAGCCGCACCTGTTTCGTGTTAAACTGCATTTATATATCATAGTATCCTGCGCATATCAGAGAGGGAGATTATTGAATCATGCAGCCAATCGAATCCCGCAATATTGCATACATTCTCGCGGTAAACGCGGAACACAGCTTTTCCCGTGCTGCGGAAAAATACTATATCTCGCAGCCCGCGCTGAGCAAGGCTGTCAGCAAGGTTGAGCAGCAGCTGGGCATTGCGCTGTTTGACCGCAGCTCCATCCCCCTGAAGCCCACCGCCGAGGGTGAGCGGATCATTGCGTATTTTCAGCGGATCCAGGACGCGCAGTCCGAGCTGTCTGATTACTGCGAGGCATACCACCGGAAGCAGAAAAGCGACCTGCGCATCGGCGCGCCCTCCTTCTTCTGTACCTATGTCCTGCCGCCCATGATCGCCGCGTTCCAAGCGGAGCATCCCGCCGTTACCATCCGGCTGATCGAAGCCAATGACCATGACCTCCGGGAATTTTTACAGGCAGGCGCAGTGGATGTCGGACTTTCCGTAGAGGGCGATATGCCCTCTGATTTGGAGTCCTTCGTCCAGCAGTATGAGCAGATCATTCTCGCCGTACCGAAGGCGCTGCCCATCAACGAAGCGCTGCCGGGGAAAGCCCTCTCCTATGACATCATCAAGCGTGGACGTATCAACGCACCCAGCACCCCCGCCGTGCCGCTTTCCACCTTTGCCGGAGAGAACTTCATCTTCCTGCGAAAGGGCAACGATATGTACCGGCGGGGCTATCAGGCGTGTCTGGACGCCGGCTTCGAGCCGAAGATCTCCATCGAGCTGGACCAGTTGATGACCGCTTACTACCTTGCGGAGGCGGGGCAGGGCGTCGCCTTCATCCGTTCAGATATTCCCTGCTATGTCGGCGAGCCGAAAAACCTGCTTTTTTATAAAATCGACCATCCCAGCATGACCCGTCCTGTCCGCGTTCTTCTGGGCAGGAACGGCTCTGGCTCGCAGGTTCTGGAAAGCTTCCTGACGTATCTGAAGAATTTCCCCTCCTCTATCTGACCGCTATACAGCAGTTATAACAATATGCCTAAGTGTTATTTGCATTTCTTCGTCATTTCCGCTACAATGGCACTGAACATAGCAAGTACCATGTCTGTCGAACATTGAACAACCGAACATAAGAACATTGACGAAAGGAACGATCAACAGATGAACATTGTTGAAAAGTTTGACCTGCTGGGCGTTGACAACGCTCCTGGTCAGGAAAGTTTGCAGAAGAACGTGGCTCTGGACCTGCGGGGTCCGAAGCTGGAGGGCGCTCCCGTGGACTTCAGCCACGGCGATGTGGACGCACATACCCCCACCCCCGGCAGCCTGGAAGCCTTTGTCGCCGGCGTAAAGGAGGGCGGCGCACAGGCATACACTCCCTACCGCGGCAGAAAGACCATTCTGGAGGATCTGGCTGCAAAGCTCTCCGCCTTCACCGGTGCTTCCATTGATCCCGCTCACAACCTGATCCTCACCCCGGGTACTCAGGGCGCGCTGTTCCTGGCAATGGGCAGTTGTATCATGCCGGGCGACAAGGTCGCTTTTGTGGAGCCGGACTATTTTGCAAACCGCAAGATGGTAGAGTTCTTCAACGGCGAGATGGTTCCCATCGCCATGCACTATGAGAACGAGACCGCCAAGGCTGGTCTGGACCTGGCTGCTCTGGAGGCTGCTTTCCAGAACGGCGTCCGCCTGTTCATTTTCTCCAACCCCAACAACCCCACCGGCTGCGTGTATTCCTATGACGAGATCTGCTCCATCGCCGCCCTCGCCAAGAAGTACGGCGCAACCCTGATCGTGGACGAGCTGTATTCCCGCCAGGTCTATCCCGGCGTGACCTACACTCACCTGTGCGCACAGAAGGAGATCCCCGAGAACCTCATCTCCATCATCGGTCCCTCCAAGACGGAGTCCCTGAGCGGCTACCGTCTGGGCGCTGCCTTCGGCACTCCCGCCATCATCGACCGCATGGAGAAGCTGCAGGCCATTATGGCGCTGCGCTGCAGCGGCTATAACCAGGCTGTGTTCTCCACCTGGTTCAGTGAGCCCGATGGTTGGATGGCAGCCCGCGTGGCAGAGCATCAGCGCATCCGTGACGACCTGCTGAAGGTCATCTCCAAGGTCGATGGCGTTACCGCCCGTCCCACCGATGGCGGCAGCTACCTGTTCGTCACCATTCCCGAGCTGCAGGTCAGCCTGCACGAGTTCATCCGCATCCTCCGCGCACAGGCAAATGTCACCGTGACTCCCGGCACCGAGTTTGGTCCGCAGTATCTGCACAGCTTCCGCATCAACTTCTCTCAGGACCACGACAAGGCTGTTGCCGCTATGGAGCGTATCTTTAAAGTAATGGAGCTGTATCGCTGATGAGTACTGAAAAGAAGAATCCCATTCCGCAGGGAAAGTATGTTCCTGCTACCCGTTCCGGCAACCTGATCTTCACTGCCGGTATGACCTCCCGCAAGAACGGCGTGCTGCAGTTCACCGGAAAGGTGAAGGCAAGCGAGCCGCTGGAGACCTATCGTGAGGCGGTGCGCATTGCCGCCGCCAACGCCCTGACTGCCGCACAGAACACGCTGGAGGAGGGCGAGAAGATCGCACGGGTCCTGTCCTTCTGGGTTTTCATCAATGCTGAGCAGGACTTCGTTTCCCACGCCAAGCTGGCTGACTTTGCTTCTGATTATCTGAATGAGGAGCTGGGTGCTGCCGGTGCCGCCGCCCGCGCCGCCATCGGTCTCGGAACCCTTCCCGGCAATGCGCCGGTGGAGGTCCAGCTGATCTGCGCTGCCGGCTGATTTCCCCATCCATAAAAGCTCCCTCCGGTTTCTCTCGGAGGGAGCTTTTTCTGAAAGAAAGGAGCTTTGCTATGAAACTCGTTGTTTTGGACGGTTATCTGGTCGGCACGGGAGGGTGCAGCTGGGAACCCCTTTCCCAGCACGGAGATCTGCTTTATTACGATGAAACGTCTGGCGAGGATGATGTTGCCGCGCGCATTGGCGACGCAGACGCCGCCTTTACCAACCGCTGCCCCATCACTGCCGAAACCATACGCCGCTGCCCCAAGCTGAAGCTCATTCACAGCTTCGGCACCGGCTTCAACCAGATCGACCTTGCCGCCGCACAGGAGCGGGGCATCGTTGTCTGCAACACTCCCGGCTACGGACGCGGTGCCGTGGCGCAGATGGCTGTGGCGCTGATGTTCGCCATTGCACGGAACGTCAGCACCTTTGACCACTATTTGAAAACCGTCGGCTGGACAGACCGCTCCGATCCCAAGCTGTGCGCCATCCGGCAGATGGAGCTGACCGGAAAGACGCTGGGCATCATCGGCATGGGCGACATCGGCTACGCCGTTGCACGGGTCGCTATGGCAATGGACATGCAGGTGCTGGCTTACCGCCGCACACCGGACCCCACTCTGGAATGTGACCAGCTGCACTACACCGATCTGGACACTCTGCTTGCCAACAGCGATATCGTCAGTGTCCACTGCCCGCTGAACGACCACACTCAAAAAATGATCGACACCAACGCCATTTCCAAAATGAAGGACGGCGCTATCCTCATCAACACCAGCCGCGGCGCCGTGCTGGATGAAGGCGCCGTGCTGGATGCTCTGAATTCCGGAAAGCTCTACGCAGCCGGTCTGGATGTATTCGCCCAGGAGCCCTGCGGCAAAAATCATCCGCTGGCATGCCATCCCCGCTGTGTCGCCACGCCACATGTCGCTTGGACACCGCTGGAAACCCGGCAGCACATCATTGATATGGCAGGCGATACACTGGCAGCCTTCCTGTCCGGCTCTCCTATTCACCGCGTAGGTTAAACCGCTTCCGCAAAAAATCAGCAGGCGCATGAAACATGAGATTCATGCGCCTGCCTTTTTCTTTTCTTCGTCCGTCGGCGGTCATCCGTTCAGGATACTCATAAATTCCTCGCCGGTAATGGTCTCCTTTTCATACAGAAACCCTGCCAGCTGATCCAGCTTTTCCCGGTTTTCCGTCAGAATGGAAACCGCCTTCTCATGCTCCTTCTTCACCAGCTCTACCACCTGCTGGTCGATGCGGGTCTGTGTCTCCGCGGAGCATGCCAGTGAGGCGTCTCCGCCCAGATACTGATTGCTGACCGTTTCCAGCGCCACCATGTCGAAATCCTCACTCATACCGTAACGGGTGATCATGGCGCGTGCCAGCTTCGTCGCCTGCTCGATATCATTGGAAGCCCCTGTGGTCACGGAGCCAAACACCACTTCCTCTGCCGCGCGTCCGCCGGTGAATGTGGCGATCTTGTTTTCGATCTCCTCCTTGCTCATCAGGTAGTGGTTGCCCTCCTCCACCTGCATGGTGTAGCCCAGCGCGCCGGAGGTCCGGGGAACAATGGTGATTTTCTGCACCGGAGCGGAATTGCTCTGCTTTGCCGCCACCAGCGCATGACCGATCTCATGGTACGCTACGATCTTTTTCTCATGGTCCGTCATGATGGCGTTTTTCTTCTGGTAGCCTGCAATGACCACCTCGATGCTCTCCTCCAGATCCGCCTGGGTGGCAAAGCGCCGTCCATCCCGCACAGCACGAAGCGCCGCTTCATTGACAATGTTGGCAAGCTCCGCGCCGGATGCGCCGGATGCCATCCGCGCCACCTTATTGAAGTCCACATCCTCCGCGATCTTGATTTTTCTGGCATGGACCTTTAAAATCTCCTCGCGTCCCTTCAGGTCCGGCAGCTCCACCGGAACCCGGCGGTCAAACCGTCCCGGGCGGGTCAGGGCAGGGTCCAGAGACTCCGGGCGATTGGTCGCCGCCAGAATGATTACACCGTTGTTTCCCTCAAAGCCATCCATTTCCGTCAGCAGTTGGTTCAGAGTCTGCTCCCGTTCGTCGTTTCCGCCGACCTGACCGTCCCGCTTTTTTCCGATGGCGTCGATCTCGTCAATGAACACGATGCAGGGCGCTTTCTCCTTCGCCTGCCGGAACAGGTCCCGGACCTTGGAAGCGCCCATGCCCACAAACATCTCTACAAATTCAGAGCCGGACATGGAAAAAAACGGCACGCTGGCTTCACCGGCAACCGCCTTTGCCAGCATGGTCTTTCCGGTTCCCGGAGGACCCACCAGCAGGATACCTTTGGGCATAGACGCGCCGATCTCCTGATATTTTTCCGGGTCATGGAGGTAATCCACAATCTCGGACAGGTTTTCCTTTGCCTCGTCCTCTCCGGCAACGTCAGAAAATTTGATGCCCTCTGCCGACTTGACATAGACCCGGGCATTGGATTTCCCCATATTGAACATCATGGAGTTTCCGCCGCCCATTTTCTGCATCAGCTTTCGGGACATGAACTGTCCAATGGCAATAAACACCACCAGCGGAACGATCCAGCCCATCAGGCTGACCAGAAAGGAGGTCTGCTCAATCTCCTCGCCGGAGGTAGAGATGCCCGCCTTCAGCAGCCGGGGAATCAGCTGGTCGTCCGGGACCATAGCAGTCTTATACACCGCGGTCTTTTTGGCGTCTGTAAACAGGATCCGGTTGTTCTGCTGCTGGATCTCCACCTCGCCCACTTCTCCGTTTTCCGTCATGGTAACAAAGGTGTTGTAGTCCACATCCTTGATCTGATGCTCCGTGATCCACGGCATGCCGAGGAAATTGAACACCAGCAGAAACACCATCACCAGCACATAGTAATAGACCAATGGCTTTTTCGGTGATTTTACTTCATTCATTTGCGTACTCCTTCATTTATTATTTGTTTTCTTAATTGAATCAGACCGGTCCGCAGTCTCCTCCTCACAGGTCATTTGCAGATCCAGCGCCGCTAACGCCGCCAGCTGGGCATGGCGCACCGCCTGCGCGGCAAAGTCCATCGCGTATTCTCCATACAGGCTTGCAGCCTCCGCCCGGTCTGTGGTACAGTCGCTTCCGGCACTGTGCAGGTACTCCGGCAGCTCGTCCTGCAAAATACGCCTTAGTTTCCGGTCATAGTCCAGCTGGACCGCGGACAATGCTGTGACCGCCGGAGAGCGTCCGGCTTTTGCACTCCGCTGCATCTGCTGTTCCGACCTCCGGTACTCACGGCGGAGCCTTTGGATCTCCCGGCGGATGCTCTCGTGATCCCTCTGCCGGTCCCGCTGCATCTGATGGATGGTCTGCTCCAGCTGCCGCAGCTTGACTGTGTAGGCATCGTCTTTCTCGCTCATTCCGCACCATCCCTTCCGTCCTGCGATGTCAGTCTTCTTATAGCAAATCCATCCGGATTTCACCACTATCAGTTTTCGCCTTCTGTATGGACAGATGCGAAAATATGTCAATCTTCTTGACACATCCTCCCATTTGTCTATACAAATCGAAAAATCTGGGAATGTGCAGGCGATCCCTTCTCTGCTATTCTGTCCTTGCTGCTTCTCCGATCTGCATGCTTTTTCCGCAGAACGCAAAAAAGAGATGCCCATAGGCATCTCTTACTCCGTCTCTGTCTGCTCCCTCACATGGGCGGTCAGCAGCCGGCGCATCTGCTGCGTCACCCGTTTTCGATCCGTCCGCTTTTTCCCGCAGCGTTCGATCATCAGTCCTACGATTCCATAGGTGTAGAAGCTCAGCGCCATCTCCATATCCTCATAGGGAATGTCCGTTTTCAGGTTTTTTCTCTGCATCTGCTCCTGCAAATATGCACGGACCGCCTTTGCCAGTATCTGCTCGATCTGTTCCCGCTTCTGGGAGTGCAGCAGCTTCTGCATCAGGGCGTCCGCTTCATCCGCGGCGGTCATGAACTCATCCAGCACCGCGCCGGAATCCTCCATTTCCAGGCTGCGCTCCGACAGCCTTTGAAACGCCTGCTCCACAGACCACTCGATAACCTCTAAAAGGTCCTGAAAGTGATAGTAAAAGGACTGCCGGGAGATATTGCACCGCTCCACCAGATCCTTTACTGTAATTTTATCAATATCCTTTTCCTTTGACATCTGCACAAAGGAATCGGCGATCATTGCTTTGACATTGACCGGCACAGCGGCATCCCCCCCTCGCTGCTGTTCAGTTTACCACAGGGCAGACGCCGCTGTCTACAAACATTCTGTAAAGAAGTCTCTTATGCGCAGAACTGCCATTTCACAAAACAGGAGGTCTTTTCCTTGACACATCTACTCTTTACCATTGTCATCACTCTTTTTGCCGGCATGGGCGCCGGTCTTGGCACCGGCTTCGCCGGTATGAGCGCTGCGGCAGTCATCAGCCCCATGCTCATTACCTTTCTCGGCATGGATCCCTATATGGCGGTGGGCATTGCACTGTCCTCTGACGTTCTCGCCAGCGCCGTGTCGGCGTACACCTATGGAAAGAACCGCAATCTGGACCTGAAGAATGGTCTGATCATGATGGCAAGCGTCCTGCTATTCACGGTAGTAGGCAGCTGTGCGGCAAGCCTGGTCCCCTCCGGAACGATGGGCAATTTTTCCGTGTTCATGACCTTCCTGCTGGGCGTCAAATTCATTGTCAAGCCAGTGATGACCACCAAGGAAGCCATGCAGGGCGTCTCCCCCAGAAAGCGCGCCGTTCAATCTCTTCTGTGCGGCATTCTTATTGGCTTTATCTGCGGCTTCATCGGCGCGGGCGGCGGAATGATGATGCTTCTGATCCTGACATCCGTGCTGGGCTACGAGATGAAAACCGCTGTGGGAACCAGCGTGTTCATCATGACGTTTACCGCCCTGACTGGAGCGGTTTCCCACTTCATCATCGGCGGCACGCCGGATTGGACGGTCTTTATTCTGTGCGTACTGTTCACACTGGTCTGGGCAAGAATCGCCGCTGTCTTTGCCAACAAGGCGGAACCGAAAACCCTGAACCGCGCCACCGGTGTCGTGCTGGTCATTCTGGGCATCGTGGTGCTGCTGTTCTCCCTGCTGAGCTGAGGAAGCTTTACTCCAAAAGCTGCATGCTATAGCGTGTAGTCTTCAAGGTAAGTATAAAACCGCTCATAATTCCAACTCTGTCGCACCGCAACATTCATACCCTGGATGTGCGTCCTTGTCGGGTTCTCTATAAGCATATGGGTAACAGCAATACACAGCATATTTGTTATAAACGCCGCTGCGTCTCTTCGCTACTATCATCGCGCAATATTTACAATAGCGGCACCCAGCTTCTCCAACCAAGGTCAATTCAAATTTCTTCCTGCGGTCACAGATATATGCATTCTGCGGCTTTCCCTTTTCTCCTATGTATTTTTTTGAGTACCGAAATCCCTTAATATGTGCTTCTTCTTTTAAAGCCTTGATAGATGACTCCACTCTTTCCCTACGCTTAGTCTCAAGGGGAAGGAAGAATTCTTCCACATTCTCAAGCTCTTCCATAGCAATAGCTTCTTCACTGACCGCAAACCGGGAAAGATCTACAGATCCATCCGCATGTCCCCTCGTCCATACAACACGTCTGATTTCCGTCGTTCCCTCCTCGTTATCATGCAAATGCAAATATATCGCATGAAATCTATCGTAATCTGTAAGAGGTTTATCCAACGAGCTAAATATTCTCATTGGATGGCTCCAACGAAATTTTGTAGTAGTATCATCATTAAGACGCTGGATGCTATCTGACGCAACTCTATCCCGAACGTCAAATATCCACACAAGACGATACCCGCTGCTCTTGAAAAACCTGTTTCTGTCCTCAAATTCCTCCGCAGAAATCGGACTATGCTGCATCTCAATTACAATGTTGCCAATACATACGTCCGCCCGATGTGTTTTCCCGCCCTGCCTGATGACGACCTCCCTCTTTTCAATAGGAAAAAACTCCTGCATTCGACGGTGCCATTCTGACATATCGTAGCTCCACTCATCTTCACACCTACCATCTGATACATGGGCAAAATGCTCCGTATTCACCAGTCCTGTTTTCAGGATAACAGGATTTCCACAAACCGGGCAGAAGTAAGTACTCTCCTTATTCGCGTCCGATGCTCTTATACGCTTCCCGTTGCCATCCTTTGCAATATACATAAGACATGTCCCCTTAAAGCGTTCTTTTCTGCTGTTTTTTTATTATCATACCATGTAATTTACACTAAAGCCATATCCCGAAAAATATCAGCCAGCAAAGAATAAGCTACATCAAATTCAAGATACCCCTTACATTACATTTTCCATGTTGCACTGCCGGCTTTTTCGTATTATAATGAGTTGTTCCGGAGGATACTATCTCTGTCTAATCCGCATCCGGACGCTTTTCTTAACGAAAACGCGGCGCTTGCCGCTTAAAGGAGTATCATGCCGCTATGATGAACAATCCGAAACCCATTCGTGAGTACATCGTTCCCGGAAAACGCGCCCATCTGGTCGGTATCGGCGGCGTTTCCATGTGTCCGCTGGCAGAGGTCCTGCGGGGGATGGGGCTCCAGGTACAGGGCTCTGACATGAATGCCGGAGACTCTGTTCACCATCTGGAGGCTCTGGGCATTCCTGTTGCCATCGGTCACAGGGCAGAAAACCTCGGCGACTGTGACTTTGTCATCCGCACCGCCGCCGTACACGACGACAACCCGGAGATCTCCGGCGCGGTCGCCCGGGGCATTCCCGTGTACGAACGGGCACAGGCATGGGGCGCCATCATGCAGAACTACGCCAACGCCCTGTGCATCTCCGGTACCCACGGAAAAACCACCACCACCTCCATGTGTACCCATATCTTTATGGCTGCCCAGCAGGACCCCACGGTAATGATCGGCGGAACGCTGCCGCTGCTGGGCTCCGGCTACCGCGTGGGCAAGGGCGACACCATCATCCTGGAATCCTGTGAATACTGCAACAGCTTCCTCAGCTTCTTCCCCACGGTCGCCGTGATTTTGAATGTGGAGGCTGACCATCTGGATTTCTTCAAGGATCTGGAGGACATTGAGCACTCCTTCCGGAGATTTGCCCAACTGACACCCGACTCCGGTCATATCATTGCCAACGCGGACGACTCCGGCGCGATGGACGCGCTGAAGGAGCTGGGACGTCCGGTGTTTACCTTCGGTCTGGAGCATCCTGCCGACTGCACCGCTCAGAGCATCGTGCAGCAGGGCGGCTATCCGGAGTTCAATGTAGTCATTCACGGAAAGCCGTATGCCCATGTCAGGCTGCGCGTTCATGGACACCACAACATTCTCAATGCTCTGGCGGCTGCCAGCGCCTCCTACATTCTGGGACTGCCCGGCAGCGCTGTGGAAGCCGGTCTCGCAGAATTCACCGGGGCAAACCGCCGCTTTGAGAAAAAGGGTGTTTACCACGGCGCGGATATTTACGATGACTACGCCCACCACCCCGATGAACTGCACGCCCTGCTGGAATCCGTACAGGAGTTGGGCTACAAGCGCATTATCGTTGCCTTCCAGCCCCACACCTACACCCGGACCCAGAAGCTGTTTGACCGCTTTGTGGAGGAACTGAAGCTTCCCGATATCGCCATTGTCGCAGAGATCTACGCTGCCCGGGAAACCAACACCATCGGCATTTCCTCGGCGGACCTGTGCCGCAATATTCCCGGCTCCGTCTACTGCTCTACGCTGGATAAGGTCACGGACCAGCTGGCGCAGCTGGCGCAGCCCGGCGACCTGATCTTAACGGTGGGTGCAGGTGATATTTACCGCGCCGGTGAAAAGCTGCTGGAACGCGGCTAAGCTTCTCTCCGTATCTGAAACAGAAAACAGGTGTATCCGGAGCCTGTCCCGGACACACCTGTTTCTTCTGTTGTTCCGCCCTATTCACCCTGCTGCGGAAAAAGCGCCGCAAGGTCATACTGCCGTATCTGAAGCACCGCGTCCGGCTGGGTGGACGCCGCCCCGGCGGCATAGCCCTCCCACAATTCCAGCGGATAAAAAAAACGGTCGCTCTCCTGCGGTCCGCCCCGCCATTCCCACCAGACACCGCTGCCGGACAGCTTTCCCAAAGCTTCCAGACGGACCCAATTTTGGAAAAATGCCTCTCTGGTGCCATCAAACTCCCGGCGCAGCCGCGGACTGACCGGGCGGAGCCTTTCCACATCGACCCCCACCGGTCCGGCGGAGACCGCTGCCAGCACTGCTCCCTCCGTATGGCTAAGACTGAACTGTACCTGCGGCTCTGTTGGAAAGTACGGCTTCCCAGCCTCTCCGCAGGCAACAGCGGGAAGTGTCTTCCAGCCAAGCGTTTCCCTCAGGAGCTGAAGAAGCACACCATAGGCACACAGCGGCTCCTGCCAGCGCTCCCTCCGGGTCCGCAGAAGCCGCTCTCTCCGCTGCGGCGGAAGCTGGGCAAGCAAAAGCGCCTCCTCCTGTTCCCTCAAGGGACGGATGCACCGCAACCCTCCGACCTGAATCTTTTCCATGCCGCACCCTCCCCCGCCGTGAATTTTGACTGCATTTTACCGCATTTTTCACCGCAGTGCAAATTTTTAAAAATTTTTTGCGCCAAAAAAAAGGAAATTCCGATTTTTCTGCGTATATGTTATGTGTATGAAACAGTCAGTCCCTCTTTTTCGTATCATTTCCGGCATATCCGGCAAAGCTTTCAAGAAAGGAGAATCCGATGGCTTTCCCGCAGAATTTTCTGGACGAGCTTCTTGCCCGCAGCGACATTGTGGATGTGGTGGGCAACTATGTCCAGCTGACCCGGAAAGGCTCCAACCTGTTTGGGCTGTGTCCCTTTCACAATGAAAAAACCGGGTCCTTTTCGGTTTCTCCGGATAAGCAGATCTTCTACTGCTTTGGCTGCAAAAAGGGCGGCGGCGTCATTAACTTCATCATGGAAGAGGAAAACCTCTCCTATCCGGATGCCGTCCGTTTTCTGGCGCAGCGGGCAGGCATGGAGGTGCCGGAAGAGGACGGCGACCAGGCGGCTGCCAAGCGCCGCCAGCGGCTGCTGGACCTGAACCGGGACGCCGCCCGGTTTTACTACCGGGTCCTTCAGCAGCCGGAGGGACAAGCCGTCCGGGATTATCTGGTCAAGCGGCAGATCCGCCGGTCCACCGCTGTCCGTTTCGGCATGGGCGCCGCGCCGGACCGCTGGGACGCCCTGCTGCTTGCCATGACGGAAAAGAACTACACCAAGGCGGAGCTGCTGTCCGCCGGACTGGTGGTACAGGGAAAAAACGGTCACCTTTACGACAAGTTCCGCAACCGGCTTATGCTTCCGGTGATCGATGTCCGCGGGAACGTGGTGGCATTCGGCAGCCGGGTGCTGGACCACTCGGAGCCAAAATACATGAACTCTCCGGAAACCCCGGTCTACAGCAAACGGCGGGTGCTGTACGGCTTGAACCTGGCAAAAAAAAGCAAGCGCCCCAACATCATTCTCTGCGAGGGAAATCTGGATATCGTCACCCTGCACCAGGCGGGCTTTGACAACGCAGTGGCGTCTATGGGCACCGCGCTGACGGTGGAGCAGACCCGCCTTCTCTCCCGGCTGACCAAGGAACTGGTGCTGTGCTACGATAACGATAACGCCGGAAAAATCGCCACGGAGCGGGCGCTCCAGCTGCTGAACAACTCGGAATTTTCCGTTCGGGTGCTTCAGCTGCCCCGCCGGAGGACCGAAAGCGGCGAGCTGGTCAAGCAGGATGCCGACGATTTCATCAAAAACCACGGGGCGGACGCCTTTGAACGCCTGCTGAACGGCAGTGAAAACGGCATCGAATTCCGTATGGCGGAGATCGCCGGAAAATATGACCTTGCCGATGACCAGGCGCGCATTGCCTACTGCGAGGAGGTCAGCGAGCTGATCGCAGGCTTCAGCAACGCCGTGGAACGGGAGATCTACACCGCCCGGGCAGCTGAGCAGGCACAGATCACTCCCGCCGCCATGCAGCTGGAGGTCAAACGCGCCTTTCAGCGCCGCATTGCCCGGGGAAAAAAAGCCCAGACCCGGCGGGACCTGAATCCAGCAGTCAACCTGCAGCCCCGGGAACGCTCCCTGCGGTATGAAAACGTGACCTCCGCCCTGGCGGAGGAGGGTGTGCTCCGTCTGCTGCTGCTGGACGATTCCCTGTTCCCCCCCCAGCCGCCGCTGGACCCCGGAGATTTCTCCGTTCCCCTGTTCGGGAAGGTCTTCTCTCTGCTGTGGCAGGACCGGGAAAACGGTCGTCCCATTGCCCTCTCCTCTCTTGCCGGAGAGCTTTCTCCGGAGGAGATGAGCCATCTGAGCGGCATCTGTCAGAAGCCGGAGTCTCCGGAGCACCGGCAAAGGGCATTGCAGGACTATTTACATATCATCCGGACCGAAGCAGAAAAACGCGCGGAGGGCTCCAGCACGGACCCCCTTCTTGCCGCGACTGAAAAATACAGAAAAGCAAAAGCTATTGGAGGAAAGCACCATGAGTGAAAAGCCCTTGTCTCAAAAGGAACTGATTGAACAGGCAAATGCCATTCTTGCCGCGGCAGATGCCGCAGACGCGGTGGAAAACGCCGCGGAAAAGAAGAAGGCTCCGGCAAAGAAAAAGGCAGCCGCGGCAGCCAAGGCAGAACCCGCTGCGGACCCTGCCGCAGATAAAAACACCCCTCCCGCCCGGCTGGATGACAAAACCGTGGCGTCCCTGCCTGCCGCAGCCCTTATCATGGCAAACGAAAAGCTGCGGGAGCTGCTTGCCAAGGGCAAAAAGAAGGGCAAGCTGGAATCTGCAGAGCTGATGGAAACGCTGGACGACCTGAATCTGGAAAGCGAGCAGATGGACCAGCTGTACGACTCTCTGGAAGCCCTGAACATCGACATCAGCACGGATGCCGACCTGTTGCCCGAGCTGAACGATGACGAGCCGGACGAGGAGGAGATCGCCGATGTGGAGGAGGAGGAGTTGGTAGACCCCAACTCTCTGGTAAACAACTTCTCCATTGACGACCCTGTCCGGATGTATTTGAAGGAGATCGGCAAGGTCCCCCTGCTGTCCCCGGACGAGGAGATTCACCTGGCGCAGGCGATGTCCGCCGGAAATGAAGCCTCCCGGAAGCTGAAGGAGGAGGAAGCACGCATTGCCGCCGGAGAACCCCGGGAGCTGACCCCCGTGGAGACCGCTGACCTGAAGGACGCCCTGAAGGCTGGTGAAAAGGCAAAGAAAAAGCTGGCAGAAGCAAACCTGCGTCTGGTGGTGTCCATCGCCAAGCGCTATGTGGGACGCGGCATGCTGTTCCTGGATCTGATCCAGGAGGGCAATCTGGGTCTGATCAAGGCTGTGGAAAAGTTTGACTACACCAAGGGCTACAAGTTCTCCACCTACGCGACCTGGTGGATCCGCCAAGCCATCACCCGCGCCATTGCCGATCAGGCGCGGACCATCCGCATCCCCGTCCATATGGTGGAGACCATCAACAAGGTCATCCGGGTCTCCCGCCAGCTGCTGCAGGAGCTGGGACACGATCCCTCTCCCAATGAGATCGCCAAGGAAATGAATATGCCCGTGGAAAAGGTCCGGGAGATTTTGAAGATCGCCCAGGAGCCAGTCTCTCTGGAAACCCCCATCGGTGAGGAGGAGGACTCCCATCTGGGCGACTTCATTCCCGACGAGGGCGCATCGGAACCCTCCGAAGCAGCCAGCTTTACCCTGCTGAAGGAACAGCTGATGGACGTGCTGTCCACCCTGACCCCCCGGGAGGAAAAGGTTCTGAAGCTGCGCTTCGGCATTGAGGACGGACGCACCCGCACTCTGGAAGAGGTGGGCAAGGAATTCAATGTCACCCGCGAGCGCATCCGCCAAATCGAAGCAAAGGCGCTCAGAAAGCTGCGTCACCCCAGCCGTTCCAAGAAATTAAAAGACTTTTTGAACTGATCATAGACTATATAAGAGTTCCCTCCGGGCAGTGCAGTGAAGCACTTGCCCCGAGGGAACTTTATTATTTATCACATATATCAGCTGGAAGGCTCCGGTAAAACCGTTCAGTACTTCCCTGTCAGAGCCTTTCAGTTTCTATGGAACTCTGCTCACAGCTTCCAGCCGGTGGTTTCCTTCTTCCCGGTCACAAAGTCCGCATAAATTCCGGGCTGCTGGATCAGCTCCTCATGCCTGCCCTGCTGGACAATTTTTCCGTCTGCCAATACCAGAATCTGGTCCGCCTTACGAACGGTCTTCAGCCGGTGGGCGATCATCAGGACAGTCTTTTCATGGGTCAGTGTCTCGATTGCCCTTTGCAGCCGGTCCTCATTCTCCGGGTCCACATTGGCAGTCGCCTCATCCAGAATGATGATGGGCGCGTCCTTCAGCATGGCGCGGGCAATGGAAATGCGCTGCTTTTCACCCCCGGAAAGAGATGCGCCGCCCTCGCCAATCACAGTGTTATAGCCCTCAGGCAAAGCTTCAATAAAATCATCGCAGCAGGCTTTTTTCGCCGCTTCCACCACCTGCTCATGGGTGGCATCGGGACAGCCGAACTTGATATTGTTCTCAATGGTGTCCGCAAAGAGGTACACATTCTGGAACACCATGCTGATCTGGTCCATCAGGGACTCCAGCGTATAATCCCGTACATCCGTGCCGCCCACGCGGACGCTGCCGCTGTCCACATCCCAGAATCGGGCAACCAGATTGCAAAAGGTGGTCTTGCCGCTGCCGGAGGGACCTACGATGGCAGTGGTAGTCTTATCCGGTAAAGTCACGGTGACATCCCGCAGAATAGGCTTTTTCTCATAGGAAAAGCTCACATGGTCAAAGATGATATCGTGCTTTTCCGGAGTTACAGGCTTGCCACTCTCTCCCATCTGGGGCATCTGCTCCGTTTCCACGGTGCGGTCAATGGCAGCACCCGCCAGCCGCAGCATGGAAACGCCCATGCCGAACAGCTTCACCTGACTGAACACCAGGAAGGACACCACCAACGACATCAGGGCGTTGGACAGTGTCATGCTTCCGCCCGCCCACAGGGAGACCGCAGCCAGCATCATGGCAACGCTGGCAATTTGCAGCACCGCCTCCTGTGCGGCGGTATAAGGCGTCATCACGCTCTCTACCGCCAGATTGCTCCTCCGGTTATACTCTACCGCAGCCTGCAGCTTTTGGTCACCCTTTCCTGTCAGGTTAAAGGATTTGATCACACTCATGCCCTGGATGGTCTCCAGCACGGCTTCGACCAAAGCAGTCTGCGATTCCTGGGTATCATCTGCGATCACGGCGGACTTTTTCTCCATCGCAGACACAATGCCAAGGTACACCAAAATTCCCGCAAGGGCAATCAGCCCGATGCGCCAGTCGAAAATCAGGATGACCAGCGTAAATACCGCCGTGGTGATCAGTCCACTGAGGATATTCACCAGCACCATGGGCACCATCGTCTCAATGGTGCTGACCACCGTAGTGCAGACGCCGGAGACCTGCCCCAGGCTATTGTCATTGAAAAAGCCCATAGGCACGGTCTTCATCCGGTCAGCAATGGAAATCCGCCGGTCCGCCGCCATAAAATAACCCGCGTGGGTCTGATACATCTTGGAAATGCTGGCAGTAACGGCGCCGCCGAAAATGCTGATCAGCTCAAAAATCAATGCCAGCCACGCGGTTCTTCCGCCCCGTGTACCGGAGGTCAGCGCCAGTACAACAAAGTAAATCGCGCCCACCTGAAACATTTGCAGTACCGCGTTTACAAAGCTGACCGCCACGGACCGGTTGATGTTTTTCCGTTCGTCTCCCGCAAACTGCCAGATCTTTTTGAAGGTCTCGATCATACCGTCTCACCATCCTTTGCTCCCATATGCGCCTGCCACATCTCTTTATAGAGCGGGCTGCTTTCCAGCAGCTCTTCGTGTCTGCCCTGCGCTGCAATTTTGCCATCCTTAACGACGGCAATATTATCCGCTCCGGTAATGGTGGACAGCCGGTGGGCAATGACGATCACCGTTTTGTCTGCCACCAGCTTTGCCACCGCCTGCTGAATCACAGCTTCGTTTTCCGGGTCGATGTAAGCCGTTGCCTCATCCAGTACGATGACCGGCGCGTCCTTCAGCATGGCTCTTGCAATGGCAATGCGCTGACGCTCGCCGCCGGACAGGTGCGCGCCGCCCCCGCCGACGCGGGTATCAAAGCCATGCTCCAGCTTTTCCAGAAAGCTGTCACAGCCCGCGGCATGCGCTGCGGCTTCTACCTCCGCATCCGTTGCGCCGCGGCGCCCCATACGGATATTCTCCCGCACGGTATCATCAAACAAATAGTTATCCTGAGAGACATAAGCCACCTGATCGTAAAGCTGCGTCAGAGGAATGTCCTTCAGGTCGTGACCCCCCATCGTGATAGAGCCGGACTTTACATCCCAGAAGCCCGCGATCAGCTTGCCCAGGGTGGACTTACCGGAGCCGGAGGGACCCACCAGCGCGGTCATGCCGTTCTGCGGCACAGAAAGGCTGACGCTGTGCAGAATCTCCTGTCCGTCATGGTAGCCGAAGGAAACGTTCTTCACCTCCACATTGTGGTCGGCAAATGTCACCGTCTCTGTGCCGTGCGCCTGCTCCTCCGCCTTCAGGATCTCGTCCACCTGACCCACAGTGGTACCTACCTGCGCCAGTGTATCCACAAAGTTGAACGCGGCAACAATGGGACCGGACATACCCAGCGACAGGATGATGACAGTGATAAACGTCTCCACCGTCAGCGTGCCGTGGAGGTAAAACACCCAGCCCAGCGGAAGCACCGTCAGCATCTGCGCCGGGAAAAAGGCATACGCCATCGACATGCCCAGCTGGCTGCGGCGCATCCAGTCATAATAATACTGGGCATTGGCACGGACCTTGTCCGCCAGACGGGCATAGGACTTCTTTCCCTGATTAAACGCCTTGATGACCTCAATACCGTTGATGTACTCGATCATGGTGCTGCTCATTTCATTGGTCGCCTGCACCGCGCCCTCATAGTCCTTGGCATAGCCGCCCATGACCGTCATCATGAAGAAAAATGCAACGGGAAACACCACAAGGGACAGCAGCGCCAGCCGCCAATCCAGCAAAAAGAGGTAAATCAGCGTCAGGACAGGCGCGGCAATGTTTGCCGTCATTTCCGGGAACAGGTGCGCCAGCGTGGTCTCCATGCTGTCTACCTGATCCACGATGATCTGCTTGAGCTTGCCGCTGGAGGTATCCATCACTGTTCCCAGGGGCAGCTTCGGCAGCTTTGCCAGCAGCAGCTGCCGGATGGTTTTCAAAATGCTGAACGTGGCTTTGTGGGAAAGGGACAGTGCGCCGTTATACAGCACCGTACGCAGCAGATAGCCGCACAGTGCGGCTGTCAGCCAGACAGTATAGGCTGACAACGCCTTCTCTCCCGCCAGCAGCAGCGCAATGATCCTTGCCGCGGCAAAGTACGGCACCATGCCGCACACCACACCGATCACAGCAAGGACCACCGCTGCGGTCAGCTTCCCATGCTCGTTTTCGCCCAATTCCCAGATACGCTGGACCGGGCTCTGTTTTTCCATATTGATTTCCTCCTTTTGAAGTTAGATATTGCTAACTTATAGCTTTATGAAAAGCTGCCAATGCTGGCAGCCTGTCCGTCTGATGCTTACAGACCAAAAACTTGAGAAAAGCCCGCGCGGTGGTAGCGGCTCAAAAGGTTCATGTACTTCTTCGCTTCCTCCCAGCTCATGCCGTGGCGGATAACCTCAAAAATGCTCTCGAAGCGGGAGGTCGTGACAATATGCAGCAGCTTTTCCGTCAGGGCATCTCCCGTGTGCGCCGGATAGCCCACCGTCTCCATGTATTTGTAGGTGTACTCCACCTCGATGCGCACCAATTCATCCACAAAATGGTGAAAACGGGTGCCGTATGAAGCGTCCAGCAGCAGCCTGAACTCATCCAAATGGTCATACATATATCCAACCAGCTCCATCGTACCGCCATCGGCATATTCCGCCATATGCGCCGCCTGTTCCGTACGGTCCATGCGGCAGAATGCCTCCTGTATTTTCAGGAACCGCTCCAGCATCTGGCTCAGCACCGGCTCTACAATGGCGGAAAACAGTCCCTCCTTATCCTTGAACCGGACATAAATGGAGTTTGTGCTGGTTCCCGCTGCCGCCGCAATGACTCGCAGAGATGCCTCCGTATAGCCCTTGTCCAGAAACTCCGCCTTGGCGCACTCTAAAATACGCTCCGAGACCCCCTCGATCTGCTTTGCCATTCATTCGCCTCCTCATTCATAACATCGTTTCATAACTGCGTTACGAATTATAGAAAGTATCCGCGCTTTTGTCAACCCCCTGCCGGCAAAAAAGCTCTGAAAAGGGCGCTCCTTCGCGCCGCGCATCGGTTTCCGCCTGCCATTTTTGTATAAAATTTTCCAAATTTCCTGAAAAATATTGCCAATAACTGCTGTACGCGCTACAATAAAATAAATCAGAAGATCATACCAATCCTGCGATCATGCTTAGATCTCGTGAAACGCAGCGGTCAGCGGGTACGCTGACCGCTTTTTGTATATTGCTGCGCAAGCAGAGAGGATGTTTTCCATGAAAAACCACAGACTGTTCAGCTTCCTGTTAGCCATAACCTGCACCGCGTCCCTTTTGACCGGCTGCGGACAGACGGTTCCCGCATCGTCGTCCAGCGGAGCTGCCAGCTGGGAACACGAACCCATCACCATGCAGGCTCCTTTCCGTAATATCAGCGCCTTCATCGACGTCGTTCATGAAAAATATCCGGAGATCAATCTGGAGGTCATCCCTTACAGCGGCAAGAACTACACCGCCTACGTCAAGGCGGAGCTGGCTGCGGACGACATGCCGGATGTCTACTGCACCTCTTACTACACGCCGGGACTGGATAATGTCAGCGGCAGGCTCATAGACCTTGCCGGGTATGCGTTTACGGACAACTATGCGGAAGCCCGGCTTCAGGATGTGACTGACAGCGAGGGCGCTATCTATCTGCTTCCCACCTACTATGACTGCGTCGGCATTACCTACAACAAAACCCTGCTGGAAAAGCACGGGTGGACTCTGCCCACCTCCCTAAAGGAATTGGAGGAGCTGGCGCCCCAGGTAGCGGCGGCGGGCTGCAATCTCTGCCTGGACGAGATCCAGCTGCCCGGCTATGGCTTCCAATACCTGTGCGATATTTTAGACACCGGTTATCTGAACACGCCGGATGGACGTGCATGGCAGAACAGCTTCCTGAAGGGCGAGGTCACACTGGCAGGCTCTCCGGAAATGATGGAAAACCTGCGCGTTCTGGAAAAATGGCGGGACCTGGGAATGCTGAACGGAAACGGGGACCCTAAGAGCGACAACGACACACGGTTGGAAATGGCAAAGGGAAACACCCTGTTTCTGCTGGGCAGCTCCAACACCTTCACAGCCGAAGAAACCACGGATGAATTCGGTCTGATGCCGTTTTTGTCTGAGGACGGCACAAAAAATGCCTTTATCCTCAATGTCTCCCGTTTCATCGGTCTCAACAAGCATCTGGAACAGCCAGGCAATGAACAGAGTCTGGAGGATGCCCTCCACGTCATGGAAATTCTCTCTACCGTGGAGGGAATGCAGGCATTAAACAGCACTTATGCCAGCACCTCCCTGCTGCCACTGAAGGACTATGCTGTGAATCAGGACAGCTACTACGCCGACATCGAGGGTCAGCTGAACTCCGGTGCAACTGCTCCATTCATTTATAATGGCTGGACCAACGTGGTCGTTCCCATTGGAGAAGCCATGCTGGCATTTGTCCGGGGCGATGCTACGCTGGATGATGTGGTCAATGCCTTTGACAGCAACCAGCACCTGATCTGGGACAACACCTCTGTGCAGCACACCACCGTCACCCAGAAAATCGACACGGACCACTGCGCCAAGCTGGTGGGCATCTGCTTTGCCAAAGCCGCCGGAGCGGACATGGCACTGATCTCCAAAAACAAATGGTACAAAATCGACGGTGCGGGCGACCTGAATCTGGATGGCGTCAGCGGTGCGCTCTTCCCCCTGCCGGTGACGGATGAGGAGCTGGTTTCCATTCTGCCCACCGGATGGCGGCAGGACATCCAGACGGTGACGCTGACCGGCGCGCGGGTCAAGGAGCTGGCAGAGACCGGCTATGACCGCAGCGGAGACGGGGAACACCTCTTTCCCTATGAGCTGGTCACGCCGGAAAATTTCTCCATTGACGACCAGACGCTTTACACCGTTGTCATCGCCGGCGTGACCGACGAGGTCGCCGAAGAGGGCGATCTGACCGACACGGGCATCCTCGGTCTGGATGCCGCCCGGGAGTACATCAGCCAGTTTGAGCAGCTTTCTGAAAAGGACATCATCTGGGAGTGACGGAATGAAAAGTATCGCGGCAAACCATCCCTGGAAAAAAGAAGCCCGGCAGATCTTGACCGTCCTTCTCGCCCTGACGTTGATCACAGCGGGCAGTGTCTACATCTTTCTGGATTTCTACGGCAGATATATCGACGGGGTCCTCTACGCCGAACGGCTGAGCCAGATGCGGGAGGTCACCACCCAGCTGTTTACCAATCTGGAGGAGGTAGTGGACAATCAGTGGCAGCTTGCCCAGACCCAGAGCAACTATCTGCTGGAGACCCATCCCGCCACCGCGGAGGAGCTGCTGTCTCTCATGAGCCAGCAGGCGCGGCTGAATGTGTTCAACTCCTCCCAGTCCGAAATGATGGCGGTGGACGACACCGGGCGCTACTACACGCAGAACGGGATGCAGGGGACGCTCTCCGGATTGAACTATCTGGCGGACCAGCCCCAGCAGGTTTGCTATGTCTACAACACCATGACCACCGGACAGGCGGAGATGGTATTCCTTCTGAAACTGGAGAAGCCACTTCCCATTCAGGTGGGCAGCCAGACCGCCACCCTGACCTATTACGGCGTCTCCCGGAACATGACGGAGCTGAACCCCTATTTCAGCTGTACTGCCTACGATGGGAACAACAGCGTCTATGTTCTGGACAGCCACGGCACCAAGCTGTTTTCCGACACGGAAAATACCCTGCTGCAGGGGCATAACCTTTACACCGTGCTGGGGCAGATGGAATATCTTCACGGCAGTTCCTTTTCCGAAGCCAAGCAGGAGCTGTCCCAGCACCACATCGCCTACTCCAACGCCGTTTTGAACGGTGAGGAATACTACTATTCCCTCTATCAAATGGAAAACGCCCAGTGGACGCTGCTGTTTCTGGTCCCCTCCGTGTGCGTTGCCGCCAACACCGTCTCCCTGATCAACACAACGGTGCGGCTGATCCTGATTTTTGCCATACTTCTGCTGGGCGTGTGCGTTGCCGCCATCTATGTTGTCCTGCGGCTGAAGCAGAAGCAGGTCATTGACACCGAACGCCGCAACAGCAAGGCACTATCCGCCATCAATCAGGAGCTGGACCGCAAAAACGCCGAGCTGGAAAAGGTCAACACAGCGCTGTCCTCCGCTGTGGAAACGGCGGAGCGTGCCACTCAGGCGGCAAAGGCTGCCAGCGCGGCAAAAAGCGACTTTCTTGCCAATATGTCTCACGATATCCGTACCCCCATGAACGCCATCGTGGGCATCACCAGCCTGATGGAACACGAGGAAGGCATTTCCGACCGGCTGCACACCTACATTTCCAAGGTCCAGATGTCCAGCCGCCACCTGCTGAGCCTTATCAACGACATTCTGGACATGAGCAAAATCGAGTCCAACGAGATTCATCTGAACTCCGAGCCGGTGCGCCTTGCCGAGCAGGTGGGACAGGTGGACAGCATCATCCGCTCGCAGGCGGCGGAACGTGGGCAGACCCTGCACATCCGGGTCCATGAGATCGTCCACGAATACCTCATTGGCGACGGTGTGCGCCTGCGGCAGATCTTCATCAATCTGCTGTCCAACGCCGTGAAATACACGCCCTACGGCGGCACCATCACCTTTGACCTGGCGGAGCAGCCCTGCGCTATTCCCGGTCACGCCGCCTTCACGCTCTCCGTGACAGACAATGGCTGCGGCATGACGCCGGAGTTTGTCGCCCACATCTTTGAGCCGTTCACCCGGGCGGAGGGCTCTGTCACCAACCGGGTGCAGGGCACCGGTCTGGGCATGGCGATCACCAAAAGCATTGTGGACCTGATGGGCGGCTCCATCCATATAGAAAGCGAGCCCGGCAAGGGGTCCCGCTTCGATGTCTCTCTGACGCTGCCCATCGACCGGAGCAGCGAATACGAGGTGGACGCCAGAAGCGTCCTGTTGATCTCCTATGAGGAGGCGCTGATCCGCAACATGGGCGCCTCCTTGCAGGAAACTCCGGTTTTGTTCTCCGCGGCGTCCACCAGAGAGGAAGCTCTCCGTCTGCTGAAGCAGGATCAGGCGGATGTGATCCTGCTGGCAGGACAGCTGCACGACCAGAGCCTGCCGGAAACGGTGCAGCTGCTGCGCCAGACGGCAAGGGACGCCGTGCTGATTTTCTGCTGCGACTATGCCCAGCAGGAGCAGGTGCATGATATTCTGCTGCAAAGCGGCGTGGACGGCTTGATCGCCCGCCCGTTCTTCCGGATGAATCTCATCCGCGCCGTGGACAGCGCCCTCAGTGAGGTAGCGCCCCAGCAGCGGGAGACCGCCTCCGTGCTGAAGGGCATGAGATTCCTCTGCGCGGAGGACCATGAGCTGAACGCGGAGATCCTACAGGCGATTTTGGAAATGCGGGGCGCGTCCTGCACCATATACCCGGACGGTGCGGCGCTGACCCAAGCCTTTTCCAAGGTCCAGCCCGGCGAATATGACGCCATTCTGATGGACATTCAGATGCCCAACATGAACGGGCTGGAAGCCGCCCGCGCCATTCGCGCCAGCTCCAACCCGCTGGGACGGACCATTCCCATTGTCGCCATGACTGCAAACGCCTTTGCCGAGGATGTGCAGAGCTGTATGGACGCCGGAATGGATGCCCATGTGTCCAAGCCGCTGGATGTCGCCGTACTGGAACGGACAATCCGGGGTTTTCTTACCCCCCCCCGTGTCCGCGAACGGCAGACGGTTGTTTGTGAGGAAAATTAACCGGTCCGCACCGGAAGGATAGCCGCGCCTCCGCCCTCCGGCGGACGCCGCAGGCGTGTGCTTCTGCACACAGGGCGGCTGGATATCGCTTCCATTTTCGGTCAGAATTTCCTTGCTATTCAACCGGTTACATGATATGCTTAAATAGTCATAAAATGTCGAGAAATGCAACGATATCCACTGAAAAAGCGCCGGGGAAACCGCCCCGGCTGTCTCTATCAGCGGGAGATGGGAGCTGGGTGATGGAAACGAAGTACAAGATTCTGATCGTGGATGACTCCGAGATGAACCGGGAGCTTCTGATGGCGATTCTGGGAGACCGTTATGAGTTCATCCAAGCCGAAAACGGCAGGCAGGCGATCTTCACCCTGCAGAAGGACCTGACCGTGGACCTTCTCCTGCTGGATATCAATATGCCGGAAATGGACGGCTTCCAGGTGCTGGAACGGATGAAGCAGCTGCACTGGACAGACGAAATTCCCGTTATCATGATCTCCGCCGAGGAGTCCCATCCCTCCATCGAGCGGGCATACGCCCTGGGCGTTACAGACTATATCCACCGCCCCTTTGACGCATACATCGTCCGCCGGCGTGTGCAGAACACCCTGAGCCTTTACGCCAACCAGAAGCGGCTGATGAACATTGTCACCGACCTGGTTTACGAAAAAGAGAAAAACAACAACCTGATGATCGACATCCTCAGCAATATCGTGGAGTTCCGTAATCAGGAAAGCGGCGACCATGTGCTGCACATCCGTACGGCGACGGAGCTGCTTCTGCGCCATCTGGTGCAGAAAACCGACGTCTACCACCTGTCGGAGGAAGAGGTCGCCCGGATCATTACGGCATCCGCCCTGCACGACATCGGGAAGATTGACATTCCCTCCAGCATCCTCAACAAGCCCGGACGACTGACACCGGAGGAATTTGCCGTTATCAAGACCCACCCCGTCATCGGCGCGTCCATTCTGAAAAACGTCTCCGCTGACCGGGACGAGCCGCTGCTGCACACAGCGCTGGAGATCTGCCGCTGGCACCACGAGCGCTGGGACGGTCACGGCTATCCGGACGGACTGCTGGGCGAGCAGATCCCCATTTCCGCCCAGATCGTGGGGCTTGCCGACGTTTACGATGCTCTAACCAGCGACCGCTGCTATAAAAAAGCCTATGACCACGGCACCGCCATGTTCATGATCATGAACGGCGAGTGCGGCGCGTTCAGCCCCCTGCTGCTGGAATGCCTCCGAGAGATCGGTCCCAAGCTGCAGGCGGCGTTCCGCCACACCGGAAAGGACCCCTCCTACTACCGGGAGGCAGGTCTGCTGTCCACGGAGCTTTTGAAGAGCAATGCCATTCCCGTCAGTGACCGCGCCCAGCGCCTGCTGGAATCCCTACAGACACGCATCGACTTTTTCGCCTCCTGCAACGGCGGTCTTCAATTCGAGTACGATCATCTGTCCAAAATGGTCACCGTTACCAACTGGGACGAGCCGCCCCAGTACCGCTATTCTCTGGTGAACATGGAGGACCCGGAGCATTCCCAGCTGTTCCGGCAGCTGAACCGGGAGGATTTCCTCCACCTGCGGGACGCGCTGCACGCCACCACCGTCAACAATCCGGAGTTCTCCCTGAATGTCCGGATGACCTATGCCGGCGAGACCCACTGGTGCAACCTCCGCGTCCGGACCCTCTGGTCTCCCCTGGTGACGGAACACTATGCTGGCGCGGTTGGACAGTTGACCGACCCCCAGCGCCACGGCGCCATCCGGAAGACCGGCGCATCCCGTTCGGAAACACAGAGCAGCCTGTCCACCTCCTCCCTGTCCGTCTCCATCCACCATCTTCAGGAGATCTTCGACATCGTGCGGCTGGTGGACCCGCAGACCCGCTCCGTACTGGAAATGGACGCGGACGGTGCGCTGCGTTCCACGGGGCAGTTCTGCGCCGCCTTTTGGGAGAGCAGCGGCATCTGCTCCAACTGCATTGCCGCCAAGGCGCTGTCGCAGAGGTCCACGCTGAACAAGCTGGAATTCACCAGCACGGACGCCTATTTTGTCATTGCCAAGTACCTGTGCATCAACGGCACGCCCTGTGTGCTGGAGCTGCTTTCCAAAATGGACAGCGGACGCTGGGTCGACGCCAACGGCACCCGGCTTCTGCTGGACCGCAGCCGGGGTGAAAACCGCGCGCTGTTTACAGATCCCGTCACCGGCGCGTACTCCCGCCGCTATCTGGAAACATACCTGATGCACCTGGAGGGCATGGAGGGCGTTGCCATCATCGACGTGGACAATTTCAAAGCTGTGAACGACACCTATGGTCACGCCGCCGGAGACGCCGCCCTGCGGGACATCGCCACCGCGGTTCTGTCCAACATCCGCAACACGGACATTCTCATCCGCTACGGCGGAGACGAGTTCCTGCTGCTGTACCCCCAGATCTCCGCAGACTTCCTGCCTGTGAAAAACAAGCAGCTGCAGGACGCTGTAAACCGCATCATTCTGCCTGAGTACCCGGGGCTGCACCTGTCCATCAGCGTGGGCGGCGTCTGCGGCGTCCATCCCATCTCCGAGGCGATCCGGGAAGCGGATTCCCGGATGTATCAAAACAAAGCATCCAAGCTGGACGCCGAGAGAGAGCCGCCTGCCCCGCAGTGAGGCTCTCTTTCCCCTGCCCACGCGGGTCTGTCCCGCCATTCTTATGAATCCGCGTCCGTTGGACCGCCCTTTCCACGGTCCTCCGGCGCAAAGGAGCCTGTTCTATGACTACGCTTACCGACCTGCTCTCCCTGCTGGGCGGGCATTTCTACCTGATATTGATCGGCTTTCTGGAGCTGGTGCTTGCCATCCTGCTGATTGGATTTCTTCCCCGGCGTTCCTCCGGCAAGCACCGGAAGGGCTTCTCTCCGGACGGGTATGGAGCCGCGCTGCTGCGGGAGCTGGACCGGGACTCCTCCATGGTCTATATTCTGGTGCGCCGCAGGGACCAGCTGCCCTGCTTCGCCGCAGGCGATTTGGAACAGCTGCTGGGCGTCTCGCTGGAGCGGCTGCAAACCGACATCACCTGCGTACTGCCCCTGCTGGACGAGGAAAACCAGAAGACCGGACGCCGCTTCTGGTCGGATTACAGGGAATGGGATGGTATCGCCCCCCTCTCCGTGGAGCTGAGCACCGCTAACGGAAAATGGTTCCGGCTGTCCGTCCACCGCTGCGCCGGACAGGAGTACGACCTGTTCGAGCTGGCGGACACCACGGAGATCAACCAGAGGGAGACCGCTTTCCATGAGGAAATGAAGCAGGCGGAGGCTGCCAACCAATTCAAAACCAGCTTCCTGTTCCGGATGTCCCACGAGATCCGCACACCCATGAACGGCATCGCGGGTATGCTGACGCTGGCGGAAAACAAGCTGCCCCCGGACCATCCCTCCATGCAGTATCTGGAAAAAGCCAACGAGCTGTCAGACCACCTGCTGAGCCTTATCAACGACATTCTGGATATGTCCCGCATTGAGGTGGGCAAGATCGAGTTCGAGGAGCGCCCCTTCAGCCTGCGCGCACTGGGACAGAAGCTCTACGATATGTTCGCCAAAACGCTGGAAGCCAAGGGCGTCCGCTATGCCGTGGAAAGCGACATGACTGTGGACTGGATCGTGGGCGACGAGCTGCGGGTCAGTCAGGTCATCATCAACTTCCTGTCCAACGCCGTGAAATTCACGAAAAAGGGCGAGGTGACTGTCTCCTTCCACCAGATGATGCTTCAGGACGGCAAGGTGGACCTGATGATCCGGGTCCACGACACCGGCATTGGCATGCACCCGGAGTTCATCAACCGCATCTTCCGCCCCTTTGAGCAGGAGGACGCCAGCACCACCCGCCGCTTCGGCGGAACGGGTCTGGGCATGGCGATCTCCGACCAGCTGGTCAAGCTGATGGGCGGACAGATCGTGGTGGAGAGCATCGTCGATCAGGGCTCCGATTTCTCCGTGTACCTGACCTTCCCTGTGACAGAAGCACCGGAGCAGTCCGAGAACACTGTCCCGGCAGTCAGCCGGGCGGACAGGGTCCGCTCCGGCGGCAGAGATCATCCCTGCCGCATTCTGCTGGCAGAGGACACGGAGATCAACGCCACCATCGTGGTGGATATCCTTGCTGAGAAGGGCGTACAGGTAGAGGTCGCAGAAAACGGGCAGATCGCCGTGGACCTCTTCTCCTCCCACCCCGCCGGATACTACGACCTGATCCTGATGGATGTGCAGATGCCAGTCATGGACGGACACACCGCCACGAAGCTCATTCGCGGTATGGACCGTCCCGACGCGGCTTCTATCCCCATTTATGCGCTCTCCGCGGACGCCTTTGTGGAAAACATCCGGCTCTCCACGGAAAGCGGCATGAACGGACATTTCTCAAAACCCATTGATTTCAACGCCCTGTGGAAAACCATTCAGGACGTAATGGCATCGGAGGAGCGTAACTGACCTATGAGCCCTAAGATAAGAAAACTGATGATCGCCGGTTCCATGGTGCTGTTTATCACCGCGGGAACCGTCCGTATCGCCATTGATTACCGGACCGGACACACCTTCCAGCCCTTTGAGACCAACCGCAATCTGAAAAACGACCAGCTGCTGTTCCCGGACAGCAGCTCTGCTGGGACCGGCGGTCAGAACGGCAGCACGGACGATTCCTTCTGGGAGCAGGACCCCTCTCAGGATGAGACCCAGGGCGGCGGAGATGGCGCGGGCTATCTCTTCCAGCAAACTACGCAGGTCTCCTCCAGCGGAAGCACCGCCACAGCGGGTATTTCCGGCGATGGAGTGTCCAATGTGGACGGTCGCCCCACGGACGTGGTGTATGACATCGTGGACCGGGACGACGGTTCCGCCGACATCATTCTGCCCGGCGAGGGCGGAAACGGAACCCTGCCCGGCGGTGACGCGGACGACAGCGGAGAAAACAGCGGCGGAAGCGTTACTCCCGGAGGAAGCACCGGTGAGACCGTCATCCCCGGCGGCGAAGATACGCCCTCCGGCGGAGACGTCGGCACAGGCGGCGGTGGCGGCAGCGTGACGCCCACTCCCACGCCCAATCCCGCGGATACCGTTCAGAATCCGGAAATTACGGAAAAGCCCAAGCCGGATTTCGATATTACCGGCAATTTGGAGTCCTTCCGGGAGGATCTGATTCAGGGCGAGGACCCGGATAATTTTACGATGTCTATTTATGCCCGTACCTCCAGCGGTAGCACGTTGTATTGGGGGCAGAGCGTTGATGAAAAGGAACTGTTCAATGCGCTGGATTTCTGCCTGATCAAGGGCTTTTTTGAAAACACCTATTATTTTGGACTGGACGATCTCGGCACCTATGCCCGCATCACCGGAATTTCCTTTGACGGTGGCGTGACCAAGGTCCCCGCCGAGGACTTCCCTGTCACCATTCCCTCTAAGGAGGGCACAAAGCTCATTATTTATGTGGATTACCGGCTCAGCAAAAGCTCTGAGAACTGGGTATCCACGGAGGTCCCCTGTACGCCCAACGCCTACCGGGTCTATGTTCTGAACCAGCAGCTCACCGCGGAAAGTACCGCTCTGACACAGGACATGCTGCTCAACGGCATGGACACTCTGGGGGACGTCAAGCTGGACCGCCAGCTTGACACCTATAACCTGTTCTATTATCTGGTGCCGCTGCTGGGAAAGGATGGTGCCACTCTGACCTCCCTGTTCCCCGGCTGGACGGAAAACGGCAAGCTGGTCCCGTGGTTCTATACTCCGGGCAGCGGGCGGCATATTCTGGAGCCGTCGGACTTAGTCCCGCTGGCGGAGGATTACCATGTAACGCTCCAGCGGTACTATATGGACAACAGCCAGACAGTCTATATCACGGACCCGGACAACGCTGCAAAAAATACGACCTATCTGCAAACACTGGTGGGCTACGGCAATCCCAGCTTCCTGCGCAGTGTGCAGACCTACAGCCATATCCTGCGGGTGCCGAAGTACATTCAGGCGGTGGATATCACGGAGGAACAGCTGTCCACCGATCAGCTGGTGCTGCCCAGCACCACACTGTACCTGAATCTGGAAAGCACCAATCTGCGGGTGCTGCAGGGCTATGTGGTAGAGGAGGGCAATCCCCACTACCAGTCTCGGAACGGGCTGCTGTATAACGCAGACGGCGACCAGATCCTGGGCATCCCCTACGAGATGGAGGAGGTCTCCATCCCTGCGGGCGTTCAGCGGGTCCTGCTGAACGCGGACAACCAAATCACCCGGCTGGAGCTGGAAACCGAGGATTCCGTCGGCCTGCCGGAAATCAATCTGGAAAACCTGCATGACGCCACCATCGTGCTGAAGAGCAACGATCTGCTGATCAGCTTCCTTGAGCAGTATCAGGACCAGCTGGAAGCCACCAACAGCAAGGCGGTCTCCCTGTATGGTGAGGAATATATTCTTCAAAACGGACTGGTCATTGAAAAGCAGACCGGAAAGCTATGCAGGGTCTATAGCGGACGGACCACGGCGATCCTGCCGGAGCTGGTCACCTCCATTGGCGAGGGTGCGTTCCGCAGCAGCGATGTCACCACGCTGATCCTGTCCGAGGATGTGGAGCCCACGCTGGAAGCGGGCTGGTTCCAGGGCAGCGGCATTTCCACTGTCTTCTGCTATGACGCGGCGCAGGCAGCGCGGTTCCAGGCGGCACTCACCGCCTCCGGCGCGCCGGGTACCATTCAGGTCAAGCTGCTGAGCCATACGGCGGACAACTACACCTACTACACTGACGAATCCGGCATTACCACGCTGCTGAAGGCACCGGAAAACGCCGTGGAATTTACCGGTCTTTCCAACCTCCGTGTGGATGTCATCGGCGACAGCGCATTCTCCCAGTGCCAGCAGCTGCAATGGGTCACGCTGCCGGAAAGTGTCAAGGAGATCGGCTCCTCCGCCTTTGAAAGCTGCACCGCGCTGGAGGGACTGCTGATCGACTCCCGGGACACCGTTTCCCTGGGTATGTCCGCGCTGGAGGGCTGCACCTCTCTGCGGTTCGTGGCATCCAATGCGGAGCATATGTCCCGGCTGAACGACTACTCTCCGGAGCTGGTCAGCAATATCCCCGGTTACGGGGACCATGCCATTCAGCTGTATGCCCCTACGGTATGCGATGGCTACAACGGAAACTGGCTCTCGTTTGACGAAGGCTCTGACGTGGACCACTACACAATGGTCCGCACCGGCACGACCGGGCGGGTGCTTTACGGAGTAAACGCGGACGGAAACGCCTCTCTGGCAATCCGCTCCGGCGCTACGGCGGATGACACCGTTCTTCTGCCGATAACCACCTCCATCATCTGGTATCAGGCGTTTGCGGACACACATTCTGCCAACGACGGCGGCTTCCAGCTCGTCTGGGATGGAGACCTTTTCTTCGACTACGAGGACTTTTTGGAGATCCACAGCTACGCATTCTTCAACTCCGGTCTGATGGGAGATCTGGAGCTGCCAGACCTGCGCAATATCGGCACGGCGGTTTTCGCGCATACACAGCTGGAAACCGTCAGCTTTGCCAGTGTGCTTCCCTCCTGCACCCTGCCCTCCGGTCTGTTCGCAGGCTGCGAAAAGCTGACGGACATCATCTTTGAAGCCACCTGGGATGAGACCCCCTGCGGACTTTCCCTGCTCTCTGCGTCAAACTCGCCCTTTATGTTCAATGGCGACTGGGCTGACTGGGGACGGGACAGTGACCATTTGAAGATCCACATTCTGGATGAGAACGGTGAGGAGGACACCGAAGAAGCCCGGGAGCTTGCCCTTGCCTATGTGATGGCATGGCGTTACCGCGCCGCGGGCTATGCAGTAACTCCGTACTATTCATCGGACTATGAAGCCATGTGGTGGGATCTCTGGTTTGACGCCTGGGGCGCGCCGGACAGCGAGGTCGATGCGGAGCTTGCCTTCAAGCTGACCGACGCGGAAAACCAGCTGCGGACCATGATGGGTCTGGAGCAGGTCACGCACCCCACCCGTTTCGGCGGATGGAAAGAAAACGGCGGAACCGTGACCCTGACCGATGCCTACATCGACTCTGAGGTCTTTAGCTTCTCCGCAGCAACCGACGCGGATGCTTTCGATTTGCCAGAGGGCTGGTATGTGGACTATCTGGGTACAGGCGTCTTCCGCAACAGCCCCAATCTGCGGACAATCTATGCGGACAGCCTTGCCGCGCTGCAAACCGGCGCGTTCTCCGGTCGGGACGAGAGCAGGGAGATCGACCTGATCCTGGATATGGAAACGCCCATCGACCTGCTGCCCACTGATTCTTACCTGGGCGAGCCCTTCGACTTCACCGGACTGCGCAGTGTCTCCGTCCCCTCCGGCTGCGAGGAAGCCTATCTGGAAGCCTGGGTCTGGCAGGCAGCGGGATACCAGGACTATTCAGACATGTATACCAGCATCCATTGGGACCTTCTTTTTAACGGAGAGCTTTCGGAGGAGCTGGACGAGGACGGCACCAAGCAGTACATTGATAACATCATCCGGGAACGGCTGCTGCCCTATGAAAATACCGTGCGGGCGCTGCTGGGTATGCCGGAGACGAACCATGTGACCGTTCCTCTGGTGGAAAAGGAAGCCCCCGATGGATCGGATGAGTCCGATGATTGGACCTGGGAACCGGATTTTCCGGATTCCCTCCCCGATTTGCCGGACCTTCTTCCGGATTACGGAGACTACGGCGGCTACGGTGACAGTGACGGGGATAGCTACCCGGACGACACCTCAAATGAGACGCCCGGTCAGGACACGGCAGAGCCGGGAGAAGGCGGCGAAAGCACCGCAGAGGACAGCACGCCGGACACCTCCGGCGATGGAGAAAGCACCGAAGCATCCGGCGGCGCTGAAGAAGGAAATACCGGCGCAGACACGGAAACACCGTCCAACAGCGCATCACAGCAGCCATCTGACGCCCCCGCAGACGGAGCGCAGACGCAGGAAGGCGAGGAGACAAACGAATGATTATTGAGCAATCCAAGCAGATCGTTGCCGAGGTCCGGAAAGCCTTTATCGGCAAGGATGAGATCATTGAAAAGGTCTTAATGACCATCTACTCCGGCGGACACGTCCTGCTGGAGGACTGCCCCGGCGTGGGCAAGACCACGCTTGCCATGTCCTTTGCCAAGGTGCTGGGGCTGGACCACAAGCGCATTCAGTTCACCCCGGATACCCTGCCCTCTGACATCACGGGCTTTACCATGTTCAACCGGGAGAAAAACTGCTTTGAGTACCGGGACGGCGCCGCCAACTGCCAGCTGCTGCTGGCGGACGAGATCAACCGTACCTCGCCCAAGACCCAGTCCGCCCTATTGGAGGTCATGGAGGAACACACCATCACCGTGGACGGCGCCACGCACCTGCTGCCCACGCCCTTTATCTGCATTGCCACCCAGAATCCGCTGGGTTCCTCCGGTACGCAGCCGCTGCCGGAATCCCAACTGGACCGTTTTATGGTCCGGCTGTCCATCGGCTACCCCTCTCTGGAAAACCAGATCAAAATTCTGAACGCCCAGCGCTACCACAATCCGCTGGACGATTTACAGGAGGTCGCCACCGCCAACAGCATTCTGGACATTCAGGACTACCTTTCCTCCGTGCGGGCAACGGACGCCATCCTTCGCTACGCCATCCGCCTGTGCCAAGCGACCCGGTCCCACCCGCTGGTGGAGCTGGGCGTTTCGCCCCGCGGTATCTCCGCGCTGGTCAAAATGGCGCGCGCCTGCGCCATTCTGCGGGAGCGCAACTATGTCATTCCCGAGGACCTGCAGGAGGTCTTCTGTGACGTCTGCGCCCACCGTTTGATCCTGCGTCCCCGGGCGCGGGTGGACGGTGTCAGCGCACAGGACATCCTGCGGGAAATCTTGAAGGACGTCCTGCCGGACGACGGAGAATAACGCAGATGGCTGTGAAATTGCACCGGGTAGGCTTCTGCCTGACGGCGGCAGTCCTGCTGCTGGCGCTGTTCCTTTTCAGCGCGTCCTATCTTCTGGCGCTGCTGGGCGTTCTGTTGGGGCTGGCGCTGGCGTTGGCATTGCTGCTGCGCCGGGACGCCCGCCGCTTTTCCCTCCAGCTGCATGCCGCCCCCACTGGACAGGTGGAGCATCCGCTGGAGCTGGTGCTGACCACGGCGCAGACGCACCGCCTGCTTGCCGCCGGCAGTGCCGAGGTGGAGCTGGAAATGGAAGCCGTTATGTTTCACGACATCCAGCGGCGGACCCTCCGCATTCCGCTGGGAGACCGGCAGACCCGGTTTTCCTTCTCCCTGCCGCAAAATCTTTGTGGCGCGGTGCGCTTCCGCTGCAAAGCTCTCCAGCTGTGGGACCTGCTGGGGCTGTTCCACGCTTCGTGCGCCAGATTCCCGGAGGTGCAGACCATCCTCTTTCCGGAAACGCCCCCGCTGGACCTGACCATTTCCAATGTCGCCATCGGCTCCGCCAACACGGAGGGGTTCATGCAGAACCGCCCCGGCGGGGACCCCAGTGAGGTTTTCGACATCCGGGAATATGTACCGGGAGACGATGTCCGTTCCATTCACTGGAAGCTCTCCTGCAAAACGGACACCCTGATCTGCCGCCAGCCCAGCGATCCCTCCCACTATGACGTGGCGCTGCTGCCGGACCTGTGCCTTGCGCACCGGAGCGGTCCTGTGACCCATCAGGAATTAAACGCCGCTGTGGCTCTGGTCATTGCGCTGGGCGAGCAGCTATTGGCGGAGGGCATTCCCTTCTGTCTGGTGCTGCCCGCCCCGCAGGAGCTTCAGATCCTGGAGGTCCAAAGCGCCGTACAGCTGCACCAGCAGCTGCTGCCGCAGTGGATGAGCATGGCGGTGCCGTCTCAGGACGGTGCGGGACTGCAATACTTTTTAGCCGAGCATATGGAGCAGCATTTCACCCGCCTGTTCATCGTGTCCGCCGGACAGTATGAGCAGGATGTCCGCAGTCTGGGCAAGCGGATCGGAATCACGGTCCTCAGCACGGATCTGGACGCGGCGGCGCCCAGCCATCTGAAGCTGGGACCTGCCTGCGAATCCATCATTCTGCCCGCCCAGACGCCGGAAGGCTTTACCTACCGCATCCTCTGCTGATATCACGAAAGAATGGAGAATACCATGTCCCAAAACACCATTTTGGAGCTTCAAGTGAATCCCTCCCGGAGCCGGAAAATCCGCCTGTTTTGGGACTGCCTTCTGGCGCTGCTGCTGACCGGCGGCGCTTTGCTGGCGCTGTCCGCCCCCTGGGGCAGTCTCGCGCCGGAGGCACTGCTGCCGGGATCGGCTGCAGCGGCTGCGCTGGCGCTCTGTCTGCTGAGCGAATTTTCCCGCCGGGGCTGGCTGCGCTTGGGACTGCGGCTGCTGCCCCTTGGAGCACTGGCAGCTCTGCTGAACCCCATGACCATCTGGCAGGGACTGCTGCTGTGGTTCAACTGCGTCCTGTCCCGCTGGAATCAGCTGCATCAGGATGGGCTTTCCCTTTTTTCCGTAGAGGCAACGGCAGCCAGCGTTACCGCTGTCTCCGTGCTTCTGGCATATGCGCTGGGATTGCTGGGCTATTGGCTGGTAAGCCGGAAAGGGCTGCCGCTGTGCGGTGTCCTTGGTGCAATCCTGCTTCTGCTGCAACTGCTGCTCTCCACCCTTTCTCCCCTGAGCTGCGCCCTATACATGAGTGCGTTTCTCGGTCTCTGGATGGGCAGGACCTCTGCTGTACCCACCCGGCGGACAGTCTGCTTCTGGGGACTGTGTACCGCCGTACTGGGTGTTTTTGCCCTTGCTCTTCCCCAGTCCGAGCTATCCGGTATTACGCAGCTGCGGCAATCTGCCGCGGAACAGGTCCACATCCTGCGCTACGGCAGGGACCTGCTGCCACAGGGCAATTTAAGTCAGGCGGGACAGCTGAACCAGGGCACCACCGAGCTGCTGACAGTGCAGACCGGACAGGAAAAGTCCGCTTATCTCCGCGGCTTTGTGGGCGACTGCTATGAAAACGGAAGCTGGTCTCCCCTGCCCAACTCCGCCTATACCGGAAGCTACGACGGTCTTTTGGAATGGCTGAAGGAGCAGGGCTTTGACCCGCTGACCCAATCCGCCGACTACTACGCGCTTTGTGACACAGAAACAGCGCCAGAGGAAAACCGCCTGCTCATCAACATCACCGGTGGCTCCCGCTATTATCTCTATGTCCCCGCCTCCACCTCCGGGCTTTCCATGGTCCAGCCAAAGGAGCGGAAGGATACCCGTTTCATTCCGTCTGGTCTTTTCGGCTCCAATGTCTATTCTGTAACAGAGCGCTACCCCACCCGCCCGGCAGAGCTGACCATCCGCGCCAGCTGGGTGCAGTCTCCCCGAACGGACGCGCAGAGACAGTACGTTCAGGCGGAAGCCCTGTACCGGGATTTTGTCTATCAGAATGAGACCGCAGTGGATGAAGCTCTGCGCCCCCTGCTTCAGCAGCTGTTCTGGGAGGACGCCGACCTGCAGGATGACAGTGTTTACAGCGCCATCAGCCGCATCCGGTCCGTCCTGCGGACGCACACCTACTATACCCGCAGCCCCCAGCCCACCGCCAGCGACACGGAGCCGATCCGCGCTTTCCTGACAGGTCAGGCGTCCGGCAATGCCGTTCTGTATGCCTCTGCCGCCGTACAGGCGCTGCGGTGCAATGGCATTCCCGCCCGGTATGTGGAGGGCTATTACCTCTCCGCCGATGCCGCGGCACAGAGCGGCACCGCTCCGGTAGCTCTTACCGGGCAGAATGCCCACGCCTGGGTAGAGGTTTACTTTGATGGCATCGGCTGGCTGCCGGTGGATGTCACTCCCGGCTATTACTATGATTCTGTGGTTTTGCAGCAGATGATCGCTCTGCCGGACACCGTCCGGAAAACCGCTGCCTTTGAGGACAGCTCGGATGGCGCCAATGAGGTCTCACAGCCTGCCGGGGATTCCCACCGGCTTCCGGAGCCGCAGGTTCTGGTTATGGACGCCGCCCTTCTTCTGTTAGGCGCAGCTGCCCTGATCCTGCTGCTGGCAGCGACGCTGCTTCTGCTTGCCGAGCTGCTGCGGATCGCGCTGGAGCTTCGGGCAAAGCGGAGCTTCCGAAACGCTTCTCCCCAGCAGCGGGTCCTGCTGCTGCGGGACCGTCTGTTTGCCCTCCTCTCCCTGTATGGCTTCTCCGCCCATCTGGGCGTTCATACCCAAGAGACAGACGATGCCCTGTCCCAGTGCTTTCCGGATGTGGAACCGGGAGAGTATCTCCGGGTGGTTTCTCTGCTGGAAAAATCCATCTACGGCGGCATCGCTCTGGAGCCCTTTGAGCTGCGGGTCCTTGATTCCATGATTGAAAAGCTCACCACTGCGGAGCGTCCCAGCTTCCAGCGGATGTACTGGAGGATTCGTTACAGCCGCCTGCATGCTCTGAAGGCATCCATCCGTGCAAGGCTGCGGAAAAACCGCGCGCCCCGGAAGCGGCGGCGTACTCCCGCGTAAATAAAAAACTGCTATACAGGTCGCACTGGGGCACCTGTATAGCAGAATTTTCTTTTATGAATCATGTCAGGTCTCTTGCAGCTTCTGGATGCTTTCCAACAGGCATGCCTGTTCCTTCTTCACAGCTTCCCACAGCTGCCAGTTTTCCAAAGGCTTGGGTCCCCGCAGCTCCTCCGTCAAAAGGCTGGCAGACTGATACATCCGGTCAAAGCCCAGATTCGCCGCCGTTCCCTTTAGCGTATGTACAGCTAAAAACGCCGCCTCCCAATCCTGCGCCGCCAGCGCCGCGTCCAGTCTTTCAAAAGTGGGGTCTCCGCCGTATTTCAGCACAAAGCGCCGGATCAGAGCTTCACTGAACAATCTGGACAGCACACTCTCATAAGAACCGCCGACCTGCGGGTAAAATTCCTGTAATGTCAATGTCTGACTCTCCTTTTCCCTTTACGCGCATCCCTCCGTCGGAGCCGCTGCCATCGTCCGGTTTTCGATGATTCCCGTTAAAATACGCTTATAAAATTATTCTATCGTATCTTTCCGATAAAAACAACTCCATTTTGCGATTCTGGTATATAATATATTATATTTTCGGTCGGGTAAACGGTTTTTCCACGCCGCTCCGTCCATTTTACACAGGAGGCCCTGCCCGTATGCAAAGAGTTCTGCCGTTCCGGAAAATGATGGAGGTCGCTCCGCAGATGGATGAAAAGGTCCTGCAATACTTAAATGAAGGACAGAGTGAAAGCTTTGAGAGCTTTGAAAATTTCAGCATCATCGCCTTTGACTGGTACGATGTTCACAGCAGCCGCACGGCGGATTCCCAAATGCTGCTGTATCTGGACCGGGAGGACCTGTTCATCTTCTGCGAGGACGAGCCGGCGCTGACCCGTGCCTCCGGTATTTATCAGGAGCTGACTGCCTCCGCACCGCTGGACAATCAGCAGCTGCTGTACCGCTTTTTCATGCGGTTGATGAAGGGCGACATGACCCATCTTGACCAGCTGGAAAATGAGATCAACGACGGGGAGACCGCCATCCTCTCCGGAACCCACCAGGAGGACCTGCAGCGTATTCTCGCCTGGCGGCAGGAGCTTCTGCGGCTGAAGCGCTATTATGAGCAGCTGGATTCCATCTTTGACGAGCTTGCCGCCAATGACAACGGACTGCTGGACACCAACAGCGTCCGCCGGGCGGTAATCCTCAGCAACCGGATGGACCGCTACCTCAACGCCGTGCGCAACCTGCAGGAGCTGGTAACGCAGCTGCGGGAGGCGTACCAATCCCAGCTCTCCATCCAGCAGAATGAATTGATGAAGCTGTTCACCATCGTGACCGTCATCTTTCTTCCCCTATCCCTTTTGGCTGGCTGGTACGGCATGAACTTCGCCTATATGCCCGAGCTGCACTGGCGCTTCAGCTATCCGGCGGTGGTCCTTCTCAGCATTCTCATTGTGGTCTGGCTTCTGTGGTATTTCCGCCGCAAGAAATGGTTTTGAAATTTTCCTTTACCTTCCATCTCCGTTATGGTAAAATACAAAACGCAGCTTTATTTTCATATTTTATATTTTTCTGTAACAAGGACCGTCTATGTTTGCTTACTATACTGCTATTATTTTTATCACAATCTTCTCTATGCTGACCATGCTGCTGATGGTCTGGAAAACCGGCTGGATGCCCCGCCCGCAAAAGCACTGCTTTGCCGCCGTGTTTCTGATGGTCATGCTGGCGTCCAGCGCGGAGTGGCTGGGCGTGTTTTTAGACGGAGCGCCCGCTTGGACCCGCTTGCCGCACATTCTGGTGAAAATGGTTGAGCTTTCCGTTGCACCCTCCATTCCCCTGGTGTTTGCCGGGATCATCTGTCCGCCGGAGCAGCTGCGGCGCTTTTTCCCTCTGCTGGGCATTCATACCGTATTGGAAATGCTCTCCGCCCGCTTTGGCTTTATTTACACCGTCAACGATACCAACTATTATCTTCACGGCAGATTCTATTGGATCTATCTGGTGGTGACCATGCTGCTGTGCTTGTTTTGCGTCCGGGAATACCTGAAATTCAGCCGGCGCTATCAGCAGGGTGGATACTCCGCTGTATTACTGCTGGTCCTGCTGCTGATGCTGGGCGGATTGGTGGTCCAGTCCTGCAACCGGAACCTCCGCATCGACTATCTCTGCGCCGCAGTTGGCGTAATCCTTGTCTATCTCTACTACGCCGACCTGACCCAGCATGTAGACAGCATGACCGGTCTGCTGAACCGGAACTGCTACGAAATCACCCTGACCAGCCTGCGCTCTCCGGCAGTGTTCCTGCTGTTTGATGTCAATAATTTCAAGGCTACCAACGATTCCTATGGACATTTCTTTGGTGACCGCTGCTTAAGCGTCATCGGTCAGTGCATCTTCCGGGTCTATTCCCGATATGGGCGCTGCTACCGCATCGGCGGAGACGAATTTTTCGTGCTGCTGCAAAACAGCACGGCGGAAAAGGATCTGAACGCGCAGTTTTTCGCTCTGCTGACTGAGGAGCGGAAGCAGCTGCCCCATCTGCCCCTTGTTTCCATCGGCACAGCGTCCTTCCATCCGGAAACGGACGATGTAGAGGAGGTCTTCCGCGCCGCCGACCACGATATGTACCGCTGGAAGAAATTTATGAAGGAACAGCATGGCGATGCTCCGCTGTAAGCAATGCCCGCTGCTATCTTCCCATTAAAATCAAACGGACCGCCTGCAAAAGCCATGCAGGCGGTCCGTTTACAATATTCTGTGCAAGCGCAGCGTCAATCCTTTTTGATGTCCGCCGCCAGTGCGTCTGCCAGCGAATCCAACTCCGCGTTCTGCTCCGCCTTCATTGCGGAGGTCATGCGGATCCGGTTCTCCAGCACCGTCATATCCTGTAGCTCCTCGCACAGGAATTTTCTCATCAGGTCTCCAGCGCGGCTTGCCCAGGTACCGTTCTCCATCAGCGCCACGGTACGCTTCTGCACATTCAGTGCCTTCATCTCCTCCAGGAAATTCTGCATCACGGGATAAATCCCCATGTTGTAGGTGGCACAAGCCAGCACCAAATGGCTGCACCGGAAGGTCTCCGCGATCAGCGTGGACACATGGGTGTTGGATACATCATACACCACGGTCTCCACACCGCGCTCCGTCAGCTTTGCCGCCAGTGCCTGCGCGGCGCTTTCCGTGTTTCCGTACATGGAGGCATAGGCGATCATCACCGCCTGGTCCTCCGGCGTATAGGTGCTCCACCTCTGGTATTTATCCAGCAGCTCTGCATAGTCCTCCCGCCAGATCAAACCGTGCAGCGGGCAGATATACCGGACCATGCCCATCACACCGGACGCCTTTTTCAGCAGCGTCTGCACGGGTTGCCCGTATTTTCCCACAATATTTGTATAATAGCGGCGCGCCTCTGCCAGCCAGTCCCGGTCAAAGTTCACCTCGTCCTGGAACAGCTTTCCATCCAGCGCCTTGAAGGAACCAAAGGCATCGGCGGAGAACAGGACTCCATCCGTAGTGTCCAGTGCTACCACGACCTCCGGCCAGTGGACCATCGGCGCGGCAAGGAACTGGACCGTATGACCGCCCAGCTCCAGCTGGCTGCCCTCCTTGACCTCTACCGTTTCATGTCCCGTCAGGTCGAAGCCGAACTGGCGCATCATGGCAAACGCCTTGGCAGACGCCACGATCTTCACCTGCCGCCAGCGCAGCAGGATCTCCTCCATAGACGCGGCGTGGTCCGGTTCCAAATGGGTCACCACCAGCACATCCAGCGGACGGTCCTTCAGCAGGAAGGATACATTTTCCAGCAGCTGGCGGCAGCAGGACCAGTCAATGGTGTCAAACAGGACTGTCTGCTGACCCAGCAGCAAATAGGCATTATAGCTGACCCCCTGGGGAATGGGGTGGATATTCTCAAACAGCGTCAGCCGGTGGTCGTTTGCGCCCACCCAGTACAGGTCTTCCGTCACTTTTCTCACACAGTACATTGCGGCATCCTCCGTATCATTGTAATCTTGCACAGCCGCTCCCGCCCGGTTGTGTACGGGAGGACTGCTGACGGCAGCTATTATAGCATTCCCACGTCAAACCGTAAAGTCCCGTTCTCCCCGTTTTCCCTGTGGTTCTGCATAAATTTCCGCACTTTATCCGTCAATATGCTGCCAATATTTCCGCACCGCCGCAATGACCTTTTTCTCGTCCAGCGGTTTGGTGAGATGACCGTTCATGCCGGCGGCAATGCTCCGCTCCGCATCGTCGGAAAAGGCGTTGGCTGTCATGGCGAAAATAGGGATGTCCGCCGCGTCCTCCCGGGGCAGGTCCCGAATGGTCCGCGCGGCCTCCAAGCCATCCATCACCGGCATCATGATATCCATGAAGATCATGTCAAATTCCCCGGGTGCGGAAGCGGCAAAGCGGTCTACCGCCTCCTGTCCGTTCCATACCGCGGTAACCGTTGCGCCGCGGCTTTCCAGAAAGAATTTGGCGATCTCCATGTTCATCTTGTTGTCCTCCACCAGCAGGATCCGGACACCGTTGATGCTGCCGGTCTCCGGCAGCGTCTCCTCTGTTTCCGCCGCAAGCGCGTCATCTACCTGAAAATGCAGAAGGATCGTAAAGGTCGTCCCCCTTCCCCTCTGACTGACAAATGAGATCTCGCCGCCCATCTGAAGCACCAGCTCCCGGGTAATGGGCAGACCCAGACCCGTTCCGGCGTATTTGCTGTGGGCGCTCTGGTCCTCCTGGGCAAAGGGCTCAAAGGCGTGCTTCTGAAATTCGGGACTCATGCCCCGTCCCGTGTCCGCACAGACAAAGCGGTATGCCGCCTGCCCATCCTGGCAGGACAGCTCCTGGCAGGACAGTGTGACTGCTCCGTGCTTATAGCTGTACTTCACAGCGTTACCCACAATATTTTGCAGGATCTGCTGCAAATGCAGAGGGCTGCCCACCAGCCGCCAGTGTGTGATGTCCTGCTCCGCCCAACGGATGGTCACCCCCTGCTCCTCTGCCTGTCCCTCCAGTACGGTGACTACACCGTTCAACAGGTCCCGCAGGTCAAAGGGCTTTTTCTCCAAACGGATCTCTCCGGATTCCAGCTTGTTCATATCCAGCACATGGTTGACCAGATCCAGCAGAAAGCCGGACGCCTCCTGAATCTTTCTCCGGCATTCCTCCTGCTTTTCCTCATTGCCCCGGTAATGACGGCTGATATCCACCATGCCGCGGATGCCGTTGATGGGGGTCCGGATGTCATGGCTCATGCGGCGGAGGAAGTCTGTCTTTGCCACATTGGCGCGCTCCGCCTGCTGGGCGGACTGGCGCAGCCGTTCCTGATAGTCCAGCTCCCGGCGCTTTTCCTCCGTGATATCCCGGGACAGCAGCAGCACGGACACCACCCGTCCCTCCCCATCATACTCCTGCGCTGTCAGCACGGACTGGATCCACCGCCCACGGCAGTCCTGATACGGCAGGGTCAGGTATTTCTCCCGGCTCAGCCGATCCCGTAGGGTATAGGGGTCGGTAAAGGCGCGGTGCGCCGCCCAGTAGTCCGGGGCAATGTACTCCTCTTCCATCCAACGGAGCGTTTCCTCCGCACGAAGCCTCCTTCGCAGCAGCCGCTCCTCCAGCGCCCGGGGCGCCCGGATGATCTCTATCTGGTCGGTGGGGATCTGGATGTTGAAGCAGGTGGAATAAATGCCGCTGATGCTGCTGATGACCCGGTACTGCTTTTTGATCTGCCGGATATTCTCCTGCTCGCCATAATAGCGCAGCAGGGAAAACGCCAACCAGAGGAAAATGTACGCCGCCAGACTGTAGCCCAGCACCGCTGTCCGTGTGGCAAACACCTCGGAATCCGGGAAAAAGGCATACAGCTGATAGCCCCGAATCTGCGCCCTGCCGCCGTACCATGTTTTCCCGTTGCCGGAGATCCGCAGCAGCCCGTGCCGGTCCGTTTCAAAATTCCCGGTGTACTGCTCCGCCCGGCACGCTGCCACCGTCTTTCCCTGCAGCTTTGTCTGATTGGAATCCAGAACTGTCCTTCCGTCCGTTACCACCACAACGCCATCCATATTGAAGCTGTCTCCGGCAAACAGGTTTTCTATGGTGTACTCTCCGCTGCCGGCTGTTAATTCCGTCTTCCGCACATAGGACAGCACAACACCCGCCCGGTCCCGCTGGGATACCGCCGCCACATCATAGGAATTTCCATACCAGTCCATCTGCACCAGATACGCCTTTTTCGGAAACTGAATGATATCCCGGACGTTTTCGTTCTTCTCGATCTTCTTCAGAAAGGTCTCGGACTCCCATTTCCCTCCCGCCTGTGCTGTAACAGCTCCCTGCCAGTCCAGGATCAGAACGCCGGTCAGCCGCTGGTCATAGACATACTGGTTCAGAAAGCTCTGTACCGTGTCCGCAGGCTCTTCCGCCAGACAGCGGCTCAGCTCGCTGGTCTTGTCCAGCAGCCGCACCAGGCTTTTGGTGCGGTCGTTCGCCTGATAGTTGTCAAACCGGATGACCCGCGCCTGCATCAGGGAAAGGGTCTCCTCCGCCACCTTCCGCACATTTGCCTGGTCTCTCCATGTCAGCAGCGTGAATCCGATCACTGCCAGAACCGACCCCAACAGCAACGGCAGCCACACGAGCATGGACCGGGTCAGACGGACGGGTCCCCGTATCTTTTTCCTCATGGCTCCCCCTCCAGCGCCTGACGGCTGTCCAGCCCGTATTTTTCCACAATGGTCCGGGCGCTGCCATCCTCCCGCATCTCCTGAAGCGTCTGTGTCAGCTGCGCTGCCAGCTCCTGATGGGTCCCCTTTTCAAAGGCAACGCCCAGCTGGGAAATATACAGGTTTTCCTCCAGCATCCGGTACGCCCCCGGCGCGGTCTGCAAAAAGGTGTTCAGTGCGCTCTCGTGTCCGGCAATGGCATCGGCATAGTCCTTGCGCAGACAGGCGTAGATCTCATTCATACTGGAAAAGCAGTACACCGCTCCCACCACCGGGATGCGGTTATCAGACCGTTCCAGAAGCACGCTCTCCGGCTTTGCCGTTGCCTGTACGGCAAAGCGGCACCCCTCCAGGTCTGCCAACGTCCGGATGGAGCTGTTCGCCCGCACCACCACGACCTGACGGCTGTATAAATACGGTCCCGCCCACTCATAGCGGTCCTCCCGTCCCGTCATGGTAAAGCTGCCCCACAGGCAGTCCACCTGACCCGTGGACAGGTCCTCGTCCTTATCCTCCCAGACGATCTGCCGGAAAACCGGCTGGTATCCCAGACGGCGGCACGCCTCCTGTGCCAGCTCCACGTCCACTCCCGCAAAATCTCCATCGGAATCCAGATAGCTGTAGGGTTCATAGTTGTCGCTGCCGATGACCAACTGGGGCAGCTCCTGCTCCCCTGACGCTTCCTCCTGAAATGCCCCGCACCCGCACAGCAGCGTCAGTGCCAGACAGCAGGTCAGCAGGCGGATGTTTCTCTCCTTTCCCATGCGCGCACCCCTTTTCCGCTTCTCTACTTTTATTTATTGTAAAAAATGGAATGCGCGAAAAAGAGCGAAATCTGCCGGAACCTGCAGATTTCGCTCTCTTCAGAAGAATAGAAGCTCGTTTACACCTGCCCTGCCAGCCAGCGGATAGCGCACCAGGCATGCAGCGCCGCGCCCACCGGCAGTACCTCCTCATTGAACACCACCCGCTCGTTGTGCATGGGCTTGCCGTAGCGGGGGTCCTCCTGTGGGCTGCCAGCCCCCAGCAGCAGATAGGCGCAGGGCAGCTCATAGGTGTACGAGGCAAAATCCTCCGACCCCATGCCGCCCTCGCTGAGCCGGACCACAGCCTGTCCGCCCAGCAGCTCCTCTGCGGAGATTGCCACCTCCTCCATCAGCGCCGGGTCATTCTTCAGCGGAGGCGCGGAGGACAGCTCCTCCACCCGGGCACTGCCCCGGAATGCCGCCGCGGTGCTTTCCGCAATCTCCCGGAGCCTTTGAAAAATCTTCGCTGTGACCTCCCGGTCAAAGGTGCGGATGGTTCCCTCCAGCACCGCCGACTGTGGGATGATGTTGGGAGCCTCCCCTCCGGTAAAGCGACCAATGGTCACCACAGCAGGGGTCCTTACCGCGACCTCCCGGCTGGTGATCTCCTGCAGGGCAAGATAGATATGCGCCGCAATGTTCAACGGGTCCACGCCTGTCTCCGGCATCGCGCCGTGACAGCCCACGCCCTCTACCGTGATCCGGAACAGCGTGCAGCCCGCCATAAAGGTTCCCTTTCCGCACAGCACCAGCCCCGTGGGCGTACCGGAGTGGACATGCAGCGCCAGCCCTGCCTGCGGTGCCGGAGCCTTCAGCACGCCTGCCGCCAGCATGGTCTTCGCTCCGGTAAAGCCCTCCTCATCCGGCTGGAACACCAGCTTCACCGTTCCCTTCAGCTGGGACTGGTATTCCCGCAGCAGCCGGGCGGCTCCCAGCAGCATTGCTGTATGCAGATCGTGTCCGCAGGCATGCATGGCTCCGTTTTGAGACTGAAAGTCCAGCCCCGTCCGCTCTGTCACCCGCAGGGCATCCATATCCGCCCGCAGCAGAAAGCACCGCCCGGTATCCTCTCCAGTGATCTCCGCCACCAATCCGCTGTCGCAAATCTCCTTCGGCTCATAGCCCATTTCCGTCAGCCGCTGCCGGACGTATGCACAGGTCCGCGGCAGATGCGCACCCACCTCCGGCTCCCGGTGCAGCGTCCGCCGGTCCCGGAGCATGGCGTCCTGCTCCTCCCGTGCGCGGCGCAGCAGCTCCGCCGGGGAAACAGCTGCTTCTCTTTTCTGATCCATGTCTGGTTCCTCCTGTTTTCCGCCATGCCACCTATGGCATTGTTATCATAAAAATACTGCTTATCCAAACAAAAATCAACTGCTTGTGCAATCCCCCTCCCTCTGCTATAATAAACGGAACAAATGTTCCAGGAGGCAACACCATGACCGATCTGCTCAGCAATTTAAACGCTTCACAACGGGAAGCCGTAACGGCAACGGAAGGCTGCATCCGCGTGATCGCGGGCGCCGGCTCCGGCAAGACCCGGGCACTGTCCCACCGCTTTGCCTTTCTGGTCAATGAGCTGGGCATTCTCCCCGGCAACATTCTCTGCGTCACCTTTACGAACAAGTCGGCAAATGAAATGCGCCAGCGGATCCATGCGCTGACCGGGGACAACGACACCGGATATATCAATACCTTTCACGGCTTCTGTGTTTCCATCCTTCAAGAGGACAGCCATGCCGTCCAGTACCCAAAAAGCTTTCTTGTACTGGACAACTCCGACATCGACGCCATGCTGCAAACCATTTACGAGGAACGGGGACTCAGCCTGCGGGACATGACCTTTTCCGCCGCCCGTGACATGATCGAGATCCGGAAGCTGTTTAAGGAGCCGGAATATTACAAGGACATGATCTCCATGTCCCTTCAAACACTAAAGGAAAAATATGACCAGTCGGACAGCGCACCGGACATCATTTTCTACGGGTATCTCTATCAGGAGAAAAAGTGCTTTGGGCTGGACTATAACGACCTCATCAAGTTCTCCCTTTACATCTTCCAGCAGAATCCGGACATCCGGCTGAAATGGCAGCAGCGGCTGGAATACATCATGATCGATGAATTTCAGGACATCGACCAGCTCCAATACCAGCTGATGGAGGTCCTGTGCGGATACCACAGGAACCTTTTCATCGTGGGAGACCCGGATCAGACCATTTACACCTGGCGTGGCGCCAATGTAAAGTATCTGCTGGACTTCGACAAGGTATTCCCCAACGTGAAAACCATCATGATGATGCAGAACTACCGCTCCACCCCGGAAATCCTCGCCGCCGCAAACTCCCTGATCGCCAGGAACGGATACCGCATCAAAAAGGACCTGCTCCCGGTCCGGCACTCCGGTGCGCCGGTGGTCTGCCACTTTGCGGAAACACAGGAGGCGGAAGCCAAATGGATCGTGTCCGAGCTGCAGCGGCTCCATCAGTCCGGCACTCCATATCGGGATATGACGGTCCTGTACCGCGCCCACTATGTGACCCGGGCTGTGGAGGAGGTCCTGCTGCGGGAAAAGGTTCCGTACACCATTTACAGCGGCGTACAGTTTTTCGGTCGAATGGAGATCAAGGACGCGCTGTCCTATCTGCGCATGATCGCCTACCGGGATGACCTGTCCTTCCGGCGGATCGTCAACGCGCCGAAGCGAAACATGGGAAAGCGCCGGATGGCATTTTTACAGGAGCTTTCGGAAAAGCAGGGCTGCACGCTGTACCAGGCGCTTCTGCACAGTCTGGACGACCCTATTTTCAAGGGCACCCGGGCGCAGCAATTCGTCAAGCTGATCGAACGCTTTTCTGCTGATTACGAGGGACGTCCCGTCTCCGAGGTTCTGGCGGCGGTCCTGAACGAGAGCGGCTATGAAAGGGCGCTGCGCACGGAGGGCAGTCAGGAACGGCTGGACAATCTGGCGGAGCTGAAGCAGTCCATTTATGAGTATGAAAACAGCTGCGGCGAGGAATGCACCTTAGAGCATTATCTGACCCATGTGGCGCTTTTTACCAACAGCGATGCAGGCAGTCAGGGCGACAAGGTCAAGCTGATGACTGTTCACGCCGCCAAGGGTCTGGAATTCCCCTATGTATTCCTGTGTGGAATGAATGAAGGCATCTTCCCCTCCAGAAAGGTGCGGACTCTCCAGGGTATGGAGGAGGAACGCCGCCTGGCATTTGTGGCGCTGACCCGTGCGGAAAGGGGGCTTTATCTCTCCGAGGCGGACGGGCGGAACTTTGATGGTTCCCCCCGGTATCCCTCCCGGTTCCTGCTTGATATTGACCAAAAGCTGCTGCATTTTACACAGGAGCCACCGGAGGGACTGATCCGGGAGGTCCGAAGCTATGTGGAAAGCAGTCAGCGGTATCTTCCGGAGGATGACAGCTCCATCATCCTACCCACCGGGCAGCGGGTGCGGCACGCCGTATTCGGTGATGGGACCGTGCTGGACGTAGATCTGGACAAAGCCGCCCATCTTGTCCAATTCGATGAAATGGACACACCCCGGAAGATCTCCTTCCGGGCAAGACTGGAAAAGCTATGACCTGAAGGGAATGCAATTTTATACATCAGGAGAATTGCTATGAAAAAGACACTCGCATGGGTCGCTGCCTGCCGGGAAGCGTACCCCACCGGACCTATTTCGGCGCTTTTGGAGCAAATGGGTAAATAAACACGCCGGAGCGGTCAGGGAAATCCCTGCCGCTCCCTTTTCAACGGCAGCGCCATCCACTCATAAAAAAGAAAGTCTCCCAAAGCCGGAAAATTATGGTATACTGGTATCCGCGCGTGGAACCGGTCTGCGCAATAACAAAGAGAAACGAGGAATTCATACTATGAAGAACAAATGGAAGGGCATCCTGCTCTGCCTGTGTCTTGCCGTTCCCTCCTGGCTGCTGGGAAAGACCTTCGCCGTGGTCGGCGGACCGGTCATTGCCATCCTGCTGGGAATGGTGGTGGGAATGCTGCTGAAGCAGCGTGCACCGTTTGCTGCCGGGATCCAGTTCACCTCCAAAAAGATCCTGCAATGGGCGGTGATCCTGCTGGGCTTTGGACTGAACCTGAATGTAGTGCTGCAAACCGGCGCGCAGTCCCTGCCCATCATTCTCAGCACCATCACCACCTCTCTGGTCATTGCCTATGTGCTTTGCCGGGTGCTGCACATTCCTGAAAAAATCTCCACGCTGGTGGGCGTGGGGTCCTCCATCTGCGGCGGCTCTGCCATTGCTGCCACCGCGCCGGTCATCGACGCGGACGATGAAGAGGTGGCGCAGGCGATTTCCGTGATTTTCTTCTTCAACGTGCTTGCCGCCCTGCTCTTCCCCCTGCTGGGAACGGTTCTGGGCTTTTCCACCGCCTCCGGTGATGCCTTCGGTATTTTCGCCGGGACCGCGGTAAACGACACCTCCTCCGTCACCGCCGCTGCCTCCACCTGGGACAGCATGTGGAGCCTGGGTACCCAGACCTTGGACAAGGCGGTAACGGTAAAGCTGACCCGCACATTGGCAATCATTCCTATCACGCTGGCGCTGGCATTTTTCCGGATGAAGGGACTTTCCGGAGAGGCAGGCGGTAAAACCGTCCGCATCCGGCAGGTCTTTCCCATGTTCATTCTCTACTTTGTGGCGGCGTCTCTCATCACCACCGCCGCAATGGCACTGGGGGCGAACGCCTCTATTTTCGCCCCCTTTAAAAGCTGCAGCAAATTCCTCATCATTTTAGCTATGGCTGCCATCGGGCTGAACACCAACCCCGTCAAGCTGGTGAAAACCGGCGGAAAGCCCCTGCTGCTGGGCTTCTGCTGCTGGACCGGCATCACGTTGGTCTCTCTCGCCATGCAGCATCTGCTGGGACTGCTGTGATTCAAGGGTACATAAAGAAAAAAAGCGGGTGCATGCCCGCTTTTTTTGACAATATGCCGCGTCCGCCTTGCAAACGGCACAACGAATGCTATAATAGGGGCGGAAGGATTATAAACATACCGCGCGGCGGCTCCGCTTCCCCTTCTCGGCGGCACCGGCGCGAACACTGCCGCGCGGCGGCTTTTTACAGGCTTAATGGTTAGTGTCACCTAACCATTCTAAGCTTTACTGGTGCACAGCGGAATATGACCAGCTTTGGAAATTGATTTTGGAGGTATGTGCGATGTCATTTTTGGAAAACACCCGGAAGCCGGGCGGCATTGGTGGAAAAATGATGGTCTCCTTCATGAATGTCGGGCATCGCGCCCTGACAGGCTGGGGACTGCGCTTTCTGCATCCCCTGCCGGATGCGCACGTTCTGGACTGCGGCTGCGGAGGCGGCGCAAGCATCAAAAGACTGCTGAAAAAATGTCCGAGGGGCGTGGTCAAGGGCATTGATTACTCCAGCGTCAGCGTGGAAAAGACGCGAAGGGTCAATGAGCCTGCCATTGCAGCCGGACGCTGCGCCGTTCTGCAGGGGGACGTAGCAAACATGATCTTTGCGTCCTCCTGGTTTGATCTGGTCACAGCGTTTGAAACCGTCTATTTCTGGTCCGGTCTTCTGCCTGCATTTCAGGAGGTCTACCGGGTCCTGAAGCCCAACGGAGCCTTCCTCATCTGCAACGAATGCAGCGACCCGGTCGCGGATAAAAAATGGACGGACAGGATCCATGGTATGACTGTTTACACAGGGGAGCAACTGAAAGCCGCTTTGGAGCAGGTCGGATTCCATCATGTGGAGCTTCACCGGAACCGCTTCGGCTGGCTCTGCGTTCTGGCACAGAAGTAATGGTTCAGCACCCCGGTACACGGTTTTTTCAAGCAACCCCTCCGGGGCACTCTGCCCCGGCATTTGTGGAGGAAGCAAAATGAAGGACAGCCAACTGCAATTTAACCGCAGCTGCCATGTGCTGTATACCCGGTCCTGCAAGCGGGAGATCCGTAGGAAAATCGCCCTGCATTACCCGCCGGACAGATGGGAAGCCTTGTGGGAACAGGTACAGCGGCAGTATGTGGATTTTCTCTCCGGCTGGCGCACCGATTTGGGCGGCAGCCGGAATTTTCACAACGGCAAGGGCGGAACCTATGACTGCATTGCTCTGATGGCTTATTACCGTGTGTGCAGGCAGGTCACCAGTCTTGCGGAAATCGAAAAAATGGAGGGAAATCTGTTTCTCGGCGCCTTCCGGCGGATGAAATTTGTAAACTGCAACCGTCCATTCTTCAAACGGCTGATGCACCGGGCTTTCCAAACTGCCCAGCGACGGTGCGTCCGCTGGGGCGACTACCGGATGTCCGTTGCGCCGTATGAAGAAAACCAGCCCCTTTATTACGAGTTCACTGCCTGTCCTATCGCAGAATTTGCGAAAAAGCACGGTCTTTTAGAGATCATGCCCGCTCTGTGCAATCCGGATTTCGAGGCGATGGAGTGTATCCATGCCCGCCTTGTGCGCAGGACCACCTGTGCCAACGGGGAAAAATGCGACTACACCATCTGCGGGGACCGCGACCCCTATCTGAAGGAGCATCCCGAGTACCGTGATAAAGCGGGCTACCGGAGAAACCGGTAGCCCAGACTCTTGGAACACAGGAGGATGATATGAGTCAAGCGCAGACACAAAAGCACCGGGGAATCCGCTACGCCGGACTGCCGATGGCAATGTGGATTCTGTTTGCAAGGTCGTTCCGGAGACAGCTGACCGGGGTCTTCGGCTATTCCCCTTCCACGGCAAAGGGTATTGTCAGAAAGGCAAAAAAGCGCTACCGGGAGATCCTCCGGGAAATTCCGGAATTTGAGAAGGGGGACCGCTTTCAGATCAATCTCATCAGCTGCGCTATGCTGGGGGCATTCGTACTCTCCATGCCGGAGCGTCCGGATGCAGCACAGCTGACGGACTATTATGAAAACGCCATGATGACCGGACCCATGCGGTGGTTCTGCCGCAGAGGTGCGAAAAACAGGTTTACTGAAAAAGGTATTGCGGGAATGCGGAAAACGGCGGCGCAGAAAGCCGCCGACGGCAATCCGTATTCATGGAATATGGATTTTTATGAATATCCTGATGGCAGTGGATATGAGGCGCGGTTCACCCAATGCGGCATCTGTACCCTGATGCGCAGACTGGGGCTGTATGACCTGACGCCCGCCCTGTGCCAGCTGGACTACACCATGAGCCGTGCCGGCGGCGGGGTTCGCTTTGTGCGGAGGTATACCCTCGCCTCCGGCGGTCCCTACTGTGACTGCGGATATCAGAAAATGCACGTCTCCCCTGACTTTTGAACCGCAGGAAGAGCAAAGAAGGAGGATATGCTTACAAAAGCATATCCTCCTTCCTTTTCATGCAGCTTCCCCGGTCAGTCAGTGCCGGAGCCTTCCCATGCGGTTCACCAGATACTGCGCGCACAGTCCTGTGAACAGTCCCGCTAGGATCCCGGAGATCATCAGCACCGGAAGGTATGCTATCAGCCCCGGCGTGTGGGTCAGCAGGATCGCCACCGTGATCTGCCCGATGTTGTGGGCAATGGAACCCAGCACACTGCACACCCATATCTGCCGCTGGGTCACCAGCCTGCGCAGGACCAGCATGACCGCGTAGCACAGCAGTCCGCCGCCCAGACTGTAAAACAGCGTCATCAGCTGCCCGGCAAACAGGCTGCCCAAAAACACCCGGCACAGCAGAATGCACAGCGTATCCGCCGGTCCCATAAGGAACATGGCATACACTGTTACAATATTTGCCAGACCCAGCTTTACACCGGGAATAGGCGCAAGGTTGGGCAGCTGCGCCTCGATCATGAAGATGGTCAGTGCAACGGCGGTCAGCACGGCGTTCCGTGTCAGTCGGTTTCCCCTCATAAGGCACCTCGTTTTACTTAATAACTGCGTCGATATCCACGCCGGAGGACTTTTCCGCCTCCTCCAGCTGGATCACCAGATGGTTCGGCAGGCAGACGATCGGCTCCTGCTGGTTGGTCAGCCAGCCCTGCTGCACACAGATCTGGTCCGGACAGTCCGCCGACTCCACACAGATGCGTCCCGGCTCCACCAGGATATGGTTCTCTCCTGCCGGTCCCTGTACCGTAAAGGTCTCCGTCCTTGTTACCCGGTCCAGCTGGATGCTTTTCACGCACTCGCCGTCCACATAAATGTTGGCGACCCGTCCCGGCGCTGCCTGGGTCCTGACATACCACGCCGCGGCAATGGAAGCTGCCAGAAGTCCGGCAATCAGCAGGACCCAGGTCCTTGTCTTGATTTTCATGAGATCACCGTCAATGTCCGCTGGGCGTTTTCCTCCGTCAGAGAAAAGCAGTCCTCCAGCCCTTTTGTGATATACACGCCGCCGTCATCCGCCACCAGAACGGCTTCAAAGTCCCCGCTCTGCCGCCAAAAATCCGACGCTCTTTCCAATCCCATAACAAACAGCGCCGTGGACAGCGCGTCACACACCACGCCCCGGTCTCCCACAATGGTCACGGAGGTCAGTCCGCTGCGCGCCGGAGCGCCTGTGGCTGGGTCGATGATGTGCCAATAGGTCTGCCCATCGTCGCCCACAAAATACCGTTCATATCCGCCGGAGGTGATCGCCGCCTTATCCCGCAGCTCCAAAACCCCCAGATAGTCGTCACCCTCCGGGTCCTGCACCGCTACCCGCCAGGCGGAGCCATCCGGCTTGCTGCCGATGACCTGCACATTGCCGCCCAGATTCAGCATTCCGGAGGTCACGCCGCCCTCCTTCAGCAGAGCGCAGAGCTGATCTCCGGTATAGCCCTTGGCAACGCTGCCCAGGTCTACCTCCATGCCCTCCGGCAAGGCGGCAGCGGCACCATCCAGCTCTACCCTGCGGTAATCCACCTCCCGCAGCAGCTCCTTCAGTGTCTCCTGGCTTGGGATCTGGTATTTCCCGGTGGTAAAGCCCCACTCCCGCAGCACGGGGTAAATGGAGATATCCAACGCTCCGCCGGTCCTGCCGCAAAGCTCCAGCGCATCGCCCAAAAGCTCCGCCGTATCCGGTGACAGGTCCGCCTGCCCCGTGTGGTCCAGCTGGTAGATCTCGCTGTTCTCATCTGTCACAGACAGCAGACTCTCCAGCTGCTTCACCCGCTCCTCTGCCGATTGCAGCAGCGCGTCCGACGCGCCGTAGGCGGAGATGTCCATTACCGTATCCATTGCGAACACGGTCACGCTGTTTTTCTCCGTCCCGCCTTCAGCGGTGGAGGCGGAGGCGGTGGGTCCCGGCGTCTCCTGTGCGGAGCAGCCGGTCAACAGCAGCAGGGATAGCAGAAGTGTCAGATATCGTTTCATGGGTGTCCTCCCGGTCAATTCTTTGCGCTGGAAAGCGCGGCTTTTACCGCCTGAATGATGCCGCCGGAGCTGAAGGTCGCTCCGCTGACGGTATCGACATTGGCGCTTTGCGCGGAGAGAATGCGGCTGATCACGCCCTTTCCCTCCGACCAATAGGGATCGTCATCGGATGCCGAGACCACCGAAATCCCGGTGATCCGGTCCTTTTCAATGGAGACGCTGACGGTGATGGTGCCCTCAAAGCCCTCTCCGGAACCGGTGAATGTACCGTCCCGGTACTGGTATGTCACCTCCGGCTCCTTGGGCTGCGCAGGCTCCGCCGGAGCAGCGGCTGCGGGCGCCTGTGCGGGCGTCTCCTTCTTAGGTGCTTCTGCCGCTGCCGTTCCAGCTGCGGCGGGAGCCGTTGCAGGCTGTTCCTTTGCGGGCTGCTCTGTTTCCACGGGCGGCACCGTCTCAGCCGGGGTCTCCTCCGGTGCCTCTCCGGCAGGCTGGTCCTCCGGCTCCTCCGGCGCTTCCTCCTCCGAAGAGGACGCTGCCGCACTGACAGCCGCCGTGTCGTCCTCCAGTCCGGTCTCCTCCGACGCAGCCGGCTCCTGAGCCGAGGAAGCGGCAGGCTGCTCTGCTCCGGTCTGTCCGGCAAATCCCGGCACCAGCGCGGAAGCGCACACCAGAAGCGCCGCGCAGGCGACCGCCGCCACCGGAATACTCCGGACCGCCGCGGGCTGCTTCGCCAGCGCTTTCCGGATGCGCAGGGCGGCGTATCCGCCGAAGATCACTGTGTAAACCACTACATTTACCAGATATTTTCCGTTTCCCTGCCGCGCGCCGGGCAGCTCCAGCAGCAGCACATGTGCATAGATCAGTGCATAAAAGACATATGCCAGACGCTGCAGGCGCTTCCAGCTGCTGCCCTTCATCTTCCGCCGCACAGCGGGAAAGGAAGTGACAAACAGGGGCAGCATGATGCACAGCATCACCAGAGAGCATACCGCCGCCAGCAGCTGGTTGACCGGCAGACGGTCCGGGCGGGTAAATAGCAGCCGGAAATACGTCATGCCGAAGGAGATATTATGCCCCAGCGTCAAAATGCACGCAAGAATAGACAGCTCCCCCCGAATGGGCATCAGCACCCGCTTCAGGGCAGAGGTATTGGACAGCGCCCCGGCGTACATCACCAGAATGAACAGCGCTGTGGACAGGGCGCTCTGGGCGAAGATGGGCCAGACCCACGTCCGGATGGCTCCGGGCAGCGCGGCAGATGCCCCGGCGGCGGTCATTCCCACCACGCATAGGGCAAGGAGTGCAGAAATAACATAGCACACTCCGGCATGCTTTTTCAAGTAATCCCTTCCAACTGCCACTCCCGCCGCAGCCAAAAGCAGAGAAATCAAACAAATCATTTTGGGTACCTCACTCGTTGTCGTTTACCAGTCGGTTCAAAAGCATGGAAAGCCCACACGGGAGAGACTCCCCCGTGTGGGTCCATTCTCAAATCAGCGGATCAGAGCTCCTGAGAGGAGATCTCCTCCGCAGACAGCCCGTCCAGAGAAATGGAGACCGCTCTCTCCGTCTCCGGCGCGGGCAGCACAGCCACTCCGGGTACTTCCGTTTCCTCCCCGGCGTCCGGTGCTTCCGCACTGCTGTCCTCCGTGTCCTCTGCCGCTCCGGCGATCACCACCGGGCGCAGCCCGTCTGTTTCGGGCAGCACCACAGCGTCATCCGCCGACTGCGGCGCCTGAACAGCTGCCGCCATGACCTTGCAGGTCATGGTCTGGAACTGCTCACTGGTGATGGTAACGGTATACTCCTTTCCCGCAGCGGGAGCCACATTCGTGGTCATTTCCAGCGCCGTCAGAGACGCTCCGTTCAGCAGATAAACAGGATTTCTCGCTGCGCCATCACTGACCGTGATGGTGGAATTTCCCAGTTCCTCCAGTGTCACTGCGGTGCCAGCCTTCTGAATGGTCAGCGTCAGCTGGCTGCCCGTCAGCTGGGCGGAAAGCTCCGCCGCGGGCTTTACCGCGTTGATAAGTCCAGGCAGCTCGTCCAGCAGGTCCGCGGCTGCGCCATAGGTGGGCGCATCGCTCGCCAGCAGCTCCTTCAGCTCCTCTGCATGTTCTACCAGCACCTGATAGGCTTCCGAAGTCTTATCCGGCGCATGCTCCAGCCAGTATTCCACCAGGAGCTTCCAGGTTTCTTCCAATTCCGTCATCTGGCTTTCCCGGGCAGGCGTGTTGGCGCCGTGCAGGTCGTCTGCCGTGACGATGATATTTTTTACGGTATAATCCGCATAACCCAGCGCGTAAACCGTCAGTTCCCACTTTCCGGTGCCATCCGTTCCCTCCGGCAGCCGGCAGCGGAGAGAATCCGTCAGACCCAGCTGAATACCCAGAGATTTGTGCATCCAGTCATCGGATGCAAACTTGGTACCGTAGGTCGCCAGCGGTGTGTTACTGTCGCTATCACCGTAATAGGTCCACAGCACCGTCTGCATTTTGCTGCCCAGCGGTCCGTAGTCTCCCTTCAAGTCCACCCGCAGGAAGTCACCGAACTGACTGGCATACGGAATCTCTATCGTCACACCACTGACCTGTGCCAGCTCCTGATTCAGGATACCGGACTCCGTGCCGGTCTGGCGGGCGCTGAAGGACCAGACGCCGTTTTCACGGCTTACCGTCTTCAGACCGTTGGTGTTCTCGGTCACATTGGCAATGAGACCGTCATAGGAATTCAAATTGCCCTCTGTATAGCCGCCCCGCAGAGTCTCGCCGTTGCAGGTGACCTTATATGCCTTGCAGAAATCGGAGAAATCCTTCCGGGCAACTGCCACAGGCACATACTTGATGCCTACGATCTCATAGTGGTCATAGGTATACTCTATTCCATTTGCCGTAATGGTGCTGCCGCTCCAAGTGATGGTGCTGCCATCCGCCAGCACAGCAGTGTCTTTTCCTGTCCAGTATACCGGCTCAAAGGTGACCTTGGGATCGGTGGTATAAACAATGACATCCTGCTGGAAGCTGCCGCGGTGGCGACCGTGGTTCACCGTTGCGCGGGTCACCGCGTCAAATGCGCCGGTGTCATGCTCGTTGTTTCCGTCCAGCTCGCTCCCGGCGGCGGTGAGGTCACCGCCCACAACGTCAATGTCCTCGTTTTCCCAATACTCCGCATAGCTCACAGAAGCGTAAGCATACACGGTGTCCGGCAGCTTCGCAGAAAAGCTCAGCTCCGGATAGCCCGCAGCGGTAATGACGATCTGATAGCCGTTTTCCGCATCCGCGGGGTCCTTTGCAAAGCAGGCGGCACTGAGCTCCAGCCGCCCCGTCTTGCTGTCCACCACCACAACGGCGCCGCGTCCGGTGGGCGCGTAGGAAGCACCGTCCACGCTGACCTGAGTGATGTTGCTGAGGTAGTTGGCAAGTCCCTCTCCGGTCAGACCCAGCTGAGCCGCGTCATAGGAGATGGGATTGGTCTCCGAGGTCAGGGTAAATGCTTTTGTGACCGGGAGATAGGTGATATCGTCCACCTCAAAGCTGGCAAACTTCAGGGTGTATGCGCCGGGCAGCATCTGGGAAACATCCCAGCTCAGCTTACCGTCCGCATAGGTGAAGCCCTCCACCGCTTCTCCGGCGGCATTCAGCACCTGATAGCTGCTGGTGTTCTGCAAGCCGTTGACATTCACGGTGGTCTCTCCGCCAGAGACGTTGGCATCTGTCACCTGAACCTGAACCTTTACGGGAACCTTGATGGCGTCAAACGCCACATCAAACTGTCCCTCATTGGTGAAATAGGTCACGCCGGTGATGGTCTTGCCCATCATGCTCTCATAGTGGGCAGAGCTGGTAGAGCAGTTATGTACGCTGGTGGTAATGCCCGCGCACCATGCCAGCTGCGTATAGCGCCAGATGTTTTCCAGATGACGCAGACCGTAGTCGCTACCGTCCGTATGGACCACCACACCGTAAATGGTGGGCTCCAGATCCTCCATGCCGGTGCCGGTCAGGTTCAGCTGGTAATCGCCATAGGTGGTCTCCGTTTGCAGGGAGGCATTGGCGGAGACGCTCTTCGCAGGCATATTCTGAATGCTGCCGAAGGTCAGATCGCCGTTTTCAGCCTTGCTGAGAACCTTATAGTAAGCGGGAGCCTCGGAGAGAACATAATAAGAGTAGCTGTCGCTTTCAAACAGTGCGTCCGCGCCCTTATACTCCTTGGAGGAGGTCTGTCCGCGGTTGGTGACCGTAACGGTCACGCTGGAATCGTCCGTGATCTGCCGGTACTGGCTCAGGTCCACATCTCCGGAGACCACCACCGGGAAGATCACGCCGGTGATATCGCTGCCATCGCTGTTCACATGATAAGAGCCGCCGGACATCATGCCGCCGCTGCGGGTCTTATTCAGGGTAGCGGAGGACACGCCGTCCACCGGAACAGAATTTCCGGTCAGCTCCGCGGCGTAGAATTTCTCGTAGGGGATGTTCATCAGAACATACTGATAGTTGTTCTCCGCCTCTGTGGGAGCCGACTTGCGGTCATAGTCCGTGGTCTTGAAGGTCAGGTCATGTCCCGCCAGGAACAGCTTTCCGCTGCCTGCGCAGCCGTTCTTCACAATGTCCCCATATTCACCTCCGTTGGTGGTGTCGGTCACATCGCCCAGCACACGTCCGCAGACCACACGGTAGGAGGTGAAGTCCTTACCGTCCTGTCCCCGCAGGGTGTTTCCGGTCAAAACCGCCGTGACGGAGGAATCCGCGCACTTTGCCTTTTTCAGATAGGTATAGCCATCGAAGATGTAGATATCGTCGCCGCCGTACACACCGTCGTTAGAAGCCGCAAAGGTGCAGTCCTTTACCGTGAGAGATGTTCCTTCGCCCAGCGCCGCCACCGCGCCGCCGTATGCCGCACGGTTGCTGTCGAAGGAGCAGCCCTGCAGGGTCACGTCCGCGTTGACCGCCATGACCGCACCGCCGCGTCCGGTGGTCCCGTTGTTGACCTGATTGTTGCTGAAGGTGCAGTTTTCTGCCGTCAGGACCACATTGGAGCCCTGCGCCAGCACCGCGCCGCCGCCATTGCCGGAGCTGGTGTTACCCGCCTGGCAGTTCTTGAAGGTCACGCCGCTGAGCGTCACATCGGCTTTGCCGTTGACAAACATGGCGCCGCCCAGCTTGGCGCTGTAAGACGCGCCGTCAATGGTCAGGTCCTTGATGACCGCCGTGAAGGCTGCGTCCGATTCCAGCGCAAAGCAGAAGTTATAGGCACTGCCTGCCGCGGAGACCGTCTTGCCGTTGCCATCCACAGTGATGCTCTTATTCACCGCTGCCGTGGCGGAGGAGACCGCGTCCACCTGACCGGCGTCCGTAATGTCCGCCGCCAGCTTCACCGTGTCGCCGTCCTTGGCGGATGCCAGCGCATTCAGCAGCTCTTTCCAGCTGGCAACGCTGTAGGTCTGGTTCTTGTCATCGGCGCCGGTGGCGTCCTTCAACGCGTTCTCGATGGCGGAAAGGATGCCGCGGGAGGAATACGTCGCGCCGGAGACCACATCCACCTTGGTGGACTGCTTCTCTACCACCCGGTCCAGTACGGCGGTGGCGGATTCAAAATAGCTCTTGCTGTCGCTGTGGCTGAGAATCTTGATCTCGGTGATCTTGCCGTTGGCGCCCACCGTCACCTGCACGGTAGTGGTACCGCTGTAGCCTCTGGCAGAGCCCACATATGTACCGGGGGTCAGCGTTCCGATGTCCTCGCCCTTCGGCACATCCGAGCTGCCGCGGTCGTCATCGCCACCGCCGCCGGTGCTGCCGGTGATAGAGGTGTTGCTGCCGCCCTTTGCCTGGGAAATGCAGGCGGAGACTGCCGTCAGCAGACCGTTGGAGGACTTGGTAGCGCCGGAGACCACATCCACACCGTCCGTGGTCTGCTTTTCCAGAATGGTGTCCAGCAGCTTCTGCGCACGGCTGAAGTATCCGCCGGATTCATTGTGGTTCAGGACCTTAATCTCGGTGATCCTGCCGCCGGACACGGTCATCTGCACCTTGATGGTACCGCCGTAGCCCGCGCCGGTCCCGGTGTAAACACCGTCCTTATAGCTTCCCGCCGCAGAGGCGACCGGAATGGCTTGCAGCGCGGTCTTGGCGCGGTACAGCACCGTAATTCCCTCCGCACGGGTCAGCTGCTTCTCCGGCAGGAGCTTTCCGTCCGCACCCTGCACATAGCCAGCCGTGACCATTGCCGCCACAGCGCCCTTGGCGTAATCCGCCACCTGCTCCGCATCCGAGAACGCGGACAGTGCGGAGGTATCCGTGGTGTCCAGCTTCAGATAGCGTGCCAGCATGGTAAATGCCTGCTGGCGCGTCACCGTCGCCTTCGGGGACAGCGTCGTTGCGGAGGTCCCGTTCAGGAAGCCCGCCGCCAGAGCGCGGGACAGGTCCTGATAGTACCAGTCCTTCTCCGACACGTCCGTATAATTTTTCATGGAGGAACTCTCCACACTCAATCCCACCATCCGGTTCAGGATGGCGGCGAACTGCGCCCGGGACATGGTGGCGTTGGGGGTGTAATGCCCTCTGCCATCGCCCTTGACGTAGCCGTCGTCAATGAAGCTCTGCATGGCTGCTTCCGCCCAGTGACCGCTGATGTCGCTGCCAGCGGCAAACGCGCTGGGAACCATGGAGATCATCATGGTCAGTGCCAGCAGAACGCCGACAAGTTTGTTCAATCGTTTCTTCATGTTGTCTTCCCTTCCTAAGATTTATATAACAGCCTGTCCTTTCCATCAGGCGATTATACAAAGCATTTTTAAAGTTTGTTATAACTAACTTTCGCCGTAAAAAATTGCGCCGCGACTGCGGGGCAGCATGTGTCTTTTTAGTAGTTAGCTTTAACTAACCTTCGTGCTTAAAAAACAGTCCCCCCGCGGTCTCCTGCCGCCCTTGGGACTTTCTGTCATTTTGCGGTCCTATTCTACCGTGTTCTGTTGGATTTGTCAATGCTGCTTTTGCAACAAATTGAGAAAACCACTGTTCTTCCGTTTGTACCCTCTGCACGATGCCCCAGAGACGGGACCGATTGGGCAACTCCCACAAGAGAGGTGGTGAAAAAAGTAAAGGTTTCTGAACA
>CAKTIO010000011.1 GCA_934565855.1 uncultured Dysosmobacter sp.
GGTCAACGCCGTTTTCCAAATTCCGACACTAAAACACGCTGCCGTCCCGACAGCTTGCTTAGAATACCAGACTTTTCTCTGCTTGTCAAGGGAAATTCTTCATCTTTTTCATTTTTCTTATAGTAGCCATTGATATTTTCCATACCGCCCCCATTGGGGAGATTCCAGAACCCTCTCTTCCCCCCGCACCGCTGTTATGCTATAATATGTCCAGCAGGTACGGAAATCATTCCATATCCTTCTATAAATATAAATGACAGGAGGTCCTCCCTCTGCACATTCACCATCTCACCGCCACCTTCGGCAAGCTTCATCAGGAGCATCTGGAGCTGAAGGACGGTCTCAACATCATAGAAGCACCCAATGAAACCGGAAAATCCACCTGGTGCGCCTTTCTGCTTTCCATGCTGTACGGCATCAACAGCCGTGAGCGGGACAAGGCTGGCTTCATCGCGGAGAAAAACCGCTATGCCCCGTGGAACGGCGCTCCCATGCAGGGGCGCATGGATTGCACCGTGTCCGGCAGGGACCTGACCCTGATCCGCGACACCCGGCGCGCCGCTTCTCCTATGGGGCAGTTCACCGCCTGCTATACCGGCACCCAGGAGCCTGTCCCCGGTCTGACCGGGCAGAACTGCGGCGAACAGCTGCTGGGCGTTCCCCGTCAGGTGTTTGAGCGCAGCGCCTTCATCCGGCAGGCTGGTCTGGGCATCACCCCCGACGCCGAGCTGGAGCGGCGCATCGTCTCCCTCATCACCACCGGAGAGGAGGACACCTCCTATACCGAGGCGGAGTCCGCCCTGAAAAAGCAGCTGAACCAGCGGCGGCACAACCGCACTGGGCGCATCCCCGCCGCGGAGGCGGAGCTGGCGGAGGTCCAGCGGCAGCAGCGGTCCCTGCAGGAGCAGCAGGATGCCCTCCGGGAGACGGAGCGGCAGATCGAAGCCCTGCAAGCCGCCCGGCAGGAGATCCAACGCCGCCTGCAATACCGGAAGAACTACGACGCCGCCCAGCAGGTCCGGCAGCTCCGGCAGGCACAGGAGACCGCCGCCCAGGCGGAGCAGGCGTTTCTTTCCCAGAAGCAGCAGCTGTCTGACGACCGCATTCCGGAATCCGACACCATCATCCGGCTCCGGGGCGCCATCGTCAATCTGGAAACCACCCGCAAAAACGTGGAAAAAGCCCGGGCAGACCGGGACGAAGCCATGAAGGCGCTGCTGCGCGCCGAAAAAGCCGTGCAGGACAGCCCCTTTGCCGGACAGACGCCGGAAAACGCCAAAAGGTCTCTGGATACCCCGCCGGACCCGAGGCTCCCCGGCTCTGCCACCCTGCGGGAGGTCGCCCTCTTCCTCCTCTTCCTTGCCCTTGCCGCTGCCGGATGTACGCTGACGGTCGCCCGCTTCGGCGCGCTTCTGACAGGCTGGACCAAAATCCTGCCCTGGTGTATCTTCGGCGTGGTCGCCATTGCCGGGCTGTGCGTCTCCCGGCTTTACCATCGCCACGCGGTATCAGCGCTCCGGCAGGCGGCGCTGGTCAAGCGTTTCGGCACCGCCGATCCGTCTGCCATCTCCGCCCTGGCGGACAGCTACGCCGCCCTCTGTGAGGTCCGGGACCGCGCCCAGGCGGACGCCAATGGAAAATCCGCCACCGCCGATACCTTATATAATTCCCTGACCAACAACGAGCAGGGCATCCTTCTGGAGGTCCGCCGCTTCGCCCCCACCGCCTTTGACATTCCCGCCGCCGACCAGCTGCTGCGGGAAGCCGCCGTCCGCCGAAAGAAGCTGCAGGAGGTCCAGCTTACCGCCGAAAAAGCCAGAATGCGCAGCGACCTGCTGGCGCAGCAGCTGTCCCCCGGAGCGGACGCAGCGGAGGGCGGCGAGATGGTGCCCCCCACGGAATCACTGGACACCCTGAACCGTGCCCTGGAACAGGCGCAGTCGCGGCTGTCCGCCGCCCAGAGCCAGGCGGACCGGCTCTCCGGACAGATCGCCGCCACCGGAGACCCGGCGGTGCTGTCCGCCCAGGCGGAGCAGCTGACCCGGCAGCTGCGGCAGTGGAACGCGGAGTATGATGCCATCGCCCTGGCGATGGATGTACTTCAGGAGGCCAACACCACTCTGCAAAACCGCTTCTCCCCTGAGCTGGGACGCCGCTCCGCGGAGATCTTTCGAGAGCTGACGGCGGGACGCTACTCCGGCGTGGTGCTGGACCGCTCCTTCCACCTCTCCGCGGAGCCTGCCGGAGACCCCGTCTACCGGGACGCCCAGCTGCTCAGTGCGGGAGCCTCGGATCAGCTGTACCTTGCCGTGCGGATGGCGGTCTGCGAAATGGTCCTCCCGGCGGAGAAGCAGGTCCCCATTATTCTGGACGACGCGCTGGCAAGCTTTGACGACGCCCGCTGCGCCGCCGCCCTGCGCTGGCTGCAAAACGCGGCAAAGCAGCGGCAGGTCCTGCTGTTCACCTGCCACCACCGGGAAGCCGCCCTGCTGGCAGACGCCCCCGGCGTCTGGATTCAGCAGTTGACGAATCCTACTCCACAGGTATAATATAGACGCAATGGCTTAAGATACTGAAACAAACAAAAGGAGATTTTTCTCATGAGTGAATGTACTCACGATTGCAGCAGCTGCGGCGAAAGCTGCGGTGAGCGTCAGCAGCCCCAATCCCTGCTGAAGCAGCCCCACGCCAAAAGCCGGATCGGTAAGGTCTACGGCATTGTCTCCGGCAAGGGCGGCGTCGGCAAGTCCATGGTCACCAGCCAGCTGGCGGTCACCATGCAACGGCGCGGCTATCAGGTCGGCGTTCTGGACGCCGACATCACCGGTCCCTCCATCCCCAAGGCATTCGGCATTCATGACCGCGCCATCGGCACGGAGGACGGCATGCTTCCCTGCACCTCCTCCACCGGCATTCAGGTCATGTCCACCAATCTGCTTCTGGCAAACGAGACCGACCCGGTCATCTGGCGCGGTCCCGTGATCTCCGGCGTGGTCCAGCAATTCTGGACCGACGTGATCTGGGACGTGGACTATCTGTTCGTGGATATGCCTCCCGGAACAGGTGACGTTTCCCTCAGCGTGTTCCAGTCCATCCCGCTGGATGGCATCATCATCGTTGCCTCTCCCCAGGAGCTGGTCTCCATGGTGGTGGAAAAGGCTGTGAAGATGGCGGAGATGATGAACGTGCCCATCGTTGGCGTGGTGGAGAACATGAGCTATCTCACCTGCCCGGACTGCGGCAGGAAGATTTATCTCTACGGTGAGGGCAAGACGGAGGAAGCCGCCCGCCGCCACCAGCTGAAGCTGCTGGCGCAGATGCCCATTGACCCCGCGCTGGCTTCTCTGACCGACGCCGGACGGATCGAGGCTTTCCAGGGCAGCTGGCTCCAGGGCGCAGCCGATGCCGTGGAGGGAAAGTAACGGAAAAACAAGCAGGAGGTCTGCCATTTCAAGGGGCGGACCTCCTGCTTTTCCTCCAGTCCGCCCTGCCGCCGCCCCAAGGGCTTTGGCGTTAGTCAAAATTTATATGCCGAACTCCTTTGGCTCCTGTTATTTCATGCTTATTTTTGTGGAAAACAGTTGCAAAAGCGGTGAAAATTAGGGATAATGGAAAATGAGTTTATACGCCATCCGTATTGGCAGAAAACAACGATTGATCTATAGGGGGAGCAGCTATGCAGGAGCTGAAAGAACGGATTGTAAAAGAAGGCAGAGTTCTGCCCGGAAACATCATCAAGGTAGACGGTTTCCTGAACCACCGCATCGACACCACGCTGATGGTACATATTGCCGAGGAATTCGGTAAATATTTCAATATGGATGATGTCACCCTGATCCTGACGGCGGAGGCATCCGGCATTGCACTGGCAGCGATCTGCGCACAGCATTTCGGCAAGCCGATGATCTTCGCCAAGAAGGCAAAGAGCGACAACATCGAGGGCGGTCTGTACCAAAGCGACATCTTCTCTTACACCTATAAGAAGAAGGTCACGCTGCTGGTCTCCAAGGAGTGGATCTCCAAGGACGACAAGGTCCTCATCATCGACGACTTTATGGCAAACGGCGAAGCCATGCGTGGTCTGTGTGACATCGTGGACAAGTCCGGCGCCCAGCTGGTGGGCATCGGCTGTGCGGTGGAAAAGGGCTTCCAGGGCGGCGGAGACCGCCTGCGCGCCGCTGGCATGAACCTGAAATCCCTTGCCATCATTGAAAGCGCCGAGCCGGGCAACATCGTCTTCCGGGACGATGACTGAGCCGCCCCTCCGGCAATCTTGAAATCATAAGGAAAGGAAATCTTGCTATGCAGGAAGTTATCGTTCTGGACTTCGGCGGTCAGTATAATCAGCTCATCGCCCGCCGTGTGCGCGAGTGCAATGTCTACTGCGAGGTCAAAGCCTACACCACCCCTCTGGAGGAGTTGAAGGCGAAAAAGCCCATCGGCATCATTTTCACCGGCGGTCCCGGCAGCGTATATGAGCCGGATTCCCCCCAGGTGGACCCCGAGATCTTCCGTCTCGGCATTCCCATCCTCGGCATCTGCTACGGCTGCCAGCTCATCGCCCACAACCTGGGCGGCAAGGTCGTGCCTGCCACCGGCGCCTCCGCCCGGGAATACGGCAAAACCGAGACCTATTTTGACACCGCCTGCACCCTGTTCAAGGGGCTGCCCGCTCAGGGCATTTCCTGGATGAGCCATGGCGACTACATGGAGAAGGTCCCCGAGGGCTTTGCCCTGACCGCCCACTCCGATGGCTGCCCCAACGTGGCGATTGCCGACGAAGCCCGGAGGTTCTATGGCGTCCAGTTCCATCCGGAGGTCAACCACACAGAAAACGGCGTGGATATGATCCGCAACTTCCTGTATGAGGTCTGCGGCGCCACCGGCGACTGGACGATGGGCGACTACTGCAAGACCGCCATCGCCCAGATTCGGGAGAAGGTAGGCAGCGGCAAGGTCCTGCTGGCGCTGTCTGGCGGCGTGGATTCCTCCGTTGCCGCCGCTCTGCTGGCGGAGGCTGTTGGAAAGCAGCTGACCTGCGTGTTCGTGGACCACGGTCTGATGCGCAAGAACGAGGGCGACGAGGTGGAAGCCGCCTTTGCCAAGTGGGATATCAACTTTGTCCGGGTGGACGCGGAAAAGCGCTTCCTGGATAAGCTTGCCGGCGTGTCCGAGCCGGAGCGCAAGCGGAAGATCATCGGCGAAGAGTTCATCCGCGTCTTTGAGGACGAGGCAAAGAAGATCGGCGCCGTGGACTTCCTGGCACAGGGCACCATTTACCCGGACGTCATCGAGTCCGGTCTGGGCAATGCCGCCACCATCAAGAGCCACCACAACGTTGGCGGTCTGCCGGACTTTGTGGACTTCAAGGAGATCATTGAGCCGCTGCGGATGCTGTTTAAGGACGAGGTCCGCCAGCTGGGACGTGAGCTGGGTCTGCCGGAGTATCTGGTCTCCCGCCAGCCCTTCCCGGGTCCCGGTCTTGCCATCCGCGTCATCGGCGAGATCACCAAGGAAAAGCTGGATGTCCTGCGGGACGCCGACTTTATCTTCCGGGACGAGCTGCACAAGGACGGTGTGGACACCTCTCTGAACCAGTATTTCGCCGTGCTGACCAATACCCGCAGCGTGGGCGTCATGGGTGACGGTCGCACCTATGACTATACGCTGGCGCTCCGCGCTGTCACCACCAGCGATTTCATGACCGCCGACTGGGCGCGGATCCCCTACGACACCCTGGACCGTGTCTCCGTCCGCATCGTCAATGAGGTCAAGCACATCAACCGCATCTGCTACGACATCACCAGCAAGCCCCCCGCAACCATCGAGTGGGAATAATCCCCCACCGGTGATGCTTCCTGTCATCTTTTCATAACTGTCCTCCCCCGGCGCTGCTGAGCCTTGCAGCCGCCGGGGGATTTTTACTTTTCCATGCAGCGCGGACATTGACCTGGCAATGGAAATATGCTATTCTCTTTGTAGTTAGTTTTATCTAACCGTTTGATTTTCGCAGGAGGTCCTCTCCCCTATGAACGACGCATTTTACGGTATTCTCATTCCCTTTCTCGGCACCTCGCTGGGCGCTGCCTGCGTTTTCTTTATGAAAAACGCCCTGGGCGACCGGGTGCAGCGGGCGCTGACGGGCTTCGCCTCCGGCGTCATGGTTGCCGCATCCGTCTGGAGCCTTTTGATCCCTGCCCTTCAGCAGTCCGCCTCTCTGGGACGCTGGTCCTTTTTCCCCGCCGCCGCGGGCTTTTGGGTAGGCATTCTGTTCCTGCTTCTGCTGGACCACATCATCCCGCATCTGCACCAGAACAGCGCGGTCTCCGAGGGTCCCCGCAGCAGCCTGCAGCGCACCACCATGATGGTGCTGGCAGTCACGCTGCACAACATTCCCGAGGGCATGGCGGTTGGCGTCGTCTACGCCGGATACCTCTCCGGCAGCGCGCAGATCACCGCAGCCGGAGCGCTGGCGCTGTCCATCGGCATTGCCATCCAGAACTTTCCGGAGGGTGCCATCATCTCCATGCCTTTGAAAACGGAGGGCATGGGACGCGGCAAGGCCTTCGCCAGCGGCGTTCTCTCCGGCGTTGTAGAGCCCATCGGCGCCGTGCTGACCATTCTTGCCGCCCAGATCATCATTCCGGCGCTCCCCTATCTGCTGGGCTTTGCCGCGGGCGCCATGCTGTACGTCGTAGTGGAGGAGCTGATCCCGGAGATGTCTCAGGGGGACCACTCCGATATTGGAACCGTCTTTTTTGCTGTGGGCTTCAGCGTTATGATGATTCTGGACGTTGCACTGGGTTGAGCGCATCCTGCCCCGCCGCCTTACAGCCGCAAAAGGACCCGCCCCATGTCAAAACGGGGCAGGTCCCTTTTTCATTTTTCAGTCTCCACAGCCGGAGGCCGCTTCAAATTTTCTCGCGGTCGCCTGTGATGTAGTAATCGCAGCAGTCTCCTCCTGCGGCAATGGTCTGCTTCCGGTGCAGCACGCCATGCTGCAGCGCCACCATCACATGGTCCAGCTCGCAGAACAGCGGCATCAGCTCCCTGACGCCCAGCCTCTCCGTATAAATGCAGATGGGGCAGCGGGTGATGCGGTAATAGCACGCCCCCTCATAGGGCTTGCCCTCAAAGTCCACCCGGAAGGAGGTGGGATATTTCTTCTCCCGCTCCGGCGTGTACCACCTTGCGTATTTTACCACACTTCTCTGGTTTTCCGCCTTGCCCTTTTCCGTGTTCAGGTCCGTCCGGTCAAAAAACCATTTCATATAGTACAGCGTCCGGCGCATCATTTCCTGCACGGTCTCCGGCGGGAGCTTCTTTTCACTGGCAACATAGGGCGCCACAAATACCAGCGCAAACAGTTCGTTATACGCCATCGGGTTGCCGCGTCCAATGTCGTCCGCCTGCTCCACCAGCCGGCGATATGTGGTCCTGCTCCTCCGCAGCAGCTCCGCGGCGTACTGCCCACCGTATTTTTCCGTCAGGACCTGCCTGATCGTCCCCCGGCAGACCCAGAAAAAGAATCCGTGATACTTCATTTTCTCACTCTCCCCCCTTACTTGACGCCCTGTCCTTCTGCGGCTCAGCGGACCGCCTTTTTCCTCCGGCAGCGGCGGTGCGCGCCGATGGTGTGGCGCATACCGCAGCCAAACACCAGCAGGAACCACAGCGCCATGCTCTCGCTCATCAAGCCGTTGGTCCACGCCAGACGAAACGCCCCGCTGGGCAGCAGCGTCGTCACAGCGGAGAGAACGGCGTAGATCACCAGCACGTTGGTTCCCGCCAGCCATCTGGAAAACACCGTGCGCCCCGTTGCCTGAAGCACGAACCAGCAGAGAAACGGCAGCACCATCCACACCTCGCTGACCCAGACCAGCCAGCCCAGATGCCCATACAGCGCCTCCACCGCAGCCACCGCCAGCTCTGCCTCGCCCTGTCCGTTCAGCCAGGAAAACAGAAACAGCAGCATGACATAAAACAGGTGCAGGCACAGCCAGGGCGTCAGCCCCAGCGCCAGCAGTCCGTCATAGAGCCTTCTGCCTGATTTGCTGTGAATGAAATCTCCCAGAGAAAACAGCGCCGCGCCGTAGCCTAAAATTCCCGGAAACGCCAGTGCCATCGCAAGCCCATTTCTCCACGCTGGGATCTGCGCCGCGCCCCGGGTCAGCCAGAACAGCCCGCCCACCGGTTCCGCCGCGCCATAGAGCATCAGCCAATCCCCCGCTCCAAAGCACAGGCAGCCCAAAAGTCCGCACAGCAACGCCAGCGCCGCCCTTCTTCTCGTCATGCCTTCCGCACCTCCTGCCAGAAAATCCGCCGCCTACAGAACTGTTTCCCGCAGACGCAAAAGTTAGTTTTATCTAACTATTATCTCTCAAAAAAGCCGCGGTCCGCGGCTCTTTTGATTGTAGCACAGGCGCGCCGCCCGTTCAATAGGACCTCCGGGATTTTCCCGTCTCAGAACAGTCCGGTGATCCTTCCGTTTTCGTCCACGTCGATGTTCTCTGCCGCGGGGACCTTGGGCAGTCCCGGCATGGTCATGATGTTCCCCGTCAGTGCTACCAGGAAGCCCGCCCCGGCGGAGACCTTCAGGCTCCGCACGGTGATCTGGAAATTCCGGGGCGCGCCCAGTCTTCCGGCATCGTCCGAGAAGGAATACTGCGTTTTTGCCATACACACCGGCAGCTGTGCAAAGCCCAGCGCTGTCAGCTCCGCCGCCTGCTTTTTTGCCGCCGGGGTCAGCACCACACCGTCCGCACGGTAGATCTTCTCGGCAATGGCATGAAGCTTCTCCTCAATGCTGCCCTCCAGCCCGTAGGCGTACTGGAAGCCGTTAGGCTCCTCACACAGGCGGAGGACCTCCTCTGCCAGAGCGGTGCCGCCCTCGCCGCCCTTTGCCCAGACCTCGCTCAGCGCAGCGCGGACACCTAACTCCCTGCACCGTTCCTCCACCAGTGCCAGCTCTGTCGGCGTGTCTGTGGGGAAAGCATTGATGGCGACCACGCAGGGCAGATGGTATACCTGCGTGATGTTCTCCACATGCTGCAAAAGGTTGGGCAGTCCCTTTTCCAGCGCGGTCAGATTCTCCCGGTTCAGCTCCGACTTGGGTACGCCGCCGTGGTTTTTCAGCGCCCGCACCGTTGCCACCACCACTACGGCGGAGGGCTTCAGCCCCGCCATGCGGCACTTGATGTCCAAAAACTTTTCCGCGCCCAGATCCGCGCCGAAGCCCGCCTCCGTCACGGCGTAATCCGCCAGACGCATGGCAAGCCTTGTGGCAATGACCGAGTTACAGCCGTGGGCGATATTGGCAAAGGGTCCGCCGTGGATCAGGGCAGGCGTCCCCTCCAGCGTCTGGACCAGATTCGGCTTCAGCGCGTCCTTCAGCAGCGCCGTCATGGCTCCCTCCGCCTTCAGATCATGGGCGGTCACAGGCTTACCGTCATAGGTATAGCCCACGATCATCCGCGCCAGCCGCGCCTTCAGGTCCATCAGGTCAGACGCCAGACACAGCACCGCCATTACCTCGCTGGCAACGGTGATGTCGAAGCCATCCTCCCGGGGGCAGCCGTTGACCCTGCCGCCCAGACCGTCCACCACAAAGCGGAGCTGCCGGTCATTCATGTCCACCACCCGCTTCCAGGTGATGCGCCTGGGGTCGATCCCCAGGGCGTTTCCCTGCTGGATATGGTTGTCCAGCATTGCCGCCAGCAGGTTGTTTGCCGCGCCGATGGCGTGGAAATCGCCGGTGAAGTGCAGATTGATGTCCTCCATCGGAATGACCTGCGCCCAGCCGCCGCCGGCAGCACCGCCCTTCACGCCGAACACCGGACCCATGGAAGGCTCCCGCAGCGCCACCATCGCGTTCCTGCCCAGCCGGCGCAGCCCGTCCGCCAAGCCCACGGTGGTGGTGGTCTTGCCCTCTCCGGCAGGCGTCGGATTGATCGCTGTCACCAGGATCAGCTTTCCGTCCTTCCGCCCGCTGTCTCCCAGAAGGCAGGGATCCACCTTCGCCTTGGTCCTGCCGTAGCACTCCAGCGCCTCCTCCGGAATGCCCGCCGCCGCGGCGATCTCCGTAATGGGCTTCGGCGTGCAGGATTGGGCGATCTCAATATCAGACAGCATGTTCATCAGCAGCCTCCTAAAAAAGGTATTACTTTTCAAGCAAAAGCATCATACCACGAACCGCCGGGAAAGAAAAGCCGGATTTCACGAAAAGTGGAAATTTCCCGCCGAAATATGCCAAAACGCCTGTGTGATGCTTCCACACAGGCGTTTTGACACCGAAGAAAATATCTAACTCAGAACCCATACGGGCATGGAGAGCGAAAAAAGATTACCAGGCAGCCAGCTTACGACCCAGCTCGCGGCACGCCTCCTGCTTCTCCTCATCGGGAGCATCGTTGCAGGTCAGACCCTCTTCATCGAACAGAGTGGCGTTGGCATTGTCGCAGCGTGCGCACCAGTCGCGCATCCACTGGCAGTCGCCCCAGCCGTAGGAGCCGAACAGAGCGATCCGCTTGCCGCCCAGCTGACCCTCCAGATCGGCGAACATGGGCTCGAACTCTGCTTCCTCCAGAACCTCGCTGCCCATTGCGGGGCAGCCGAAGGCAACCACGTCAAATTCAGAGAAGCGTGCGGCGGAGAACTCGCTGGGTCCCATCATCGTGACCTCTGCGCCTGCTTCCTTTGCGCCCTCTGCGATGCAGTTTGCCATTGCCTCCGTGTTGCCGGTGCCGCTCCAATATACAATGCCAAGTTTCATAATGGTATCTTCCTTTCTTGCTTTCAGTTGCTATTTCACTCGCTCGTTGGCGATGATGCCGCGTTGTGACCGGAGCGTCCCTTCGTCCGGCGCTTGGTAAAGGGCGCGCTCCGGTCTATGCTGAAACAGGGCAGTCTGGCGATGTGGGTGCTTCTCCCTGCCGTCTCCGCCGGGATGGCCTAAATCCCCGCGAGACTGTCGCCGCTATTAGTTAGTTTAATCTAACTCCCGTTTCAAAGAAGAGCGGGTTCCTACCCCCGCTGTAGATTAGTCTTAACTAACCACAATGGCAATATATCATACCGCCCTGCCGTTGTCAACTCTTTTTCTTAATTCCTCTAAAAAAATCGTTCATACTTTTCCGATTTCTTTTCCGTTATTTTAGCTAAAATCACTGTTGTCTTTTTGTGCAGATGCTCCTATAATCCGGATGTCAAACGGAGAAGCGCTGAAACAGCGTTCAAAAGGAGCGTTTACTTTGGAATCCTATCATTATTTAATTGAGCTATCCATCATCCTCATCAGCACAAAGGTGCTGGGCATCCTCACAAAAAAATTCGCCATGCCCCAGGTGGTCGGCGCGTTGATCGCCGGTCTGGTCATGGGTCCCGCCTGTCTGGGCATCCTGCATGAGACCGACCTGCTGGACACGCTGGCAGAGCTGGGCGTCATCGTCCTGATGTTTGACGCCGGACTCGGCACGGACCTGGACGAGCTGAAGCGGTCCGGCAAGGCGGCGTTCGTCATCGCCCTGATCGGCGTGCTGGTCCCCCTGGGCGGAGGCTTCCTGCTGGGCAGCGTCTTCTCTCCCGGTCAGACGCTGCAAAACATGTTCCTGGGCGTGGTGCTGACCGCCACCTCCGTCAGCATCACCGTGGAGACTCTGCGGGAGCTGGGCAAGCTGTCCACCCGGTCCGGCAACGCCATCTTAGGCGCCGCGCTGATTGACGATGTGCTGGGCATCATCGCCCTGACCATGATCACCAGCATGGCTGGACAGGGCGCCTCCATCGGCATGGTCCTGCTGAAGATCGTCGCCTTCTTCGTCATCAGCGCCGTGGCTGGCTACGCCGCCTACCGTGCTTTCAACTGGTGGTTTGCCCGGTATGACCGGGATAAGAAGCGGTTCGTCATTGTGGCGCTGGCTGCCTGCCTGTTTTACTCCTACATCGCGGAGACCTATTTCGGCGTGGCGGACATCACCGGTGCTTACATCGCGGGCGTGATCTTTGCAAAGACACCCCGTGTGGCATACCTGCAATACCGGTTTGAGACCCTGTCCTATATGCTGCTCTCCCCCGTCTTCTTTGCCAGCATCGGCATCAAGGTGGACCTGAGCAGTCTGGGCGGCTCCATGATCCTCTTCGCCCTGCTGCTTCTGCTGGTGGCAATTCTCAGCAAGATCGCCGGCTGCGGCATCGGCGCAAAGCTCTGCGGCTATACCAATGAAGAGTCCCTGCGCATCGGCTGCGGCATGATCTCCCGCGGCGAGGTGGCGCTGATCGTGGCAAACAAGGGCATCTCCTCCGGTCTGATGAATCAGGACTTTTTCGCGCCGGTGGTACTGGTGGTCATTGCCACCACGATTCTCACTCCCATTTTGTTGAAGTTTGCTTATCAGTCCTCCAAGGGGCAGCAGAAGGAGCATCTGGAGGAAAGCCCCCTGCTGGATCGAATCGAAGATGTCAAGCAGCTGGATCTGGTCAGCCAGAGCGTGCTGGAGGCTCACGAAAAGCTTCGTCAGGAATCCCGGGAAAAGCAGGAACACTCCTCCCATTGATTCCTCCCACCAGACTCAAAAAGGACAGCCATCCGCAGGGGATGGCTGTCCTTTTTCTGCCCGTGCTTTTTCTGCAGCAGGCGGCGCCCGTACCGTTTGATACAGGCGCCGCTTGCTTTTCTATTCCTATGGAGAGGGGGAAAGCTTATAGCAGGTTCAATGGCACAGGGGAAGAACTCAGTCCGCGAACAGCGGCGTGGAGAGGTAACGGTCTCCGGTATCAGGCAGCAGCGCCACAATGTTCTTTCCGGCGTTTTCGGGGCGCTTTGCCAGCTGGATCGCCGCCCAGACTGCCGCGCCGGAGGAAATACCCACCAGCACACCCTCCTGGTGTCCCACCGCTTTTCCGGTGGCAAAGGCGTCCTCATTGCTGACAGCAATGATCTCGTCATAGATCTTGGTGTTCAGCACATCGGGAACAAAGCCCGCGCCGATGCCCTGGATCTTATGCGCGCCCGCCACACCGGTGGACAGCACAGCGGAGGTGGCAGGCTCCACGGCAACGACCTTCACATTGGGGTTCTGGGACTTCAGATACTCGCCCACACCGGTGATGGTGCCGCCGGTGCCGACGCCAGCCACAAAGATGTCCACCTTGCCGTCGGTATCCTGCCAGATCTCCGGACCGGTGGTCTCCCGGTGTACCGCGGGGTTGGCAGGGTTGACGAACTGACCCGGCACAAAGCTGTTGGGGGTCTCCTTTGCCAGCTCCTCTGCCTTGGCAATGGCGCCCTTCATGCCCTTGGCACCCTCGGTCAGCACCAGCTCCGCGCCGTATGCCTTCATCAGCTGGCGACGCTCCACGCTCATGGTCTCCGGCATCACAATGATGATCCGGTAGCCGCGGGCAGCGGCAACGGAAGCCAATCCGATGCCCGTGTTGCCGGAGGTAGGCTCAATGATGACGGAGCCGGGCTTCAGCAGTCCGCGCTTTTCCGCGTCGTCGATCATTCCCTTGGCGATCCGGTCCTTGACGGACCCGGCGGGGTTGAAGTATTCCAGCTTTGCCAGCACCTTGGCTTGCAGCTTTTCAGCCTTTTCCAGATGCGTCAGCTCCAGCAGCGGGGTGTGACCGATCAGCTGATCGGCGGAAGTATAAATTGCAGACATGGTCATGATCTCCTTTTATATCAATAGAATTCATCCGTGTGATGTGTTTATCTGCCGTGAGACAGGAAACCGCCGTGCAGTCTCCGCTGTGTGCCGGGGCAACATCGCTCATCCCATCTGGTATTGTGACCCATCGGTCTCCCTCCCGTCTGATATTTTCTGTTAACCAGTAGGTTTATCTGGATTATATCCTCAATAGCATACTCTGTCAATATGTTTTTATGAATTTTTTCAAATGTTTCGGATTTGTTAAGACAAACCAATTTTCTGAATTTGTCATTGACAATCCCGGACACACATTTTATAATGAAACCCGCCGACCCGACCGACCGGTCGGTCGGGTTTTTATCTTTTATCCAATCTGCGCGCCGCGCATCAAAAAGGAGTCCTTTTATGAAACATTTTTCCGCATTGGCACTTTCCGTGCTTCTGCTGGTGGGCATCGCCGTTCCCACGGTACTGGCGGACAGCAGCTCCGCCCCGGAAACAGAAGCCGCCGCTTCCGCGTCCTCCTCTGCGGAGGAGCCGCAGCAGGAGGTCCCCGCCGGAGAAGAGGAGGGCGGTTCCGTTCCGGATGCCGCCGAAGCCGCCCCGGACGAGGAGAGCACTGCCTCCGCCGGGCTGTCCCTGACCTCTCTGCTGAACGCCTCCAAGGATACCCCCGCCAATCCGGACACCGCCCTGCACTTCTCCCAGCTGCGGACGGTGATGAGCAAGTACAACTACACCATCCGGTATATGCAGGCAACCATGTCCGACCTGCGGGACAGCAACGATGGCATGGACGCCATGATCTCCGCCATCAGCGGGCTGGAGGCGCAGGTGAAGAGCGCACTGTCCAACGCCCGGAACTTTGTCGCCATGAACTCGGACGACCTGGACGATGAGGACGCCGACTCCGCCCGGCAGGACCTGGTCAACGCCTATAAGGGGCTTATCACCTCTCTGGAAGCGTCTGACACGCTGCTGAACGCGCAGATCAGCTCCCTCACCTCCCAGCTGAACAGTCTGGACGACACCATCGATTCCACCCAGAACACCCTGCGGGACAGCATCAACCAGATGGTCAAGGGCGCGGAGAGCCTGTATATCGCCCTGGTGACGATGGAAGCCTCGGTAGACGGCGTGCAGCGTCAGCTGGACACGCTGGACCGCGCCATCGCCATCACGGAAAAGCGGCAGGAGCTGGGCATGGCGTCCGCCTATGAGCTGGAGACCATGCGCTATCAGCGCTCTCAGGCTGCCAGCGGTCTGGAAACGCTGAAATATCAGATCAAGACCAACAAAATGCAGCTGGAGTACATGTGCGGAATGTCCATGAAGGGCACCGTTCAGCTGGACCCCCTGACCATGCCCACGGAGGAGGAGCTGAACAGCGTCGATTATGACGGCAACCTTGCCGCCGCCACCCGCAAGAACGTGGACGTTCTCAACGCGGAGATCGAGCGCAGCAGCGACATGGGCGACTCCGGCGCGTCCGATTACCACTATTCGGCGGCGCGCTCCACCTTCGCCTACAAGTTCCAGATCATCTGCATGGACGTTCCCGAAAACCGCCGCCTGCTGGAAACGGCGCAGGAGGCTGTGGACTACCAGCAGCGCACCTTTGAGATTGCGGAAAAGAAGTACGCCCTGGGTATGTCCTCTCATGAGGATTACCTCAGCGCCCAGAACGATCTGCTGAGCGCCAAGGACGATCTTTACAACGCGCAGCTGAATCTGCTGACAGCTTACCGCAGCTATGTCTGGGCTGTGGAATACGGTCTTGTTTGATGAATAGAAGGAGAAAACGATCCATGAAAAAGAAATTCTGTACGCTGCTTGCCGCAGCCTGTATCCTAACGTCCCTGTCCGGCTGCGGCAGTGACGGTTCCGCCAGCAGCTCCGCCGCCTCCGCCGAGCCGCAGGGCACCGCCGTGGAGACCCAGGTGGTGGAGACCGGCGACATTGCCACGGAAAACACCGTTACCGGAAGCGTGACCGCCAACCGCAGCGTTCCCGTTCTCAGCAAGGTCGCCTGCAAGGTTGCCAGCGTGAAGGTCAACGCCGGCGACACCGTGAAGGCTGGAGACGTGCTGTTCACCCTCAGCACCGCCGATCTTCAGGACCTTTACGGCAGCGCCCTGAAAACCTATAACAGCACCAAGGAGCTGCTGGACGAACAGGTCCGCCAGACCCAGGAGAGCCTGGACAATCTGAACGCCCTGTATGAGATGGGCGCTGTCTCGAAAAACCAGATTGAGCAGACCCAGCTGGGACTGATGCAGGCGGAAAACACCCGGGAAAGCACCCTGACCCAGATGGGTCTGGACGATGTGGTGGACGCACTGGCAAATCCCGCCGTTACCGCCCCCATCTCCGGCACCATCTCCTCTGTGGGCGTCACGGCGGGCGTCACCGTCTCCCCCACCGCCGCCGCGGTGGTGGTCAGTGAGATCGGACACCCGCAAGTGGTGGTCAACGTCTCCGAGTCTCTTCAGCCCTCCATCAGCGTGGGCGACTCCGTGGAGATCTCCATTCCCTCCCTCAGCAGCGACACCATCACCGGAACGGTGGCTTCCGTCGCCTCCGCTGTCAGCCCCACCTCCGCGCTGTACGAGGTACATATCGACCTGCCCTCCGACCTGAAGGTCTCCATCGGCATGTTTGCCCGGGTCACCTTCCGCACGGATGAGCGCACGGGAACTGTGCTGGTCCCCACCGAATCCATCCTGACCAGCGAGGATGAGCAGTACGTCTTCATCGTGGATGGCGACACCGCCTACCGCATCGTGGTCACCACCGGACTGGTGGGCGAGACCCAGACGGAGATCACCTCCGGTCTGCACGGCGGCGAGCAGCTGGTCACCCGGGGGCAGAGCTACCTGTCCGACGGCGCTCCGGTCCGTGTGACGGAGGGCTGAGCGGATGAAACTGGTTTCCTTCTGCATCAAGCACCGGGTCACCACCATCATGGCGTGCATCATGGTGACGATCTTCGGTGTGATGAGCTTCATGCAGCTGCCCCTGTCCCTGATGCCGGACATGGAGCTGCCTATGGCGCTGGTTTACAGCGTGTATACCGCCGGTCCGCAGGAGGTGGAAAAGCTGGTCACTACCGAGCTGGAATCCGCCTGCGCCTCCGTCTCCGGCATGGATGAGATCCAGTCCATCTCCAGCGAGAACATGTCCATGGTCATCGTGACCTTTGCCGACGGCACCGATCTGGACTCCGGCATGACCGACCTGCGGGATAAGCTGGACCAGGCGAAAAGCTCCCTGCCCGACGATGCCACCGACCCGGTGGTCATGGCGATCGACATTGACGCCATGCCCGTCATGGTCATGGCGCTGAAGGGCTCTGACCTGGCTTCCCTGCAAGCCATCGCCGACGACACCATCACCCCCGCTCTGGAGCGGATCGAGGGCGTCGCCTCTGTGGACGTTCAGGGCGGCTATGACAATGAGATCGCCGTGGAGACCTACAGCGAAAAGCTGGCGGGCTACGGTCTCTCCCTGAGCTATCTGTCCCAGATCCTCACCGCGGACAACATCGCCATTCCCGGCGGCAGCGTGGACAGCGGCGCCAACTCCCTCACGGTCCGCACGGACGGTGAATACTCCTCCGTGGATGACGTTGCAAACTGCCTGATCCCCCTGCCCACCGGCGGCAGCGTCCGTCTGGGCGACATTGCCAACGTTTACCTGAAGGCGGACGACCGCACCACCATCGCCAAGGTAGACGGTGAGGACTGCGTGCTGCTGTCCGTCAACAAGCAGTCCGGCGTGAATACCGCCGCCGCCGCGGAAGCCGTTCAGAAGGCCATGACGAAGATCGCTGCGGAGAACCCTGCCCTGAACTACTCCGTTCTGATGGACCAGAGCGACTATATCAACCTGTCCGTCAACAACGCCATGCAGAACATCATCTTCGGCGTGCTGCTGGCAGCCGTGGTGCTGTTCCTCTTCCTGCGGGACTGGGGCGCCACCGCCGTCATCTCCCTTGCCATGCCCCTGTGCATCGTGGCGGTCTTCCTGATGATGAACGCCCTGAACATCACCATGAACATGATGAGCCTGGGCGGCGTTGCCATGGGCGTCGGCATGATCGTGGATAACTCCATCGTGGTGCTGGAAAACATCTTCCGGTTCCGCTCCGACGGATACAACATTTACGACTCCTGCACCAAGGGTACCGGAGAGGTGGCGCTGTCCATCATCGCCTCCACCCTGACTACCGTGGCGGTGTTCCTGCCCCTGGGTCTCACGGACGGTATGGTGGGCATGATGTTCTACGACTTCTGCCTGACCATCTGCGCCCTGATCCTGATGTCCCTGGTGGTGGCGCTGACCATCGTTCCCCTGCTGAGCTACATGCTGCTGGGACGCAGCGCCAAGCAGCAGACCCCCGAAGCCACGGAAGCCACCAGCGAGATCATGGAGGCGATCCAGGCGAAGAAAAAGCCGGAAAAGACCGGACGCCTGATGGCGTGGTACCGCAATACGCTGGACTTCTTCATCCACAAGCGGAAAACCGCCATGCTGGTTTCCGCCGGACTGATCGTGGTCTTCGGCATCTCCATTGTCGCCGCAGGCTTTGAAATGATCCCCTCGATGGATGAAAGCACCGTGTCCGTGACCCTCTCCCTGCCCACCGGCGCGGAGACGGAGGAGGCGGAGCATCTTGCCGAGCGGGTGGTGGATGTCGCAATGGACACCATTCCGGAGCTGGACACCATTTACTACACCACCGGCGGCGGCACCTTCTCCAGCATGACCGGCGGCAACACCGCCACCGTATCCGTCAATCTGGTGCCTGTCAACCAGCGGGACCGCTCCGCCCAGGAGATCGGCGACACCCTGCGGGAGGACCTGCGGGACATTGCCGGCGCGGAGATCTCCGTCTCCTCCTCCGGCAGCATGGATATGTCCAGCATGACCGGAGACCCCATCGACGTGACTCTGTCCGGCAACGACTATGACGAGCTGACCGCAGCAGCAGCAGAGCTGACCGACCGCATCTCCGCCCTGCCGGACGCGGTAGACGTCTCCTCCTCCGCGTCGGACCAGGTGCCGGAGGTGGACATCACCGTCCGCCGGGATGTTGCCACCCAATACGGTCTCACCGCAGCCACCATCGGCTCCGCTGTCCGCAGCCAGCTCACCGGCTCCACCGCCACCACTCTGAAGGTGGACGGCGAGGAGATCGACGTGGTGGTCCGGGGCGAAAGCGATGCCGGAAAGAGCCTGGACAATCTGCGCTCCATGCCCATCACCACGGCTCTGGGCAGCAACGTTCCCCTGAACATGGTGGCGGACATCGATGTGGTGATGGCGCCCCAGACCATCCACCGTCAGAACCAGAGCCGCACCATTACCATCACCGGCGACAGCCGCAGCGGCGACAGCACCGGCATTGCCAAGTCCGTGCAGCAGGTCATTGATGAATTTGACGCGCCGGACAGCGTGACCATTGAGGTCAGCGGCGAAAACAGCCAGACGATGGAGTCCTTCCAGACCCTGGGCAACGCCATGATCGTGGCGCTGGGACTGGTGTACTTCGTGCTGGCATCCCAGTTCGAGTCCTTCCTGATGCCCGTCATCGTCATGATGATCCTGCCCACCAGTCTGGTCGGCTCCCTGTCCACCCAGCTGCTGTTCGGCATGAAAATTTCCATTGTCGCCTTTGTGGGCGTTATCATGCTGGCAGGTACTGTGGTCAACTCCTCCATCGTTCTGGTGGACTACATCAACACCCGCCGGGGACGGGGCGAGGAGAAAAACGAAGCCATCCTCAACGCCTGCCCCCGCCGTGTGCGCCCGGTGATGATGACCATGCTCACCACAGTGCTGGGGCTGCTGCCGATGGCGATCGGCGCGGGAGAAGGCTCGGAAATGATGAAGCCGATGGCGATCGTCATGATCACCGGTATGCTGATCTCCACCGTGGTCACGCTGCTGTTCACCCCGGTCTATTACAGCCTGCTGGACAGCCTCAGCCACCGTTTCAGCCACCGCAAGGAAAGGAAGGGAAAGCTCCGTGTCAAAAATCAGTGAGCAGCGCCGCCAGGAGATCCTGGACGCCGCGCAGACCGAGTTTTCCCTGGGCATCGAGCAGGCGTCCATGTCGGGCATTGCCGCCCGGGCGGGCATCGGCAAGTCCACGATCTATGAATATTTCCCCTCCAAGGGAGAGCTTTTGATTGAGGTCTGCAAGCGCTATATCCACCGTCTGGAGCAGCAGGTGGAGGAGGCGCTGGAGCAGGACGGTCCCTTCCGGGAAAAGCTCCTTGCCTTCAGCCGTGTGGTGCTGAATACCACAGACGGCATCGACCCCATCAGCGTGGTGCAGGTCATGGCAAACAACGCCGTAATGGCGGAGCTGGCGGAAAACGCCCAGGGGCTGATGCACTTCACCTTTGAACGAATGGAGCGTGCCGTCCGGCTGGCACAGAACCGGGGAGAGATCGACCCGGCACTGAACGCCCAGCTTGCCGCCTGCTACCTCTTCAACCTGCCCAATCCCCGGCAGATGCAGTACCTGTCCTCTCTGGGGCTTCCGGACCCGCTGGAGCAATATGTGGACCTTGCCATGCAGTCGCTGACGGTCCCCACCGCCCGGTAAGCCATCCGTTCCGGTATTTTATCCAAAAACCGGCGCAGCCCTGACTGCGCCGGTTTTCGTTCTTTTCCGCTGTTTTTCTTGATTTTTTTTGCTCCACGCACTATACTTGCTTCATCTGCCTGGTTTTTCCACAGATAATCTTTTGCAAAAGGAATCCCATCCCATGAAAAACAGCTCTTCCCTTCAAACAACGCTTCGGCTGGCGCTGCACGCCGTGGTGCCTGTGGTGGCAGGCTATCTGGTGCTGGGCGCCGCCTTTGGCATCCTGCTCTATGACGCGGGCTACGGCTTTATCTGGTCCCTGCTGATGAGCACCTTCATCTATGCCGGATCTATGGAGTTTGCCGGGGTCAGCCTTCTCACCGGCGGCGCCACGCTGGTCTCCGCCGCACTGATGACGCTGCTGGTCAATGCCCGGCACATGCTGTACGGCATCTCCATGCTGGACCAGTACCGGGACATGGGACCCGCCAAGCCCTACCTCATCTTCTCCCTGACGGATGAGACCTACGCCGTTTTATGCGGCGGCACGCCGGAGGGTGCGGACTGCCGGCTCTATCCTCTTCTCGTCTCCTTCATCGACCAGCTATGCTGGGTCATCGGCAGTCTTCTCGGCTCCTTGATCGGCAGCTCTCTGTCCATCAACACCACCGGCATCGACTTTGCCATGACGGCACTGTTTCTTGTGATCTTTGTAGAGCAGCTCCTCTCCACCCGGGACCATCTGCCCGCCGCTGCCGGAGTGGGCATTTCCCTGCTGTGCCTGGTCCTGTGCGGTCCGGACCGCTTTTTGATCCCCTCCATGGTCCTGCTTCTGGCGTCCCTGACGCTGTACGGAATGCTTCTGGAAAGGAGGGCGTCCGCTTGAACACCCTGCACTCTCTCGCCCTCATTGCCGTGATGGCGCTGGTCACCGCCGCCATCCGGTTTCTGCCCTTCCTCGTCTTTCCCGCAGGAAAGCCCATTCCGAAAATAATCTCCCAGCTGACCCGGCTGCTGCCCAGCGCGGTCATGGGCATGCTGGTGGTCTACTGCCTGCGGAACGTCTCCCTGACTACGTTTCCCTTTGGTCTGCCGGAGCTTCTTGCCTCGGCGGCGGTGGTGCTGCTACACCTATGGAAGCGCAACACCCTGCTGAGCATTCTGATCGGAACCATCGTCTACATGGTCCTGATCCAGGTGGTATTCTAAGCCGCCTTCGTTCAGCTCCTTTCCGCCGCGTGCAGTCTGATAAACAGGCTGCACGCGGTTTCCATACTGTGCTGGCGGTCTTCCGCCAGCCGCTGAAAGCCCCCACCCATACCGTACAAAAGGCTCCCTGTATGCTGCGGCATACAGGGAGCCTTTCTCTTCACTGCTCCGGCGGAAGCGACGCCATAATGGCGCGGAACCGGAAGCGGAACAGCGTTACCGTGGTCGCCACCGCCAGCAGATCCGCGATCGGCTCCGCCAAAAACACCGCCAGCGTTTTATCCGGCAGCCACAGCGGCAGCAGATAAATCAGCGGAATCAGCAGAAGGATCTTCCGCAGCACCGCCAGAAACAGGGAGATCCTTGCCTCGCCCAGCGCCACAAAGGTCTGCTGGCAGGCGATCTGCGCGCCGAAGATCACCGTTGCCGCCATGTAGATCCGCAGCGCCCACGCCGCATATGCCTTCAGGTCCGTGTCCGGCGTAAAGATCCCAGCCATCCACTGTGGCGCCAGCTGTACCAGCGCCCACAGCGCCGCGGAGTACAGCAGGCACGCCCGCAGCAGCACGCCGAACGCCTCCCGCACCCGCCGGGCGTTTTTCGCCCCGTAGTTGAAGCTGATGATGGGCTGCGCCCCCTGGGTCAGCCCGTGCAGCGGCATCATGGCGAACTGCATGATGCTGGTAAGAACGGTCATGGCGCCCACAGCGATATCTCCGCCGTACTTCAGCAGTGAGGTGTTAAAGCAAATAGCGATCAGGCTCTCTGTGGACTGCATGATAAACGGAGACAGTCCCAGTGCCAGACACGGCAGCACCACCTTGGCTTGGGGACGCAAATGCTCCCGCCGCAGTCTCCATTTCGTCTTCCTTCCTGTCAAAAACCGCAGGACCCAGACGGCAGACACGCCCTGGGACACAATGGTGGCAAGCGCCGCGCCCCGTACGCCCATCCCAAAGCCGAAAATCAGGATGGGGTCCAGCACGGTGTTCAGTCCCGCGCCGATCAGTACCGTTTTCATGCTGACGGAGGTAAAGCCCTGGGCAGTGATGTAGGCGTTCATGCCCAGCGTCAGCTGTACAAACAGCGTACCCAGCGTATAGACCTTCAAATAGCTCACTGCGTATTCAATGGTATTCTCGCTGGCACCGAACATGGTCAGCAGCTCCCGGGCAAAGCCATGAAACACCAGCGTCAGCACCAGCGCGGTGAAAACCAGCATGGTCATGCAGTTGCCCATGATGCGCTCGGATTCCCGGACCTCTCCCCGTCCCTCCGCAATGGAAGCCCTGGGTGCGCCGCCCATTGCCATCAGGGCGGAAAACGCGGAGACGACCATGATGACCGGCAGGCAGACGCCCACGCCCGTCAGAGCAAGCTTGCCCACCGTTTCCACCGGCTGGATGCGCCCGATGTAAACCCGGTCCACCAGGTTATACAGCATATTCACAATCTGCGAGGTAATGGTGGGCAGCGCCAGCCGAAACAGCAGTCCCCTGACGTTTCCGCTGCCTAAATCTGTATTTTTCCGCTCCATCGGAACGCTCCTTTATACCGTAAAATATTCCCCTGCTCCCGGGGAATGATAACAGTATACACGCTTCGGCAAATCCGGTCAATTCTCTTTCCTTTCCGCCCCGCCCCATTGACAAACCGGTGAAATTCGTATATGATAGAAATATGATATTGAAAACCTTATTTTAAGGAGTTTAAAATGACTTATAACATCGTCTGTGACAGCAGCTGTGATTTAAAGCCGGAGGTGCTTCAGCCCGGCAGAATCCAGCTGGAGGTCGTTCCCATGCGCATCAGCGTGGGCGAGCATGAATTTCTGGATAACGCCGACCTGAACATTCCCATGCTGCTGAATGAAATGGAGGCGGAAAAGACCGCCTCCGGCACCGCCTGCCCCTCTCCGGCAGCATTTGCCAAATATTTTGAGGCGGCGGACTGCAGCATCTGCTTCACCATCTCCTGCAACCTCTCCGGCACCTACAACGCCGCCGTCATGGCGCGGGACATGGTGCTGGAGGAGCACCCGGAAAAGAAGATCTGTGTCATTGATTCCAAGAGTACCGCCGGCGACATGGTGCTGCTGGTCCGCCGCGCGCAGGCGCTGCTGCAGGCGGAGGAGGAGCCGGACTTTGACACCGTGTGCGACCAGCTGCGCACCTATCAGGCGTCCCTGCGCACCATCTTCACCCTGGAGTGCTATGACAACCTCATCAAAAACGGCAGAATGCGTCCGCTGGTGGGTAATCTGCTGCACACGCTGGGCATCCACATCATCGCTGATGCCACCCCGCAGGGCACCATCCATGTGGCTGGAAAAGCCCGGGGCGAGCTGAAGACCTACCAATTTATTGTGGAGCTGATGCGCCAGAGCAAGGACTGTACCGGCGCGGAGGTCGTCCTCTCCCACTGCGAGAACCTCTCCGGCGCGCTGCGCTTGAAGGAGCTGATCATGAAGGAGCTTCCGGTGAAGGACGTGACCGTTCTCTCCTGCCGGGGACTGACCACCTTCTACGCCATGCAGAAGGGTCTGATTCTGGGGTATTGACCTCTGTTTTCCGCCTGTTTTAAAAAGCGACCGCCCGCCGGGTCCTCCGGCAGGCGGTCTTCTCTTTTCACACACGCGCTCCGGCGCAGCGGGGCGCTTACCCCAGCCAGGCGCCCACCGTCAAAAACAGCAGGACCAGCACCAGGAAATACAGCATCAGCCGCCAGACATACCGGAACCACTGGTCATAGCTGACATGTCCCAGCGCCAGCGCACCCATGACCACCGCCGCAGTGGGAGTCAGCAGATTCACCAGTCCGGAAGCCGTCTGAAACGCTGTGACCACCAGCGCGCCGCCCACGCCGGAAAACTTGCCCAGCGGCGCCAGAATCGGCACCGACAGCGTGGCAAGTCCGGAGGAGGAGGGAATCAGGATGGACAGCGGCAGATACAGCAGGAACACCAGCAGCGTAAACGCCACGCTGCTGGAGCCGGACAGTGCCTGCTCGCCCCAGTGCAGCACGGTATCCGTCACATGGGCGCCGTTCATCAGCACCGTGATGCCCCGGGAAATGCCGATGATGAACGCCACGCCCAGCAGGTCCGCGCAGCCTGCTACATAGCACTCCACCAGCTCCTCCTCCCGCATCCGGTCGATCAGCCCCACGGCGATGCCGCCCACCAGAAACAGCGCCGACAGCTCCGGGAACCACCAGCCCAGCACCGGAAGCGGCAGTCCCATCTCGTCAAAGGGGATTACGCCGTAGATCATCACCAGAAACACCAGCCCGAAGGTCAGCAGGATCCACGCCCGCCGGGTAGTCATCGGGGTCTCCTCCGCCGCACTGACATGCAGCTTTCCCGCGCCAACGCCCACCACCGAAGCGGTGGGGTCCCGGCGGACTCGGGCGGCATACGCCATCACGAACCAGATGGCGGCACTTTCAAACACCACCCACATCAGCAGGCGCAGCAGCAGTCCCTCTCCCAGAGAGACACCCGCAAAGCCGGAGGCAATGCCTGTTGCAAAGGGATTGACGGTGGAGCCGATGATACCGGCTCCCGCCCCCAGCAAAATCACGGAGATGCCCACCACCGCGTCATAGCCCGCCGCCAGAAACACCGGGATCAGCAGCGGGTAAAACGCCATTGTCTCCTCCCACATGCCGTAGGTGCTGCCGCCCAGACCGAAGAACACCATCAAAATGGGGATCAGGTAATTCTCCCGCCCGTTCAGCGCCCGAATGATGCCGGAAACTCCGGCGTCCACCGCCCCCGTCTTCATCACGACGCCCAGAAAGCCGCCAACCATCAGAATGAACACACAGACGTCCACCGCATCGTAAAAGCCCTGAAAGGACGCCTTCAGAATCTCACCCACGCCTGCCGGAGACGCCGGGACCGAATGATAGGTCCCGGCGATGGGCAGTCCCGCCGCGTCGTACTCATAGGACCCCGCCGGGATCAGCCAGGTGGCGCCAGCCACAGCCAAAATCAGCAGGAACAGGATAGTATACGCCGTGGGCATCCGAAATCTGGATCTGGTCAAGGACCTCTCCCCCTTTACCTGCCGATGGTCGCCACCAGCACCGCCTTAATGGAGTGCATCCGGTTTTCCGCCTCGTCAAACACCACGGAGTGCTTGCCCCGGAAGACGCTGTCCTCCACCTCCCGGATGTCCACGCCCTTTTCCTTCCACTCCTTTGCCATTCCGGTCTCAAAATCGTGGAAGGAAGGCAGACAGTGAAGGTATAGCACGTTGGGATTGTTGGTCGCCTTCAGCGTCTCCTGCGTCACCCGGTAGGGTGAAAGCAGCTTTGCCCGCTGGGGGATCAGGTCCTCCTCTCCCATAGAAGCCCAGATGTCGCCGTAGATCACATCGGCGTCCTTCAGACTGTTGACGTCATCGGTGATCTCAATGAGACCGCCGGTCTCCCGGGCGGTGGCAAAGGTCTCCTTCACCACCCGCTGATCCATCTCCTTTGCCAGAGACTCCGGTCCCAGCGCCACAAAGTGCATTCCCATTTTCGCCGCGCCGATCATCCAGGCGTAGCACATATTGTTCCGCACATCGCCGGGAAACACCACCTTTACCTGATGCAGGGGCTTGGCACAGTGCTCCTCAATGGTCATCATATCCGCCAGGATCTGCGTGGGATGGTCCGCGTCTGTCAGACCGTTCCATACCGGCACGCCGGAGTACTCCGCCAGCTTCTCCACCGCTGTCTGGTCATAGCCACGGTACTCGATCCCGTCAAAAAAGCGTCCCAGCACTTTGGCGGAATCCTCCAGGCTCTCCTTCTTCCCCATCTGTGAGCTGCCCGCGTCCAGATAGGTCACATGCGCTCCCTCCTGCGTTGCCGCCACCTCAAAGGAGCAGCGGGTGCGGGTGGAGGTCTTTTCAAACAGCAGCACAATGTGCTTGCCCTTCAGCGTAGGGGCATGGATGCCGCTGCGCCGCTTTGCCTTTAAATCATGTCCCAGATCCAGCAGATACCGGATCTCTGCCGGGGTAAAATCCTGCAGGGTCAAAAAGCTTCTTCCCTTTAAATTCACTGCCATAGCTGTCTCTCCTCTTTTCGTTTCATTCCGGATCGTCCCGCCACAGGGGCATGGACATACAGCGGGGACCGCCCCGTCCCCGGGAAAGCTCCGCCGAGGGAATGACGTGGATCTGGATCCCCGCCTCCTCCAGCGAGCGGTTCGTCACATAGTTTCTGGAGTACACCACCACCTCGCCCGGGGCGATCGCCAGCGTGTTGGAGCCGTCGCTCCACTGCTCCCGCGCCGCGTCGATCTCGCTGCCCTCGCCGCAGGGGATCAGTGTCACCCGGTCCAGCTGCAAATGCTCCTTCAGGATATCCTCCAGCCTACCGTCCTCCTGCCGGATGTTCATTTTCCCGTCCTCCCCCAGCTCCATGACAAACACGGTGATGGACTGGAGGATATTGGGATGAACGGTAAACTTGTCCCGGTCCACCATCGTAAATACCGTATCCAGATGCATGAAGGAGCGGGTCTTGGGAATATTGAACGCCAGGACCTTCCGGAAGGTCCTGCTCTCCCGCAGCACTGTCTGTGCCAGCTGGTCGATGGAGTCCTCCCGAGTCCGCTGGGAAATGCCCACTGCCAGCACCTCTGGCGACAGGATCAGGATATCTCCGCCCTCCAGTGAGGAATGCTCCCCCCGGTCATACCAGCGGGGCGCATTCCGGTAAAGCGGATGGTACTCAAAAATGAATTTTCCGAACAGCGTCTCCCGGTTTCTGGTGGCAGTGTGCATTTTATGAATGGAAACGCCTGTGCCGATGGTGGCAAAGGGGTCCCGGGTGAAATACAGGTTGGGCAGCGGGTCCACCGCAAAGGGATACCCCTCCTCCGCGTCGCTGACGTAATCCTCCAGTCTGGCACCGCCCTGCCGCAGGTCCTTTTTCCGGACGCCCGCCATGCAGGCATCGATCAGCTCCCGGTCCGACAGTCCGGAAAAATACTCCTTCAGACTGTCCTTCAGCCGCTCCTCCTTCAGCTGGGCCTCCTCCAGAAACTCCCGGATAAATTTCTCCCGCACCTCGCTGTTGACAAGACTCTCCGCCGCCAGCTCGTTCAGGTACACCACCTCGACCCCCCGCTTGCGCAGGCAGTCGGCAAAGGCGTCATGCTCCCGCTGCGCCTCCTGCAGATAGGGAATATCGTCAAACAGCAGCCGCTCCAGATATTCCGGCATGAGATTTTCCAATTCCTTCCCCGGACGGTGCAGCAGGACTCGCTTCAGCCTGCCGATCTCCGAGGTGTTATGGATCCCGGTCTCCATTTCGCTCACTCCTCTTTACGGTCTGCGATCCATCAGGATCTGCTGAAGCTATGTTCCCTGTTTTTCCGCATTTCATACGCGGTGAAAAGCAAAAAAATCCCACGGAATTTCTTCCGTGGGATTCCAGTAGTTTTCAGTTTTTGTGCTTGCCCAGATAGGCTTCCTTTACCTTTTCGTTTGCCAGCAGCTCCGCGCCAGTGCCGGACATGGTGATGTTTCCCGTTTCCAGCACATAGGCAAGGTCCGCAGTCTTCAGCGCCATGTTGGCGTTCTGCTCGATCAGCAGCACGGTCACGCCCCGGCGGTTGATCTCCCGGATAATGGAGAAAATGTCCTGCACCACCAGCGGAGCAAGTCCCAGAGACGGCTCGTCCAGCAGCAGCAGCTTCGGGCGGGACATCAGCGCCCTGCCCACCGCCAGCATCTGCTGCTCGCCGCCGGACAGCGTGCCGGACAGCTGCCAGCTGCGCTCCTTGAGCCGGGGGAACAGCTCATAGACCCACTGGATGTCCTTTTCGATCTCCGCCTTATCCCGGCGCAGATACGCGCCGATCTTCAGGTTTTCCAGTACGGTCATGTCGGCAAAGACCCGGCGTCCCTCCGGGGACATGGCAATACCCTCGCCGATGATGCGGTCAATGGACATTCCCAGCAGCTCCTTGCCGTTCCACTGGATGGAGCCGCTCTCCGCCCTCACCAAGCCGGTGATGGTGCGCAGCATGGTGGATTTTCCCGCTCCGTTAGCGCCGATCAGCGTGACGATCTTCCCGTCCGGCACCTTCAGAGAGATACCCCGCAGGGCGCGGATGCCGCCGTAGGATACATGCAGATCTTCTATTTTAAGCATCGTCGCTCACCCCCAGATATGCGTCAATGACCCGCTGGTTGCTCTGGATCTCCGCCGGTGTGCCGGAGGCGATCAGCTTGCCGAAATCCAGCACATAGATCCGGTCGGAGATGTCCATGACCAGGTCCATGTGATGCTCGATAAGGAACACCGTCAGATGGAAGTCATCCCGGATCCTGCCGATAAACGCCGTCAGCTCCTCCGTCTCCTGGGGATTCATACCGGCGGCAGGCTCGTCCAGCAGCAGCAGCTTCGGCTCCGTTGCCAGCGCCCGGGCGATCTCCACCCGGCGCTGCAAGCCGTAGGGCAGAGAGGTCGCCAGCTCGTCCCGCACCTGCTCCAGTCCCAGCACCCTCAGCAGCTCCTCGCACTCCGCCCGCTGACGCTGCTCCTCCGCATGGTTCAGGCGGAAGGTCGCCGTAAACAGGTTGGAGGTCGCCCGCAGGTGCTTGGCGATCAAAACGTTTTCAAACACCGTCTGGGATTTCCACAGCCGGATGTTCTGGAAGGTCCGCGCCATGCCCAGTTTGGTGATCCTATCCGGCGTGGGCGCCAGAACATGCTGGTACTCTCCCGCATGCTCTCCCTTGTAGAGCTTTTTCATCTTACCCCGGGGATGGTTTTCCACGATCCTCTGTCCGTCGAAGTACACCGCGCCGTTGCTGGGCGCGTACACGCCGGTAATGACGTTGAACGCCGTGGTCTTGCCCGCGCCGTTGGGTCCGATCAGGGAGACGATCTCTCCCTCATGGATCTCCAGGTTCAGATTGTCCACTGCCACCACGCCGCCGAACTGCATGGTGGCATTTTCCACCTTCAATACCGTTTTCATTGCGCAGCACCTCCCTTACCGGCTTTGGCTGCCCGCCTTTTCCGGAACAGGTCCGTGATCTCCCGGTCTCCGAACAGTCCCTTCCGGAAGAACAGCACCATGACCATGATGACCACGGAGAACACCACCATCCGGAAGCCGGAGCGCAGCAGAGGCAGCTTCAGGTTGGGGCTGATGATGAACCAGATGTCCCAGCCGATGACAACCAGCGCCGCCAGCACCACGGCAAGCGCTCCGCCGCTGAGCCGCGCCTTCCTTCCGGGAGGCGTTACCACAAAGCTCCCGTGCTTTTTCATGCTCCACAGCAGCAGCGCCGCCACCGCAGCCACTGCCAGTCCGAACACGATGGTGAAGAGCAGCTTCTGATTGAAGTTCTTCAGCACCACCTCGGAATCCAGGAAGCGCAGCCACCACTCCGAGCAGCCCACAAACAGGAAGGACGCCACGCAGCTGCCGGAAATGGAGCCGATGCCGCCGATGACCACGATCAGCAGGATCTCATAGGTCATGGAGGACTTGAAGGTCGTCGCCTGTACGGACGCCTGGAACATTGCCAGCAGCGCACCGGAAACTCCGGCAAAGAAGGAGCTGATGATAAAGCTCATGCGCTTGTGCTTTGCCAGATTGATGCCCATTGCCTCCGCGGCGATCTCATCATCCCGGATCGCCTTGAAGGCTCTTCCGTAGGTGGAGTTGATCATCAGCACGATAAAGGCGATACAGGCGCCGGACAGCAGGAAGGGCATGGCGGTGGTCAGCTTCAGGGACCCCAGATGGAAATCCGAGAAGTTGGTGAAGCCATACAGCAAATTGGAGCCGTTGGTCACGGGACCCAATCCCTCGTACATCACCACGGCGCGGATGATCTCCGCAAAGCCCAGCGTGGCAATGGCAAGATAGTCCGATTTCAGCTTCAGCACCGGCAGACCGATGAGATAGGCGCACAGCGCCGCCGCCAGTCCCGCCAGCACCAGGCAGATCAGCACGCCCAGCAGCAGACCGACGCCGCCCAGCGCGCCGGACAGGCTTTCCGTTATGGAAAAATGCACGCCGCCGTTGTCATAGCGCTGGTACACCGCCGCCTGAGACGCCACCGGAATGGTGAGAATGGAATATGTGTACGCGCCCAGCAGCATAAAGCCCGCCTGTCCCAGAGAGAACAGTCCCGTAAAGCCGTTCAGCAGATTCATGGAAACCGCCACCAGCGCATAAATGGAGCCCTTGCGCAGCACCGTCAGCAGCATGGGCGGCACACCGGGCAGATTGTCCAGCAGCACCGTAACGGCAAGCACTGCCACTGCGGCAGCCAGCGCCAGCCATCCGCCGCGGGAGGTCTTTTTTTCTTTCAGCATCACTTACACCTTCTCCGTCAGATTCTCTCCGAAGAGACCCGTAGGCTTGACCACCAGAACCACGATCAGCAGGGCAAAGGTGAACGCGTCGGAAAACGCTGTCCAGCCCACGCCCTTGATCAGGCTCTCGCAGATGCCGATGAGGAAGCCGCCCAGCACCGCGCCGGGGATGGAGCCGATGCCGCCGAACACCGCCGCCACAAACGCCTTCAGACCGGGCATCGCGCCCACCGTGGGCGTGACCGCCGTGTAGTTGGAAAAGTACAGCATCGAGCCGATGGCAGCCAGGAAGGAGCCGATCAGGAAGGTAAAGCTGACCACCTGATTGATCTTGATCCCCATCAGCTGTGCCGTTTCAAAGTCCCGGGAAGCCGCCCGCATCGCCATGCCGATTTTGGTCTTCTGGATCAGCAGCACCAGCGCCACCACCAGCACCACCACCAGGAAAGGAGTGATGAAGGTCACACGGGACTTGGACACACCGAGCACCGTCACCGTGTCGCTGATCCACGGCAGAGAGGGATAGGTCTTCGCCAGTCCTCCGGTGAGATACCACATGGAGTTTTGCAGCAGATAGCTCATGCCGATGGCAGAGATCATCACCGACATCCGGGGCGCTGTACGCAGGGGCTTATACGCCACCTTTTCCACCAGCACACCCAGCAGCACCGTCAGCACGATGACCAGCGGGATAGAGATATACAGCGGAAACGACGCCGCGGCGTACACCATGATGAAGCCCGCCACGGTGAAAATGTCGCCGTGGGCGAAGTTGATCAGCCGGAGGATTCCGTACACCATTGTGTACCCAATGGCGATCAGCGCGTACTGACCGCCCACGGAAACGCCGCTGAGCAGGTATGGCAAAAATTTTGCAGCCATAAAGAAGCTCCTCCTTGTTTGCGAAATGTTCTCTCCTGCCCTGCCCCGGTCTCCCCTGCGGAGGGTCCGGAGCCATGCAGAAGCTTTCCTTTTCAAAGCCGCAAAGCGCAGGCGGGGAAAGCCCGCCTGCGTCTTACAGTCAATGTTTTCCTCTCAGGCGCTTAGCCCTCCACAGACTGGGTCTTGACGAAGGTAAAGCTGCCGTCGGTCGCCTGCTTGATATACGCCATGCTCTTGTTGGCGTCGCCGGTGGTGGGATCGATGGTGATGTGACCGGTCACAGCATCCAGATCCACGTTGAACATTGCCGCCTGAATGTCCTCGCCCTTGGTGGACTGTGCCAGCTTGATCGCCTCTACTGCGGTCATATAGGCGTCATAGCCCAGCGCGGAAACTGCCGCCACAATGTCGTTGCCGCCGTTGTTGGTCAGGCGCTGAGAATCGGCGTTCATGTATTCCTTGAAGCCCTTGACGAAGGATGCCGCCAGACCGGACTCGTCGTTTTCATCAAAGAAGGTAGAGCAGTACACATCCAGACCCGTACCCTTCTGGGCATCCAGAATGACGGAGGACTCCCAGGTGTCGCCTGCGGTAATGGGAATGCTCAGACCTGCGGAAGCCGCCTGGCTGATGATCAGGGAGGCGTAGGTAGTGGCGGTGGGAGCGAAGATCACATCCGCGCCGGCGTTCACCGCGTTCTGGATATAGGCGGAGAAGTCAGAGGTTCCCTCGGGGAACTGCTCGGAGGTCACAGTGCCGCCCATGTCCTGGAACGCCTTGATGAAGTAATTGCCCAGACCAGTGCCATAGTCCTCGCCCAGCATGGTCAGCACATAGGCGTTCTTAGCACCGAACTCTTCCATTGCGAAGTTTGCCATCACGCTGCCCTGGAAGGGGTCCAGGAAGCAGACCCGGAAGTAATAGGGATTGTCCTGGGTCACGGCGGGGTTGGTGCAGGAGCAGCCGATGGCGGGAATGCCAGCCTGCTCAAAGGTGGGTGCCGCCGCCATGGACACGCCGGAGCCATAGGAGCCCAGCACGATGGACACGCCCGCGCTGACCAGATCCTGTGCCGCGGTGATTGCCTTATCCTGAGTGGACTGGTTGTCCACGATCTTCAGCTCAATGTTATAAGTCTCACCGTTGATATCCACCGTGGGGACCACGGAGTTGGCGTACTGGATGCCCAGCACCTCCTGCTTGCCGCCTGCGCCGTTGTCGCCGGATGCCGGCTCAAACACGCCGATCTTCAGGGTCTTTCCGCTGGATGCGCCGCTGCCGCTGCTGTTGCCATCGGTCTCACCGCAGGCAGCCAGGCTCAGAGACATCGCCAGTGCCAATGCAAAAGCAAAAAACTTCTTCATGTTCTCTTCCTCCTCTAAAATGCAGACGCCTGCCGCCGCAAAGCGTCCGAAGCAGTCTGTTTATGTGCATTTTACGGGACTTTTTTCCGTTTTGCAAGGTCAAACCTCTACAAGAAAAGCCGTTCTTCTCCTCGGAAAAAAGCCGTGATTTTCCATGAATATCGGTCATTTGTTTTTGGTATGTAGACAATCCCTCTTTTTCGCGGAAATTCGTTTTAAAATTGTCCGCGTTTCAAGGACAAATGTTTTGGTGAAAATACCGAAAGCAGCGTCAGCCGCGCCCATGTTTTTTTCCAATGCCGCCATAACGATCGCTCATGCTCCTGCCGAAAGCAGGCAAAGAAGCGGCTCTGCACACAGGCAGAGCCGCTTTTCTCAACAGACAGTTTTCCGGTCCACGCTTATTCCGCCGGCTCCGGCTCTCCGGCTGGGTCCTCAAAGACCGCCAGAAACGCCTTCCGGTCCATTGTTTCATGCTCCAGCAGATACTGTGCCACAGCCTCCAGCTTGTCCCGGTTTTCCAGCAGGATGCTCTCACAGCGACGGTATGCCGCGCCTACCACAGCCTTGACCTCCTCGTCGATCTCCGCTGCCACCTGCTCGGAATAGCTGCGTCCCTGGGTCATGGTCCTGCCGATGAACACCTCATCGTGACCGGAATCAAAGCAGACGGTACCCAGCTTTTCACTCATGCCGTAAGACGCCACCATTTTATGGGCGATCTGGCTGGCGCGCTGAATGTCATTGGAGGCGCCGGTGGACACGTCGCCCAGCACCAGCTTTTCCGCCACGCGCCCGCCCAGCAGCGCCACGATCTGGTCCTCCATATAGCTCTTGGAAAGGTAGGAGCGGTCCTCCTCCGGCAGGGAAATGGTCATGCCGCCCGCCTGTCCCCGGGGGATGATGGAGATCTGGGAAACAGGGTCGTGGTTGGGCAGGCGGTGCATCACCACGGCGTGTCCCGCCTCATGATATGCAGTCAGCCTTCGCTCCTGCTGGGGAATGACGCGGCTCTTCTTCTCCGGTCCGGCGATGACCTTGATCTCCGCCTCCTGAATGTCCTGCATGGTGATGTAATGCTCATCCTTCCATGCCGCCAGCAGCGCCGCCTCGTTCACCAGATTTTCCAGGTCCGCGCCGCTGAAGCCGGGCGTCCCCCGGGCGATCTCGCCCAGGTCCACATCCTCCGCCAGCGGCTTATCCTTTACATGAACGTGCAGGATCGCCTCTCTGCCCTTGATGTCCGGCAGCCCCACATACACCTGGCGGTCAAACCGTCCCGGGCGCAGCAGCGCCGGGTCCAGCACATCCGCCCGGTTGGTGGCGGCAAGCACCACCACACCCTCGTTGCGTCCAAAGCCGTCCATTTCCACCAGCAGCTGGTTCAGCGTCTGCTCCCGCTCGTCATGTCCGCCGCCGAGACCCGCGCCGCGCTGACGTCCCACCGCATCAATCTCGTCGATGAACACGATGGCAGGCGCCTGCTTCTTTGCCTGCTCAAACAGGTCCCGGACACGGGAGGCGCCGATACCCACATACAGCTCTACAAAGTCCGAGCCGGAGATGGGCAGAAACGCCACGCCTGCCTCTCCAGCCACCGCCTTGGCAAGCAGCGTCTTGCCGGTTCCCGGCGGTCCCACCAGCAGCACTCCCTTGGGAATGCGCGCCCCCAGCGCAATGTACTTTCTGGGGTCCTTTAAAAACTGAACGATCTCCGCCAGCTGTTCCTTTTCCTCGTCCTCGCCAGCCACATCGTCAAAGGTGATGGTCTTGTCCTGCTCGCTGATGGGACGGACCCGCGCCGTACCGAACTTGCTCATCCGGTCCGGACCCATGCCGCCCCCCTGCTGGCGCATCATCAGGAAATACCACAGCAGACCGAAGCCCAGCAGGATCACCACATACGGCAGCGCCACCGTCAGCAGGTTTTCCGACTGCTGCACCGGATAGTCGTAGTGCTTGATGATGCCCTTGGCATACTGCTCCTGCACCAGATCGTTCAAATCGTCATAAAACAGCTGAAAATCATACAGCTCATAGGTCACGGTCTTGCTGCCGTTCAGCTCCTCCGTCAGCGTCAGGGCAATGGTATCATCGTTGGGAAAGGAGAAGCTCTCTACCTTTTCCTGACTGAACAGCTGCCGGACCTGCGAATAATCCAGCCGCCCCTGCTGGCTGGTGCTCTGCCAGAGGTAGGAAAAAGCAATGGCGATCACCAGGATCAGAAGGAGGAAGCTCAGATTGGATGTCTTTCCCCGTTTCACTTACTGTAAACCTCCGGTTTCAGCACCCCGATGTAGGGCAGATTCCGGTACTGCTGGCAATAGTCCAGCCCGTACCCCACAACAAACTCGTCCGGCACCACAAAGCCCGCCAGATCCGCTGTCACCGCCTTGGTCCGGCGAGAGGGCTTATCCAGCAGCGTAACGATGGTGATGGACCTTGCGCCCTTGGTCATCAGATAGTCCTTCAAAAACGCCAGCGTATTGCCGGAGTCCAGAATGTCCTCCACAATGATGAGGTCCCGTCCGGTGATATCCTGCTGCACATCGTGAGTGATCTTCACCCGTCCGGAGGACACCGTCGCGTTCTGATAGGAGGATACGGCGATAAACTCCAGATCGCTCTTGATGGGACAGGCACGGATCAGGTCGGACATGAATACAAAGCAGCCCTTCAAAACGCCCAGAAACAGCGGCTCCCGCCCCTGAAAACGCTCTGCCAGCTCCTCTCCCAGCTCTGTGATCCGCTTTTTCAACTCCTCCTCCGTCACCAAAACCTTCAGGATATCATGCTCCATCTCATTTACCATGTTCGTTCTCCTCTGTCTGTTGTTGAATTTCTATAAACCAGAGCGCTTCGCCCTCCGGTTGAAAGTCCATATCCACACCCAGGCGCCATACCGCCGCCAGCTGTCCGTTTACATAGATCCCGGGCAGGCGGTCCCGCTCCTCCACGGAAATGCGCCGGTCCAGACACAGCCGCTTCACGGTCCTTGCGCCGCCGTGGGTCTCCGGCAGAGTCAGCCGCCCATTGGGCTGTGCCCGTCCCACGGAGATTTCCTGCGCCGCAGCGGCTTCACAAAGCGCCAGTCCCGGCGCGGCAGGGGTCCGCGTCAGCCGCAGCCGCCAGCCGTTCCAGTAAGTCGGCGTCTCTGCCCGCAGCACTGCCGCCTGTGCCGGAACCGTCCGGCACAGGGTCAGCCGCCCCTCCCGGCAGACCGCGGAAACGCCGTGAGGCAGAGAGCAGCGTCCTCCCCGGTCCATCAGCCGGTGCAGCATTTCCAGATGCACCGCGCCCACGTCCTTCCGTCCGCCGGTCCGCTCCAGTGCCAGCAGCAGCGCCTGATCCTGCGCCGCAGAAGACAGCTGCCGCAGCTCTGCCACTGGAAGCTCCGGATGCTCCGGGGATCCTCCGACTGCTGACAGATATGCCTGCGCCGTACGCCGGACATCCTCCTCCGTCTCCCGCAGCACCGCCGCGGTGCGGCAGATATGCTCCTCCGCTCGGGGATTCAGCTGCCGCAGAAGGGGCATCACCTGCAGCCGCAGAAAGTTTCTCGCCGCCGCGTCCGGGTCCGCGTTGCTCTCGTCCTCCACATGGGGGACGCCGTGTCTCCGGGCATATTCCGCCAGCGTCTCTCTGGAAATCTCCAGAAACGGGCGGAACACCCGGTCCCGCTGTCGCGGAATGCCGCAAAGCCCCGTCAGTCCCGTGCCGCGGATCAGGTTCAGCAGCACGGTCTCCGCCTGGTCTCCGGCGTGGTGCGCTGTAAAAATCCAGCGGCAGCCCCGCTCCTGCGCCGTTTTCTGCAAAAAGCTGTACCGCAGGTCACGGGCTGCCTCTTCCACCGTCATGCCCCGGTCCCGCGCCGCCTGTCGGGCGTCTCCCCGTCCGCTGACAAAGGGAACGCCGCGCGCCGCGCACCAGTCCCCCACAAACATCAAGTCCCGGTCCGCCGCCGCCCGCAGCCCGTGATGAAAATGGGCGCAGGTCACGGAAAAGCCGTGGCTGCTTCCCCATTCTGTCAGAAAGTGCAGCAGGCACATGGAATCCAGTCCGCCGGACACCGCCGCCAGCACCGGAACAGACCGCCGCTCCTCCGTCAGACCGGACAGTGCCCGCTGTGCCGGAAGCAGCTCCTCACTCCTCTTCGTCATACCGGTTTTCCAGCGTGCCGAAGGTGGTGTATTCCGGCATCCACCGCAGCTCTACCTTTCCAGTCTCGCCGTGACGGTTCTTTGCCACAATACACTCTGCAATATTATGCTTGTCACTATCCTCATTGTAATAATCATCCCGGTACAGAAACAGCACGATGTCCGCGTCCTGCTCGATAGAGCCGGATTCTCTCAGATCCGACAGCATGGGGCGCTTGTCGTCCCGCTTTTCGTTGGCGCGGGACAGCTGGGACAGGCAGATCACCGGAACATTCAGCTCCTTCGCCATGATCTTTAGCATCCGGGAGATATCCGACACCACCTGCTGGCGGTTTTCGCCGCTGTAGCCCTTTCCTCCGGCAGAGGTCATCAGCTGCAAATAGTCAATGACCACCAGGCCCAGATTGTCCAGGCGGCGGCACTTGGCGTTCATATCCGCCACCGTCAGCATGGGATTGTCGTCAATGCGCATATCCAGCTGGTTCAGCACCGTGGTAGCGTCCGCGATCTTCCGCCAGTCCGTCTCCCGCAGGTTTCCGGTCTTCAGCTTTCCGTTTTCCACCAGCGCCTCAGAGGACAGCAGCCGGGTCACCAGCTGCTCGCCGGACATTTCCAGTGAAAAGATCGCCACCGTTTTCCTGGTGGACTTTGCCACGTTCAGCGCCACGTTCAGGGCAAAGGAGGTCTTTCCCATGCCGGGGCGCGCCGCCAGCAGAATCAGGTCGGACTTGTTCAGTCCGGAGATCTTCCGGTCCACCACGGACAGCCCCGTGGACAGCCCCGGCAGATGATTCTCGCTCTCGTTCATCTCCGACAGGCGGTCCAGCACCTCCGGCAGCACCTGCCGGAGAGGGATCATGTCCTTGGCGCTCTGTCCCCGGCGGATGGCGTAGATCCGCTGCTCCGCCGCTTCCAGCGTGTCGCTGGCTTCACCGCCGCCCTCCTGCACCATTGCGGTGATCTCGGACGCCGCCTGTGCCACTGCCCGCAGCAGCGCCTTGTCCCGGACGATCTTCACATACTCCATGACATTGGCGGAGGTGGGCGTGATCTCCATCAGCTGCACCAGATAGCTGCGGGTGGTCTGCTCGTCATAGGTGCCGTTCTTCTGCATCTCCTCCGCCACGGTAATCCCGTCCACCGGGCGGGCGTAGGTGAACATGGAGTAAATGGTCTCAAAGATCTCCCGGTTCTGCCGCAGATAAAAGTCTCCGGGCTGCAGCTTATCCATCACGTCCTTGATGCAGTCCGCGTCAATGAGCATAGAGCCCAGCACCGCCTGCTCTCCCTCCAGAGAGTGGGGCATCTGCCGCAGCAGCAGATCTTCATTTGCCATGATGGTTTGTCACCTCCAGGGAGTTCATTCGTGTGTTTTCAGTGCAGCCGGTCGCACAGACCGCCGGGGTTCTCCTGCCGGAGCCGCCGACGGCGGAACAGGCGTCCGGCTCCAATGCCGATCAGTCCGCCGCCCAGGGCAAACAGCGCCTCCGTCCGGAGGGCTGCCCCGGCGAGAAAGACGCCGATGCCAGCGGCGATCAGTCCGGTATCCAGCCAGATGCTCTCCGTCCGGACCGCGCCGCCTTCGCCGGACCGGTCCCGTCCGCCTCTTGGGCGGCTCATTCCTCCGTTACGGCGGCGGTGACGGTTCCCGTCACCTCGTAGCCCAGCTTCGCCTTGACGCGGTAAGTGCCGAATGCCTTGATTGGCTCGTCCAGCACCAGCTTCTGCTTGGGAATGTCAATGCCGAACTGCGCCTTCAGTCCCTCGGCAATCTCCTTGGTGGTCACCGCGCCGAACAGCCGTCCGCCGTTGCCAGCCTTTGCCGTCAGCTTCACGGTGCAGCTCTTCAGCTTTTCCGCCGTGGCTTCCGCCTCTGCCTTCAGGCGGGCTTCCTCTGCCCGGCGCGCCTTTTCCTTCAGGTTCATGGTATTGATGGCGTCGGGCGTTGCCAAAATCGCCAGCTTCCGTGGGATCAGATAGTTGCGGGCGTAGCCCTCAGACGCTTCGATCAGCTCACCCTTCTTGCCCTGTCCGCGCACATCCTGCTGCAAAATCACTTTCATGGTCGTTTCTCCTTATAAAATATATGCTCTTAGTCTCGGCGCACCGCGCCGGAATTTACGTTTACTTTTCCAGATACCGGTCGATGGCGTCCAGCAGCTTTTCCCGCGCCGTTTCTGCGCCGCAGCCTTCCATTCTGCCGCCCGCCGTGGTGGAGTTTCCTCCGCCGCCCAGCATCTCCAAAATCACCTGTACGTTGATATCCCCCAGCGACCGGGCGGACATCTGCACGCCCTCGCCGGACTGGGTCAGCACAAAGGACGCCTTCACACCCTTCAGCGTCAGCAGCTCGTCCGCTGCCTGCGCCGCCGCCACCCGGTCCACACCGTCCTGCGCGATGGCTGCCACGGCGATGTTGTCGTGGACGATCTCCGCCCGGCGCATGATGTCATAGCGGGTCACGATCTCCGTCAGGTCGTTCTGGAACAGCCGCTGCACATTGGCGGTGTCCGCCCCTGCCCGGCGCAGATACGCCGCCGCCTCAAAGGTCCTGCCGCCGGTGCGCATGGTAAAGTGCTTGGTGTCCAGCACCATGCCTGCCAGCAGCGCCTCGGCTTCCTCCCGCAGAAGGTCCGTGGTCTCCACCAGATATTGCAGCACCTCTGTCACCAGCTCCGCCGCGGAGGAGGCGTAGGGCTCATGGAAGCTGAACGCCGCGTTTTCGATATATGTCGCCGCCCGGCGGTGGTGGTCGATGACCGCCACCCGGTTGCACGCCTCCAGCACCTGCCGGGACTCCACAAAGTCCGGGCGGTTGGTATCCACCACGATCAGCAGCGCCCCCGGCTGCATCCGCAGGAAGGCGTCCTGCCCGGAGATGAACACGTTTTCATACTCCGGCAGCCTTCGCAGCTGGTCCAGCACGGGTCCCGCGGCGTTTTTCTCCAGGTCAATAATGACCTGCGGGTTCTTTCCCCGCTTTCTGGCAATGCAGCACAGACCCGCCGCCGCGCCCACGCAGTCCATATCCGCGTAGCCGTGTCCCATGATAAACACCTGCTTGGCGTCCGTCATCAGCTCGCCTAGGGCGTTTGCCATCACCCGGGATTTGACCTTGGTGCGCTTTTCCGTGGTCTTGGCGCGTCCACCGTAGAAGGCGAAGTCCAGCCGGTTGCGCACCACCGCCTGGTCGCCGCCCCGGGACAGCGCCATCTCCAGCGACAGGTTGGCGTTTTTATAAAGCTCCGCCATGCTGTCGCAGTCCTTGCCGATGCCGATGGACAGCGTGGGATGCGTCCCCTCGTTGACACGGATCTCCCGGATGGTGTCCAGAATGGAGAATTTCTCCGACTCAAAATGCTCAAAAAAGGTCTCTTCAAAAATGAACAGGTAGTGGTCCCGGTCCGTCTTCACCAGAAGCCCCCGCTGCTCCGTCCATTTGCCCAGCTTTTCGTCCACCTGCGCCAGCACCGCGCTGCGTTGGGTGTCCGCGCACGCCTTCATCAGCTCCTCATAGTTGTCGATCTGCAAAATGGCAATGACCGGGCGGCTGGCGTGATACGCCTCCTTCAGCTGGTCCGCCTCCGTGGTGTCCACCCAGTAGGTGGTCGCTACCAGATTCTGTGTGCCGTCCTTCGCCTTGGCGCGTACCATGCTGCCATAGACCCGGAAGCGGCGGTTGTTCATCAGCACCCGCTGGGGACACTCCTGCTTTCCCTCCAGCAGCCACTGTACATCAAAGTTGGGTACGGTCTCCTCCACCTTGATCTCAAACAGATGCTCCCGCACGCCTGCCAGCTGGAGAAAATTCTCATTGCTCCAGATGACCTCTCCGGTGTCCGGACGGAACACCATAATGGGCAGCGGTGAATTGATGAGCGTGGATTTGCTGGCGCTGTCCACGCTGCCGGTCAGCTGGTCGATGTATTGCAGAATGCCCTGCCGCCGCTTTTGCGAGCTGCGGGTGTAGATCACATACAGCACTGCCGTAATGCCCAGCTCCGCCGCGCCGAACAGCGGCTTTACCAGCACCGCCGCCAGAGAAAATGCCAGCAGGAAGAGAAAATACAGCCGCAGATTCGGCTCCAGCAGTCTGGACAGCTTTTTGTTCATGCAGACGCCTCCCGTCTCTTTCTATGGAACTGTGCGGGGTCCCTCCCGCACATGGGGATACCTATTTGTGCAGTATAGCAGATTTTCTTCTCCGGCGCAAGCTAAACGGCAGCGCATCCCTTGCTCTTTCCGTTGGAAATTGCAGATGGATGGCTCTCCGGCATTTTCACCGCTCCTTGTTCGTGCTGTTCGAGTGTGATAAAATAAAGCAAATCGGAATCCGCAGGAGGTTTATTCATATGATCAGGAAGGCAAATGCGGGAGATATCACGGCTATCGCCGAAACCTACCGGGCGCTTTTAACCTATGAGCAGCAGTCTGGCAGCAATTCCAACTGGAGGCTGAATGTATATCCAACCATTGAAGTGCCAAAAAGCAAGGTGCCAACAGGAACCATGTATGTGTTGGAGGAGGATGGAGAGGTATGTGCCAGCATGGTTTTGAATCATGAGCAGGCAGAGGAATACGCTTCTGTTGATTGGGAATATCCCGGTGTGGGAGATCTGGTTTTGGTCATTCACACGCTGTGCATTCCGCCGCAAAAGGCAGGGCATGGCTATGGACGGCAAATGGTAGAATATGCAAAATCATTGGCTGCCAAAATGAACTGCTCGACCATCCGCATTGACACCTATGCCCACAATGAGCCTGCAAAAAATCTGTATCTGCGCAATGGATTTCGCATCGCCGGATATGGGCGTATTTTATTGCAGGACTTGATTGATGAAGAGCAGGTATATTTGGAATATGCGGTAAAGCATGACTGATGGGTAAAAGCAGGCAGGAGACTGCCGCAGCAAACGCTATTCCGTTCTGCCATTCCAGCAAAGCATTTTTAAGTATTTGAAATCCGCGCATTCCGTTGAACCGAGCGGTATTTCCGGCAGCGGTGCCGCCGGATTTTCTCCTCACTTTTCAAAAAGATGTATACAACCGGTGTGGTTTATGGTATAATAATCCTAAAGCATTTCTGATTTTGAAGCTTCCGCCGCGTTGTGCCTGTCCGTCAGGCGCGGTCCTGCGGCGTTGTCTGCGGCACCTGCGTTGAGGACCTTTTTCTCCGCAGTGCCTTTTCTATAGCTGTATTTTACCGGCGGCGGTGCTCCGCCCGGTCAAATAAATATATGGTCCGACCCCCTTCCGCAGGCGCAGTGTCCTGCCGGGTCCGTCCATCTCTTCTCCCATACCGGAAACGTCTGGATGACGCAGCCGAAATCCTGCCGGCGAAACGGGGCCGCACAGGTGACGGGCGTCTTTCTTTGTGCTACCCTTTTCCCTGTAAAATGACGGAAAAGGGCGCTGTGTCGCGCCATCCGCCTGTCCGGAGGGGAGAACTCTACATATTTCAATTAAAGGAGTTTTTCTATCTATGGCAGAAAAATTGAAGATCATCCCCCTGGGCGGTCTGGATGAAATCGGCAAAAACATGACCGTCTACGAGTGCGGCGGCGAGATCATCGTGGTGGACTGCGGCATGGCGTTCCCCGGTGATGATATGTACGGCATCGACTCCGTCATTCCGGACGTCACCTACCTCATCAAGAACAAATCCCGCATCCGTGGTCTGTTCATCACCCATGGGCATGAGGACCACATCGGCGCCATTCCCTATGTGCTCAAGCAGGTGAACATGCCCATCTACTGCACCCGCTTTACCGCTGGACTGATCAAGCTGAAGCTGGAGGAGCATGGTCTGGTGAAAAGCACCAAGCTCATCACCGTGGAACCGGGAAAGACCGTCCGCGCGGGAAAATTCCAGGTGGAATTCATTCACGTCAACCACTCCATTGCCGACTCCGTCGCCTTTGCCATCCACACCCATATGGGAACCGTGGTCCACACCGGCGACTTCAAAATCGACTCCACTCCCATTGACGGGGATGTCATTGACCTCGCCCGGTTCGGTGAGCTGGGCAAGGAGGGCGTTCTCGCCCTGCTGGCGGACTCCACCAATGTGGAGCGTCCCGGCTACACCATGAGCGAGCGCGTGGTGGGCAAAACCTTCATGCGTCAGTTCAACAACTGCAAGGAGCGCATCATCGTCACCACCTTTGCCTCCAACGTTCACCGCATCCAGCAGGTGCTGGACGCCGCCGCCGCTTACGGACGCAAGGTCGCCGTGACCGGACGCTCTATGGAGAACATCATGAAGGTCTCCACGGAGCTGGGCTATATGAAGCTGCCCAAGAACACGCTGGTGGACATCAACAAGCTCAAGGGTCTGCCCAAGGAAAAGCAGGTTATCGTCACCACCGGCTCTCAGGGCGAGGAAATGTCCGCCCTGTACCGCATGGCGTTTTCCACCCACAAGCAGGTGGAGCTGGGTGCTGGAGACAAGGTCATCATCTCCGCCTCCGCCATCCCCGGCAACGAGGTCACGGTGGGGCGGGTCATCAATGAGCTGTTCCGCAAGGGCGTCAACGTGATCTACGACCGTGCGGATATGCTGCACGTCTCCGGTCACGCCTGTCAGGAGGAGCTGAAGATCATTCACGCCCTGACCAAGCCCCGGTTCTTCATTCCTCTGCACGGCGAGCAGCGGATGCTGCAGATCCACTCCCAGGTCGCCATGCAGATGGGCATGGCGCGCAACCACATCGCCATTGCCGAAAATGGCAATGTCATCGAGATCACTGCCAAAACCATGAAGCTCAACGGCTCCGTTCCCGCCGGCGAAGTGTATGTGGACGGCTCCGGCGTAGGCGATGTGGGCGCTGTGGTCATGCGGGACCGCAAGCGTCTGGCAGAGGACGGCATGGTCGTGGTGGTGCTGCCCCTGTCCTCTCACGATGGGCAGCTGCTCAGCGCGCCGGAGATCATCACCCGCGGTTTCATTTATGTAAAGGAATCCGGCGACCTGTTGAACGAGCTGCAGGGCGTGGCGCAGGACGCCGCCTCCAGCCTTTCCCGCAAGCGCAGCCGAGACGACGGTGAGTTGAAGAGCGCCGTGAAGTCCGCTGTCAGCAACTACCTGTATAAGACCACCAAGCGCAATCCTATGATCATCCCCGTGGTCACCCGGCTGTAAGCGCCGGAGGGGTCCGCTTTTTCCGCATTGCACCGGGCAGCACGGCTGCCCGGTTTTCTTTTCCAAATCTGACCTTATAAAAGAAAATAATTCTGGGTATTTTCAAATAGCCAGCGATTTTGTAAAATCATGCCAATACTGTTAAGGAGCTGATTCTCTTGCAAACCCGTTCTGCATCTCATTCCACCCGCTGGCTGGCGTTTTCCGCCCTGTTCATGGCGCTGAACATCGCCCTGAGTTCCTTTGGCGTTCCCGTTCCCGGCGGACATTTTTATCTGAATGACATTGTCATCGCCACCGCCGCCATCCTTCTGGACCCCTTGGGCGCGTTTATGGTGGGCGGCGTCGGCGCCTTCCTGGGCGATTTCTTCTTCTATCCCACGCCGATGTTTGTCTCTCTGGTGACCCACGGTTTGCAGGCTGTGGTGATCTCCCTGATCGTCCGCCGCGCCTCTGAGGACCGGAAGAAGAGCGCCGCCATTCTGGGCGTTGCCATCGGTGCCGTCATCATGGTGGTGGGCTATTCTCTGGGACGTGCCTTCATCTACAGCACTCCGGAATACGCCATCCTGAAGCTGCCCTACCAGATCCTTCAGGCTGCTGTGGGCGCTGTGGTGGCTGTGATCCTCTGCTTCCCCTGCCACCTGCGGGATGCCTTTGAAAAGATCTTCCGCGCCTGAGTCTCCGCAAGCATGACAAAGCCTCCGGACCTTCGTCCGGAGGCTTTTCTTTTCCGCCGCTTCCGCGTTCTGCGTTTTAAACCTCCTCGTCCAGCGTCTCGATGAAAAAGCTCACCGGGCGGAAGCCGTCGTTGCAGGAGATCATTGCCGTGTTTCTCCGCTTCATCCATCCCTGATAGATGTCCTCTCCCCCATATGCCAGCGTCATGACAAAGGGAGACATGCTCTCCCACGCGCTGCTGCACAGTCCCTCCGGCTTTTCCCAGCCGTGGGTCACAAACACCTGTCCCTCGTGCAGGTCACAGGCGTACTGAATGGGATTTTCATACTCCGCCATCAGGTCAGGATAGCTTGCCATCCGCATGACGGTGATCCGGCATTTTTTCACAGGTTCCCACTCCTCTCCGTGCTTATGATAAAAGCAGCGGCAGGCTTCCCGCCTGCCGCTGTCTGCCGTTCCTCTGCGGACGGTTTACTTGCCTTCGCCCTCCAGCAGCGTCTTGGCGGAAGCCGCCAGACCTGCCAGTCCCTGGATCTCCGAGGGAATGATGATCTTCGTTGCCTGACCGTCCGCCACCTTCTGCATTGCCTCCAGCGCCTTGATCTTAATGACCTGGTCGTTGGGGTTCGCCTCATTCATCAGCTTAATGGACTGCGCCAGTGCGCTCTGCACCTTCATGATGGCCTCCGCTTCGCCCTCTGCCTTCATGATAGCAGCCTGCTTTTCCGCGTCTGCCCGCAGGATGGCGGACTGCTTTTCGCCCTCTGCCACCAAGATCTGGGACTGCTTCTGTCCCTCTGCCTGCAAAATGGCTTCCCGGCGCTCCCGCTCCGCCTTCATCTGCTTCTCCATTGCGTTCTGGATCTCCTTTGGCGGAATGATGTTCTTCAGCTCCACCCGGTTCACCTTGATGCCCCAGGGGTCGGTGGCTTCATCCAGAATGGCGCGCATCCGGGAGTTGATGACGTCGCGGCTGGTCAGGGACTGGTCCAGCTCCATGTCGCCGATGATGTTCCGCAGAGTGGTGGCGGTCAGATTCTCAATGGCGTTCATGGGATGCTCCACGCCGTAGGTATACAGCTTGGGGTCCGTGATCTGGAAGTAAATGACCGTGTCGATCTGCATGGTGACGTTGTCCTTGGTGATGACCGGCTGGGGGGCAAAGTCCGCCACCTGCTCCTTCAGAGAGACCTTTTTTGCCACCCTCATGATAAAGGGGACCTTCAGGTGCAGACCCACGTTCCACACATCGTAGAACGCACCCAGGCGCTCCACCACATATGCACGGGACTGCTGAACGATGTGAATGTTGCTGACAATGATGACCAGCACCAGCACCGCCAGAATGATCACTGCGAGAATACCGAAGCTCATTTCATTACCTCCATTTTTTCACTTTGTTTCACGAAGAGCCGCACGCCCTCCATCTTCTCAATGGTCACCTGTTCTCCGGCAGGGATCACGCTGCCGTCCTCACTGCGGGCGGTCCAGGTCTTTCCGTCCACATACACCGCGCCGGTGGAATTTTCGTTATCGATGGTCTCCGTCACCTTCGCGTGCTCGCCCAGCACCCGGTCCGCGTTGGTGGGCACGATCCTTCCCGCTGTCATGCGCTTGACCAGCGGGCGGGTCAGTGCCAGCGCCACCGCCGAAACCAGCAGAAACGCAATGACCTGCGCCCACAGAGACAGGTCCAGCACCGCCAGCAGCAGCGCAGCCACGCTGCCCAGCGCAAACCAGATGGTCACCAGTCCGGCAGTTGCCGCCTCGATGATGCCAAACACCACCACGGCACCCAGCCAGCCCCAAATCATCATGCTTCCGCGTCCTCCCTCCGCATTTTATGGTAGCTTTATCTTACCATATCCCCCTGTGGGAATGTATTTCATTTCGGTAACAATTTTCATTTTTCACCGCATTGCACACACTGCGAAATTCTGCTATACTCCATAGAAGCAAAATAGGAGCAAATCCACTTTTGAGATCATAAAGGAGGAGCGGCATATGATCCTGACCGTCCCCTGTCTGTTTGGACTGGAAAGCCTGGTCGCCGATGAAATGAAGCGGCTGGAGCTGAAAAATGTGCGCGCGGAAAATGGGCGCGTTCACTGTGAGGGCAGCTTTGCGGACATTGCCCGGCTGAACATCAACCTGCGCTGCGGCGCCCGGGTGCTGATGGAGCTGGGCAGCTTTTCCGCTTGGGACTTTGAAGCGCTGTTTCAGGGCGTTTACGCCCTGCCCTGGGAGGACTATATTCCCCGGGACGGAGAGTTCCCCGTCAAGGGCTACACTCTGAATTCCAAGCTGCACTCCGTCCCTGCCTGCCAAGCCATTGTCAAAAAGGCGTCTGCCAAGCGGCTGGGTGAAAAATATGGATTGGAGACCCTGCCGGAAACCGGCAGCCGCTACCAGATCCAGTTCTCCATCGTCAAGGACACCGCCACGCTGTATCTGGATACCTCCGGCGAAGGGCTCTACAAGCGGGGCTACCGGGCGCAGAACATGGGCGCGCCCCTACGGGAGACGCTGGCAGCCGCGCTGGTCACCCTCTCCCGCTACCGGGGACGGGACCCCTTCTGCGACCCCTTCTGCGGCAGTGGAACCATTCCCATTGAGGCGGCGCTCATCGCCAAAAACCGCGCGCCGGGACTGGACCGCAGCTTTTCCGCCCAAAAGTGGAAAAGCATGGACTCCCGTCTGTGGCTGGACGCCGCAGACGAGGCAATGGACAAGGAATTTCACGGGAGCTATGACATCTGGGGCGGAGACATTGACCCCGCCGCCGTGGAGCTGGCGCGTCACAACGCCCAGCTGGCAGGCGTGGAGGACTGCGTCCGCTTTGAGGTGGCAGACGCCGGAAAATTCCACCGGGACAGTGAATACGGGCAGCTGGTCACCAACCCGCCCTACGGCGAGCGCCTGCTGGAAAAGTCCGAAGCAGAGCAGCTATACCGGGTCTTTGGAGCCGCCTGCCGGGAGCTACCGCCCAAGTGGCGCGTTCTGGTTCTGTCCTCCCACACGGAGTTTGAACGGGCGTTCGGTCGCCTTGCCGACAAAAAGCGGAAGCTTTACAACGGTATGCTGAAGTGTGACGCCTTTCTCTACACCGGTCGCTAAACCGCCGTTTTGTAATTTCCCGCAGAAATATTACGAATTGTTTTCACCTTTCACTGTTTTTCGCCTGCCAGCTCCGGCAGGCGGCGGAAAAGAAGGACCGGCAATCCCCTCCCCATGCCCGCGCATGGGGAGTTTTTCTATCCCTGCCTGCGAACAGCTCCGTCTCTGTTTTCCGGAACTGTAGACATTTACAAATTCTTCACAACTTTTTCTTCTCTACCCCCTTTACAAATGGAAGGTGATGTACTAAGATAACAGCGTTAGCACTCAAGAGAACAGAGTGCTAACATCAAAACTTGTTTATCATATGAAAATATATAAGGAGGCACATTCCCATGAAACTCACCCCGCTTGCTGACCGTGTCATTCTGAAAATGGTCGAAACTGAAGAAACCACCAAAGGCGGCATCATCCTCACCGGCTCCGCCAAGGAGAAGCCCTCTGTGGCAGAGGTTATTTCCGTTGGTCCCGGCGGCGTTGTGGACGGCAAGGACGTTGTCATGACCGTGAAGGTCGGTGACAAGGTCATCACCGACAAGTACGCAGGCACCAAGGTCACTCTGGAGGACACCGAGTATGTGGTCGTCCGTCAGCACGACATTCTGGCGATCGTCGAATAATTCGTCCATCGCTCATCCCATTTCTAAAGTTCCTATTGCCGCGGCATGCACGCGCGGCAATATCCCGAACTCCCCAGCCGCCCCGGGCGGCGCCAGTCTACAGACTGGCAGGGGAAAATCTGAAGAGGGACAGCGTTCCCTCCTCTTTAAAGCAATTTGGAGGTTTTAATTATGGCTAAATTGATTAAGCGCGGCGAAGAAGCCCGCAAGGCTCTGCAGGCTGGCGTAGACACTCTGGCTGATACCGTAAAGGTCACGATGGGTCCCAAGGGACGCAATGTGGTTCTGGACAAGAAGTACGGCGCACCCCTCATCACCAACGACGGTGTTACCATCGCCAAGGAAATTGAGCTGGAGGACCCGTTTGAGAACATGGGCGCTCAGCTGGTGAAGGAGGTCTCCACCAAGACCAACGATGTGGCTGGTGACGGTACCACCACCGCAACGCTGCTGGCACAGGCAATGATCCAGGAGGGTCTGCGGAACCTGGCAGCAGGTGCAAACCCCGTGGTGGTCCGCAAGGGCATGGCAAAGGCTGTGGAGGCCGCTGTGGCAGAGGTCAAGAAGCAGGCGAAGAAGGTGGACGGTTCCAACGACATCGCCCGTGTCGGCGCTGTTTCCTCCGGTGACGAGGAGATCGGCAAGCTGATCGCAGACGCCATGGAGAAGGTCTCCGCTGATGGTGTCATCACCATTGAAGAGTCCAAGACCGCCGAGACCTACAGCGAAGTGGTGGAAGGCATGCAGTTCGACCGCGGCTATATCACTCCCTACATGGTCACGGATACCGAGAAGATGGAAGCCAACATCGATGATGCCTATATCCTCATCACCGATAAGAAGATTTCTGTCATCGCCGACATCCTGCCCCTGCTGGAGCAGCTGGTCCAGGCTGGCAAGAAGCTGCTGATCATCGCCGAGGACGTTGAGGGCGAGGCTCTGTCCACCCTGATCGTCAACCGTCTGCGCGGCACTCTGAATGTGGTCTGCGTCAAGGCTCCCGGCTTCGGCGACCGCCGCAAGGAAATGCTGCAGGATATCGCCACTCTGACCGGCGGCACCGTGATCTCCGAGGAAGTGGGTCTGGAGCTGAAGACCGCTACCGTGGATATGCTGGGTCGCGCACGTCAGGTCAAGGTCACCAAGGAGAACACCACCATCGTGGACGGCGCCGGCGATGCACAGGCAATCAAGGACCGTGTGGCTCAGATCCGCTCTCAGATCGCCAACACCACCTCCGAGTATGACAAGGAAAAGCTGCAGGAGCGTCTGGCAAAGCTGGCTGGCGGCGTAGCCGTCATCAAGGTCGGTGCTGCTACCGAGACTGAAATGAAGGAAAAGAAGCTGCGCATTGAGGACGCTCTGAACGCCACCCGCGCCGCTGTGGAAGAGGGCGTTGTCGCTGGCGGCGGCACCATCTTCTGCAACATCATCCCCGCTGTGGAGACTCTGATCCCCACTGTGGAGGGCGACGAGAAGACCGGCGTTCAGATCATTGCCAAGGCACTGGAGGCTCCCATCCGTCAGATCGCTGCCAACGCAGGTCTGGATGGCTCCGTGATCCTGGAGAAGGTCCGCTCCTCCGGCAAGAACGGCTACGGCTTCGATGCCTATAAGGAAGAGTATTGCGACATGGTCTCCGCCGGTATCATCGATCCCGCAAAGGTGACCCGCTCCGCTCTGGAGAATGCCGCTTCCGTTTCCGCAATGGTCCTGACCACGGAATCTCTGGTGGCTGATAAGCCCGAGCCCCCCGCACCCGCTGCTCCCGCAGGCGGCGACATGGGCGGTATGGGCGGCATGTACTAATCCGTCCCCGCAAAGCCTTGAAAACAAAGGATTTTTCGCTGGCAATCTGATAAACTTACCACAAATTTACGACAATTGCCAACGAAAAAGCGCCGAGATATGTATGAAGCTACCGTCTGCATTTTGCAGGCGGTAGCTTTTTTCTTGCAAAAATACTCCCATGATCCACAGTGCTTCGCTCATTACTAAGAAAACCGGATTGAAAGAGAGTAAAAATATAAGAGAAATAGAAAGAAAGATGCTCCTATGACACAGGATAAACCCGTGCCATAGAAGTGTTCTCTGTCATTGTCTCTATCGAGTGCACAAGCGGCCAATATCTTGGATCAATTCATCCACTTCATTGGGGAGTGTACTCCAGCTGGTGCAAAACCGCACACAAATATGTTCCTCATCTACGGTATGACTAATTTCAAATATATATTTCTTTGCCAGTACCGCAGCCTGGTCCCGGTGCAGGACTACAAACTGTTGGTTGGTCCAGCTGTCCATCCAGAATGGAATGCCGCTTTCTTGAAAAGCTTGCTTTAACCGCATGGCCTGCTGGTCCGCCTGTTCGGAAATTTTGAAATAAAGCCCATCCTGAAAGAGAGTGTAAAACTGGAGTCCCAAAAGCCATCCCTTTGCCAAAATGCCGCCGCACTGTTTCATATAAGTACGGAAGTGGTCACGCAAAAGAGGATTGCGGATGACGACCGCCTCGCCAAACAACGCGCCGCACTTGGTTCCTCCAATCGAAAACACATCTGTCAGCTCCGCCAGGTCAGCCATGGTCACATCACAGGATTCAGATGTCAATCCATATCCAAGCCGCGCACCATCCACATACAAATATATTCCATACGTCTGGCAGGCTTCCTTGATCTCAGACAATTCCTTTTTGGAGTAGATGGTGCCAAATTCCGAGGGAAATGAGAGAAACACCATCTTGGGCTGGGTCAAATAATCCGCCTCGCCGCTTTGCTGGTAATGCTCCGCTTCCTGGATGATCGCTTCTGCCGTCAGCTTTCCATTGACCGCAGGCAGAGCATGGATCTTGTGCCCGATATGCTCTACCGAGCCCGCTTCGTGGTTGTTGATATGCCCGGTATCAGCGCTGATGACTCCCTGATAGGGACGAAGCGCAGCGGCGATTACGGTGTAGTTCACCTGTGTCCCGCCGACCATGAAGTGGATGTCCACATCTATGCCGTCCAGATATTCCCGGATCTTGTCTGCACCCTTTCGGCACCACTCGTCCAGGCCGTATCCCGGATAATTGATATTCTGTGTCTTCTGGCGCGATTCCAGAATAAGCGGATGCGCCCCCTGGCAGTAGTCGTTATTCAACCGAATCATACCTGTTGTGCCCCCAATTGATTTGAAAATGCAAGCTCCGCCAAGTGCAGTCCTCGCTTGCCGCCCAGGTTGATCCCATTGACGCAGGCGACACAGTAACATACCACATTCTCCGTGGTAATCTGTCGGCAGTATTCTCGCATCAGCCGCTCCTTTTCCTCCTGGGTGTGGGACACAAACAGACCCTCTGCCTCCTGCCCCAGCCGCTTCGGTGCCAACTCAGCATAGCGGGGCGGCAGGGGTTCGTAGAGAGAGTACCCGCAGAATTTTGTCAGTTCCCGATTTTCTTTCAGCTCCACAACTTCAATATTCAGGCGGCGCAGCACCTCACGGACTGCATCCTGCTCCGCCCGGTCATCGTGTGTCCGCCAGCAGTCCTGCACTGTCATGGTTTGATGCTGGTAGTTGGGGTAAGGGAAGGTATCGTCCTCCAGCATCAGTTCCCACAGGGAAATAATCTTTCCGGCGCGGCTGCTCTCCTTGAAGAATGTGGCGCAGGTGTTGCAGACATAGATCAGTGTGTCCGCCTCGGAAATTTTATTCAGGCTGGGACGGCAGCAGCCGGCCACCTCTGCGTCAAATTTTTCGCGCAAATAGTCCTTCACAATCCCGCTCAGTTTGGGATACTTGGCTGTAAATTTACAGCTTGGGAAATAGATCATACGCATATTAAGGCCTCCCTGATTCTTGTGGATTATTCATATAGCTCCAAGGCTTTTTTAACTCGCTCCATTCCCTCCATCAGGGCTTTCTTCGGTGCGGCAAGGTTCACGCGTTCAAAACCGGTGCTTTCCTCTCCGAAAATATAGCCTTCGTCTGCAAAAAACTGTGCGTGCATGTGCATGATCCGCTCTAACTCCGCACCGGAAAATCCATAAGCAGAAAAATCCATCCAAAGCAGGTATGTCCCCTCCAGAGGTGTAATTCTCACCTTGGGCAAATACTTTCTGCAATAGGCGGTAATGCAGTCTGCGCAGTCCTTGATATGGAGCAGCAGAGCGTCAAACCAGTCCTCACACTCGTTGTATGCCGTTTCACAGGCGATGTAGGCCAGGGTGTTAAGACGGGAACCGCTGGCATAATTAGGCAGGTCCGCCGTGTAGTGGATTCGGAGTTCCTCATTGGGGATCAGAATATTGGAGCATTGAAGGCCAGCCAGGTTAAAGCTTTTGCTGGGAGAGGTGCAGATGATGCTGTTGTCAGCAAATTCTGGCGATATGCTGGCAAAGGGTGTGTAATGATGGCCGGGCATTTCAAAATCACAATGGATTTCGTCAGATAGGATCAGAATGTTATTATCGATACAGATACGGCCCAGCCGTTCCAGATCCTCCCGGGACCACACCCGTGATACCGGGTTGTGCGGATTGCAGAGCATAAACAGTTTTACCGACCGATTCCTTGCCAGCTTCTCAAACAGCTCAAAGTCGATTTGATACACGCCATTTTCATCCCGGACCAGGGGGCAGTCTACACGTTTCCGCCCGGTTTTTTCAATGGCGCTGTGAAACAAATGATAGACCGGAGTCAAGGTGAGGATGCCGTCTCCAGGCGAGGAAAACGCTTTGATCGCCTCATAGAAGGCAAATACAACACCCGGAGTAAATACGAACCATTCATCCTGAATCTCCCAGCCGTGACGGCGGCGGAACCAGTTCTTCACCGCCTCGAAGTAGCTGGGGGTGGCGTTATTATAGCCCAGGATTGCTGTGTCCAGATACTGCTTCAGCCGTTCAGTCAGCACCGGCGGATGCTTCAGTTCCATATCCGCTACAGAAAATGGAATGACCTCTGGTGATACGTTTGGGTTCCATTCCAGCATCTGCATCCATTTCCGTGAGCCTGTATTGGCGCGGTGCGGTGCGGTAACAAAATCGTACTTCATCATAAACAACCTGCTTTCTTAATTTATTTATCGACCCAATAAGCTCTGCGCAAGACAGAGGAATACCGGGAGCGTTGCCAGGGACAGGATCGTACTAAGACAGACAGCTGTAACAGACAAAAGATAGTCCGCGCCCTGCTGACGGGCAAAGATGGCAATGTTGCCTCCGACAGAGGTGGCTGAGGCGATTAGGAGTGTCATCAGCATGACGGTATTGTCTACCGGCAGAAAGCGGAACAGTCCAAGGGTCACAGAGGGAATGATAGCCAGACGAAGGGCCATGCAGAGCAAAAGCCCGTGGGTGTAATGGAACTGTTTCCAATCCATTTCCGCCAGATAGGTCCCCAAAACTACCATAGCCACTGGGGTGTTCATCGCCGTAATATGTCCAAGTACTTTCACAAGGACATCTGGATAGTGAACCGGGAGAAGGAACAATATGACCCCGAACAGGATGCTCAAAAGAACGGGATTTCGTAAAATAACCGTCGGCCGGATCACGGCCTTGTCTCCTGTCATAACGTATAGCCCATAAGTCCATTGAAATAAGTTCAACAGGGCCACATAGGCAGCAATGTAAAAGACCGCCTGCTCTCCCAAAAGGGCTTGGGCCAGCGGGATGCCCATAAAGCCGGCGTTGCCGAATGCGGAGGCAAAATTCAATATCCCGTGTCTGCTGCCGAATGCGGCATAGGAGATCCCCATGGCCACCACCAGAGACAACAGGGACAGGACGGCAGACAGCACCAGACTTTTTGCCTGTTCCAGTGAAAACTCCACCATGTAGGATTTCAAAATGACACATGGAATGATGACGTTGACCAGGATACTTCCCAACTCGCGGCTGCTTTGCTCAGACAGCATCCCGCGTTTCTTTAAAACAGCTCCACCGCCCATGAGAAGAGCCATAACAATGATCTGTCCCAATAATGCCGCCATCATAACGATCTCAGCTTCCTTTCCTGTTATTTCCTCTTTGCGATTGCATTATATCGCGCTATATGATACACTGAATATCAGTATATTCCTAAAATTATTAGAAATATTGAGGTCAGAAATGGAATTGCAAAAAACTGTATCAAAGAAGCTGCGAATCGTCGAAGGGCTGCGGGCTAAGGTAGAGCCGGACGTCGGGGCATTTCCGATGGAATTTTTTCAACAGGAGTTTTCCCCCAGCACATATCAGTTGATCGACTGGCACTGGCATACCGGCGTCCAATTCTGTTATGTCACGAAGGGGACGTTTCAGTTCCAGGTTGTCCGGGACACGATCCGGCTGGCTGAGGGAGAAGGCATTTTTATCAATGCCCAGCAGGTACATACCGCTTTACCGGAGGGAACCTGCGGCGAGTACCTATGCTTGAATATTTCGCCCTATCTGCTGGGGTTGGAGGGGAGCGGCCTGTACCAGCAATACATGGCTCCAGTGATTTTTCAATCGCCGGTCCCTTACCTGATCTTCCAGAACAACGGCGGACATACAGGCAGAATATTAAAGCTGCTGGTGCAATGTAGCCGTGAGGCGCAGCAGGCGGATGGGCAATACGGTCTTGTGCTTCTGGCCCATCTGATCCTGCTGTGGGATGAACTGCGAAATGTTCTCCCGGAGTCCGGCAGCTGGGAGGAGTCCTCCAAAAATAACAGCAGGATGCAAAGTATCTTACAGTACCTACAGGACAATTACACACGGAAGATATCCTTGCAGGAGATCGCGGATCATGTGCATCTAAGCCGAAGTGAGTGCTCCCGTTTTTTCCGCTCCGTCTCCGGCCGGCCGCTGTTTCAATATTTGGCGGAGCTGCGGGTCAACCACAGCATTGAGCTTCTGGCCCACACGGATAAATCGATCACAGAGATCGCCTATGAAACCGGTTTTGGCAGTCAGAGCTATTTTAATCAGCGGTTTCGGATGATTAAGGGGATGCCGCCCGACCAATTCCGCAAATCGCTGTTTCAAAAGGAACGTGGGATGTAAAAAGAGGAGAGAATGGTCTGATCCATGTCCATCCTTTTTTCAGCAGCAAGGGGAACGGCAGTAAATTTTTTTGAAAAATTTCTGCTGAAATTTCACCTGTGAAATTTTCAGGAAATATCGGGTGCTAAAAAGTCAAACTCATGGTGAAAACTTGACAGACGCTTGAGGACAGTATGGACATATATAATTTGTAATGATTCCAATATATTTTGCCCTTGTGATATGACTGCAATTCTGCTATGATAATGTTAAGCTTAAAAGCTGCGTGAAAGTCTGCCGTTTCGGATCATGAGGCAGCAGATCAGACACGGGGACAGCTTTTGGTGCGTGACGGCCTGCTCCCCGGCGTCATGGCGGGACATGAGTGCATCCGGGAATTGTAGATTGGCCGTGCGTGATAGGGTGGAATTGTCATTCGGCGTATTCTCGTTGAAATGACCTTAATGAGAGGAAGTAAGCTGCCGGGCGCGCGGGGGAGGCGAACCCCTGCCTATGCGTCGGGCAAGTCTGAAACCGGTATTTTCCCGAATTGGCTGTACTTGCGGTCGGCATTGCCGTTTGCAGATACACACTTTGAGCCAAATGTGAAGCGCTTGTCCTGTGGGCGATGGGCGGCGTTAGCGTTTCTGCATGATCCGCAGAATGAGGCGAACCAAGCCCGCTGTCACACGAGGACACGGCTCACGCAGGCTGTGTAACGCCAGTGATACATTGACTGACTTTGGGGAAAGGGGAAAGTATGCCCTTTTCCAAGGAAAGTGTATGAGAATAGTAGTTTTTAGACTACCAAATTGATGAAGTACGACTTTGAAGAAGGCCGTGCTTTTTTCTATCCTTTTTGAAACTATGACGGTATAAGTTGGCCTGCTGCCGGAGGGAACAATACCCAACGGCAACCTATTTCACAGCAGGAGGTGGTGCGTATGGTGATTTGCTGCTTTTTCTCCGGCGCCTGCAGCAATCCCCTTTTTCCCCGTGTACTCAGCACCTCCGGCGGTTGGGCCAACAAATGAAGAAAACAGAGGTTTGCGTGACTTTAGGAACGGAATGGAACTTCCTTGTTCTGTTCTTCCAGACCGCAGCCATCTGAATTAAGCGATACAGCCTCATTCGGGCTGTACACAGATTATTATGCACGCAGAGTAGGACTGTCTCAAAACAGACTGTCCGTTTGTGCGAGAATGAGTCAATCAAGGTTAAATAAGATCGTAAACGGAACCATCCAGAACGTTCCCGTGGAAACTCTGGTGAGTCTCTGTCTGGTTCTGAGATTGAACGAGGATGAAGCTATAGATTATTTGGCAAGGTGTGAAAGAGCGTTTTCCCCAGCAAAGCCTGTCCACCAATGTTATTTGGAACTGATCTGGCTATACTCCCAAACAGAGCAAAATTACAGAGGTCTTTCAAACAAAGAATTGCAAATGGTTTTGAATGAGGCAGATGATTATTTAATAGCAAAAGGATTTCCGGCGCTGCCGGACTGCAATTTGTAAAGGTAAGGCAGAGGACAAAATTTATTCCATTACGGAATAAGTAATGTCCTCCGCCTTTTGTTATTCTATTCCTGCAATCAGGATTGCTTCATTCCTACCAACCCAGCGGCGTCCGATCAACGCTGCGCTGTACACTTATGAAAGGAACAGATATTTCCATGTTGAATATTCGTGATCTTCGGATCGATCCCGCCTCGCTGGGGGCAAAGAAGCTGTTGGTGGATGTTGCACCGGCGTATGAGTATAAAGATGGCAAGCGCACGGATACCGTGACCGGCTATCGCTATATCGTTGCGCTGCCTGCACATAGCCTTGAGAAAATCGGTGTCCGCATTGATGGTAAGCAGCTCATGGAAAAGCCGGAAGGCTTTGTCGAAGTTGAGTTTGCCGACCTTGAAGTGTCCGCTTATGAATCTCAGGGCCATGTCCAGTTCACCGCAAAAGCCACCGGCATTTCTACCGTCAGGAAAAATTGACGGTCGCAACCGGGCGGCCAAGGCGCAGCAGACGGGAACCGATATTTTCCATCAAGGAAAATATCCCCCGGCGGCAGCGCCAGCGCCGCCCCGCTGCCCCACGGTAAGTATTACCGTGGGGCAGCAAGGTAGCGGTAGCAAAGAAAGGAGACCATGACATGGCTGCACAAGACCCGCAAAGCCGCAGATGGTCGTTGACCATCAACAATCCAAAAGACTGCGGTCTTGACCATGATACGATTATCGAAAGGCTGTACCTGTTTCATCCAAGGTATTTTTGCCTCGCAGACGAGATCGGTGAAAGCGGAACCTATCATACGCATGTCTACCTGTTTTCCCATTCCCCGATTCGATTCAGTACCGTAAAGAACCGCTTTCCGCCTGCTCACATTGAAAAGAGCATGAAAGGCTCCGGGGCAAATCGAAACTATATCACCAAAAGTGGAAAATGGGCTGACACGAAAAAAGCGGAAACCTCTGTAGAGGGAACTTTCTTTGAGTTTGGTGACATTCCCACAGAAGCCGAGGAAGATTCTCCCTCCATGTATGCCCTCATGGGCTGTGTGGAGCAGGGCATGACCAATGCCGAAATTATCCGGCAGAAGCCGTCTTATGCATTCCGAATCAAGGGCATTGATGAGATGCGGGACACCTTGCAGGCAGAGCGGTATATGAAGGAAAATCGCGCCGTTCAGGTACTTTATTTCTATGGTGACAGCGGAACTGGAAAGACGCGAAGTATTTTTGCATCCCACAAGCCGGAGGACATCTGCCGTATTACCGATTACGGTGGCAAAAATGGCACGAAATTCGATTCTTACCATGGACAGCCCGTGTTGGTATTTGAAGAATTTCACAGTCAAATTCCGATTGCCGCCATGCTCAATTATTTGGATATTTACCCCTTGCAGCTCCCGGCCCGATACCATGACCGCACAGCCTGCTATACCACCGTCTACATCACTTCCAATATCTCTTTGGACGAACAGTATATGGAAGTACAACGCTCTGAACTGGAGACATGGCGGGCATTCCTGCGGCGTATCGGCTGCGTGAAGGAGTTCCGCAGGGGTAAACCGCCGAGGGAGGTGCCGCTCCATGACAAGAGAAGATAAGAAAAACATCGAGCGCCGCGCATATTGGCATGACCTCTTCCGTCAGCTTCGCAATGTCCCCGATCTTCCGCTCAAGCTTTTCGCTCTTGCACTTTTCTTTGTTGGTGCTGTGTACGTTGCCACAAAGCAGGCTGCATTGTGCGAACAGGTAAAGCACATCGAGTTAATTTCCCCCATTCTCAAGGCCGCGATGGAACACGCCTTGCTTGCCTATCTGCTGGCGGGTGCTGCGGCGTTGCTGGCGCTCCTGCTCTATCCCTTTGGCAAACGGGCAGTGAAAGACCAGCTTCAATGCATCGGCCTCATAAACCACGCGGGGATGCCGCCCGATTTGCTCCGCAAGCGCCGTGATAAGGATAATCCCCGTGTCACGGTATGGGAGTTTTGCAACCGAAGCATTCCGTTGCAAGAGTGGGAGAAAAAGCGCCTCGCCATTGAAACGGCTCTGGGAATCACCGTTGTTAAGCTGGCCTACGCCAAGGGCAAGAGCCGTGTGCTGGTGTATGCTGTCTCTGCTGGAGATGATTTGCCGGATGTTCTGAAATGGAAAGACAGCTATCTTTCGCCGGACAGCTTTGTGCTGGTGTTGGGGGAAAGCTACACCGGCCCTGAGACAGTCAACCTCGCACACATTCCGCATATCCTCTTAGGCGGCTCCACGGGTAGTGGCAAGAGCGTTCTGCTGAAACTGCTGCTTATGCAGGCGCTCCACAAGGGAGCGGAAGTCTATATTGCCGACTTCAAAGGCGGTGTGGATTTTCCCAAGGTCTGGCACGAGAAATGCCGGATGTGCTTTACAGAGGAAGATTTGTGCGATACCCTTGACCGGCTTGTGGAAGATCTGGAACGCCGTAAGAGCACTTTCAAGGCGCTGGGCTGTCCAAACATCGACGCCTACAACGAAACCGCAGAGCAGCCGCTCCCACGGCTCATATTTGCCTGTGACGAGGTGGCGGAGATGTTGGACAAGACCGGAGCCGACAATGAGCGGAAGAAGCTGCTGGCGCAAATTGAAAACAAGCTGTCCACCATTGCACGGCAGGGACGGGCGTTTGGAATCCACCTCATTCTTGCCACGCAGAGGCCGGACGCAACGATCATTCCCGGCCAGATACGCAATAACATGGATTTCCGTGTTTGCGGCAGGGCGGACAGCGTACTTTCGCAAATCATTCTCGACAACACCAGCGCCGCCGAACAGATACCCAAGGATGCAAGGGGCCGCTTCATCACCGGGGACGGTACGGTATTTCAAGGCTATCTGTTCAACGAGGAGCAGTTGTGAGGTGGTTCTCATGGCGTATGACATCCCCATCTGGCAGAAAGCCAATCTTACACTGGAAGAAGCAGCGTCCTATTTCAATATTGGCATTAATAAACTCCGCCAAATGACCGATACCAAGGACTGCGAAAAGTATGTGCTATGGGTCGGAAATCGGCGGTTAATAAAACGGAAAGCATTTGAATCGTATCTCCAAAACGAATATTCGATTTAAGTGGCAATAGGCGCTCCAATGTGTTATGATAACTCTATCATACATATTGGAGCGCTTTTCCAGAAAGGAGTGTGCGATTTGGCGGAAAAGCGCAAAGATAAGAATGGACGTGTCCTCAAAACCGGGGAAAATCAGCGCAAAAACGGAACCTATGAATACCGTTATTCCGATGGTCATGGCAAGATACGAAGTGTTTACGGGAAAACGCTGGAAGCACTCCGAAAAAAAGAGGAAGCCATTCAACGCGATATGGCAGATGGTATCGACTATACGGCTGGTGAAATCACCGTTTCTGAACTGGTTGACCGATATATGAACCTGAAACGGGATTTGAGCGAGAACACCCGTCGAGGCTATGGAACGGTCATCAACCGCATCAAGGAATCACCATTTGGTGAAATGAAGGTACGGACGGTCAAACTGTCTGATGCAAAGGCGTTCTATATCAGTCTGCATGACAGGGGGATGAAGCGCAACACCATCGGTATTTTCCATTCTGTGCTGCATCCCGCATTTGAAATGGCTGTGGACGATGACATGATTCGCAAGAACCCCTTTAAGTTTCAGATAGCTGACATTCTTCCGAACGATGCTGGGAAGCGTACTGCGCTGACTAAGGCTCAACAGGATGCTTATTTGAAGTATGTGCAGGAATACGGTCAGGACAATTACTATGATGATATTGTGGTTTTGCTGGGGACAGGGCTTCGCGTCAGCGAACTATATGGTCTGACAAAGCAGGATGTTGACTTCAAGACGCGATGCATCTACATTGACCACCAGCTATGCCGAACAGCAGACAAGCCCTATTTCATCACCAGTCCCAAGACAGCCAGCGGTGTGAGAACGATTCCCATGACAGACGCTGTTTATCTGGCCTTGAAGCGAGTTATGAAGAACCGAACCGTCAGCAAGTCGGAGCGAATCATAGATGGTTATGGTGGTTTCATCTTCCTTGATAAATCCGGTATGCCAAAGGTTGCTATGCACTTACAGAACTGCATGAGAGGTATCCAGAAGAAAATCAATCGTATTTACGGCAATTCGTTTCCAAAGGTGACACCTCATGTTCTGCGTCATACCTTTTGTACGAATATGCAGCAAGGTGGCATTGACGTGAAAAGTCTGCAATATCTCATGGGGCACTCCAATGTCAGCGTGACACTGGATGTCTACACACATACAGACTTCCGTGCGGTGCAAGAGGCGTTTGCAAAAGTTGCAGCCAACCTGTGAATTTTGCCCCGGCCACCTTACCACAAAAGTTACCATCTTCAGTCGTTAACTTACGTAGAGCCTTGTAGAGCATTTTTGAAAAAGTGTAGAACGTACCCGTTATATCTATACTTTTCTCTATTTTTTATATCAGATTGTTGCGGATTTCGGTTGGGCGGCATGTATTAAGCCGCAGCTGTCCAGCTGTTATCCAACCATTGGCTCCGGCGCTCCGTTTGGAACGCCGGAGCTTTTTCCGGCAAGTAAGCACCGCAAAACTTTTTTGTTTTTTCAAATTTTCTTATTGACAAAACACCCGCCCATCTGCTATAGTAGTTTCTGCCCGTTACGGGTGACTGTTTGGCGGCATAGCTCAGTTGGCTAGAGCATGCGGTTCATACCCGCAGTGTCCCCGGTTCAAATCCAGGTGCCGCTACCAA
>CAKTIO010000012.1 GCA_934565855.1 uncultured Dysosmobacter sp.
CACCAAGCTGATCGACCGCAACACCACCATCCCCGTGAAGAAGAGCCAGATTTTCTCCACCGCCGCAGACAACCAGACCTCTGTTGAGGTCAACGTGCTGCAGGGCGAGCGGGAAATGGCAGCGGCAAACAAGAGCCTGGGTCGTTTCCATCTGGATGGCATTGCTCCGGCACGCCGCGGCGTTCCTCAGATCGAAGTGACCTTCGATATCGATGCCAACGGCATTGTCAATGTGTCCGCTAAGGATCTGGGCACCGGTAAGGAGCAGCATATCACCATTACCTCCTCCTCCAACATGAGCAAGGAGGATATTGAGAAGGCTGTGAAGGAAGCTGAGCAGTACGCCGCACAGGACGCCAAGCTCAAGGACGAGGTGGAGACCCGCAACCAGGCAGACCAGATGGTCTACCAGAGCGAGAAGACCCTCAACGAGATGGGCGACAAGATCCCTGCGGACGATAAGGCAAAGGTGCAGAGCGGCATCGACAAGCTGAAGGAGACCCTGAAGGGTCAGGACATCGCAGCCATCAAGGCAGCCACCGAGGAGCTGACCAAGGACTTCTACGCCGTGTCTGAAAAGCTGTATGCTCAGGCAAATCCTCAGGGCGCACAGGGCGCGCAGCAGGCTGGTCCCGACATGGGCGGTGCGCAGGGCGGCGCACAGCAGGGTCAGTACTATGACGCCGACTACAAGGTAGTCGATGACGACGACCAGAACAAGAAGTAAGTGTATCAACGGACCGATGGGACGGGGAGAAATCCCCGCCCCTTTCGGAGCCTTTAGGGAATGAGAGATGAGGAATTGGGAAGCGGGCAGGGCTATGCCCGATTCCCCGTTCCTGATTTCTAATTCCCAACAGACAGGAGTAAGGACTATGGCTGAGCAAAAACGAGATTATTATGAAGTCTTGGGCGTCTCCAAGGGCGCTTCCGAGGATGAGATCAAAAAAGCATATAAGAAAATGGCGCGGAAATACCATCCGGACCTGAATCCGGGGGACAAGAACGCGGAGGAAAAATTCAAGGAGGTCAACGAGGCATACGAGGTCCTGTCGGACGCCAACAAGAAGGCGCGCTATGACCAATACGGTCACGCCGGCGTAGATCCCAACTTCGGTGCGGGCGGCGGCTTTGGCGGCGGCTTCAACGGAGACTTTGACTTCGGCGATCTGGGCGATATTTTTGGCAGCTTTTTTGGCGGCAGCGGCTTTGGCGGTGGACGGAGAAGCAACCCCAATGCCCCCTCCCGGGGCGAGAGTATCCGGATGTCCCTTGCCATCAGCTTTGAAGAGGCGGCATTCGGCTGCGAAAAGGCTGTGACTATCGACCGGATGGAGACCTGTGAAAGCTGTCACGGCAACGGCTGTGCCTCCGGTACTACGCCTGAGATCTGCCCGGACTGCCACGGCAGCGGTGTAGTGCAGGTGCGGCGGCAGACGCCGATGGGCGTATTTGCCACCTCGTCTCCCTGCCAGCGGTGCGGCGGCAAGGGCAGGATCATTCATCAGCCCTGCCGGGAGTGCCGGGGCAGCGGACTGGTGCGCAAGCGCAAGACCATTCAGGCGTCTATTCCTGCGGGTATCGACAATGGGCAGACCATTTCCATCCGGGGACAGGGCAACGCCGGTCAGAATGGCGGTCCCGCAGGCGACCTGCTGATCACCATTACCGTCCGTCCCCATGAGATTTTCCGCCGGGAGGGTACCTCCGTTCTCTGTGAGGCGCCCATCACCTTCCCCCAGGCAGTTATGGGCGCGGAGCTGGAGATCCCCACCATTGACGGCAAGGTCAAATACACCTTGCCGGAGGGGACCCAGTCCGGCACCACCTTCCGTCTAAAGGGCAAGGGCATTCCTTCCTTGAACGGGCGGGGACGGGGTGACCAGTATGTTACGGTCTACATTGAAACACCCCGTAACCTGAACCGGGAGCAGAAGGAAGCTCTGAAGAAATTCGCTGAGAGTGTGGGCGAGAACAACTACGAAGAGCGGAAGAAATTCTTCCGGAAGTTTAAGAAATAAGGCGGGATGGTATGTATTTAGCGGATTACCACACCCACTCCCAATGGTCACCGGATGCACATTATTCCATGACGGAGATGGCGAGGGCGGCGGTGAAGGCGGGATTGCAGGAGATCTGCTTCACGGACCATGTGGAGATCATGAATTCCGGCTCCTGGCAGCGCAACCGGTTTGACTGGGCGGCGCTGGAACGGGACTTTGCCCGGGTGCAGGAGGAGATGGGCAGCGAGATCGTCATTCGCCGTGGCGTGGAATTTGGCGAAGCCCCCCGGGATTTTGCGTATTCCGAGGAGCTGCTGGCACAGCTGCCCCCGGTGGACTTTATCATCGGCTCTGTCCACCAGCTGTCGGAGACCTTCGGCTGCATTGACCTGAGCTATGCCTCCACCAACGATCCAGAGCTGTCCCGCCGCCAGATCGCGGATTATCTGGAGCTGGTGCTGCAGCAGGCAAAATGGGGAAGGTTTTCCGTTTTAGGGCATTTGACCCTGCCGCTGAGGTACATGAAGGAAAAGTGCGGACTGGACATGACCTTTGACGGCTTTGAGGCGGAGGTAGAGGAGATTTTCCGCACCCTCATCGGCAACGGCTGCGGCATTGAGCTGAACACCAACCGGGGACACGATCCTCTGCCGGGCGAGAAGTGGCTGAAGCTTTACCGTGCCTGCGGCGGTGAGATCATCACCCTGGGCAGCGATGCCCATTCGCCCGAGTATGTGGGTTTTTGCATCCGGGAGCGGCAGGAGCTGTTGCGCGCCTGCGGCTTTACCCGCTTCTGCACCTTCCGTGACCAGAAGCCGGTTTTCCACGAATTGGCATAAGAAAAAACTTTGGCGGTTTTGCAGCCTGGAAAGAGTTGCAAAGCCGCCAAAATGCGGTTAAAATAAGGCATATTGAACAGGATGGTCCCGCCTGCGGGACAGAAACGGATTCAAAAAGGAGAACGGATCATGAAAATTGCATTGGGCTGCGATCACGGTGGATTTGAACTGAAACAGACCATTAAGAAGCTGTTGGACGAAAAGGGCATTGCTTATGAGGATTTCGGCTGCAACAGCCTGGAAAGCTGCGACTATCCGGAATTCGGCGCGGCGGCGGCGCGCGCGGTTGCCTCCGGCGCCTGTGATAAGGGCATTGTCATCTGCACCACAGGCATCGGTATTTCCATTGCCGCCAACAAGGTCCGCGGCATTCGCTGCGCACACTGTGCCGACACGTTGGAAGCACAGCTGTGCCGCCAGCACAATGACGCCAACATGATGGCGCTGGGCGCCGGCTTTACCGGTCCTGTGCTGGCAAAGAAGATGGTGGAGGTCTTCCTGTCCACAGAGTTTGAGGGCGGACGCCATGAGCGCCGGGTGAATAAGATCCGGGCGATCGAAGAGGAGAACTGACCGCGCCGGAGAGAAACGGAGGTGACGGAGGATGGCGCGTGGATATACCAGCTATCGCGGAAAGCGCCCGTTTTGGAAAGTGGTGGCGGCAGTGCTGCTCATCCTGGTGATCCTGCTGGCATGCGGTGCGATGGCGCTGCAAAAATATGTGGTTTATGACGCGGATGGGCGTCCCCGGCTGGAGCTGCCACAGAAGCAGCAGCCGGAAACGCCGGACAGCAGCGCCGGAACGCCTCCCTCTCAGGAGGACCTGAACCTGACGGTGGAGAAAAATGACCAGACGCCGGAGACCCTGCGGGCGGTGCAGCTGCCGGAGGGCGATCTCGCCCAGTGGAGCTGGGCGGAGGACATCACTCCGGCACTGGAGAGTGCGGACAGCAATGCTCTGGTAGTCACGGTAAAGGGTGCGGACGGACAGGTCTGCTATGATTCTCCGGCGGCGAAGGCGCTGACGGGACAGAGCGGCGTGCAGCAGCTCTCCGCGGTGACAGAGAGGCTGAAGGGCAAGTATACCATCGCCCGGCTCAGCTGTTTCCTGGATCCGCTTGCTGCCAAGGCAGAGGTCGAGACGATGGGACTGAAGAATACCGGAGGGTATATCTTCTATGACGGGAACAACCTCAACTGGCTGGACCCGGCAAAGCCCGCCGCCCGGGAGTATCTGGTCTCTCTGGCAAAGGAATGCGCGGATGCGGGCTTTCAGGAGCTCCTGCTGACCAACGTCTCCTATCCGACGGAGGGCAAGCTGAATAAGATCGATTACGGCGAGACCATGAAAAATGAAAATCTGGTGCAGTTTTTGACAGAGCTGAAGGCGGCGCTGGCGGGAACGGATGTCAAGCTGGCGCTGGAGCTGCCGGCGGAAACGGTCCTCTCCGGAACGGACCCCAATGCCGGACTGGTTCTGGCGGACCTGGCACCGCTGGTGTCCCGGATTGTGGTATCTGCCGATGCGGCGCAGACTGCCGCGTTGGAGCAGGCGGTGACCGCCGCCAGTGCAGATGCAGCGCTGACCGTGGAAACAGCGGATGTCTCCGGTATAACAGGCAGCTATTTACTGCTGCGCTCGTAAAAGTAAAACAGGGGCGGTCTGGGATGAAAAATCCCGGACCGCCTTTTTCTGCGTTTTTTGGAAAAACAGGAAAAAATCTCCATAGCTGTGGTTTACAAGTGTGAAAATTTCCCGTATGATGGGCGTAGGTAAAAAGCTTTTTAGGAAGAAGGCGAGGTTTTGGCACAGCAGAGAGGACCCCATGCCGGAGATGAGCCGGACCGCAGCGGGATACTGACAGGCGCGCCGCTGCCCACACTGCTCCGTTTTGCCCTTCCCATTATTCTGGGAAATGTTTTTCAGCAGCTTTATAACATTGTGGACGCGATGGTGGTGGGAAGATTTCTGGGAGAGCTGCCGCTGGCAGGCATTAGCGTGGCGGCTCCGGTGCTGGATATCGCCAATGCGCTGGTCATCGGCGGTACGGTGGGCGTGGGAGTGCTGATTGCCCAGCTTTACGGCGCGCAGGAAGCGGAGCAGCTCCGCCGGACCCATGCCACGGCGATACTGGGCGGCGCTGCGCTGACCATTGCCATTGCCGCCATCGGATTGCTGTGTGCTGGTCCGGTGCTGCAGGCACAGGGAACGGAGGCGGCGGTCCGGGCGCAGGCGATGGAGTATCTGACCATTGTGTTCTCCGGATTGATCTGCTGCTTTTTCTATAATTACTTCGCGGCGGCGCTGCGCTCCTGTGGAAATTCCCGGGTGCCGTTTTTGATTCTGTTGCTGTCATCGGTGCTGCATGCGCTGCTGGATGTGCTGCTGGTGGGAGTGTGCGGTCTGGGGATCCGGGGCGTTGCGTTTTCCACGGTGCTGTGCCAGCTCATCTCCGCGCTGTGGTGCATCGGGTACACCTATTTCCGCTGCCCGCCATTGGCACTGCAGCGGAAGCAGCTGCGGTTTGAGGGCGCGGTGGGCATTGGCGTGCTGGGCTTTGCCTGGGCGGCGGCGCTGCAGCAGGCGGTGGTGTGCATCGGGCGGCTGCTGGTGCAGGGAATGCTGACCCCGCTGGGTACCAACACCGTTACCGGGTACAATATGGCGCTGCGGACAGAGCAGTTCCTGTTCTGCTTTTCTCAGGGCATCAGCGCCGCGATGGTGGTCTGCCTGTCTCAGAATCTGGGACATGGGAACCTGACCCGGGTCCGTCGGTTCTTCCGGCTCAGCGTGGGGGTGGAGCTCGGGCTTGCCGCCCTGTTGGGAACGGTCTGCACGGTGTTCGCCACCCAGCTGACGGGATTGTTTTCCAACCATCCGGAGGTGATCGCCGCCGGAGCGATCTACACCCGGACAATGGCGTATATCTACACGTTTTCCTTCCTGGGGGAGGTCATTCAGGGCTTCTTCCGGGGCATGGGACGGCTGCGCCTGACCATGATCGCCTCGGCATTGCAGGTGGTGCTGCGAGTGATCCTGTCCCATTTCCTGACGCCGCTGTTCGGTATTCATGGCATCTGCGCTTCGGTTGCCAGCGGATGGATTCTGCTGGTTTTGATTGAGGGGACCTACAGCATCGGGCAGGTTCGCCGCCTTCCGCCGGAAGATAGCGTAGCAGGTACGACCTGAAGAGCAGAAACGCCGCAGACAAGGGTCTGCGGCGTTTTTATTGTAAAAATTCTCACCGGGCAGCCATCAGGCGCTTCAGCGCGCCATCCAGTCCGTCCAGAGACAGCGGAAACATGGAGACCTCCCGCTGCAGCATGCTGATGGTGTAGGAGCCGTGGGTGTATGCCCAATACTCCTTTGGAATGGGGTTCAGCCATGCCAGATGGGGATACCGGGCGGTGAAGCGCTGAAGCCACCACAGTCCGGGCTTTTCATTGTAATGGTAATAGTCCAGGCAGCCGCCGGGCTGCAGCAGCTCGCTGGGCGCCATTGCCCCGTCGCCTACGATCAGCACCTTCCACTCCGGAGAGAGGTTGTTCAGCACATACTCCGTGGGAACGCTCTGCTGATACCAGCAGTCCGGCGTGGTGTGCAGGCAGTCATAAAAGCAGTTGTGGAAGTAATAGGTCCGCAGCTCCTTGAAGTGGTTGGACTGGTGGGCGGCGTGAAACAGCTGGCTGCACAGCCGGGTATAGGACCACATGGAGCCGCCGCTGTCAAACAGCAGAAGGAGACGCACCTCGTTGGTGCGGGGACGCCCGAATTCCAGCTTCAGGTGCCCGCCGTTTTCGCAGGTTGCCTGAATGGATTCCTCCAGCAGCAGCTGGTCCTTGGGACCCTCCGTGCGGGAGGTTAGCTGCCGCAGGCGGCGGAACGCCATTTGGAACTGCCGCATATCCAGCGTGGTGTCCCGGCGGAAGTCCTGATAGTTCCGCTGGGCGGCGACCTGAAGGGCGTGGCTGTTTTTGCCTGTGCCGCCTACCCGGATGCCGGTGGGATTGTAGCCGGAGTGACCGAACAGGGACGTACCTCCGGTACCTACCCAGTGGCTGCCGCCGTCGTGGCGCTCGTGCTGCTCCTGCAAGCGCTGCTCCAGCATCTGCCGAATGGCATCCAGATCCAGCCCGGCAAATTTCCGGTCTACCTCCGCCTTGTCATATGCCCGCTGGGCAATGGGCTCTTTCAGCCAGTCCAGCAGCTCCTGCGGAAGCTTTTCAAAGCTGCGGACATCCTTGAAGAATTCTAAAAACGCCCGGTCGAACCGGTCAAAATCCGATTCAGACTTGACAAGCAGCATCCGGGCGAGATAGTAAAATCCGGTGAGGCTGGACTGGTGCAGTCCCAGCTCCATTGCCTGAATCAGGCTCATCCACTCGTTCAGCGTGACCTCCAGCCCACAGCTACGCAGATAGTAAAAGAAGCTTTCAAACACGGTCAGCGGCTCCTGTTGCGGGCAAGAATGGAGGACAGCTTTCCCAGATCCTCCGTTTTTTTCAGCAGAACGCCGGCAAAAGGCATCGTCTCACGGATGCGCTCCGGTGACATGCCGCCGATGGACAGCGCTTGCACCCAGTCCAGCAGCTCCGAGGTGCTGGGGTTCTTTTGCAGGTCGCCCCGCTCCCGCAGCAGGTAGAACATTTCCATCGCCTGTGCCAGCAGGGCGTCCTCCACCTGGGGGAAGTGCGCCCGGACAATGCGCTCCATCATTGCCTGATCCGGGAAGGCAATGTAGTGGAAAATACAGCGGCGCAGGAAGGCATCCGGCAGCTCCTTTTCTGCGTTGGAGGTGATGATGACAATGGGGCGGTGCTTTGCCCGAATGGTCTCCTTTGTCTCGGGAATGTAAAATTCCATGCGGTCCAGTTCCCACAGCAGATCGTTGGGAAATTCCAGATCTGCCTTGTCGATCTCATCGATCAGCAGCACGACCTGCTGTTCGGACTGGAAGGCTTCGCCCATTTTGCCCAGCTTGATGTATTTGCGGATGTCGCTGACGCTTTCACCGAATTGGCTGTCATACAGCCGTGCCACGGTGTCGTAAACGTAAAGTCCGTCCTGCGCCTTGGTGGTGGATTTGATGTTCCAGATCACCAGCTCCAGACCCAGCTGGTCTGCCACTGCCTGTGCCAGCATGGTCTTGCCGGTGCCCGGCTCTCCCTTTAACAGCAAGGGCTTGCTGAGGGCGCGGGCAACCTCCACGCTGCGCAGCAGCTCGTCCGACGCGATGTATTGGGCGTTGCTTGCAAATTCTTTCATAAATTCCTCCTGTTTGCTTTTTCAGGTCATGGATGGGCTGTTTTCCTCCGGTGCAGGGCGCAGCAGGCGGTCACACAGGGGATGGAGCCGGGGACGGACCTGCTTTACCAGCCATCCGGTGCAGAGGGCGGCAATGACGGTCCCCTCCCGGGTGCCGACAACGGTCCAGCCGCAGAGCGCCAGAGACAGCAAAACCGCCAGCACCACGCAGCCCACATCAAAGCAGATCTTTACAGAGCCGAAGTCCCGCTGGATGGTGTCCGACACGGCTTTGACGAAGGCTTCGCCGGAGTTCATGATGACATCGGCGATGACGGACAGGGAGACGCCCACGCTGAGGATCAGCGTGCCGCAGAATACCAGGCACAGCCGTGCCAGATAGGAGCCTGCCGGAAGGAAGGACGCCAGCCACACGGCGAAGTCCGTGAAATAGCCGAATAAAAACGACAGCGGCAGCTGCAGCAGCTGAAACCACTGGAAGCGTTTCCGCAGCACAAGGATCTGCCCTAAGATCAGGGCGCAGTTCCAAAGAATCAGCCAGTTGCCCAACGACAGTGCGGAAAACCGCAGACTCAGCACATTGGCAACAGAGGAAATGGGGGAAACGCCCAGCTCACCGCGCTTGGTGACGGCAACGCCCACTGCCATGATGAAAAGGCTGACGATGAACAGCAGGTAACGCCGGAACAGCTCTCCCGCAGAGAGGGACTTCGCGGATGTGGTATGCACGAAAAAGGACCTCCTTGAAATAAAAAATACTCCTTTTATCATACCATATTTTCAGATGGCAGAAAAGTCCATTTTTCGGTAAAACCGGGGAATGCCCGTGAAAAGCCGCAAAAAAAACAGATAAAAAGCCAACAGGGTCCCACAGCAGGGCGAAGGTTCACTCCTGCTGCGGGACCCTGTTGTTGTGATATTTTCCTCCGGTCCGGCATAGACTCCTGAAGATGTCTGTACGGAGGAGGGGAGAATATGTCCGTAACGGGACCGGAGGATGTGGATGACCTGATCTTTCAGGATGGCTGGCAGATCAGCCAGCGTTGAACGCTTCGCGCGGGCGGGTCAGCAGGTCCTTTTGCAGGAAAAGGCGCTGGCGGGCAGTGCGTCGGCAAGCCCTAAAAGCGTGCGGTCAAAGCCGCCGGCGTAGTCGAAGGGAAGATCTTCCACCGCAGAGGTGCCGCAGCGGCGGTCCGGAATGGAGAGCGTGACGGTCAGCCCCCGTCCCTCTCGGGCTTCCGCTACTAAGTTTCCGCCGTGACCCTCGGCAATGCGGCGGCACAGGGGCAGTCCCAGCCCCAGTCCGTGGGGCTGCGGAGACATCAGCCCCTCGTGGCGGTAACGGTCGAACAGGGTGGGCAGCAGCTCCGGCGAAACGCCGCAGCCAGTGTCGCTGACCGACAGCAGCACCATGCGGTTGGCGAACCGGAGGTCCACCGTAATGGAGCCGCCCTGCGGTGTGAATTTCAGCGCGTTGGACAGCAGCTGGTACAGCAGCATTTCCATCGCGTCCTCCGCCACGGCGCACAGGTGCTTTTTCTGCGGGCAGCGAAAGGTCAGCGATACGCCCTGCAGCGCGGCATAGGGGCGGCACTGCCCACAGATGGAGCGGATCAGCCCGGGAAGCTCCAGATCCCGGGTGGACAGCGGTGAGCCGCTGGACAGGCTGTGGGCAAAGGTCAGATTGTTTGCCAGCCGCAGCAGCTGGTAATAGCTCTGGTCCAGAGCGGAGGCAAAGCGGTCCAGCTCCGGGTCGCTTTCCCGGATCTCTGCCGGAGCCAGTGCATTGGCGGCAAAGTGAAGGTTTCCCATAGCGTGGCGCAGCTGTACCGCCACGCTGGGCAGCAGCTGGGCGGGAAAACCGGACTCTGTTTGACGGTCTGCGTCCATGATTCGGTGGTACTCCTTTCCCGGAGGGCGGACCGGACGAACGGCGTCCTGCCGCAGGACCTCCCGTTGAATAGCTTTTACAGAAAACCGCAGGTAAATTGTGGAAAAATCTTCCTGTTTTCCTTTATGTGCTGTTATGATAGCAAACGCTGTTGAAAAAAACAAGAGAAATACTCGAAATTTGTCGAATTATGTCGTACAAGAAGTAACGCAAGAAGAACAGCGGTGAGACCAACTATACAAAACATACAACTTTTTGCTAATAAATTTGACGTAACTTTACGCAAATAATAGAGACACTTTTCGTAAAACGGTGTTATAATGAGGTTCGGAAGTCCGGGGAAGCAGACCCGGCGAATATTGAAAATAAATTGCGGAGGTATTTCCCAATGGCAATCAAAGTAGGCATCAATGGCTTTGGACGCATCGGTCGTGTGGCGCTGCGGGTCATGGTAGAGCGTGGCTGCAGCACCTATCAGATCTGCGGGATCAACCTGAGAAACGCAGACCTGGATTACATGGTGTACCAGGTGAAGTACGATACCGTGTTTAAGACCTTCCAGGGTACGGTAGAGCATGACGACCGCCACCTCATCATCAACGGAAAGAAGATCCGCATTTACAGCGAGGACGACGCCAACAACATCCCCTGGGATGACTGCGGCGCGGAGTACATCATCGAGTCCACCGGCGCCTACTGCACCGTGGAAAAGGCACAGGCACACTTCCGCCACGGCGCCAAGAAGGTCGTGGTCTCCGCTCCCTCCAAGGATGACATCATGCCCACCTTCGTTATGGGCGTGAACCATCTGAAGTATACACCGGATATGAACGTGGTCTCCAACGCCTCCTGCACCACCAACTGTCTGGCGCCCATGACCAAGGTCATCAACGATACCTTCGGCATTGAGCAGGCGCTGATGTCCACCATTCATGCCGCTACCGCCAAGCAGAAGGCTGTGGATGCCCGTGCGGGCAGAGACTGGCGTACCGGACGCAGTGTGCTGGGCAACATCATTCCCTCCACCACCGGCGCGGCAAAGGCAGTGGGTCTGGTCATTCCGGAGCTGAAGGGAAAGATGACCGGTATGAGCTTCCGTGTTCCCACCAACGATGTTTCCGTGGTGGACCTGACGGCACGGCTGAAGCATAAGGCATCCTATCATGACGTGTGCGTGGCGCTGGAAAACGCCTCCAAAAACAGCATGAAGGGCATCATCTCCTACACTACGGACCAGGTGGTTTCCTCGGACCTGACCGGAGAGTCCCATACTTGCATTTTTGATGAGACTGCGGGCATCATGCTGGACAACAACTTCGTGAAGCTTATCGCCTGGTATGATAACGAGTGGGGCTACACCAACAAGATCCTGGATCTGATCGCCCATATGTATACGGTGGACCAGCAGGCATAAAAATATTTGAAATAGACACCGCCTCTCCGTGAAAACCACGGAGGGGCGGTGCTTTTTTGTGGAAAGCCGGGGGGTGTAAAGAAACCGTAAAAATTTCAGAAATCTTTTTTCCAAATTGTAAATTTTCCGTTGTCATCCGTTGACCGAAAAATGAAAAATGCTTATAATCAAACTTCTAAATAATACATGATACCCAAAAATCAGCAGCCTGTTTGTACGAAACCGACAAAGAGAACGTTACGAACCGGGAGGAACTATGGAAAGCACACGGATCGAAGAGCTGTGCGATGAGCTTTTGCAGGAGGAGCAGCGGCACAGGGATGCCTGCCAGACGGAATACTACCTGCCGCTGGCAGCACAGCAGGAGCTGCCGCAGAAGGAGCAGGAGCTGCTGCGGAGCAATGTCCGCCAGGAGGTGGAGACGCTGAAGCGCGCAGCCGGGAAAATGCAGCTGGCGCATTTTCAGGCGTCTGCTGTGGCGGATGAGCTGGAGACTCGGCTGCGGGAGGGACAGAACAGCGAGAAAAAGCGCCCGCTGCTGCTGCGCAATCCTCCGGCAAACTCCGTCATCGACTTTGAGGAGGAGCTGACGGACCATTTCGCGCAGGGGACCAATTTCTACAAGGTTGCCCTGCTGATGCTTATCGGCAGCTTTGCCGGCGTGGTGGTGGAGCTGATGTGGTGCCTGATGCGCAACGGATATCTGGAAAGCCGGTCCGCTGTGATGTACGGACCGTTCAATCCGCTGTACGGCATTGGCGCGGTGGCGCTGACACTGGCGCTGTACCGCTTCCGCAACCGCAGCTCGATCTATTCCTTTGCCGGGGGAATGCTGGTGGGCAGCGTGGTGGAATACGTCTGCTCCTGGCTTCAGGAAACGCTGCTGGGCTCCACCTCCTGGGACTACAGCCAGATGCCCTTCAATCTGAACGGGCGCATCTGCCTGCTGTACTCCGTGTTCTGGGGAATATTAGGCATGCTGTGGATGAAAAACATCTATCCGCGGGTGGCAAAGTGGATTCTGAAGATCCCAAACCGGGGCGGGCGCGCTTTGACCATCGTGCTGACGGTGCTGCTGTCGCTGGACTGCGTGATCACTGCTGCGGCGGTGTTCCGCTGGTCGGAGCGGGTGTATCAAAAGCCTGCCGTCAGCGCGGCGGACACCTTTTTCGACCGGCATTTTCCGGACGAGCGGATGGAAAGGGTCTTTGCCAATATGGAATTTCAGAACACACCGGACGCGCCCGGAGGCACAGGGGACGTATCCGGAGCATTTTAAGCGTCAGGCGGCGGAACGGTTCCGCCGCAGGAGAGATCGCAGAAGGAGAGCACCATCATCATGAGGAATCGGGAAGAATTACGACTGGGCATTGACGTTGGCTCTACCACGGTAAAGCTGGTGGCGTTGGACCGACAGACGGGACAGGTGCGCTACAGCCGGTATCAGCGCCATCAGGCGCATCAGGCGGATACGGTGCGGGAGATGCTGGCGCAGGCGGCGAAGACCTTTCCACAGGAGCGGTTCCGGATGGCGGTGTGCGGTTCCGGCGGAAGACCCATCGCCCAGGCGCTGGGAGTGCATTATGTGCAGGAGGTGGTCTCCAACGCGGCGGCGGTGCGGACCCGCTATCCTCAGGTGCGTACTGCCATTGAGCTGGGCGGACAGGATGCCAAGGTGGTGTTCTTCCACTATGATGAGGCACGGCAGGAGCTGACCACCTCGGATATGCGGATGAACGGCAGCTGTGCCGGAGGCACCGGCGCGTTCATCGACGAGATCGCCGCGCTGCTGAACGTTCCGGCGGACGGGTTTGAAGCGCTTGCCGCGCAGGGAACAACGGTGTATGACATCTCGGGACGCTGCGGTGTGTTTGCCAAGACGGACATTCAGCCGCTTCTGATTCAGGGCGCTGCCCGGGCGGACATTGCTCTGTCTACCTTCCACGCCATTGCCAAACAGACCATCGGCGGACTCTCTCAGGGGCTGGAGCTGACGCCGCCCATCATTTTTGAGGGGGGTCCCCTGACCTTTAACCCCACACTGGTGAAGGTGTTTGCCCAGCGGCTGGGACTGTCGGAGGAGCAGGTGGTCCTGCCGGAGCATCCGGAGACCATCGTGGCGCTGGGAACGGCGCTGGCGGTGGATGAGCTGTTTCCGGAGACCGACCCGGAGGAGCTGACGCTGCGGGAAGCCGCCCGCCGGCTGGAAAACTACCGCGTTACCGGACGGGAGGTAGTGGCAGGCGTGCCGTACTTTGCCACACCGGAGGAGAAGCGGGCATTTACGGAGCGGCACCTGCGGCAGCTGAAAAAGCCGGTGGAATTCACTGGCTCCGTTCTGCGGGGCTATCTGGGCATCGACTCCGGCTCCACCACGTCCAAATTCGTGCTGATGGACGAGGACGGACAGGTGGTGGACACCTTTTACGACAACAACCGGGGCGAACCGCTGAAAGTGGTGCGCCGTGGCTTGAACCAGCTGGCAGAGCGTTACCGGCAGAAGGGCGTCCAGCTGGAAATTTTAGGGCTGGGTACTACTGGCTACGGCGAAAAAATGCTTGCCAGTGCCTTCGGGGCGGACTACCACACAGTGGAGACCGTGGCGCACGCCCGGGGCTGTGGAAGGTTTTTCCCGGAAGCCACCTTCCTACTGGACATCGGCGGGCAGGACATGAAGGCGATTTGGCTGAAAAACGGCATCGTTACCAACATTATGGTGAACGAGGCGTGTTCCTCCGGCTGCGGGTCCTTTCTGGAAAACTTCGGTGCGTCCCTGCACATCCCGGTAGAGCAGATCGCCGCGGCGGCATTTCGTTCCAGGGACCCAGCGGTGCTGGGCAGCCGCTGCACGGTGTTCATGAACAGCACCATCATCAACGAGCAGCGCAACGGCAAGCAGACCGACGACATCATGGCGGGACTGTGCCGCTCCATCATTGAGAATGTCTTTACCAAGGTGGTGCGCATCTCCAACCCGGCAGAGCTGGGAGACCATATCGTGGTGCAGGGCGGCACCTTCCGGAATCTGGCGGTGCTGCGGGCGCTGGAGGAGTATCTGGGCAAGGAGGTCACGCTGGCACCCTATCCTGGTGAGATGGGCGCGCTGGGCGCCGCCATTGCAGCCCGGGAGCATATTGAGAAAAACGGCTATGCCAACGGCAAATGCTCCTCCTTCATCGGCTTTGACGCGGTGCGGGACTTTACCTATACCACAGAGAGCGGCGTGCGCTGTACGCTGTGCGCGAACCATTGCAGCCGCACCGTCATGCGCTTTAATACTGGAGAAGCCTATGTCACCGGAAACCGCTGCGACCGGGGTGCGCTGCTGGCGGACTCCTGGGAGGAGCTGCTGGAAAAGGTCCGGGAGACGGACCGTCGCCGGAATCAGGTGCCGGACCTGTTCCGCAAGCGCCGGGAGTGGCTGTTTGAGGACTATCCCTTCCACCCGGCGGCGCCGCAGAAGAAGCAGATCATCGGCATTCCCCGGGTGCTGGAATTTTGGGATTCCATGCCCTTCTGGACCACATTCTTCCATGCGCTGGGCTTTGAGACGAAGCTCTCCCACGAAAGCTCCCGGAAGCAGTTTGAAAACGGACTGCAATATGTGGCGTCGGACACCATCTGCTTCCCTGCCAAGCTGGTGCACGGACATATTCTGGACCTGATGGGACAGAAGGTGGACCGCATTTTCTTCCCCTACATCATGCACATGCCTACGGAGAACCGGGGGGAGAAAAGCCCCTATGTCTGCCCGGTCATTATGGGCTACCCCATGGTCATCCGGAATTTCCAGGCTCCGGCTGCGGCGTTTGACACGCCGGTGTTCCACTGGTTCAGTGAGAAGGACCGCAGCCGCCAGATATGCCGCTACGCGGTGGAGACGCTGGATGCGACGGAGAAGCAGGCAAAGGACGCTTACGCGCAGGCAGAGCAGGCGCTGCTGTCCTTCCGGCAGCGGCTTACCGACACGGCGCAGACGATTTTGCAGGGCGCGGAGGCGCAGGGCAAATTCGCCGTAGTGCTGGCGGGACGCCCCTACCACACGGACCCGCTGGTCAGCCACGGCATTTCAGACATGTTTACCCGGCAGGGCATTCCCGTGCTGACGGTGGACAGCCTGCCCCATCTGCATGAGGCGGATCTGCACCAGTCCCGGGTGGAGATCACCAACGATTTCCACGCCCGGATGCTTTCCGGCGCATTTACCGCGGCGGCGGAGCCGGCGCTGGAATATGTGCAGATCGTCAGCTTCGGCTGTGGACACGACGCCATTTTGTCGGATGAGATCATCCGCATCATGAACGAGACCGCCGGAAAGCCGCCGCTGATTTTAAAGGTGGACGAAAGTGAGGCGGCAGGCTCGCTGGGCATCCGGGTGCAGTCGTTTATTGAAACGGTGCAGCTGCGCCGGGAGATGCAGGCAGAGGGCAGGGCGGAGACCCCGGTCTACTCCGTGCCGGAGCCGTACCCGGTGAAATACCGCAAGGCGGATAAGCGCCTGCGGACGCTGCTGGTGCCCAACATCTCCGCTCCGGTGACCACGCTGCTTACAGGACTGATGGCAAAGGAGGGCATCCGCTGCCAGAGTGTGCCGGTGGGTGGACTGGAACAGATTCGCTGCGGCAAGAAGTATACCCACAATGATATCTGCTTCCCCTGCCAGATGGTCATCGGCGAGCTGATCGACGCCCTGCAGAAGGGGGACTTCCGGCAGGACGAGGTGGCAGTGGGCATGGCAAAGCTGCAATGCGACTGTCGGATGGCAAATTACTCCGCCCTGCTGCGCAAGGCGCTGGACAGCGCCGGGTTTTCCCAGGTCCCCATTCTGTCCACAGACCCCGGCGACACCAAGGGGATGCACCCCGGCGTGTCCATGCTGGGAGCGCGGACAGCGGTGGAGGCAGCGTGGCTGTTCTCCATGCTGGATATTTTGGAAGACCTGCTGCGCAAGACCCGCCCCTATGAGAAGAACCCCGGCGAGACGCAGGAGGTCTTTCAGGCAGGGGTGCAGTCCATTGCGGATGCCGTTCGGGGCGGCGTGGGGCGTGCCATTGACGCCTTCCGTGCCGCGGTGGACGCGCTGGCGGCAGTTCCCTATGACCGCTCTCAACTGAAACCCCGGGTGCTGGTGACCGGCGAGCTGCTGGTGACCTACCACCCCGGCACCAATTTCCATCTGGAGGAGTATCTGGAGAGCAACGGCATGGAGACGGTGCTGCCCCGCATTACCTATCAGTTCCGCAAGGATTTCCTTGCCGCCATGTGCGAGATCCGGGAGTTCCGCGCAGGCATTGCCAAATATCCCTTTGCCCTGAACGCCGCGATGGCATGGATTCAGGACCGGTTGGAGAAGATCGCCCTGCGCCACCCGCTGTATGAAAGGGCGGTGGAGCCGCAGCAGCTGTACGAGGAGGTCCGCTCCATCATTCCGGAGACCCTGACCTGCGGAGAGGGCTGGCTGATGGCGGGCGAGATCGTCCACTATGCCGCCCGGGGCGTGCGCTCCTTCATCATTTTGCAGCCCTTTGGCTGCCTGCCAAACCATGTCTGTGGACGCGGTGTGACCAAGCGCATTAAGGAGGAGTATCCCGGTGTGCAGATTCTGCCGCTGGACCTGGACCCTGACACCAGCTATGCCAATGTGGAAAACCGACTGCAAATGCTGCTGATGAACCACGGCGCGGCTCCGGCAGAGGGACAGGAGGAAGGCAGCCAGACTGCCGCTGTCAGTTGACGGCGCTGGAAAGGGAACGCTTTTGCAGAAAAGCACCGAAAAATCAAGAGGACCGGAAGGGGCGGGAGTTTCCCGCCCCTTTTTTCCTGCGGATTTACTTGCTTTTCCCTGTGGGGATGGCTATAATGGCTCTGCTGATAACGAAAATGGAGTGTGCTTATGAGAACGGGAGAGAATCGTCAGGACCTGACGGAGGGTGCGATCTGGGAAAAGCTGCTGGTGTTTTTCCTGCCTATCGCTGCCGGAACGCTGTTTCAGCAGCTGTATAACACAGTGGATGCCATTGTAGTGGGAAAATTTGTGGGAACCGGAGCGCTGGCGTCGGTGGGCGGCAGCACCGCCCAGATCATCGCGCTGGTCATCGGCTTTTTTGTGGCGATGTCCGGCGGCGCGGCGGTCATCATCGCCCAGATGTGCGGCGCGGGCGGAAAAGAGCGCATTGCCCGGGCGTCCCAGTCCGCCATGACCTTCAGCCTGCTGATGGGTCTGGTGCTGACGGTGCTGGGTGTCTGGCTGACACCGTCGCTGCTGCGCTGGATGGGAACCACTGCCGATACGCTGGAGGGGTCCACCCTGTACCTGCGCATTTATTTCTGCGGCACGGTGTTCAATCTGCTGTTCAACATGGGGTCCAGCATCCTGCGTGCCATGGGAGATTCCCGCCGTCCCTTTTACTATTTAATTGCCAGCTGTATCAGCAACATCATTCTGGACCTGGTGCTGGTGGTGGGCTGCCAGTGGGGCGTTGCCGGTGTGGCAGTGGCAACGGTGCTGTCCCAGCTGCTGAGCATGGTGCTGGTGCTGTGGCAGATGTGCCGGACCCGGGAGCCGTACCGCATTTCCCTGTGCCGCCCGGGCATTGACCGGGGCATTATGGCGCGGATGCTGCGCATCGGCATTCCCGCCGGATTGCAGGCAAGCATGTATAGCATGTCCAACCTGATCGTGCAGGTGGGTGTGAACACGCTGGGGACCACGGTGGTGGCGGCGTGGACCATGACCAGCAAGGTGGACGGTATCTACTGGGCAATGAGCAATGCGCTGGGTACGGCAATGATGAGCTTTGTAGGGCAGAACTTTGGTGCCGCCCGGCTGGACCGGGTGCGCAAAAGCGTGCGGGTAGGGCTGACCCTGTTCACCGTTCTGACAGCGGTGCTGGTGGCGGCGCTGCTGGCGGTGGGGCGCTTCGGGCTGCACTGGTTCTCCGACGATCAGGAGGTCATCGCCTACACCTGGGAGATGCTTACCTACTTTGTGCCGTACTATTTTGTCTGGACCTCCATTGAGGTGATCTCCGGTATGCTGCGGGGCGTGGGAGACGCGCTGGCTCCGGTAGCCATCACCAGCGTGGGTGTGTGCGTGCTGCGCATTGTGTGGGTAGCAACGGTGTTTGCCCGGTTCCATACGGTGCGGGGCATCAGCCTGTGCTATCCCGTGTCCTGGTTCGTCACGGCGGTGGCGATGGTCGCCTATTACCGCAGCGGACATTGGATGCGCCCCCACGGAGAGCCGAAGCAGCTGCGGCGGGCGCTCTTTTCCAAGGAATAACCCCTGTGCGATCTGGAAACACTGAGTTCCAGATCGCATTTTTTTGCTCAGAGAGGTTGACAAATACCTGGAGGGGGTATATATTCAAGATACCCCCAAGGGGTATAGGAGGAAAGGCGTATGGAAGAGAAAACACCCTGTTGCTGTTGCAGCGGAAAAACCACCGTCCGTCCGGAGGAGCAGAAGAAAAAGCTGCTGAACCGGCTGAAGCGGCTGGAGGGACAGATCCGCGGCATTCAGACCATGATCGAGCAGGATGCCTACTGCAACGATATCCTGATCCAGTCTGCGGCGGTAAATGCTGCCATGAACGCATTTAATAAGGAACTGCTGGCAAACCACATCCGCAGCTGCGTGGCGCGGGACATCCGGGACGGCAGGGACGAGGTCATTGACGAGCTGGTGTCCACCATCCAAAAGCTGATGCGGTAACATCCGGCACAAAGGAAACGGAGGAAGCATGAAACAATATACGGTAACGGGCATGAGCTGTGCCGCCTGCAGTGCCCGTGTGGAAAAGGCGGTATCTCAAGTGCCTGGGGTCACAGCATGCTCTGTGAGCCTGCTGACCAACTCAATGGGAGTGGAGGGCACGGCATCGCCCCAGGACATCGTGGCAGCCGTGCAGGCGGCAGGCTACGGCGCGTCTCCCAAGGGGGCGGAGGGCGCTGCCGCGCCATCGCAGGACGAGGCGCTGCTGGAGGACCATGAGACCCCGGTGTTGAAGCGCCGCCTGCTGGCGTCTCTGGGCTTTTTGATCGTGCTGATGTACTTCTCAATGGGACATATGATGTGGGGATGGCCGCTGCCGGGCTTCTTCACAGACAACCATGTGGCGATGGGACTGGTGCAGCTGCTGCTGACGGTGGTTGTCATGGTCATCAACCAGAGGTTTTTCATCAGCGGCTTTAAGAGCCTGTGGCACCGGGCACCCAATATGGATACGCTGGTAGCAATGGGCTCCGCGGCAGCGTTTGCTTACAGCACTTACGCTCTGTTTGCCATGACCGGCGCGCAGGTCCGGGGGGATGCCGAGGGCGTGATGGGCTACATGCACGAGTTTTACTTTGAGTCTGCCGCCATGATCCTGACGCTCATCACCGTGGGCAAAATGCTGGAGGCACGCTCCAAGGGCAAGACCACCGATGCGCTGAAAGGGCTGATGAAGCTGGCACCCAAGACTGCCACGGTGGTCCGGGACGGGCAGGAGACAGAGGTTCCTATTGAGCAGATGGCGGCCGATGACGTATTTGTGGTGCGCCCAGGTGAGAACATCCCTGTGGACGGTGTGGTGCTGGAGGGCAGCAGTGCGGTGAATGAGTCCGCCCTGACTGGTGAGAGCATCCCCGTGGATAAGGCGGAGGGTGACAGTGTGTCCGCCGCCACCATCAATCAATCCGGCTTCCTGAAGTGCCGGGCGACCCGGGTAGGCGAGGACACGACCCTCTCCCAGATCATCCGGATGGTCAGCGACGCGGCGGCAACAAAGGCGCCCATTGCCAAAATCGCTGACAAGGTGTCCGGCGTGTTCGTTCCGGCAGTCATCACCGTGGCGGTGGTCACTACTGTGGTGTGGCTGCTGGCGGGACAGACCTTTGGCTTTGCGCTGGCACGGGGCATTTCCGTGCTGGTTATCAGTTGCCCCTGTGCTTTGGGTCTTGCTACGCCGGTGGCGATCATGGTGGGCAACGGCGTAGGTGCGAAAAACGGTATCCTCTTTAAAACCGCCGTATCGCTGGAAAATGCCGGAAAGGTGGACATTGTGGCGCTGGATAAGACCGGCACCATCACCAACGGTACGCCGGTGGTAACAGATGTGCTGGCGGTGGAGGGAACTCCGGAGGAGGAGCTGCTGCGGCAGGCATATGCGCTGGAAAACCGCAGCGAGCATCCGCTGGCACGGGCAGTGGTCCAGTACGCGCAGGAGAAGCAGCTTTCCGCCGGAGAGGTGACGGACTTTCAGGCGCTGCCAGGCAACGGCTTGACTGCAAAGCAGAATGGCGCGGTGCTGGCAGCGGGAAACCTTACCTTTGCCGAAAAGCACGCGGAAATATCCGATCAGACGCGTCGGCAGGCGGACGAGCTGGCGGCACAGGGAAAAACGCCGCTGTTCTTCCTGCGGGATGGAGCGCTGCTGGGTGTCATCGCCGTGGCGGACACCATCAAGGAGGACAGCCCCCGTGCCGTGCAGGAGCTGCGGAATATGGGGGTCCGTGTGGTGATGCTTACCGGAGATAACCAGCGCACGGCGGAAGCCATCGGACGTCAGGCAGGCGTGGATGAGGTCATTGCCGGAGTTCTGCCGGAGGGTAAGGAAAGCACCATCCGCCAGCTGCAAAAGCAGGGCAGCGTGGCAATGGTGGGTGACGGTATCAATGATGCACCGGCGCTGACCCGGGCGGACGTCGGCATTGCCATCGGAGCGGGAACGGACGTTGCCATCGACGCGGCGGATGTGGTGCTGATGAAGAGCCGTCTGGCGGATGTGCCTGCGGCGGTCCGGCTGAGCCGCGCCACCATCCGCAACATTCATGAAAACCTGTTCTGGGCATTCTTCTACAATGTCATCGGCATTCCGCTGGCGGCAGGTGTCTGGATCCCGCTGTTTCACTGGCAGCTGAACCCCATGTTCGGCGCGGCGGCAATGAGCCTGTCCAGCTTTTGTGTGGTGTCCAATGCCCTGCGGCTGAATTTTGTAAGAGTTCATGACAGCAAGAGGGACCGCCCTCTGAAAAATAAACGAAAGAAGGAACAAACAACGATGGAAAAGACTTTGAAGATCGAAGGCATGATGTGTACGCACTGTGAGGCACGGGTGAAGAAGTGTCTGGAGGAGCTTCCCGGCGTTACGCAGGCAGAGGTCAGCCATGAGAAGGGGACGGCTGTGGTGACCATGACGGAGGACGTTCCGGTGGGAACCATGAAGAAGGCTGTGGAGGATCAGGGCTACCAGGTTCTGAACTGAATCTCTTGAAGAGCATCTCCGGAGGCGGGGTTTCCGTCTCCGGAGATTTTTTACAGGGATGCCCGCGGACAGTTCTCCCACACGGAAGACTTCTTTTTAAGCGCCGGAAGCCTCTGGACCTGCAAAAGAGGAAAAGAGCGCCGCGGATGGGTAGACATTTTCAAAGCACAGGTGGTAGAATAAAGCTGTTATTTTCTGCATATGGGAGAGAGGATCATGAAAAAGGGATACCTGTGCATTGCCATTGCCACCTGGCTGTTCTCCAGCATGGAGATTGCGCTGAAATTGATTTCCGGACAGTTTAATCCCATCCAACTGACCTTCAGCCGTTTTTTGGCTGGCGGACTGGTGCTGCTGCCGCTGGCAATCGGTACCCTGCGGAAGCGTGGGCTTCGACTGGACGGTGCCGCTTTGCGCGCCTTTGCGTTTTTGGGGCTGCTGGGCATGACGGTGGCAATGTCCCTTTACCAGATGGGCGTGGCAAGGGTGGAGGCGTCTGTGGTGGCGGTGCTGTTTTCCAGCAATCCTATTTTCGTGACGCTGTTTGCTTTCCTGCTGCTGAAGGAACCCATTCATAAAAACCAGGTGCTGGGGCTGACGCTGGATATCTGCGGTATTCTGGTCATCATTCGCCCCTGGGATCTGCGGCTGGACCCTCTGGGAGTGCTGTTTGTCATACTGTCTACGCTGCTGTTCTCGCTTTACAGCGTGTGCGGAAAGCGGCAGTGTGCCAAATTCGGCGCGTTGGTGGTCACCTGCTTTGGCTTCCTCTTCGGCTCCGGAGAGATGATGCTGCTGTCCCTGCTGACCCATATCCCAGCGGTTTCCGCCGCCATGCTGCGGGCGGGACTTCCGGTGTTTTCCAACATTCCCTTCTTTACGGGCTACACCCTGACCAACTTGCCGGTGATCCTCTATATTTTCTTGGGCGTCACGGGACTGGGGTTCAGCTGCTATTTCCTGGCGATGGAGCATACCTCCGCCCAGCAGACATCTCTGGTGTTTTTCTTCAAGCCCGCGCTGGCACCTGTGCTGGCGGCGCTGGCGCTGCATGAGCAGATCCCCTTCCATATGGTCTGCGGCATTGTGCTAATCCTGTGCGGATCGATGTCCTCTCTGCTGCCGGGACTGATGGCAGCCAGACGGCAGAGGCTTTCTGCGGAGAAGTAAGGGAAACAGTACAAAACAAAATGTTTTACACGGAGATATCATCAAACAGGGCGTTGCTCTCACGAGCAGCGTCCTGTTTTTGCAGAAAATTCACAATTTCGCTATTGACTTTCTGTGCAGAAATCCCCTATAATGCTCGCTACCAAACAGTTTGCTAACGAACGGAGATGAGGGCTTGCATCAAATCAATTCTGTCATGCACGAACTGCGGGTGGTCATCAACCAGATCAACCGCCGGGCAGAGGCATCCATCCCGCAGGAGCTGAAGTGCAGTATGACTGAGACCCAGTGCCGTGTCATCGAATTTTTGTACCGGCGACGGGGCAGAGACGTGTTTCAGAAGGATGTGGAGGCGGAGTTTGCCATTACCCGTGCCACCGCGTCCAAAATGCTCAGCAATATGGAGCAGCGGGGACTCATCCAGCGCAGCGGCGTGGAGGGCGACGCCCGGCTGAAGCGGCTCTGCCTGACGGAGAAATCTCTGCAAAAATTCCACTTGATGCAGGGCAGCGCCCAGAGGTTTGAGCAGCGGGTGACCTATGGCATGACGGAGGAGGAACGGCAGGAGCTGCTGCGCCTTCTTCGGATCATTGAGAGAAACATGGAAACGGACGATCCCCGCCCTTCGGCGGAGACGGAAAGGAGATAAGAGCCTATGTTAAAAACACTTGCGGCAAGAGTTCGCCAATACCGGCGGGACTCGCTGCTGGCGCCGCTGTTTTCCATGCTGGAGGCGGTGATGGAAACGTTGATCCCGCTGGTGATGGCGTCCGTCATTGACGACGGCATTTCCGTGGGAAACATATCCAATGTATACCGCTACGGCGTGCGGATGCTGCTGCTGGCGGCGCTGGCACTGCTGTTCGGCATTCTGGCGGGACGGTTTGCTGCCCGGGCGTCCACCGGTTTTGCAGCCAACCTGCGGGCAGATATGTACCGGAATATTCAGACCTTCAGCTTTTCCAATATTGACAAATACAGTACCGCCGGTCTGGTGACCCGGTTGACCACAGACGTGACCAATCTGCAAAACGCTTATCAGATGATTTTGCGGATGTGCGTCCGCGCACCGGTGACGCTGATCTGTGCCGTGGTTCTGGCAGTGTCCATCAGCCCACGGCTGAGCAGTGTATTTCTGGTGGCGATGGTGTTTCTTGTCATTGTACTGCTGCTGATCATGGTGCCTGCCAGCAGGCTGTTCCGCCAGGTGTTCCGCAAGTACGATGATCTGAACGCCAGCGTTCAGGAGAACGTGTCTGCTATCCGGGTGGTGAAGAGCTTTGTGCGGGAGGACTACGAAAACGAGAAGTTCCGCAAGGCGGCGGAAAATGTATACCGCCTGTTTGTCAAGGCGGAATCCCGGCTGTCCTTCAACTTCCCCGCCATGATGGTGGCGGTGTACGGCTGCAATCTGGCGCTGAGCTGGTTCGGTGCGCATATGATCGTGGGCGGAACGCTGACCACAGGAAACCTGTCCTCCATGTTCAACTATGTGATGAACATTCTCATGAGCCTGATGATGCTGTCGATGGTTTTCGTTATGATCACCATGTCCGCTGCCAGCGCCCAGCGGATCAGCGAGGTGCTGAACGAGCGCAGCGACCTGACCTCTCCGGAGCATGCGGACACCGTGATCCCGGATGGCAGCGTGGATTTTGACCATGTCAGCTTTGCCTACGCCTCAGGCAGCGGAAAGCCGGTGCTGCAGGATATCGATCTGCATGTTTGTGCCGGAGAGACCATTGGCGTCATTGGCGGCACCGGCAGCGCCAAGTCCAGTCTGGTGAATCTGATCCCCCGGCTGTACGATGTGACGGAGGGCTGTGTCCGGGTAGGCGGCAAGGATGTCCGCACCTATGACCTGGATACGCTGCGGGGCGAGGTCTCCGTGGTGCTGCAAAAGAATGTGCTGTTTTCCGGCACCATTTATGACAACCTGCGCTGGGGCAATGAGAATGCCACGGAAGAGGAGTGCCGCCGGGTCTGCCGTTTGGCGTGCGCCGATGAGTTCATTGACCGCTTCCCGGATGGCTATGAGACCCGCATTGAGCAGGGCGGCAGCAACGTCTCCGGCGGTCAGAAGCAGCGGCTGTGCATAGCCCGGGCGCTGCTGAAAAAGCCCAAGGTGCTGATTCTGGACGATTCCACCTCCGCCGTGGACACGGCGACGGATGCCAAGATCCGGCAGGCGTTCCGGACGGAGATCCCCGGCACCACCAAGTTCATTATTGCCCAGCGGATCTCCTCCGTGCAGGATGCGGACCGGATATTAGTGCTGGACGAGGGACGCATCAACGGCTTTGGCACCCATGAGGAGCTGCTGAGGACCAACGATATTTACCGCGAGGTCTATGAAAGCCAGACCCGCAGCGGCGGAGATTTTGACAAAGCAGGAGGTGAGGACTGATGGCAGAGCAGAAGGTACGGACAGTCCGGGGACCCGGTCCCCGGGGCGGACACGGTCCGCGTCCCAAGATCGAAAATCCCATTCCCATTCTGAAACGGCTGGTGGGACTGGTACTGAAGAATTACGGTCTGCACTGTCTGGTGGTACTGGCGTGCATCATCGGTAGCGCGCTGGCGACCGTCAGAGGAACCCTGTTCCTGAAAAGCCTTATTGACGACTATATCACACCGATGGTGAAAACCGGCAGCACGGACTTTGTTCCGCTGGCTGGGGCGCTGCTGAAGATCGGCTGCATCTATGCGGTGGGCATTCTGTGCTCCTGGTCGTATAACCGCATCATGGTCAACGTCTCTCAGGGAACCATGCGGAACCTGCGTATTCAGGTCTTCACCCACATGGAGAGCCTGCCTATTTCCTACTTTGACCGCCATGCCCACGGCGACATCATGTCTGTCTATACCAACGACATCGACACCCTGCGTCAGGTCATTTCCCAGAGCCTGCCGCAGCTGGTCAGCTGCAGCGTCACCATTATCAGCGTGTTTGTCAGCATGGTGATTCTGAACATTCCCTTGACGGTGCTGACCTGCGCCATGATCGCACTGATTTTGTTCGTCAGCAAGAATCTGGCGGCGCAGTCCTCCAAGTATTTTGTGGAGCAGCAGAAGAATCTGGGTGCGGTGAACGGCTATATCGAGGAAATGATGGAGGGACAGAAGGTGGTCAAGGTCTTCTGTCATGAGGAGCAGAGCCTGGACGGATTCCTGGACCTGAATGAAAAGCTGCGCCAGAGCGCAGACAACGCCAACAAATTTGCCAACATCATGATGCCCACCGTGGCACAGATGGGAAATTGCAGCTACGCGCTGTGTGCGGTACTGGGTGCGGCGCTGGCGGTAAACGGCTATGCCGGACTGACGCTGGGTACACTGGTGTCCTTCCTGACGCTGAATAAGAGCTTTACCCAGCCCTTCTCCCAGATCTCCATGCAGGCGAACAGCGTGGTTATGGCGCTGGCGGGCGCACAGCGGATCTTCACCCTGCTGGACGAAAAACCGGAGATGGATGATGGTGCGGTCACGCTGGTCAAGGCGACTTACAACAAAGAGGGGCAGCTGGTGGAGACAGACCAGCGCACCGGAACCTGGGCGTGGAAGGTCCCCCACTCTGATGGCTCTGTGACCTATACGGAGGTCAAGGGCGATATCGTGTTTGACGATGTGGACTTCGGCTATGTGCCGGAGAAGCTGGTGCTGCACGACATTAAGCTCTTTGGCAGACCCGGACAGAAGATCGCCTTCGTCGGCTCCACCGGCGCGGGAAAGACCACCATCACCAACCTGATCAACCGTTTTTATGACATTCAGGATGGAAAGATCCGGTATGACGGTATCAATATCAATAAGATTCGGAAGGCGGACCTCCGCTCCTCTTTGGGCATCGTATTGCAGGATACCCATCTGTTCACCGGAACCGTGATGGAGAATATCCGCTACGGCAGAATGGATGCCACGGACGAGGAGTGCATCGCGGCGGCGCAGCTTGCCAACGCGGACGGCTTCATCACCCGTCTGCCGGAGGGCTATCAGACCATGCTCACCGGAGATGGTGCCAACCTCTCTCAGGGACAGCGGCAGCTGATCGCCATTGCCCGGGCGGCTGTGGCAGATCCTCCGGTACTGATTCTGGATGAGGCGACCTCCTCCATCGACACCCGCACCGAGGCGCTGGTGCAGCAGGGTATGGACGGCTTGATGTATGGGAGGACTACCTTTGTCATTGCCCACCGCTTGTCCACCGTGCGGAACGCGGACTGCATCATGGTTCTGGAGCAGGGGCGCATCATTGAGCGCGGCACCCATGAGGAGCTGATCGCCCAGAAGGGACGCTATTACCAGCTGTATACCGGCTTGAAAGCCGGATGACCCGTGAACGGAGAAAAACGCATACGGAGCAATACAAGGCAGGGGCGCGGTTCCTATGGAACCGCGCCCCTGTAATATGCTGCTTTCCCGTATTCATCGGCAATATTCTGCGGTTTACCCAAACGGTACGGACGATGGGAGAAAAAAGCATTGAGTTTTCCGGCGCTTTGTGCTACGCTTTGAGCGGTTAAAAAGGAGGAGCGAAGCCATGCTGTTTGTCTGTTATCCCAAGTGTTCCACCTGTAAAAAGGCACAGACCTTTTTAGAGAGCCGGGGCGCGTCCTTCACTGTGCGGGACATCAAGCAGGACCGTCCCACAGAGGAAGAGCTGCGCGCCTGGCATGCCCGCAGCGGACTGCCGCTGAAGCGGTTTTTCAACACCAGCGGACTGCAATACAAGGCGCTGGGACTGGCGCAGAAGCTGCCGGACATGACGGAGGCGGAGCAGCTTGCCCTGCTGGCGTCGGACGGAATGCTGGTCCGTCGTCCCATTCTGGTCACGGAGGACACCGTACTGGTGGGTTTCCGGCAGGCGGAGTGGGAAGAAAAGCTGTAAGGAGCGCGGAAGCATGTACGATGAATTGACGGAAGTAGATATTCAGAAAATGCAGGAGGAGATCGACTATCGAATCCGGGAGCTGCGCCCCAAGCTCATCGAGGAAGTGCAGACCGCCAGAGCCTTCGGAGATCTCAGTGAAAATTTTGAGTATAAGTGCGCCAAGCAGGCAAAAAACCGCAATGACAGCCGCATCCGTTACCTGCAGGGAATGATCCGCACGGCAAAGGTCATTGCGGTGCAGGACACGGCGGACGAGGTAGGTCTGTTCGACAAGGTGACGATTTACAATGAGATGGTCAAAAAGGAGATGCTGCTGCAAATCGTCACCACCCTGCGGCAGGATGCCACCCGGGGACTTATCAGCAAGGAATCTCCCGTTGGCAAGGCGCTGCTGGGGCATAAGGTGGGCGACCGGGTGGAAATTCAGGTCAGCCCTGCCATGAAATATTTTGTGGAGATCCGCGCCTTGGAAAAGGGAACGGACGACGCATCAATGGAGATCAGCGGATATTGACCGGGTGCATGTGGGTTTCACCCACCGGGACGGAAAAAGACGGAGGGGGGAGAGAGATGCCGCAGACCGGAACGCAGAGAAATCCGGGCTTGGACCTGCTGCGCCTGTTGAGCATGGGCATGGTGGTTCTGCTGCATTTGCTGGGGCGGGGCGGTATTTTGCAGGCGGTGCAGCCCTTTACCGCCCACTATTGGACGGCGTGGACCATCGAAACGGCAGCTTACTGCGCAGTGGACTGTTATGCGCTTCTCTCCGGCTATCTGCTGGTGTACTCCCGCTGCCGCAGGGGCAGCCTTGCGGCGCTGTGGCTTCAGGTATTTTGCTATTCCGCTGGGATCACGGCGCTGTTTGCCCTGTTCTATGAATCGGTGACGTTATGGCGGTTTTTAAAGTCCTGCCTGCCGGTGTCCTTTACCCAGTATTGGTATTTCACTGCCTATTTCGCGGTGTACTGTCTGGCGCCCTTCTGGAACCGGCTGCTGCGTACCCTGCCGCAGAAGAGCTTTCAGCGTCTGCTGGCATCGGGCTTTTTTCTGCTGTGCCTGCTGCCCACGGTATTTGGGCAGGATATGTTCGTCACGGGAAACGCCGCTAACGGGCAGGGCTACAGCTTCCTGTGGCTGACGGCGCTGTATTTTGCCGGGGCGTATCTGCGGCGGTTCCCTCTTCGCAGCCGGAGCAGCCGGGTCTGGCTGGTGGGGTATGTGCTGTGTGTGGCAGGGATGCTGCTGTTCCGCCTGCTGGCGGACCTACTGTCTGTCCGGCTGGGCTGGGCATCCTTTGGCGGCTGGGTGCTGCGCTATCCGTCGCCGTTGGTGGTAGGCGCGGCGGTCTGCCTGTTCCAGTGTTGTCTGGAATGCCGGATGAAAAGCGTGACACTCCGGCGGACAGTGGTATGGATGGCGCCTGCGTCCTTCGGCGTCTACCTGCTGCACGCACAGCCCTTTGTATTTCACCGCCTGCTGAACGGAGCTGCTGTGCCGCTGCTGGCGCTTCCTGCCTGGAGGTGCTGCCTGGCGCTGCTGGGCATTGCGGCGGGAATTTTCGCGGCGGGAATTTTCACGGACCGGGTCCGGATGGCGGTGTTCCGCCTGCTACGGCTTCCGGCACTGTGTGACCGCGTGGGTGGCTGGCTGGACCGCTGGCTGCCGGAGGAAAAGGAGGAAGCATAATGCTGCACATTGGTTGTCACCTGTCCTCTTCGGGGGGGTTCCTTGCTATGGGAAAAACGGCAGTGGAGCTGGGGGCGGATACCTTTCAATTTTTTACCCGGAATCCCCGGGGGAGCCGGGCGAAAGCCATCGACCCGGCAGATGCCGCGGCTCTGGTAGAGTGGATGAAGACCTACCACTTCGCTAAGATCATTGCCCATGCGCCCTATACGCTGAATCCCTGCTCCGCATCAGAGGATACCCGGACCTTTGCCCGGGAGACGATGGCAGATGATCTGCGCCGGATGGAATATGTTCCGGGGCAGTATTATAACTTCCATCCCGGCAGCCATGTGGGGCAGGGGGTGGAGACTGGAATTTCCCAGATCGTGGAGATGCTGAACGCCATCCTTCAGCCGGATCAGACGACTACTGTGCTGCTGGAAACCATGTCCGGCAAGGGCAGCGAGGTGGGCGGGACGTTTGAGCAGCTGCGGGAAATTCTGGACGGGGTCCATTTAAAGGACAAGCTGGGTGTCTGTCTGGATACCTGCCACGTTTCGGATGCCGGGTATGACATCATTGGAGACCTGGACGGCGTGCTAAAAGAATTTGACCGGATCATCGGGCTGGACCGTCTGAAGGCGATCCATCTCAATGACAGCAAGAACCCTCCCAGTAGCCACAAGGACCGGCACGAGAAGATTGGCAAGGGCTGTATCGGGCTGGAGGCACTGTCCGCCGTGACACGGCATCCGCTGCTGCGGGACCTGCCGTTCTGTTTGGAAACGCCCAATGAGCTGCCGGGCTACGCGGAGGAGATTACACTGCTGCGGCAGCTGGCGGAGCCCTGATGATTTTTAAAAAGTAGAACGGGAGGACCATTACTATCCTGTGTAAAGTGCTGAAAACTGCCACTTTTCTGAAAAAGGGCTTACATGCAGAGAAAATTTGTAGTACGATAAAATTCACAATAAAAAGTCGCAGTTGAAAACAGCGTAAGCAGGGTAAACGAGACGAAAGCCTCGTTTACCCTGTCTTTTTACTTCTTGGTTGACCATCTCGTAAAGAATGCTTTGGGACAGGAAGCCTATACAGGCAAGGCTGATATTCACATCCTGTACTCAATGCCTGCTACTTTTGCCAGGATTGTAGACATATGGCGTGCGGATATAGAAAAATGGCGCTGATAACCTGCATATCAACGCCATTTAAACCTGTCAGCATTTGATTGTTTCGACTTTGAACCGCGCTTGCACCATGAAAAACATTTATTTTACTGATTTCTACAATGCTTTCTTATCCGGTGCTACCATTCGGAGATTTTCTCCTTTTCATTATTTACCTTGATATGCATGATACAGGAACGTCACGATCTGCGCGCGGGTGCAGCTACTCGCGGCAGCAGTGCCAAGGGCACGTTGTTCTATACAGTCCATGCCACAATGTCAGCACAGAAAAAGTCAGCCACTACATCGGAGTAAAGCCATTGAACGTGATGGTATCCAGTTCGCAGCCTTTATCAGGGACACAGTGATGACCACGGTATTTCCCTTTTTGGACTGACAGTCACATTGCCGTTCTTGGTATTGGGTGTGGACATGGCATAGCCATTGCAAGAAGAGTCGTTGGAGGAATGCCAGCCGGAGCCTCTATTTGCGTTCAGTATGATGGTATACTATGCATATTTTGTCAGCACGCCGTCTCCGGAGAGGGTCCACAATGCGGTGTCCCCATCCCCATTCAGCACTGTATTCTGTACAGAGATCTCCCAGCCGCCTTCCTCGCACCGGCGCAGATCGAATTCCGCACCATCTGCCGTGAGCCATACAGCTGCTTCATCGCCCTCGCCGGCCCAATGCAGTTTTGTGACCGCATGTCCCTTCTCCATGTTCCACGCTTCGACCGGCAGGGATACCGTCCGGTATTCGTTTACGGCATCCATGACCGATTTCAAGGTGGGATTCAGGCGAAAATCCGCCATTTTCTGAGAATCAAAACGATTGGCGGACACCGCGTATTCCGTTACTTCAAAAATCACATATTCCGGCTGAAAGAGATTGAAATAATAATCGAAGTTCAGCAAATTCTGATAATTATGCACATATATGTACTCATGCAGGGCATTCGCCAGATAGGACCAACCCTTTCCGTTCATATAGCTGCCCTGGAACACCAGTGTTTTGGGCGTATCGGATTCGGAAACAGCGTCATTCACCAGATGGGCAAAGGCACGGTTCTGGTCGTCCAGTGCCACTTCGCCATGGTAATTCTCCGTCCGGTCATCCAGTTCCATGGGAATGGTTACCACCGGCGTCCATTCTTCGATTGGAAATTCAGAGACCGGCAGCGTGGTCTGCAGTTCCTTTGATACGGTAAAGTCCTCGATCCGGTTGAGCTGAATCCCTGGTACCTCCTCCCGCATGGCTTCCAATATCGCGTTTACACCGTAATAGGCTCCGATGCTGTTCCAGTGTCCGGCGTCATATTTCCGGTTAAAGACCTCCACCCCCTGTGCAGTCTTCTCCCGCATCAGATCGGTATTGTCCACCACATGAATGCCGGCTTCCTTCATTGCCTGAAGGAAAGCATCCACCCAGCCCCGGTCATAATTGACGCCTTTGGGCAGCTTATCTGTCAGTACGGCAGTCTTGGCCGGATCAAATACCAGGAGGAACGGCACGTCCCGCTGACGGCAATACGCGTCGATCTGTGTCACCACATCCGCAAACGACTGGTAGAACTCGTTGTATTCCGCCGCCTGTCCCATTTTAAAGAACACATAACCATCCTGCCCATAGCAATAGGAGGGATGGATCATTTTCCCAAAGACCCGGTCATTGAACACCGTATACCCAAGGATCATCTGATCCCGAAACCCGATACGGTCATTGACATAGTCCTCGATCCGGGCGGTCAGGTCAGGGTCAGCCGCCTTTGCCTCCTCGCTGAAGGGCGCTGCCGCCAGCTTGCGGTTATCAATGGCGGAAACCACATCCGCCTCCCGGTTAAACGCCGCCAGAGGCAGCAGGAGCATGGCCGCGAACAGCGTTATCACCGCCCACCGGATCTGTTTCATGGCTGTTCCCCCCTCAATACTGAAAATAAATAAACGGGCTGTAATCGCTGTTGACCATAGCCATGACAGACAGCGCCATCAGTGACAGCAACACCAGCTCCTGCAGGGCAAAGAACCACGCGTGTCCCCGCAGCTTCCGCCACAGCGCCTGTACCGGCTCCAGTCCCAGCACGGTGGAGCCCAGGATACCGGTCAGTGTCAGAACGGTCATACGGAAATCGAAGAAATAGGCGTGGGTGAAGAACAAACGCGGATACTTCGTCAGCCCCAGCATGATCTTTCCCCAGGCTCCAAAATCACGCAGGGTGGGGAAGCGGAACAGCTCCCACAACAGCATGGTCAGGAAGGATGCCCCCAGCCACTTCAGCCACTCCGGTATGCGCCGGTACCAGCTCCGCTCCTGAACCACCCGCTCCCACAGCACCGCCGCGCCGTTGACGGCACCCCAAAGCACATAGGTCCAGCTGGCTCCGTGCCACAGTCCTGTCAGCACAAACACCACCGCCAGATTCCACAGCGTTCTCTTCCGGCCTCGGCGGCTGCCGCCCAGAGGAATATATACATATTCCCGGAACCAGCTGCCGAGACTGATGTGCCACCGCCGCCAGAATTCCGTGATGGAGCGGGACAGATAGGGGAAATGAAAATTCTCCTTGAAGGAAAATCCCACCAGACGGCTCAGACCGATGGCAATATCGGAGTATCCGGCAAAATCATAGTAGATCTGCAGCATGTACAGCAGGACCGCGCCCCAGGCTGTCAGGGTATCGATCCCCGCTCCGGCCGCGGCCGTTTCCATGTCCTGAATACACGCGCCGAACGCATCCGCCAGCAGCACCTTCTTGGCAAAGCCAATCATGATGCGGTTCAAACCCTCCGACACCGCTTCCGCGGAGCCATGCCGCCCCGGTATCTGCGGCTGAAAATCCCGCCACAAAACGATAGGGCCGGAGATCACCTTGGGGAAAAAGGAGAGGAACAGCGCGCAGTCCAGCAGACTGCCAGGCTCCGCGTTTCCCCGCCGGATATCCGTCAGGTAGGACAGGGCGGAAAACGTAAGGAAGGACAGCCCCAAGGGCGTCGTCAGACCTTGCAGCGGAAGGCTGCTGCCAGTGAGCCTGTTCCAGTTGGTCAGGGCAAAATCCGTATACTTATACCGCAGCAGCACCCACAGGACCCCTGCCGCAGCCGCCGCAAATACCACCGTGGAAGCCCGGAGCCCGCTCCGCATCCGCACCGATCCGTCCTCCGCCGTTTCAAATACAGGCAGCACCAGACGGCTCTTCCGCATACGCGCGGTCAGCAGCCCCAGCAGCCACACGGCCAGAATGTACACAGCCAGCCATGCAATCCCGTCAAAGCAAGCCCAGCCGTAAAAGGCTAGGCTGGCAGCCGTCACGCACAGGTCCCGCAGCCGCAAACGTCTGAAAAACGCCGCCCGTTCCAGAAGTCCGCACATAAAAATACCCAGCATACACGCTGGAAAAAAGAGAAACAAAAAAATCTGTGTTGTAAATCCCACGTTTTTCCCACCTTAAGCAGAAAGCAAAGACAATTATGGTTTTACTTAGTAAAACCATAATTGTGCTTCTGGTACATTTCCTTGGCAACGAAGGTACAC
>CAKTIO010000013.1 GCA_934565855.1 uncultured Dysosmobacter sp.
TGTTCAGAAACCTTTACTTTTTTTACCACGGTTTAGTCCTTCATCCGGGGGGAATGAAGGGAACATGATGAATAACTCGGGCAAACCTGTCGAAAGGCAGGGACGCAAAGCCAAATGGGTCTACAGCACAGCTTCGCCAGAACATTCGCTATGACAGCCGGTTGCATTTTGAAAGGGTATCTCCATACCCTGTTGGATTCTGCCGCTCGATTGGTTCTGCCAAAACGGGCGGCACTGTTGTTTTAGACAGGGGGTGACCGTCTATCCGACAATCCTTATCAGAGTTCTGCGCGGCGCGGCAGAAAACCGCTCTGCTGGCGGAGTGGGACGCCGCGCAAAACGCGCCCCTGACACCGGAGACGGTCTCTTACGGCAGCCGGAAGAGGGTCTGGTGGAGCTGCAAGGCGGGACACCATTGGCAGGCGGCGGTCTACGCCCGCTCCGGCGGGTCCGGCTGCCCCTACTGCCGGCACCGCACCGCCCACCCGGGCGGCAGCGCCCTTTCCGTCCAATGCCCGGAGGCAGCGGCACAATGGGACACGGAAAAAAACGCGCCCCTCTTCCCTGCCGATGTTTCCATTGGGAGCCACCGGCTGGTGTGGTGGCGGTGTCCCAAGGGACACTCCTACCGCGCCGCGGTAAAATCCCGCGTACAGGGCAGCGGCTGCCCCTACTGTGCCGGACGGGCGGTGCTGCCGGAGGAAAACTCCCTTGCCGCGCTGTATCCGGCGCTGGCGGAGGAATGGGACGCTTCCCGCAACGCACCCCTGACGCCGGACCGGGTGCTGGCAAAGACCCACCGGAGGGTCTGGTGGACATGCAGCCGGGGACACAGCTGGCAAGCGGCGGTATCATCCAGAACCTACCGCGGGGCTGGCTGTCCGGTGTGCAGCGGAAAGCGGGTGTCCGCCGGAGAGACGGACCTGAAAACACAGCTCCCAGCGCTGGCAAAGGAATGGGATTCTGCCAAAAACGGCGCTCTCACGCCGGAGCAGGTGTCTCCGGGGTCCAACCGCCGGGTCTGGTGGCGGTGTGAACGGGGACATTCCTACTGCGCCGTCATCGCCCACCGGGTGCAAAGCGGCAGCGGCTGTCCCTACTGCACTGGGCGAAGGGTGCTGCCGGGCTTCAATGATCTGGCAACGCTGGCGCCTCAGGTGGCGGACCAGTGGCACCCGGAGCTGAACGGCAGCGTCACGCCGCAGATGGTCACCGCCGGATGCCGACGGAAGGTCTGGTGGCAGTGTCCGCTGGGACATGTGTGGAAGGCGGCGGTCTATTCCCGCGCGGGAAAGCAGCAGGCGGGCTGCCCCGTCTGCGCCGGAAGGGTCCGGCAGAAAACAAAGTGATCCAGCCCGTGGAGACGGGCAGAATATAAAAAAGCTTGGAGGAAAACAGATGAAACAGCGATTACTGGCAGTCATTTTGTCATTAGCGCTTGCGCTGTCTATGATGCCATCAGCGTTTGCAGATGATGACGAAAATACTGCGCAAGAGCCTCAAACAGCAGAAGACGTCCAGGAACAGCCGGAGGACGAGACCTCTGCCGAAGAGGAAACGGAGGATGAAGCCGAGGTCCAGCAGCCCGCAGAGGACGGGGAGAGCACGGACACGGAGGAGTCCGCACAGCCCCTGACCGGTGCGGAGGAGACGGAAGCTCCGGTGGTTCAGGAAAACGCCATCGCAGAGCTGGACATCACCGCGGGGTCTATCGTCATTTCCAAAACCGGCTACCGGCAGGGTGACGCAGAAAAAGAAACACCGTTTACCGGTGAGTATGTCATTTCCGGTTCCACCACTGACAACACCATCACCGTTCTCAGCGGCACACAGAATATCACGCTGAAAAACGTGGATATTGATGTGTCTGAAGCGACAGAAGGAATTCCCTGTGCATTTGCCATCGAAAGCGGTGATGTAACACTGACACTGACAGATGGTAGTATAAACACTCTGAAATCTGGTCTAATCGACGATGGGTCAACTGGCATCAGTTGTGCTGGTATTTGGGTTGGAGAAAATGCTTCTTTAACCATTGAGGGTAGCACTGGCAAGTTGACCGCCATTGGTGGAGGAAAAGGAAGTCATAGCTTCAACAATGCTTCCAAGGCGGCAGGCATCGGTGCAAGCCGTGTCTATGGTTCTACCTATGATGAAAAATACAATAATGTCGGCGACATCACTATTAATGGCGGCGTTATTGAAGCAACTGGCTCCGCAGCAAGCAATTACGGCGGTGTTGGCATCGGTGGTGGTAAAAACAGCAGCGCAGTTACAATCACCGGAGGAAAAGTAACCGCTACTGCGGGTTACTTATATAGCAGGGGTGCTGCTGGTATTGGCAGCGCCTACGGTCAGAGCGGTAAGAAAACCATTACAATCAGCGGTGGCAAAGTAGTTGCCAAGGGTAATAGCGCAGGCATTGGTGGCGGCGCTTACCGCGAAGCTGGTGTGATTTTAATTACTGGTGGCGATGTTACGGCAACCTCCACAGGCGCTGGTGCTGGTATCGGTGGCGGCGGTGGTGACTACCCTGGTGATGATATGAATGCCAAGGGCAGCATCACCATCAGCGGCGGCACCGTGACTGCCTATGGCAGCCTTTACGGTGCCGGCATTGGCGGCGGCGGTTATGATCGTCAAGCATCTAATGGTGCCGGTGCGCAGGCAAGCGGCAACATCACCATTTCCGGCGGTAAGGTCACTGCTGTGGGCGGCACCTATGCTCCCGGCATCGGCAGCGGCGCGATTTTGGACCGTAACGGAAATACCTCTGCGGACACCAGCGGCTGGATGGGCAGCATCGTGATCTCCGGCGGCAATGTCACCGCCACGAACGGCAACAAATTTGTAACTGATACGGAACCCACCGGCAAGTCCTTCAAGCTGCTGAATGACAGCGGAGAGGCAGTTGTGGACAGCGGCATCGGTCAGGGTGCAAACGCCAGCCAGGAGTCTCAGGACGCATTTGCAAAATGGGCGGTGCAGACCGTTGATGGCGCACCTGTTCTCTATGTCAAGAAGGTCGATGAAGGTTCCGTCACCTACACCCGCAACGGAAAAACCACGACTGTAAAGGGCGCAGACGGTGCAACCACCCTCTATCTGCCGGAGGGCTATTATGTCATCGGCGGCGAACGGCTTCTGGTCGCCACAGCAGAAAATCAGGCTCAGGCAAATGCTGTGAAGGCTAAGTTAGAAGCCATTCAGGGCGGCGATGTCACAGCCATCCAAACCGTGGAGAAGGAATATAACGCACTCTCCGCCTCTCTCCGGTACTACGTTGACAAAACAGTGGCTGACGGTCACACGCTCAGCGACCTGAAAAAGCAGCTGGAGGATTCCAACGTAGAGGTAACGGTCAAGCTGGACCCTGCCAAGGGTACCATCAATGAAACCGATAAAACGGTCATCTTTGGAAAGGAAGCCGTTCTCGGCGTTCCCACCCGTCCCAACTATGTGTTCACCGGCTGGTATCTCAACGATGAGAGGGTCAGCGGTCAAAGCGGCGTGGTCACCAGCTGGCAGTACATTTCCGATGTCACCCTGACCGCCCACTGGGGCAGCGAGGTGACCGGCAAGGGTACGGAAAGCGATCCCTATGTGCTTCTGAACGGCAGCAACATGGTGGCTCTGTCCCATATCTCCATGAATATCGGCACGGACGACGAGTATGCCGTGTTTGGTAAAAGTAACATCGCCGCAAGCCGTGCCGAGCTTCTGGCAGCCTCCTACACGCTGGGGCAGGATATTGAGCTAAAAACCTCTGACGGTTATTACGGTATCGGCGGCAATATTTATTCCGGTACATCGACCATTGACTGGTCCAACCTGTTCAGCGGCACCTTTGACGGCAACAACCACACCATCCATCTGGACATCGACACCACCACTCTCGTCAGCGACGAGGGCGAGGGCGATGACGACAACTCCATCATGGGTCATGTGGTCTTTGACAATGGCTCTCATACAGAGGTCCTCGGCGGCGTGTTCAACTACGTCCGCAACTGCACCATTAAAAATGTCAAAACCACCGGCAGCGTGAAGCTGGCTACCAAAAAGTCCTATGCGGCGGTTCTGGTCGGCTCCATCAGCAACTCTGCCACCAGCTTCGGCTCTACCAACAGGAGCGTTATTGAAAACTGCACCAACGAAGCCGACATGACCACCGGCGCAGTATTCAATGTGTCCACCGCCGCCGGTATCGTTGGCAATACATCCTCCGGCACCGTTACTCTGACGAACTGCAAAAACAGCGGAACCATTATCGCCGGTGCGGCGCTGACGCTGAAGAACGGTCATCAGACCCTTGCCCAGGGCAACAGCATTGCCGCCGGTATTGCCAGCACCATCAGCTGCGCAGCCACCTTTACAAACTGCGAAAACACCGGTGCTATTCAGGCGATCCGTGCCACGGAGCTGGGGCAGCGCAGCTCCCGCGCAGGCGGTATCTGCGCCTTCGTAAACCACAAGGATGTCACCATGACCGACTGCACCAACTACGGCAGCATCTCCAGCGAAGCTGAAAGCATCAACGCGGCAGGCGGCATTGCAGGCACCACCATTTCCACACAGCCCATGACCCGCTGCGTCAACTACGGCACCGTTTTCGTCAAGGACGGTCACGCGGGCGCTATCTTCGGCGCTTACTCCCCTGCCGGAAGCCAGAGCTGTGAGCTGGTGGACTGCGCCCATGTCCTGAAGGCTGAAAATGCCGATGGCTGGAAGCTGTCTATCAATGCTTCCGTGGAAGTGGCAGGCGGCAAGCTGGTGGTTCCCGTCACCGACGAAGCTTCCAATTTCTTCAACGCGGACCGCTATGTGGTGAACGGCACCGCCAAGGCGGCAGACCTGTTCAACGCCGACGGTTCTCAGCTGTATAACGACCTGTCCCACAACAACAACCTGGTAGAGGACGCCTATCCGTTCCAGACCGAGAGCGACGCCTATGTGATCTCCAACGCACAGCAGTACATGAATCTGGTGAAGGCGATCCAGGGCGATGAAGCGGCACAGAACGCGGTTCTGGGCAGCCGTCTCTCCGGCGCAGACACCACGGTCAAGGCAGTCGCACTGGCTTCCGCTTATGTGAAGCTGTCCGGCGACCTGACCCTTTCCGATGTGGACGCGCTGGGACTGGGCACCTCCGCCATCCCGTTCAGCGGCACCATTGACGGTCAGAACCACACCGTCACCTACGCCATCAGCGTGGATGCCCTTGGCAAAGCACAGACCACAGCCATCGGTCTGGTGGGCGTTTCCGCAGGCGCCGCAGTGAAGAACCTGAACCTTGCAGGCACCATCTCCGTGGCAACGGCAGAGGACAACGACAAGCCCATTGCCATTGGTCCCGCCGTGGCGGACGGCAGCGGCGCTGTCATTGAAAACTGCCACAGTACCGTGGTCATCACCGCTGAAAGCAAGTGTACGGTCAATCAAGCCACCATGGGCATGATCTACGCAGGCGGTCTGGTGGGCATCCAAAGCGCAGGCGCCACGGTAAAGGATTCCACCTACGAGGGAAGCGTGACTGTGACCGCCCCCAAGAATCCCCACGCGGGCGGCATTGCCGGTTCCTATGCGGGTACGATGGAGAACGTCTCCGCGCTGGGCGATATCACCGCCAATGAAAAGTATGTCTCCGGCGTTGCAAGATTCGGTGAAAACTCCTACGCAGGCGGCATTGCCGGTGAAATGAGCGGCGAGCTGACCAACGTCACCGCAGGCGGCACCATCACCGCTACCAATGATTGCAGCCTGAGCGGTGTCTACGCCTATGCAGGCGGTCTGGTCGGCAACAGCGCCAACGGTCTGACGGTGAAGGACAGCAAGGCTCTGACCACTGTGAAGACCTCCGTCAGCAACGGCGCGCAGGTCCGCAGCGGCATCCTGCTGGGCTTTGGCACGGCAGACGCAGCCAACACCTGGTACATCAAAACCGACGACACTCCCGCTCCCAGCGGAATGACTGCCATTGACACCACGGTGCTGTCCGGCGAGCATATCTATGGCTCCACGGTAGCTATGGCGGTTCCCGAGGGCGTAACGATGGTGTCCGACTATGCGTCTCTCGACAACGGCGCAGTCTCCTTCATCAACGCCACCACCGACGGTAAGGTCGAGCTGGTCTATAACGGTCAGGTGATCTACACCGGCACAGTGACCGTCAAGGCAAAGCAGCTGACCGCCGATGATGTAACGATCACCGGTATCAACAGCAGCTATGCCAGCGATGCTGATGCAGCCAAGGCTGCCATCAGTGTGATCTGCGGCACGGAAAAGCTGGTTCCGGATACGGATTACACTGTATCTCAGAACCCGGATACACACGAATTCACCATTACGTTCCAGAACAACTACGACGGTTCCGTAAGTAAGGGATATGATATCTCTGACAGCGCTTTGAACGTCACGACGGCGGATTATAACGGTGTTTACGACGGCGAGGTCCACAGCATTTCCGTCAGCGCCGCTGCAGACGTCGTTGTGAAGTACAGCGAAACGGAATCGAACTACAGCAGCAACAGCATTGAAAAGAAGGATGCCGGTAATTATATCATTTACTGGCAGGCAACCCAGGACGGCAAGACCGTCACAGGCTCCGCAGTCATCCACATCGAAAAGGCTGCGCTGACCATTACGGCGGACGACCAGTCCATGTATGTGAACGGCGATCTGCCCGATTTCACCTACACGGTCGATGGTCTGGTAAAGGATGAGCAGCTGATCACCACTCCCACCCTGACCTGTGATGCCAACGGCAGCACAGCCGGCAGCTATTCTATCGTTCCCGGCGGTGCAGCTGCCAGTGCAAACTACACCATTTCCTATGTAAACGGTACGCTGACGGTATCCGCCCGCAGCTCCTCCAGCGGCAGCTCTTCCTCCGGCAGCAGCTATGTAGTGTCCGCGCCCTCTTCCGTAAAGAACGGCAAGGTCTCCGTGGATCCTAAGAGCGCCAAGAAGGGCACCACCGTAACTATCACTGTGACCCCCGACAAGGGCTATGAGCTGGGCGATCTGGTGGTTAAGGACGCCAGCGGCAAGAGTATTCAGCTGACTGACAAGGGCAACGGCAAGTACACCTTCGTGATGCCCGCCTCCAAGGTCACTGTTTCCGCAGAGTTCAACGAGGTTCAGACTACCCCCGTCTTTGCGGATGTTCCCGCAGGCGCTTACTGCGCTGACGCGGTGGCATGGGCAGTACAGAACGGCATTACCAACGGTCTGTCTGACGGTACTTTCGGCACCTCCGCTCCCTGCACCCGTGGTCAGATCGTCACCTTCCTGTGGCGCGCAGCCGGCTCTCCGGCTCCCAAGGGAACGGCGACGGTCCCCGCAGATGTGGTTCCCGGCAGCTACTGCTACAACGCAGTGGCATGGGCGCTGGAAAACGGCATCACCAAGGGACTGGCTGACGGGACCTTCGGTGTGAACAACACCTGCACCCGTGCGCAGGGTGTGACTTTCCTGTATCGCGCAATGGGCAAGGCTCCCTCTGGCACCGCGGCATTCACCGACGTGGCAGCAGACAGCTTCTGCGCCGATGCAGTGGCGTGGGCAGTGGAGAACGGTGTGACCAACGGCACTACCGCTACCACTTTCAGCCCCAATGCTTCCTGCACCCGCGGTCAGATCGTGACCTTCCTGTATAGAGCCTATCAGGGCAAGTAAAGCGGGGACCTCCCTACAGACCTTTTCCTGAATAGCACAAAGTTGACACCCCCTGATGCGGGAAAACGCATCAGGGGGTGTGCTATATTAAGTCGGAGCATATATCTCCACTATCCGCAGGCGGACTCGTTTTTTACCCATTTCAGGAAGGATACATGAGAGATTTTCAGCTGCTTTGCCGCCTGCCGTGAGGAAATGTCTCCGCTCTTATATTGCTCCTTTAATTGCTCAAATTCGGCAGGTCGAAGCAGCTTCGGTCTGCCGAATTTCTGTCCCCGCGCCTTTGCCGCGGCAATGCCCTCCGCCTGCCGCTGCCGGATAAAGGACCGCTCCGTTTCCGCCACATAGCTGAGCAGCTGCAGCACAATGTCCGCAATCAGCGTGTTGGTCAGGTCATACACGCCCCTTCTGGTATCCAGCAGCGGCATATCCAGCACAACGATTGCCGCCTGCTTTTCCTTAGTGATGACCCGCCACTGCTCCAGAATATCCTTATAATTTCTGCCCAGCCGGTCAATGCTTTTGATGACCAGTGTGTCCTCCGGCTGGAGCTGGTCCATCAGCCGCTGATACCCCGGACGGTTAAAGTCCTTTCCGGACTGCTTGTCCAGCGTAATATTCTCCGCCTGGATCCCGTAGTCGATCATGGCTTTCCGCTGCCGGTCCTCGTTTTGCTCTCTGGTAGACACCCTAATGTACGCATACATGTTTCCCATTTTTTGCACCCTCTTCTTTCTTATTCAGGATGCTAACGATTATAGTACATGGCACCTGCGGGCAAAAAAGAAGCGGGCTTTCGCCCGCTTCTTTCCCCATGTGTGACACTCGGAAGGTTGGTTGATTTCCTTTGCCGGTTTTGGCAAGACAGCAAGGGTTTTTTACAGAAAATTACTGAATCAGCGCCGGCAGCCAAGTGGTCAGCCCCGGAACGTAGGTAATCAGCATCAGTGCAACGAATGCAATCAGCAGCATAGGCATCATGGCTTTCAGCGTCTTGGAAAGGCTGGTGCCAGCGATCTGGTTGTCGATCAGCAGGCACAGACCCACAGGAGGCGTTACCAGACCAATGCACAGGTTGAAGCTCATCACAATGCCGAACTGCAGCAGGTCGATGTTGAACGCTGTCAGCAGGGGCATCAGGATCGGGGTCATCATGATGATGGCTGCGTTGGCCTCCATCAGCATACCGATGACCAGGAACAGCAGGTTCAGCAGCAGCAGAATAACGATCCGGTTGCTGGTGATGGCAGTGAAGCCATCCAGCATCTGCTGGGGCAGACCGGAGGTAACCACCACATAGCTGGAGGCCTTGGACAGTCCCACCATCACCATGATAGTGGCAGTGGAGACTGCACCGTCCACAAACACGCCGGGCAGCTCTTTCCAGGTCATATCCTTATAGACAAACAGGCTGATGATCAGCGCGTACACCACTGCCACGGCAGCTGCCTCTGTCGGGGTGAAAACACCGCCGAAAATGCCGCCCAGAATGATGACAGGCATCAGCAGCGCCCAGATGCTACTCTTGAAAACACTAAAAATCTGTCTGGGAGCCATTTTCTCGTGTGCCGGCAGGTCATGCTTCTTGCCGAAAATCAGGCAGTAAATTGCCAGAGACGCAGCCAGAATGATGCCGGGCAGCACGGAACCAACAAACAGCTTGGAAACGGATACGTTGGTGATGCTGGCGTACACGATCAGGGTGATGGACGGGGGAATGATGGGACCCAGGATGGAGGAAATCGAGGACACAGCTGCCGCGAAGGTCGCCGGATAGCCCTCCCGCTTCATGGCAGGAATGGTGATGCCGCCGATGGCGGACGCCGTTGCCACGCCAGAACCGGAAATAGCGCCGAACAGAGCGGAAGCCAGAACCGTGACCACGCCCAGGCTGCCCTTGATCCAGCCGATCAGGGCATTCGCCACATCAATCAGCTTTGTCGTAATACTGCGGGACATAATGTTGCCTGCCAGAATGAAGAACGGAATGGCAAGCAGAGACGAAGAGTTCATGCCTGCAAACAGCTTCTGGGGCAGAACCAGCATCGGCATCCCCGCCATACTCAGAGCAGCCAGCGTACCGATACCCAGAGCGATGTAAATGGGAATTCCCAGGAACGCGAGAACCAGCAAAACCAAAATAACAACAATACCGACGTTCATGCTTTTCCGCCCTCCTTTAAGTCCTCAATGCTTTTCAGGACGACCTCTACCGACGTCAGCAGCATCAGCACCACGCCGATGGGGATGCTGGCATACGGAATGGACATGGGAATGTTCAAGCCAACGGAGATATTGCTCCCGCCGGTCTGTACCAGACCGATGGAATAAATCAGCAGGAACACCAGGAACACCATGCCCACCAGAGTGGAAACCAGGGTGAACCAGACCTTGGTACGGGGCTTGAAGCAGTTGATCAGTACGTCGATCTGCAGATGGCTGTTTTTCCGGATGGCGATGGCGGCGGCAATCATCACTTCAAAAATGAAGAGATACTTTGCCAGCTCCTCGCTCCATGCGTTGGCGGCGCTGAACACATAGCGCATGATGACCTGATATGTCATATCCACGATCATCACTGCCATTGCAGCCGCCAGAAATACTTTTTCAATTTTTTCAATGAGATCCAAAAACTTGGAATAGCCCTTCAGCATAGATGCACCCCTCTCTTTTCTTGGCACCTTATTGGGATGATAGCTTCTCTTGGGAAGCCCCCTCCGGACGGACCGAAGGGGGACCCTTCCTTTTGTCAGATTTCCGTCAGCGGAAAATCAGGCGTCCATCTCCTGGATACGGGTGACCCAGTCAGCCAGGTCGGGATAGTTTGCCTCGGCAAAGCCGTTGAACTTCTCGATGAAGGTGGGGATGTCGACCTCGATAACGGTACAGCCCTCGTCCTTCAGAGCCTGCTCTGCGGCGGCATCCTTGTCAGCCTGCTGCTCGCTGATCTGCTGACCGGCATACTCGGCAGCTTCCTTCACAGCGCTCTGGATATCCTCGGGCAGACCATTGAAGTAGTTCAGATCCATCATGAACAGGTTGCAGCTGTAAACGTGGTTGGTCTTGATCCAGTATTTGCAGACCTCATCGAAGGAGTAGTTCATGCTGTCCACCATGGGGTTCTCCTGACCGTTCACGGTACCCTGCTGCAGTGCGGTGTAAACCTCGCTCATTGCCATCGGGGTGGGAGCCGCGCCCATCCACTGCCAGGTCTTCACATACACGTCCAGGTTGGGAGCGCGCAGCTTGAAGCCCTTGAAGTCATCGGGAGTTTCCATTGCCTTGGTGGCGGTAACGATACGCGCGCCGCGGTATGCGCCGCCCAGCAGCTTGAAGCCTGCCGCCTGACCGACGGTCTCCTTGATCTCATCGCCCAGATCGCTGGACCAGACCTTCATGAAGTGATCATAGCCGCTGTAAACATAGGGCATTGCATCGATGTTTGCCAGCTCGGTGAAGGGAGCCAGTGTGCCGACGGACTCGCAGATGATGTCTGCCACGCCAACGCTCATGCCCTCCAGGACCTCGGTGGTGGTGCCCAGGCTGGCGCCGCCGTACAGGTCCACCTGGACCTTACCGTCAGTCAGCTCGCTGACCTTATCCTTAAATACCACAGCTGCATCGTAGGCGTTGTCGCCCTCGGTGGAGTTCAGTGCGCACTTCCAGACGTAGCTTGCGCCATCGCCGTTACCGGAAGCCGCTGCGCTGCCAGCGGTGGAACCGCCGGTGCTGCCGCTGCCGCCGCAGCCAGTCAGTAATCCTGCCATCATGAGTGTAGAGAGAACACCTGCCATCAGTCTCTTCATTTTCTTATCCTCCTTAAATTTTGCACTCCTATGGTGTCTTTTGATATTTTTATTTCAGCCCTACCGGCTTGCTTACTTGTCCTCTTCGCCCACCTGGACGCCCATCTTATCCTCGTAATACTTGACCATCGCCGCCTGATCCTCGTCGATGTGACCGTTGTCGTTCATCCAGTCCATGACCATCAGGGTGATGTCACACAGCGGGGTGTCCACGCCCAGCTTGTGTGCATAATGCTTGGCGTTGATGATGTCCTTGCGGTGAACGGCAATGCGTGCGCCCGGCTCGTAATCCCGGTGGATCAGCTTGGGAACCTTGTTGTCATACAGGGGACCGCCGGCAAAACCGCAGCGGGTGGCGTCAAAGGTGGTCTGAAGATCAATGCCTGCCTTGGCGGCGAAGGCGTAGCCCTCTGCAATGGCGGTGAGCATGTTGCCGGCGATCATATTGTTCACCAGCTTGGTGACATCGCCGCTGCCGCTCTTGCCGGTGTATACCGGATTGCCCATAGACTTCAGCACCGGAAGGACCTCTTCAAAGGCTTCCTTATCGCCGCCGGTCATAATTGCCAGCGTACCTGCAATCGCCATCGGGTTGCCACCGGAAACCGGGGAATCCAGCAGGGACATGCCCGCTGCCTTTGCCTTGGCGTACAGGTCCTGAATGATGTCCGGCGCAGTGGAGGAGCAGTCGATGATGATGTTGCCGGGCTTACCCAGCTCGATTGCCCGCTCAACAGAGTGGATGATGATGGGGTGCGTGGGCAGCATCTGCATGATGATGTCGCAGCTGCGGTAGATCTCGTCCGGATCCGTGACGGGGATACCGCCGGCGGTCTTCAGCTCATCCAGCCGGTTCTGTGCCACATCAAAGCCCATGATCGCCTGCTTTGTGCCTTTGATGACGTTTTTCGCCATGGGCAGACCCATGACACCGAGACCGAGAAATCCGATTTTCTTCATTGCAATCTCATCCTTTCACTCTTTATCTGTGTTGCTTCTTTTCAACTTAGAATTTTATGTTTTAAATTTAAAATTCAGAATTTAAAATCTATTTTTACTATAGCCACTCCGATTCCGGTTGTCAATTTTAATTAAATATTTAACAAGGTTTTCGAGTCTTTTGTACGTTTGTGACAATTACTTTTTAAATTTTTGTGACTTCCATTTCTTGACTTTTTGTTACGCAAAATTTTTTTGTGAATCTATTGTCAAATAAAGCTGTTAATTCCTTAACATTTCAAGCAGTTTTCGGCACTTTTTTGTGAAAATATTGACATAGGCAGAAAAATACAGTATCATAAGTGATATCAATGACAGTATTACAGGAGATTGCCTATGAAACAACCCGAATCTCTGCAGGATTACGCAATGGATGCCATCCGCCGGAACATTCAAAGCGGCGTCTACCCTGTGAAAAGCAAGCTGGCTCCCCAGCGTATCGCAGCAGAATTAAATATCAGCCCCACACCCGTGGTCGCCGCACTGAACCGGCTGGTGACGCAGGGACTGGTGGAGATCCTCCCCCGGCGGGGCTTTATTGTAAAGGGCTTTTCCACGGAGGATATCCTGAATTACTTTGACACCCGTGTTATGATGGAAACCTGGGCGGCTACCGCCGCCGCAAAAAATGTGGAGCGTTTTCCGGAGATCATTGAGGAAATGAAGGTGCTGGCAGACCAGCTGGACCATGTGGACCTGACGGATCTGGACACCATCGGACCTCTGGAGGCGCGGTTCCATCTGCTGCTGATCCAGATGGCGGGCAACGAGCAGCTGACCCGCCTGTACGAGTTCAACTGGAGCTACGGCAGCGTCTTTTTTGTATATAGTGTGGGACAGGTCCCGCCCAAGGATTTCCAGGTCTCTCTGAAGGAGCACCGGCAGATTTTGGAGATTCTGCTGTCCGGCAACTCTGCCAAGCTTCAGTCCATCGTCAAGCGGCACCTGCGCTTTCTGGACAAAGCCATCGGTTGGTACCGGGAAGACCACGACAATCAGAAAAAGGCAAAATAAACAAAAAGCATCCCCGGTACACAAGGGTCTGTGTGCCGGGGATGCTCTGCTTCTCCGCATATTTATGATCGTATGTGCCGCGCGGTCTCCTTTCGTCCTTACATTGTCGCCACAGCATATACCCTGTGTGAGATGGAAATACTCCTCTCCAATCTGACAAAAACATCGTCCATAAATTCCGGAAACAGCTCCACCGGAACGTAAGTGCAACCCTCCAAAATGGTCACCGCCTCCGGCAGCTCCACTTCCCGGTTCATGTCGATAATAGACAGGTACCCGGTAAACACCGCCTTTTTAGAGCCGTTGTGCAGCGTGACCCTCTGAACCTCATGGTCATCCAGCGTGATCTCTCCGGTCTCGCCGTTCCAGCCCGCCTCATAGCCCAGCGCTTCGCCCACCGCCCGCAGGGGAACCATCCAGGTGCTTCCCTGCTGATAGGGCGCGGCAGGCAGGCTGCTGAGGTCGATTTCCTGTTGCTCCACCGTCAGCGCATAGCCGCCGGGCGTCTCCGGCTCCGTCCGGTCTGCCGCCAGCGCGGAACCGCACAGCATCAGCGCCGCGCAGGCTGCCGCGGCAAGGCGCTTTCCTCTTTTACTGCTCCTCATTCGTTCTTCCTCCTGTCTTAAAATGCACGGCTGCGCCGTGTTCTTTTATCAGGATAGACGAAGGGAGCTGGAAAAAGGTTCCCAAATTTCTGCGGGTCAGCCGGACAGCTCCCGGATCTCCTCCTGGATCAGCCTGCCCGCCGCGGCTGCCAGCTGGTCCATCCGGCGGATGCGTGCCAGATCCCTGCCGTAAATGGCGTTTGCCGCCGGAACGCTGCTGTTCTCGCCCATAAACACCGCCGCTACCCGAATGCCGGTCTTCCGCAGGGCGCGGACCTCTGCCGCCGCATCGTCAACACCCGCCTGCCCGTCGTACTCCCGGCTCAGTGGGATCTTTCCGCTGGGCGGGATCCTGTGGCTGTCGTCCGGGCTGGCATCCGTCAGCAGAAGCAGCAGGTGCTTTTCCTCCGGCGCGGTGCGCAGCAGCTGTCCCATGCCCCGCAGGGCAAGCCCGTCCCGGTTCCAGCCAGCGGCGAAGTAATCAAAGATCCGCCGCTCTCCGTCCCGCTGGTGATAGTCCTTCAACACCCGCAGCACCGTGTAACCCCGCAGGCTGCAAAAGCTGACCACCCGCACGGGAATGCCGCAGACGGAAAGGCTTTTTGCCAGCAGATAGCCCTGCGCCGCAATGGTCTCCTGACAGTGCAGACGGGAGGCGGAGCCATCCAGCAGCAGGTCCACGGTGAAGCCGGGTCTGGGCTCCTCCTGACTGCGCAGAAACACCCGGTCATCCCGCAGCACCGGCGCTCGCCACACCCGGGGACCGTTCAGCCAGCCCTGCCGCGCCGGGACGGCGGCAGGCTGCTGATGCACCAGCATGCAGTTGCGGATCTGCTCCGTCAGCCGGAGCAGCTGGCTCTGATACAGGTCGTTTTCCCGGGCATAGGCTTCCCGGTTGCGCTGCGCCTGCTCTGCCGCCTGCTGCGCCAGACGCTCCGCCGCACCGGAGGGCGGCTTGTCCGGCACCGGGTCCCCTCTGGTAAACCACAGGTGGCAACCCAGGTGGTTTCCGGTACACGCCTGCTGCTCTGCCAGCGCCAGCTGCCGGGGGCTGTATAGGCTTCTGCCGAAGCAGCTTTCAATATAGTCCCTGTCTGCCGCAGCCTCGTTGGACCGCAGCCTTGCCCTCAGAGCGGACGCTGCCTGCACCATGCCGCCCTCCCCTGCCCGGGCGGACCGCCCGATGGCAAGGTCATCCGTCCGGACAATCTCCGTGGGCAGCAGCTTGGTCAGCAGCGGCGCCCAGCGCTCGTCAAAATGCAGACGGAAGGGCTGCCTGGTATGAACGGTCCCATCAAATTGCAGGTATTTCCGGAAGCACTCCCGCAGAGCAGCTTCCAGCCCTGCCCCGTCAAGGGTTCCCGGACACGCCAGTGCCTGATCCAGCTCCTTTTCCCAAGGCAGCATGGCGGGCAGGCGCTGCCCCAGCACCCGCCGCCACCGTGCCGCCTGCATGGCGTAGACCAGCTGGTTTTTCGCCATCCACTCCTGCCGGGACAGCTGATATTCCTTGGAAAAAAAATCCTCCGCGTGGGCATGGCGCAGCTCCTCCAGCGCCGGACGGCAGGGCAGTTCCCGCTGGTACACCGCGCTTTCAATTCCCAGCCACGCCAGGTCATCCATTGCCGCTTGCCGGATGTCTCCCGCCCAGAGGGCGAACAGCCGTTGGAGGAAATCCTCCCCGTACCATTTGTGGGTCAGCCCCACGATATAATTCATGTACCGGTCCGGCGTACCATCGGTATTCATCGCCAGAAACTGCGGCTGGAACCGGTACTCTCCCGCCGCTGTCCAGACCTGGTTTGCCGCCTGCCGCTGCCGGGCGGTATAGCTCTCCGCCGCCATCGCTCAATCTGTGAACAGGTGCGCCCGGTCCAGCTTTGCTGGGATCCGGGCGGCGATGACGTCCCGGATCAGTCCCTGCTCATAGCTGTCAAACGCCTTGTTAGTAATGCCCATGTCCAGCGCCATCCCAGCGTGAACGCCCTCCCGGATCAGGCGCAGCGCATCCAGCAGCCCCCGCAGGTCCAGCGCCTTGGCGGAGATCTCCGCGCTTTCGCACTTCTTTTGCAGATCCAGAAACAGCGCGGAAAGCTGCCCCACATACTTTTTTTCCAGCGTGGGAAATTCATCCCGCAGCAGATGCTCCAGCCCCTCCTGCGAAATGGTGGGCATCTGGATCACCACGAACCGGGAGGTCAGCGCCTCGTTCAGCTCCCGGGTCCCGGCGTAGCCGTAGTTCATAGTGCCGATGAACCGCGTCGCCGGGTGGACGTCCACCCGGTCATAGCCCGGCACGTCGATGGTGCGGCGGAAATCCAACGTGGCATGCAGCACCGCCAACGCTTCATTTTTCGCCATGTTGATCTCATCCAGCACGCCGAAGCCGCCGTTCTGGGCGCACAAATATACCGGACCCGGGCGGAAGGTGACCCTTCCATCCTCAAAGGTGTCCATGCCAATGAGGCTTGCCGCGTCCATATTCACATGGAAGGAAACATCCCAGGCAGGGCGCTGAAAGGTCCGCGCCAGATTTTCCGCCAGCACGTTTTTGCCCGTTGCCTTGCTGCCTGCCAACAGCAGATTCGCCCCGCACAGCAGCGCGGCGGCGGCAGCCTCCCACACCTCCCTGCCGTAATAGCGGTAGCGGGGCTGCGGGACCCGCGCCTGCTGCTCCGGCGGCAGGGGATATTTTGCCCGGTACGCCCGGATGCCCTCCAGAATCCCCGGGTCGATCTGTTCCTTTTCCAAAAAATCCAGCAATGGGACTGCTCCTTTCTCCGGGCGGCGGACGATATCCGCCGTGCATGACCGTTTTCTCAGCCACATCCTATCACACACCGCCGGGTTTGAAAACCGCACTTGTCCACAAAAACACAGCAAAAACCGCCCGCCCCTATGGACACCTTTTCAGGTGCCGGCAAAGCGCAGAAAAAACGGGACGCCGCCGGTGTGGCAGCGTCCCGCTGACGGTCTGTCTTTTCCCTTCAGGTGGCGGAATGGTTCTCTCCCACCAGCCGCTTTTCCCGCATGAACTCCTGAAGGCGGTTCTGGATATCTCCCTGCCGGTTCTTCACATAGGACAGGTAGATGTTCCGCTCCGCCAGCGCGTCATCCAGTTGGTAGAACACGATGCTGTCCGTGGGCGCCACATACTCCGGAATGGTGGAGCGCAGGAACGCGATGCCCTGCCCCTCGCACACCAGGTAATACGTCGTCATCATCTGCGTCAGGAACAGGGAAATATTAGGAAAAAAGCCCGCGTTCTGGCAGATCTGAATGCCCCGGAGATAGCTGTCGTTGTCCGGCTTCAGCATCAGGAACTGCTGCTTCTGGAACTGCTGCAGCGGCACCGCCGGCTTCTTCCCGCCCGGCTCGTTCCGCTTCAGAAATTCATTGAAGGTGTAGCAGTAAGCCGACAGCTCCCGGTTGATGTCGTACTTTGCCGGCACTGCCAGCACCAGCTCCTCCGACGCCCACGCCATCGTCTGGATCTGGGAGTTGGAGGGCTTCTCCACCTCCAGCAGAAAGTCCAGCTTGCCGTCCAGCAGGCTGTTGCTGAGGGTGGCGCTGTTGCCCTCGCTGAAGGTCAGCTTTACCTGTGGATACATCGCGCAGAACTCCCCCATCAGCCGGGGCAGCACATATGTGCAGAAGAACATGGAGCTGCCGATGTGGATGGAAGCCCCCGCCATGCTCATCTGCTGGAAGTGCTGCTGCATTTCATCCTCGATCGCCATGATCCTTTCCACGTTTTCAATATAATACTTTCCCGCTTCCGTCAGGGAAATGGGATTGGTGCTGCGGTCAAACAGCTGTAAATTCAGCTCCTGTTCCACCTTTTTCACTGTGGAGCTGAGCCAGGGCTGTGAGACAAACAGCTTTCTGGCGGCTTTGGAAAAGCTCCGCTCCTGATACACCGCATAAACATATTCCTTGTAATCCAGCATGTCCTCTCCTTCTTCGCTTACCCTATACGAAAATCCGTATGGTCTCTTCACCGTTTACGGATTTTACTTTTGCCTCAAAAGGTAGTTATAATTATAGCAGAATGATAGCCGGGTGACAAGTGCCGTCCCGGCAAATCCCCCGGCAACGGGAAATATATTAAGGAGGATTCCGTTATGGAGAACAAGATCGCAGCCCGGATGAACCGCATGGCTCCTTCCGGTATTCGTAAGGTAAACGAAAAGGCTCTGGCAATGGAGCGGGAGGGCAAGAGCGTCATCCACTTTGAAATCGGTCGTCCTGACTTCGACACTCCCGAGTACATCAAGAAGGCTGCCTGCGACGCTATCGCCGCCGGTAAGGTCCACTACACCTCCAACTTCGGTCTGATGGAGCTGCGCCAGGCAATCGCCGACAAGCTCAACCGTGAGAACCACATCGACTACAAGGCAACCGAGGTGCTGGTCACCGTCGGTCTGTCCGAGGCTGTGTTTGCCGTTCTGGCAACCATCCTGAACGAGGGCGATGAGATCCTGGTTCCCGATCCCGTGTGGCTGAACTACATCAACGTTCCCAACCTGCTGGGCGCTAAGGCAGTTACCTACGGTCTGAAAGAAGAGACCGGCTTCCAGCTGGATCTGGACGAGATCCGTTCCAAAATCACCGACAAGACCAAGGCTGTGGTCATTGTCACTCCCAACAACCCCACCGGCGGCGTGCTGACGGAGGATGTTCTGAAGGAACTGGCGGACATCGCCATCAAGAACGATTTGATGGTCATTTCCGACGAGATCTACGAGCGTCTGGTCTATGATGATGCCAAGCACATCAGCATCGCTTCCCTGCCCGGCATGAAGGAGCGCACCTTTACCATGAACGGCATGTCCAAGGCATACGCAATGGACGGTTGGCGTCTGGGCTATGTTGCCGCTCCCGAGGAGTACATCCTCACCATGAACAAGTTCCACCAGCACAACACCACCTGCGCACCCAACTTCGTCCAGGTCGCTGCCGCGGCAGCCCTGACCCAGGAGAAGGACGAGGTCGCCAACATGGTGAAGGAATATCAGCGCCGCCGTGACGCAGCTGTCAAGGCGATCAACGAGATCCCCGGTCTGAGCTGCAAGTGTCCCAAGGGCGCCTTCTACATCTTCATCAACTGCAAGTCCCTGGGCATGAAGTCCGCCGACCTCGCCAGCTACCTGCTGGAGAATGCCGGCATCGCTCTGGTCCCCGGCGACGTGTTCGGTCCCGGCGGCGAGGGCTATCTGCGGATGTCCTTCGCTAACAGCTATGACAACGTGGTGGAGGGCTGCCGCCGTCTGGCTGAGGCAGTTGCCACGCTGAAGAAGTAACTTTCGTCTCTCCCTCTTCCGCTGCGGGCGTGTACCGTTCCGGCGCCGCCCGCAGCGAGAAGACCCTTCATAAAGCATACAAATCAAAAAACAGATAAAGAGGTAATTGATATGAGACTTGCAACCATTAAGGTAAAGGGCGCAGAGATCGCCGGTATCGTGGTATCCAAGGGCATTCTGCCCGTGGCAGCACTGAACGCCGCAAAGGGCACCGCATGGAAAGAGGACATGATGTCCCTGATCCAGACCCAGCAGATCCCCGGTCTGACCAAGTGGTACAACGAGGGCGGCAAGGAAGAGCTGGAGACCATCCCCGGCGTTGTTCCCACCGAGGAGGTCGTTTACGCTCCCCTGTACCGCAATCCCAAGCGTATCTTCGGCATCGGTCTGAATTATGTGGACCACGCCGGCGACATTGGTTCCGCTGCTCCCACCGGCTTCCCCGGCAGCTTCTTCAAGATGGCTGACACCCTGATCGGTCCGGGCGACACCATCAAGCTGCCCACCATGAAGGAAGCTCAGAAGACCACCGCTGAAGCAGAGCTGGGCGTCATCATGGGTCGTGACTGCCGCGATGTGTCCGAGGAGGACTGGGAGAGCGCCATCGTGGGCTACACCACCATTCTGGACATGACGGAGGAATCCATCCTGAAGGGCAACGACTTCGTGAAGGGCAATCCCCGTTACCTGTGCATCGTGAAGAACTTCCCCACTTTCTTCTCCTTCGGTCCCCAGCTGGTGACCCCGGATGAGGTCCCCGATGTGCTGAAGCTGAACGTTCAGAGCATCCACAACGGCGAGGTCTACGCAGAGAACGTGGTCAGCAACATGACCCACCGTCCCGCCAAGCTGGTCTCCCTGCACAGCAGCATTCAGGGCTGGTACGCAGGTGACATCCTGTCCACCGGCACTCCCCGTGCTTTCCACATTCAGGACGGCGATCTGGCAGAGTGCCGCATCCAGGGTCCCGATGGCTTCGAGATGGAGCCGCTGGTGAACCCCGTTGTGGATCTGAAGCTGCATCCCGAGCAGGCATAAGCCGCCACTCCCCACTGACTATCTAAATCTAAAAAATTATTGGAGGTATTACACATGGATCTCGGTTTGAAGGATAAGGTTGTAATCTGCATGTCCTCTGCCGCCGGTATCGG
>CAKTIO010000014.1 GCA_934565855.1 uncultured Dysosmobacter sp.
CGGTCCGGGTCGGCGGACTGGACAACGGTCTCCGCCGCCGTATAATCTGCCATTGCCCGGGAAAGCAGATCGTCCCATCCATCCGGCTTGACGCCGGTCTCCGCCACGGCGGTGCAGGACGGAGAGAACGCCTATTTCGCGGCGGACCTGCCGGGCTTTTCCGAAAGGCTGCGGGAGCTCCTGGACGGGCGGCTGCCGGACCTGTCCCGGGCGGAACGGCAGAAGGCGCTCCAGCGGGACATCCCGGCGGTGGGAAGGCAGCTGGCGGGGATCTACCGGCGGCTGCTGTCTCCGGACCCGGTGGAGAGCCTGTAGGGGCGGCACATCCGGAATTTCCGGGTGTGCCTTTTTTAAGCCTTTGCAAAGTATCTTCCCCCAATGCAACAGCTTTGTAAAACCTGGGATAAGCTTCGGAAAAGTCCCTTGAAGCGAAGGGGGCTGTGTTTTATACTCCACCCTGTCAGGCGGGGGAAACAGACCTCCGGGCGGCTGGGGCGCAAGCTCCGGACGGTCCCGGCGGCACCGCGGAGAAACTGCCCTGAAAACAACTTCGAGAGGATGACAACGGAAATGAAAATGAAAAACCGGATCATGACCGGCGCTCTGTGCGGCGCGCTGCTGGTGGGTACAGCAGTTCCCGCGCTGGCGGCGACCGTACACTACAATGACGGCGCGTCCGTGGGCGGCAGCGCCGAATGGACCGCATGGACCCAGAGATGGGACAGCGTAGCCACGGACTACACCAAGGTATCCATGACGCCCGGCAGGGACGAGAGCGAGCTGAATTTTGCCTGGTACAGCAGGGCGGACGGGAAGGACACTCCCGTGGTGCACTTCGGCACCAGTACCGGCAGCATGAAGACCTTTACCGGCGTCTCCGCCGACGTGGACACCGCTCTGACGGACGGCGCTGCGTATAAATACAACCATGTCACCGTGACAGGATTGCAGGAGAACACCTCCTATGTGTATACCGTGGAAAAGAACGGCGTGCAGACCGCGGCGCAGACCTACCGGACCCGCAGCTTCTCCACAGTAAAGCTGCTGTATGTGGGCGACCCGCAGATCGGCGCCTCCAAGGGACAGCCCCAGGGCGGTGAGAAGCTGGCAGCCAGCAGCGGTGCGGAAAACACCGCCGCCCGGAACGACGCCTTCGGCTGGAACCGTACCCTGAACATCGCCACCGCCCAGAACCCGGACGTCAGCTTCATCATCTCCGCCGGCGATCAGGTGAACAAGACCGGCAAGCCCAAGGAGGAGGAATACGCCGGCTATCTGGATGCCAGCGCCCTGACCTCTCTGCCGGTGGCGACCACCATCGGCAACCACGATTCCCTGAACCCCGACTACCAGTACCACTTCTACAATCCCAACGCCACGGACTACGGCACTACCCAGGCGGGCGGCGACTACTATTACTCCTACGGCGAGGGTCTGTTCATCGTGCTGAACACCAACAACTACAACGTGGCGGAGCATAAAAAGGCGATCGCGGAAGCCGTTGCCTCCGCCCCAGACGCCAAATGGCGGATCGTCACCATTCATCAGGATATCTACGGCACCGGACTGGACCACTCCGACACCGACGGTATGATCCTGCGGACCCAGCTGACCCCCATTTTCGACCAGTATGACATCGACGTGGTGCTGCAGGGTCACGACCACACCTACAGCCGCTCCAAGCTGCTGTACGGCGACGGCAGGACCCACGGCACCTATGAGTTCCAGCTGAAGGCAGACGGCAGCGACTACGACTGGGACCACGCCTTCAACACCGCCTCCAGCACCCAGATCCCCCTGTCTCCCGCGGCGGATGACGCCGCAGGCAGGGTGCTGCTGAACGACTTCCAGAGCGACAACAGCTGCTACACCATCGAGACCACTGTGGGCAGCACCGTCACGGACCCTCAGGGTACGCTGTATATGACCGCCAACTCCGCCTCCGGCTCCAAGTTCTATGAGCTGATCGCGTCCCAGCAGGACTACATCGCCCAGCGGAGCCAGAACTGGCTGCCCTCCTACTCTGTCATCACCATGACGCCGGATTCCTTCTCCATCGACACCTACCAGATCACCGACAGCGGCAAGGCGGAAGCCATCGACCAGACCTTCACCATCCGGAAGACCGGAGCCGCCGTGAAGACCGACGCGCCCCTGACCCGCGCCCAGACGGTCCAGCGCCTGTATGACGCCGCCGGACGTCCCGCCGTGACCACTGCCGCCAGGTTCTCCGACGTGACCGCCGCCACCCCCGCCCTGAAGGCGATCGCCTGGGCAAGGGCAAACGGCATCGCCCAGGGCAACGGCGGCGTGTTCCAGCCGGACGCTGTCATTACCCAGGCGCAGCTTGCCGCCATGCTGACCCGGTACGCCGCCGTGCAGGGCAGGGCGGATGCCTCCGCCCACGCCACGCTGGCGCAGGGCATGCAGTACGCCAGCGCCCATGGTCTGCTGAACGGCTCCGCCGTGACGGCAGGCTCCGTGGACTACGCCCTGACCAAACTGGGCAGATAAGCCCCTTTCCCCCATCCGTCCGGCAGGCAGCCGCCTGCCGGACCAGCTTCTTTCAGAAAGGATTTTCATACATGAAAGCACAATGGAAGCGCCGCCTGCCGCCGCTGGTCCTGCTGCTGGCTTTTCTGGTGCTGGTGGTCCGGCTGAATCAGGTGGACAAGGTCCCGCTGGTGGTCCGGGAGGGACAGACGTTTGAAAAGGGGACCGTCACCCAGGTCCTGCAGGACAACCTTCAGCCGGACGGCAGCCGCTCCGGTGAGCAGATAGTAATGGTCCGCATGACCACCGGTGCGCTGAAGGGGCAGGAGGTTCAGATGACCTCCAGCTCCGGCTATCTGTTCGGCGCGCCCTGCACCGTGGGGCTGCGGGTGGTCGTCATGCAGAGCGTGGCGGGGGACACCGCCGTTTCCAGCGTGTACTCTCAGGACCGGGGAGCGGTCCTCTGCGGCTTTGCCGTACTGTATCTGCTGACGCTGTGCCTCATCGGCGGCAGGCAGGGGGCAAAGGGCGCGCTGGGGCTGGTGTTCACCTTCGGGTGCATCCTGTTTGTCTATCTGCCGCTGATCTACCGGGGGTATTCCCCCTTCTGGACGTCTGTGTTCGTGTGCGCGGTCACAACGGTCATTACCCTGTGGCTCATCAGCGGTCCCACCCGCAAGACCCTTGCCGCCACCGCCGGAACGGTGGCTGGCGTGGTGGCGGCGGGCTTGACCGCCACGGTCTTCAGCGCTGCCACCGGCGTTACCGGCTGGAACGTCAGTGACATTGAAAGCCTGCTGACCCTGTGGAACACCTCCGACATTCAGGTAGGCGGGCTGCTGTTTTCCGGGCTGCTGATCTCCTCTCTGGGGGCGACGATGGATGTCGCCATGTCCATTTCCAGCGCCATGGCGGAGCTGCGGACCCAGACGCCGGATATCTCCCGCCGGGAGCTGTTCCGCGCCGGTATGCGGGTGGGGCGGGACATGATGGGCACCGATTCCAACACCCTGATCCTGGCATTTGCAGGGGGCAGCGTTTCCATGCTGGTGATGGACTACGCCTATGACCTGCCCTGGCTTCAGATCATCAACTCCAACAACATCGGCATCGCCCTGATGCAGGGGCTGTCCGGCAGCTTCGGCGTGGTGCTCAGCGTCCCGCTGACGGTGCTGGCGGCAGCGGCGCTCTACCGGGGAGGGACCGCGCGGGACGCGGCGTGAGCAAAGGCTTTTCCCGGATTTTACAAAGCCTTGGTTTCCCGCCGGAGGGGAAACGGGTACAATGAAGGCATCACAGAGCAAGAGAGGTGCTGGAAATGCTGCCCTGCCAGAAGGATTGCCGCAGCTATTGCCCGGGCTGCCACCGGGACTGCCAGAGGTGGAGGGAATTCCGCCGGGAGCAGGAGACGCAGCGGCAGAGGAAAAAGGAATACCTGAGCTATTATGTGGAGCTATGCGCCAGCAGGACCCGCCAGTTCCGAAGGCTGGCGCCGTTGAGATGGTGAAAACACAGGGCGGCAGGATCGCGCATCCTGCCGCTTTTGTCAGAACGGCGGAGGCGGAGCGCCTTCGCCTTTCCCGCGCTTTTCCACACCCCTCACAGGAATTGGGGAAAGGCGGGCGGGCAGCGCGCAGATACGGAAGTGGGAGAGAGACATGAATACATATATCAACCGGGAGCTGTCATGGCTGAAATTCAATGAGCGGGTGCTGGAGGAGGCGGAGAGCGGACAGGTGCCGCTGTGCGAGCGGCTGACCTTCGCCTCTATTTACCAGAGCAATCTGGACGAGTTTTTCATGGTGCGGGTGGGGTCGCTGGAGGACCAGATGCTGCTAAGCGGCACCCAGCGGGACAACAAGACCCACATGACCGCCGAAGAGCAGCTCCAGGCGTTGCTGAAGGAGGTGGCGCGGCTGAACCGGCGGAAGGACACGGCATACTCGCTGCTGATGGGACAGCTGGAGGACTACGGCGTGCGCCTGCTGGACTTTCAGAGGCTGACCTCCCAGGAGGGGCGCCAGCTGGAGCGGTACTTTGACCGGGAGGTGGCGCCGCTGCTGTCCCCCATTCTGGTGGGACACCGCCAACCGTTCCCCTTTCTACAAAATAAGGAGATCTACGCGGTGGGCGTGCTGGCGGGAAAGAGCGGGCACGAAAGGCTGTGCGTCATTCCCTGCGGCACCGGCGTGCTGCCCCGCCTGATCGCCGTGCCGGGACAGCCGGGCGCCTATATGCTGTCGGAGGAGCTGATCCTGCACTTTCTGTCCAAGGTGTTCGACGGGCGGCAGGTGGTGTCCAAATCGCTGGTCCGCCTGACCCGCAATGCCGACATCGACGCGGACGCCCTGTATGACGAGGACGTGGACTACCGGGAATTCATGACCAAGCTCATCAAGCGCCGACGGCGGCTGGCTCCCGTCCGGCTGGAGCTTTCCCGGGAGTTGGACGGTGATCTGGTGAAGAGCCTGTGCGGGCATACGGGCGTGAAGCCGGAGTCGGTGTTCCGCTGCCGCTCGCCCCTGGACCTCAGCTTCCTGCTTCAGATCCAGGACACGCTGCGGCAGAAGCCGGAGCTGTTTTTTGAAAAGCGGCTGCCCCAGCGCTCGCCCCAGTTCCGCCCCGGTATGTCCGTCATGGCGCAGCTCCGGGAGAAGGACAAGCTGCTGTCCTATCCCTATGAGAGCATGAAGCCCTTTCTGGACTTTCTGGCGGAGGCGGCGAACGACCCCGCCGTGGTGTCCATCAAAATGACGCTGTACCGGGTGGCAAGCCACAGCAAGATCGTGGAGTCCCTGATCGAGGCGGCGGAGAACGGGAAGCAGGTACTGGTGCTGGTAGAGCTGAAGGCGCGCTTTGACGAGGAGAACAACATCGAGTGGTCCCGCCGGCTGGAGGCTGCGGGCTGTCAGGTCATCTACGGGCTGGATGGCTGCAAGGTCCACAGCAAGCTGTGTCTGGTGACCCGCCGGGAGAAGGGGCGCACGCAGTATTTCACCCAGGTGGGAACCGGAAACTACAATGAAAAAACCGCCCGGCTGTATACGGACCTGTCGCTGATGACGGCGAATCCCTCCATCGGGCTGGAAGCGGCGGTGGTGTTTCAGGCGCTGTCCAAGGGAGAAACGGTGGACACGGTGCATCAGCTGCTGGTGGCGCCCAGGTGCCTGCAAAACCGGGTGCTGGAGCAGATCGACCGGGAAATGGAGTATTCCCGCCAGGGCGAGCCTGCCTACATCTGTGTAAAGATCAACGCTCTGACGGATAAGACCATCATCGACCGGCTCATCGCCGCCTCTCGGGCGGGGGTGCGGATCGACCTCATTGTGCGGGGCATCTGCTGCCTGCTGCCCGGCGTGCCGGGCGTCACGGAGAATATCCGGGTCATCAGCATTGTGGGGCGCTTTCTGGAACATTCCCGCATCTACCTCTTCGGCACGGGAGAGCGGCAGAGGGTGTATATTGCCTCCGCTGATTTCATGACCCGCAACACCCTGCGCCGGGTGGAGGTGGCAGCCCCCATTCTGGACGCGGACCTGCGGGACCGGCTGGCGGATATGCTTCAGATCATGCTGCGGGATAACCGGCAGGCGCGGGAGCTGCGTCCCAACGGGGAGTATGTGCGGGTGCAGAGCTGCGGCGATTCCCTGAACGCACAGGAGTATTTTTATCAGGAGGCATACCACCGGGCGGCAGAGCCGCCAGAGCAGCCGCCGCAGGCAAAGCGGCAGGGGGGCTTCTGGAGCTGGCTAAGGACCGCGGCGCATGGACAGGGAGGAAGAAAATGAAATACGCACTGATCGACATGGGCTCCAACAGCATCCGCCTGACGGTCTATGACCTGAACGGGGACGGCTTCCGGGTGCTGTTCAAGGAGAAGCTGATGGCGGGGCTTGCCGGATACGTTGAGCACGGACGCTTGACCCAGGACGGCATTCACTGTGCCTGCCGGAGCCTGCGGGAGTTCCGGAGCACAGTGGAGCTGCTGGAGATCGGACACCTTGCCGTTTTTGCCACCGCCTCCCTGCGCAATGTGTCCAACACCGCCCAGGCGATGGAGCAGATCCGCCGTGCCACAGGCATTTCCGTCGAGGTGCTGAGCGGCGAGGAGGAGGCTGCCTGCGGCTTTTACGGCGCGGCATGCGACCTTGCGGAGGAGGACGGTCTGTTCGCGGACATCGGCGGCGCCAGTACGGAGCTTGCCATGTTTACCGGGCGGCGTCTGGAAAAGGCGGTCAGTGTGCCGGTGGGGTCACTGAAGCTGTACCGGGACTGCGTGAAAAGGCTCCTGCCGGGAAAGGGGTCCCTCCGGCGGATGCACGGGGCGGTGCATACCGCCTTCGGCGCGGCGGCGCTGAACGCGGTGGAGCCGCGGGCGCACATGGTCTGCGTGGGCGGTACGGCGCGTGCCTGCCTGCGGCTTTGCGGCAGACTGTTCGGCCTGCCGGAGGAGAGCCGTACCTTTACCCGCGGACAGCTGGACGCGCTGGCGGAGCGGCTCTGCCTGTGTGATAAAAATGCGTCGGACCTGATTTTGCGCTACGCGCCGGAGCGCATCCATACCCTGATCCCCGGCGTGCTGATTTTACAGTATTTGACGGACCGCTTTTTTGTAGAGAACATCACGGTCAGCCGCTTCGGCGTCCGGGAGGGCTACCTCCGGCGGAAGATTCAGCCCGCCCTGCCGGAGACCCGCTGAGCACCGCTTGGCATTTGCGGTTCAAAAAGGATGAGCAGCGGTGTGAGCGCGTTCTAACTTATAAAAATAAGTCGGAGCAAGCGATATGCAGCTTGCTCCGACTTGGTGCGGGCATGGGGACTCGAACCCCAACGCGAAAGCACGAGAACCTAAATCTCGCATGTCTACCAATTCCATCATGCCCGCGAATACTTGTTTAGTATATCATAAGTTTTCTCCTTGAACAACCAGAAAATATGCCGTATAATCTTTTTAGTTATTTTGCTGAAAAGAGGACTATGACCATGCAGACTCCCCGCGTTGCAGCGATTCACGATATGTCAGGCTTTGGGCGGTGTTCCCTGACGGTGGCGATCCCGATCCTTTCGGCAATGGGACTGCAATGCTGCCCGTTGCCCACGGCGTTTTTATCCACGCATACAGGCGGCTTTACAGGCTTTACCTTTCTGGATATGACCGATGAAATACCGAAGGTGGCGGAGCATTGGAAAAGTTTGAACCTGAGTTTTCAGGCAGTTTACAGCGGATTTCTGGGCAGCGTGCGCCAGATCGGCATGGTGGAGCAGTTTATCCGGGAATTCCGGGGACCGGATACGGTGGTGGTCATCGATCCGGTGATGGGCGACGACGGAAAGGCGTATCAGACATACACGGCGGAAATGTGCGCGGGAACCGCGCGGCTGAGCCAGATGGCGGATGTCATTACGCCCAATTTGACGGAAGCCGCGTTTTTGCTGGACTGTCCCTATAAGGAACTGTTTGGAGGAAAACCGGATTTCCATGGGATTGTATCCCGCCTGAGCATGGAGGGGAAGCGCTCAGTCGTGCTGACAGGTGTTTCCGAGCGTCCGGGAAGGACCGGCGCCATGTGCTTTGATGCGAAGACCGGACGCAGCGAAGCGGTGCAGACGGAGTTTATCGCGCACCCGTTTCATGGAACAGGCGATGTGTTTGCCAGCGTTTTGACCGGCGCGTTGGTGAAGGGAAAGCCGCTGGCGGAGGCGGCGATGCAGGCGGCGGAATTTGTGCGGGATTGCGCCAGAAGAACGGCGAAGGAGCAGCTGCCCATCCGGGAGGGCGTGGACTTTGAGCCGCTGCTGTCCCTGCTGATGGAAGGAGCTGCTGGACATGAATGATCGGGAGATGGCATCCGGCAGGCGGGTCAGTATCTGCTACAGCCTGATGCAGATCGGCTTCTGGGGAATGCTGGGGGCGTTTTGCGGCTTTCAGACCGCCATTGCAATGGACCGCGGCTTTACCGCGGGAGATGTGGGTCTGTTTATCGCCGTGCAGTATATCGGCGGCATGGTTTCCCAGCCGCTGCTGGGCAGATGGGCGGACCGCCATCCGGAGGTGCCCCTGAAGGCGGTGTTCATCTGCCTGATGGCACCGGCGTTTCTGCTGAATATGGCGTTTTATTTTCTGAGACCCGGCTTTTTGGGAACGGCGTTTGTCTTTTTGATGACGGGAATTTTGGAGACCAACTCCTACCCGCTGATCGACTCGATGGCGATGCAGTATATCAATGCGGGGGTGGATGTTCCCTATAGTCTCGGGCGGGGCTTGGGAGCGTTTTCCTACGCAGTGGTCTGCGTGATTGTGGGACAGCAGACGGCGCGGTTTGGAATGCAGACGGCGCTGCTGACCCACGGCGGTATCCTGCTGCTGCTGATTTTCTTCGCCGCCATATTCCCGGTATTTCCCAGCAGGTATCTGCCCAGAGAAGAGGAACGGGCGGAGCCGCATTCCGCGTGGTACCTGCTGAAAAACAATCCGCCCTTTACCTGGATGCTGGCAGGCTGCTTCTTCGGCATGATCGCAATCATGCCCATCACCAACTTCCTGGTGACGGTCATCAACGAAAAGGGCGGTAGCAGCGGCGATCTGGGGCTGGCGCTGTTTATGATGGCGGCGTCTGAGCTGCCGGCGGCGTTTGTGTTCCAGCGGCTCTACCGGAGATGGGGCAGCGAGCGGGTGCTGCTGCTCTCGCTGGTGTTTATGATCGTCAAGCCGCTGCTGATCCTGCTGTCCGGGAATCTGACCATGCTGCTGCTGGTACAGCCTGTCCAGATGCTGGGATATGGGCTGTTTACTCCCGCCAGTGTCTATTTCGCCAATGAAAACGTTGCGCCGGAGGACCGTGTCCAGGGGCAGTCGCTGAAGATGGTGCTGACCAATGGCTGCGGAAATGCGGTGGGAAACCTGCTGTCCGGCTATATCATCGACTGGGGCGGCATTTCAGCCATGCTGACGGTGTGCATTCTCTGCGGATGCGCCGGTCTGCTGCTGGGAGTATGTGCGGTCCGCTCCAGAAAGCGTCTGCAAAGAATTTAAAAGGAAGATCAAAACGCGCCGTTTCGCTTTTTCGCGGAACGGCGCGTTTTTGACAGAAGCTTTATCCAACAGGGTCCTCTCTCATTTCCCGCAGAACGGACCAGGAAATGGGAAGCGCGGTCAAAAACGACAGGATGTCGGCAATGGGCTGCGCGATCTGGACGCCCTGCAGTCCCAGCAGGGGCGTCAGGACCCAGAGGGCGGGAATGAGGTAAATGCCCTGCCGGGCAACGGCAAGGACCGTGGCAGGGAGGGTCCTGCCGATGGTTTGCAGCATCATGTTGCTCATGACGACCAGTCCGCCAAGGGCAAAGGTGATGCACTGATACCGCAGGGCAGGAGCGCCAATGGCAATGACCGTGGGGTCATTCCTGAAAAGTGCGACGATCTGCGGGGCGAAGATGGAAATGCCGATGGCGGCAAGGACCAGCAGGGAGGACGAGGTTTTCACGCAGAACAGAAAGCCCTGCCGGACCCGTTTCCAGAGCTTGGCGCCGTAATTGAAGCCGCAGACCGGCTGAAAGCCCTGTCCGAACCCAATCAGGGCGGAGTTTGCCATCATCATGATCCGGGTGACCACCGCCATTGCCGCGATGGCGGCGTCCCCGTACAGTCCGGCGGCGCGATTCAGGGCGATGGTGGCGAGAGAGGCAAGCCCCTGCCGGAACAGCGAGGGGAGACCGCCCTGAATGATCTGGCTGAAATACTCGACCTTTAAGGTGGTCTTGGCGGGAAGAATTGCGATGTTTCCCTTCCGGTAGGTCATGCGCAGCAGGATGCAGAAGCTGATGAACTGGCTGATGATGGTGGCAAGCGCCGCCCCGGAAATGCCAAGCCCGCAGGTGAAGATCAGGATGGGATCCAGAATGATGTTGAGAACGCCGCCGGCGGTGATCCCGATCATGCCGTAAGCCGCGCTGCCCTGAAAGCGTAGCTGGTTATTCAGCGTCAGCGCCGTGGTCATCCAGGGGGTGCCGATCAGAATGATGCGGACGTAGCGGGTGGCATAGGGCAGAATGGTTTCCGTGGACCCCAGCAGCAGGACCAGGGGCTTCAGGAAGAGAATGCCCAGGACCAGCAGAATGCCGCCTGTGCAAAGGGAGAGAAAGAAGCCGGTAGCCGCCATTTTAGAGGCTTCCTCGTGGTTCTGCTGTCCCAGCTCCCGGGACATGTAGTTGCCGGAACCGTGTCCAAAGAAAAAGCCCACCGCCTGAATGATCGCCATCAGGGAAAATGCCACGCCCACCGCGCCGGTGGCACTGTTGCTGTGCAGCATTCCAACAAAAAAGGTGTCCGCCAGATTATAAAACGCGGTGATCATCATACTGATAATACAGGGAACCGCTAACTCGCAGATCAGCTGACCGACAGGACGGGTGGTCATTCGTTGAAATTTTTCCTCTTCCGGACTCATTTTTACACCTTCCTTTCCTACAGACAAGGGTCAAATGACCTGAAACAGGAAGAATTTCAGGTAATTGGTCTCCTCCACGCCCCAGAGAATGGGATGGTCGCAGCACTGCTGCCGGGCTTCGATCTGCCGCAGCTGAACGTTGGCGTCCTGGGCGGCGGAGCGCAGCATCTCCATGAATTTTTCCTCCGTGGCAAAGTGCGAGCAGGAGCAGGTCGCCAGATATCCGCCCCGGGGCAGAAGCTTCATGGCGCGGTAGTTGATCTCCTTATAGCCGGTCATGGCGTTGTGAACGGTTTTTCTGGACTTGGTAAAGGCGGGGGGGTCCAGAATGATGAAGTCGTACCTCCGGGGCTGCTTTTCCAGCTCAGGCAGGAGGTCGAAGACATTGGCGCAGACGCATTCCATGATGTTGTCCACGCCGTTGCGCCGGGCGTTGGCGCGTGCCATTTCCACCGCTGCTGCGGAAACGTCCACTGCGGTGACATGGGCGGCGCCGCCCTTAGCGGCGTTCAGGGCAAAGGACCCGGTGTGGGTGAAGCAGTCCAGCACGGTTTTTCCGGCGGCAAGGCGCGCCACCGCCTGCCGGTTGTATTTCTGGTCCAGGAAAAAGCCGGTCTTTTGTCCGTTTTCCACGTCCACCAGATAGCGGACGCCGTTTTCCACGATCTCTGTAACGGGAGAGGCGGGAGCGATTTCTCCGGGCAGCGGGAACCAGCCCTTGCCCTGCTCCAGCCCTTCCTTTTCCCGCAGGGCTTCGTCATTGCGCTCGTAAACGCCGGAGATGGTCTGCACGTCCTCCCGCAGAATTTTCACCAGCGTGGGGATCAGAAAATCCTTCCGCAGTTCCATTCCGATGGAGAGGACCTGCACGGACAGCAGGTCGTGGAAGCGGTCCACCGTCAGACCGGGAAAGGCGTCGGATTCCCCGAAAATGATCCGGCAACAGTCCAGATCCTCCGGACGGAGGACGGTTTTCCGGTATTCCCATGCCCAGCGCAGCTTCCGTTCCCAGAAGTCTTCGTCAAACTGGTCGTTGGCGTTTCTGGAGATCAGCCGGACGCGGATCTTGGAGTGCTCAGACAGAAGTCCCGTGCCAAGATACCGCCCCTTCCGGCTGAGTACGTCCACTAGACCGCCGTTGACCGTGGCACCTTCAGTGGAAAGGATCTCCGCGTCGTATACCCACGGATGTCCCCGCAGGATGGCGGCTTCTGCCTTGGGCGTGACCCGGTAGCGGGGGTAAATTCTCTCTGTTTTCATCTGATTTCTACCTCTTCTGCGGTGTATTCTCCAAAAGTTTAACATATTTTTTACGGAAATGCCACACCGGATCTGCGTTATGAAAAAGCTTTTTTGAATTTTCTGACAGTAGGAGGAGCGGTTATGCCGAGAATTTATTTGAGTCCATCCACACAGGAATCCAACTTGTATATCACAGGCAGCGGTTCAGAGGAATACCACATGAATCTGCTGGCGGACGCCATGATCCCGTATCTGCTGTCCAATGGGATCCAGTTCCAGCGGAACACGCCGGAGATGACAGCGGCGTCCTCCATCCGGCAGGCGAACGCGGGAACCTACGATTTTTACCTGGCGCTGCACTCCAATGCTTCCGGCGCGGGACACGAGGGGGAAAACCGGGGGATCATTGCCTTTTACTATCCGGGAAGCCGGCAGGGGCAGCGCGCCGCGGAGCTCTTCGCGGAAAACCTGCGCAGCATCTATCCGCTGCCTGGGCAGGTGCATACACAGGCGACGACCACGCTGGGAGAGGTGCGGATGCCGCGCTGTCCCTCCGTGCTGCTGGAGATCGGCTACCACGACAATCCGGCGGACGCCAGCTGGATCGAGGGGCATAAGGAGCTGATGGCGCAGAATCTGGTGCTGTCGCTGACGGAATTTTTCGGGCTGCCCTTCATCTGGCCGATGGAGGTGAGCTACGGGACCGTTACCATTTCCTACGGCACGCTGAACCTGCGTGCCGAACCCTCACAGGAGGGAGCGGTGCTGGCACAGATCCCGGCAGGCGGGAGCGTCAGCGTATACGGAGAGTGGCAGGGGTGGTATGTGGTACATTATGGAATTTATGTGGGATATGCCGCGGCGGCATACATCACGCTGGGCTGAGCGGCGGAATGCCGCGCCGCCTGCTGGAAGAGGGATACATTTCCCTTGACAGTTAGACATCAAACGTTTAAACTAAAACAGGAATCTTTTCGGAAGATATAGGGGTATCATCCTCCGATTGTTTTCACCCCGGACATTGTCCGGTTCTTCATTACAAAGGCGGGGACGGCAGTCCCCCAGAATCAGAAGGAGGCAGTCCATAGTGTTCTATGTCGTCATCGGATTGGTGGTCGGCTTAGCGGTTGCCTTCCCTCTCGGTTATCGCTATCGCAAAAACGTATCGGAAAAGGAAATCTCAAGCGCGGAAGAAGAAGGAAAGCGTATCATCAACGAGGCCATCAAGAGTGCTGAGAACAAGAAGAAAGAGGCATTGCTGGAGGCAAAAGAGGAGATTTTAAAGAATCGCAGCGAGTATGAGAAGGAAGTAAAAGACCGCAGAGCAGACCTGCAGAGACAGGAAAACCGCTTGCAGCAGAAAGAGGAAAATATCGACCGCAAAACAGAGGCGATCGAGAAGAAGGAAGAGCTGCTGGCACAGAAGCACGCCCAGGCGGATAAGGAAGCCGAGGAGATCAAGACCATTAAGCAGAGCCAGACGGCAATGCTGGAAAAGATATCCGGCTTTACTGCGGAAGAGGCAAAGAAGTACCTGATCGATCAGGTAGAGTCGGAAGTGACCCACGAGACAGCCATGAAGATCAAGGAAGTGGAGTCTCGGATGAAGGAAGAAAGTGACATGCGCGCCCGGGAAGTGGTGGCAAGAGCAATTCAGCGCTGCGCCGCCGACCAGGTCGCGGAAATGACCGTCAGTGTGGTTCCCCTGCCCAATGACGAGATGAAGGGACGTATTATTGGTCGTGAGGGACGCAATATCCGCACGATCGAGACCCTGACCGGCGTGGATCTGATCATCGACGATACGCCGGAGGCAATTACCGTCAGCTGCTTTGAGCCGGTCCGCCGTGAGATCGCACGGCTGGCACTGGAGAAGCTGATCGCCGACGGACGGATTCATCCCACCCACATTGAGGAAATGGTGGAGAAAGCCCGCCGTGAGGTCGAAGCGACCATCAAGGCGGAGGGCGAGCGGGCAGTCTTTGAAACGGGTGTCCGCAATGTGCATCCGGAACTGGTAAAGATGCTGGGTCGGCTGCATTACCGTACCAGCTACGGTCAGAACGTGCTGCAGCACTCCATTGAGGTGTCTCACATTGCAGGTATGATGGCATCGGAGCTGGGCGCGGATGTGCAGGCGGCAAAGCGTGCCGGTTTGCTGCATGACATCGGCAAGGCGGTGGACCACGAGCTGGAGGGAACGCATGTTGCCCTGGGCGTGGAGTTCGCCAGAAAGTATAAGGAACGGGATGACATCATCCATGCCATCGAGGCACACCACAACGACGTGGAGCCGAAGACCATTGTGGCATGCCTGGTGCAGGCGGCGGATGCAATTTCCGCGGCACGTCCCGGCGCCCGCCGTGAGAATGTGGAGAACTACATCAAGCGGCTGGAGCAGCTGGAGAGTATCTCCACCTCTTTCAACGGCGTGGAAAAGGCATATGCCATTCAGGCGGGACGAGAGGTCCGCGTGATGGTAAAGCCGGAGGTCATTTCGGAGGACCAGATGGTCATTCTGGCACGGGATCTGGCAAAGAAGATCGAAGAAGAGATGGAATATCCCGGACAGATCAAGGTACACATCCTGCGGGAGACCACAGCAGTGGAATACGCAAAATAACGGCATCAGAAATAAAAAGACAGTGGAAGGATTCCTTTCCACTGTCTTTTTGTTTTTAACACGGTTCCTGGTTTCCTGTGGGCTTCTTTCGCCGGACGGGGTTTGATTTCTTCAATGCTCCACATCCTTAGGTCCACGGACAGAAAATGCCGCATATTATAAAAATGCAGGAAAAAATTTAAAAAATGCAAATTTTACTTGCGCAGCCGTTAAGAATATGTTAAGATTTTACCAAAGTCTTAACACAGGAGGTCCCTATGGATTCTTGCAAGGAAAATCTGATCACCCATGAGATCAACGAAGTGGAGGAAATGCTCCACGATGTGTATGTCGGTCTGTCTGAAGAGGAGATGATCGAACACAGCCACCACAAGAAGCTGGAGCATACCGTGCTGCTGCTGCGGAATATGGCGGTTGCCATGGCAGTGGTCCTGTTTGCAATTTCCCTGTTTCATGTCCCGGGATCGTCTATTTATAAGGGAATTGCGTACTTTTTGGGGTCCTTTGCCTATTTTGGAGAGATTCTCATTTTGACGGACTGCTTCACCACAAGGGTTCCCCATGCGGAGATGTTCATGGCGTATTGCTTTGGACCGATGTATATTTTGCTGGGGATCAGCTACTTTATGGGGCACTGAGCCTGTATATCTACAGGGCTGCATGAAAAAACACGGCGAACGGATTCAATGCGTTCGCCGTGTTTTATTGACTAAGAGACCGTTAAGATTTCCATAAAACAACATGCCCGCTGGTCAGACTTTCTGCAACAAGAATTATTCTCTCTGCATTTTTGGAGAGAGACAGGGCAGGGGGGACAGCCTGCTGAAACGCGGGAGCTCCGGAATCGATCAGGACATCCGTCTTCCGCAGCAGGGCTTTTTGAGCGTCCGTTCCGCATAGGAGCGCTTCATAGGTTTCGGTGGTTACACACCAGACGTTCAACCCGGCTGTATGGGCGGCATCTGCCAGCGCAAGGCATTCCTCTGCCTGGGCAAATGGTTCTCCGCCGCAGATCGTTAATCCGGCGGTCTCCGGGTCTGAGGTCATCATGGAGCATAGCTCGTCCTCTGGGAAATCAACGCCGCTGTTATGGCACTGGGCGGCGGCTTGGCAGCCGTCACAGTGATGCTGGCAGCTTTGCAGGAAGACAACAAAGCGATGCCCCGGACCATAGCTGGTTGTATTTTTCAGCATTCCTGCGATTTTCATGAGAAGCTCTCCTTTTTCATGCAGACAGACCGTCCGCTTTTGTGCATTGCATCCTATCATGGCGGATCAAAGGTGTCAAGTAAAACTCCCCGCATTCCAGCGGAATGCGGGGAGAAAACATATGCTGGGAAAAATCGGAATCAGCAGCAGCCGGGACCGCCGGGACCGCCGGGACCACCGGGACCGCCGCCGCAGCCACAGCAGCCACCGCCCCAACCATTACCACAGCAGCACAGCAGCAGGATGATAATGATGATCCAGCAGCAGCTTCCTCCACCGAAGAACCCGTTGTTATTACACATACCGGAACCTCCTATGAAATTGGTAGCTGATCGAGATCAGCCTCAATCCATAGTATGCGGTGGGGGAAAATTGGTGTCAGAAGATCCGCGCTGTGGAAACCTCAGCCTGTGCGGCATCCGCTTCCGCAGCGGTAAAGATACCCTTGCTGATCAGTGCTTCCTGTAGTGTCGCCGTCTGCCCGGAAAGCGTGGCGTCCAGACTGCGGAAAGAGATGTAGACCAGCTGTGCCCGAAGGAAGGTCTGTGTCTTCAGCCCGGCGGCTTCTACCGAGGTGAGGAGATTGCAGGCAACCGCGCGTTCCATCGTATCGGCAAGATTGGTGTTGGCGGTGGAGCTGTATCCCAGGGCGCGGAGCATAAATTCTGTGTATTGATATACATTTACCGTCTGCGCGGGCTTCCATGCGGTGGCAGTGTATCCGTTGGTATAGCCATGCTCATAGGCATAGCCAACGTATTTTGCCGCATCGCTGCCGGGAGTCAGATCCTTGAACGGGAGGGAACCGCTCCAGGACAGGGCGGCGTTTTCCTCGCCCAGGACCCGGATAAACATAATGAGGGCTTGCAGACGGGTAGGGGCGACCTCCAGGTCATAACCATCGCCATAAGCGGTAAAGCTGCCCTTGAAAAGGCGCATCTGCTTCAGAGCGGTCGCCATTGCGTTGTAATCCACAGAATCCGAGTAAGAGAGGGAATTGCTTCCCTGATGCTCCACAACGGCGGTGGGGGAGGAGACTGTAAAGACCGCCGAGGTGTCCTCCGCCACCAGATACCGGTGGTTGGCAGTTAGCACGGCGCCGCTGGCGATGGGCGAGCCTGTGGTGACATCGACCACAGTACCGGTGGAAAAGGATGCCTGTACCTTTCCTGCCAGAGGCATAACAAAGAGACCGGTGGTTCCCAGGAGCTGGTCCCCCGATTTTAAACGGATCTCCTGCCAGCTTCCGGAAGTACTTACCGTGCCGGAAGAGGGCGCAGTACCGCTGCCTGCCGAGGACAGGATCGTCTGGTCAGAAGCATCCAGACGCTTGGAAATGGCGGTTTCCACGGTGCTTGTATAGGAGGTGTTCAGGTAGGAGAGGGAGATCAATGGATCCGATGCGTCGCCGCCGGCAGCAAGGGCAGAGATCAGCAGTGCGGAGGCGAGCAGGCAAAGTGAAAGAATAAGTCCTCTTTTTTTCATAGGTATCCGAATGCGTCAGGGATTGGAAATGCGGTAGCTGAGGGTCAGCAGACTGTCCGCGAAATGGATGTTTTCAAACTTTACATTGGGATTGCTGCTGCTCAGCTCTACATTGGTGAAATTCCAGAAGCCCTGGATGCCCAGCTCCACCAGATGGTCCGCCACATCCTGTGCAATGGACTGGGGGATAGTCAGGGAGACCACGTCAACCGCGTGGTTCTGAATATAGGAATCCAGCTCCTCCATGGAGTAAATGGGAACTCCGCGGATCTCCGTTCCAATGACAGAGGGAGACACATCAAAGGCGGCGTCAATGGAGAAGCCGTTTTGGGAAAACGGGAAGTTTTGCAGCAGGGCATGTCCCAGATTGCCCACGCCGATCATGATGAGGTGGTGGTCATGGTCTACCCCCAGAATGTGTCCGATTTCCGCGCGCAGTTCGTCCACGTTGTAGCCATATCCCTGCTGCCCGAATTCACCGAAGCAGCTGAAGTCCTGGCGAATCTGCGAAGCAGTGATGCTCATTTCCTGCCCAAGAGAGTGGGAGGAGATCCGCACAACTCCGCGGCTGCTCAATTCGGTGAGCTTGCGATAATAGCGGGGAAGACGGCGGATAACGGCGTCGGAGATGTTGTCTTTTTTCAAAGCGAATCACTCCTAAGTTCAGTAAATTGCATTCCGTTTGAAAGAGCGGGGAAACGTTGCCTGCTCCCAATACATTTTATAAATAGAGTTTATCCTAATTTTTTCGACTTGTCAATTTTTTTAACAATCTTTTTTCGGATTTTTTAAAAACAGGACTTTACAGACCCGAAAAACTTTGATATAATCTCAACCAGTGTTCATAAGAAAACTGTATATGCGCCCGTAGCTCAGTTGGATAGAGCGTTAGACTCCGACGTTTCAGGCTTTCCCCCCTGAGATATGGCGCAAACCGTTGTTGTAGCTGCGTTTGCAGGAACGGCAGAGAAAAAATAGATAGTCGTTGACTACTATTTGACTACTATCGTAGGAACCCACAAGTAAATATGTGCCCGTAGCTCAGTTGGATAGAGCGTTAGACTCCGACTCTAAAGGCCGCTGGTTCGAATCCAGTCGGGCATACCAGAATGTGTTGATGAAAGATGCAACGCAGAAAACGCCGCACGAAAGTGTGGCGTTTTCTGCGTTTAGAGGTTTTTTACAACACTATTTAAGGATGGAGTGTTAAGTAAAATGTTGGGATGGTTAGTGATTTGATGCTCACAGGAACAGAATTGGAATTTATAATGGCAGTATTCTGTTCCTTGGAGGTCACTATGAATTGCCGCTATTTAACATTAGATAACATTACAGTCTTTAAGCAGTATCTTTGCTATGAAGAAAAGTCTGCAGCTACAAAAGAAAAATATCTTCGAAGTGTCAGGGCTTTTCATAGCTGGTCAGGCGGCCTGCCCATTACAAAAGAGACTGTCACTGCGTGGAAATGCAGTTTAGTCGAGCAAAAGTATGCACCTTCAACGATCAACGCAATGCTGGCAGCGCTCAACTGTCTGTTTACTTTTATGGGATGGACCGAGTACTGCACCAAATACTTGAAGGTGCAGCACCAAATGTTCCGGGAGAGCAGTCGGGAATTGACAAAAGAGGAATATGCCCGTCTGGTCAGTTTCGCAAATCATTGCGGTAATGAAAAACTCGCACTTTTGATGGAAACGATCTGCAGCACAGGAATCCGTGTTTCCGAGGTTCAGTATATTACCGTCGAAACGATAAGCGCAGGAAAAGCTGAAATCCACCTAAAGGGAAAGATCCGAACGATTCTTATCCCCACAAAGTTATGTCGAAAGCTGCTGAAATATGCAAAGAAGCAAAGAATCGCTTCCGGCGCAATATTCTGCGCCGGAAGCGGAAAGCCGATGAGCCGTTATCAGATATGGGCTGCTATGAAGAAAATTTGCAAAACAGCCGGAGTTGATCCACACAAAGTATATCCGCACAATCTGCGCCATTTGTTTGCGATAGCCTATTACAAGGTCTACAAGGACATTGCGAGACTTGCGGATATTCTTGGCCATTCCAGTATAGAAACGACTCGAATTTATCTTTTGACCAGCGGATCAGAACACAGACAGCAGATGGAACGATTAGGACTGATTGCATAAACGGAATCAATATTCTGTTGGTGCAGAATGCGAAAAAATTTCACAACTATATATTTAACCTCAATATATCACACGC